>NZ_LRSE01000004.1 GCF_001634625.1 Croceicoccus bisphenolivorans | reverse complement strand
CAATGGACGACTTTTACGCCGCCGTTGACATGCTTGCCTCGCTCATCATCTTTCTCTGTGGCGATCTGGGGCGCAGCCCCCGATAGATGGGCAGCGGACGCATTCCATAACCCCCGTTGAAAATGCGGCTTGAGAACTGGCGGAAATCGGTGAGTTCAGATGGTCAGTTTTCGCTGTTCTCAAATCAGTTGAATCGGGAACGGTTTATCAGGGATGATCGAGGTATGGGGGCAAGCATGACACTAGTTCATCCGATCAAGACGATTCCGTTGTTGCTGGCGATGGTGCTGGCAGCATGTGGCAGCGAAGCTTCGACCTCCGACTACGACGAATACTCCGAGGACGGATATTACGCGGATGGCGATGTCGAGGAGGACGAATCCGCCAGCTATGACGGTAGCTACAGCGGCGGATACGGATCGTATGCCGACGATGAGGAAGAGCGCGAAGAGTTCGATGAGGATGAAGCGCGTCGGGTCGCTCGGGATCAGCTTGCCAGCGAAGGTTATGACATGAGCTATGGCTGCACCATCGACTGTTCAGGTCATGAGGCAGGTTGGCAGTGGGGTGCCGAGAACGGATACTCGACATACGGTAACAGCCAGTCCTTCCATGAAGGGACGATGGCTTTTGAAGACGCGCTAGATGCTCGTGTTCGAGAGATGGAAGACGATTATGAGGACGGCGAAGAGGTCTACTGAATTGTCGAGGGCTATGAAAACCAGACTAGCAGCCTTCGGGATTGCATTCGGCGCATTGCTCTATGCGAACTCGGCATCCGCTGATGAATATTTTAAACGATGCGTCTCACAGGGCAGCACATCCACCGACTTCGCTCAGTGCGGGAATGCATGGGTTGAGCGAGAGGAAGCCGCACTTACTCAAGCTTGGCGGCGGGCATACGGTGGCCTTTCAACACAAGCAGCAAAGTCGAGCCTATTGGCAGAGCAGCGCCTTTGGATCAGCTACAAGGACGCATCGTGCAAGTTCTTCAATACTTCCGAGGAGTTCGGCTCCATCGGTTGGTCGATCCAGCTACCTCATTGTAGGGCACGCGTGATCCGTGAACGGGTCAACCAGTTGAACGACTACCGTCAAGACATGGGCGAGTAACGCCACAGGTCCATAAATTATCGAACTAAAAGAACTACTTGACGCATTCCAGAACTGTGAGAGTCTGCTGGAATGACCAAGCGCATCGCCATTTACACCCGCGTCTCGCAGGACAGCCAGACCACCGAGAACCAGCGACGAGAACTCATCACCGTCGCTGAGAAGAACGGTTGGGAGATCGTCGCCGAATATGAGGATCACGGAATCTCAGGAAGCAAAGGTCGCGACAAGCGCCCGGGCTACGATGCGTTGATGAAGGCTGTGGCCCGCCGTGAGATCGATCTGGTCGCATCATGGGCCGTGGATCGTCTGGGACGCTCACTTCGAGACCTTGTATCCTTCCTCAATGAGATCAATGCGAAGGGAGTTCACCTCTACCTTCACCAGCAGGCGCTCGACACCAGCACGCCCAGTGGTCGCGCAATGTTCGGTATGCTCAGCGTCTTCGCCGACTTCGAACGCGAGATGATCCGCAGCCGCATCATGGCTGGTCTTGCCCGATCCACCAAGAAGGCTGGCCGTCCCGCACTCGATCCCGAGAAGATCGCCAAGATCGAGCGTCATCTCAACTCTGGCACATCCATCAATGAGACGGCCCGCAAACTCAAAGTCGGGGTCGGCACCGTCCACCGCATCAAGGTCCGCATGACCAATGAGGCTATCGCCGCATGATGGACCCGAAGGACAGGCCGACCCTTGGCCCCCGCTTCTTCGAACTCAAGGCGCAGATGGATGCCAAGCGAAAGGCCGAAGCCGAACAGCGAGAGAATCGTCAGGATCAGCCACCCGAAGATGAATGAGAACATCGCCGCATGAGACGCAAACGCTTCGTCTGCCCTAAGTGCGGAGAGAAAACGGGCATCCCTATCGCCTACGGCTACCCCAGTCGGAGCCTCATCAAGAAGGCCAAACGGAACGAGGTCGCATTGGGAGGGTGCTGCGTTGAGATCGATGCCTCCACCCGTCATTGCCGAAACTGCCAGCATCAATGGGTCGACGATGAGAAGAGCGTCCGATCACCTTCCTAGAATGACCTGAGCCCACATCAATGTCAGATAAGAACGCTCCCCAGATCGTCCGCACTGACGGTCCGCCATCATCCGCCACCATCAACCAACGCTTAGCGGAAGCGTCCGAGGAAATGGTCAGCGATGATCCTGCGGGACCGTCTAGTGGCCGTGACGGTTCGATCCCTCTTCTGGGACCATTTTCACACGAAAACAGGCGGTTGATTCACTTGGCGCCGCGGGCCTGCGCATCAGCGATTGCGACGGATGGCATTGGCGTCCGTCTTTTCACTTGATACCTGACTGCCATGGAAACTCCCCGCATACTGTTCGTACATGGCGCCGCTTCTGACGAGCGGGTCTGGGATCCGGTGATCGCGTTGTTGCCGCCGACTTGGGATGTGCGGGCGGTCACGCTGTCATATTTCGGGGACGGGGACTGGCGCGACGATGGAGCCGGCTTCGGCACGGACATCCATGCCCGCGACGTGTGTGAGATGGCAGCCAGCATGGGCGGGGACGTTCACCTCGTCGGGTGGTCCTATGCCGTTCACGTCATGCTCAAGGCATTGCTCGATGCTCCTGCCCTATTCGCCTCGGCCCTGTTTTACGAAGCCGGACTTGGCCAATATATCATCGACGAAGACGAGAAGGCTGCGTTCGGCAAGGATGCAGGAAGCCTGTTTGGAGCCGTTGGCGCCAAGCTGGAAAGCGAAGGGCCGCACGCCTCGGTCCGCCAGCTTGTCGGCGCGGCGTTTGCAAGACTCGCGCCGCATCGGCAGGAAATGTATCTGTCGAACGCACGCACGATGCCATTGCTGATGGGAGGCGGTCAGCCGCCAGCGAAGATCGGCCCTGCGGAGCTGGCCCGCATCGAGACCCCGTGCCTTGTCGCCATGGGAGAGCGGACCCGCCCTGCATTTTCGATTCCGAGCCGGGCGCTGGCTAGCGCACTGCCTAACTGCTCTCTGGAAATCGTGCCTGATGCGGACCATTTCCTGCCGGAAACGGGACCGGGAATGTTCGCCGCGCTGGTGGAGGAATGGATCGACCGCTAGGGTGCGATCAGGCCTCGGGCCCTGCCCATTGGCGGCGATCCTCGGCAGCGCGCAACACTTCGTAGGCCAGTTGCAACTTGTGGAATTCCTTGGCCGCGTCCGCATCGCCCGGCTTCACGTCGGGGTGCACTTCCTTCGCCTTGGCGCGCCACGCCTTCTTGATCGTGGCGAAATCGACGTCCGGATCCAGTTCCAGCGCATCGAGCGCGTTCAACTCGTCCCGGGTGCGCGATCCGTCTCCCGATCCCGCCCAGCCATAATGGGCCGATTCGCGAAAACCGGAATTGTCGCGCTGTTCTTCTGCGGCGCGGGCGGCGGCTTCTTCCGCGCTCAATCCGGCAAAGTAGTCCCAGCCCTTGTTGTATTCGGCGGCATGCTGCTGACAGAAATACCAGCGTTCAGGGCTGTTCGGGCTTTTGGGGGCCGGGCAGTCGCCGCGCTCCTCGCATCCGACACGGTCGCACAGGCGCACGGCCTCAGCCTCGCGCCCGGCTTCATAGCCGCGCCAGCGGGGAAAGCCCCAGTCTATCGAACGTCCTGATCGAGCCATGTCGGAAATGCGTCTAGTGTATTTTCAGTCGGGATGGAAACGCCTGATCGCCATGCCGGTTTCACGGTGCCACAAAGCGCAATGCCGGCCCCGGCGTGACCGGAGCCGGCATTCTATCCGATCCGCGCCGATCGACTGACCGGCGCGACCGAGATGCCGCTCACTGAATCGTGACAGTCACGGCGCGGCGGTTCTGCGCCCACGAAGACTCGTCCGAGCCGAGTGCGGCCGGGCGCTCCTTGCCGTAGCTCAGGGTCGAGATGCGGCTGGCATCCACGCCAAGGCTGACGAGGTAGTTCTTGGCCGCGTTGGCGCGGCGTTCACCCAACGCGAGGTTGTATTCACGCGTACCACGTTCGTCGCAGTGACCTTCGATCGTGACGCGCTTGGCCGGGAACTGCATCAACCACTGTGCCTGGCTCTGCAAGGTCGCCATGTCGGCGCTGTCGATGTTGTACTGGTCAGTATCGAAATAGACCGTGTCCGACGATACGTTGGCGAGGAAGTGCGCCTGGCTGCCCGGAACAGGACCCGTCGGGGTCGGCGTTGCGGTTGCAACCGGAGTCGGGGTCGGTTCGGGCGGCAGTTCCTTGGGCGTGGTCTTGCAGGCGCCAAGGGCCAGCGAACCGGCCGCGATCAGGGCGATGGGCGCAACCATGCGAGTGCGCAGAATGGACATTTTAGGCATGCTCCTTCGTATTGTCTGGCGGAATGCTTCCGGCAGAGTGATTGCTGGCACGACGAACGGTGCGACCCGGTCCATCCGCGTGTGTGATTATGTCACTAACGCATTTAAGGGCGAACCGGTCCCCACGAGGGATCGGACGCATCTTCGGGAGTGTCGAGTTTGCGCAAGTGGCGACCCGTCAGGTCGACCTGCCACAGGCTGGTTTTGCCCGTGTTCCGCTCGGTCCGGAAGAACTGGATGATGCGGCCATTCGGGCTCCACGTCGGGGCCTCGTCCTGCCACGCATTGGTGAGATGGCGCATATTGCCTCCGCCCGGGCTCATCACCGCAACGCGCAAGTCGCCAGCGATGTGGGTAAAGGCGATCTGGTCGCCGCGCGGGCTCCATTCCGGCGTTGCCGCGCGCCCGCCGAAAAAGCTGACGCGCTTCTGGTTCGAACCGTCGGCATCCATCACGTAAATCTGCTGGCTGCCCGAACGGTCGCTTTCGAACACGATCCGGCGGCCATCGGGCGAATAGGAACCGCCGATGTCGATGCCGGGGCTGCTGGTCAGCTTGACCGGCGTGCCGCCGCCCGCGCTCGACACGCGGTAGATGTCGGTATTGCCCGCGCTGGCCATCGAATAGAGGATCCACTTGCCGTCGGGCGACCAGCGGGGTGCGAACGTCGGGTTCGAACTCTGCGTGATCAGCACCTGCCTGCGCGAGCTGATGTCATAGACATAGATGCGCGGATTGCCGTCGTTGTAGGACAGGTAGGCGATCTTCGAATAGTCAGGCGAATAGCGCGGGGTTAGCGCGGGGCTGGACCCGCTGGTTATGAAGGTGTGGTTCGCGCCGTCGCTGTCCATGATGGCAAGGCGCTTGCGGCGGTTACCCTTCGGCCCTGTTTCGGCGATGTAGGCGATCCTGGAATCGAAGAACGGATCCTCGCCCGACAGGCGCGAATAGATCAGGTCCGCACACTTGTGCGCGGCACGGCGCCAGTCGGACGGGCTGACGACATAGCCTTCGCGAACCAGTTCGCTCTGCAACTGCACATCGTAGAGATAGCAGCCGACGGTCAATTGCCCGTCAGGCGCGGCCCTGACGAAGCCGTGGACCAGCATCTCGCTACCCAGCGGTTTCCAGCGGCCGAACTGCGGGTTCGTCGCCTCGGCAAAGGCGATGCGCGGCAGGGCATCGGGGCCGACGGGGCGGAACAATCCGTTGTTCTTCAGGTCGGCGGTGATGATGCGCGCCAGTTCGACGCCCAGTGCGCCGGTTGTCTTCGGCGCGGCGGCAGTCGCGACGTCGGCCTGCGCCGGGAACGCGGGGATCGCGATACCCAGATCCTGCCACTCGCTTTCGTCCGAGACCGAACCGACGAGGCCGCCGTCCTGTGCAAGGACAGGCTGGCTTGCAAAGGCCAGCAGGGCCGATGCGATGATTGCGGGTGTCTTCATCCTTACAGTCTCCGGTCGAAGCGGAATTCACGTACGTTCTTCCACGTGTCGTAGTATTCGTCGGGCAGGTCAAAGGGCGCCGCAAGCTGCACCGCGCGTATGGCAAGCTCTGCGTGGCGGTCCTTCTGGGCGGAATTGGCATCGGTCACACCGCTTTGCGAAACGACGCGCGGACGCCCTCTCAACGATCCGTCGCGGTTCATTTCCCATGCGAGAACGGTGACGAGCTTTTCGGCGTCGACGCCTTGCGGCGCGGTCCAGTGCGGGCGCAGCTGCCGGCTGATGGCGCTGGAAAGCGAAGCGGCGGTCAGGGGACCGGCACGTTCTGCAGGCTGGTCGGCATCACTGCCGCTGCCGCCGGTGCCGGTCAGGAAATCGTTGCCGAGCCTGCTGCCGCGCGAGGGGGCGTCGGGGCGGCGGCGTTCCGAACGGTCGGGTGCAGGCTTCGCCGCTGCCTTGGGCGGGCTGGGTGCGCTACTTTGCGATGGCGTAGGGACCAGCGCAGGGCGCGGCTCCGCCACTTCGCGCAGCGCGGCCTGCGCAGCCTCCTGCTGTTCGGCCGGAAGCTGCGTTTCGCCGACTTCAGCGCCGACCGATGGCGCGGGATTGGCCATCGGATTGGGCGATATCGATTCCAGCGCAATCTCGTCCGACACCGTGACCGCGATCCGGTCCGGCGCGGGCATCGACGGGGCATCCTTGTCCCATGCGACGAGAACGATCAGCAGGACCACATGCAGCGCAACGGCGATGCCCAACCCAAGCCGGTCATCCCGCCCGAAGCGGGTGTCGTCGGTGACGTCTCCCTGAAGTGCGGCTACACGCATTGTCGTCAAGGCCTATGGACTTTCCGATGAACCGTGGGTGACCAGTGAGATCTGGCGGAACCCGGCCTTGTTGAGCGCGCCCATCACGGCAACGACGCGCCCGTAATCCAGCGCCCTGTCGGCACGCAGAACGACTGGCGGCGCGGTTTGGCCGCTGGGCGAAATCGCGGCAAGCCGGTCGGCAAAGGCACCGGCGGGCACGCGCGTTTCATCAATGTAGATCAGCCCCTGCTCGTCAAGGCTGACGGTGACCTGCCGGTCCTTGCTGTCCAGCGCGTCAGCCTGACTATCCGGCAAATCCACCGGCACGCCCGCAACCATCAGCGGTGCGGCGACCATGAAGATGATCAGCAGAACCAGCATGACGTCGACCATCGGTGTCACGTTGATTTCGGCCATGGGCGCGCGGCCCCCACGGCCCCGCCGCCTGCCGCGACTACCGCCACCAGATGAAGAGAGACTGGCCCCCACTTACATAGCCTCCAGTTCGCGGCTGAGCGAGGCGTGGAAGCGGTCGGAGAAACGATAGAGCCGCGTTTCGAAGGCATTCACGCGGTGCGAGAAGCGGTTGTAGGCGATGACCGCGGGGATCGCGGCAAACAGGCCGATGGCGGTTGCGAACAGCGCCTCGGAAATACCGGGAGCGACAACCGCGAGCGAGGTATTCGACTGCGCACCGATCTGGAAGAAGCTGTTCATGATGCCCCAGACGGTACCGAACAGGCCCACGAACGGCGCGACCGAACCGACAGTGGCGAGGAAATTCAGCTTCTCGGCCAGATGGTCGCTTTCGTTCGTGACGGCGGCATCCATCGCGCTGGAAAGGCGTTCGCGCAGCGATGCCTTGTCCTTCAGGCCACGGCGGGTCGATGTCTGCCACTCTGTGATCGCGGCGGCGGCGACGCGGCGGGAGGGAAGGTCATCGTTCGAACGAACCAGCGGCTCGACATCGTCGGCCTGCCAGAACCGGCTTTCGAATTCGCGGTTCTTCCGGTCCAGCCGCCCCATTCCCATGGAGAACGACACGATGATCGCCCAGACCCAGATCGAGGCGAGGATCAGGCCCGCCATCACCGCCTGCACGACGATATCCGCATCGAGGAACAACTGGATCGGATCGACCCGGCTGGGCACGCCGGTCGCGCCGGATGCGGGAACGGCAACGGAAAGGATGGTGGCGATCAGGGTCATCTGCTCTCGTTTCGGGTGGGGGCGACCGTTTCGAACGCGGCCAGCCATGCATCGGGCTGGCGGCGCGGACGGCCATCGGGGGATACGAAGCCGACGCGGACATCCATGTCGGCAAGAAGTGTTTCTGCGCGCAAGGCGCGCTGGGCCAGTTCGACCGACGCACGGCCAAGCTTCACCGCCCGGGTTTCAATCAAGACGATATCGCCAAGCCTTGCCGGTGCCTTGTAGCGGATCGACAGGTCGGCAACCGAGTAGGCACCCTCCCCCGCTTCCACCGCGGCGCGCTGGTCCACGCCGATCAGGTCGAGCAGATCGGACCGCGCCCGCTCGAACCAGCGCAGGTAATTGGCGTGATAGACCACGCCTGACAGGTCGGTATCTTCATAGAATGCGCGCACGGCGTAATAATGCACGCCGTCGCGTATCGATCCGGTTACCGGGCTGGGAAGCGGTTGCGCCATTGCCGAGGCGTCATAGCCAAGCCCGGATTCGCCACACAAGCGCCTTATTTTTCGCCTGTGGATGCGCGATTCATCACAAATTCACGATTGTGTCAGGCGGGCTGCCAGTTCCGGTCCAGCATCGGCCCCATGACACGGCCGCCAAGCAGGTGGACATGAAGGTGCGGCACGATCTGCCCGCCGTTCGGACCGATGTTGTTGATGATCCGGTAACCGGGTTCGACAAGGTCCATCTCGCGCGCGATCCTGCCCACGGCGCGTACGAAACCGGCGATTTCCTCTGCCGGTGCATGGACCGAAAAATCGTCCCAGCTCACGTACTTGCCCTTGGGCACGACCAGCACGTGGATCTCCGCCACGGGGGCTATGTCGTGGAAGGCGAAGGCCCACTCATCCTCGTAGACTTTCGTGCACGGCAGCTCCCCGCGCAGGATTCGCGCGAAGATATTACTGTCATCGTAAGGTGCCTTGGGGTCGACGGGGTTCATTCCGGTTTCCTCGATGCTTTTTCGGCGATTCCCGAAACGCCGTCGCGCCGGTCCAGTTCTGCAAGCACATCGTGGATCGACAAATCGCGTGCGGACAGCAGCACGGCGAGGTGAAAAATCACGTCGGCGGCCTCGCCAACCAGTTCCTCGTCCGATCCGGCAAGCGCGGCGACCACGGTTTCCACCGCCTCCTCGCCCAGCTTTCGCGCGGCATAGTCGGGTCCGCGATCGAAAAGCTTTGCGACATAGCTTTCGTTCGGGTTGCCGCCCTTGCGGCTCTCTATCGTGGCGGCAAGGCGCGCCAGCGTGTTCAGGTCATCGGCCATGAAGCCAGCCTTTGGACTCGCGGGCCCGCGAAATCAATCTCGCTCAGTCCCTTTGCACGAAGATCCGGTCGTGCGCGGTGCGCAGATCGCCGGTATCGATCTGGCGTTCCATCCGTTCGCAATCCCGTTCGCGATAGGCATGTTCCGCCTCGTCGATGGCCTCAAGGCTTTCGCCCAGACGTTCCAGCGCATTGCGGCCCATGACGATGGCCGATTCGAACACTTCGCGAACCACGAAGTCCGCCGGCGTGCCCGAAAGACGCACGACACCGCGCCGGTCGAAGGCCCGCACGAAGATCGCGGCATCGGAGAAATGTTCGCGAACCGCGCTGACGAGTTCGGGGTCGACCTGGTCCTTGTCGGTACAGAACAGGATCGCCTTGGCCTCTCCCGCCCCTGCCTGACGCAGCAGATCGATGCGCGTGCCTTCTCCGAAATAGACCTTCGCCCCGAACTGCTGGGCGATATCGATCATCTCCACATCGCGGTCGACGATCGTCACCTTGATGCCGGCCGCCACCAGCATCTGCGTGACCGTCTGGCCGAATCGGCCATATCCGACGACCACGGCGCTTGCCCCTTCGGCACTCGGCCCTTCGCGTTCGCCGCCGTCCTTATTGGCCTCGGCACGGATACGGCGGGTTGCCATCATCAGGAACGGGGTCGTGGCCATCGATATCGTGACGACCGCGCCGAACAGGCTGGCGGCCTCTGGCGCGATAAGCAGCCCGTCCTGCGCCTGCGCGAACAGCACGAACCCGAATTCACCACCCTGGCTAAGCAGCAGGCCCAGCGCCAGCGCACGCTGCCACGACATCTTCATGATCATGCCGATCGCGGTGATGACCGCGGCCTTGGTGGCGATCAGCGCAAGGGCCATGCCGGCCACGAACAGGGGGCGTTCGGCAATGGCGGACAGGTCCAGCATCATGCCGATGGACAGGAAGAACAGGCCCAGCAGGATCGACCGGAACGGTTCGACATCGGCCTCCAGCTCGTGGCGATAAGGCGAACTGGCCAGCATGACGCCCGCGATGAACGCGCCAAGCGCGGTGGACAGGCCGATCCATTCCATCAGCGCGGCGGCGCCGACAATCGTGAACAGAGCTGCAACGACGAACATCTCCCGTTCGCCCAGGACGCCGATGAGGCGGAACAGCGGACGGATGACGAAGCGGCCAGCCGCGATCAACCCTGCGATGGCAACAACCGCCAGCAACGCGGTCTGCCAGCCGGGCGGGCCTTCCTGAATCTCCGGATTCCGGCTGAGCGCGGCGACGATGGTGATCAGCGGGATAAGCGACAGGTCCTGAAACAGCAGGATCGCGAAGGCCCGTTCGCCGAAGGGGGTCTTCAGCCGCCCCACGCTTTGCAACATCGGCAGGACCTGCGCTGTGGAGGAAAGGCCGAGCGGCAGGCCGATGGCCAGCGAAGCGGCCAGCGTGAAGCCGGTGAAGACATAGATGACGGCGCTGACCGCAAGGCCGCACAGTGCGACTTGCGCAAGGCCCAGCCCGAATATCTCCTTGCGCATCCGCCACAGCCGGTTCGGGGCGAGTTCGAGCCCGACGATGAACAGCAGGAACACAATGCCAAGCTCGGCGAAACCGACCTTTTCCTCGGCCCCGCCAACAAGGCCCAGCACTTGCGGACCCACGACGGCACCGGCGACGAGATAACCCAGTGTCGCACCAAGGCCCAAACGGCGGAAGACGAGCACGAAAGTCAGCGCAAAGCCGAGGAGGATCAGCCCCTCCATCAGCATCGCGCCCGTCCCCCCTTCATGCATCGGCTTGCCCCTGCTGGCCCGACGATCCGGGCATTCGCGCGCAAAGGTAGGGACTGGCCGCGCAGGCGGCAATGGGCACCCGGGAACGGCCGGAACTCAGGCCGTGTTTGCGACGGGACGGATCGGGGGAACCATGGGGGCAGGTAAGACCCGCCCCGTCGCTATGAGCCAGCGGCTGTAGCGCCGGCGGTTGGATCAGTCCTCCATCCGCCCACCGAACACCGTGCCGAAGAAGTCGTCCTTCTTCCACACCGGCCGCTGCCCCATATTCGCGATTCCGCGCGCGATTTCGTAATTGATGCCGGCAAAGCGGGCCGCCTGTTCGAAGTCGACCACTTCGGCCTCGTCCGAAACCTTGTGGTAATGCTCTTCCAGAAAGGTATCGAGCGCCTTGTCCCCGCCATTACCCGGCCCCGTGTCGAGGTAGACGGACGGAACGCCCGTCTCGACATAGGAATAGTGATCGGACCGGGTGAAGAACGCCTCTTCCGGCTTCGGGTCGGCGGCAAGGGTTACGCCAGCCCGGCGGGCGGCGGCCCGTACCACCGGGAACATGGTCGTCCGCTCCGCGCCATAGGCGATGATGTCGCTGAACGGATATGTCACCATCGGCATGTCCATGTTGACGTTGGCGACGATGCTGCCGGCAGGAACGGTCGGGAAACGCGCGTTGTAGGCCGAACCGACAAGGCCCATTTCCTCCGCCGTCAACGCGACGAACAGGACTGAACGGCGCGGCGGATTAGCGGCAAGCCTGCGGGCAACGTCCAGCATGATTGCAACACCCGAGGCGTTGTCCATCGCGCCGTTGTTGATCGCATCGCCCTCTGCGCCCGCCGGTTCGTGGCCGATATGGTCGAGGTGCGCAGTGAGCACGACGTATTCGTTCTTCAACTGCGGATCGGTGCCTTCGACCATGCCGACGACATTGCGGCTGGTGACGTCCCGCAGCTTCTGGTCGAACGTCATCTTCGCGGTCACGCCCATGTCGAACGGCCTGAACCGTCCCTCGCGGGTGTTTGTCGTCTCGAACGCCGATTTCAGGTCGACCGGCTGTTTCGCCAGGAATTTTTCGGCCGATTCTGGCCGGATCGTCGCATAGGCGCGATAGGCGGGTTTGCGCCCGAATGCCGTCCCGTCGGGGCCGATCCACGTAGCCAGTGTGTAGTGGTGGTAATAGTCCTTCGTGCCCTTCCACGCGGCAGGCTTGTCATCCTTGGGAAGGCTAAGCGAAATGACCCCCACCGCGCCTGCATCGGCAAGCCGGTCGATGCGCGTGCTCTTGAAATAGGCCAGTTCTTCGGGATCAAGGTATTCGGGCGCGCCCGACAGTGCGACCGCGATCTTTCCTTCCAGATCCACACCGGCCAGATCGTCGCGGCCCGTTCGCGGATCGACAAACCCTTGCCCCACGAAAACGAGCGGAGCTTCGACGGTGCCCGACAGCGCGTTGCCCGCAGCGGTAACGATGTAGTCCTCGTTCGCCTCCAACCCGTCCGGCGCGTTCGGGCCGGACAGTTCCATCACGTTGCCGTCGATCGCGCCATAGGACTTGATGCGCAGGTCCACCGGCTGGAACCAAGTTCCGTCCGTGCCGCCGGGCTTCAGCCCGATCGCCGCGAAACGCTGCGCGACATAGTCGGACGCCGCATCGAAACCGGCAGTGCCCGCCTTGCGCCCGTCAAGCGCATCCGACGCGAGGTAACGAATGTCGCCTTCGATGAACGGCGCGCTGGGCGCGGTTTTCGGGCCGGAAGTCGTATTGGTGGCAGTGCAGGATGCCAGCAGCAGCGATGCTGCGGCAAGCGACAGGATACGCATAGGGAATCGAACCTCGGGGGAAAGGCAATCTGGTTGCGCATGTAACCATTCGGCAGCGCGATGCAATCCCCGTCCCGATTCCGCATACTATCGCTCTACGAACGACATACCGGCATCGACGATCAACTTCTGGCTGGAAGTCCGGCCATGCGCAGCGCCTCGTGCGCCTCGGCAATCGTGTGCTGGCCGAAATGGAAGATGCTGGCCGCCAGCACCGCGCTGGCACGCCCTTCCGTCACGCCGGCGACGAGATGACCCAGATTGCCGACACCGCCGCTGGCGATAACCGGAATGCCCACCGCATCCGCAATCGTGCGGGTGAGTTCGAGGTCATAGCCCCGCTTCGTTCCGTCCCCGTCCATGGAAGTGACGAGAAGTTCACCCGCGCCAAGATCGGCAAGGCGACGGGCATGTTCGATCGCGTCGATGCCGGTCTCCTTGCGCCCGCCGTGGGTGAAAATTTCCCACCGCCTTTCCCCACGGTCATCCCCGGGGTTATCCACACCCGGTCCACAGACCCGCCGTGCGTCCACGCTGGCGACTACACACTGGCTGCCGAAACGTTCGGCGATTTCGGCCACGACTTCGGGGCGCGAAACGGCGGCGGAATTGACGGCGACCTTGTCCGCCCCTGCCAGCAACAATGCGCGGGCATCGTCAGCACTGCGCACGCCGCCGCCCACGGTAAGCGGCATGAAACAGACTTCCGCCGTGCGCCGCACGACATCGATCAACGTGCCGCGTCCTTCATGGCTGGCCGATATGTCGAGAAAACACAGCTCGTCCGCGCCCGCCGCGTCGTATGCCTTGGCCTGTTCCACCGGATCGCCCGCATCGATCAGGTCGACGAAGTTCACGCCCTTCACCACGCGCCCGTCGGCAACGTCGAGGCAGGGGATCACGCGAACGCGAACGGTCATTGCAAAAGACTCCGGGAAAACGCGGGGATCATAGCGCGATCAGGCGGCAGCGGCCATCTTCAGCGCGGTGGCAAGGTCGAGCCGCCCGTCATAGATCGCGCGACCGGTGATGACCCCCTCGATCCCGTCATTGGCATAGAGGGAGAGCATGCGGATATCGTCCAGCCCCTTCACCCCGCCGCTGGCGATCACCGGAATATCGACCGCGCGGGCAAGGTCGACCGTCGCCTCGATATTGCAACCCTTCAGCATGCCGTCGCGCCCGATGTCGGTGAACAGCAGGCTGGTGACGCCCGCATCCTCGAACCGGCGGGCCATGTCGACCACCGGCACGTCCGACACATCGGCCCAGCCAGCAGTGGCCACCATGCCGTCTTTCGCGTCGACCGCGACGACGATGCCACCGGGATATTCCTTTGCCATGTCCTTCACGAACTGCGGATCTTTCAGCGCGGCAGTGCCCATCACGATGCGCGCCACGCCTGCGTCGAACCATGCCTCCACCACTTGCGGAGTGCGGATGCCGCCGCCAAGCTGGACGTAACCTTCGAACGCATCGACGATGGCTTCCACCGCCTCCCGATTGCGCGCCTCTCCGGCGAACGACCCGTCGAGATCGACGACGTGGAGGTGCATCGCGCCAGCCTCGGCAAAGATCTTCGCCTGCGCGGCGGGATTGTCGCCATAAACGGTGGCGCGGTCCATATCGCCTTCGGCAAGCCGGACGACCTGCCCGCCCTTGAGGTCGATTGCGGGGAATACGATCATACGCAACTTCTCTTCATAGGCACCCAAAGCGCCAAGGTTGGTCGGCATCGGCGGTCAGACGCCACTAAAAACTCAAGGCTTCCAGTCCAGCCACCGCTCCAGCAATTCGATGCCGTAGCGCTGGCTCTTTTCCGGATGGAACTGGACGCCCAGAATGTTGTCGCGCGCAACGGCGGCGGTGATCGCGCCGCCGTGATCGGTGATCGCGGCAATGTCGCGGCCTTCATCCGGCACGAAATGGTAGGAGTGGAGGAAATAGGCCTCCCCCCGCTCGATCAGGCCGGCCCCGTCGCGGTGCTTCATCGCCGCAACGTCGTTCCAGCCCATGTGCGGCACTTTTATCGCCGGATCGGTGACTTCGATCGCGATGACTTCGCCGCCGATCCAGTCCAGCCCCTTGTGAACGCCGTGCTCCACCCCGCGCGAGGCGAGGAGTTGCATGCCGACGCAGATGCCAAGGAACGGTGCGCCTTCATCCAGCACCCGCTGCTCCATCGCCTCGACCATACCGGATATGCCGCGCAAGGCGCGCGCGCAGGCGCCGAACGCGCCCACACCGGGCAGGACGACACGCTCTGCCGCAAGCACGACATCGGGCTTGTCGGTAACCTTGACGAGAGGCGCACCGGCGGCCTTCAGCGCATTGGCCACGGACTGCAGGTTGCCCGCGCCGTAATCGATCAGTGCGACATGTCCGGGCATGGCATCAGGCCTCTATCGTGCCCTTTCCGAGCAGGCCCTTGGTGGAGGGGACGGCATCGCCCTTGCGCGGATCGAGTTCGACGGCCGAACGCATCGCGCGGGCGAATCCCTTGTAGATCCCCTCGATGATGTGATGGTTGTTCTGCCCGTAAAGCAGTTCGATGTGCAGCGTGATGCCCGCGGCCTGCGCGATCGAATGGAACCAGTGTTCGAACAGCTCGGTATCCATCTCGCCAAGGCGCGGCTGCGAAAAGCCAGCCTTCCATACGAGGTAGGGCCTGCCGGAAATATCCAGCGCGACACGGGCCAGCGTTTCGTCCATCGGCGAATAGGCCGCGCCATATCGCGCGATTCCGCGTTTTTCGCCAAGGGCTTGCAGGATCGCCTCGCCCAGCGCGATGGCGCTGTCTTCCACCGTGTGGTGCTGGTCCACGTGCAAGTCGCCATCGACTTTCAACGTCACGTCGATCAGCGAATGGCGCGAAAATTGCTCCACCATATGGTCGAGGAAACCGACGCCCGTGGCGATGTCGTATTCGCCCGTGCCGTCGAGGTTCACGGCCACTTCGATGGCGGTTTCCTTGGTCTTTCGAGAGATCGATCCGGTACGCATGGCGCCCGCTATAAGCGCGTTGCGCACCGGTGCAAGACACGAAGCGACGCGGCGGGGGCGAATCGCGTGCAATCCATTGTGATGTCGCGCAGATCGTTCCCCTGCCCGGTGTTGCCGCAAGGGCGCATTTCCGCTTTCGGGCAAGGCAAATTGCGCATTTCCAGCTTGACCGCGCGCGGCCAAAGGGTCAATCCGGCCCGTATGAGCGAAGCACCGCCCGACAGCCTGATCCCCTACGACGAAATCGTGCAGGAGGCCCTGCGCGCAGTCGTCGGCCGCGTCCTGCGCGAGGTGGAGGCCGCCGGAAGCGAGCTTCCCGGTTCGCACCACTTCTACATCACGTTCAAGACCGGCGCTGTCGGCGTCTCGATCCCGGCGGACCTGCGCGCCCGCTTTCCGGACGAGATGACGATCGTGCTGCAGAACAAGTTCTGGGACCTGACGGTGGAAGACGACCGTTTCTCGGTCGGCCTCAGCTTCAATGCCGTTCCGGCCAAGCTGGTGATCCCGTTCGGCGCGATCACCGCTTTCGTCGATCCCGCAGTCGATTTCGGCCTGCAGTTCCAGGCGATCGACGCGGATCGTTCGCCCGAACCGCACGAAGATGCCGAAAACGATTCGGAACAGGCAGGCGTCGGCGACGTTTCTCCGGTAACCCCGGACGACGGCTCGAACGTCGTGACTGTCGATTTCGGGAAGAAGAAGTAAGGTCCGGCGCGTCGATCCCGCCTGAACGGCGCCGGACAGCGACAAGAGGACCACAATGCCCAAGCGCCGTATCCCCGGGCTCAGCCCCAATCCGATGACCAACCTGATCGTGACCGACATCGCCCTGCGCGGTGCCGGGCGGCTTGCCCGTCATTTCACGGAAAAAGCCTTGCTGCGCACGCGTTACAGCCGGGAAGACGCCGAAAAGGTGGTCGAAGGCAGGTCGATGGCGCAGACGCTGGCCGCAGTCGCGGTTGCGCGGATCGCGACACGTTCCGTCCCCGGCGCGATCATCGTGGGCGCAGGGATCCTCGGCAAGTCGTTCTACGACCGGACCGTCGGCACGCGGGAAGCACGCTCGGAAGGGCGCAAGCAGATCCGCGAGCAGATGGAACGTTCCGAAAAGTAGCCCGCACCGGTTTACCGGCCGAAACACGGTAAAGATTCGCGCATCGAACTTGACCGGCCCGCCTTCTCGCGGCCATCAGCGCGCATGACTGCAGAACGCCACGATCCGGCCCACGATCCCGAAGGGGCGTCGCTACAGCGGCGCGGCCTGATGTTCATCCTGTCCTCCCCATCGGGCGCGGGCAAGACCACCATCGCACGCAAGCTGCTGGCCGCGGACGATGACCTGCGCCTTTCCGTTTCCGCCACCACCCGCCCGATGCGACCGGGCGAAGTGGAAGGGAAGGACTATCATTTTGTCGACCAGCCCACGTTCGACACGATGGTGGATGAGCACGCCTTCCTGGAATGGGCGCATGTCTTCGGCCACAGCTACGGCACGCCCAAGGCGCAGATCTGGAACGGCATGAAGGAAGGCAAGGACTTCCTGTTCGACATCGACTGGCAGGGAACGCAGCAGCTGAACCAGCGGGCGAGCGAGGACGTGGTGCCGGTCTTCATCCTGCCGCCCAGCATCGATGAACTGCGCCGCCGCCTCGAATCGCGCGGCACCGACGATGCCAAGGTGATCGAGGCGCGCATGGAACGCGCCCGCGCGGAAATCAGCCACTGGTCCGAATATCGCTACGTCGTGGTCAATGACGACGTTGATAGCTGTTTTGCGCAGGTGCGTGAAATCCTGCACGCCGAACGCATGCGGCGCGAACGGCAAACCGGCCTCGTCAACTTCGTGCGCGGATTGATGGCAGGCCCGCCGCCCGGAGCCTGACGCGCTAAAACTGGCCTGACCCCTAGAACTTCGCGAACCAGCGGATCGCGCCGCCCTTGTCATCGGGCAAGGCGGCGACGTGGCCGGGATCGGTGCGGAAGAACAGGCTGGCGGTGACGTTGCCGCCCGCCAACGGCCCGAACCAACGCAGTTCGGCGATCCGTTCGCGTCCCGAAGGAGCGAGCGACAGTTCGCGCACGCCGAACGATGCCGTTTCGCTGGCGTAATCGTAGCCCACCGGCAGCTTCAGGCCGAGCCCGCCCGATTCCACCCGCAGCGGCTGCGACACCCGAAAACCGAGGCCATCGGCACCAGCGAAAACACCCCTGCGCTCGACATCCACGCTCCACGCGCTGCTCTGGAATTTCGACCCTTCCGCGACCAGACCCATTGCATCGGCGCTGGTAAAACCGTGCCGGTAATCTGCGGAAAGCGACCAGCCGCGTGCCGGACGGATGCTTGCCGTTGCATCAAGGAACACGCTGTCCGCACCGCCCGCGCCGAAGTTGTCGGCAAGGCGCGCGCCCAGCATCGTCTCTTCCTCTGCCAGCCAGCTTGCTGCCGCCGACAATGCCAGCGCATTCCCCGACCAGTCGAACCTGGCCGTATAGCGGGTGAAATCGCCGGTTTCGCCTTGCAGACGGGTCTGACCGCCAAGCGGATCAGTCCAGACCTTGCCGCTTTCGCCAGACACGGTCAGCCCGAAATCGCCAAATGCCTGCCGCACCGCAACCGCCCCGTCGCGGCGGGCGACGAAGCCCATGTCGTTGCCCGCCTCACCCGCGACGAGGAACGCGGGGCGGGACTGTCCGGCAAGTCCCGCTTCCAGCCCGCGCGCGCCCTCGCGCAGCGCGAAAGCGAATTGGGTGCCGGGTGCGATGCGCGCACCGAGCCGCGCCGCAAGCAGGCGCGCGCGATCGACGTTCTCTGTATCGAGCCGCAGCGGAACGGGCGCGGCCGCCCGCACTGCACCGGGATCTACCGTGAAAGCCAGCGATGCGCTGCCCGCTTCGATCTCCAGCCCCTGCGTCCGCCCGTTGACCGCGCCGTAAAGCTTCGGCTCCACGCGGGCGCGGGACAGGCCAGAGGCCAGGTCCAACCCGTAAGCCCGGTCATACTTGTCGGTAATCACGGTGCCGATGCTGGCGCGCGCGACGGCATCGCCCATCGCCGCACTGGTCACGCCCGTTCCTTCGCCAAGCGAAACCGCGATCCCCGTGCCGGCCAGCGAAGTCGTACCCTGCGGAGCGAAAGACCGTTCGATGTCCAGAACACCGTGCCCGTAGACCGGATCGACACCCGCCGCCCCGGCATCGCGCGCGCCCAGCAGGATCAGGTCCACGATTTCCGCGCCAGTCAGGTTCGGGAAAGCCTGCGCCAGAAGCGCGGCCGCACCCGCCACTTGCGGCGCCGAGAAACTGGTGCCGTAGAGGACGTAGACATACTCCGCCCCGCCCGACACCTCGGTATAGATCTCACCGTTGTCGTAGACACAGCACACATCCTCGCCCCGCGCAGTGATGTAGAACTGGGCATCGCTGCCGGCACGGTTGCTGAAGCTGGAAATCGTATCGTTCGCGTCCACCGAACCGACGATGATCACGTTTTCGGGTGCTGCCGCGCGAAGGCCGCTGGCAAAGGGGTCGGGGTTGTCGGGATCGATCTGCGGATCGGTCGAAGCACCATCGTTCCCTGCCGATACCACCACGACCACGCCGGCTTCACCTGCCCGCGCGACGGCATCGCGCAATTGCTGGGTCGGTGCCGAACCGCCAAGCGAGAGGTTCACGACGCGCGCGCCCGCAGCCACCGCCGCATCGACACCGCGGGCGATGTCGCTGTCGAAAAACGAACAACCCGATGAAGGATCGCTTGGATCGGCTGCGGCGCAACTGCCCGGTTCGTCGGCGCGCAGAGCGATGATCGTGGCCTCATAGGCCATACCCATCACGCCACTGTTGTCGCGCGCCGCTGCCGCCACGATCGCCACGTTTGTGCCGTGCCCGTCGACATCGTTCACTCCGCGACTACCCGCGACATCCGCAGACGCGGCAGAGATACGACCGGCAAATTGCGGGTTGTCCACGTCGATGCCTGTGTCGACGATGCCGATCGCAACGCCGTCGCCCGAATACCCCTCTTGCCAGGCATAGATCGCGTTGTGCTGCGCCTTGCCGTCCGAATCGCGGTATTCCTGCGTGTTGAAATTGGTCGCGGTCGGCGTCGGGCTTGGCGCGGGCGCAGGGGCGGGTGTCGGACTGGGAGCAGGCGTGGGCGCGGGCGTCGAAATGACGCCGCCACCGGATCCCCCGCCTCCACAGGCTGCAAGTGCCAGGAATGAAACCGTCGAAATCGCGGTCAATGCTCCGCGAAGGCCAAAACTCGGCAAACGTCCCATCATGGTGTCTTCGTGCTGTCCCTGCGCGCCAAACGATTATGATGCATGCCGTTTCGCGATCCTGCCACGACATGCCTCCCGCATACTCTATCTAGCCGACAAGTGGTGGACATCGCGTGAACGCGAGCGTCCGGACGCCTCCTCTCCGCACTTGCAGCCATTGCACCATTGCCCGCAAGGCGATCCGAGGCTAGGCGGCAAGCCGAGTTCTGCCCTGTTCAGCCCTTGCCGATCCCGCGCGGGGCCGATGATTGCCGAGGAAATGCCATGTCCGACAACGCCGCCCTGATTGCCGCCATCGATACCGCCTTCGAGGATCGTGCCAATGTCACGCCCGAAAGCGTGGAAGTGCGCGAGAACGTGGAAAAGGCGCTGGCCATGCTGGATGCCGGCACGGCGCGCGTTGCCGAAAAGAAGGACGGCGAGTGGATCGTGAACCAGTGGCTGAAGAAAGCCGTGCTGCTCTCGTTCCGCCTCAACGACAATGAAATCGTGCCTGATGGTGCAGCGGGCGCACCGGCCTATGACAAGGTGCCGTCGAAGTTTGCAGGGTGGAGCGACACCCGCTTTTCCGAAGCCGGTTTTCGCGTGGTGCCCGGCGCGGTCGCACGACGCGGCAGCTACATCGCCAAGGGCGTGGTCCTGATGCCGAGCTTCGTGAACATCGGCGCTTTTGTCGATGAAGGCACGATGGTCGACACCTGGGCCACTGTCGGCTCGTGCGCGCAGATCGGCAAGAACGTGCACCTTTCGGGCGGCGCAGGCATCGGCGGCGTGCTCGAACCGCTGCAGGCAGGCCCCGTCATCATCGAGGACAACTGCTTCATCGGCGCCCGTTCCGAAGTGGCCGAAGGCGTGCATGTCGGCGAAGGCGCGGTGCTTTCCATGGGCGTCTACCTCGGTGCCTCTACCCGCATCGTCGATCGCGCCACCGGCGAAATTCACATGGGCAAGGTGCCCCCCTATTCGGTCGTAGTTCCCGGCGCGATGCCCGGCAAGCCCCTGCCCGACGGTACGCCCGGCCCCTCGCTCTATTGCGCGGTGATCGTGAAGACCGTTGACGCGCAGACCCGTTCGAAGACCAGCATCAACGAACTGCTTCGTCCCTAAGCGGCACGTCCCCTCTCCTGCCTCCCGATGGAACCGATCCGTCGGGGGGCGCGTTTTTGCCTTGAAGGCCGGTGCTGAAATGCACGCCAACGGCCAGCCAGAAACGCGAAAAGACAGGAGTTTTTCATGGAACGCCACGGCGACCAAGTCGACGTCACTACTACCGAGGCCCGCGCCGGCAGCACGCCGCATATCGTGCGCTATGTGCTGCTGATCAGCCTGTTCCTTGCCGCAGCGGCAATGACCGTGGTCTGGGTGACCGGCGCCGCCACTGCCGACGACCCCGCGCCTAGCGGTGCCGAGCTTACCAGCAATCCACCCGCCAATGCCGCTACTGGTACAGAGGCAGGGGCCGAATGATGGCGGACAACAAGTTCCGCAAGGACCAGCACGTGAAGTGGAGCTGGGGCAACGGCACCGCCACGGGCCAGATCAGCGAACGGTTCGAACGAGAGGTCGAGCGTACACTGAAAGGCAGCACGATTACCCGCAACGGCAGTGCCGACAACCCGGCCTATCTCATCCGGCAGGAGGACGGTGACGAGGTGCTGAAGCTGGGTTCCGAACTGGAAGCAGCCTGATGCCCGCAGTTTCCAAAGCTCAGCAGAAAGCCGCCGGCGCGGCGCTGTCGGCCAAGCGCGGAGAGATCAAGGTAAACGACCTTCAGGGCGCGTCGAAGGACATGTACGATAGCATGTCCGCACGCCAACTGGAGGACATCGCCGCTACCAGTCGCGAGGGCCTTCCCGAACACAAGGGCTAGACCGATGACGGGGGCCAGGCGCTGATGAACACACCGGGCGGCACCGGTCTGGATCGTTTCCTGAAGGCACAGGAAGGCGTCTACGATCGCGCGCATGCCGAACTGCGCGCCGGAACCAAGCGGACCCACTGGATGTGGTTTGTCTTCCCCCAACTCGCCGGGCTTGGCCGCAGCGACATGGCCCGCTTCTTCGCGATTGCCGATCTGGCCGAGGCGAAAGCCTATCTGGAGCACCCTCTTCTGGGGCCGCGCCTTATCGAATGCTGTAACGCGTTGATGGGCTGGGCCGGTGAACGCGATGCCGTCACCATACTCGCGCCGATCGACGCGATGAAGCTGCAGAGCAGTATGACGCTGTTCGAACGCGCGGCCACCGACACCGGGCCTTTCGCTGCAATATTGGATGCTTTCTATCGCGGAGAGCGCGATCCGCGGACACTGCAACTCTTGACCTGAACGCCGACAGCCTGCGAACTCTCGGGCAGGAGGCCCGACTTGGACGACAAGACCGTCGAAACGATACAGATGCTGATGCCGCAGCTTGGCTGGGCAACGGCGGTGATCATGCTTTGCGTCACCTTTCACGGCCTCGGCCTCGCCCTGCTTACGCACTTCGTCCACCCTTCCGATGAAAGCCAACGCGTGACCCACCTGCCGCCGGTGTCCGTGCGCGGGATCCTCGTCACGCTGGCGATCGTCTATGCGCTGTTCATCATCCACGGCGTGGAAATCTGGCTGTTCGCGCTGTTCTTCCGCTATGTGGGGGCGCTGCCGACACTAGAGACGGCGGTCTACTACTCGATCATTTCCTACGGTGCGATCGGATACGACGATGTCGCGATGGCGCGGGACTGGCGGGTTGTCGGCGCGCTGGAGGGGATTTGCGGCATCATCCTGCTTGGCTGGTCGACCGCCTATTTCGTGCGCATCCTTGGCAGGATCGACATCAGGCGCAAATGAACTGTCGCAGCCGTCATTGCATCATCCCGCCTGAACCGGCCATACGAGCGCGATGACGTTACAAACAGGCAGGGCAGCGCGCACGATCGCGCGGTGGGTGCTGGCAGCGCTGTACGTGGTTGCGGGGGTCGCCCATCTCGCGATGCCCGAACCGTTCGTGAAGATCACGCCTGGCTGGGTGCCCATGCCCGAAACGGTCGTGTTCTGGACGGGGATTGCCGAATTGTTCGGCGCGGCGGCGCTGGCACAGGGATGGTCGCCAACGCTGCGACGGGCCGGAGCAACCGGCCTTGCTCTCTATGCACTGTGCGTGTGGCCCGCGAACGTGAACCACATGATCATGGATCTTGCCCGCCCCGATCATGGCGTAGGGCTTGCCTATCACTTGCCCCGGATGGTCTTGCAACCGGTGCTGATCTGGCTGGCCCTATGGTCCGGCGGGGTCATCGACTGGCCCCGCCGGACAACGCGGAAGCCTTAGCCGAGGTGCTTCGACACCGCAGCGGTCATCTTGAACATCGAGATCTTCTCGTTGCCGATGACAGCGCCCAGCTTGGCGTCGGGCTCGATCATGCGCTTGTCGTCCTTCGCCTGAAGGTCGTGCTTCTTGATGTATTCCCAGACCTTGGAAGTCACCTCGCCACGGGACATCGGACCCTTGCCCACGATCTCCTCCAGCGTCGGCGAGACCGCGACCGGCTTGTTGATAGCATTGTTCTTGGCGGCCATGTTCGGCTCCCTTCTAAATGGAGACTAGTCGAAGGCGGACCTATTCCACCTCGATGTCGTCCCAGTCTTCGATTTCGGTTTCACGGGCATATGTCGCCGTGAGCAGGGCGACGGAGAGCACGTGGCCCTCCATCGCTTCTGTCAGTGCCTTGCGCGATGCGCCCGGCGACAGGCCAAGCGGCGCATCAAGCGCATAGAGCTGGAATACAAAGCGGTGCGGCTCGTCCTCTTGCGGCGGGGCGGGCAGCAGCCAGTCCGAATTGCCGGCACCGTTCTTGCCGGTGCGAGGCGGGGTTTCCCCCTCCATCAGCTTGCCGCGCTGTGGCGCGATACCGAATACCAGCCAGTGACACTTCGCCGATGCATCCGCATCCTCGACTATCAGCGCCATCTCCATCGTGCCTGCCGGAGGCTGGCTCCATTCCAGCGGCGGTGCGACGGCGTCTTCCTCGTCCGCGGTGAAGCAGGGATCGAGATCCTCGCCATCGGCGAAGGCTGCGCTCGTTAGTTTCAGGTCGCCTGCGCCCAACCGGTCCGCACTGCCCAGCCGCGCCACGCTCAACGCGCCGTCGCCATCACGGGCATCGGCTATCGCGGATTTCAGCCAAGTGGGGCAATCGGACATCGGGTACGCAACTCTTCTGGCGAATTTCAAAACAGGCTTAAATTCGGACGATCCGGTGGAGGGCGATCATCCATCCTCGGAAATATGGGAAAAAATGCCCCCTTGCGAGGGGCGCGGCACCCGTTTTGCCCGGTTAAGATGCCTTTTGAACGTCTCAGAGGCGGCTTGCAGGCTTGCAAACCGCCTCATGAGTACCCGAATCGTAGGAATAGTCAGGCCTTGGCAGGCCTGCGGCGACCGAACGAATCGTAAAACCGCCGGAAATCGAGGTTCGGCTGCTCGGTTAGCTTCTGCTTCAGGCTCTGCACGATCAGCCGGGCACGGCGGCGGCGTGCCGAAGGCGAGCGAAACGGGTTCGTCCTGTCCGGACGGGCACGGACCAGCCGGTCGATCAGCGCCTTGCGCCCCTGCGGTGTATTGGGAACCGAGCGTCCCGCAACACCAACTGTTGGCGACGCAGTGACATAGGCAGGATCGTCCCATTTGCTTACATAGGGGTCTTTGCCAACCGAGTGGCTGAGCGCAAAAACCGGGGTGGCGGCAGTGGCCGCAGCTGCGGGCCTGTTATCCGCCACCCGCCCATCCGCGGCATCGCGGACAGGCGTGACAACGGGTTCATGCCGCACTTCCGCCACCCCGGGACGTGCACGCCGCCTGCGACGCGACGCGCCCGCCATGAACAGCCCGACGAAGCCGAAACCAAGCGCAAGCGCCCCTCCCGCCATCGCCAGGTCTGCGTTCGATTGCGAACTCTCCAGCCCCGATGTCGCGGGCCGTGCCGTCGCAGTATCCGTTGCCGCGAGCGCAGCGGCTCCTTCCAGCCCCTCGCCATCCTCGATCACCGGCACGGCTGCTGCCCCGGTCTCTTCGGCAAAGTCCGCGTTCGCTACGGGCGATGGATCGGCAGGGGCAATGACCGCGGGCCGTGCAGCGGTTGTCGCGACCGTGCGGGTGGCGGACGCCGTGGTTGCAGCAGTCGCTGCCGAAGATGTGGTCGCCGGCGTTTCTTCGGCCGTGTCAGCCGGCAGAACGACGGGCACGGCCAAATCTGGCGTGACCGTCGCTGTTCCCGTCGGGATCGCATCGGGTACGATGATCTGCGGCTGGCTGATCGTCGATGTTGCTTCCGGCAGTTCGGCGATCACAACCGGCTCTCCGGTTGCGGTTTCCTGCGCGAGCGACGGGGCTGCTACAAGTGCCAATGCAGTCGCAATAGCGCTGCTGGCGGGGCGGATCTGGATCTTGTTTTTCGTCATAGCGGAGGGATTAACAGTATTTGTCAGATCCCGATCCGCCAAATCCCAAGATTTGCGATAAGACGAAAGCAAATGAAGGATAAGTTGATCTGATTATAAACGAGTATATATCAATATTAACGAATGACGAAATCAGCATTAATCTATCATTCATTGTGGGTGCACAGCGGTTAATATGCTATTCATTTAGAAACTTGACCAGAGGGCGGTTAGGATCGAAGCTTCGCATATGGCAGACGACCTAGTGATAACCGCCTTTGCATCCTTTCCCGGCGTTGCGGAGAATCCGACAGAGACGCTGTTAGGATCGTTGCCCGACGCCCGTGACGAAGTTTTGTCAAACGCTCGCCATGTCCTCTTGCCCACTGTCTATGGACGTGCCCCGCGCCAGCTCTGCGATGCAATGGTTCCCTTGCCGGCCGCTCTCCTCATGACCGGATATAGCCGCCATGCGACCGGTCTGGTGCTGGAAGCGCGTGCCACCGCCGCATGCCTGCCCGACCGCGTCGATGCCGCCGGCAACTTGCCGCAAGCTAGCGACGCCCCCGATGCGCAGTGCGTCATCGACCTTGCCCGTATCGCCGCGCGGGTTACGGACGCAGGGCTTCCCGTGGCGATCTCGCACGATGCAGGCGGGTACGTGTGCAACCACCTCTATCACGCGGCGCTGACCGGCCCCTGTTCGGGAAAGGACGGCCCTATCGGCCTGTTCGTCCATTGCCCCGCCTTGTCGCGCTCGCCTCTTGCGGATGTAGCTGCGGCAGCGATGGATTTGCACGACATGGTGCGCGGGCTAGGCATCATCGCGCGCGCGCTGCTGGAAGCGGCGGGCGAACCGGGGAACACGCTCATCCGAAATTAAGCTAACCGGTTGCATGTAAAACCGGTTTGGATCACGGGCCGCGCACGCCGCGCCAATTCGCAGGTGGGATGCAATTGACAACGCACAGGTTACCTTTGGTCGCGGCAGCAACAGCCCTTCTGGCGGCTTGTGGGGGCGGAAGTGGCGGGTCATCGTCCGGCGGTACCGTCGGGTCGAATGTTGTCACGCCGACACCCAGCCCTTCGCAAACTACCAGCGCCTGTTCGCTTTCCGCGCGCAAGCAGTTCGCGCGCGAAGTCATCGATCAATGGTACCTCTTCCCTGACCTCGTCAACACCGGGGCCAACCCGGCAAGCTATGCCACGGTGCAGGATTATATAAACGCGCTGGTCGCACCGGCCCGTGCGCAGTCGAAGGATCGTTACTTCACCTACATCACCTCGATCGCCGAAGAAAATGCCTACTACGCATCGGGTTCGACGGCAGGTTTCGGCATGCGACTGGCTCTGGATAGCAGCAGTCTGGTCGTTCTCGAGGCATTCGAAGGCGCACCGGCACTTGCGGCAGGCATAGACCGGGGCAGCCGTATCGTTGCGATCGGCACCAGTGCGGGCACGATGCGCGATGTTGCCGACATTCTGGCATCGGACGGCAGCTACGGCATCAGTGAGGCGTTGGGCCCGTCCGATCCCGGCGTCACGCGATATCTCGAGGTGGAAGGCCTCGGTATCGTGGCGTTGAGCAAGACCGACTTCGCACTCGATCCCGTTTCCGATCGCTACGGGGCGAAGATCATCGATGCCGGCGGCGTGCGCGCCGGTTACATCAACCTGCGTACGTTCATCGACACGGCCGAGCCGGATCTGCGGGCGGCATTCGATTCGTTCCGCGCGCAAGGCATCGACAAGTTCATCATCGACTTGCGCTACAACGGTGGCGGGCTGGTCGCGATTGCAGACGTGATGGGCGACCTGATGGGCCGTGACAACGTCGGCCAGGTGTGGAGCCGGATGACTGTTCGCCCGTCAAAGGCGGCAGAGTTCAACAGCACCCGCCTGTTCGAAGCGCAGCCCGAAGCCGTGGCGCCGGTCAAGGTCGCCTTCATCGGACGCGGCGGCACGGCATCGGCGAGCGAACTCGTCATCAATTCGATGCTTCCCTATCTTGGCACCAACATGGCGCTTGTAGGCGCCAACACTTACGGCAAACCGGTGGGACAGTTCGGTATCGACAATCCCGCTTGCGACGACCGGATGCGGGTTGTGGCCTTCCGGACGGAAAATGCCGATGGCAACGCGGACTATTTCACCGGTCTTGCCGCATCGGTTCCGGTGACCTGTCAGGCTAACGACGACTATACCGACCCGTTGGGCGACCCGGCCGAAGCATCCATCTCGGCAGCGATCGACTTTCTTGCAGGACGATCATGCCAGGCGATCGCCAGTGGCGGGCAATCAACCCAGTCGGTGGCCGCAAGACGCGCCCTGCTGGCAAGCCCGCGCCCATCGACTGCACAACGCGAGGTGCCGGGGCTGTTCTGACGGGAAGCTAACGCGGCGTTAAGTGGCGCTTGCAAAAAATGCAATTGTTGCACTGACATTGCAATTGCGGCGATGCAGCATCGCTATATGCTGCGATGCACAAGATATGGATGTTTGGAGGCAATCCCTAACACAAAAAGGAATTGCTTCATGTTTAAGACCGTTCTCTCCCTCGCCCTCGCCGCTGCTGCCGCTCTCCCGACCGTCGCCTCCGCTTCGGAAGCCGAGCAGAACTCGTTCCGGTACGACGGCTCGGAATACACCTACACCGTTGCTCCGGCTGGCGAACGCCAGGTCGTGACCGGCAAGACCAGCGACGGCGCCGAATTCCGCCTCGTGGTTTCGGACACGCACGTTCGCGGCACCTTCAACGGCCAGTACGTTTCGTTCTCGCGCGCTTCGGTCGAACCGCTCGGCAAGGTTCTCGTCGCTCAGCGCTGATAGCGAATTGAAAGGGGCGGGGTTTGACCCTGCCTCTTTTCTCTTGCCCAAAAGAGCGGACGCGATTGTGGCCTATTCCTTTGGCCCGGGCCTTAACGATTGCATCAGAACCTCAAGGTGCGCACGGCCCAGCCGGCTCCAGACGTTATAAGTACAGGCCTGCCCCGCGACATGGACGTAGGCAAGCGAGTTTTCCGAGACCCCGTCCGGTACCTCCTCGCGATACGGCCGCGCCCCTTCCAGCCCGTAACCCGCGAATGACGGTTGCGGCAGGTTTTCCAGCATCGTGAAATAGGGCCACTGTCCGCGCAGGCGTGCTTCCTGCCCGTCGGCCCTGTCCGCGCCTACAATGCCCGGCCCGGCCACTCCGTAAGCGGACCGCACGTCTTCGGTATCGAAGGCAATTCCCCACCCGCCGCCGAAGTTGGCCCGGCGCGCCTCGGCCGGCGCTCCGCCATCGCTGGTGAGGACCAGCGGCGCACATTCGCCCTTGTTTTGCGCAGTCGCCCATTCGTTACGCGTCAGGTCTGCCGCCAGCGGGACCGGCGGCGGGGCATCGGGATGGTCCGGATCGACATGGGCTGGCGGGCTGACCGGCGCTTGCGGTGTTGCGGGTGCTTCGGTGCCGGAATGTTCGGCATCGGGCTGCGAACCGCATCCGGCAAGAGCCAGCACAGTCACGATCAGCGGCAGGGCAATAGTTGTCGGCATCCTCATGCCATGACAACGCGCCGCGGGGCGATTGGCTCCTGCCGGTGTGCCGCACATACGTCTCGGCTTGCCGTTATGCCGCGAATGTGCTGGCCTGTGCCGAGTGGAGAGCTTCGATTATATCGTCGTAGGCGCGGGCAGCGCCGGATGCGTTCTGGCCAACAGGTTGAGCGAAAACCCGTCGACGCGCGTGCTGCTGCTGGAAGCGGGTGGGCGCGACAATTACCACTGGATCCGCATCCCCGTCGGGTACCTTTACTGCATCGGCAATCCGCGAACCGACTGGTGCATGAACACGGCGGAGGAGCCGGGCCTCAACGGTCGTTCCCTGCGCTATCCGCGCGGGCGCGTGCTGGGCGGATGCTCGTCCATCAACGGCATGATCTACATGCGCGGGCAGGCGGGCGACTATGACAGCTGGCGGCAGATGGGCCTGTCCGGCTGGGGCTGGGACGATGTCCTGCCGCTGTTCCGCAAGGCGGAAAACCACTTTGCGGGCGATACACCGTTTCACGGCAGCGGCGGAGAGATCCGGGTCGAACGGCAACGCCTTCGCTGGGATATCCTCGATGCCTTTCAGCGCGCCGCAGATGAGGCAGGCATTCCGCCTACGGACGACTTCAACGATGGCGACAATTTCGGATCGGGCCTGTTCGAGGTTACCCAGAGACGCGGCATGCGGTGGAGCGCGGCTGACGCCTTTCTCCGTCCCGCGAAAGGCAGGCCGAACCTCAAGATCGTAACGAACGCGCATGTCGATCGCGTGATGTTCGATGGAATTCGCGCGACGGGCATTCGCTGGCAGCACGGGGACACCCCTTGCGAAACACGTGCAACCGGCGAAGTGCTGCTTGCCGCAGGCGCAATCGGCTCACCCTCGATCCTTGAACGCAGCGGCATCGGCGACGCAGACCGGCTGCGCGAAATGGGCATCGCATCGGTCGTGCACAGCCCGCAAGTCGGCGAGAACCTTCAGGATCACCTGCAGGTTCGCTGTGCATGGACCGTGACGGGGGTATCAACTCTCAACGTTCGCGCATCCACGATTTGGGGCAAGGCGCTGATCGGCATCGAATATCTGTTCAACCGTTCCGGCCCGATGGCGATGGCGCCAAGCCAGCTTGGCATGTTCGCGAAATCGTCGCCGGACATCGCGAGTGCGGATCTGGAATATCATGTCCAGCCGCTCAGCCTGGAGGCATTTGGCGGGGCGCTGGACAAGTTTCCCGCCTTCACCGCAAGCGTCTGCAACCTGCGCCCCACCAGCCGCGGGTCCAGCCATATCGCAGACGCCGCAGTGGCCAGTCACGCGACGATCCGCCCGAACTACCTCGCGACGGAAGCGGATCGCATGGTCGCCCGCCGCGCCGTGCGATTGACCCGCGATATCGTCGCGCAGCCTGCGCTCTCCTGCTACACCCCACGCGAAATCAGGCCCGGTGCCGATGTACGGGATGACCGCGACCTCGATCACGCGATCGGTGATATCGCGACCACCATCTTTCACCCAGTGGGCACCGCAGCAATGGGCACGGTGACCGACGCGCGGCTCCGCGTCACCGGCACGCGGGGGCTGCGCGTTGTCGATGCTTCCGTCATGCCCGCGATTACGTCGGGCAACACCAACGCGCCTGTCATGATGATTGCGGAAAAAGCTGCCGCCATGCTGAAGGAAGATGCAAAAGGTCCGGCCTGAAACGCTTGCGCCGATAGCGACCGGCACGGCATGAAGCATCGGATGGAGCCGATCCTCACCCTCACCCTGAACCCCGCCATCGACGGTGCCTGCGAAGCCGAGCAGGTCCATCCGACCCACAAGATCAGGACGAGCAACGAACGCTATGATCCCGGCGGCGGCGGGATCAATGTGGCGCGGGTTCTGCAACGCTTGGGCGCTCCGGTCACGGGGGCCTACTGCGCCGGCGGAGCGAGCGGCGGCCTGCTGGACGACCTGATCGACCGGATCGGCGTGCCGCGCCACTGCATCCCGATCACTGGTGAAACGCGCATGAGCCTGGCCGTGTTCGAACACAGTACCGGACAGGAATACCGCTTCGTGCCGGAAGGGCCTGAACTTTCCGAAGCGGAATGGCAATCGGTGCTCGACTATGCCGAACGGGCAGATTGCGGTTGGCTGGTCGCCAGCGGGTCGCTGCCGCGCGGCGTGCCTGTCGATTTCTACGCGCGCCTCGCCGCCACGTGTTCGGCGCGGGGCGTGCGTGTGGTGCTAGATACTTCGGGCGAGCCGCTTGCCGCCGCGCTGGAAGCGGGCGGACTGTTCCTGGCAAAGCCCAGCCTTGGAGAGTTCGAGGCACTGGCCGGTCGCAAACTGGCAACGCTGCAGGAAGTTGGCGATGCAGCGCTCGGCTATGTGACTGCGGGCAAGGTGCAGCAGATCGCCGTCACGCTGGGCCATCGCGGGGCCGTGCTTGCCCATGCTGGCGGCGTTCTTTGCCGGCGCGGGCTCGACGTTCCGGTCAGGAGCGCGACGGGGGCGGGCGACAGTTTCGTGGCGGGCATGGTCCATGCCCTTGCCAGCGGGATGGATGCGGCCGATGCCTTCCGCCGCGGCATGGCTGCCGGAACCGCCGCCGTCCTCACCCCCGGAACGGACCTGTGCGAGGTGGCGGATATCGAGAGGATGTGGCTGGCATTGGGTTCGCAAGACTCCTGCTGATTCCCGCCGCTGGCTTTTCCCGCCCTGCCCGGCCATTGCGCCCGTAGGAGGGCCATACGATGAGCGACGACGAATACGTTTACGACGAGGAAAGCGGTGAGTGGATGCCCGCTTCCGAACTGGCGGCGAAGCAGGCTGCGGCAGGCAGCGTCGAGGTTCGCGACGCAGTCGGCAACCTGCTGTCCGATGGCGACCAGGTGACGCTGATCAAGGACCTAACCGTCAAGGGCGCGGGCCAGACGCTGAAACAGGGCACCCTGATCAAGTCCATCCGCCTTACCGGCGACCCGCAGGAAATCGACTGCAAGTACCCCGGTATCAAGGGCCTCGTCCTGCGGGCCGAGTTCGTGAAGAAACGCTGAGAGTTCAGGCACAACCCTCTACATAGCCGAGCACCGGCATCGTGCCGACGTGCATTTCGGTTACCTTGCCGTCCGCGCCCAGTTCGAAACGGACTGCCGGATCGCCGCTTTCGGCGTTGGGCGCGGTCAGGTACTTGCCGCCTTCCACGTACTTGTGCGGGGTTTCGCGAAAACCGGGCAGGTTCGCGTCCACGTCCGCGCGGGTCGATCCGACACCGATGCCTTCCACCAGCTTCACGTCCGAACCTTCGCCGATGGAAATCCGGCGAACCGCGCCTTCCTCCACAATGGCATAGGCGCCGGGGTAGGACGGCGACTTGTAGAGCAGGCAAGTATCGGAAGCCTGCGCGCCCAGCTTGGCCCAGCTGCTGCCTTCGGGCACCGGCTGGCCGATCTTCAAGGTTCCCAGCCCTTCCAGCCCGATCGTCTTCACCGCGGCCGCATCGGATGCAGGCGTCGTCGCGCCAGCGTCTGGCACGGCGTTTTCGGTTGCTTCGGGCGCAGTCGCCTCGCCCTCCGGCGCTTCGGCCGAACAGGCTGCGAGAGCCATGGCGAGACAGGGGGCGAGTGCCGTGGTGGCGATCAGTTTCTTCATGGCCGGATAAACTCCCCCGCCCGCCGCCGGTTCCGCGCCGAAAGCCTGCGTCTTCGCACGGCAGGGTGACAAAGGTGACACCCTGTAACCCGCGCCGATCCGGCAAAACGCACGCAAATCTGCGGGTTTCGCGGGGCGGGATACGGGTGACAGGTTGCGCATCACCGCCGCCGTGCGGGCAGTTCGTCGATGGTAAAGCGTTCGATCAGCTCGGTCGCCTCCTTCGCGTCGTCGCGTTCGAATTCCGGCTCGTCCCAATCCAGTTCGCCGGTCTCCACCCGCTCGATCAGGGCGTCCCACCGTTCCGACATATATTCGGCCATCGCGCCGAACCGGCCCAGCATGGGAGAGCCGAAGCGGTTGCGCATGTTGAGCAGGGCCACGGTCAGCCGCTCGTCATACTTGCGGCTGGTGCCGACCAGTTCGCCGTTGCAGTAATGCGGAACTTCCACGCCGTTCAATGCGCGTTCCAGCGCGGCATGGGCCAGATTGTCATAGCCGTGGCGAAAGGCAGTTTCCCAAGCGATGTCGAACGGCTCGCCCTTCAGGCGGGAGCGCAGGCGATAGGCGCTCTGCCGCGACATGCCGACGGAACGAGCGGCCTCGGATACGGAGTGGGTGGCGGCCAGCATACGCAGGAAACCGGCCATCTTCGGACGGGTCCAGTGCGGGCCGGAAGGCCGGTGCGGGAGGTTGGAGGGAAGGTCGGGCGGGGTGTGGGTGGTTTCGGTCATCCGTCAGGATGAGCCACAGGGGGCGGGGTGTAGGAAAATAAAATCAGCGCAAAATCCGCCTGCCAAATAATAGCTCAGTGCACGGTGCCGGCATCATCAGATCCCTGTGGTGCAGCTTCGCTCGTCGCCTCTGCATGCTCATCTCTTTGACCGCCATCTTGCTGTCTTTTCTCATCTTGCTTGCGAAGATCAACCTCGAAAACTGACTCAATTTTCTCTCTCACCATCGGATTCTTGAGCATAAAAGAAAAACACGGCCAATCCAAAATTGAGCTCAAATTTATAACGCCTGCGTCTTTCATAGCGGGAATCATTTCAATGAATTGGTCGACGTCATCACGCACAGCAGAAACGCAAAATTTAAAAAGATCTGAACTTGCAGTCCAATCTTGCTCATCCAAAACTTTGAGAGCGTCGTCATTACGACCGTCATGACGCAAAGCGCTTGCACGATTTACGACAAGCATCAATTTAGTTTGCGCCGTCATTTTGGTTTTATTTAAACTCAAAGCATATGAGGCTAGGCGTTCCGCGACAACATAATGCTCTCTCTGCAGCAATTTAAAAACCGCCTGATTGAGGTTTATAAAAGCCTTATCTTCATCTTCTTTTACAAACTTTCTAAATAGAGAGAAAGATAAAAGTATAGAATACTCTATTAGAATATTTAAAGATTGTTTTAAATATGATTCAGTAAGTTTTACATCATCGCCGAGGATTTTCTCTAATCCAGAATGACCGTTATCTGTACAAATTTGGACATATCGCTTATTGAATGCCTTCTCTCCATGCGCAACCAAGTTTCTCCTCTCAAAAATTTCTATGTAATTAGGCCACCTTTTCCAATCCTTTCGAATATCAACCCCAAAATTTTTGCGGATATAATCCGACTGTTCAGAATGGCTTCCCCTAGAAAATTGATAAAGCTCTTCCGTAATTTGTTCGCTCACAATTTCTTCCAAGCTTTCAGCGGACGAAAGTCGTGAAAGAGGTACGGTACGATTTGACTTTTCAAGCCAATCTTTTTGCAAAAGGAGCATTTTTGAAAGAATATCGACAATGAGGGTATCGAATGTCGCAACTACACTTAGAAGTGTTGCTGACGGAAATCGACCCATGCCATTAATCACATTGTCGTAGCGCTCTTGACGTCTCCTCACCTCAGTCATTTCGGTTTCCGAGACAGGGTATATTGAACATTCTTCGTCGACTTCGACGGGAATCTTTTCTTCAATGATCGGACCGTAAATGTCACGCGCCGTTACAATTCTTATCATCAATGGGCCGATAACGGCAGCTTGGATAAGTTCATGTTGCGCAAGGCCAAAATCAACACTAGCCTCTAATGCATCAGTAAGTGTCGATTGATGAGTAAAATCTCCATCATTAGGTTCGACCTGACCTTTTAGATCATCCGACTCAGAGACTTCATCTTCACTAGGTTCTGATGCCCACTTTTCTTTTACTTTACGGATATAATCCATCCGACCGAATGCGAACGGCCAAAATGGAGATCCGGGGTCTTTTTTAACAATAAGATATGCAAATGGCTCTTTTTCGTCGGTCACACTTAGCCCCCTGACATTTTACGTTCAATAGATCCAATTCTGGGTCGATATCAAAGCGTAATATCCAAAGTGTGACCGAATAACTCAAATTGCAATGAGCTGTTTCAGCCAGATATGTTGAAGGATTCGGGGAGTCATTCTAACCCTCGTCGTGCCCCAGCCCTAGCCCTCCGCCAGCGTCGCGGCGACCAGTGCGTTGGCGTGGCCGTGGCCCATGCCGTGTTCTTCCTTCAGGAACGAAACCAGCTCCATGTGCCTGGCCGGCAGACGCTCTTTGATGAGCGCCTGCCAGTGGCCGATGGGCTGGCCGTACTTCTTCTCGATGGAAGGGAAGTAGGACGCGGGGCCTTTCACTTTATCGGTCATGGACGATCCGTCCCTCAATCGTGTTCGCGGTCGCCCTGCCCCATGTAGAGTTCCGAGCCGGTTTCCTTGAAGACCTTGCTCATCTCTTCCATGCCCTTCTCCGCTTCATCGACGGATGCTTCCGCAGCGATGAACTGGTCTGACGGCTGGTTCTGCCTGGCGGCGAATTCGCGGACTTCCTGGCTGATCTTCATCGAGCAGAACTTCGGACCGCACATCGAGCAGAAGTGCGCGGTCTTCGCGCCTTCGGCGGGAAGCGTCTGGTCGTGGTACTGCTCTGCCGTGTCGGGATCGAGCGACAGGTTGAACTGGTCGCGCCAGCGGAATTCGAAGCGCGCGCGGCTCAGCGCGTCGTCGCGCACCTTGGCGGCCGGATGCCCCTTGGCAAGGTCGGCCGCGTGGGCAGCCAGCTTGTAGGTCACCACGCCGACCTTCACGTCGTCACGGTCGGGCAGGCCAAGGTGTTCCTTGGGTGTGACGTAGCAAAGCATCGCCGTGCCGTACCAGCCGATCTGCGCCGCGCCGATGCCGCTGGTGATATGGTCGTAACCCGGCGCGATATCGGTGACGAGGGGCCCGAGCGTATAGAACGGAGCCTCGCCGCACGCCTCGAGCTGCTTGTCCATGTTCTCCTTGATCTTGTGCATCGGCACGTGGCCGGGGCCTTCGATCATGACCTGAACGTCTTCCTTCCACGCACGCTTGGTCAGCTCGCCCAGCGTGTAAAGCTCGGCAAACTGCGCCTCGTCGTTCGCGTCGGCGATGGAACCGGGGCGCAGGCCATCGCCCAGCGAATAGGCAATGTCGTAGGCCTTCATGATCTCGGTGATGTCGTCGAAGTGCTCGTAAAGGAAGCTCTCCTTGTGGTGGGCAAGGCACCACTTCGCCATGATCGAGCCGCCGCGGCTGACGATGCCGGTAACGCGCTTGGCGGCCAGCGGCACATAGGGCAGGCGCACGCCCGCGTGGATCGTGAAGTAGTCGACGCCCTGCTCAGCCTGCTCGATCAGCGTGTCGCGGAAGACTTCCCAAGTCAGGTCCTCGGCAATGCCGCCGACCTTTTCCAGCGCCTGGTAGATGGGAACGGTGCCGATGGGCACGGGGCTGTTGCGCAGGATCCATTCGCGGGTGTCGTGGATGTTGCGGCCCGTCGACAGGTCCATCACGGTATCCGCGCCCCAGCGGATCGACCAGACCATCTTGTCGACTTCCGATGCCACGTCCGACGCCACGGCGCTGTTGCCGATGTTGGCGTTGATCTTGACGAGGAAGTTGCGACCGATGGCCATCGGTTCGGATTCGGGGTGGTTGATGTTGTTCGGAATGATCGCACGGCCACGCGCGATTTCGCTGCGGACGAATTCCGGCGTCACGTATTCGGGGATTTCGGCGCCCCAGTCCTGACCGTCGCGGACGTGATCCTTCATCATGGCGCGGCCAAGGTTCTCACGCTCCGCCACGTATTCCATTTCGGGCGTGATGATGCCCTTCCTGGCGTAGTGCATCTGCGACACGTTCATGCCCGCCTTGGCGCGCAGGGGACGCTTCACGACGTTGGGGAACGCGGGCACGCCGCCGCTGCGGTCGGGGCCGAGCTGGCCGTTGTCTTCCGGCTTCACCATGCGCGCGTCGTATTCCTCGACATCGCCGCGTTCCATGATCCACTGGCGGCGCAGCGCGGGCAGGCCGGCAGAGATGTCGATGTTCGCGTCGGGATCGGTGTAGGGGCCGCTGGTGTCGTAGACGCGGACCGGAGCCTCTCCGCTCGACGGTTCGAGGCTGATCTCGCGCATCGCAACGCGGCGGTTGCCCACGTAGATCTTCTTCGAACCACGGATCGGCCCGGTGGTTACGCCGATTTCGAGCTTGGAATTGATGTCGGCCATGAGGGGGTCAGCCTTTCTGCTGCTATGATACGGTGTTGAGGTGGAGCGCGCCCGCAACCGTCAGCACCACGCCGACGGCAAGGCTCACCACGGCCCAGCCGCGGTGGAAGACTGCAAGATTGCGCAGCCAGAAGTGGAAATAAATGTCCGAGAAGCCGACGACGACCAGCGCCTCCAGCATCATGATCCCGCCGATCACCCGCATGGCGATGGCCAGCAGGTCGGACGGCACCCACGGATTGACGAGATAGATCGCCGCGCCCGCCGCCAGTTCGGCAACGCCCGATATCATCTGCAGCGCGGGGCTGGCCTCCACCTCCTTGATCAGCGTCTGCCAGATACCCGGCTTGCGCAGCGATCCGACGGCGGCAAAGATGGCGAACAGGCCCAGCAGCATCGCTGTCCAGGCGGTGGCGTCGATAACAGGCATGACTTTCCCTCCTTCAATAGCATTGCCGCGCCGCTGTTCCGGGTAGGCTGGAGGGGGATAGCGCCCGGATTGGAATTATGGCGCGGTTCCCTTCCCTCCGCCCGGATTAACGGGTTCAGGTTCGACGGGTCGGATGGCGCTACCCATCCCTCTCAGCGAATAGCTCGCTCCCCGGGGTTCGCGGCGCAACCTAGGCGCAAGTTGCAACTTCGTCCAGCGGTGAACGCTGCACTTGCCGACTATTCCGGATCAATCCGCATTCCGCCGCGCGTGATGCACACGCCAAATGTCTGCTCGCGCGGCAGGTAGAGAAAATCGGCCTCGTCACAGAGGTCGATCACGATCTCTCCCATCGGCTGCCAGACATTATGAGGCATAGCCCGGTCGCGATAGAGCAGAACTGGACCGTGCCGCACCGCAAGCACTCCCTGTTGCGCGGCGACAGCACGATCCAGCCGTTCGAACTCGATGCGCGCTTGGTGTGTGCGTTCGTAATCAAACGGCCATTTCATCCAAATCGCAAGTGCCAGAAAGGGCAATACGCCCCAACGCAAATGCGTTGCGGCGATCGACAAGGGCAGTATCGCCGGCAACAGGTAATGCGGGTAATAGTTAGGGATGGCGAGAAAGCTCAGGATCGTAAAGCCGATCCATCCGCCGAGAAATGCCCGGTTTTTCGCCAGCAGCAGCCCACCGAACCCTGTGACAACCACCGGGAACGCTTCGATCAAGCGCTTCAGACCAAGCACTGGCGACTGCACATCGTTGTCGAGCGGAGCGCTGATCACGCAATCCCAGAATGTCTGCAAATGCCCGAGAAACGGAAGAACAGTCAATGCGAAGGGCAAACAGCCCAGGGCCACCATTTTAGGCATGTAACGCCATGGCCGCGTGCGCATCGCGTAGAGGCCCAGCCAGATACTTTCGAACACCGCGCTGTGCTTGATCGTGATTGCAATTCCGCACAGCACCATCGCCATTAGGACATGGCGGTCCCGGCGCACCATCAAGGCCGCGACGGCAATGAGCAGGTTGTAGAAGACAGGCGATTGTCCGCCGTTTCCGAAAACGAGGTTCAGCCCCGCCAGATAGAGAAAACCTCCCAGAACCCCGTACCGATCCGGACGGAACAGATAGATGACGACAGCCGTCGCCCCGGCAAATAGTGTGGCCACGATCTGGTAGCCGGCAGGTTGTTCGGTAACGAAGGTTATGAGGTAGTAGATGACAAACAGGCCGAACGGCTTGCGATCGTAAATATCGACGTAGGGCAACAGCCCGTCATGCATCTTTATCCCGACGAGGAGGTAGAAACTTTCGTCAGGTTCCAGCGTCGGATTGCCGAACGTGGCGTGGCGGACAAGAAAAGCGAAACCGAAAAGGGCCAGTACCGCCAGAAAATCGTTACGTCGCATGACGCGAATTAGATCGCGCGCGAACAATAACGCAAGTTTTGAAAACCGGTGCCTGCCCGTCAGAACACGTAGCCGATGCCCGCCAGCACCGCGAACTGGTTGTGGCTCCCCCGCATCGACACGATCGGCGTTTCGGCGGCGCTGTTCACCAGCCGTTCGTAGCTGATGGCGGCGGCGATGCCGAAGCCGCCGTTCCGGAAATTTCCGTCGAGGTCGATGCCGTAATAGGCTCTCGCGTCCCAGCTCTTCATCCCGCCTTTCGCGTCATAGACCGGCAATGCGCCGCCCGTTGCCGCGCTGCCTTCGGGCGTGATGGAGTAGTAGTAATCGGCGTATTTTCCGTCGTGCCAGCTGGTGCCGACCGACAGGCCCGCGCCCATCCCCTGCGACAGGGCGGTGAAGTAGGAAACCTGCGCGCTGATCGACTGTCCGCCGCCATGGCCGGAAATGTCCCACCGCGTCCCGCCGCTGAGCGAGATGGAATCGAGCGGGGTCAGCACGTTCTTTACCGAAACGCCCGCGCCAAAGCCCAGTTCGACAGTGCTTTTCAGCTTCGGCAGCAGATCGACGACGGCATCGTCGACCGATCCGGTGCGAACCTTGCGATAACGCAGGTCCGGCCCGAAAGAGACGTCGATGTCGCCGGGAAGATCGGGCATCACGTCAAGTTCGATACCGATGCCGCGCGTGGCGAAACCGATGCCGGATACTTCACCGCGCACCGCCCCGCCGAACTGGAAGCCGTAATCGTCGGACCCGTCGTAATCGGGCACATATCCCGCGCCCACGGCCACGATCGCGTAGTCCCCGTCGAAGGCATCGTCGAGGTTGGGCTGCGCAAAGTCGCCCGCCTGCGTATCGGAAGAGTTGGCGAATGCGGGCGTGGCAGCGCAAAGATAACCGGCAAGGGCCGCTGCAAGGGCGCATGATTTTGCCGCGTCCGGCCATACCGTCTGCCGGACTGTCGCGAAAATTCGGGCGGCATCGTTCAAGCGTTCGTCCCCATGTTACATCCTACCCCCAGCCAACGCTTGCGCGGCGGTCCCGTTCCGTGGGCAGGCATCGCCCGTTTACCGCGCCAGTGCGGTTCGCGCGGTACTGGAACGCTTGCACCAACCCGCAAGCCGTGCAAGCAGTCTGCCCGATGACGCAGCGTTTCGACATCGCGATAGCAGGCGGAGGGCTTGCCGGATCCCTGATCGCACTGGCGCTGAAGGCACGCCGCCCCGACCTTTCGGTGGTTATCGTGGAGGCGGGCGATGCGATCGGCGGCAACCACGTCTGGTCCTTTTTCGCCAGCGACATCGCCCGCGCAAACCGTACACTGGTCGATCCGCTGTGCGCCGCACGCTGGGACGGCGGCTACGAAGTGCATTTTCCGGCGTTTTCGCGCATGTTGAAGACGCCCTATCGCAGCGTCACTTCCGAAAATCTGGCCGCCGCCGTGGCAGAGGCATTGCCCGCAGACGCGATCCGGCTGCGCCAGTCGGTCAGCGGCGTGGAAGCAGGCGGCATCGCGCTTGACGATGGCTCCCGCATAGAGGCCGATGGCGTGATCGACGCACGCGGCCTTTCGCGCGACCTTTTGTCCAACCTCAACGGCGGGTGGCAGAAATTCGTTGGCGCAATGCTGGAATGCGACCGGCCCCACGGCATTTCCCGGCCAGTGGTGATGGACGCAACCGTCGACCAGCTTGACGGATACCGCTTCGTCTATGTCCTGCCCTTTTCCGACCGGCATGTCTTTGTCGAGGATACTTATTACAGCGACGCGCCGGATCTGGAGCGTAATGCCCTGCTGGACCGGATTGCCGCCTATGCCGATGCGCAAGGGTGGCAGATCGCGGCAACGACGCGGGTGGAAACGGGCGTCTTGCCCGTCGTCACCGGCGGCGATTTCGATGCGTTCTGGCGCACCGGCAATGCAGGGGTGGGCCGCGCGGGCGTGCGGGCGGGCCTGTTCCAGCCGCTGACCAGCTATTCCCTGCCCGATGCTGTGCGCTTTGCCAGTTCGCTGGCCGACCTGCCGAAGCTGGACAGCACCAGCCTTGCCCGCTTTTCCCGCCGCTATGCAGAGCGGCACTGGCGGCGCGGCATGTTCTATCGCACCCTTGCGAAAATGTTGTTCGGAGCTTCTGCCCCGCAAGAGCGTTACAAGGTGCTCCAGCGGTTCTACGGGCTTGACGAAAGATTGATTGAACGGTTCTACGCAGGCCTAAGCACGTTTGCCGACATGGCCCGCGTACTGGCCGGGAAACCCCCGGTGCCCGTAACGCGGGCCGCGATGGTGCTTGCCGGAATCGGCGCGCCGGGCGCACTGGAAGGAACCCGATGACCGACCCTGCACAACACCCTGCGCGCGCCGCCGTGATCGGCGCCGGATTCGGCGGCCTTGCCCTTGCCATCCGGTTGCAGTCCGCAGGGATTGCGACAACGGTGATAGAGGCGCGGGACAAGCCCGGCGGGCGTGCCTATGTCTGGAACAGGGACGGCTTCACGTTCGATGCCGGGCCGACCGTCGTTACCGATCCCGACTGCCTTGCCCAGCTTTGGCGGCTGACCGATCATGACATGGCGGACGATGTCGAGCTGATGCCGGTCATGCCGTTCTACCGCCTGCAATGGGATGACGGAACGACTTTCGACTATTCGAACGACGCGGCGAAGCTGGCGGCGGAAATCGACCGGCTGAACCCCGAGGATGTGGCCGGATATGCCGAGTTCTCCGCCTATTCCGAAGGGGTCTACAAGGAAGGCTACCTGAAGCTGGGGCACGTGCCGTTCCTCAGCTTTTCCGCCATGATAAAGGCCGCGCCCTCGCTGGCGAAGTACCAGGCATGGCGCAGCGTCTATTCCATGGTTTCCCGCTTCGTGAAGAACCCGAAGCTGCGCGAGGCGCTGTCGTTCCACACGCTGCTCGTCGGCGGCAACCCGATGACGACAAGCGCGATCTACGCCCTGATCCACAAGCTGGAGAAGGACGGCGGCGTGTGGTGGGCGAAGGGCGGCACCAACCGGCTGATCGCGGGGATGGTCAAACATTTCGAGCGGCTGGGCGGCACCGTGCGGCTGGGCGATCCGGTTTCGCGCATCGAAACGGTGGGCAACCGCGCCACCGGCGTCACCTGTAACAGCGGGTGGAGCGAGAAATTCGACGCGGTCGCCACGAATGCAGACCTTATGCATTCCTACCGCGACCTGCTTTCGGCCAACCGGCGCGGACCGGCGATGGCGAAAAGCCTTGCGAAAAAGCGGTGGAGCCCGTCGCTGTTCGTCGTGCATTTCGGGGTCGAAGGCGCATGGCCCGGTATTCCGCACCACATGATCCTGTTCGGCCCGCGCTACAAAGGGCTGCTGGACGACATCTACAAGTCCGGCGTGCTGCCGCGCGACTTTTCCATCTACCTGCATCATCCCACCGTCACCGATCCGTCGATGGCGCCAGAAGGGATGAGCACGTTCTATGCCCTTGTCCCCGTCGCCCACATGGGCAAGCTTTCGGTGGACTGGGACGTGGTTGGGCCGCAGCTGGAAAAACGGGTGCTGGACGAAGTGGGCCGCCGCCTGATCCCCGACATCCATTCGCGGATCGTGACGAAGTTCCACTATACACCCGCCGATTTCGGCACCGACCTTGCCGCGCACATGGGCAGCGCCTTCAGCCTTGAGCCGATATTGACGCAAAGCGCGTGGTTCCGCGCACACAACCGCGACGATGAGATCGGCAACCTCTATTTCGTAGGCGCGGGCACCCATCCGGGCGCGGGTATTCCCGGTGTCGTCGGTTCCGCGCGGGCAACGGCGCGGCTGATGATCGCCGATCTCGCTAAAGGCTGAACCGCACTTGCAGGACCGTTCGCAACTCGTTGCCCATGCCCGCGATACCATCGCGCGCGGATCGAAAAGCTTTGCCGCTGCATCGATGCTGTTCGACCGTACCACGCGCGAACGGGTCTGGCTGCTCTATGGCTGGTGCCGCGCTGCGGACGATCTTGCCGATGCGCAGGAGCTGGGCGGAGCGCTGGGCGACCAGTCCGACGCCGCCGCGCGCCTTGCCACCATCCGTGACAAGACCGCGCTGGCACTGGCCGGAAAGCCGAGCGGCGACGCCAATTTCGACGGGCTGGGCGTGATGGCGCGCGAATGCGGGCTGACGGCGGAGATGTGCGACGACGTGATCGCGGGGTTCGCGATGGACGCCGACGACTGGCGACCGCGCAGCGAAGCCGACATGCTGCAATACTGCTACCACGTGGCGGGCGCGGTCGGCGTGATGATGGCCAAGGTGATGGGCGTGCCCGACGGGGACGATGATACGCTCGACAGGGCATGCGACCTCGGCATCGCGTTCCAGCTGGCCAATATCGTGCGCGATTTGTGGGAAGATGACGCGGCAGGCCGATGTTACCTGCCCGTCGAATGGCTGGTGGAAGCGGACATCGCGCCCGGCCAGCACATGAAGCCGATGTACCGGCCCGAACTCGTCGCGATGGTCCATGATGCCTGCGCCATGGCCCGCGCTTACGAGGCTTCGGCCCGCATCGGCGCGGCGCGGCTGCCGCTGCGTTCCCGCTGGGCGATCCTGTCGGCAACCGGCATCTACGGATCGATCGCGCGCAAGGTGGAAGCCGCGGGGCAGCACGGCTGGGACCACCGCGCCTTTACCGGCAAGTTCGAGAAACTCGGCCACGTCCTCGGCGCAGGCGTAGCCTGCCTGCGCCCCGTGCCCCCCACTTGCGAGGAAGAGTCCAAGGGACGCCCCCTCACCCGCCGCGATTTCGCCGCCCGCGCGCGCATGGTTGCCCAAACCGCGGGCGCCGCTTAAAGCTGCGGCCATCATGGCAACGATCACCATCCTCAACGGCCCGAACCTCAACCTGCTGGGCAAGCGGGAGCCGGAGATTTACGGCCACGCCACGCTGGCCGACGTGGAAGCGCTGTGCCGTGACAAGTGCTCGGCGCTGGGCCATGAAGCCGCGTTCTTCCAGTCCAACGCCGAACACGAACTGATCGACGCCATCCACGCCGCGCGCGAAACCAGCGCCGCGATCGTCATCAACCCCGGCGCCTTCACCCACACCTCCATCGCGCTGCGCGATGCGCTGTCCGCATTCGACGGTCCGATTGCCGAAGTGCACATCTCGAACGTCCATGCGCGCGAGGAATTCCGGCACAAGAGCTATATTTCCGGCATCGCCACGGCGGTGATCTGCGGCGCGGGGATCGCGGGTTACGGCTTCGGGATCGAAACGGTCGCCGCGAAGCTCTAGTTTCTCAGGCGAGACACACTGACCCCGCCCGCGACCAGCGCGGCATAGGCGGCGGCCATCCACAGCGCGATACCGTCCACCGTTACCCAGACCAGCGCCCCCAGTGCGCCGCCCGCGACCAGTCCGCCCCACAGCAGCAGGTAGGGAAACCAGTTCCAGCGCGGCCCGCCGGTCAGTGCCTCCGCCACACGGATGCCCAGCTTTACCAGAGTGCCGGTCATGTACGTGATGCCGACGCGCACATCGCCGTCGACTTCAAAGGCAAGGTTCATCGCACCCATCGCGGACGCGATCAGCATCATGGCGACAAACCGGTCGGCCAGCGCGAACGTCGCCGCCGCCAGCATCAGCACCGCGGCCACTGCCACCAGCACCGCCGGCTCCTTCGCCGCAGGGCGAACGCAGCGCCGCAGCAGCGCGCCGCCCACCGTGCCGGACAGGAAAGACAGGATCAGCAGCAGCGCCAGCCCCACGGCCCGCGTCCCTTCGCCAAGGCCGACGCCCAGCCGCGTGGAATTCCCGCTCATGAACGACACGAAGTACCCGCCGCTGGACAGGAAGCCCACGGCATCGACATAGCCGGCAAGCCCGGCCAGAAGCACGGCGAGGATCCCTACATGGTGCGGGCGGTGCGGCATCGGGCAAAGGCTTAGCCGCGATAGCGGCCCATGCGCAATCGTGCGCGAAAGGTCCGTAATGGTGCCGCCTTCGTTACCGGACAGCGTCCACCGCTCCTAGAATGCCTGTCAGGCATTGGGGGCAGTACGCGCACATGGGCGGCAGGCGAAAGGCGATTGGCGGTTTGATCGCGCTGGCACTGGCGGCGGGCATGGCCGCGCCCGCCCTGCCCGCGCGCGCAGAAGATGCATCCCGCGAACGCGAAGTCGCGGCCATTATCGCCGGATCGGATCGCACCGCCGCGCCCGTGGCGCGCAATGTGGACAAGCTCTCTTTCGCATCGCTGGATGCCGACACTGCCGACATGTCGATTTCCGACCGGGGGGGATGGGGCATTCCTCTGCCTTCCATTCGCATTCCCGCCGGTCGGGCGCTCTCCGCGCTGGTCGTTCACGTGAAGCTGGCACCTGATGCCGACGATTTGCCCGCCGTGGCGACCGTCGCGCTGAACGGCCGCCTGCTGGCTTCACGCACGATCCGGCCCGGAGAGCGCAGCACCATCCGCGCCGCCGTGCCCGACGGGCTGGCCGCGACGGTGAACAACATCGACGTCAACGTGCTGACTCGCGAAAGGGTGGATGCAACGGGCCAGCCGGAGCTTCGCCGCATATCGCTCCTTCCCGAAAGCCATGCCGCCTTCGAAGCGGCGGGGGGAATCACCGACTTCAGCGACCTGCCCGCCGCCTTTGCTTCGGGTGTAACGCTGGTCCTGCCCGAGGTAATGCGCGGCAACGATGCGCAGATTGCCGCGCTGTCGCGCCTGCTGTCCGGCATGATCCCGCCTGCCGCGTCGATAACGGTGCGGTTTGGCGCGGTATCGGCGACCGGACCGCAAATCCGCGTGGCGGACCGCGCTCCGCCCGGCCTGAAAGCTCCGATTCCGATGGATCGCCACGATGCCCGCATCCGCGACGCGGAAGGGCAAACCCTGTTTTCCGGCGAGACCCTGGCGCGGCTTACCGTGGCACAGCTGCTGGACGATCGTGGCCATCCGGTGGTCTGGATTCGCCCCGGCACCGGTTTCGAACGGCTGGCCGACCTGCCCGCCGGGGCCGAGCTGTCCTATGGCGACGTTGCCCTGTTCGATGCGGGAAGCCGCGCCTTTGCCATGCATTCGCGGCGTGAACGGTTGGTGCGGATCGATCATGCTGGCGATTTCCACCCCGCCCGATGGCTCGATGCCAATCGCGCGTGGCTAGTGCTGGGCGCATGGGCGCTGGTGACGGCGCTGTTCGGCTGGCTGCTGCGCCAGACGCGCCGGGCGCGGCGCGAGGCTTCCCCCATCAAGGCAAAGGCGGACATTCATGCCTGACCTGCACGTCACCGATTCGTGGACCGGCGATCACCTCGTCGAACAGGGCATCATCACGCTGGACCAGCTGGACGGCGCGGCCATGCTCGCCCAGCGCTGGCAACTGCCGCTGACCGATGTGCTGATGTCGCGCAGCGTGCTGGACGGGCGGACGTTCTACGGCTCGCTCGCCGACCGTTTCGGCCTGTCCCACGTCGACCTGATGGACCAGCCGCCAGAACCCGCCCTGCTGCATGAGGACGAGGTGGACGACTACATGCGCGAGCTGACCGTGCCGTGGCGGCGCGGGGAAAGCGGGCGGCTTGTCGTCGCCACGGCGCGCCCCGGTCCGGAAGCGATGCTGCATATCCGCCGCCGCTATGGCAGCGCGGTCGATGTCGTCGTCACCTCGCGCCGCGCGCTGCGCCATGCGGTGCAGGACCGTTTCTCTGCCAGCTGGACCCACCGCGCGGTTTACGAACTGGACGAACGCGACCCGCAGATGAGCGCGCGCACCGTGTTCACGCCGTGGCAGCTTTTCGCCATGTGGATCGCGGCCAGCGCCTGCGCGGCGGGGGCCGTCGTCGCGCCGATCGCCACGCTGATCGCGCTGAACGCGCTGATGAGCGTGTTCTACCTCGGCAACTTCGTCTTCAAGGGTGTGGCGATCTGGGCCGGCGGGGTCGACCTTGCCGCCCAGCGCCGCGAAATCGATGCCGCCATCGGCCTGCTGCATGACGAGGATCTGCCGATCTACACCGTGCTCGTCCCCATGTTCCGTGAACCCGACGTGCTGCCGATCCTTGCCGCGGCGCTGCGGCGGCTCGACTATCCGGCGGCGAAGCTCGACATCAAGATCGTGCTGGAGGAAGGCGACACCGCCACGATCGATGCGGCCCGCGCCTTGCGGCTGGAAGAGATCTTCGAGATCGTCCTTGTCCCGCCGTCCCACCCGCAGACCAAGCCGAAGGCATGCAACTACGCCTTCCGCCTTGCCCGCGGCGAATTCACCGTGATCTACGATGCGGAAGACAAGCCGGAGCCGGACCAGCTGAAGCGCGTGGTGGCCGCATTCGCCCGCGCGCCGAAGAAGGTGGCCTGCGTGCAGTGCCGCCTGAATTACTACAACCGGAACGAGAACTGGCTGACCCGCCTCTTCACGCTCGACTATTCGCTGTGGTTCGATCTGCTGCTGCCCGGCCTGGAACGCATGGGCGTGCCGATCCCGCTGGGCGGTACGTCGAACCATTTCCGCACCTCGGTCCTGCGCGAACTGCACGCATGGGACCCGTTCAACGTGACCGAGGACGCGGACCTCGGCATCCGCATGACGCAGAAGGGCTATGCCACGAAGCTGGTGGAATCCACCACGTTCGAGGAAGCGAATGTCAGCGTGGGCAACTGGATCCGGCAGCGTTCACGCTGGATCAAGGGGTATATGCAGACGCTGCTGGTTCACATGCGGCGCCCCGTCCGATTTACGCAGCAGGTGGGGCCGATGGGCGTGCTGGGCTTTGTCATGTTCGTGGGCGGCACGCTGCTTTCGGGCCTGCTCAACCCGGTGTTCTGGGCCGTGTTCATCGTTTGGGCCGCGACGCAGGCGGCAGGGTTCGACATCTTCTTCCCGCCGGTGCTGCTCTATCTTTCGCTGTTCAACCTGCTGGCGGGCAACGGTCTCCTCATCTTCCTGATGATGCTGGCCCCGTTCCGCCGCAACTGGCTGGAACTGACGCCATGGGCACCGACGGTCGTGGCATACTGGGTATTGCTGTCGATTGCGGCGTGGAAAGGCCTGTTCCAGCTGGTGACCAATCCGTTCTATTGGGAAAAGACCGAGCACGGGCTTTCGAAACACACGGCCGGCGAACTGGCAGCAGCGCTGGAAACCAGCGGGGAAAGCGCATGAACGCCCGCACGTGGCCGATGCCGGAAGCCGGCCCTTCACTGCCCGATCTTGCCCCGTCGATGCGCGCGCCGGAACGGCAGGGCGACCTGTTCCGCCCGGTCTTCGTCCTCTCGCTGGCATCGGGCCTGCTTGCATTCCTGCTGCTGCTGGATGCGGGGGGCTATGCCTCGCTTTCCTCGCTGGAATTGTGGGGCCGCACGCTGCTGGCCGCTGACGGGGCGGTGCGTGCGCCGTCCGTCATCGCCGCCTTTCCGCCGCTGCCCTATCTTGCCGCGATATCCACGCAGCTTGCCCTGCCCGGTTTCGGACCGGTGTTGCTGCCGATACTGTCGGTGCTGTTCTTCGCGCTGATGCTGGCCGGCTGGTGCCGCGCGTTCCGGCAGGAAGGAATGCCGCGCGGCGCATCGCTGGCGGCGATCGGCCTGCTTGCGGCAAATCCGCTGATGCTGCGATCCGTGGCAGAGGGGCCGGGCTGGGCCGCGCTTCACGCCGGGATGTCGATGCTGGCCATCGGCCTGTTCAACTTACGCCGCAACACGCGGGTGAACGATGTCATCCTTGTCGCGCTGTCGCTGCCGGTGGTCCTACTGTCGGACCCGTTCGGGCTGGTCATCGCCTGGGCGGCCATCCCCGCCATCGCGCTGTGTGTGCCCGGTGCGCAAATGCGCCGGTCCCCCGCAGGGGTGATGATGACGCTGCTGTTCCCCGCCGCGTTCATCTTCCTTGGCTTTGCCTACTCCAACTGGATCTTCAACGGCGATCCGTGGAGCTTCCTTGGCGGACTGGACCGGCTTTCGGTCGCGCCGCCGCCGGGCCTTGCCGATCTCGGCCTTGCCGTTGCGGGGATGCTGGCATCGGCGCCGATCCTGTTCGCGATCCTCGTGCGCACGCGGCGGCAAAGCGGGTTGCGCCGTGCAACGCTGGCGGTCACATCCTGCGCATTGCTGGCCGCCGCGCTGGGCTGGCTGACGAAGCAATGGCCCTCGCCCGCGCAAGTCGCGTCGCTCGCCCTGCCGCTGGCGATGGCGGCGGCAACCCGCTGGCCGCGCAACCGGATGGGCGACGAAAAAGGCATCATCGCCCTGCTCGCGATGGGCTGGCTGGGCGCGGCATTCTTCGTGTGGAATGCGCCCGATGCGGAAAGCGAACGCCTGCGCGCCGCGCTGACCGGCGCGCCGATCGCGGCGGCGGATGCGGAGATGGCCGCACTCGGCCTTGCACTTATGGGGCAGAACGACGTGCTGTTCGATGCAGAGGCTGCGCCTGCCGCCATCGCCTATCGCGGCAATGCGGACGGCATCTGGGCGGCCAGCACTATGCGTTTCCGCCTTGCCGGAATGCGCCAGTTTGCAGGTGCAAAGGTGCAGGTAGTGCGCAGCAGCCGCGCGGCAACCGGGGCAGACGCGATGGGACGCACCTTTCCCGCGCTGCACGAACGCGGCCTGCCGGGATACCGGCTGCTGCACGACGGGCCCGACTGGCGGGCATGGATCAAAGAGGACGAGCGATGAGCAACCTGACCGTAGTTTCCACCGGCGAGAACTCTGCCAGGACCGGCCCGCGCATCCTGATCGTGGATGACGATCCCGATTCGGCGGAGATTACCGCACGCCTCATCTCGTCGGGCGGCAGCTACCGCCTGACTTGCGTGCACGATGCCGAAGCCGCCTATACCGCCCTGAAACTGGCGGACGATATCGATCCGGACAGCGCACGGGCATCGTTCGATCTGGTGGTGATGGACATCATGATGCCGGGCGTCGACGGGATAGAGGCAACCGCCGCCATTCGCACCACCCGGCGCGGCGCATCGGTGCCGATCCTGATGCTGTCGGGCCGCCGCGATCTTGCGCTGCTGGGGCAGGCGTTCATGGCCGGTGCCAGCGATTTCGTGGCCAAGCCGGTGGAGGCGGTGGACCTGCAGGCCCGCGTACGCACCCTGCTGCGGCTGAAGCGGGAGCAGGACCGGCGGCAGGCGCGCGAACGACAGCTGGTCGCATCGAACCGCGAACTGCAGCACGCCGTGATCGACGGAACGCTGTTCGATTCCGGCTGCGGATTGCCATCGCGCGCATGGGCCGAACTGGTCCTGCGCGATTGCCGCAAACAGGATCGCCCCGTTGCCGCCGCGCTGGTGCAGGTCGATGAACTGGATGCCTATATCAACCATCACGGCACCCGCGCTTCCGAAAGCCTGCTACGCGAAATCGCGGGGCGGCTTCGCGAAGTGCCCGCGCCGCTGTGCGCATCGATCGCGCTGTGGGACGATGGCCGCTTCCTCGTGCTCGCCCCCGGCCACCGCGATGCCGCGCGGCTGGGCGAACTGTGCGCGAACCTGCAACGCGCGGTGGAATATCCCGCGATACCCCACGGCAATGCCCTGCATCACGATCGGGTCAGGATCTCCACCGCCAGCGCATGGCGGCCGGCATTGCAGGCGGCGGACCTGCCATCGGCCCTGATCGCCAGCCTCGGCCTCGAAAATTTCCAGGGCCGGCGGCACGTCGAACTGGCGTGGGCCAGACCGGACTAGACCGAAGACTAGCGCCGCCTTGGCGCAGGAGTGGACGGCGCAAGGCTGGAGCGGGAAAACCGGATCGGCGTGCGGATGCCGGGGATGGCCTGCCCGTCGTCCCCCACGCTCTCGATCCGCATGCCCCGGCTGATCACCTGCGGATCGGTCAGCGCCTGTTCCACGGTGTTGATCGGCCCTGCCGGCACGCCTGCCTCCTCAAGCGTCGCGAGTATCCCGGCGCAGCTCCATTCCCGCGTTGCCGCCGCGATGATCGCGGACAAGTCCTGCCGGTTCGCGACGCGCAGGGCATTGGTGGCGAAACGCGGCTGCGCCTCCATCCCGATGACGGCACAGAAACGGGCGAACTGCGCGTCGTTGCCCACGGCAAGGATGAACCAGCCGTCGCTGGCGGGAAACGCCTCGTATGGTGCGATGTTGGGATGGGCATTACCCATCCGGCAGGGCGAGACGCCGGAGGTGAGGTAGTTCATGCCCTGATTCGCCAGCGTGCCGACCATCACGTCCAGCAACGCCATGTCGATGTGCTGCCCTTTGCCACTATGCTCCCGCTCTGCCAGTGCGGCCTGTATCGCGATCACGGCGTAGAGGCCGGTAAGGATATCGGCATAGGCGATGCCGATCTTCTGCGGCGCACCGTCCGGCTCTCCGGTCAGGTCCATCACACCGCTCATCCCCTGCACGATGAAGTCGTATCCGGCGCGCAGCGCATAGGGGCCGTCCTGCCCGAAGCCGGTGATGGAGCAATAGACGAGGCGCGGGTTCACTTGCGCCAGAGAGGCATGGTCCAGCCCGTATTTCGCCAGCCCGCCCACCTTGAAATTCTCGATCAGGACATCCGCTTCGGCGGCCAGTTCGCGCACGCGGGCCTGCCCCTCCGCAGTGCGGAAATCGACCACCTCGCCCCGCTTGCCGCGATTGGCAGCGTGGAAATAGGCGCCATCGTGCGTGCCATCGGGATACTCGACGAAGGGCGGACCCCAGCCGCGCGTATCGTCACCGTCCGGCCCCTCCACTTTCACGACTTCGGCACCAAGATCCGCCAGCACCTGCCCCGCCCAAGGGCCGGCAAGGATGCGGGCCAGTTCCAGCACCTTCAGCCCCTTGAGCGGCGGATCGTCCGTCAAAACGCCGGTATCCCGGTGATCGCACGGCCAAGGATCAGGGCATGGACATCGTGCGTCCCCTCATACGTGTTCACGGTTTCAAGGTTCACCATGTGGCGGATCACCTGATACTCGGCCGAAATGCCGTTGCCGCCGTGCATGTCGCGCGCCATCCGCGCGATGTTCAGCGCCTGCCCCACGTTGTTGCGCTTGATCACGCTGATCATCTCCGGCGCGAACGTGCCCTCGTCCATCAGCCGCCCGACGCGTAGCGAAGCCTGTAGCCCCAGCGCGATCTGCGTGACCATGTCGGCCAGTTTCAACTGGTAGATCTGTTTCGACGCCAGCGGCACGCCGAACTGCTTACGATCAAGACCATATTGCCGCGCCGCGGCAAGGCAGAATTCGGCTGCCCCCATAGCGCCCCACGAAATGCCGTAGCGCGCGCGGTTGAGGCAGCCGAACGGCCCTTTCAACCCTTCGGCATCGGGCAGCAGGGCATCTGCGCCGACTTTCACATCGTCCATAACGATCATGCCGGTGGTCGATGCCCGCAACGAAACCTTGCCCTCTATCTTCGGTGCCGACAGTCCCTTCATGCCCTTTTCCAGCACGAAGCCGCGGATCTTGCCGCCATGCGCCTCGCTCTTCGCCCAGACGACGAAGACATCGGCGAAGGGGGAGTTGGAAATCCACGTCTTCGATCCGTTCAGCACAAATCCGTCGCCATCCTTGCGCGCCACGGTCTTCATGCCGCCGGGGTCGGAGCCGGCATCAGGCTCGGTCAGGCCGAAGCAGCCGATCAGGTCGCCGCCGGCAAGGCCGGGCAGGTACTTGCGGCGCTGATCTTCCGAGCCATAGGCGTGGATCGGATACATCACGAGGCTGGACTGGACCGACGCCATGGAACGGTATCCGCTGTCCACCCGCTCGATCTCTCGCGCGATCAGGCCATAGGCGACGTAGCTGGCCCCCGCTCCGCCATATTCCGTCGGCAATGTCGCACCAAGCAACCCCGCCCTGCCCATCAGCGGGAACAGTTCGGGCGCGTCCACCTCGTTCAGGAAGGCATCGGTGACACGCGGTTGCAGTTCCCCTTGCGCAAAGGCTCGAGCCGCATCGCGGATCATCCGTTCATCCTCGTCCAGCTGGTCGTCCAGCCGGAAGGCGTCATCCCATGCGAAAGTCGGACCGGTTTCCATTATTACTTCTCCTCGTCAGTGGCATAACGCCAAATGGCAGCCACAACCAAGGGGAGAGATGCTGCAACTCCGCCGAAATGCCGCGCGTCGCAATGGCAACGACACGATCTGCGGCAACCCGCTTGCCAGCGGCGCAGACATTCCTGCACAAGGCGGGCAATCTGTGCCATGCGCACCGGCAGAACGGGCCATATCGAGGAGCAGTAATGTGATTTTCCATGTCGGCAGGCTTCGCAAGGCCGCATTTCTCGCCACGGCATTGTTAACCGCAGCCTGCACGGCGGCGGCGCAGGCTGCGCCCTATGTCATGTTCCGCGATCCATCGTGCGGATGCTGCCACAAATGGGCCGAACATGTCCGCGCCGGGCTGGATGCCGAAGTCACGGTGCGTGAAGACCTGCCGATGGAGCAGGTAAAGGCCGGAATGGGTGTGCCGATGGCACTGGTTTCGTGCCACACGATGCAAGTCGACGGCTACGTGATAGAGGGGCATGTCCCGGCCGAACAGATCGAACGCCTGCTGCGCGAAAAGCCGGAAGGAGTGAAGGGACTAGCCGTGGCCGGAATGCCGATGGGTTCGCCCGGCATGGAAATGGGCGACCATGTCGAGCCATACGAAGTCATCGCGTTCGGCGATTTCGGCACGCGGGTCTACGCCAGCTATCCGTAAGGGGCTGCATCAAGCGCCTGTCCCGCCGATGTCGGATGCGGTGCCGACCGAAGTGTTGGCTGGGGCGGCAGGATTCGAACCTGCGCATGGCGGTACCAAAAACCGCTGCCTTACCGCTTGGCTACGCCCCAACACGTTCGGCCATGGGAGGCCGGTGGCTGCATATAGCGCGACGGGCGCGGATGAAAAGGGGGCCTGTGCCGGAACCGCAATGGCGCTTGCATCGTTTTCGTGTCCATCATGGCAAGTCGTTCGGATCATTCGGGAAAACGCAGGCCCACTTCTGCCGGCCTGATCTTCGTCGATGATTCGCTTCCCGGCATCACCCGCAGGCGCTGCGGGCGGGGCTGGTCCTATCGCGATGCGCGCGGGCGCCGCATTGCCGACAAGGCAGAGATCAAGCGGCTGAACGCCATCGCCCTACCGCCCGCCTATACCGATGCCTGGTTCTGCCCGGCGGCCAACGGCCACATCCTTGCCACCGGCATCGATGCGCGCGGGCGCAAGCAATACCGATACCACCCGCAGTTCCGTGCCGAGCGGGAGAGCGAGAAGTTCGACCGCACCGTCGCTTTCGCCAAGGCCTTACCCCTGATCCGCGCGCGGGTTCAGGATGACTTGGCGCACCGGGGACTCGTTCGCGAACGGGCGATCGCCAGTGTCGTGCGCCTGCTCGATCTCGGCAGCGTGCGGGTGGGTAACGAAAGCTATGCGAAGCGCAATCGCAGCTTCGGCGCCACCACCTTGCGGCGCCGCCATGCAGAGATGAAGGGGCACCGCCTGATCCTGCGTTACACCGGCAAGTCGGGCAAGCAGCGCGAAGTGACCCTGACCGATCGCAGCCTGTCGCGCTTTGTGAAACAGGTTCAGGGCCTGCCGGGGCAGCATCTGTTCCAGTATCTGGACGACGCTGGCGAGGCGCATGCCGTACGGTCATGTGACGTCAACGAATACTTGCGCGAAACGATGGGCGCGGATTTCAGTGCCAAGGATTTCCGCACCTTCCACGGCAGCGTTCTGGCGCTGGCGACGCTGACGGACGGCGAAGGCGCATTGCCGTTAAAGGAAGTGCTGGCCGCCGTCTCGCAGCGGCTGGGCAATACGCCCGCCGTGGCGCGGCGCAGCTATATCCATCCCAATGTCATCGCGCTTGTCGACCGGCAGGAGGAATGGCGCCAGACGCTGGCGCTACCGCGCAAGACCCGGTGGCTCAGCCGGCAGGAAAGAGCCTTGATCGCGCTGCTTGAAATTAGCGAACAGCGCAAAGTAGCCAAAGCGGCGTAAGTTACCTCCAAAACGGATCATCGCGCATATTGTTGCTTGCGTCGCGAACCGGCCCTGAATATCCCTTGGTTGCTTCAGGGGGACATCAGTATACCAAAACTCGCGTCTAATCTGGTTCTTGCATTGGGACTGTTTCTGGCTTTGGGCCTTTCGGCCTGCGGCGGGCAAACAACCAAAGCGGACCAGGCGGCACAAAACGGCATTTTGATCATAGGCAACGGTGCCGATCCCAAAACGCTGGACCCGCACCTCCTCATCGGCATGCCGGAAGCGAACATCGTCAGTGCCCTTTCCGAAGGACTGGTGGTGCCCGATCCTGACAGCGTGAACGAAGTGCGACCCGGTGTCGCCGAACGCTGGGTCCATTCCAGCGACTTTCGCCGCTGGACCTTCCACCTTCGCAAAGATGCCAGGTGGAGCGACGGGACGCCGGTTACGGCGCAGGATTTCGTCTACGGCTTCCATCGGATGCTGACGCCCGAACTGGGCGCCGAAGGCGCGGACCTGCTTCACGTCATTCGCAACGCCCGAGCCTTCAACCGGGGGGAGATCGACGATTTCGGGCAAGTCGGCGTTGCCGCGCCCGATACGCACCGGCTGGAACTGACGCTTGAATATCCTGCGCCCTATCTCTTGCCGATGCTGGCCGGAACGAACTTCTTCCCGGTCAACCGCGCCGCGGTGGAGGCCGGGGGCGATATGGGCGACAGCCAGAACCGCTGGGCCAGCGCAGGCAACTATGTCGGCAACGGGCCGTTCCTGCTGAGCGAATGGCATGTGAACCGCTTCATCCTGCTGGAACGCAATCCGCAGTACTGGGACGCGGCCAATGTCGCGCTCAACGGCATCCGCTTCGTGCCGATCGAAGACCCTGCCGCCGAAGTCGATGCCTTCCTGAAGGGCGAACTGCACGTGACGCAGACAATACCGGAGGGTTCGGTCGCGGAATTGACCCGGACCCACCCTGACTCCGTCATGCGCGAAGACATGCTGGGTGCATACGTCTACACCCTCAACGTGCGCTCCCCGCCGTTCGACGACTTGCGCGTGCGCAAGGCACTGGCGCTGGCGATCGACCGCACGAGTCTGGTGAACGAGTTGAAGTCGGGGCAGAAACCGATCGGCGGGTTCGTGCCCCCCGGCATCCCCGGATACGACGCCGTGCCCGCCCCTGCCCCGAACCTTGCCGCCGCGCGCGAGCTGCTGGCGCAGGCCGGATATCCCGGTGGACGCGGCTTTCCGCGACTATCGGTGCTGGTGAACCGCTATCCCTTCCACGAAACTGTCGCCCGTATCGTCACCCGGCAATGGCAAGACGGGCTGGGCATCAAGGTCTCGGTTCAGGCCGAGCCGTGGAAAGACTATCTCGACAGCACCGGCGACGGCGATTTCCAGATCGCGCGATCCGGCTGGGTCGCGGGCTACTACGATCCCGGCACCTTCCTCGACATCATGGTGACGGACGGTCTCAACAACGAAAGCGGTTGGTCCGACCCGGCCTATGACGCCCTCCTCGCCAAGGCGCGGCAGACCGCGGACCGGCCAACCCGCCTTGCCCTGATGCGTGAGGCGGAGGACATGATGCTGGCGCAGCAGCCAGTTATCCCGCTGATGAACTATTCCCAAACCTACCTGCTCGATCCGCGGGTGAAAGGCTGGGGGAATTCCATAAACGGCAATCACGTGTACAAGTTCATTTCGTTTGCAACGAATTGACTTGATCGGGATTCGCATGACCACATACCTCGGCCGCCTGTTCATCGCCCTTGCGATGGCATTTGCGCTTGCCGCCTGCGGCAGCCGGGAAACGCCCGCCGACATCGGCGTGAAGGAAGGCATGCTGCTCACCGGCAACGGGGTCGAGCCGCGTACGCTGGACCCGCAGCTCAATACCGGATCGCCCGACGGCCGGGTTATTTCCGCGCTGAGCGAGGGTCTGGTCACGCAGCACCCGACCGATCCTTTCGACGTGATGCCCGGCATGGCCGAAAGCTGGGAGCATGACGACGATTACAAGACATGGACCTTCCATTTGCGCCCGGGCGCGAAGTGGAGCGATGGCAGCCCGTTGACGGCAGAGGACTTCCTCTACAGCTATCGCCGCGTGCTGACGCCGGCGCTGGGTGCGGAACTGGCCGAACTGTTCTACGGCATCCGCAATGCCGAGGGGTTCAACAAGGGGCAGATCGTCGACTTTTCCCAGGTCGGCTTTTCCGCCCCCGATCCACAGACTCTGGTGATCGAGACAGAGGCGCCGATGCCGCATCTGATCCAGATGCTGGCGACCTATACGTTCTATCCAGTACAAAAGGCGGCGGTGGAAGCGAACGGCGGAATGGCCGATCGCAACAACGGCTGGTTTGAACTGGGCAAGTACGTGGGCAACGGCCCCTTCGTGCTGAGCGACTGGAAAACCAACCAGTATATCGAGGTGAAGAAGAACCCGAACTACTGGGATGCGGCCAACGTGAAGCTGAACGGCATCCGCTTCTTCGCGATCGAGAACCAGAAGAGCGAGCTGAACGCCTATCTTTCGGGCCAGCTGCACATGACCAACACCAATTCGATTCCCGTCGAACGGATCGCGGACCTCAAGAGAAACCACCCGGACGAACTGAGAACCGATCACCAGCCGAACGCGAACTACTATGTCTTCAACATCGAGCGGGAGGCGCTGAAGGACGTGCGGGTGCGCAAGGCGCTGTCACTGGCGCTGGATCGCAAACTGCTGGTCGATCGCGTGTTGCTGGGCGGGCAGACGCCGACCGGTGGCCTCGTGCCGCTGGGTTTGCCCGGATACGATGCCGTTCCCGCACCTGCCGCCGATCCCGAACAGGCACGCAAGCTGCTGGCCGAGGCCGGCTATCCGGGCGGCAAGGGGTTTCCGCCGATGGAAATCCTGATCAACACGCTGGAGGCGAACCGCAAGCTGGCAGAGGCGATCCAGGCGATGTGGAAGCGCGAGCTTGGCATCGAGGTCGGCATCTACAACCAGGAATGGAAGGTCTTTCTCGATACCCGCAAGGCGCGTGATTTCGATCTCGCCCGGTCCGGCTGGTACGGCTTCTATCCCGGACCCGGCGCGTACCTGACACTGATGACAAGCGACAGCCCGAACAACGATACCGGCTGGTCGAACCCGCGCTACGACGCACTGGTGGCACAGGCGCTGGCAACCGGCGACATCGCCAAGCGCAACACCCTGTTCGGCGAGGCTGAGGGTATCCTGATGGCCGAACTGCCGATAATCCCGCTCTATTCCGGCGCGCAGAACTCGCTGGTCGATACCCGCGTCAAGCATTGGGGCCGCGACGGGGCCGGCGGCTTCAAGTGGGTGTCACTGGAAGAATAGGGCAAAGGGGCGCAGAAACGCCGCCCCTTCCTGCACGCCTCAGTCGAAGCGCTTTACCCAGCCGTGGCTGTCGGCGATTTCGCCGCGTTGGATGCCGGTCAGCTTGTCCTTGACTTTGCCGGTCAACTGACCCGGACCGCCGGTGCCGATGGTGAAGTCCAGATCGCGTCCGGCGACCCGGCCCACGGGCGTGACAACCGCCGCCGTGCCGCAGGCGAAGCATTCGACCAGCTTGCCGCTCTTCGCATCGGCTTCCCAATCCGCGATCGAATAGCGTTCCTCTGCCACGTCCAGCCCTTCCTCGCGCAGGAGCTCCAGCAGGCTGTCGCGGGTGATACCGGGCAGGATCGTGCCCGACAGGGGCGGAGTGATGACGCGCCCGTCATCGAACACGAAGAACAGGTTCATGCCACCCAGTTCCTCAATCCACTTGCGCTCTACCGCGTCGAGGAAGACGACCTGGTCGAAACCGCGCTCGATCGCTGCGGCCTGCGGCACAAGGCTGGCCGCATAGTTGCCGCCGCACTTGGCAGCGCCGGTACCGCCGGGCGCGGCGCGGGTATAGTCGCTCGACACCCAGATCGACACGGCAGGCGCGCCGGACTTGAAGTAGTTGCCGGCGGGGCTCGCGATCAGCAGAAACTTGTACTGCTTGGCCGGACGCACGCCCAGAAACGCCTCGTTCGCGAACATGAAGGGGCGCAAGTAGAGCGATGCACCCGCGCCTTCCGGAATCCAGCCGCCGTCCTTTGCCAGCAACGCCTCTATCGCGCCAAGGAACAGCTCCTCCGGCAGGTTCGGCATGGCCAGCCGATCGGCCGATGCGTTGAAGCGGCGGGCATTCGCCTCCGGCCGGAACAGCGCGGTCGTGCCGTCGGGGTGGCGATAGGCTTTCAACCCTTCGAAGATTTCCTGCGCGTAATGGAGAACCGCTGCGGCAGGATCGAGCATGATCGGACCGCGCGGACCGATGGTGGCATCATGCCAGCCCTTGCCCTCGGTCCAGTCGACGGAGACCATGTGGTCGGTGAACGCCGTGCCGAAACCGGGGTTCGCGAGTACTACCGCACGGTCCGCATCCGAAGTCGGTGCGGGGTGCGCAATCTCGCGGAACGCGATGGTATCGGCGGTGTTCGCCATGGTCTTCCTTGTCCTTTCAGGCATTGCTTGAAGGCAAGCCGGTTAGGCGTTCGGGCGGCGGCGCGCAAGACTTGTGAAAACCCCGCAGGTGCGATCAGACCCAACCTGTCACATGTGCAACAAGCGCGAATGCAGCGAGGATCGAAAGGACCGCGCCCGCCCCGCTCAACCACCGCATCCGGATGCGGGCGCGCCATGCCAGTACGTTGACCAGCGCAAATACGCCAAGGAAGACGAAGCTTGCCCCTTCCACCAGTTGCGCGATGCCGCCGATCACCGCCAGCACCATCGCTACGCCCGAAATCACCAGCACGCCCGCCCACGGCACATTGCGGGCATTGGTCCTGCCGAACAGGGCGGGAAGCTCGCTGTCCTGCGCGGCCGATCCGGCCAGTCGCGCGGTGGCGAAGACAGTGGCGTTGATGGCAGATGCGGTCGAGAACGCGGCGGCGACAGAGACGGCATAGAACCCGAAACTGCCCAGTGCGGCCCGTCCCGCCTCGGCCAGAGCGACTTCTTCCTTCGCCACGATTTCCGGCGCGCCGGCCAGCATCGTCGCCCCGATCGCGACGAGGATGTAGGTGACGGCAGTGGCAATGATCGCAAGGCTCATCGCGCGGCGGATCGTGCGCGGCGGGTCCTTCATCTCGTCATAGTCGTAGGAGAGGAGCTGGAACCCCTCGTAAGCCATGAACACCACGCCCACGCCCGCCAGCGCGCCCAGCGGTCCGATCGGATCGCCGCGTTGCAGGACCAGATCCTCCGGCGCCCAGTGCCACAGGCCAAGCCCCGCAAGGCCGAGCAGGATGACCAGCTTCGCCCATACGGCGACCAGTTCCATGATCGTCGCCTGTGTCGCGCCCATAAGGTTCACGCCCGCAAGGATCGCGATCGCGCCCAGCGCGCAGGCATGCGCCACCCAGCCCGGCGCGCCGAAGGCATTGGCCGCATAGGCCCCGAAAGTGAAACCGTAGACCGCGACCGTCAGCGTATAGCCGGCGATCAGCACCCACATCAGGTATCGGGCAAGGCTGACCTGCCCGATATCGCGCAGGAAGCCATACGACCCGCCCGGTTCGCCCCGCCGCACGGTCAGTTCGGCATAGGAATGGCCCGAACACCACGCGATCAGCCCGCCGATGAAGAAACTGGCCGCCGCCCACTCGCCCGCGACCTGGATGACGACGCCAAGGGTGGAGAATATCCCACCCCCGATCATGCCGCCAACGGCCATCGCCCATGCACCGGGGAGGCCGAGAGCTTTCCTAGCTTGGCGTTTGGGGCTCAAATTGCGCCTTAAACATTGAAAACAAAACGAAAAAATGTTATGAATGACTCGACCATAAAATAGTCGAGGACCGGATCAATGACCCTTATGCAAGCTACCAAAACTTTCGTGCGAAAGCTGAAAACCGCGAACGCAAATGCCCCCGTAGACTTCAGCAAACTTGCCCGGCTTACAAACTTTCTTCGAAAAGGTCGGGCAAGTTTGCTGAAGTCTACGGGAAGATAACGTTGCGTTGCTCCGAGTGTATCTTAACGCCGAACCTCGTCAAGAACAAACCGGAAACAATCCCCAACTCTCATACGAAAAAGGCGGCTCCCGAAGGAACCGCCTTAACCGTTTCACCTGCTTCGCGGCGATTACGCGTTCTCGCGAACCGTCTTGCGCTCTGCGATGCGGGCCGACTTGCCGGTGCGGCCGCGCAGGTAGTAAAGCTTCGCACGACGCACGACGCCGCGGCGAACCACGGTGATGCTGTCGATATTGGGCGAATAGAGCGGGAACACACGTTCCACGCCTTCGCCGAACGAAATCTTGCGAACCGTGAAGTTCGAACCCATGCCGCGGTTCGAACGGGCGATGACGACGCCTTCGTAGTTCTGCACACGCTCGCGCGTGCCTTCGACGACGCGCACGCCGACGCGCACGGTATCACCCGCGCGGAATTCCGGAATATCCTTGCCGAGCGACTGGATGGCTTCGGCTTCGAGCTGCTGGATCAGGTTCACTGGTCCAAGTCCTTTTTCTTTTGCCGCGCGCCAGAGGCAGACTGGGCCCGAGCGCCGACATGACGCTCCCAAAGGTCCGGCCTGCGTAACCGAGTATCGTCTTCGCTGCGTTGCTTGCGCCACGCCGCGATTTTTCCGTGATCCCCCGATCGCAGCACTTCAGGGATCATACGGCCCTCCCATTCCACCGGGCGGGTATAGTGCGGATATTCGAGGAGGCCGCTTTCGAACGATTCCTCGACTCCGCTGGAAGCCGCGCCCATTACGCCGGGAAGCAACCGAATGCAAGCGTCGAGCAGCAGGAGCGCGCCGACCTCTCCGCCGGACAGGATCACATCGCCGACACAGACTTCCTCGACATCGCGCCCTTCGAAGATCCGCTCGTCGAACCCTTCGAACCGTCCGCACAGGATCGTGACGCCCGGACCTGCCGCCAGTTCGCGCACGCGCGCCTGCGTCAGCGGCTTTCCGCGCGGGGTCATCGCCAGCACCGGCGCATCGGGGCTGATGCCGCGCGCATGGTCGATCGCGGCGGCCAGAACGTCCGCCTTCAGCACCATGCCCGCGCCGCCGCCCGCAGGCGTATCATCGACCGTGCGGTGCTTGTCAGCGGCGAAATCGCGGATCTGCACCGCGTCGAGGCTCCACGTCCCCGCCTCCATCGCCCGCCCTGCCAGCGACACGCCTAGCGGGCCGGGAAACATCTCCGGATAGAGGGTCAGGACGGTCGCGGCGAAAGTCATGTCCGCGCGGTTAGTCCAACAATGCGAAACTTGCTAGGTTGTTCGCCAGTGGCCTTGGGCGTGAGCGAGGGTGGCGCTGCCGCACGACCCGGCGCGCAGCGTGCTTGCGGCACGTGAGCACCGGAAGCGTGCGGAAGTGTCGTCCGCAGCCGCGCAAAAGGCCGCTGGCGGACAACCTAGCCGCCGCAACCGCCGCAGCCGCCACCCCCGCAGCCACCACCATCGGAAGAGCCGCAACCACCGCTGCCGCTGTCGGAACGCAGGGTGTGGAAACCGGCAAGGCTGGTCCCCGCCAGCACCGTCGTGCCGTAAAGCGCCACTGCCATGCCCGTTTCCTCTGCGCGCGGGGCGCGGCGCAGGCGATCCTTTGTCGCCCGCAAAGACGCGAGTTCGGACTTTGCCGAGCGCGTCGCGCGGTCCAGCTTGCCCAGCGATGCAAGCATCAGGATCGCGGCAATGGCCATCATGACGATCAGGAAGCCCACGTCCTCTTCCCGCGCCACGCCGACTTTCCAGCGTATCCAGCCGAAACCGAGCAGGAACAGGAACGGGACGATCGTCAGGAAACGGACCTGCAGCGCCTCTGCGCTATCCATGTAAATTCCGCGATCTGCCAGCCGTTGTTCGACTTGCGCGGCATGCCCCTTCAACACACGGCGAAGCCCGGACCAACGGCTGCGTGTGCCCGCGGCGATCACCGCCCGTTCGGCAGGGGTGGCATGCCCGCCCCGCTGTGCGACCGCGAACTGCCCCTTGGCGGGCATCGTCAGCATGCCGCTTGCCAGCATTCGGGCCGTCACCGCCTCTGCAAAGCGGTTCGGTCCGCCTGCCAGAATCGCGATCTCCTCCTCGTCGCGCAGGGTCGCGCGTTCGCCCTCGGGTCTCAGCCAGTTGGCGATCACGCCGCGCAGCACGATCGCCGCGACGATCAGCACGCCATAAAGGATCAGGAATTCCGTCGCGTCCCAGTCCAGCGGATTGAGGCCGTGCATGCTTCCCCCTGTTTCAGCCCGACAATTGCCAGGCCGCGATGATAGCGCCGACGAGTGCAAGAACAATGACCGGGATCGCAAGCCGTTTCGGCACGATCAGGTGGTCGCGCGGATGGACACGGCGGGCAAGCGGATCGCGATAGAGCCGCCGGTTCGCATCGGGCCAGATGTCGGCGGGAGATGGACCGAACACGCGTTCGTAACTGGCCAGCGTCTCCGCATATTGGCGGTAGTACCGGTCACGCTCCACCTCACCGCCCGCCGTGGGGCCGTGATGCAGCGGCATTTCAAGAACGTCAGGGCAGAAGCGTTGCCAGTAATCGCGGCTGTAGGTGAGGTGCAGGTGCCATGCCTGATCGACCGCATCGGACGGCGTCACCTCGTGCCCGGCACGCATGGCGAGATAGCAGAAGCGGCGATATTCATCGACCACGCGGCCGGCATGGGCCTCGCTCCACCCGTTTTCGCGGGCAAGGCGCTGTTCGAAGGAGAAAGCGGCATCGGGCGGGCCGACGCGGTATCGCGCCAGCCGCTGCCACAGCGGATCTTCGCGGTAATCGGATGCCCCCTCACCCATGCGGGCGGGATAGCAGGTGATCAGGGTTCGGCAAAGTCGGCAGTGACGGTCAGCGTGCCTTCATCCCAGCCGCTGACGGCTTCGGCATGCATCGGCACCATGAAAGTGCGCGGTTTGCTGCCTTCGGGCCGTTCGATCTCAATCACGTCGCCCGCGCCGTAGTTCTCTACCGCGATCACGGTGCCGAGCGGGGTGCCGTCTTCGGCCACGGCGGCAAGGCCGAGGAGGTCGGCGTGGTAGTATTCGCCCTCTGCCAGTGCAGGCAGGGCATCGCGCGGCACGGTCAGCAGGCTGCCGCGCAGCGCTTCGGCAGCGTTACGGTCGGCCACTTCGGCAAAGCGCGCGATGGCGCCGCCCTTGCCGTCGTCGCGGACTTTTTTCGGAGTGAGGATCTCGCTCTTTCCCGAAATGCCGAAGGCGCGGAACCCCTGCAGGGACTCCACGCCTTCACCGAAAAGTTTCAGCCGGACTTCGCCCGTCACGCCATGCGCGCCGGTGACTGCCGCCAGCGTGATCGGCGCTGGCGTGACGGTCTTGTCCGACATGAAAGATCAGCCTTCGGTCTTCTCTTCAGCAGCTTCCTCGGCCGGAGCTTCGGCAGCAGCTTCCTCTGCGGGAGCTTCTTCGGTCGCAGCTTCTTCAGCAGGTGCGTTGGCTTCTTCCTCGGCAGCCTTCTTGGCTTCCTCGGCTTCACGCAGCTTCTCGGCCTTTTCCTCGGCGCGTTCCTTGGCCTTTTCGCCCGGTTCGGCCTTCTTCGGGTTGTTACGGGCAGCACGTTCAAGGATGCCGGCGGCATCGAGGAAGCGGGCAACACGGTCGGTCGGCTGCGCGCCGACGCCCAGCCAGTAACGGACGCGGTCTTCGGTCAGCTGGATGCGCTTTTCATCGTCCTTGGCGAGCAGCGGGTTATAGATGCCGACCTGCTCCAGATACTTACCGTCGCGCGGGCTGCGCACGTCCGAGACGACGATACGGTAGTAGGGACGCTTCTTCGCGCCACCACGGGCGAGACGGATTGCAATTGCCATTGTTCGGTTACCTTTCGTTCAATTCGTATTCGTTCAAATTCGGTATTTTCGTGAGAATCATTTCTTGTTCAGCAGGTTGGCGAGATCCGGCGGAAGGCCGCCTGCGCCGCCGCCCATGCCGCCGCCAAGCCCCGGCATGCCGCCACCGGCGCCACCACCAAGACCCGGCATCGCGGCATCCAGACCGCCCTTGCCGAACAGGGCGCCAAGGCCCTTCAGCCCGCCCATCTTCTTGATCTGCTTCATCGCCTTGGACATTTCCTGGTGCATCTTCAGCACCTTGTTCACGTCCTGCACCTGCGTGCCCGAACCTGCCGCAACGCGCTTCTTGCGCTTGGCATTCAGCAGCGCGGGATTGGCGCGCTCCTTCGGCGTCATGGACGAGATGATCGCGTCCATGCGCAGCAGCACACGGTCGTCCATGCCGGACTGCGCCATCGCGGCTTTCGCCTTCTTCATGCCCGGCATCATGCCCGCGATCGCGCCCAGCCCGCCCATCTTGGTCATCTGCTGCAGCTGCATGCGCAGGTCGTCGAGGTCGAACTTGCCCGCCGCCATCTTCTTGGCGAGCTTTTCCGCATCCTCTTCCTTGACCGTGGCGGCGGCCTTTTCGACCATGGAGACGATGTCGCCCATGCCGAGAATGCGGTTGGCAACGCGCGAAGGCACGAACGGCTCGATCGCGTCCAGCTTTTCGCCCGTGCCGGCAAACTTGATCGGCTTGCCGGTCACGGCACGCATCGACAGCGCCGCACCGCCGCGGGCGTCGCCGTCCATGCGGGTCAGCACGACACCGGTCAGCGGCACTTCGCCGGTGAACGACTGCGCGACGTTGACCGCGTCCTGACCCGTCAGCGAGTCGACGACGAGCAGCACTTCCTTCGGCGCGGAGACGGCGGCAACCGCCTTCATCTCGGCCATCAGCGCTTCGTCGACGTGCAGGCGGCCCGCGGTATCGAGCATCAGGACATCGAAGCTCTGCAGCTTGGCCGCGGAAAGCGCGCGGTTGGCGATATCGACCGGCTGCTGCCCGGCGATGATCGGCAGCGTCGCAACGCCCGCCTGTTCGCCCAATACGGCAAGCTGTTCCTGCGCGGCGGGGCGATTGACGTCGAGCGACGCCATCATGACCTTCTTGCCCTCGGTCTCCTTCAGCCGCTTCGCGATCTTCGCGGTGCTGGTGGTCTTGCCCGAACCCTGCAGGCCGACCATCATGATCACGACCGGCGGCTTGGCCTCAAGCTCCAGCTTGGCCTGCGCCGCGCCGTCTTCTCCGCCCAGCATTTCGACCAGCGCGTCGTTGACGATCTTGACGACCTGTTGCCCCGGCGTGACCGAGCGCAGGACTTCGGTCCCAACCGCGGCTTCGGTAACCTTGTCGATAAACCGTCGCACGACCGGCAGCGCCACGTCTGCTTCCAGCAGGGCGATGCGAACCTCGCGCATCGCGGCGCGGACATCGTCCTCCTTCAGCGCTCCGCGACCGCGCAGCGAATCGAAGACGTTACCAAGCCGGTCAGACAGGCTGTCGAACATCGTTTTCTCCTCTTGCGCGCCGCTTGCGTGGCGCCAAAGTGTTCGGATCACGCGATAAAAGCGAAAAACGCCGGTGGGCGAAACCTCGCCGACCAGCGTGCCGCGTTATCACGGACCCATGGATTTGTGCCGGATGGACAGCCCCTGGGCCGCCTGTCCTGCCCGCGCCATTACCTGCGCACACCCGCTTTTGCAAGCGCGCGACTTTTTAAGCACCCGCATCAAGCGTTTAACCCGATGTTTAGAGCCATGGCCTAATCCTCGGCCAAAGGCCATTTCCGGCCACGCACGAAGGAACCCAAGGGCCGATGAGCGAGTCCGATCCAGGGCTTGAAAAAGAGGCAGCGCAAGCCGGGAAAGTGCTTCCCGGCGAGCGCGACATCATCGCCCTTGGCATCATCGCCGCCGCGCTCATCATGTTCGTCGGCCACGCCGCCGCCGCCGTGCCCGGCGTACTGCGCTTCATCGAAGGCAACGGCGACGGCCCCGCGGCCTACCTTGCCAGCGCGCTGCTGCTCAACACCGCGCTCATCCTGTTCGGCTGGCACCGCCACAACGAACTGATGAAGGAAATCCGTTCCCGCCGCAAAGCGGAGGAGCAGGCGCGCGAACTTGCCTTTACCGATCCGCTGACCGGATCGCTCAACCGCCGCTCGATCGGGCCGGAAGTCGACCGCCTCGTGGCCGAAGCGAAGAACAGCGGCAACGAACATGCCGCCGTCGCCTTCGTCATGCTCGATCTGGATCATTTCAAGCAGATCAACGACCTCAACGGTCACCGTGCGGGCGATACCCTGCTGGTGACGATGGCCGATCGCGTGCGCGACGTGCTGCCGGATGCGGCATGCCTTGCCCGCCTTGGCGGCGACGAGTTTGCCTGCGTCATCCCCTATGACGGGCGCGATGCCGCATCGATCGACCGGGTGGCCTGCGCGATCATTTCCGCCGCGCGCCAGCCGTTCGAAGTGGCAGGCGGAGAGCTGGCTGTCAGCCTGTCGGTCGGCATCGCCTGTTCCAGCGGCTTGCCCGAAGCCTGCGAAAGCGCGGCGGAGGAAATGCTGCACATGGCCGACATGGCGATGTACCATGCCAAGAAGAACGGCCGGAACCGCTACGACTGGTTCGAGCCCAAGATGGAACATGACCTGCGCAGCCGGGCCGAGCTGGAAAACGGCATCCTTGCCGGCATCACGCGGGGCGAGTTCGTGCCCTTCTACGAACAGCAGGTGGACATCGCGACGGGCGAGCTGACCGGGTTCGAGATGCTGGCCCGCTGGAACAGCCCGAACCTCGGCCTCGTCTCCCCCGACAGGTTCATCCCTGTGGCCGAGGAGTTGGGCGTCATCGCAGACCTTTCCGAAGGCGTGATCGCACAGGCCCTGCGCGATGCGCGCGACTGGGACCCGCGCCTGACACTGGCCGTCAACATCTCGCCAGTGCAGATGCGCGACCCGTGGTTTGCGCAGCGCCTGCTGAAGCTGATGGCCGAAGCGAACTTCCCGCCCGAACGGCTGGAGATCGAGATTACCGAGATGTGCCTGAACGAGAATATCGGCCTCGTCCGCTCGCTCGTCACCAGCCTGAAGAACCAGGGCGTGAAGGTCAGCCTCGACGATTTCGGCGTCGGCTATGCAACGCTCGCCCAGCTTCGCGCCCTGCCGTTCGACCGGATCAAGATCGACCGCCAGTTCATTTCCCGCCTTGCGCGCAGCGAGGATACCGCATCGGTCGTATCGACTATCGCGTCCATCGGTGAAGGCATGAACCTGCCCGTCACGGCAGAGGGGATCGAGAACGAATCATTGCGCGATTCGCTGCGCCGGATCGGCACGTTCAAAGGTCAGGGCTATTTCTATGGCCGGCCCGAAACCGCCGAACAGGTCCGCGCCCGCCTGCGCAGCGAGGCGCGCCTTGCCGTCGACGGACGCGAACGGCTGGCCCTTGCCGGCACGGACCTGCGCGCCGCCGGGGCCTGACCGGGGCGCTGACGGCGCGCGAAACAAGGTCGCCGGCACTGGACGCGCCGCCCTGCGGTGCATAGATGCGCAGCTATGCGTATCGCCTTTTCCAAGATGCATGGCCTCGGCAACGATTTCGTCGTGCTGGACGCGCGCGAGCATCCGCTGCCGCCGCTGACCGGCGATGTCGTCGCGGCACTGGCCGACCGGCACACCGGCATCGGTTGCGACCAGCTCGTGCTGATAGAGCCGAGCAAGGTGGCCGACTGGCGCATGCGCATCTTCAATTCCGACGGCGGAGAGGTGGAGGCCTGCGGCAACGCGACCCGCGCGGTCGGCCTGCTGATCGGCGGAGAGGTATCGCTGGAGACGCTGGGCGGCACGATCACCGCGCGGCCCGATCCGAAGGGCATTGCGGTCGACATGGGCGAACCGCGCTTCGGGTGGGACGAGATTCCGCTGGCCTATGCGATGGACACGCTGCGCATGCCCGTCGGCTGGCCGCTGGACGAGCAGGAACTGAGCCAGCCGGTCGCCGTGAACGTCGGCAATCCGCATGCGGTGTTCTTCGTCGATGACGCCTATGCCATTCCCCTTGCCGACATCGGCCCGGTGATAGAGACGGACCCGATCTTTCCAGAGCGGGTCAACGTCAACATCGCCGCCGTGACCGCGCGCGATGCGATCACCTTGCGCGTGTGGGAACGCGGTGCGGGCATAACCCGCGCCTGCGGTACCGGCGCCTGCGCCACGGCCGTTGCTGCGATGCGGCGGGGGCTGGTGGATCGCGAGGTTACGGTGAACCTGCCCGGCGGGCCGCTGGTGATCGCGTGGGGGCCGGACAACAGGATCACGATGACCGGACCGGCATCGGTCAGCTACACCGGATCGTTCGACTGGGGCGACTACGCTTGAGCGCAGCTGACGTCATGACGTCCGAAGTGATTACCTTGGGCTGCCGTTTGAACGCATCGGAAAGCGACCGCATCCGCGCCATGCTGGACGGGCGGACCGACACCGTCGTCGTCAATTCCTGCGCCGTGACGGAAGAGGCCGTGCGCCAGACCCGCCGCGCCATCCGCCGCTTGCGCCGCCGCCGCCCCGATGCGCGCCTGCTCGTTACCGGATGCGCCGCCGATATCGAAAGCAAGCAGCTGGCCGCCATGCCCGAAGTCGACGCGCTGGTGCCCAACACGGCCAAGCTGTCGCCCGAAAGCTGGGGAGCGGGCCACAATGCCGCCGCCCTTCCCCCGATCATCGCCCATCGCGGCGTCAGCACCGAAACGACAGCCCGCACCCGCGCCTTCGTCGCCGTGCAGAACGGATGCGACCATTCCTGCACCTTCTGCGTGATCCCGCAGGGGCGCGGGCAGAGCGTTTCGCTGACCGCGCCGCAAGTGCTGGGCGAAATCGCGGCGCATCTGGAACAGGGCGCGCCCGAAGTGGTGCTGACCGGCGTGGATGTGACAAGCTGGGGCCATGACCTGCCGGGTGCGCCGCGCCTCGGTTCGCTGGTGGGCGAAGTGCTGCGGGCCTTCCCGACGCTGCAACGCCTGCGCCTTTCCTCCATCGACGGTGCAGAGATCGACTGCGAACTGGAGGAGCTTCTCGGCGGAGAGGCGCGGGTCATGCCGCATATCCACCTCTCGCTCCAGCACGGGCACGACCTGATCCTGAAGCGCATGAAGCGCCGTCACAGCCGCGCCGATGCCATCGACCTTGTCGCAAGGCTGAAGGCACGCCGCCCCGATATCGCTGTCGGGGCGGACCTTATCGCCGGTTTCCCGACGGAGGACGACGCGATGCACGACGCGAACCTTGCCATCGTTCGCGAATGCGGCGTGGTTCACGGCCATGTCTTCCCGTTCAGCCCGCGCCCCGGCACGCCCGCCGCGCGGATGCCGCAAATCGATCCCGCCACCATCAAGGCCCGCGCCGCGACCCTTCGCGCCGCCGTTGCCGAAACCCGCGCAGCCTGGCTCGCCTCGCTTGTCGGTGAGAGCTTCACCGTGCTGGGCGAGAACGACGGCACCGGCCACACACCCCATTTCGCCTCCGTCCGCCTGCCCGACGGCATGCGCGGCGGCGACATCGCCCTCTTGCGCATCACGCGCGTCGAGGACGGATTGCTTATCGGAGAACGAGTATGAGCGAGAGCTGGTCGGACCGGCTTTTCGGAGGGTTCCGCAAGACGAGCGAGAAGCTGACCGGCAACCTTGCCGGCGCAGTTGGCTCCTTGGGGGGCGGAACCACGCGGCTGAGCGAAAACCAGCTGGACGAGCTGGAGGACGCGCTCGTCATGTCGGACCTTGGCCCGCGCGCCGCCATGCGCATCCGTGAGGCCATCGCCCAGCGCCAGTTCCCGCGCGATGCGGACGAGCGTGCGATACAGGAAGCCGTCGCCGCAGAGATTGCCGAAATCCTGCGCCCCGTTGCCAAACCTCTCGAAGTCACCGCTTTCCCGCGCCCGCATGTCGTGCTGGTCATCGGCGTCAACGGCAGCGGCAAGACCACCACGATCGCCAAGCTGGCCCACCTGTTTCAGGAAGACGACTACGGCGTGATGCTGGCTGCGGGCGACACGTTCCGCGCCGCCGCCATCGGGCAGTTGAAGGTCTGGGCAGACCGGCTGGGCGTGCCAGTCGTTACCGGGCCGGAGGGCGGCGACCCGGCCAGCGTCGTGTTCGACGGGGTCAAGGCCGCGACCGACAAGGGCAGCGACGTGCTGATCGTCGACACGGCGGGCCGGTTGCAGAACCGCAAGGAACTGATGGCCGAATTGACCAAGATCCGGAAGGTTCTGGGCCGTTTGAACCCCGAAGCACCGCATGACGTCGTCCTCGTCCTCGATGCCACGAACGGGCAGAACGCATTGCAGCAGATCGATGTGTTCAAGGAAGTCGCAGGCGTCACCGGCCTCGTCATGACGAAGCTGGACGGCACCGCGCGCGGCGGCGTTCTGGTCGCGGCGGCAGAGCAGTACGGCCTGCCCATCCATGCCATCGGCGTGGGCGAGAAGATCGACGACTTGCGCCCATTCGATCCCGACCTTGTTGCGCGCGTGATCGCAGGAGTCGCATGATGACCGACAAACCGGCACCGAAGAAGAAGAGCGGCTGGCTCAACATCGCGATCGATTACGGGCCGCTGCTCGTCTTCTTCGCGGTCTACAAGTATTTCAGCCCCGCAGAGGATGGCGACGCGATCGGTCAGGTGCTGGCGACGGTGAAGGGCACCGGCGCGTTCATCGTGGCCGCGCTGGTCGCCGTTGCCGTGTCGAAGTGGAAGCTGGGGCACGTCACCCCGATGTTGATGCTGTCGACCGCGCTGATCGTGTTCTTCGGCGGCCTCACCATCCTGTTCCAGGACCCGGTCTTCGTGCAGATCAAGCCGACGATCATCTACGTCGTTTTCGCAGTGGCGCTGCTGGGCGGTTACTGGCGCGGCAAGGCGCTGCTGAAATACCTGCTCGACGCCGCGTTCGAGGGGTTGTCCGACATTGGCTGGATGAAACTGTCGCGCAACTGGGGCTTCTATTTCATCGCGCTCGCCGTGCTGAACGAGGTGCTGCGCGCCACGCTGAGCTTCGAATCGTGGCTTGCTGCAAAGCTCTGGGTATTCCTGCCGCTATCGTTCCTGTTCACCTTTACCCAGCTGCCGATGATGCTGCGCGAAGGGCTGGGCAAGGAAGAGAAGGACGAAGCGGTGACGGAGCATCCGCCCGCCTGACCGGAACTTGCCACGGGTTATCCACTGCCCCACGGTGACATTTTGTAACAATTGCGCAAATGTCGCGCCGCGGGTCGCACCGGGACTGGCCAGATGGCCGGGGGAGTGGACATGGCAAAGCTGTTTGGAAACCTGCATCTCGTACTCGCGATCGGTCTGGTCGCGGCACTTGCGCTGATGGTGGCATTCGCGCCCAGCGCACCGATCGACATAAATTCCGTTTCGCGCTGGCTGCACCTGTTCTTCGGGGTGCTGTGGATCGGCCTGCTCTATTACCTGAACTTCGTGCAGGTGCCGACGATGCCGGCCATTCCTGCCGAGCAGAAAGGCGCGATCACCGGGCATATCGCACCCAAGGTGCTGTTCTTCTTCCGCTGGGCGGCGGCGCTGACGGTGCTGACCGGCCTCACCATCGCGATGGTCAGCGGCTATCTGGTCGAGGCGCTTACGTTCAGCGGCGAAGGCGCGGTGAACCTGATCGGCGCCGGCATGTGGATGGCGCTGCTGATGGCATTCAACGTCTGGTTCATCATCTGGCCGGCGCAGAAGAAGATCCTTGGGCTGGTAGAGGCAAGCGCCGAAGCCAAGGCCGCCGCCGCACCCCGCGCGCTGATCGCCAGTAGACTCAACACCCTGCTGTCGATCCCGATGATGTGGGCGATGGTCAGCGCGAATCTGGGCTGACGGGGCCAGACCGGAAGGGGCGCGCCGGACCGGACCCGGCGCGCCCCGTTTATTTGCGTAGGGCAGCCGTGGTCAGATCAAGGCCGCAGCGGCTGCAGGTCTTCGCGGGCCAGAACACGCTCCACATCCCGCGCATGAAGATGGACTTGCCGCATCGCGGACAGGCGATCAGCAGGCTGCGCACACCGAATGCGATCACCCATATCAACAGCAAGGGCAGGACGATCCAGTCCAGTGCCCCGCCGTCCGCAAGGCCCATGGCCGATGCCAGCAGGGGAATGCCCCAGACTATGAACAACCCGCTGCCAAGGCCCATCGCTATGTGCATGCGGCCGATTTCGTAGATGGTTCGATCGGTTCGATTGCTGATTGGCATCACGCCGGTTGGATGAACTATCGGCCGGAACCGATCAAGGACTCAACGACGACACCGGGATGTGGCCAAAGTCCACGTTGTAGGAGTGCCGTCTACAATGGCGCGAACCTACAGGCACGTTGCGAATCGATTTATCAAGATCTCAAGACAAGGAGATCGTATGTTCGAAGAGTTTCACACAATCGTGAGCATCGTGGCAAAACTGTGCGGCGCCGGCGCAGCTTGCGTGAGAGTTTACCTAACACTTTGCAAGTGGCGGGGGGTATTGGATGGGAAGACGGCCCCCGGGGATTATCGACATTCAGATGATGGCCTGCCGAAAATGGTGGGTTCGGGTGAACCGGAGCGCAGCGACCTCTACGGTCGTGAGCACCGGAAGCGCACGAAACCGCCGTTTGCAGGCGGTCAGGGCTGAATGTCGATGATCCCTAGATCCGGACTTGCGAGCCCAGCTCGACCACACGATTCGTCGGCAGCCTGAAGAATTCCATAGCCGTCGCCGCATTGCGCAGCATCCAGCTAAACACCTTTTCACGCCACAGCATCATCGCCGGCTTTTCGCTGGGCAACAGCGTCTGGCGCGACAGGAAGAAGCTGGTCTGCATCATGTCGAACATGCCGCCGCACTTGTCGATCAGCTTCAGCGCGGCCGGAACGTCGGTTTCTTCCATGAAGCCATAATGCAGCACAACGCGGTAGAACCCGTCGCCCAGATCCTCGATCTCCGCGCGTTTGGCCGCGTCGACATATGGCTCTTCCGCGATCTGCACCGTCAGCACCACCACGCGGTCATGCAGCACCTTGTTGTGCTTGATGTTGTGCAGCAGCGCCGAAGGGACCCCCGCCGTGCTGGATGCCATGAAGATGGCCGTGCCCGGCACGCGGGTGGCCGAATTGGCCGCGCTCTTGGCGAAGATCTCGATCGGCAGGGCAACCTCTGTCATGCGCTCGCGCATCAGCTTGCGGCCCTTGGCCCATGTCGTCAGCAAGGTGAAGGCAGCAGCGCCGACGAGCAGCGGGAACCAGCCGCCGTCGGGAATCTTGGTGGCGTTCGCGGCGAAGTAGGCGCCGTCGACCACGAAGAACAGAACGATGACAGGCACGGCCCACCACCACTTCCACTTCCACACCGCGAGCAGCAGCACGGCCATGAGGCAAGTGTCGATCACCATCGCGCCGGTGACCGCGATGCCATAGGCGCTGGCAAGATTGGACGAGTTCTGGAAGGTCAGCACCAGCAGGATCACCGCCACCATCAGCGCCCAGTTGATGAACGGGATATAGATCTGGCCCGCCTCGGTCTCGCTGGTGTGCAGGATCGACAGGCGCGGGATGAAGCCCAGTTGCATCGCCTGATGCGTTACGGAGAACGCGCCCGAAATCACCGCCTGGCTGGCGATAAAGGTCGCGGCCATGGCAAGGATGACGAGCGGCAGGCGGAAGATGTCGGGCGCCATGATGAAGAACGGGTTCTGGATCGCCTCTGCCGCTTCGGCCCCGGTCAGGCTGGTGACCATCGCGGCCTGGCCGAAATAGTTGATCAGCAGCGCGGGCATGACGAACCCGAACCACGACATGCGCAGCGGCCCGCGCCCGAAATGGCCCATGTCGGCATAGAGCGCCTCCGCCCCCGTAACCGCCAGCACGACGGAGCCGAGAGCGAGGAAGGCCAGCGTCTTGTCGACCATGAAGAACTGCAGCGCGTACCACGGGTTCAGCGCCACCAGCACGCCCGGATTGTAGGCGATCTGGATGAGGCCGAGCACCGCGAGGACGACGAAATAGAGGATCATCACCGGCGCGAACAAAGCGCCGACCTTGGCCGTGCCGCGCCGTTGCAGCAGGAACAGGAAGATCAGCAGCGCCAGCGCGATCGGGATAACCCAGACCTCGAACCGCTTTTCGACGACGGTTAGACCCTCGACCGCAGAAAGCACCGAGATCGCGGGCGTGATCATCGAATCGCCGTAGAACAGCGAAGTCGCCAGCACGCCCAGCAGCACCGTGATCCAGCCGTATTTCGACCGGCCGATATGCCGCGAGATCAGTGCGAGAAGCGCAAGGCTGCCGCCCTGCCCCTTGTTATCCGCGCGCATCAGGATGGTGACGTACTGGATCGCGACGACCAGCGTCATCGACCAGAAAATCAGGCTGACCACGCCAAGGATGTGCAACCGGTCCAGCGCCAGCGGATGCGGCCCGACGAACGTTTCGCGGAACGCATAGAGCGGGCTGGTACCGATATCGCCGAAAACGATGCCGATGGCGCCAGCCGCCAGCTTCAGCTTGGCGTTGGTGCGCTCGTCTCCGGTAACGGAATGACTCATCCGCGAATGGTGCCTTCTGCGACGGCCATGGTCCCAAGCCCTCCGGTAATCGGGGGACTTCCTCCGGCCAACGGGCGCTGGCGATTAGCAGTGCTTGTTCGCACCTGCAAGAAAAGCCGTTCGGCTGTCATGTTCCGGGGCGGTCGGACGCAGGGGAATCCGCCGTTTCCTGCTCCACCGGCACTGGGCCGGACGGCATCTGCGCATCGCCCGATGGAGCGCCGGTCGCAGGGGTCCGACCGTTCTGACCCCCCTGTTGCTGGGCAATGATCGCGTCGAGTCGCGCAAGCCGTGCGGCAAGGTCAGCCCGCCACGGTGCGTCTTCCTCTCCGGGCCGGTCCAGCAGCTTCTGCCAGATTGCGCGCGCATCCTCGAACTGGCCGGACTGGGCCAGCGCAAGGCCGGTGAAGAACGGCGGGCCGGGATGGTCGGGCGCGATGTCGGCCGCCTTCTGAAACGCATAGAGCGCGGCAGGCGTGATGATCCCGTCGGCATGGCCGACCAGCGCATTGCCCAGCGCCAGCCAGACATCGGGATCGTTCGGGGTCTTACGTGTCGCCCCGCGCAGCAGGGTTGCCGCCGCGCCGAACTGCCCCGCGCGGGCAAAGGCATCGGCAGTTATAAGGTAATTGCGCCCTTCACCGAATTCGTCGCCCATCGCGCGGCGCGCCTCGATCAGGGCGGCCTGACCCGATTCGGCGTTTTCACGCGGTGCGGTGGGAGAGCCGGGCTCTGACGGGCTGCCTTGCAGGGCATAGCCGGACAGGCCCAGCAGCAATGCGGCACCGGCAAATTCGCGCCCGCCGCGCGGCAGTTTCAACACGAAGACGAGCGCGGCGAAAGTCACGCCCGCCAGCACGAAAGCGATGGCCCAGCCCATCATGCCTGTTCCCCCGCCGGCGCATCGGGTCTGCGCACGAAACGCTTGCGCAAAAGCAACAGGGCCAGCAGCAGCAGGACCAGCGGCGCGGCGAACAGCGGCCATGTCAGCGTGGTCAGTTCCGGTTTGTAACTGACGTAATCGCCATAACGCTCGACCAGCCACGCGCGGATCGCTTCCGGCTCCTCGCCTGCCTTTATCCTCTGCCGCACCTGATTGCGCATGTCGCCCGCCATCGAAGCATCGGAATCTGCGATCGACTGGCTCTGGCATTTCAGGCAGCGCAGCGTTTCCATCAGCGCCTGCGCCTTTTCCTCCTGCGCCGGATCTTCCAGCTGGCGATAGGCATAGGGCGCGGGCGGCAACTGGTCCTGCGCCATGACGGGCGCGGCAAGCAACAGCGCGAGGAAGGCGATCAGGCGGGTCATAGCGGCTCTCTCGCCTTGTCGAACTCGACGAGGATGGTCTTCACGTCACCCTCCATGATCGGGCCGATGTGCTGGTAGCGGATGATCCCGTTGCCATCGATCACGAAAGTTTCGGGCACGCCGGACGAACCGATGCCCAGCTGCACTTCGCTGATATCGTCCTTGCCGATGCTGGCAAAGGGATTGCCATATCGGGCGAGGAAACGGGCGATATCCTGCTCCCTGTCGCGGATGGCGACACCGTCGATCGGCACCTGCACACGGCGCAACTCGTCAAGCTGCGGGGCTTCTGCGGCACAGGGCACGCACCAGCTGGCAAAGACGTTGAGGAGGCGCGGTTCGCCCTGCTTGAAATCGGCAGTGGCAAGGCCGGGCAGATCGGGCGTGGCGGCAGGCAGCGCGAATTCGGGCAGCGGTTTGCCGACCATCGCGCTTTCCACATCCCGCGCGGCAGGGCGGATCAGGCCGTTCATGACGAGTACGAAGAACCCGCCGAACAGTACCAGCGGCAGCCAGATGGCCCACTTCCTGCCCTTCGGCTTTTCGTCTGGCGCGCTCATTCCGCAGGCTCCGGCACGGCGCGGGAATGCGGGCGTTCGTCACGGCGCATGGCGATGCGGCGGCGCTGGTAGCCGCGGCGAATATCGCCCAGCACGCGGCCCAGCAGCGACAGCGCGCCGCCGAATGCGATCAGCAATCCGCCCAGCCAGATCATCGGCACGAACGGTTTCCACCACAGCCGCAGCTGCCAGCGCCCGTCCAGCCCCTCTTCACCGACGACCGCATAGAGCTGGCCGTTCCAGCGGGTCGACAGCGCCGATTCGCTTGTCGTCTGCGGCGGCTGGGTGAAGTTGCGCGATTGCGGGTGCAGCGTGACCGGCGCGCCGTCTTCGTAACGGGCGGTCATCGTCGCTTCCAGCGCGGTCCAGTTCGGGCCGGCGACCGGTTCGATCGCCGTCAGCTCGATCGACCATGGGCCGACCTCCACCACGTCGCCGACGTTGGCCGCGACCAGCTTCTCGGTAGAGAATGCACTCTCGCTCGCCATGCCGAACAGCGCGACGGCAAGGCCGAGGTGCCCGAACACCATGCCCCATGTGGGCAGCGGGGTGCGGCGCAAATCACGCCCGAGCAGCGGCAGGATACTCGCCACGCCCAACCCCAGCGACAGGCCGAGGCCGAGCAGCGGCAGCAACCCGATACCCGGTGCCAGCAGCACCGCGCCTGCCAGAAGCGCGGCGGTCAGCACCGCGGGTAGGATCAGTGCCTTGGCAATCCGGTCGAAACTGTCGCGCCGCCAGCGCAGCAGCGGGCCGACGGCCATCACTACGATCATCGGAATCGCGAACATCGCGCCCACCGGATTGAAGTAGGGCGGGCCGACCGAGACCTTGGTGTCGAACGCTTCCGTCAGCAGCGGATAAAGCGTGCCGAGCAACACGATGCCGAGGATCGCGGACAGCATGACGTTGTTGAACACCAGTCCCGCCTCCCGGCTGACGAGGGAGAACTGCTTGCCCTCACTCACCGTGCTGGCCCGCGCGCCGAACAGGGTGAGCGCGCCGCCGATGTAAATGGTCAGCAGCGCAAGGATGAAGGTGCCGCGTTCGGGATCGACGGCAAAGGCGTGAACCGAGGTGAGAATGCCCGAGCGTACGAGGAACGTGCCGACCATGGACATCGAGAAGGCGACGACGCCGAGCATGATCGTCCACGTGCGCAGCGCATCGCGCGAAGCGAGGACCGAGGCTGAATGCAGCAGTGCTGTCGCCGCCAGCCACGGCATCAGCGAGGCGTTCTCCACCGGATCCCAGAACCACCAGCCGCCCCAGCCAAGCTCGTAATAGGCCCAGTAGGACCCCGCCGTGATGCCGATCGTCAGAAAGATCCAGCTGCCCAGCACCCACGGCCGCATCGCGCGGGCGAAGGCGGGGCCGACCTCGCGCGTCAGCAGCGCGCCGACCGCAAAGGAAAAGGCCACCGAAAGGCCGACATAACCGATGTAGAGCGTGGGCGGATGGAAGGCGAGGCCGATATCCTGCAACAGCGGGTTGAGGCCGTTCCCTTCCGGCACCGGCGTCGGCAGACGCTCGAACGGGTTGGAGGAGAACAGCAGGAAGGCGTAGAAACCCAGCGATACGAAAGCCTGCGCCGCCAGCGTCGCGATCATCGTGCGTTCGGGCAGGCGCCGTTCGACCAGCGCGACGAGCGAGCCGGACAGGGCCATCACCGTCACCCACAGCAGCATCGAACCTTCGTGGTTGCCCCATGTGCCCGCCAGCTTGAAGATGAACGGCTTGGCACTGTGCGAATTGGCGGCGACCAGCAGCACCGAAAGATCGGTGCGGATGAACAGCCACATCAGCATCAGGAATGACAGGGCGACAAGCGGCCCCTGCACGATGGCGCTGGGGCGAACCACACCCGCGTATTCCGACGAACCTTCGCCGCCGCGCAGCGCCATGATGGCGGCAAACAACTGCAGCAGCGCCATAGCAGCGGCGAACCACAGCAGGGCAAGGCCGGCTTCCGCAATCATTGCGCGGTCGTTTCCGCAACCACGGCCTTGGCCTGTTCCTTGCTCATGTCTTCCAGTTCGCGCGGCATGTAATTCTCGTCATGCTTGGCCAGCAGGCTGTCGGCAACGAATGTGCCATCGGCATCGAGCCGCCCGTCGGCAACGACGCCGCTACCCTCTACGAACAGGTCGGGCGTGATGCCGGTGTAGCGGACGGGCACGGTTGCCTTCCCGTCGCCGACGACGAAGGCGACCGTCACGCCATCGGGCAGCGTCTGGATCGACCCTTCCTGCACCATGCCGCCCAGCCGCACCGCGCGGCCCGTTTCGGGCGGATCGGATGCGATGTCGCTAGGCACATAGAAATAGCTGGCCTGTCCGCGCAGGCCCCATATCGCCAGCAGCACCGCGCCGATCAGCACGGCAAGCGCAAGGACGACGAGCACCAGCCGCTGGTGCTTTGGCTTCATTGCAGTGCTCATTCCTGTCCCTTGGTTCTTTCGCCCCGCGCGGCATCGCGGCGGGCTTCGGCGCGGCGCATCGCGATCCAGCTCCACCCCGCCATGCCCAGTGTACCCACCACGCCTATGACATAGGCCGCGATGACGAAGGGCCAGTGGGATAGTCCCTCGCTCATGTCGTCACCTGTCCCAACGCTTCGCTGCGCATCGCACGGCGGCGCAGCCGCGCTTCCGCCTGGAAATCGGCGAGGATCGCGCGCATCCGCGCCAGCACGACCCCGCCGAACAGCAGCGAAAAGCCCAGCGCCGCGATCAGCAGTGGCCAGAGGAAAGCAGGGTCTATCGCCGACTTGCCCATCGTGATGCTGGCCGGCTGGTGCAGCGAGTTCCACCACACGACCGAGCGGTTGATGATCGGCACGTTGATCGCGCCGACCAGCCCGAAGATCGCGGTAACGCGGCTGCCACCGGTTCCGGCTGCGCCCACCCCGTCCTTCTGCGCCGCATTGGCCAGCGCGAGATAAGCGAAGTAGAGAAACAGCAGCACCAGCATGGATGTCAGCCGCCCGTCCCACACCCACCATGTGCCCCATGTCGGGCGGCCCCAGATCGATCCGGTGGCAAGGCAGATGGCGGTAAACACCGCGCCGGGAACGGCAGCCGCACGCGCGGCAATCGTCGCCAGCGGATGCCGCCAGACGAGTTCCACCAGCGAGGCAACAGCGATCGTCGTCCAGCCGCCCATGCCCAGCCATGCGGCGGGAACGTGGATGTAGAGGATGCGAACCGTATCGCCCATCAACCGGTCGGCAGGCGCGAAAAACAGGCCGTAAACCAGCGCCCCGCCAGCCAATAGCAAGCCGGCCACCAGCAGGAGCGGCGTCATCCAGCGTGCGAGGCGCAGGAACCGGGCGGGATTGGCGAAACCGTGCATATACCGTGGCTTTCGCCAACCGCCATGGCAGGGGCGGCGATGCGCTTCAAGTCAAAGACTCGGGTTCAATCGCCTCTACGCCGGATAATTGGCCCAATGGACGAGAGTTTTGCCGCCCTGCGGGCAGTTCAACGCCCGATTGCGCGCCTTGCCATGGCATCGGCAACGCGGTTGGCCGCTTCGCCGCTCGCCTCGCTCCCCACCCAGATCTGTTCAAGCCGATCGGGAATCTGCGCGATGCGGGCGTTCACGTCGTCGATGGTCGCAGACACCGATCCGTCGCGCGACAGGTATTCCACGGCGACCGATATGATACCGCCCGCGTTGATCACGTAATCCGGCGCCCAGAGGATGCCGCGCGCGTTCAGTGCATCGCCGTCGCCAGCCGTCGCCAACTGGTTGTTCGCCCCGCCCGCGATAACCGCACAGTCCAGCCGTGCGATCGTGTCGGCATTGAGGATCGCGCCCAGCGCGTTCGGGCTGAACACGTCGCAAGGCACGGTCATGATCGCATCGGCGTTGACCGTCTTTGCGCCCAGTTCGTCCGCCAGCCTTGCCGCGCGGGCCTGATCGACATCGGCCAGCGTCAGCACCGCGCCGTCCTCTGCAAGATAGCGGGCAAGGCCGGAACCCACACTGCCCGTGCCCTGTACCGCGACATGCACGCCCGCCATGCTGTCCTTGCCCAGCTTGTGCTTCACGGCCTGTTTCAGGCCGAGATAGATGCCGTGCGAGGTGAACGGGCCGGGGTCCGTGCCGACTTTCGATTCGCCTTCTTCTGCCGACAGGCCGGTGACGTGGGCGGTGCGGCGGTGGACGATGTCCATGTCCGCTTCGGTAATCCCGACATCTTCCGCCGTAACGTATTCGCCGCCCAGCTTTTCGACCGCGTCGCCGAAAGCGAGCATCATCTCTTCCGGCTTCGTGCGATTCGCGTCGGCAAGGATAACGGCTTTGCCGCCGCCCATGGGAAGACCGGCCAGCGCGTTCTTGTAACTCATCCCCTGCGACAGGCGCAGCGCATCGGTCAGCGCGGCGGCAGAATCGGCATAGTGCCAGAACCGCGTGCCTCCGGCCGACGGGCCGAGATGGGTGGAATGGATCGCGATGATGGCACGCAGGCCGCTGGCGCGATCATGGACAAGGGTGATTTTTTCGTGGTCGTCGAACGCAGGATTGTTCCACATGCGAAATCGCGCCGCCTCTTCCCGGTACAGACGTGGGAATGCGTGGATTTCGCCCCTGTCCGACAGTGAAAGCTGGGGCGACCGATGGGGTTCGAACCCACGACCTCCGGTACCACAAACCGGCGCTCTAACCAACTGAGCTACGGTCGCCACAAAGCCATTCTGGACCCTGTCTGATGACAGGAATGATGGCCTGTTTTCACTGCCGCAACCTCGCGTCAAGCGCTATCGGCGGCGGGCTGCGCCTGTTGCACAAGCGAGGCGATAAGGGAAGCAAAAAACGAACGGCCACGCGTGATGCGTAATATTATTACGCGGCCCTAATTCGCCTCGCCCCAGCTTCGCGCCATGACACGCGCCGGTTCGAGCTGCGCGTCGATCAATGCGCGTTCTTCCAGCACCACCGAGTCGACCCGCACAACCAGCTTTGCCTCGAACCAGCGGCTGGCAACGCCAAGCTGGCGAAGCTGCGCCGGGCCAAGCGGAGAACCGGAGCGGGCGAGCGGTGCGATCGCCTCGTTCAGCGTTGCCCATCCTGTTGCCGGACGCGCTTCCAGCAAGGCGCGAACCTGCTCTGCATTCAGTGTGCCGGGGGTCAGTGCGGTGACGAGCGGGGCCTGATCGGGGCGCAGGGTGTTGAGGTTGATGACCGCGCGTTCGCTGCCCGGCAATGCGCAGAGCCATGGCAGCAGGCGCTGGTACGTCGGTTCGTCCATGCCGCGCACGGCGCGCAGTTCCGACAGGTCGACGATGCGCTGGCCCGGCGTGCGATACGGCACGTCGAGCGTCTGGTAATAGCTGTCTTCCGCTCCGTTCACTTGCGGATCCTGATCGGCATCGATCCAGTCGGCCAGCGAATCGCTGACGATGACCGCCTTGTCGACCGGAACCTGCAGCGAATCCATGAGGCGGCGGAACTGGTCGAGCGAGGGGATGTTGAGGCGCGCACGCTCGCCTTCACCCACGACCAGCGAATTGACGTTGAAACAGTTGCCACGGTCGATCACGGTCACCGTCACACTGCCGCGCGACAGGGGCAGCGGCGTTTCGCTGTCCAGCAACCCGCCGGGATCGACCGTCCGTTTGCGATCGATCGCGACCAGCGCGCCAAGGCGGGAGGCGACGATGTTTTCCGCGCTCAATGCATAGAGCCGCGCCTGCGCCATCGCTTGCGAATTCGCGGCCAGCCGCGTGGCAAGGTTCAGCCGCTCCAGCATGACAGCCGCGATCACCGCCATCACGGCGACAAGCAGCAGCACCGACAGCAGCGCCGCGCCGCGATCTTTCGCGCGCATCCAGCTTTGCGACACGCGCCTCACTGGTAATTCGCCCCGACCAGCGCGACCACCCGCAGCGTCGTGCCGTCGTCCTGCGGCACCAGCAGTTCGACCGCGGTGGGCAGGTCCGTTGCGCGCTCGCTTTCCCAACGGTCCAGCCAGTTTCCTTCCGGCGCGCGAAAGCGCAGGCGCGGTGTGCCTGCAATGCGGAGCATCGGCGAAGGCTCCGGCGGGGTCGCGCCATCGGTAAACGGCAGGCCGACGCGAACCAACCGGTCGCCGTCCACCCGCCAGCTGACCCGCTGCAACGATGATCGCGCCTCGCCGGTCAGGTTGTCCCAGCCGCTGCGGGTCAGGTCGATCAGGGCCCCGTTAGCCCCCTGCTCCATCGCCGGATGGGCCGCGCCGTTTTCGTCCCGCACCGGCCTTGCGGCGGCTTGCGCAAGATCGGCCGTCCACACCGCGATGAAGCGGCGCTGGTCGGCGATCCGTTCTGTCACTTTCCGCCCGCCGATCTCCGCATCGACGGAAAAGCGCAGCAGCCCGATCGCCCCGCCCGCGATGACCGCGAACAGGACAAGCGCGACAAGCATCTCGACAAGCGTAAAGCCGTTGGCGCGGACGCGGGGCTTGCCTGTCATGACGGGGCGATCCGCAGAAATTCGTATGTGACCGCGCTCGATTCGCGACCCGGCGTCACTTCGCGAACGGAAAGCAGGATGCGGATCGTGCCGGGATATTCGGGCGGTGCTTCCACCACACGGTTCCACGCGAACTGGCGCCCGGCATTTTCCACCGCACCCGAATCCTCGCCCAGCGCGGGCGGCATCGGATCGGTCAGCCATTCGGCGGCAAGGTTCTGGGCCGTAACCTCGCGCAGCAGGCGCTGTTCCAGATCGGCGGTGCGCGCGATCGACTGCCCCTCCATCCGCATCAGCGTCAGCCCCGCCAGAGCAAAAACCGCCAGCGCGACCAGCAGTTCGATCAGGGTGAAGCCGTTCGGCCTTGGTTTACGGGGAGCCATCGTCGTCAGTTCGCAGACACGGCAACCTCGCCGTTGCGGCGCACGGTTACGACCATCGCGTTGCCGTCATGTGACAGGCGCAGGCGCAAGTCCTCGCTCGCCAGCCCCAGCGGATCGAAGACGACGCGGCGGTTGGCGGGCGCGCCCTCGCTACGCCCTTTCACCGCGGCGATCGTCCCGTCTTCCCAGTCCGCGGCGTCGAGCGTTCCGTCAAGCGGTGCCCACCGCCCGTCGACGCGGCGTTCGTAGTAGTAGCCCGCCGGACCGACGACCGTGGAAACCGATGCCGAAGTGGCGATCGCCTCGTCCCGCGCGGCCATGGTGCGGGCGGCGAATCGCTCGGCCTCCCGCCTCAGGTCGCCGCTGCCGTCGGGCATCGTCAGCACGGCCGCCCCCGCCATCAGCGCGATGACGAAAAGCACGACCATCAGCTCGACAAGGCTGAAGCCGTTGCGTGGCTTTCTACGGGTGGGGCGGGGCTGCATGGCGGGGCGCAGCTATGCGCCAGCGCGGTTCAGGCTGCAAGCGCCGTGCTGCATGGTTGGCGCGGGCGCGCGGATTGCCTATCTCCGCAGCCATGAAAGATCTGGACGAGCAGGATTTCGGCGAAACGGTATCGGCCCGGCTACGCGCCTGGCCCGGAATGCAGCGGGTGCCCTCACCCAAACTGGAACTGTTCACCCTGCGCGATTTCGTGCCTGCGGCAATGCGCAGCGAATTGATGGCGCTGATCGATGCGAACCGGCGGCCCTCGACCATCGCCGATCCCAACGGCGACGACTATTTCCGGACGAGCGAGACCTGCGACCTGTCTCCTGACGAACCCGTTGTGCAGGATCTGCGCGCCCTGTTCACGCAGCTTTCGGGCATCGACCCGCGCCATGCCGAACCATCGCAGGGGCAGCGATACGAAGTGGGGCAGGAATTCAAGAACCACACCGACTATTTCGAACCGTCAGGCGCCGACTACCAAAAGTACTGCAGCGTCGCGGGCCAGCGGACGTGGACCTTCATGGTCTACCTGAACGAACCGGAAGCAGGCGGGGCAACGCGGTTCAAGGTGGCGGGCAAGATGTTCCAGCCGGAAGCGGGGCGGCTGGTCTGCTGGAACAACATGCGCGCCGACGGATCGCCCAACGCCGCCACCCTGCATCACGGGATGAAAGTGCGGAAGGGCATGAAATACGTGATCACGCAGTGGTACCGCGAGAAGGAATGGAAGTGACCGGCACCGGGCGGTGCGGGATCAGTGCCCGCCCTTCCCGAACAGCGCCAGCACCTTGTGCAACGCCAGCGCGATGATCGCGCCCAGCACCAGGCCAACAATGGCCGAACCAATGGCATAAGTCAGCCAACCCAGCACGCCCGACAGCGCACCGGTGGCCAGTTCGACCGAATGCTGGAGCGTGTGCACCAACTCGGCAGGGCCGTGAACGCCCAATTCCTCCAGCCCGTGCAGCACGATGCCGCCGCCAACCCACAGCATCGCCGCCGTGCCGACGACCGACAGGAAGATCATCAGTTTCGGCATCAGCCGGATCAGGAACGCGCCTACCGACTTGGCCGCGGCGGACGTGCGATCGAGGAGGTGGAGGCCGATATCGTCCATCTTCACGATAAGCGCGACCGCTCCGTAGACCAGCACAGTAATGCCAATGCCCACCACGGCCAGCGCCACGGCGCGGATCAGCAGCGACTGGTCCGCCACTTCGTTCAGGGAAATGGCCATGATCTCGGCCGAGAGGATCAGGTCGGTGCGGATCGCGCCGGAAACACGCTGCTTCTCGAACTCGGCAACGTCGGTGATCTTGTCGTCCACCGTCTTGCCGTGCTTCGCGCCGCCCAGCTTCTCCATGATCTTTTCCGCCCCTTCATAGGACAGGAACAGGCCGCCCAGCATCAGGATCGGCGTGATCGCGATCGGCAGGAACTGGCTGAGCAGCAAGGCCGCGGGCAGCAGGATCAGCAACTTGTTGCGGAAGGAACCCTTGGTGATCTTCCAGATGATCGGCAATTCGCGCTGCGGGGTAAAGCCGGTGACGTAGGACGGGGTCACCGCCGCATCGTCGATCACGACGCCCGCCGCCTTCGATCCGGCCTTGGCGGCACCGGCGGCGACATCGTCCATGCTGGCTGCCGCCGCGCGGGCGATCAGCGATACGTCATCCAGAAGCGCGACAAGACCAGTGGGCAAGGGATTTCCTTTCGAACCGTAAGCAATGCAGACGGTTCGCCCCCGTCGCTTGTTCCCGAATAGCGGCCCGTCCCCCCAACGCAAAGGGCAAGCCGCAAACGAAAAGGGCGGCCCGAAAGGACCGCCCCGTTATTCGTACAAGCCGCGAAGGGATTACTTCTTGAGCTTGAGACCGCCGAAGCGCTGGTTGAAGCGGGCGACACGGCCACCTTCGTTGACCACGCGGTTGCCGCCAGTCCATGCCGGGTGGCTGGTGGGATCGATTTCCAGCGCCAGCGTGTCGCCTTCGCTGCCCCAGGTGGAGCGCGTTTCGAACACGGTGCCGTCGGTCATCTGCACCTTGATCATGTGGTAGTCGGGATGGGTATCGGCCTTCATGGCGGTATCTCCGTTGATGCTCCGGTTCCGACCGGAAACACGGGGGTTGTTCGTGAAAGCGGCGCGCTTAGCGGCGATTCCGCCAAAAAGCAAGCGAAGGGGCCGCTCCTGAAATAGTGCCGGAATTTGGTTCAGGGCGAGTCGAGGGTGGTGATCCGTCATGACCCGGCGCGCAGCGCACATCAGTACGTGAGCACCGGAAGCATGGCGAATCGCCTTCCGCAGGCCGCCATGAAGCGAATTACGGTGCTATTTCTCGATCATGGCGGTGAACTCGCACTCGCAAGTCACCGTATCGCCGATGGACGCGGTGCCGGCGAACTTGCAGATGCGGGCACGCTTGTGCACGAAGCTGACTTTCAGGTCGAGCAGGTGGCCGGGTTCGACCGGCGCACGGAACTTCGCGTTGTCGATGGCAAGGAAATAGACCAGCTTGCCCGAACCTTCGAGGCCCAGCGCCTTGACCGCGAGAAGCCCCGCGGCCTGTGCCAGCGCCTCTACCTGTAGCACGCCCGGCATGATCGGACGGCCGGGAAAGTGGCCCTGGAAGAAGTCTTCATTGAACGAGACGGCCTTGACCGCATGGATCTCCTTTTCAGGGTCCAGCGAAACCACCCTGTCGACCAGCAGCATCGGATAACGATGCGGCAGCAGTTCAAGAACCTTCGTCAGGTCAAAGCCGGTCTCGTCCATATGTGCCCCCTTGTCCCGACTTAGCGGCCGCCGGCGGCGGCAGCATTGCCTGCCTGTGCGGCCTGCGCTGCCTCGGCCTCGCGCTGGGCGCGCGGCTTCCAGTCAGCGGGCGGCACCAGCTGTGCCTGCGGGATCATGCGGTTCAGCTCGGTCAGAACGTCCTGGTTCAGGTTATAGGCCTGATCGGCAGCGACGACCGATGCCGGGTTCAGCACCAGCGTGATCTTGCGCTTCTGCTGGGCTGCGGTCATCGCCGCTTCCAGCTTGTCGCTGATCTGTTCGAGCACATAGGCGCGCGACAGGGCGACCGGCTGCAACATGCGGTTCAGTTCGGCTTCGCCCGACTGCTGGATGCGCTGGATCTGCTGGGCCTGCTGGGCCAGCGAAGCCTGGTTCGGCGAAGCGACCTGGCTGTCGGTCTGGTACTTGGTGACCAGCGGTTCCAGCTGGGCCTGAAGCTGCGCACGGCGGGCTTCGGCCGCGTCGAGCTGGGCCTTGTACGTCGTCGGGCGCTGCTGTTCGGCCAGCTTGAAGGCGGCCGAATTGGCGACGATGGCGTCGGGGTTGGCGATGGCGATGCCCGGCGCGACCTGCGCCGAAGCCGCGACCGGAAGCGCCACGGGCGCGGCAGCGGCCAGCGCGGCGGCGATAAGCTTGTGCGAAGTCTTCATCAGAATTGTGTTCCTACGTTGAAGCTGAAGGTCTTGGGATCGTCCCCTTCTTCCTTCAGCAGTGCTTTCGAGAAATCGAGACGAAGCGGACCGAATGGCGAATTCCAGCTGATACCCACGCCCACGGCGACGCGCGGCTTGGGTGTGTCCCCAAGGTACTCCTCGACATAAAGAAGGGTGTTTTCGGTAACGCCGTCCGCCGCGATCGGATTCGTCGTCAGCACACTGCCCGTGGTGTTACCTTCGTCGTCGGTCGAGGTGATCTCGGAATAGATATTGTTGACGACGGGATCCTTCAGCCCCCAGACCGCGCCGATGTCGGCGAAGATCGACGGGCGCAAGCCCATTTCGCGCGCGCCGGAACCGAGCGGGATTTCAAGCTCTGCACGGCCCTTGTAATACATGCGGCCGCCCAGCGCGTCGTCGGTCCAGTTGCTGCGATCCTCGCTCACCACCCCGTCGATCACGCGCTTGCGCACCACGCGCGGGCCGATGCCGCGGATGTCGAAGCCGCGCAGGTCCGGTTCGCCAAGGAAGAAACGGTCGGTCAGGCGAACATCGTCCGTGCCCTCTACATTCCGGTCCTTCAGCGACTTGATATAGCCACCCTCTGCCTGAACCGAGAAGATGAAGCCCTTCATCACGTCCCAGTACTTCGCGGCGTTGCCGCGAACACGGCCGTAATAGACGTCGCCGCCAACGCCCGCATAATCGACGTTGCCGACAATGCGCGTGCCGCGGCTGGGACGGATGCGGTTGTTGAGGTTGTCGAATACGAGGCTGGCGCCGATGATCGAGCTCGTCCGCTTGCCCAACGCGTCACAAAGGTAGCGTCCGGCAACCAGCGGATTACACTCAAACGTGCCGTCGTTGTCGAAGTCGGAGAAATACTGGCTGCCCAGCGTCACATCCTCAAGATTGAGGGTGTAGCGGCCGATCAGCGTCATGTATTCGCTGAGCGGGGTGCCAGCGCGGAGCGAGAAGCCGGTGGTGCTGTTCTCGTAAGTCCGGTTACGGTCGGAATTGAAGTAGTTGAAGCTGTTGTAGTCGCGCCGGTAGATGTCGGCACCGAACGAAATGTTCGAATCGAACATGTACGGTTCGGTAAAGCTGATCTGCGCCGACTTCGAATAGCGCGAATAATTGAGCGACAGGCCGACCGTCTGGCCACGCCCGCGGAAGTTGCGCTGCTGGATCGAGCCTTGCAGGATGAAGCTTTCAAGGCTGGAGAAACCGGCAGAAAGCTGCAGTTCGCCGGTCGCCTTTTCCTCGACGTTGGCGATCAGCTTCACGCGGTCTGGCGCGCTGCCCTGCGCCTGTTCGACCTCGAAGTTTTCCTGGAAATAGCCCAGCGAGTTGATGCGCGCGGTCGACCGCTTGACCTGCAGCGAATTGAACGCGTCGCCCTCAGTCAGGCGGAATTCGCGGCGCACGACCTTGTCCTGCGTCAGCGTGTTGCCGTTGATGTCGATCGATTCGACATAGACGCGCGGGGCGTTGGCGATGCGGAAGTTGACCGACATGGTCAGGTCTTCCTTGCTGCGCCGGTATTCCGGATCGACCTCGGCAAAGGCATAGCCGAACGCGCCGATCGTTTCGGACAGCCCCTCGATGGTGTTTTCCACCATCTCGGCGTTGTACCAGTCGCCCTGCTTCATCGACAGGCTCTTGGTCATGCGCTCTGAATCGAAATCGCGGATCTCGCTCTCGACCGTGACGTCGCCGAACTTGTAGCGATCGCCTTCCTCCACCACGTAAGTGATGATGAAGTCCTTCTTGTCCGGCGTCAGCTCCGCAACGGCGGAAACAACGCGGAAATCGGCATAACCCTCGGTCAGGTAGAACTGGCGCAGCTTCTGCTGGTCGAAGGCCAGCTTGTCGGGATCGTAGCTGGTGCCGCCCTTAAGGAACGAGAGGAAGCCGGTCTGCTTCGTCAGCATCTCTCCGCGCAGTTCGCCGTCGGAGAACTGGTCGTTACCAATGATGTTGATCTGGCGGACCTTGGACTTCGGCCCTTCCTTGATCTCGAACACGATGTCGACGCGGTTCTGATCCAGCGTGACGGATTTGGGCTCCACTGTGGCGGCAAAGCGGCCCTGCCGCTTGTACAGCTCGATGATGCGGTTAACGTCGGCGCGCACCTTGGAACGGGTATAGATCTGGCGCGGGGCGAGCTTGATCTCGGGATAGATCTTGTCGTCCTTGAGCCGCTTGTTCCCTTCCAGGATGATGCGGTTAATGATCGGGTTCTCGACCACCTGGATCACGACATTGCCGTCAGCCTCGCGGATCTTCACGTCAGAGAACAGCTCTGTCGCGTAGAGTTCCTTCAGCGCGGAGTCGGCCGCGGCAGCATCATAGACGTCGCCGGGGCGCATCTTGATGTAGGAAAGGATCGTCTGCGGCTCGAGCCGCTGTGCGCCGGCCACCGCGATCTGGCGGACGATCGTTGCCTGCGGCACCATCGGTGCGGGCTGCGCCGCATCCTCTGCTGCTACAACGTTCTGGGCCAGTGCGGGCGCGGGCACGAGAGCCGTACCGGCCAGCAGCGCCGCCAAGAGGCCCGCGTTCCGGCCATCCGGACGGATCAGTCCGGAGTTACGCTGCGATCCAAGTGCCTTTACGGCCATCCACGTGCCTTCCCGTACAAACATGCCCGCGCAAGTGCACGCGGGCTGCGGAAAAATGTCCCCGCCCTGCAGGCCCGTTGGCGGCCTGCCCCGGCGTGTCGTGCCCTGTGCCCGATGGCTGCTCCACTATCAACCCGAAGCCTGCGATTATCCGCGATTCCCGCCCGCAAACCGGCCATCGTCAGGCCATCGCGAGAACGCTGGCGCGATCAGAAATTGACGAGTGATGAAATGTCGAGGAGCGTCACGAATACCATCAGGCCCAGAACCAGTGCCAAGCCGGTGCGAAAGGCAAGGTCCTGACCCCTTGCCGACACCGGCCGGCGGCGGACCGCCTCGATCGCATAGAATGCGAGGTGACCGCCGTCGAGAACCGGAATTGGCAGGAGGTTAATGAATGCCAAGTTAATTGAAATCATGGCGACAAAAGCGATGTAGGCATACCAGCCCTGCACCAGCTGTTCGCCCGAGTATTTCGCGATCTTGACCGGCCCGCCCAATTCGTCGAGCGAGCGGCGCGCGGTGATGATCTGCCACAGGCCGATGGCCGACATCTTCATGATCGAAATCGTCTGCCGCGTACCTTCGGCCACCGCTTCGAACGGGCCTGCATCTTCTGTCCGCACCGCATCTGTCGCGATGCCGAGGCGGCCCATGCGGAATTCATTGCCGAAGCGATCGCGCTCGACATGGGTTTCCAGCTTCACATCGGCGGACATTTCGCGCCCGTCGCGCAGCCACACGATGCTGATCGTCTCTCCCGGATAGGGAATCACGTATTCGCGCACGTCGTCGAAACTGTCGATCTTCGTCCCGTCAACCGAAACGATGCGGTCGCCCAGGTCCAGCCCTGCGGCGGCGGCGGGCGAATCCTCGACGATCTCTCCGATGACCGGATCGGCCACCAGCTTGCCGAAGGCCATCGTGAAACCCGCGATGATCAGGATCGCGACCAGCATGTTCGTCAGCGGCCCTGCCGCCACGATCGCGGCGCGCGCACCAAGGCTCTTGGCCTGAAACGTCTGCCGGCGCTCTTCTTCCGGCAGGGACAGCCACTCGTCCGTCGGCTGGCTGGCAGGGTTCATGTCGCCGGCGAACTGGACATAACCGCCCAGCGGCAGCGCGGAAATCTTCCAGCGCGTGCCCCGCTTGTCGGTAAAGCCCCAGACTTCCTTGCCGAAACCGACAGAGAACGCCTCTGCCTTCACGCCGAACCAGCGGCCGACAAGGTAGTGGCCCAGTTCATGCACGACGACCAGTGGCGCAAGCACCACGATGAAGCCGAGGATGGCAGTGAAGAGATTGGGATTTTCGAACATCGTGTGCGTTTATGCCCTTCTCAGGCGCGAAGCAGAAGCCCCTCTGCCTGCCGGCGCGCTTCGGCATCGGCAGAGATTACATCCTCCAGAGAGGCGGGCGCGGGCGGAATGCCGCGGGCCAGCACTTCCTCGCACTGTGCCACGATATGGGTGAACCCGATCTTACCGGCAAGGAACGCGGCCACGGCCACCTCGTTCGCGGCATTCAGCACGGCAGGCGCCGCCCCGCCCGCCTGTGCGCATTCGCGCGCGACGCGGGTGGCGGGAAACAGCACTTCGTCCGGCGCACGGAAAGTGAGCGTGCCGATAGCGGCAAGATCAAGCGGCGCACACGGCGTATCCATGCGGCGCGGCCAGGCGAGCGCACTGGCAATCGGCACGCGCATATCGCTGGGGCCAAGCTGCGCCAGCGTGGAACCGTCGCGGTATTCCACCATCGAATGCACGATGGACTGCGGGTGGACGATGATGCGCAGCCGATCCAGCCCGACGGGGAAGAGGTGATAGGCCTCGATGAACTCCAGCCCCTTGTTCATCATAGTGGCCGAATCGACGCTGATCTTCGCGCCCATGTCCCAGTTCGGATGGGCCACGGCCTGCGCCGGCGTCGCGGCCTCTATCTCTGCGCGCCCGCAATCGCGGAACGGCCCGCCGCTGGCCGTCAGCGTGATCCAGCGGACATCGGCAAGATCTTCACCGTGCAGGCACTGGAAAATGGCATTGTGTTCGGAATCGACTGGCAGCAACGTCGCGCCGTGGCGGGCGACGGCGGCGGTCATCACTTCGCCCGCGCTGACCAGCGCTTCCTTGTTGGCAAGGGCAATGGTGCCGCCCTGCTCGATCGCGGCCATCGTCGGGGCAAGACCCGCGCAGCCGACGATGGCGGCCACCGTCATGTCCGCCCCGCGCGCCGCCGCATCGACCAGCGCCTGGGCCCCGCCAGCAGCCTCTATCCCCGATCCGGCCAGCGCATCGCGCAATTCCGGCAGGCAAGCCTCATCGCCGACGCCCGCCACTTGCGCATCGAACTCGCGTGCCAGTCGTGCCAGTTCGACCGCGCTGCAATTGGCCGTCAGCGCCACGACACGCCACTTGTCCCGCTCCCGCCGGATCAGATCCAGCGTGGACGCGCCGACAGAGCCGGTGGCGCCGAGAACCGAGATACTGCGCATCAGGAAGCTACCAGCGTCAGCAGGCCGACAAGGATGGAAACCGGCAGCAGCCCGTCGACACGATCGAACACGCCGCCATGGCCGGGGATCAGGGTAGAGCTGTCCTTCAGCTTGGCATGGCGCTTCATCCAGCTTTCGAAGAAATCGCCCGCCTGCGCCACGATGGCCAGTACCGCACCTGCCGCAAGGGCGGAAATCACCAGTTCAGGCCCGCCGAACACGACGAAATAGGTATCGTGAACCTCCGCCGCATTGTCGAACATGCCCAGTTGCCACGCATGGGTGGCCCACATGAACAGCAGCAACGCCACCGTCGCACCAACCACGCCGCCGCCCAGCCCCGCCCATGTCTTCGACGGGCTGATCGCAGGCGCGATCTTCGGCCCGCCGATGGTGCGCCCCGCGAAATAGGCGAAAGTGTCGACAAACGCCGTCACGAGGATCGCGAAAACCACCATCTGCGCGGGCATGTTGACCAGCAGCCACGCCGCTGCGCCCATGTAGAGCGCGCCTGCCAGCATCCAGACGAGCACTTTGCCCGTGCCCAGCGGCGTTTCCGCCGCCATGCGCCGCACGATGCGCTGCCATTCCCAGTATGCCGTGCCCGCGACGAGAACGACCAGCAGATCGAGCAGCCAGCCGCCGCGCCACAGGCAGAATGCGGCAACCGCGACCATGACGATGGCCGATCCTATACGCGTCGGCAGGTCGGTGTTGCGCGGCCCTTCCGGCCTGACATGACCCGGTTCGACCGGCCCCGGCGCTTCTGCGCCCGCCGTGTTATCGTCCGCCATAGCGCCGCTCCCGTCCCGCGAAGTGGTCGAGAGCCTCTGCAAAGTGCGCGGGCGTGAAATCGGGCCAGAGCACGTCGGTGAAATAAAGCTCTGCATAAGCCGCCTGCCACAGCAGGAAATTGGACAATCGCACCTCTCCGCTGGTGCGGATCAGCAAGTCCAGCGGCGGCATGTCCGCCGTGTCGAGATGGCGCGCGATCGCCTCCTCGGTAATCTCGCCTTCCGCCGCAGCGGCACGGGCCGCGCGCACGATTTCGGCCTGCGCCCCGTAATTGAGCGCGATGGCCAGCGTCGTGCCGGTATTGCCCGCCGTGCGGGTAACCGCGCCGTCGATCAGGGCCACGGCCTCCTCGTCAAAGGCGGAATGGTCGCCCACGATCTTCAGCCGGACGCCTGCCTCGGCGATCTCGTCCAGATCGTTGCGGATGAAATGCTTCATCAGCGCGGTAAGATCGGCAATCTCGTCTGCCGGGCGGCCCCAGTTTTCCGTGCTGAAGGCATAGAGCGTCAGCGCCTCTACCGGATTGTCGCGCAGGCTGCGTACAAGCGCGCGCACCGCCTCCACGCCCTTCTTGTGCCCCATCGCACGCGGCAGGAAGCGCTTCTTTGCCCAGCGCCCGTTGCCGTCCATGATGATGGCGACATGACGCGGGTTGGGGCGCGGCCCGCGCCCCCCGCGCGACCCCTGCGCCGCTGAAGGCGCAGCAGCGGTCACTGGCTCAGGATTTCCTTTTCCTTCGCCTCTGCGGCCTTGTCGGCCTCTGCGACGTACTTGTCGGTCAGCTTCTGGACCTCGTCTTCCGACCGCTTGCGATCGTCTTCGGAGATTTCCTTCTTCTTCTCGTCGTCCTTCAGCGCTTCCATCCCGTCGCGGCGCACGTTGCGGATCGCGATCTTGGCCTGTTCGGCATACTTGCCGGCCAGCTTGGCAAGATCCTTGCGGCGCTCTGCCGTAAGGTCGGGCATCGGCAGGCGCAGGGTCTGTCCGTCGATCATCGGGTTAAGGCCGAGGTTGGCGTGGGCAATGCCCTTTTCCACCGCGATCACGTTCGACTTGTCCCACACCTGCACCGACAGCATGCGCGGTTCCGGTGCGGAGACGGTGGCCACCTGGTTCAGCGGCATCATCGCGCCATAAACCTCGACCACCACAGGATCGAGCAGCGAGGTGTTGGCGCGACCGGTGCGCAGGCCCGAAAGATCGCCCTTCAGCGATTCGACGGCGCCGTTCATGCGGCGTTCGATATCGGCCTTATCGAATTTAGCCATGGTTCTTCCTCTCTGATGCGTCAGCTCGCGCCCGGCCCTGCCGTGCGCACGATGGTCTGGGTGCCTTCCCCTGCCAGCACGCGGGCAAGGTTGCCACGTTCGCGGATGGAGAAGACGACGATGGGAATTTCGTTATCGCGGCACAGGGCCACGGCGCTGGCGTCCATCACCTTCAGGTTTTCGGCCAGCACGGTATCGTAATCGATGGTGTCGAAGCGCGTCGCGCTCGCATCCTTTTTCGGGTCGGCGTTGTAGACGCCGTCGACGCTGGTACCCTTGAACAGGGCGTCGCACCGCATTTCGGCGGCGCGCAGGGCGGCGCCTGAATCGGTGGTGAAATAGGGCGCGCCGACACCGGCGGCAAAGATCACCACGCGGCCCTTTTCAAGGTGGCGTTCGGCGCGGCGGCGGATCACCGGCTCGCACACCTGGTCCATCTGGATCGCGCTCTGCACCCGTGTTTCCACGCCCAGCTTTTCCAGCGCGGACTGCATGGCCAGCGCGTTCATCACGGTCGCCAGCATGCCCATGTAATCGGCCTGCGCGCGGTCCATGCCCTTGGCTGCGCCCGCCATCCCGCGAAAGATGTTGCCGCCGCCGATGACGAGGCAGATTTCAAGGCCGGTATCGCGGGCCGCCTTCACCTCTCCGGCCAGCTTGGCGACGAAGTCGGTGTCGATGCCGAACTGCTGGTCGCCCATCAACACCTCGCCCGAAAGCTTCAGGAGGATGCGCTTGGTATCGGCGAGGAGCATGAAAGGGTGCGAGTCCGGTTTGGTTTGCGACTAAGCCCGCGTCCCTAGCGCGGCCCGCGCGCGGGGGGAAGGGGGAAGGGACCTCCCCGAATATGGTTTCGACGGTAATCCCGCCCGCGCCCCATCACTCCTCCCGGCTATCTACCAGATCCGCGACCAGCCACAGGATGCCGAGATTGATCGCCGGGGCCAGCAACGTCACGAAGAATCCAAACGTGTCGTCGCCTTCGAAGAAATGGTTCCACGGCAGGCCGAGCGGGATCAGGAACACACCCGCCAGCGGGTCAGGCTCCTGCCCCACCCAACCGAACGTACCGACAAGAAACAGGCCCAGCGCAATCACATAGGCCAGCGTGAAAATCCGGAACACCCACTTCATCGCAGTCCCCCCGAACTGCGCGACCCGATCGGCAGGATAGCGCAAACAAAGGGAATGCGCACGAAAAAGGGCGGGAAGCCGAAGCTGCCCGCCCTCTTCACGCGGCCGGTTGGCCGCGAAACCCTTGCGAAGGATCAGCCGCCGACGGCAGCTGCGACTTCTGCTGCGAAGTCGCTTTCTTCCTTCTCGATGCCTTCGCCCAGCTGGAAGCGGACATAGTCCTTCAGCACGATCTTCGTGCCTGCATCCTTGCCGGCCTGGGCAACGACCTGCTCGATCGGGGTCTTGTTGTCCATGACGAAGACCTGCGACAGCAGTGCGTTTTCCTTGGCGTACTTGGCTACGGCGCCTTCGACCATCTTTTCCTGCACGTTCTCCGGCTTGCCGCTTTCGGCAGCCTTTTCGCGGGCGATCGCACGCTCGCGCTCGATCACCTCGGCGTCGAGGCCCTCGGCGGTCAGCGCCTGCGGGAACGCGGCGGCGATGTGCATGGCCAGCTGCTTGCCCAGCGATTCCAAAACGTCGGCCGAAGCATCGGATTCAAGCGCGACGAGAACGCCGATCTTGCCGAGGTTCGGGGCAGCGGCGTTGTGCATGTAGGGGACGACGACGCCATTGGCGACTTCAACCGTCTTCATGCGGCGAACCTGCTGGTTCTCGCCGATGGTGGCGACATTGTTGGTCAGCTTGTCGGCAACCGTGCCGCCGGTCGGGTAGGCAGCGGCCTTCAGCGCCTCGACATCGTCGCCAGCAACGCCCAGCGCGACTTCGGTCGTGCTGCGAACGAAGTCCTGGAACTGGTCGTTCTTGGCAACGAAGTCGGTTTCCGAGTTCACTTCGACGGCAACGCCCTTCGTGCCCGAAACGGCAACACCGACAAGGCCCTCTGCCGCGGTGCGGCTGGACTTCTTGGCAGCGGCGGCAAGGCCCTTGGCGCGCAGGAAGTCTACAGCGGCCTCAAGGTCGCCGTTGGTTTCTTCCAGTGCCTTCTTGCAATCCATCATGCCCGCGCCGGTCTTCTCGCGCAGGTTCTTCACGTCAGCGGCGGTGTAAGCCATCGCGTCGTTCCTCTTTAAAATTGTCGTGCTGCCGGGCGGCAGCGTTTGCGGCCCGGCGCACTGAACAGCAAATCATGACATGCCCAAGACAAACGGGGGCGTGACGGTCACGCACCCCGTCGGGGCCGCAAGGCCTCAGGCAGTCGCTTCTTCGGCGGCCGGTTCGTCCATGGCGCCGATATCGGCACCCGAATCGACAACGCCCTTCTGGCCGCCCTGACGGGCTGCGTCGGCGATCGCGTCGCAGTACAGGCGGATGGCGCGCGAAGCGTCATCGTTGGCCGGAACCGGGAATGCGATGCCCGAGGGATCGACGTTGGTGTCGAGGATGCCGACGACCGGAATGCCCAGCACGTTCGCTTCCTTGATGGCCAGGTCTTCCATGTTGGCGTCGATCACGAACATCACGTCCGGAATGCCGCCCATGTCACGGATACCGCCAAGCGAAAGCTCGAGCTTGTCCCGCTTGCGGGTCAGGTCGAGGATTTCCTTCTTGGTCATGCCCGAGATTTCGCCCGAAAGCTTTTCCTCGATCGTCTTCAGCTTCTTTATCGACTGCGAGACTGTCTTCCAGTTGGTGAGCATGCCGCCCAGCCAGCGATGGTTGACGAAATGCTGGCCGCACGAAAGCGCTGCTTCGCGGATCGGGTCCTGCGCCTGGCGCTTGGTGCCGACGAACAGAACCTTGCCGCCGGCCTGCGTGGTGGCCGAAACGAAGTCGAGCGCGCGCTGGAACAGCGGCACGGTCTGCGACAGGTCGATAATGTGAACGCCGTTGCGCGAGCCGAAGATGTATGGCTTCATCCGCGGGTTCCAGCGGTGGGTCTGGTGGCCGAAGTGTGCGCCGGCCTCGATCAATTGCTGCATGGTGACGCCAGTGGACGCCATAAGTCATTCCTTTCCGGTTTGGCCTCTGGAAGACGGATGACCGAGGCAAGTGCCTGCGTGGCACCGGCCAAAGCACCGGGATATGTGCCTTCCATGTGGATTTGCCCGGAAGGAACGCGGCGGAATTGCCGAATCCCTACACGGACGAGCGGCCCCATAGCGGCCCTGCGCGGCAAAGGAAAGCCCTTGCTGGCCACGGCTGCGCGAACGGAATGCTTGACAATTTAGAACAAAAAGAGAACAACGCGAATCAGGAATTGTACCTGATGCTGTTCTTCACAGGGCGCGCTTCGAACTCGTGCTTTCCTTCATAGCGGAAGGAACGCTGGAACAAAAGGGGGTCATTGCCATGCTGTCGAGCCTGATTTCGGTCGCAACGCTGTTCTTCTTCGTCGCGGCTGCGATGGTCGCATGCGGATTGGTCGGCAGCCTGCTGTTCGATCTTCTGCCGGTGCTGCGCGACGGCGACGATCGCCTGCGCCACAATCTGGTGTTCCCGCAAGTCGCCGAACGGCCCGCCGTGCGCCAGCCGGCCCGGGTCTACCGGATCACTCCGCCCGCGCGTCCGGCGATGCGCGAAGCGCCGCTGCGCGCTGCCGCCTGACCTTGGCATAACGCAGCCAGCCATATGGCAGCAGCGCAAGGTACCCGATCGAGATCACGGCCAGCGTCCACCACGGTTCCAGAAACAGAAACGCGCCGAACAGCCCGACAACGGCAATGACCTCGATCCGGATTGAACGGCCCGGTTTAAGCGAAGTCCAGCTCAGCGTCGCAAGGTTGGAAATCATGAGGAAGGCAACCAGCACGACCCAGGGCCCGACCAGCAGGGGATCGCGGAAGATCCCTTCGCCCGTCGCTTCCCAAAGATAGAGCGGCAGAAAGGCAACCCCTGCCCCAACCGGCGCGGGAATGCCGGTCAGGAAGCCGGCGGACTTGTGCGGCTGATCCTCGGCATCGATATCGATCTGCGCGTTGAAGCGGGCAAGCCGCAACATGCAGCAAAGCGCCAGTGCCAGCGCCGCGAACCAGCCAAGGCGCGGCAGGTCCTGCAACGACCAGAGAAACAGGATGAGCGCAGGCGCGACGCCGAACGATAGCGAATCGGCAAGACTGTCGAGTTCGGCGCCGAACCGGCTCTGCGCCTTGAGCAATCGGGCGATGCGCCCGTCGATACCGTCGAGGCAGCCGGCGACCAACACGGCAAGGATCGCACGATCGAAATCGCCGCCGATCGCGAAACGGATACCGGTCAGCCCGATGCAGAGCGCCGCTGCCGTAATCGCATTGGGCACGACCGCCCGCATCGTCAGGCCGCGTGAACGCCTGCGCGGAACGGCCCTTTCGCCATGCATGACTCGCGGACCGACGTCACCGGGTTCGGCAAAACGGTCGTCGAGCGGCTCGTTCACAAGCGGATACCTTCCAGCATCGGCGCGCTGCCGATTTCCGCGATCACGGTTTCACCGGCGATGGTTTTCTGACCCTTGAGCACCTTGGGCTCGGTTCCGGCGGGCAGATAGATATCGACGCGGCTGCCGAAACGGATCAGACCCACGCGCTGTCCTGCGCCGACGATGTCGCCCGGCTTCACGAAAGGCACGATGCGGCGCGCGACAAGGCCCGCGATCTGCGTAAAGCCGATCTTCGTCCCGTCCTGCCGTTCAACCATGAAATGCTGGCGCTCGTTATCCTCGCTAGCCTTGTCGAGATCGGCATTGAGGAACTTGCCGGGGATATAGACAACCCTGCGCACCGTACCCGCGATAGGCGACCGATTGATGTGGACGTCGAACACACTCATGAAGATGGAAACCCGTGTGACCGGCTCGGTTCCCATGCCTGGCGAATCCGGTCCGTCGTCGAACTGCAGTTCCGGCGGCGGCGGCACTTGCGCGATCAGCGTCACCAACCCGTCCGCCGGGGCAACGACAAGGTTTTCCCCCTGCGGCACCACGCGTTGCGGATCGCGGAAAAACGCAAGCACGCCCAGCGTCAGGAATCCCAGCGGCCATGCAATCGTCTCCCACGCAAGGAACGCGAAGACCAACGCGGCGGCTGCGGTGATGAGGCCGAACTTGCGGCCTTCGGGGTGGATCGGCGGCCAGCTCCAGCCAGCGTCGCCACGCCCACGGTTATCGAGTATTTCTCCTGCCATCGCGGCTATCTAGGCGCTGACAGCAAGGGCGGCAAGGACAAGCGCGCAATGATGCGGCGGACAATTTCCTAGAACGAGCCCTTCACCAGCAGCCGAAAGATCGGTCCGATCAGGCGATCCCCACTCTCGCGAACCAGCACCGGATCCCGCAGGCGACGACCGTCCCACACCGTGCGTTCCAGCCGGTTGCGCGCGCCGGCGACATTGCCCATTTCGCCGCGAACGGTCATGCCCAGCACGTCCTTGTGCTCGGCAAAGACCTGCATGAAAACCGGACCTTCCCATTCCTCGCGCACTTCGGTCAGGTAATAACGCGGTCGTTCGCGCGAAGATTGCAGGGTCACGCCATAAGCGACGTCGGTGTTCGGAATGTCGTGCCGGAATTCCGCCTTGGCCGTATACCAGTCGTTACCGCTGATGTGGCGCTTCTCTCCCGAAAGGGGATCGCTAACCGAGCTATCCTCATAACTGACTTCCAGATCGAGCCTCGCGCCCTGCGCCCCCAGCGGAGCCAGTTCCAGCGTGCCCGTCCAGCGCGCGCCAAACTGGTGGGCACGCGGCAGGTTACCAACCGATTCTCCATCGTCGCCGATCGGGACGATGTCGATGATATCGTCGATCCGCCGCGCCCAGATGGCCATCCGCGTCTTCCCCCACTTGCCCAGCGAGCGTCCGCCCTCGACGTCGATCTCCCAGCTTTGCGGCGGCACGAGATCGGGGTTGCCGCTATCCTCACGGTCTTGCTGCAAGTCCTGTTGCGCGAGGAAATCGTAGAAACTGATCTGGCCCACCCTGCGGCGCAGTTTCAGGCTGAAATCCCATGCCTTATCCGGGCGCCACCCCAGCGTGATGCTGCCTTTGGGGCGCACGAAACGGCGCGTTTCCACCTCGCCGGTATCGCGGGATAGCTGCGAATATTCCGCACCGCCGTCGATCTGCAGGTCGAGCTTGGCAGAAAGCGGACGGCTCAGCGTCGCGATCCCTTCGTACCGTACCTCGTCGACTTTGCCGCTGCCCCCGGGGAAGTCTATTTCCTCGTAATCGCCATCTTCGAGCAGTGTGTAGAGCGAACCTTCCTGATCCAACGAGTTATAGGCGCGCTCCACCGAAAGCTGCCAGTTGTTCGCGCCGCTCTTCCATTCGTATTCGCCGCGCAGCACCGTCTCGCCGATCAGGCTGTCGCGCACGAACAACACGCCGGCATCGGGCGAACCGTCGCCAAAGCGCGATGTCTGCCACGTGTCGATCGGCTCGTCATCGAAATGCCTCAGTCCGATGAACTTGAACCGGCCGGGGCCGAGCCGGAATTCAAGATCACCGCTCATGTCGAACTGATAACCGTCGTTGACCTGTTTAAGGTCACGCTCGAACGGCATCGAACCGACAATCTGGCGATCCTGGTCAAGAGTCAGTTCGTACCAGTAGGGCGTGATCGCGACGGTCAGGTTGCCCTTTGAACTACCGGGTCCATCAACTGCAACCTGCCCCTGGATCTTGGCGAAATCGATGCCGATCTGCAGCACCTCCCGCCTGTTTTCGAGGAGTGCGCCATCCGGCCCGACGATCCGCAATGGCCCGCCAAACGCGCCCCGGCTGCCGTAATCTTCCACCGACAACGTGTAGTCGACCGGCCCGGCCTTGTCGGAATAGCTGACCTGCCCGCGAAACCAGAAGGGGCGGGCATAGTGCGCGCGCCATTCGGGATTCCACTCGAACTGGCCGACAGCGGCGCTGCGCTCTGCCAGCACGACGTTGGCGACCTGACCTGTCAGGCCGGCAATACCCAGCCCGGATGCGTCGCGAATCTCGATGCGCAGGACTTGTCCGGCGGTGATGCGCTGCAGTTCGCGCACTGCGCCGCCCGACTTGTTGGCGATGCGTTCGCCATCGATCAAAACATTTTCTGACGCTTCGCCAAGCCCCCGCTCCTGATCTGCCTCGCGGATCGAGAAGCCCGGCACGCGTTCCAGCATGTCATAGGCGGTGCGCGGACCGAAATGTTCGAAGTCGGCCGCCTCGAATATGCGGGCATCGCCCTCCACGCGCGCCTCAGGCGCATTGCCCTCGGTAGTTTCAGACATTTCGGCACAGGCGGGACGAGGCATGCAGCCCAGGCAGAGGGCAAGCACCCCAATCCAGCACAGTCGTCCATGCCGGTCATGTGCGCCGATAGCACCCCACGTCATACCAGTAGGAATAGTCGTGACCCTCTCCCTGCACCGCGCGACAAGATGCACGGCATCACCGTCGCCGTGTTCCGGACCTCCGCTTCCGGCCGCCACCCGACTTCGACCGGAAGCCGATCCTGTTCGACCAGCAACTTGTCACACTTGTAACCATTCAAGCTCAATTCGTCACAGGTTTTTCCGCGTCCTGCGGGCGGCTTTCGAGCAAGCCCGGCTCAGGTTGATCGGCAAGAACGACGGTGGTGGACAGTGATGGATTGTGGCCTGCGGCCACGTCTCCGCGGCGCTCCGGCTCCGAACCAACTTTCCAACTGCGTTCGAATACGTTGATTCACACTGCCGTGACAGCTGCAAGCTTGTGCTGTTCTGTCGGTGGCGGCGGTGGTGGACAGGGCTGGATTCGAACCAACGTACGCTTGCGCGGGCAGATTTACAGTCTGCTGCCTTTAACCACTCGGCCACCTGTCCACACCGGTGCCGCAAAGTGTCTGGAAAGCCACTTCTTCGAGCGGGGCAATGGTGCCCCGTCCGGCCGAGAGGCGCCCCTTTGGCGAAGCGGCGCTTGCCTGTCAATGGGGGTCATGGCTAGAGCGCTTGGAAATTGGAAAGGCAAAGCTGGCAATGGCGAAAAAGGGTGAAAAACGGGTTCTGCGCGGTCGTGCGGGCCGGATGCAGGGCGGACGCGGCAGCGGCCGTGCCTCCAAAGGCGCGGTGCGCCTGTGGGGCCGCCATGCGGTGACGGCGGCGCTGAACAACCCGGATCGTGACATCAACAAGATCTGGGCCGTGCGCGAAACGCTGGAAGAAATGGTCAACGCGGGAGAGATCGAGCTGCCCGAAGGCGTGCGCGTCGAATATGCCGACGGGCAGGATCTGGCCCGTCTCGTATCCCGCGATGCGCCGCACCAGAACATTGTCATCGAATGCGAGCCACTGCCCGAACTGTTTCTGGTAGACGTGGCCGAAGGCGATCCGGCAGCGCCCATCGTCGTGCTCGACCATGTGACCGATCCGCACAACGTGGGCGCGATCATGCGTTCGGCAGCCGCTTTCGGCGCGGCCTGCATCGTGACGCAGGACCGGCATGCACCGCCCGAATCAGGCACGCTGGCAAAATCGGCGTCGGGCGCGCTTGAAACTCTGCCGTGGATTCGCGTCGTGAACCTGTCCCGCGCCTTGGAAGAGATGGCGGAACTCGGTTACTGGCGCATTGGCCTCGACGGCGATGGCGAGGCCACGCTTGCCGAAGCCCTGCCGACCGGGCCTGTCGCGCTGGTGCTTGGCGCCGAAGGGGATGGCCTGCGCTATCAGGTCGGCCAGCACTGCGACCAGATCGCGCGCCTGCCGATCGCGGCTGCCGTCGAAAGCCTCAATGTCTCTAACGCAGCGGCCATTGCCCTTTACGCTTGTGCAATGCGCGGCCAGTAAGAACGGACGGGATCTTGAGGAGGGAACCATGGGGAAATCGTTCACGCTGAAGCGCATGGCATGCGCCATGCTTGCCGCATCATCGCTGCTGCTGTCGGGCTGCCTGCTGACGCCGGGCAAGTTCACGTCCGAACTGACGCTGAAGAAAGGCGGCGGTTTCGCTTACACCTACGACGGCGAAATCTCGATGATGGGCCTGACCCAGCTGGCGAAGATGGACGGCAAGCAGACCTTTGAGGCCGAGTGCTACGACGACGATTTCGAGGAAACCACCTGCACCGCCGAACAGGAAGCCGAACAGCGCGCCGAGTGGGAGGCCGAACAGGCCAAGGAAGCCGCGGAAAAGCAGCAGTTCGTAAAGATGATGGGCAGCCTCGATCCCTCCGATCCGGAAAGCGCGGAAAAGCTAGCCGAGACCCTTCGCAAGCAACGCGGGTGGAGCAAGGTCACCCATGTCGGGGAAGGCCTGTTCGTGGTGAGCTATGCGATCAGCGGCAATCTGACCCATGGTTTCGTTTTCCCGATGGTCGAGAAAATGCCGATGGTCTCTCCCTTCGTCACTGCCCTGCCCCGGGCCGACGGCAGTGTGCGGGTAGAGGCCGATGGCTTCGGCGGGGAACAGATGTCCGGCATGGGACCCGGCCTTGGCATGATGAGCATGATGGGTGCGGCCGGCAAGAAGGACGACGATGCGCCCGCCCCTGTCCTGCCGGACGGTACGTTCACGATCGTGACCGACGGACGCATCCTTGCCAACAACACCGACGAGGGGCCGGAAATCCTTGGCGGCGACATGCAGCGGCTGAGCTGGAAGGTCGATGTTTCGCGCAAGTCGGCGCCGATGGCGCTGATCGCGCTGAACTGATCGGCGAACATTTCGCGGGTCGCCGTTAACGGCGGCGACAACCGGGCAAAGAAAAAGCCGCGCGGGGCATCAGCACCGCGCGGCTTTTCATGCGACCCCGTTAAAGGGGGGTAACGACAAGCGCCTTAGTTGACGGCGTCCTTCAGGCCCTTGCCCGCCTTGAACTTGGGCTGGGTCGAAGCCTTGATCGTCATCGGCTCGCCAGTGCGCGGGTTGCGACCGGTCGATGCCTTGCGCTTTGCAACCGAGAACGTGCCGAAGCCAACCAGGCGAACTTCGTCGCCCTTGGCCAGCGAAGCAGTAATGGCATCGAAGACACTTTCGACAGCTTTGGTCGCGTCATTGCGCGAAAGACCGCTGGTGTCCGCCACGGTCCCGATCAGTTCGTTCTTGTTCATGTGACTTGAAACCCCCTTGATGGATCATTCATTCGAAATTTCGGGAAGCGAGACCGACGAGAACCGCCGGTTCGCAATCGCTGTTCGCGAGTTGCGGGAATGGAGACGTTTTTCCCTGCGCTGTCAAAGCCAAATTGCCGCAGGAACGGTTGATTTCCGCCCTTTTTAAGACAAATCGAGCTCGTAATCAGACCTGATGCGCAGCGATCTTCCAATCGCGCGCAACATGCCGCATCGCAACATCGGATCCGTTGCAGGCGCAACCGGTTCCCGTGTGCGATTCGAAACCCGTCAGTGGGCGGTCGGCGATACCTCGCCCGTGCCTTGAAGCGGTCCGGGCTGGCTGGCGATGTCGTCCTCCTCGCTCCACTCGATCGGGACCAGCGGTTCGGACAACGCGCGGGCCAGAACCTCGTCGACGTGGGCGACAGGGATGATCTCCAGCCGCTCGACGATGTTGGCCGGAATCTCGACGAGATCCTTCTCGTTCTCTTCCGGGATCAGCACCGTCTTGATGCCGCCGCGAAGCGCCGCCAGCAGCTTTTCCTTCAGCCCGCCGATGGCCAGCACGCGCCCGCGCAGGGTGACTTCACCGGTCATCGCAGTGTCGGCGCGGACCGGAATGCCGGTGAGCGTCGAAACTATGGAGGTGACCATGCCCACACCCGCGCTCGGCCCGTCTTTCGGAACGGCGCCTTCGGGCAAGTGGATGTGAATGTCCTTGCGGTGGAAGATCGACGGCTTGATGCCGTAGGCTGGCGCGCGCGCCTTCACGAACGAGAATGCGGCCTGCACCGATTCCGTCATGACTTCGCCCAGCTTGCCGGTCGTGCGCACCTGCCCCTTGCCGGGCACGGTCACGCTTTCGATCGTCAGCAGTTCGCCGCCCACCTCGGTCCATGCAAGACCGGTAACCGCGCCCACCTGGTTCTCTTCATCGGAAACGCCGTGGCGGAACTTACGGACACCCGCGAAATCGCCAAGGTTTTCGGGCGTGATGGTGACGGTTTCGACCTTGCCTTCAAGAATCTTGCGCAAGCTCTTGCGCGCCAGTCGCGCAACCTCGCGCTCCAGCGTACGGACGCCGGCTTCGCGGGTGTAGTACCGGATGAGGTCGCGAAGCGCGGGTTCGGTCAGTTCGAACTCGCCCTTCTTCAACCCGTGCAGTTCGACCTGCTTGTCGACCAGATGGCGCTGCGCGATCTCGACCTTTTCGTCCTCGGTGTAACCCTCCAGCCGGATGATCTCCATACGATCCAGCAGCGGCTGCGGCAGGTTCAGGCTGTTCGCCGTGCAGACGAACATGATGTCCGACAGGTCGTAATCGATTTCCAGATAGTGGTCCTGGAACTTCGCGTTCTGTTCGGGGTCCAGCACTTCGAGCAGGGCCGAGGCCGGATCGCCGCGGAAATCCTGACCCAGCTTGTCGATCTCGTCCAGAAGGAACAGCGGGTTACTCGTGCCCGCCTTCTTCAGGTTCGACACGATCTTGCCCGGCAGGGAGCCGATGTAGGTGCGGCGGTGACCGCGGATCTCCGCTTCGTCACGAACGCCGCCCAGCGACTGGCGCACGAATTCGCGGCCGCAAGCCTTGGCGATGGACTGGCCGAGCGAGGTCTTGCCAACGCCCGGCGGGCCGACGAGGCACAGGATCGGGCCTTTCAGCTTCTTCGTGCGGGCCTGCACCGCAAGGTATTCGACGATGCGGTCCTTCACCTTGTCCAGCGCGTAGTGATCGGCATCGAGCACTTCCTGTGCCTTGCCGATATCCTTCTTCAGCTTGCTCTTCTTGCCCCACGGCAGGCCAAGGAGCACGTCGAGGTAATTGCGGATGACCGTTGCCTCTGCAGACATCGGCTGCATCGAACGCAGCTTCTTCAGCTCCGACTCCGCCTTCGCCTTCGCTTCCTTCGAAAGCTTCGTACCCTCGATCTTCGCGGCCAGTTCGGCCAGCTCGTCGCCGCCTTCGTCACCGCCGCCCAGTTCGTTCTGGATCGCCTTCAGCTGTTCGTTGAGGTAATATTCGCGCTGCGTCTTTTCCATCTGCCGCTTTACGCGGCCACGGATCTTGCGCTCCACCTGCAGCACGCCAAGCTCGCCCTCCATGAAGGACATCGCCATTTCGAGGCGCTTGAGCGGATCGCGCTCGGTAAGCATCGCCTGCTTGTCGGAAACCTTCGCCGCGATGTTGGAGGCGACAGCATCGGCAAGGCGCGAGGCATCGTCGATCTCGCCCAGTTGTTCGCCCGCATCCGCCGACAGCTTCTTGTTCAGCTTGGCATAGTCGTTGAACTGTTCGACCACCTGCCGCATCAGGGCCGAAACCTCGGTCCCGCTGGCGGTGATCTCGTCCATCGGCTCTACCGCGGCGACCAGCATGGGGCCGCGTTCGTCAAGCGTGCGCATCGTGGCGCGGTGCTGCCCTTCCACCAGCACGCGAACGGTGCCGTCGGGCAGCTTCAGCAGTTGCAGCACGCTGGCAACGACACCCACATCGTACAGATCGTCGGAACCCGGATCGTCACAGCCCGGATCGAGCTGCGATACGAGCATGATGTCCTTTTCCCCCGCCATCGCGGCTTCCAGCGCCGCGACCGATTTCTCGCGCCCCACGAAGAGGGGCACGACCATGCCGGGAAACACGACAATGTCGCGCAGGGGCAGGAGAGGATATTCGTTCATATGCTTCTTTTCCGTCCAGGAAATACGATCACCGTGTCACCCTGATAGGATGATGGGGCCGGCACCGGTCAATCATCTGCCGCGCCGTTTGCGCCGATATGGGGGTTTTCTGCGCAACGACAAGCAATGTGCGTACCCGTCCGGTCAGAGGCCGAGCTTGGAAAGATCAAAACCGGGGGGAAGTCCGGCGCCCTGCTGCACGCGGGCCATTTCCTCGCCCGCCTTCTGGTCGGCGCGCCCGCGCGCATCGTTGAAGGCGGCCGTGATCAGGTCTTCCAGCATCTGCTTTTCGGACGGGACCATCAGGCTGTCGTCGATCGACACGCCGAGAATGCGGCCCTTTGCGGTGCAGCGGATCTTCACCATGCCGCCGCCCGACTGCCCTTCGACCTCGATCGCGTCGAGCGTGGCCTGCGCCTCGTTCATCTGCTTCTGGATCGTCTGGGCCGCGGCCTGCGCTGCCTGGATCATTTCTTCCATCGACTTCATCTTCGTATTCCTCGTGTGGGCGGGCGCTCAGGCCCGCCGGATTTCCTTGTCGGTTTCCAGCAGCTTCGCGTCGGGAAAGGCTTCCATGGCGGCCTTCACCATCGGCGAATTTCGGACGATGTCGGCTTCCTGCTCGGCCTCCGCCTTGCGGCGTTCCAGCACGGTAGGTGTACCCTCCTCGCCCGAAGGTGCACGTTCGACAAGCCAGCGTTCGCCCGTTGCGCGGTAGAGTGCGTCGCGCAGGTCCTGCCCCACGTCCTCGTTGAAACCGGGGGCGAGTTGGTATGTCAGGCTGCCGGATGCAAGGGCGACGACGCGCACCCAGTCGGTCATCACCTGCCCTACGCGCAATTGTCCCGCGGCCTCCACTTGCGCGATCAGCGCTTCCCACACCGGCGGCGGACCGGCCACGACCTGCGCGGCGGGTGCATCGACAGGTGCGGCAGGCGCGTCACCCGTGGCGGCAGGGGGCCGCGCGGCAATTTCATCCAGCTTGCGGATCAGGGAGCCGGGATCGGGCATGTCTGCGGCATGCATCACGCGCAGCAGCGCCATCTGCGCAGCCACGATCGGTTCGGGCGCGGTGCGTACTTCCTCGTGCCCTTTCAGTAGCAGCTGCCACAACCGGTGGACTTGCGCCGCACCCAGCTTCTGCGCCCAGCCGGCGATGGCCTCGCGCTCCTCCGCGCTGGGCGCATCGGCCTCGCCTTTCCCAAGCTGGCACAGCGCGATGCGATGGACGAGATCCATCTGCCCACGCATTACCGCTACTGGTTCGACACCCAGCGAATACTGCCGGTTCAGCACGTCGAGCAGTTCAACACCATTGCCGGAAATGACGGCTCTCAACAGCTCGCGCTGGACGCCCTTGTCGGCAAGGCCCAGCATCTCGCGGACCTGTTCGGCAGTAACGTGCGTGCCCTCGCCCGCGCTTGCCATGTCGGCATGGGCGATGGCCTGATCGAGGATCGACAGACCGTCGCGCACCGAACCTTCGGCAGCGGATGCCACCATGGCCAGCGCCTCGTCCTCCGCCGTCACGCCCTCCGCCTCGCACACGCGGGCGAAGTGTTCGCGCAGCATCGGCGCGGTGATGCGGCGAAGATCGAACCGCTGGCACCGCGACAATACCGTGACCGGCAGCTTGTCCACCTCGGTCGTCGCGAACAGGAACTTCACATGCGCCGGCGGTTCCTCCAGCGTCTTGAGGAGCGCGTTGAACGCGTTCCTCGACAGCATGTGAACCTCGTCGATGATGTAGATCTTGTAGCGCGCGGAAACGGCGGCATAGCGCACCGCCTCGATGATTTCGCGAACGTCGTCCACGCCGGTATGGCTTGCCGCGTCCATCTCGATCACGTCGATATGCCGCCCCTCGGCAATCGCGATGCAGGGTTCGCACTTCCCGCAAGGATCGATCGTCGGCCCGCCAGTCCCGTCGGGGCCGATGCAGTTCAGCGCCTTGGCGATCAGGCGTGCGGTGGATGTCTTGCCGACCCCGCGAACGCCGGTCATCAAAAAGGCATGGGCCAGCCTGTCGCGGCGGATCGCGTTGGCCAGCGTCTGGACCATTGCGTCCTGCCCGATCAGTTCGCCGAACGTCTGGGGCCGGTACTTGCGCGCCAGCACGCGATAGGGCTGCGCGGCTGTCGGCGCAGGGGCAGCGACAGGCGGGACAGCAGCCGCAGGCGGCGGCTGAGCAGGGGCCGGATCGCCGAACAGCGCGTTCTGGCCGGCAGCCTCAAGCTCCGCAGCGGTGGGCTTCGGGTCTTCGCCTTCAGGCTCCTGCGAGCCGAAAATGTCGGGTGAATCGGACATCGCTTGCCAATCTAGGGACCACTCACCCGCATGTCGAACCTGACGGCGGGTTGAATCCGCCGAAATCTGTGCGCGATCGCATGGCGCCGCAAAACACCCGGTCAGCCAAGGGCAGAAATCCAGCGATGCGAAGTGAAAAAGGAGCCGGGCGACCCGCTGCCATCCGTTGTGGCTGCTTCCTTCCGGACCTGACCAGGTTGGCGGACGCGAACGTCCACCCGACTCCCGATGCGCGATATGGCGATGTTCGCGGCCAATGACAAGCCCCGCCGGCATGTGCCGAACGGTCCCGCAACGGGACGCCCGTTACCACGTATGGTTACCGCGATTGGCCGGTTTCCGCGCGAGTGATAGGGATACAAACACGGTTTCGAAGGTTAATCGCATGATGAAAGAACGCATCCTTACCGCTCCGCTGATCGCGCTGGCACTGGCCACCACGCCGGTCATGCCCGCGCAGGCGGGATCTTTTGACGGGATCGATTTCGGCGATGATGCGGGCGATTTCGCGAATGACGGGGAATGCGACGACTTGCGCTTCACCGGCGAAGGGATGACCGAAACGCCGCTGCTGCCCGACGATATCTTTCGCGACGCCAGTGATTGCCGCGCCGCGTTCGGCACCGGCAAGATCACGCTCGCCCCGCTGTTCATCCGCCTGTCCGGCGAAGCGGAAATCATCTGGGGTGACGATACCAGCGACTTTGCCCGCGACGGGGAATGCGACGATCTTCGCTTCGAAGGGCCGGGCCTGACCGATACGCCGCTGATCGCGGAAGACATCGGCCACGACGCGACCGATTGCCGCGCAGCCTATAAGAAAGGCAAGATCACCTGGCGCATGGGGGCGATCAGCGCCCTTCTGTCGGACGCCGTGATCGCCTGATCCGGCGCAGCTGTTTAACGGAAATTGTCGGCGTAGGCCTGAAGCTTCAGGCGGCGGGGCGGCGTTGCCACAACGTGCGCCTCTATCCCGTATTTCGCGGCATAGGCTGCGGCCGCTTCGGCATCGGGGAAGCTCAGCTGAACCTGCTGCTGCGTATCGCCCGATCCGGCCCAGCCCATCAGCGGATCCGGCTTTTTCGCTTCGGCAGGCACGAAATCAAGCACCCAGTCGGACGTGCGGGCGCGGCCGGACTGCATGGCATTCTTCGGACGCTGGTAGATACGGGCAGGCATGTTTTCAGTGTCCCTCAAACGCCGGACGGGGCGCATCCGCGCCCCTTGGCTTCCTCGCAATAAGCTCGGGCGGCCATTCGGCCTTGCGGCTCTCGCTTCGCGGGCCGGATAAGCGATTCTCCTGCTTGGCTCAAGTGCGCAACGCCCTTCACGAGCCCTTGGCGAAGGCATTCTTGGTCTTCAGGCTGGGTTTTTCTTCCCACGGACGCTCCGGCCAGCGGTGTTTGGGGTATCGGCCCTTCATATCCTTGGCGACATCGGCCCAGCTGCCGCGCCAGAATCCGGGCAGGTCGCGCGTTGCCTGGATCGGGCGGCCCGCCGGGCTGGTCAGGTTGAGCAGGAGCGGCGTGGTGCCGATCATCGGGTGCGAATCCAGCCCGAACAGTGCCTGCACCCGCACTTCGACCGAAGGGGCACTCTCTCCCGCATAGTCGATGGCATGGTGGGTGCCGGCCGGGCTGGCGAATTCGCGCGGGGCCAGCCGGTCGAGCCGCTGGCGCGTATCCCAGTCGATCCGCGCGAGCACCGCATCTGTAACCGTGCCCTTGCCTATATCGAGATCGCGCCGACCGTGCAGCAGCGGCAACAACCAGTCAGCCGCGCTTTCGGCCAGCGCTTCCACGCCCAGTTCGGCAATATCGACATGCGCCGCGCGAGCCAGCAAAGCACGGGGTACGATGGCATCGATCCGGTCGACGGCCTTTTCCAGCAGAAGCGCGGCCACAGCATCGGGATCGGGCTTCGGGTCCGGCCCGCTGGCCAGCGTGATCGCGCCCAGCCGCCGTTGCAGGCGCGCCTCTACACGCCCTTCGCCATCGTTCCAGTTCAGAACCGAACGCCGCCCGATCCGGTCGGCGAAAAGGGCCTCGACCTCGGCTGCGCCCAACGATGCCGCCGCCGTGATCCGCGCGCCTTTCGCCTGACCCTGCGCATCTCCGATGGCAAGCCACTCCTCCCGCGCCAGTGGCGATGCCGGGTCCAGCGTGAAGCCGCGCCCCGATGCGGAAAGCCAGTTCTCCCCGCTCGCATCGCGGCGGCGGGCAACATTGCCGGGGATGGCCAGCGCCACAAACGCGACCGCACCGCCCCCGTCAGTTGCGCCACCGGCCAGTTTTTCGGCCCGCTTCGCCCAGCCGTCGGCCAGACGCCGCGCGGCATCGGCACGGCGGCCCCGCTCTCCATCCAGACGCGACAGGCGCTGCAAAAGGTCTTCCCCTCGCCCGCCAAGTCCGCGTTCCTGCAACAGCAGCGCCATGCGCGCGGCAATCCGTGCTTGCCCGGCCCGCGCGCCGAACAACACCATCGCGGCATGCACAGGGTCCATCGGCAGCTCGGACAATTGCTCGCCGAACGGGGTGATATGCCCCGCCTCGTCCAGCGCGCCCATCGCGGACAGCCGCTCCCGCGCACCGGAAAGCGCAGATGCGGGCGGCGCATCCAGCCACGGCAGGCGCAGCGGGTCCGCCTCTCCCCAACGGGCCAGCGACAATGTCAGCGGCGCAAGATCGGCGGTCGCGATCTCCGGCGGATCGAATTCCGGGCGGCCGGCATGGCCCGCCTCTTCCCACAGGCGATAGGCAACACCGGGGCCCTGCCGTGCGGCGCGGCCCGCGCGCTGGGCGGCGGCGGCGCGGCTGGCGCGGCGGGTGACAAGGTGGCTGGTCCCCGCCGCGATGTCGAATTCAGCATGGCGCGACAGGCCCGCATCGACGACGACCGATACGCCATCCAGCGTCAGCGAAGTTTCCGCAATCGCGGTTGCCAGAACGATGCGGCGGCGCCCTTCCGGATCTCGCCGGATGGCGAGCCGCTGCGCCGCCGGTTCGACTTGGCCGTGCAGGGGCAGGATCGGCACGTCCGGAAGTCGCTGCTCCAGCCGCTCGCGCACGCGTTCGATCTCGCCCACGCCGGGCAGGAAGGCGAGGATGTCGCCCTCTTCCTCGCGCCAGGCGGTCAGTACCGCGCTTGCCACTTGTTCGTCGGTCCGCTGCTCCGCCTTTGCGCCCAGCCATGCGATGCGCAGCGGCCATGCCTTGCCCTCGCTTTCGATGACCGGCGTGCCATCGCCCAGCAGGCGGGCAAAGCGGGCACCGTCGATGGTGGCGCTCATAACCAGAATGCGCAGGTCCTCGCGCAGCACGGCGCGGCTTTCGATGGCGAGTGCAAGGCCGAGATCGCTGTCGAGATGCCGCTCGTGCGCCTCGTCGAACAAAACCGCGCTCACGCCCGGCAAGTCCGGATCGGCGACAATGCGGTTCACGAAGATCGCCTCTGTCATGACGACGATGCGCGTGTCCTTGCCGACGCGGGTGTCCATGCGGGTGGCGTAGCCGACAGTCTCTCCCGCCTTCTCTCCCCGCATCTCGGCCATGCGTTCGGCGGCGGCGCGTGCGGCCACGCGGCGGGGGCTGAGGAGGAGGATCTGGCCGTCGCACCAGCCCTCGCCAATCAGCGCAGGGGCGACTGCGGTCGTCTTGCCGGCACCGGGCGGCGCGATCAGGACAGCGCCGGTCTGCCCGCTCAATGCGGCCAGAAGGTCGGGTAGGACAGCTTCGACCGGCAGGCTCATTGCCATACCGGAACTCAGAAGCGGCGGGAAACCGCGAACTGCGCCGCTTCGATCATCGCGGCCCGCGCCTCGTTGGCGGGGAAGCCGGAAATGGCGTCGATCGCGCGGTTGGCAAAGTGCTTCGCCCGTTCGCGCGTGTCGGCAACGGTGCCGTGCTTGGCGATCAGCGACGTGGCATGGGCCAGATCCTCGTCAGAGGAACGCTTGCCGCGCATCGCATCCTGCCAGAAGCTGCGCTCTTCCGCGTTGCCGCGCGCATAGGCAAGGATCACCGGCAGGGTCATCTTGCCTTCGCGGAAATCGTCGCCCTTGTCCTTGCCGCTTTCGCCGACTTCCGAATCGTAGTCGATCGCATCGTCCACCAGCTGGAACGCGATGCCGAGGTTGCGGCCATAATCGTCCAGCTTCTGTTCGATCGCGGGGTCGCGTTCGGCCACCACGGCGGCGATGCGGCAGGCGGCGGCGAACAGGGCGGCCGTTTTCGCGCCGATGATGGAAAGGTACTGTTCCTCGCCCGTTTCCACGCGGCGCTGGGCGGTCAGCTGGTCGACCTCGCCCTCTGCGATGATCGCGCTGGCGCCCGACAGGATTTTCAGCACCTTCAGGCTGCCATCCTCAACCATCAGTTCGAAAGACCGGCTGAACAGGAAATCACCGACCAGAACGGCGGCGGGATTGCCGAACACGACGTTCGCCGCCTGCTTGCCGCGCCGCATGTCCGATCCGTCGACGACATCGTCGTGCAGCAGCGTCGCGGTGTGGATGAATTCGACAGCCGCGGCCAGCTTGTGATGTCGGCTGCCTTCGTATTCCAGCAGCGCCGCGCTGGCCAATGTCAGCATCGGGCGCATCCGCTTGCCGCCGCCCGCGATCAGGTGGCCGGCGAGTGCCGGAATCAGCGGAATCTTCGACTGCATGCGATCGAGGATGATCTGGTTCACGCAGTTCATGCCGTCCGCCGTCAGGTCGAGGACAGGGGCCAGCGAAGGCGCGTTGCGGGGCATTTGATGTACGGTCGCGTTCACGCGCGACCGTTTGGGCGTTGCGGCGCATCATGGCAAGCCGTTTTCCGGCGATTCGACCAATATCACAGGGTATCGCCAGCGATCAGCGTTTGCGCGCAGCCGATCGCCTTTGCTAGGGCCTGCGCCCATGAACGGATCGAACGACACCATGGGCGAAAATACAGCAACCGGGCCGGATGGCGTGCTCGCAGGCTATCGCAAGAGCATCGACAATATCGATGCGGCGCTGATTCACATGCTGGCCGAACGCTTCCGCATCACCAAGGCGGTGGGCGAGTACAAGGCGACGACTGCCCTGCCGCCAGCCGATCCGGGCCGCGAGGCAAGCCAGATCGCGCGCCTGCGCAAGCTGGCGGAGGACGCCGATCTCGATCCGGAATTTTCGGAGAAATTCCTGCGCTTCATCATCGACGAGGTGATCCGCCACCACGAACGGGCACGCGGCGCCTGATCCTTCCGCCGGATCGAGTCGAGAGCCCGGTCAGTTCGTGAAAATCGCCTGCGCGGCGTAGAACAGCACCACCGTCACGGCGAGGAATACGATCAGCAGGACCAGCGCGCGGGTCTCGTCGTTACGGCCGTGGTGTTCCATCACCATCCTGCGGCGCGCTTCGGGCTGGCGCGAAGGGTGCGAACGGTTGCGGCGAGAGGCTGCTTCCGCGGCGAAGACGACCGATTCGGGGATCGGCTGCATGAACTGGCAGCCATATTCGTCGGTATCGCTCCACATCACTTGCGCCGTGGTCGATCCGATTTCGGGCAGTTCTACCTGCACCTTGTCGCCCACCCGCAACGAACGCGGGCTGCTGAGCAGCATGCCGGTGGTGGATAGGTTGAGCAGGGTCAGCGGATAGTTGCCGCCGTCGTGGGACGTGACAAGCCTGACCGGTACACGGTCCGCCCGGCGCTGATCCTGTACTTGAGCCATTGCCATGCCCACGTTTCCAACCCCTTCAAGTCGGCAATTCCAACCGGGGTTTACGCCAACAATATTAACGACCTGTAGCGACTTCGGCAAATCCGGGACGATAGCGGCGGCATTATGCGCTGGCGGTGCGCGGCAAGGACAATTCGATCAGCAGGCCGCCAAGGTCCTCGCTTTCACCAAGCGCGACCGAACCGCCATATATTTCAACGACATCCCGTACGATGGCGAGGCCAAGGCCGGTGCCCGGCTTGTTCGTATCGAGCCGCGCGCCGCGATCGAAAATTCGTTGCCGCTCTACTTCGGGAATGCCCGGTCCGTCATCCTCTATCCACACCTTGCACATCCGGTCTTCCGGCACGGCATCGACCGTCACGAAAACACTGCCGCCGCCGTATTTCGCCGCGTTCTCGATGCAGTTGCCAAGAATTTCGTCGAGGTCCTGCCGCTCCAGCGCGACGAGCGCGTCGCCTTCCTTTGCGCCCGCAAGGTCGAACCGTACATGCTGGTATAGCCGCGATACCGCGCGCTCCACCGCCTCTGCCGCTTCGCGCACATCCGCGCGGGCAAGGCCGGTCGCCCGTCGGCCCACGGCGCGGGCGCGGGCAAGGTGATGGTCGACCTGCCGCCGCATCGTCGCCGCTTCGCGCTGGACCAGCTGGTCGAGATCGGGGTCGTGCGCGGCAGCGGCATTGTTCAGCACTGTGAGCGGCGTCTTCAACGCATGGGCTAGATTGCCCGCATGGGCGCGCGCTTCTTCCGCCTGCTTTTCCGAATGGGCGAGCAGCGCATTCAGTTCCTCCACCATCGGCTGGACTTCCAGCGGCAGCGGTTCGGTCACGCGGTTCTCGCCCGTCAGGCGGATACGCTGGATCGCGCGGCGCACGCCTCGTAGCGGCGACAGACCGAGCCATGTCTGCAGCGCCGCCATCATGATCAGCCCGCCGCCCAGCACCACGAAGCTGTAGGCAAGGATAGAGCGGAAGCGGGCGATCTGCGCGTTCAGCTCCTCGCGACTGGCGGCGACAACGAACCACCACTGCGTATCGCTGCCCGGAAGCAGGATCGGCCGCTGCATCACGCGCAGCGGCTCTCCGCCGAACTGTCCGCTGTCGTAGACCATCGGCTCGACATGATCGGCAGGCTTCACCTGCAAGGTGCGATCCCACAGCGAGCGGGATGGAAAATCCTCGTGCCCCTCACCCGTGATCTGCCAGTAAAGGCCGGAGTTCGGTTCGAGGAAACGCTGGTCGCCAAGCGGGCGGGAGAAGAACACTTCGCCATCGGGGCCGATCTCTGCCGAAGCGACCATCGCCGTCAGCATGTATTCCAGCTGTTCGTCGAAATTGCGGGTAATGAGGCCCGACAGCGTGCGATCGAGGGCAAGGCCGCCGATCAGCAACAGGAACACGATCCAGCCGATCGCGATCAGCATCATGCGCCGCGACAGCGAACCGGTGTGACCGGCGCCCAGCAGCCTGTCCGGCAGCACCAGCCGGCGCGCGATGGTCAGGCGCCGTTTCGACAGGCGTGAGGCAGACGCGCGGGAGGAGGACGCAGCAGCGCCCTCTTCCCTTCCGGTCGCGTCCGGCTCAGCCGCGCGGCTGGTCGGCGGGGTCGTCGAGGCTGTATCCAAGGCCACGTATGGTCGTGATCACGTCCGCGCCCAGCTTCTTGCGGATGCGGGTGACGAACACCTCGATAGTGTTCGAATCGCGATCGAAGTCCTGATCGTAGATGTGTTCGATAAGCTCTGTGCGGCTGACGACCTTGCCCTTGTGGTGCATCAGGTAGCTCAGCAGCTTGTATTCCTGCGCGGTCAGCTTGACCGGCTCGCCGTTCAGAGTGACGCGGCCCGAACGGGTGTCCAGCCGCACGTCGCCCGCTGTCAGTTCGCTGGATGCATTGCCGGTCGAACGACGGATCAGCGCGCGCAGGCGGGCGATCAGTTCCTCTGTCTGGAACGGCTTGGCAAGGTAATCGTCCGCACCCGCGTCCAGCCCCGCCACCTTGTCCGACCAGCTGTCGCGCGCAGTCAGCACCAGCACGGGGAAATTGCGCCCCTCGCGCCGCCACATGCCCAGCACGGTCAGCCCGTCGATTTCCGGCAGGCCAAGATCGAGCACGACGGCATCGTACTCTTCGGTGGAACCAAGGAAATGGCCATCCTCGCCATCGGTGGACAGATCGACGGCATAGCCGGTCTGCTCCAGCGTGGTCTTGAGCTGGTTGCCCAGCGTCGGCTCGTCCTCGACAATCAGGATACGCATATGCTCTCCGTTCCCGCGGGCGCTCCGGTCATGATGGAGCCGCCCCTGCTCGTTCATCTACATGAACAGATGGGAGCAAGAAAAGGTCCACACAAGATGAACGAAAGGTTTTGCTCCATGGCAAGGCTGCAAATCGCGAGCCAGCGACCTTCCGGTGCTCACGTACTGAAGTACGCTGCGCTCCGGGTGCCGCCGTCTCCCGATTTTCGCCTTGCCCTAAACCAAAACGGCCAGAGTCAGGTTTACTTCATGACATTTATAATGCGCCCTGTCCGCGCGTCGACGTCGACAAAGACGACGCGGCCGTCGCGGATGAACTTCAGGCGGTAGGTATTGGCCACGAACTCGTCCATGCCCAGATAATCCATGCCCTTCATCTGGGGCAGGACGCGATTCTCGATCTGCCGAAGCGTCTGCACGTTACCGGCACGAAGCTCGCGGCGGGCATCGCCCTGCCCGTCCCGCTTATCGTTACCGGCCATGGCGGGCGAACCCGTTGTCGCTACGGCAAGCGCGGCGAGAGCGGCGAATACAGGGCGGAGCTTGCGCGTCATGATGCGATACTGCCTAGGCGGGATGCATTGAACAAGGCGTGAATAGTGCGTTGTGTCGCCGGAAAGCACAGCGGTGTTGCACGCCGGCGACACTTGCGCGGCATCAGCGGACCAGTTCGAACTTCATCGTCAGGCCCACGGTGGTGGCCACCTGCCCCGGCCGCGTCGGCGTCATGGGCGGGGGTGGCGGGGCGGCATTGGTCTGGATTGCCATCGCCCGGTCGTACATCGGCTGCGAATAGCCCATCGATTCCTCGATCGCGAGCAGGCGGACGTTCCCGTATCCGGCCATCCGCGCATATTCCCGCGCCTGCGCCATAGCCTGATCGAATGCCGCCTTACGTGCCTGCGCCTTGCGCGAGGTATCGTCGACAACACCCCATGTCGGCCCGTTCAGGTTGTTCGCCCCGGCTGCGACAAGGGCGTCGAGCACCGGCCCCACGCGTTCGAGATCGCGCAGTTCGATGCTGACCGTGTTGGTCGCGTCGTATCCGAGGAAGCGCGGCTGCTGTGTCGAATTGTTGTACTGGTATTGCGGATTAAGCGTGATGCCGCTGGTCTGGATCCGGTTGTCCGGCACGCCGAGCGCCTTCAGTTTCTTCAGCACGGCATCCATCTGCGTCGCGTTCTGCTGCATGGCGGCAACCGCGGTCTGGGCACGGGTTGTCACCCCGGCACCGACCATGGCCTTGTCCGGATCGCCCATCACCTGCTGCTGCGTCTGGATTTCCACGACGGGGCCATCAACATCCACGCCAACCTCAACAGCGGCGGAAGCGGGGGCACTGGCCATGATGGCGGGCAGGGTAAGGGCGGCGGCGGCAAGCAGGCGTTTCATGCGAGAGTTCTCCCAGGAGTTCCTTTCCGAACCCCCTGCAATTGCATCCGGTTCCCTGAACCATCGCTTGCGGCCTCGTTCACCCGCCGCGAACTTTCGATGCCGCGATTTCGCAAGGCGCCGGATGAAGGCTTTCATCCGGCTCGAAATCGCTCTAGTCGCGCGGCGACATGGCACAACCTCCGATCCTTTCATGGGAAGGCCTCGGCCTGCAGCAGGGTGGCGGCTGGCTGTTCGGCGGTCCCGACAGCACCACCGCATCCGGCGGCCTCGACCTCCACATCGGCCCGCGCGACCGGCTGGCGCTCATCGGCCGCAACGGCGCGGGCAAGACGACGCTGCTGAAACTGATCGGGAACGAGATAGAGGCCGACCGCGGCAAGCGTTCGATCCAGCCCGGCGTCAAGGTCGTGATGCTGGAGCAGGAACCCGATGTCGCGAAATACGAAACGCTGATGGATTACGCGCTGGCGGGCAAGGATGCGCCGGCGCAGTACGAGGTGGAAGCGATCGCCGGACAGCTCGGCATCGACATGACCCGCAACGCGAAAAGCGCCAGCGGGGGCGAGCGCCGCCGCGCCGCGATCGCGCGGGCGCTAGCGATGGAGCCGGACCTGCTCCTGCTGGACGAGCCGACCAACCACCTCGACCTCGGCGCGATCGACTGGCTGGAAAGCTGGCTCAACCGCTTCAACGGCGCCTTCGTGGTTATCAGCCACGACCGGACCTTCCTCACCCGCCTTACCAACGCGACCCTCTGGCTCGACCGTGGCAACCTGCGCCGCAAGGAAGTCGGCTTCGGCGGGTACGAGGCATGGGAAGAACAGGTCTATGCCGAAGAAGCGCGCGCAGCCGAAAAACTGGACGCGAAGCTGAAACTGGAAGCCCACTGGCTGCAACGCGGTGTCACCGCGCGGCGCAAGCGGAACATGGGCCGGCTGGAAAAACTGCACGAAATGCGCGCCCAGCGTGCCGCCATGATGTCGCCGCAAGGCACGGCCAAGATGGCGGTCGTTGCCGACGACACCAAGACCAAGTCGGTCATCACGGCGGAGCATGTCACCAAGTCGTTCGGCGACCGCACCATCATCAAGGACTTCAACCTTCGCATCCAGCGGCAGGACCGCATCGGCATCGTCGGGGCCAATGGCGCAGGGAAAACCACGCTGCTTAAGATGCTGACGGGCGAGCTTGAGCCCGACAGCGGCACGATCACGCTCGCCAAGACGCTGAACGGCGTGATGATCGACCAGCAGCGCAGCTTGCTCAGCGACGAGAAGCGGATGCGCGACATCCTGGCCGAAGGCGGCGACTGGGTCGACGTGCGCGGGGTCCGCAAGCACGTGCAGGCCTACCTGAAGGACTTCCTGTTCGATCCTTCGCTGGTCGATGCGCGGGTCGGCACGCTTTCGGGCGGCGAACGCTCGCGGCTCTTGCTCGCCCGCGAATTTGCGCGCACGTCCAACCTGCTGGTGCTGGACGAGCCGACCAACGATCTCGACCTAGAGACGCTGGACATGCTGCAGGAAGTCATCGCCGACTATGACGGCACCGTCCTCATCGTCAGCCACGACCGCGACTTCCTCGACCGAACGGTAACGATCACGCTGGGCCTTGACGGCAGCGGCTCTGTCGACGTCATCGCGGGCGGCTATGCCGACTGGGAAGCGAAGCGCAAGAAGCCAACCGGCTCACCGAAAGAGGCGAAGAAAAGCGCAACCCCGACGCCCCCTCCCCCGCCGCAGAAGAAGACGAAGCTTTCGTACAAGGACCAGCGCGACTACGACCTGCTGCCCGGCCGGATCGAGGAACTGGAAGCCGCGATCATCGCGGACGAGGAAGCGATGGCCGATCCCGATCTTTACGCCAGCGACCCAGCGAAGTTCGCAAAGCTCAGCAAGGCGCTGGAAGACAAGCGCGCCGAAAAAGACGCAGCCGAAGAACGCTGGCTTGCGCTGGCCGAAGAGGTCGAGGCGCTGGAGGGCTAGGGTGACAAAAGTGACACCCTGTCACCCGCGGCAATAAGCCTCAAACCCGCAGAAAACCGCCCCGTCCGCCCCTTAACGACAGGGTGACAGGTTGTGCGCAGACACCACAATGGCAAAGAACAGCGCGCATGATGACGGGTCCGGCTCGTGTAGGAAAATGGTTTTGCCATCGTTCGATGCAAACCCGAGTCCGTCACCCCGGCTTGACCCGGGGTCCAGCCTCCCTCCAACCCCACCCCATGAAATCGAATGAAAAGGGCGGCTGGACCTACATCATGGCCAACCGCTACCGCGGCACGGTCTACGTCGGTAGCTTCAAAAGCGCACGCTGATGCCGCCACTCAGTTCCCCTGCCCGGCCTTCTCCCGCGCAATCCATGCATCGACCCGTTCGGAAAGCAGGCTGAGCGGCATTTCGCCTTCCAGCAGGATCCGGTGGAAACGGGGCAGGCTGAAGTTTTCGCCCAACGCCCCCTCTGCCTTGCGGCGCTCTGCCACCCATGCGTTCTGGCCGATCTTGTAGCTGCACGCCTGACCCGGCCCGGCGCAGTAGCGTTCGACTTCGCTCATCGTCTGGTTTTCCGGATAGCCGACGGTCGATCCGAAATAGGCGATGCCCTGCTCCCGGCTCCAGCGTTTGGCGTGCAGGCCGGTGTCGGTCACCAGCCGCGCCGCGCGGTAGAGCCATGACTGCAGCGCGCCCGCTTTCTCGATACCTTCGTACATGCCCAGTTCGTCTGCGACCAGTTCGGCATAGAGCGCCCACCCTTCGGAATAGGAGCCGATGTACTGGTTGCGCAGCAGCATCGGCAAGTCGTCGTTCCCGGCGGTAAGACCGGTCTGCAGGTGATGGCCGGGCATCGTTTCGTGATAGATGATCGCGGGCAGCGAATAACGCGGCCAGTCGTTCACGTCATAGAGGTTGAGGTAGAACGTACCGGGCCGCGAACCGTCGGCAGCGGGCGGCATATAATAGCCAAGGCTGGCCCCCTGCTCGATCTCGACCGGAACGCGGCGCACTTCCACGGGTGTGGACGGCACGGTGTCGAAAGCCGGCTTGATCTGCTCCCAGCTTTTCGCGACCCGTTCTTCAAGGAAGCGCAGCAATGCGGCGCGCCCCTTGTCGCTATCTTCGAAAACCTGCCCCGGCTGGGAGTTCAGGGCGATCAGCCGCTCACCCGGCGTGCCTTTCGTCAGGCCTGCTTCCTTCAGGATCGGATCAAGCGCAGCCTCGATCTCGGCGACTTGCTCCAGACCGATGCGGTGGATTTCATCGGCAGGCAGACCGGTGGTGGTAAAATAGGCAAGCGCGCGATCGTATATCTCTTCGCCATGCGGTACGCGCCAGATGCCGTCGCCCTTGCGCGCCGTGCCCGACAGTTTGCGCAGCAAAGCCGCCTGACGCGACAGCGCAGGATAGACCTGCTCCTCCACGATCCGCGTCGCGCGTGCTGCCCAGTCGCCCGCAATCCCCTTTTCCTCCGCGCGGCTGGCAAGAGACCGGACAAGTCCGCTCTCTGCCGCTGCCTGCGCCAGCATCCCTTCGCGCTGCTGCGCCGCCTTTGCCAGTGCCCAGCCCGGTGCGGCATATCCGCGCGCCGCTTCATGACGCTGCAACTCGCTCTCGTCATCCAGCGCATAGCCATAGGCCGACAGGCGCGAGAGGTAGCTTTCCGCATCGTCGCGCGTTGCGATCGGGTGGATCGAGGCGAGAAAGTCCGGCACCCGTCCGGCGATCCCGTCCTGCTGCGATATCACATAGGGCGAATGGACATGCCCCAGCCCGAATTCGCGCCCCGTCAGCCGCGATTCCAGCTGGAAGCGCAGGATGCCTGCATGGACGGAGCCGGTTTCGCTCAGTTCACCCGTGTCAAAACCATTGAGCGCGGCCAGCATGTTTTCCGCATGGTTCCATTCCGCCACGCGTGCCGCCATCCCCGGAGAACCGAGGCGCGAACGGGCCCATGCGTTCGCGCCGGTATCGATGCCGAGCGAGGTCATCTCTGTCGGGTCGAGCCGCATGTCGCCCCACTGCACCTTGTCCATCAGCGCATTGAGCCGCGCATCTGCAGCAGTCTGTGGCGGGGTCGGCGCATCCGCCGCGATCGCCCGAAGCGGCCGGGCAGACAACCCGGCCATCGCCGTTCCAGCAGCCAGAAATGTCCTTCTTTTCATCGCATGACCCGTTCATTTCAGTTTCTGATGAAACCACCTACACGAAGTCTGGCGCGGCTCAACCCCTTCGCCCCACACCATGCTACCGGATACGATAGTATTGCGCGACCCTGTCGAGCGCGAGGCCCAGCACCAGCTTGCCGCTGCGCGCCGGCCAGCTGAGCGCCTTTTCCGCATCGGGCAGGCTCTCCCCCGCACAGGCGACGCGCCACAATACGTCCGACAGGCCCGGACCCGCCTGTGCTGTCGCTTCATCGAACCGCCGTTTCGCTGCAAGCTGGCGCTCGGACGGGGATAGCCCGGCATCTGGCCCGCCCTTCACGCGCACCGGGTCCCACCGCATCGTGATCGACGGGGCAAGCTGTGCGCGTTCCCAATCCGCGCGCAGCCGTTCGCCCGCATCGAACTGCCGGTCGGTCAGGTGCCCGCGCGCATGCAGCCAGCTTAGCGGGCTTTCGCGCAAGTTGACGGTAACGCTGCGCCCCCGCTTTGGCGCACCGCCCTTGTAACGGGCAGAGGTGCGGCGCGGCCCCTCGCTCGTCAATTCGCGGGTTACATAGTGCGCCTTGCGATCAGTCTGCCCGGCGGTGTCGTCCATACGCGAATCTCCCTCTTGATAAGTACAGAGGGAGCCTTGCGCCGGTTCGATCTTGTAGGAAAATAACACCATATAGGTTCGTGGGTAAAAGGACGTCAGCCATGATCAATCGCATCCGCGCCATTCGCAAGGACAAGGGCCTGACGCTGGCGGACCTTGCCGAAACCTGCTCTCCGCCCACGACGCCGCAAACGATCGGCCGGCTGGAAACGGGGATGCGGACGCTTTCCATCGACTGGCTGAACCGGATTGCCGCCGCGCTTGGCGTAGAGCCGGAAGCATTGCTGGCAAGCGAGAGCCGCGCCGCACCGATGGTCGTGGCGAGACTAGGGCATGACGGGGCGGAAGCATTGCCCAAACCGCGCGAAGCCGTGCCGCCGGATGTGCTGCTGGGCGAAGACGCGATGGGCGTGCTGGAAATCGATGTGGCGCAGGGCGAATACCGGCCCGGCGACCGGCTGTGGCTGCGCGAACTGGCCGTGGCCGACACGCAGCAGGCCATGAACCGCGACGTGCTGGTTCCGCGCCCCGGCGGGCGTTTCGCGTTCGGGCGGCTGATAGACCGCAGCGATCAGTTCGTGGCGATCCTGCCGCCCGGGGCGGGCCAGCGCCAACTGGTGGTGAAAGACCCGCCCTGGGTCGCGCAGGGTGTGATGCTGGTCAGGATGCTGTGATCGACTGACGCGAGTCGGTCAGGCGTCCTGCGCCTCGACCATCTTGCGCAGCACGGCGACACGCTGGCGCGCGTCTTCGTGGTTGCGTTCGGGGTGGTCGCGCATTTCGACCAGCAGGTTCTTCAGCTCTGCGGCATAGCGGTTGTCTTGTGCCATTCTCGGCCTCCTTTCCTTGGGGACCGAGAATAACACACATGCCCGGCATCAGGAAAACCGGACCGGCGCGCAGGAGGGGCAGGCCGCCCCTCAGACTTCGCCGCGGGCGATCTTTTCCTGCTTGTCCGTCGCCGACTCGGTCGGCACGAAACTGTCCGCATTGACCCGCAGCCAGATCAGGATCGGCGCCGCCATGTAGATCGACGAATACGTGCCGACAAAGATGCCGAACGCGATTGCCGCCGCGAACCCGAAAGTAGAGGCAGGGCCGACGAACATGAGCGCAAGCAGGACCATCAGCGTGGTCAGCGAGGTCATGACCGTGCGGGCCAGCGTCTCGTTCACCGACAGGTCGAGCAGCTCTTCCATCGGCATCTTGCGATACTTCTTCAGATTCTCGCGGATGCGGTCGTAAACGACGATCGTATCGTTCAGCGAATAACCGATGATGGCAAGGATCGCAGCGACAATGTTCAGGTCGAACTCCATCTGTGTCAGCGCGAACAGGCCCAGCGTCAGCGACACGTCGTGGACCAGCGCAAACAGCGCGCCGATGCCGAACTGCCATTCGAAGCGGACCCAGATATAGATCGCGATGGCGACCATCGCGGCCAAGAGCGCAAGCATGCCGGTTTCGAACAGCTCACCCGAAACCTTGCCGGAGACCGAATCGACACCGTCGATCCGCACGCCGGGATAACTGGCTTCCATTTCGCCGACGATGGCATTCGTCATCTGGTCGGCAAGGTTCTTGACCTGCGCCGCGTCCTCACCTTCGGGCAGGCGCATGCGGATCGAAACCTCGTTCGGCTGGCCGAAACGCTGGATGATCGGCGCGCCGTAACCAAGCCCGGCGATGTCGTCGCGCAGCTCGGCAACGGGTGCCTCGGCACTTTCCACGAAAGTCGCGCGGATCATCTGGCCGCCGACGAAGTCGACACCGAGATTGAGGCCGTTGGTCGCCACCGCGCCCCAGCTTGCCGCCATCAGGATCAGCGAGACGATGTAGAACGGCAGGCGCCAGCGAAGGAACTTCACATTGGTGTCGTCGGGGACGAGCTTCAGGAGTTTCATGCGTCCCTCCTCAGATATTCAGGTCGCTGGGGCGGTGTTTACGCAGGTAACCTGCCACCCACATGCGGGTCATCGTCACCGCGGTGAAGACCGAGGTCACGATACCGATGATGAGAACGATGGCGAAGCCGCGGATCGGGCCCGAGCCGAACAGGAACAGCAGCACGCCCGCGATCACGTTCGTGACGTTGGCATCGATAATCGCGCGCTGTGCCTCGCGGTAGCCGACTTCGACGGCCTGTACCACGCGACGACCGCGCCTGCGTTCCTCGCGGATGCGTTCGTTGATCAGCACGTTGGCATCGACCGCGGTACCGATGGTGAGAACGAAACCGGCAATACCCGGCAGGGTGAGCGTGGTGCCCAGCACCGCCATGATGCCAAGGATGATCAGCACGTTCAAAAAGATCGCGGCATTGGCATAGAGGCCGAAGCGGCCATAGCTCACGAACATGAAGGCTAGCACGGCCGTACCGCCGATCATGAGCGCGAGCACGCCCTTGCGGATCGAATCGGCGCCAAGGTCCGGCCCGACGGTGCGTTCCTCCACGACCTGAAGGTCGATCGGCAGTGCGCCCGAACGCAGCGAAATCGCCAGCGCATTGGCGCTGTCGACCGAAAAGCCGCCCGAAATCTGCGCCGATCCGCCAAGGATCGGTTCGTTGATGTTCGGGGCCGACAGCACTTCGCCGTCGAGGATGATGGCGAATGGCTTGCCGACATTGGCTGTCGTCAGCGCGGCGAACTTGCGTCCGCCTTCCTGGTTGAAGGTGATGTTGACGACGGGCGAACCGTTCTGGTCATAACCCTGCTGCGCATTGGTCAGCTGGTCACCCTGAATACCGCCCAGCCGCTTGACCGCGATCGATCCCTGCCCGCGGCCGTCTTCGGCAAAGGGAAGGATCTGGCTGCCCGGCGGCACGATGCCCTGCGCCACGTCGGACGGCAGCGCCGTCTGGTCGACGAGCTTGAATTCCAGCTTCGCGGTCTGGCCCAGCAGCGCCTTCAGCTTCTGCGGATCGTCAAGGCCCGGCACCTGCACGACGATGCGGTCGTCACCCTGCCGGATGATGGTGGGTTCGCGCGTGCCCAGTTCGTCGATACGGCGGCGCACGACGTCGGTCGCGGTATCCATCGCGTTTTCGACCGCCTGTTCAAGGCCGGCATCGGTCGGTTCGAAAATGAAACGCTGGCCGTCCACCACGCGGATCGTCCAGTCACGCTGGCCGGTGAGGCCCACGCCCTCTGTCATCGGCAACAGGATTTCGCGCGCGGCATCGACCTGCGTTTCCTGCTCCACCATGAAGGACAGGCGCCCGTCAGCGGTGGAGATGTCGCCGATCTCGATGGCGGGATCGGCCTCGCGCATAGCGCGGCGCACGTCCTCTTCCATCGCCTCGATCCGAAGGTCGCGCACTTGCGCGGTATCGGCTTCGAGAAGGATGTGGCTCCCGCCGGCAAGGTCGAGACCGAGGTTGATCTCCGGGTCCGGCAGGGCCGACGGCCACGGCTGGCCCGCCAGCATGGTGAGGGAAGGAACGGCCGCGGCCACGCCGATCAGCGTGATCGCCCACAGCCACAGGCGCTTCCAGCGCGGAAAATCGAGCATTCGCTAAGATCTCAGTCGTTGGCCGGGGTATTGCCGCCCGGCGGGATCACGTCGCCGATGGTGGAGCGCACGGCTTTCACCTTTACGCCCTGCCCCAGATCGAGATCGACGTAGTGGTCTTCCAGCTTCACGATCTTACCGACAAGACCACCCGCGGTAACCACGCGATCACCCTTTTGCAGGCCTGCGATCTTGGCCTGATGCTCCTTGTGCCGCTTCATCTGCGGACGGAACACGAGGAACCAGAAGATCACGCCCATCGCAAGAAGCGGCAGGATCTGGACCCATCCGGGCGGGCCGGCGGCAGGGGCTGCGGCGGCGAGAACGAGCAGGGAGCTGGACATGGGCTGCTTTCGTCTTGTTGAAGCGCTTTGAATAGGATCGATCGGCCGCCAGACAAGAGCGAAAGGATCAGGGGCAACCGGTCAAGCCCGCGCGCCTAGCAGCATTGCCCAAGGGTGGCAATGTGCGGCTGGACCGGACGGCGCGGGGATGCGCAAAGCCAGAAGACCGGAGGGCCTGCCCGAAGTCCGGCGGTGTATATGGCCGATGTATCCGGAAGAGCGAGCCGCTTAGCCCCGCCCGGAAGTTTCTCCGCATTGAAGATCATTCGAGTTGATCTTTGGAGAAACTGGTCGGGACGAGAGGATTCGAACCTCCGACCCCCACACCCCCAGTGTGATGCGCTACCAGGCTGCGCTACGTCCCGACCGGAGCGCGCCCTATAGGCGGGCATTTCCGGCATTGCAAGCCGCTGCGAACCGACTGTCGCGCGGCAAATTACGCAATGCGATTGCGGCCCCGTTCACTATTTCGCGCAGCTTAAACTTTCCGCAATTTCCCGTCCGTAGAACCGGCCGACGGTCGCGCGATCGGAGTGACGATGAAGGGCATAGTCTTCAACCTGCTGGAGGAGGTGGTTACCGCCGACCTCGGCGCCGATGCGTGGTTCGAACTTGTCGAGGCAAGCGCGGTCAGCGGCGTCTACACCTCCGTCGGCAGCTATCCTGACGAGGACCTCTACAAGCTTGTCGAGGTCGCCTCGCAAGGTCTGGGCCTGTCGCCCGACGAGATCCTGCGCGACTTCGGACGCAAGGCGATGCCGCTGCTGGCAGCGCGCTACGGCGCCCTGTTTTCCGGCCACGAACATTCGCGCAGCTTCATCCTGTCGGTGAACGACATCATCCATCCCGAAGTGCGCAAGCTCTATTCCGGCGCGGCCTGCCCGCATTTCCATTTCCAGCAGGGCGCGAACGGCAGGCTGATGGTCGGCTACCGATCCCCCCGCAACTTGTGCCAGCTGGCCCACGGCTTCGTGCACGGCGCGGCCGACCATTTCGGCAACGAGGTCGAGATCACGCACGACCTGTGCATGAAGGATGGCGACCCGATCTGTCGCATGGCACTGGAATGGAGCCGGTGAAGTTCGATCCCAAATTCGAACCGTTCGGCCAGCCGCCCGACAATACGGAACGGATCGCCCGGCTGGAACGGCAGGTGCTGCGCGAACGCATGGCCCGTATCGAGGCAGAGGCGATTGCGGAAAAGGGCCTGCGCGACCTTTATGAAAGCAAACAGCGCATCAGCCTGCTGCAGAAGATCACCGACATCGCGAACAAGTCGAACGAGGTGCACACCTCACTCGTTTCGGCATTGGCCGAGATATGCTGCACGCTCGGCTACGATTTCGGCAATGCCTACCTGATCGAGGGGGCGCAGCAGAGCGCCTGCGCCTGCGAGGCATGGTTCGCCGAGGACGAGACGGATCTTGCCCTGCTGGTCGCGGCATCGGGCAATGCCAGCTTCGATCGGGGCAAGGGGCTTCCCGGCACGGTGCTGGAAACGGGCCGGATGGTATGGACCCGCGATCTCGATTCGATCCCCGGCTGCACCCGCGCGCAACAGGCCGACGCCTGCGGCATGACATCCGCCTGCGCCTTCCCCGTCAGGGTCGAGACCGAGATCGTCGCCGTTCTGGAATTCTTCGCGCGCAAGCCCATCGTGGAATCGCCCGAACTCACATGGGCCATGCAGCAGATCGGCACGCAGCTGGGCCGCGTGGTCGAACGCCAGCGCGCATGGGCCCTGTTGCAGACCGCGCGCCACGACGTGCTGACCGGCCTGCCCAACCGGGCGATCCTTGCCGAACGCTCGGCCGCCGCCTTTGCCGCGCTGCCGCCGGACGGAAAGGGCCTTGCGATGGTCGTGCTCGACCTCAACGGGTTCAAGGCGGTGAACGACCGCTATGGCCACCATTACGGCGACCAGCTGCTGACACTTGTCGCCACGCGGCTGGGGCGGGCGGTGATCAGCTGGCAGGAAAACCGGATCGCCACGGTAAAGACGCTGCTGGCCCGTACGGGCGGCGACGAATTCGTCGTCATGCTGCAGGGTCTGGTCGACTGGCCCAACCTTGCCAGCCTTGCCGAGGCGATCCACGAATGCCTCTCCCCGCCGTTCCGCATCGGCGACCAGTCGGTAGCGGTCGGCGCATCGGTCGGCATGGCCACCAGCGACGATGGCCACGACAGTTACGACCGCCTGCTGCGCGACGCGGACCTTGCCATGTACGAGGCCAAGCGGCTGGGAGCGAGCCGGACGGTATCCTTCACCCCCGAACTCGGCCTTTCGGTGCGCCGCGCGCGCGAACTGAAACAGGAAGTGCGCGAGGCGGTCGCGAAGAAACAGTTCGAGCTGTATTACCAGCCGATCTTCAGTCTCGACGCCGAACACACGCTCTGCGGGTTCGAGGCGCTGCTGCGCTGGAACCACCCGACACGCGGTGTGCTGGGGCCTGACGAGTTCATAGACTGTGCACAGGACGCCGGCCTGATGACCGCGCTGGGCACATGGGTGCTGCGGCAGGCCTGCGAAACGATCGCGCGGATGCCGCCCCTGGCTGCGGCGCGTACGCCCCCGTTCGTAAGCGTCAATGTCGCGCCCGAACAGTTCCTCCAGCCCAATTTCGCCGACATCGTTCGCGGCATGGTGATGGAAACCGCGATCAGCCCTTCCCGCCTGAAGATCGAGATTACCGAGAATGTCGCGATCATCGATGCGCAAGCAGCAGCGGAAGTCCTGCGCACGATCCGCGCTTTCGGCGTACAGGCCAGCCTCGACGATTTCGGGACGGGATATTCCTCGCTCAGCTACCTGCATAACCTGCCGCTCGATTCGCTGAAGATCGACAAGAGCTTCGTCGCCTCGATCCACGAACCCAAGAGCGTGAATATCATTCGCGCCATCGTCGACCTTGCCCGCGATATCGACCTTGTCGTCATCGCCGAAGGGATCGAAACGAAGCACCAGGCGCAGGTGCTGGCCGGCTTCGGGTGCAAGCAGGGACAGGGATTCCTGTTCGGAAAGCCGCGCCCCGAATGGAACGTGTTCGGCCTTACCGCTGCCTGAGGCTGGCCGTACTGGCGATGCTGGCCGCGCGCTGCGGCAGAACCGCGGCGCCGACCGCCTGCCCGATCAGGATCAGCGCCGGCCCGTCGCCCAGCGCCGTCTTTGCTGCGATCGGCAGCAGGTCGAGGCGGGTCAGGAATTCGCCGCCGGTCGGCAGGCTTGCCTGTTCCACCAGCGCGCAAGGCGTATCGCCGGGAAGCCCCGCTGCGATGAGCCCTGCCGAAACGTGGGGAGCCGCTGCCTTGCCCATGTAAACCGCCAGCGTCGCCTGCGGATCGGCCAGCGCCGCCCAGTCGAGGTCCAGCACCTCGCCCGCGCGGGCATGGGCGGTGACGAACGTCAGGCGGCGGGCAAGGCCGCGCAACGTAAGGCTCATGCCCAGATCGGCGGCAGCGGCGCTGGCCGCCGTGATACCGGGACAGATCGAGACGCGGATACCTTCGGCGCGGCAGGCTTCGAGTTCCTCGTTCGCGCGGGCGAAGATGGCGGGGTCGCCGCCCTTCAGGCGCACGACCTTTTCGCCTTCGAGCGCGGCTTCGACGATCAGGCGGTCGATGGAGGACTGGTCCTTCGAATGGCGGCCCGAACGCTTGCCGACAGGCTCCATGCGGACATGGGGCGGGACCAACGCAAGAACGCCCTCACCCACCAGCGCATCGTAGAAGACCACAGTCGCCTCGTGGATCAGGCGTTCGGCCTTGCGGGTCAGCAGGTCGGGATCGCCGGGGCCTGCGCCCACCAGCCAGACGTCGCCATTTGCAAAGTCGGTCATTCCGCTGCCTCCGCCAGATCGGTTTCCCGCAGGATTTCGGCAAGTTGCGGACGACATGACCCGCAATTGGTGCCGGCATTCAGCGCCTTGCCGATGGCCGTGACGCTGGAAAGGCGCTGATCGGCAATCGCGGCAAGGATGGTGTTGAGCCCGACATCGAAGCACACGCAGACTTGCGGGCCGGGATCGGGCATCGCCTCTGCCGGACGCGCCGCCAGCAGTTCGGCGGTCGTCACGTCGCGGTCGCCAAGCTGCGACGCGATCCATTCGCGCGAAGGCAGGTCGCCGTTGCAGGTGACGAACAGCGCGGCGGCCAGCCGGCCATCGCCGTCCAGTGCGGCAACGCGCTTCATGCCGCGGCGGACGTCCTCGGCCTCCATGTACCGTCCGCCGGGCATGAGCGCATCGACCGGAGCCTCGCCATGGCCTGCCAGTTCGACCAGCCAGCCCTTCGCCTGCCGCGCCTTCGTCCAGTAGAGGCAGTCGGGAAGGTCGGGTTCGGTCGCCGAGACGAGAAACGCGCGCCAGTCGGGCGTTACCGCTTCGATGGCGGCGCCGCAGTCCTTGAAGCCGGGCTGGCCGGAGACGGGATCGACATGGGGCGCGGTCAGCCGGTTGCTGCGCCCGCCGCTTGAGAACAGGTCGCTCCAGTGCATGGGCGAGAAGATCGTGCCCTTCGCCTGACCGTCGGTCACTTTTGCGCGCAGGACGGTGCTGCCGCGCGGGCTCGAGATGCGGGCAAGGCCGCCGTCCGTGATGCCGAAACTTTGCGCATCGGCAGGGTGGATTTCGACCTGCGGCTCGCTGCGGTGGCGGGCAAGGCGGGCGGAAAGGCCGGTCCGCGTCATCGTGTGCCACTGGTCGCGGTAGCGTCCGGTGTTGAGGCGCAGCGGGAACTCCGGATCGACAGCCTTCGCCTCCAGCGGCGCCACATCGACCAGCCGCGCACGACGGTCGGGGAAAGAGAAGCCGGTTGCGAGCAGCGGTTCCGCCCCGCCCCAGCGGAACGGCGCAAGCGCATCGTATTCCGCGTCCGAAAGCCCTGCCTTGTCGGTGAGGTCGAGCTGCAACCCCCGCTGTTTGGCCAGCAGCGTCATCGCCGCATATTCGCGGAATACGCCGCCAACGCTGTTCCAGCCGAATGCATCGCCAAACCCCATCGCGGCGGCGACGTCGGCAATGATGCGCCAGTCGGCACGCGCTTCGCCTGCGGCTGGTAGGAATGCGCGCTGGCGGCTGACCATGCGTTCGGAATTGGTGACCGTCCCGTCCTTCTCCCCCCAGCCCAGCGCGGGCAGGCGGACATGGGCCAGCCGCGCCGTGTCGGTATCGGCCATGCAGTCGGAGACGACGACGAAATCGCACTTTTCCAGTGCCTCGCGCACGAAGCCTGCATCGGGCATCGAAACCGCAGGGTTCGTCGCCATGATCCAGATCGCCTTGATCCGGCCATCGTGGACCGCGCGGAACATGTCGACAGCCTTGAGGCCCGGCGCGTTGCACATCGCGGGCGCCTGCCAGAAATCGGCGACGGCGTTCCGCTCCTCCTCGGAAAAGCCGAGATGGCACGCCAGCGTCGAGGCCAGCCCGCCGACTTCGCGCCCGCCCATGGCATTGGGCTGACCGGTCATCGAGAATGGGCCCGCGCCCGCCTTGCCGATGCGGCCCATGGCGAGGTGCAGGTTGATGATCGCGTTGCCCTTGTCCGTCCCGCGCACCGACTGGTTCGATCCCATGGAGAATACCGTGATCATGCGCGGATGCGCTTCGACCATGTCGGCCAGCGCCGCGAAAGTATCGGGCAGGTCCTCGTACGAAGCGCCGTCGAGGTTATCCCAGAAACCTTCGGGCACGTTGCAATGCTGCGCGACAAAGGCTTTGTCCACCGCGCCGCGCGCCTTCATCTCGGCCAGCAGGGCGCGGAACAGCGGGATATCGCCATCAGGCGCAATCGCGACGTGGAGGTCGGCCTCTGCCGCGGTTTCGGTGCGGCGCGGATCGATGACGACGATCTTGGTGCCGCGTTCCTTGCGCGCCTTTTCGATCCGCTGCCATACGACCGGATGGCACCACGCGGTGTTCGATCCGACAAGGACGATCAGGTCCGCCTCGTCCAGATCGTCATAGGTCACCGGCACGTAGTCCTCGCCAAAGGCACGGTTATGCGCGGCGACCGCGCTGGCCATGCAGAGGCGCGAATTGGTGTCGATGTTGCCGCTGCCGATGAAGCCCTTCATCAGCTTGTTCGCGGCGTAGTAATCCTCTGTCAGCAACTGGCCGGAGACGTAGAAGGCGACACTGTCCGGCCCGTGCTCGGCAATCGTGTCGGCAAAGGTCCTGGCGACAAAGGCCGTCGCCTCTTCCCATTTTGCGCGCCGGTTGCCGATGAACGGGGTTGTCATCCGGCCTTCCTGCCCGACCGTATCGCCCAGCATGGTTCCCTTGACGCAGAGCCTGCCGTGATTGGCCGGATGCGCCTTGTCGCCCGAAATCACCACCTGCCGCGCCGCCGCGCTATCGCCGGTATCGGCAATGACGCCGCAGCCGACGCCGCAATAGGCACACGTGGTGGCGATCTTCGTCATCGTATCAGGCTCAGGCCGCGGCCTTGGGCGCTTCGTCGGCCGGAACCTGCGGGTTCAGCACCGCCTCGCGCAGCAGGAAGATGCGTCCGCCCTCCACCTTGGTGGGGATCGTGGGCACGCAACCGTCATCGCCGCCCAGCGCGCGGCCGGTTTCGAGGCTGATGTTCCAGTTGTGCAGCGGGCAGGCCACGACATTGCCGTGAACGATGCCCTGCGACAGCGGGCCCTGCTTGTGCGGGCACTTGTTCACGATCGTGAAGATGTCGCCCCGCATCGTGCGGAACACGGCCAGTTCCTCGCCTCCTTCTACCGGAAGCGTGCGGGCCGTGCCCGGTTCGATCTGCTCCACCGGGCCGATGTCGAGCCACTTACCAACACGCATTATGCAACCTCCGAAACGATCTGTAGGGGACGCACCTCGGCGAGGTGGCTGTGCAGGTCCGCGCGGTCGCCACCGGCGCGCTGCGCCCACGGATCGTCCTGCGAGAAACGCTGCGAATAGCGGAAGCGGCGAGCCAGTTCCTTGACCGTGTTGGGGTCGGAGAACAGCGCCTCCTTGAGCCAGTCGAGACCCTTGCGCTCGATCCACGGGGCGGTGCGTTCAAGGTAACGCGCATCCTCGCGGTAGAGCTGGATGAAGGCGGCGCAATGTTCCATTGCCTCGGCCTCAGTCTCCACCTTGCAGAGGAGGTCGGTGGCGCGGACGTGGATGCCGCCGTTGCCGCCGACGTGCAGTTCGTAGCCCGAGTCCACGCAGACGACGCCGAAGTCCTTGATCGTCGCTTCGGCGCAGTTGCGCGGGCAACCGCTGACCGCGATCTTGAACTTGTGCGGCATCCAGCTGCCCCAGGTCATCCGCTCGACCTTGATGCCAAGACCGGTCGAATCCTGCGTGCCGAAGCGGCACCACTCGCTGCCGACGCAAGTCTTCACCGTGCGCAGCGACTTGCCGTAGGCGTGGCCCGAAACCATGCCCGCGGCGTTGAGGTCAGCCCAGATGCCGGGCAAGTCTTCCTTCTTGATCCCGAACAGGTCGATACGCTGGCCACCGGTCACCTTCACAAGGCGGGCCTGATACTTGTCAGCCGCATCGGCGATGGCGCGCAGTTCGCCGGGCGTGGTGACGCCGCCCCACATGCGCGGCACGACCGAATAAGTGCCGTCCTTCTGGATGTTGGCGTGAAGACGCTCGTTCACGAAACGGCTCTTCTGGTCGTCGACGTATTCGCCCGGCCATGCGCAAAGCAGGTAGTAGTTGAGCGCAGGGCGGCAGGAGGAGCAGCCGTCGGGCGTGGTCCAGTGCAGTTCCTGCATGACCTGCGGGATTTCCTTCAGCTCCTTTTCCACGATCCGCGCGCGCACGTCGTCGTGGGTGAAGCTGGTGCACTTGCACATCGTCTTCGGCCCGCTTTCGACCGCGTCCTCGCCCAGCGTCAGGGCCAGCAGGCTTTCGACCAGGCCGGTGCACGACCCGCAGGATGCCGAGGCCTTGCACCCCGACCGGACCGTGTCGAGGCTGTGCGCCCCGCCGGAAATGCACGCGACGACCTGACCCTTCGACACGCCGTTGCAGCCGCAGATTTCTGCGTCGTCCGAAAGGGCGGCAACGGCGGCGTTAGGGTCCAGCGAGGCACCTCCGCTGGCAAAGGCCTGACCGAAGATCAGCGCCTCGCGGATGTCGGAAATGTCCTCCTCCTTCTTCAGGAGGTCGAAGTACCAGTTGCCGTCGGCGGTATCGCCGTAGAGCACGGCGCCGACGATCCGGTTGTCCTTCACGACGACGCGCTTGTAGATGCCGCGGCTGGCATCGCGCATGACGATGTCTTCGCAATCCTCGCCGCTGGTGAAGTCACCGGCAGAGAACAGGTCGATGCCCGATACCTTCAGCTTGGTCGAAGTGACCGAACCGCCATAGCCCGAGGGAGTGTCGGTGGCGTAATCGGCAAGGGAACGGCACATGTCCCACAGCGGTGCGACAAGGCCGTAGCAAAGCCCGCGATGCTGCACGCATTCGCCGACGGCAAGGATGTCGGGGTCGCTGGTGACCATGTGATCGTCAACGAGGATGCCGCGCTCGACATCGAGACCCGCTTCCTTCGCAAGACCGGTCGCCGGACGGATGCCTGCGGCCATGACAACGATGTCTGCCGGAATGACGGTGCCGTCTTCCAGCAGGACTGCCGAAACCTTGCCGTCCTTGCCGACGATTTCCTTGGTGTTGGCGCTGGTCAGGATGGTCTGGTTACGGCTTTCCAGTTCATGCTTCAGCAGGTAGCCCGCCGCTTCGTCGAGCTGGCGTTCCATCAGCGTCGGCATCAGATGGACGACGGTAACATCCATGCCGCGCAGCGAAAGACCGTGCGCAGCTTCAAGGCCGAGCAGGCCGCCGCCGATAACCACTGCGCTGCCGCCCTTTTCGGCAGCGGTCAGCATCTTGTCGACGTCGTCGAGGTCGCGGAACGTGACCACGCCGTCGAGGTCCTTGCCCGGAACCGGAATAATGAACGGGTCCGAACCCGTGGCGATCAGCAGCGTGTCATAGTTCTCGATCCGGCCCGAGCGCGTGATGACGTGCTTCTGCTGACGGTCGATGCCGACGACGGGATCGCCCGATACCAGCTGGATGTGGTTGTCATCGTACCAGTCCTGCCCGTTGATGACGATTTCCTCGAACGTCTTTTCGCCGGCGAGGACGGGCGAGAGCATGATGCGGTTGTAGTTCACCCGCGGTTCTGCGCCGAAGATCGTCACGTCAAAGCGGGTGCCGTCGCGGGAGAGGATTTCCTCCACCGCGCGGCAACCGGCCATCCCGTTGCCGATCACGACCAGCTTTCGGCCACGCGAAAGGACACCGGTGGTCCCCTTCATGTCTGGTGCTACGGTCACGTTCATTTGCGTCCTCGTGTGACGCGCACGCAAAGAAGCCGCCTCGTTCCATCAAGGGGTCGATCCCTCGAAGGTTCGGGCGGCTTCGTTGCCACGCAATGTTGAAAAGGGTTGCAGCGAATTGCTTGGTTACGCCCCACGATGGGCGGGGCAATCCGTGCCTTGGCCTGACTATAGGCGATTCGTGTGCGGCGCGGCAAGACGTTTTTGCATTGCAGCAAGGATTGACGGATCAATCCGCCGCCGCGCCGTGCATGTCACCAGCTCTTGTAGGGCAGGAACTTGCCGGTCATCACGACTTGCACGCGGTCGCCCTTTTCATGGACTATCTTGTTGATCTCCATATCGAAATCGATCGCGCTCATGATGCCGTCGCCGAACTTTTCCTGCACCAGTTCCTTGAACGCCTCTCCGAAGACGCCGGTAATTTCGTACCAGCGGTAGATGCACGGATCGGTCGGCACCTGCTGGGCGAAAAGCTTGGTCGGATACTCGGCCAGAACGATCGCGGCTTCGGCAGGAAGGCCCAGAAAATCGACGACCTTGCCCGCCGCATCGGGCAGCAGGGAATTCATGCCAAGGCAGGCGGACGTGCAGAACACTTCGGACAAGCCCGCCACTTCCGCGATCTCGGCCCATCTCACGTTCTTTTCGCGCATCGCGGCGCGGATCATCGTGGTTACGTCGGCTTTGGTCATCATCGGGCATTCTCCTGTGCTGAATGTTCGATCGGGTGGGCGAGAAACAGGCCGACATCCGGCCGCGTTAGGATCGAAAGCGCCAGCGCCACTGCCAGCACGAGCGCGATCAGCCGCCAGTCGCGCGCCGATCCACGCTCCATCAGCGGGCGGCTATCGGCGACGAGCGAATTGTTGGGATGGGCAAGATCGTAAGTGAACTCGCTCAACTCGTCATAACGCTTCGCCGGATCGATGGCGCAGGCCCGCGCGATGGCGGCGTCCATCCACGCCGGAAAGTCGGGCACCTTGTCGGCGATGGAACGGTATTTCAGCTTGCCCTGCGCAGTGACCGTCGTGGCATTGGCCACGCGCGGGCCATAGGGAAGCTCGCCCGTCACCAGCCGGTATGCGATGACGCCCAGGGAATAGATGTCGCTCTTCGCGCTCGCCCCCGCACCGCGATAGACTTCGGGGGCGGAGAACTGCACCGTACCGGCAAAGGCCGCCTCTCCCGCCGTGCCGGGTGCGATCTCCTCCAGCCCCGCAACTTCCACCGAACCGAAATCGATGATCGTCACCGTGCCGTCGGCGTCGATCATCACGTTCTGGGGCCTCAAATCACGGTGGACCATCTCCTTGCGGTGCAGCGCAAGCAGGCCGCTGGCGATCTGGCGCACGATGTCCCGCACGGTGGCAAGGTCCGGCTCCGGATTGTCGTGCATCCACTCGTCCAGCGTCTGCCCCGCCACATAAGCGGCGACGGAATAGACGAAACCGCGCGGGCGATTGGTTTCCGGCGGGGCCGAAAGCAGGTTCTGGTGCGAAACGCGGCGCATGACCCACTCTTCCAGCAGCAGCGCCGCCATCTGGCCCGCGTCTTCGCCATGTTCGGTGGACGGAACCTTGATCACGACTTTCCGGCCGCCAACGGTATCGCGGGCGAGATAGACATGGCTGCGTGCCCCGCCATACAGCCGCCGCAGGATGCGATAGCCTTCGAAAGTCTGCCCCGCCTCCAGATGCGGCGCGGGCGGCAGCGCACCCTGCCCGCCAACCAGATCGGCGACATCGCCGGAGGGAAGCTCCTCTATCCGCACGATCTGCGCGGTCAGGTTGTCGGTGCTACCGGCTTCGCGCGCGGCTTCGCAAAGCACCATCGCCGCGTCGTCCAGAGAGCGGGATTCGCCGACGATCCGTGCGATCTGCGACGCGGTCAGCGCCTCGCTCACCCCGTCGGTCGTCAGCAGGAACAGGTCGCCCGGCTGGACCGGAACCTGCCGGTAGTCGATCTCGACATGGCGGTTCACGCCCATCGCGCGGGCAAGGTAAGTCTGCCCCCCGCCCGCCGAAACGCGATGCGGTTCGGTCAACACTTCCAGGCCGCTCCCGACGATGCGGGCCACCTGCCCGTCGCCGACGTGGAAGATGTGGGCGCTGCGCGATTTCAGCACCAGCGTCGTCAGCGTGCAGATCATGCCCGCTTCGCGCGTTTCATCGGTCAGCGGACCGGCCTGGCGGTTCTGCGCGTACATCCAGCTGTTCGTGGCCGCGATCACCCGTTGGCCCGAATTCTGCACCGACCATGCGCCCGACGTGCAGTAATAATCGGACAGGAAGCTTTTCACCGCCGTCTGCGCCGCGGTCGCGCCCAGCTTGCTGGTGGAAATGCCATCGGCGATGGCGACGGCAATGCCCTTGGTGACGAGATCGTCGCCCACCGGCAGGAGCATGCCGTGAAAATCCTGGTTTTCCGGTTTCACACCGGCGGTCGAATATTGCCCGACTGATATGGAAAGCCTGCCGGTCATGACGCGGTGTGCATCGTGAAACGAATGGCGGGGAAGGCCGGTTCGGAACATCCGGACTTCCCCGCCAAGCTTCACGCTGCCCCCATCAGGCCGCGATCTTCAGGTCGGCCGGAGTGCGGCTCTTCGACGTGCGATAGTGCGTCGAGTAGAGCATCAGGCCGACGAAAGTCAGGCCGCCGACAAGGTTGCCGAGGACGACAGGGATCTCGTTCCAGATGAAGTAGTCGAGGATCGAGAAGTTGCCGCCCATCATCAAGCCCGAAGGGAACAGGAACATGTTCACGATCGAGTGTTCGAAGACCATGTAGAAGAACAGCATGATCGGCATCCACATGGCGAGGATCTTGCCCGAAACCGAGGTCGAAATCGTGGCACCGACGACGCCGCTGGCAACCATCCAGTTGCACATCATGGCGCGAACGAAGATCGTCAACCAGCCGGCCGCACCATAAGCGGCGTAGCCGACGGTCCGCTGCTCGCCCATCGTCGCGAACTTCATGCCGACCTCATTGGTTTCCGCGGCAAAGCCATAAGTCCAGTAGATCGCCATCATGACCGCGGTGGTCAGCGCGCCTGCAAAGTTGCCGGTAAACACCAGACCCCAGTTGCGGAACACACCGCCCCATGTGCAGCCGGGGCGCTTGGCCCAGACGGCAAGCGGACAGAGAACCATCACGCCGGTCAGCAGGTCGTAACCCAGCAGGTACAGCATGCAGAAGCCGACCGGGAAAAGGACGGCCCCTGCCAGCGGCTGGCCGGTCTGGACGTTGATGGTAACCGCGAACGCGGCGGCAAGGGCCAGCGTGGCACCGGCCATATAGGCGCGGACCAGAGTGTCCTTGGTGGACATCATGATCTTGGTTTCACCGGAATCGATCAGCTTCGGCACGAATTCCGAAGGGGCAAGGTAGGACATCGTCAGTACTCCTTTGCTTTCAGTTTTCAGTAGGCGAAGCTCACCTGGATCCAGAGCTTCTCGGTATCGGTGCCGACGGTGTCGGCGTTGTAGTTGGCGTACTTCACGAGGAAGGGATAACCGCCGAGCTTGAAGCCCAGCGTGGCATCCCATTCCTCGCCATAATCCGCGCCGCCGACATCACTTTCGAACTTGTGATAGGTGAGGCTGGCATTGAGCCCCGGCAGGGCCTTTACGCCGGTGAAGGCGTAAGCAAGCGTGCCGTAGTAATCCTGCAGGCCGGCACCCGGCGTGTTGAGGAAGACATCGGCAAAACCGTTGAACTTGTGCAGCGTTGCCATCGGCGTGGAAAAACCGATGCCGTTGGCGCTGCCGAGCAGTTCGTAGCCGCCCGTGAGCTTCAGCCCCTTGAACCCGACGCCCAGTTCGCCGTTGATGTAATCGGCCGAATAGGGGGCGGTGTGCCCCTTGTAGTCGCCCTGCTTGGCATAGCTGGCGACGAAGCTGACCGAGACCGGCCCCTTGATCGGCAGCTTGCCGCTGGCGATCGCGCCATAAGTCTGGCTGGACGGGGCCGCTTCGCCCAGATCGTAATCGAGCAGATAGGCAAAGGCGGTCAGGTCGATCCCGGCCACCTTCGCGCCCGCGTTCACGAAGACATGGTCGCCATCGAATGCGGTTTTCGCACCGGCATCCATGCCGAAGATCGTACGCTGCGAGTTCGAATAGGTCGCGTCGACATAGGCCGGACCAAACTTCACGACGCCGCGAACCGCGTCGAAAGTCTGGATGTTCTGGCGCCAGCCGACATGGCCCACGAAGCGATGGTTACCCAGCGCAATGGTCTGGCGTCCGACGGTGAGCGAACCGAACTTGCCCGCATAGCCGACCTGCAGCCGGTTCAGCTCAACGTTTTCCGGATCGGCGACGATCGAATAGGGTTCGTTGCCGATGTAGCCGTTATTGCCAGAAATGGTGTCGTTGTAGTCGTCGATGATGGCCAGCGTGCCTTCGGCTTCGGCAAGGAACGAGAAACCGCTCGCCTTGACCTCGAATCCGGCCTCCATGCCGAGAGTCAGTGCATCGGCGTTTAGGCCTGCGTTGTCCTGATCCACCCCTTCGTAACGCAGCACGCCGGAGATGATCGGATCGATGGTGACGCCATCGGCCACTTCGACCGGATCGCCCGCCTTGGCCTGTGCAGTTCCGCTGCAAGCAAGAGCCGCACCCGAAACAACACCAAGCAGAAGTACCTGTTTCCTCATTGCACGTTACCTCCATGTTGCCGGGCGTTTTGATCCCTCTTGACCCGGCAGGTCCCTGAACTGGTTGCGCAGCATCGTTGCCCGCGCGGATGTCGGTGAAAGGCGGGCAGCATCGCCCGCTTGTGTCAGGGCCGCGTGGGAAACGGGCGCCGTTGCCCGTCCCTGCCCCGCGTGACGGGGCGCAGCATGGTAAGTCGGACCGCGCGGGAAACGACGCGGCCCGAAACCGGAGCGTGAAGCCCCGGACGGCATCCTCTGGAAAGGGCCGCCTTTGCGGCTGACCCTGTAAGGCAGGCCGCTTGCGCAGCCCGTTGGTTCAGGCAGCCGTCAGCCTATGCGGCCTTGGCTACCGGACCGTGATCGTATTCGGCGAGGAAGTGCAGCACCTCCTGCCGGTAGTGGTAGAACTGCGGATGCTCCAGCAGCGCCTTGCGGTCGCGCGGGCGCGGCAGGTCCACCTCCAGAATCTTGCCGATCGTGGCGTTCGGCCCGTTGGTCATCATCACCACGCGGTCGGCCAGCAGGATCGCCTCGTCCACATCGTGCGTGACCATGATCGCCGTCACCTTGGTGCGGTTCCACACTTCGACCAGCACGTCCTGCAGGTCCCAGCGGGTCAGCGAATCCAGCATCCCGAACGGTTCGTCGAGCAGCAGCAGGCGCGGGGAAAGGGCGAAAGCGCGGGCGATGCCGACACGCTGGCGCATGCCGTTCGACATTTCCGCCGCCATCTTCTCCTTCGCATCGGCAAGGCCGACCCGGTCGAGATAGTAGTCGACGATATCGCGGCGCTCGGCACGGGATGCATGGGGGTACACCCGTTCCACGCCGAGCGCCACGTTCTGCCGCGCGGTAAGCCATGGCATCAGGCTGGGGGCCTGGAACACCACGGCCTTGTCAGGTCCGGCTGCAGAGATTTCGCGGTTGTCGAGCACGATGCCGCCGCCGCTGATTTCGTTGAGGCCCGCGGCCATCGTCAGAACGGTGGATTTGCCGCAGCCCGAGTGACCGATGAGCGAGACGAACTCGCCCTTGTTCATGATGAGGTTGAAATCGTCGACAACCTTCAGCGGGCCGTTGGGCGTGGGATAGACCTTGTCGAGCTTGAAGAATTCCAGATAGCGGTTCTCGACATTGGTCTTGCCCGCTTCCTGATAGGCCTTTGGTGGGGGTGCGAGATCCAGCGGGGTAACGCCCGGAAGCTGCGTTACGCTTTCGCCCACGGTCGAGCTTTGCGCGTTCAGCGTCGACAGGTAGTTCACGATCCGGCCGCGCAGGGCCTTGAAGTGTTCGTCGTCGTTCACCGCTTCACGGTCGCGGGGGCGGGCGACATCGACTTCAAAGATCTTGCCGATCCGGGCCGAAGGCGCAGGCGTCAGCACGGCGACGCGGTCGGCCAGCAGAAGCGCCTCGTCCACATCGTTGGTGACAAGGATGATGGTGCGCTTCTCTTCCTCGCGGATACGCTCGATCTCGTCCTGCAGCTTGGCGCGGGTAAGCGCGTCGAGGGCCGACAGGGGTTCGTCCAGCAGCAGGATTTCCGGCTCCATGGCAAGAGCGCGGGCGACAGAGACGCGCTGGCGCATGCCGCCCGAAAGCTGGGCGGGCTTGCGATCCATCGCATGGCCGAGGCCGACGAGTTCGACCTTCTGCTTCACCAATGCGGCGCGTTCTGCCCGCGAACGGTCCTTGTGAACGGCATCGACGGCCAGTTCGACGTTCTGCTTCACCGTCAGCCACGGGAACAGCGAGTAGGACTGGAACACCAGGCCGCGGTCGCGGTCCGGCCCGTCGATCGGCTGGCCCTTCAGCAGGATGCTGCCCTCGTCCGGCTTCACCAGACCCGCGATGGATGAGATCAGCGTCGTCTTGCCCGCGCCGGAGAAGCCGAGGATGGCGATGAATTCGCCTTCGGCCACGTCCAGCTCGATACCGCCGAGGACATCGGTCGTGCCGCCGGTCTTGCCGGTATAGCTCTTCTTCACGCCCTGAAGCGAAAGGATCGGCTGTTGCTGCATGGCGATACTCCCTTTCCTGTCGCGATCAGATCGTGCGGTTCTTGGAAACCAGCGCCTGCAGGCTCATCATGATGCGGTCGAGACCGAAGCCGATGAAGCCGATGACGACAACGGCGAACATGATGCGGGCGAGCGACTGGGAAGAGCCGTTCTGGAACTCGTCCCACACGAACTTGCCGAGACCGGGGTTCTGGGCGAGCATTTCAGCCGCGATCAGCACCATCCAGCCCACGCCCAGCGACAGGCGCATACCGGTGAAGATGTAAGGCAGCGAGGCAGGCAGAACGAGCTTGGTCAGCTTGGCAAAGGTGCCCAGCTTCAGCACGCGGCCCACGGCCAGCAGGTCCTTGTCGATGCTGGCGGTGCCGACGGCGGTATTGATCAGCGTCGGCCAGAGCGAGCAGAGCATGACGACAAGCGCCGAGATCACGAAAGCCTTGGGCAGCATCGGGTCCGCGCTGGTGATCATGGCGGAAATCACCATCGTCACGATCGGCAGCCATGCCAGCGGGCTGACCGGCTTCATGATCTGGATCAGCGGGTTGATCGCGGCGTTGAATTTCGGGGAAAGGCCGGCGGCAAGGCCGATCGGCACCGCGACGAGCGTTGCGAGGACAAAGCCCAGCGCCACCGTCTTCAGCGAGGTGAAGATCTGGTCCAGGAACGTCGGCGGACCCGCGTACTCGAAATTGCGGACGCCGGCGGCATTGCCCGCCGCGATCTGCGCGGCGTTGCGGGCATCCTGATCGGCGTAGAACTGTGCTTCGGCATCCTTGGCCGCCGACCATTCCCCGGTCAGGGCGATGCCCTGTTCGAACACTTCTACCGGGCCGGGAAGCGCCCCCAGCGAGGTATCGACTTGCGGTGCGAGCACGGCCCACAGCGCAAGAAAGGCGAGGATGCCGAGGATCGGGGCCACCAGCCCCTTGCCGAACTCCGCCGCCTTGGAGAGGGCGGGGTTCGGCTTCTTCGGATCGGCCGTAGCGACTTCCGCTTCCGGCACCGCGACCTTGCCCGCGACCGAGCCTGCTGCGGCTTCGATGACGGGGGTCTCGGCGTCATGTGCGTCTGCGAATACGGTTGCCATGATCGATAACTCCTGGGGGTACTTGTCTTACTTCACGCCAGCGGCAGTGACGGTCTGGCCCTGCTTCAGGCCGATCGGGAACTTTGCGAGGTAGGCGTTGGGCGTCTTGCCATCGAAAGTGATGCCGTCGATGAAACCGCCCTGTTCGCCGCGGAAACCGTCGGTTTCGGGAACGGAGCCGGCCGGGATCACGCCGTCTTCCACCAGCTTCTTCGCAGCGGCGAGGTAGAGGTCGGGGCGATAGACGGCCTTCGCCTGGTCGAAGTACCACTGGTCGGGATGGTCGGTCGGAATCTGGCCCCAGCGGCGCATCTGCGACAGGTACCAGACCGCGTCGGAGTAGTACGGATAGCCCGCGAACTTGTCGAAGAAGATGTTGAAGCCCGGCGCATCGCGGGTATCGCCCGGCGCGAACGTGAACTTACCCGTCATCGAAGCGGCGATCACCGCCTCGTCCGCGCCGACGTAGTTCGGCTGCGACAGGATCTTCACCGCTTCGGCACGGTTCGCGCCGTTGTCGGCGTCAAGCCACTGCTGCGCCTTGATCATGGCGCGCAGGATGGCCGCGGTCGTGGCCGGATACTTCTCGGCAAAGTCCTTGCGGATGCCGAAGACCTTTTCGGGGTTGTCGTTCCAGATCTCGTCGTCGGTGATGACGGGAACGCCGATCTTCTTCTGGACGGCGGCCTGGTTCCACGGTTCGCCAACGCAGTAACCTTCGATCGTGCCTGCTTCCATCGTGGCGGGCATCTGCGGCGGCGGGGTGACGGACAGCTGGACGTCGGCATCGACAACGCCGGACACGTCGCCATCGGTGTAGTAACCGGGGTTGAGGCCACCGGCGGCGAGCCAGTAGCGAAGCTCGTAGTTGTGGGTCGAGACCGGGAAGACCATGCCCATCTTGAACGGCTTGCCCTGTTCGTTGCGGGCCTTGACGACAGGCTTCAGCGCGGATGCCGAAATCGGGTGCTTCACCTTGCCGCCTTCCATCGGAAGGTCGCCCTTGATCTCGTCCCAGACCTTGTTCGAAACGGTGATGGCGTTGCCGTTGAGATCCATCGACAGCGGGGCGATCAGGTCGGCCTTGGTGCCGTAACCGATGGTCGCCGCGATCGGTTGCCCTGCCAGCATGTGCGCACCGTCAAGCTGTCCGCCGATCACGCCGTCGAGCAGGACCTTCCAATTGGCCTGCGCCTCCAGTTCGACGTTCAGGCCTTCCTCTGCGAAGAAGCCCTTTTCCTTCGCGATGGCGAGCGGGGCCATGTCGGTCAGCTTGATGAAGCCCAGCTTCAGGTTCGGCTTCTCGATCGCGCCGTCGACGACGGCGGCTTGAACCGCGCCTTCGCCCGCGCCTTCCGATCCGCTGGACCCGCAACCGGCCAGTGCGACCGACGCCAGCATGGCCATGACGACACCGCGCCGTTTAAAGGAAACTGCCTTGAACCCGGACTTGCTCATTGCTCTATCGATCCCCGTCAGGCGCGAAACGAAAAAAGCCGCCACGATCCCTCCCCGAACGGGAAGATCGGGCGGCATCGTTGCCACGCAATGTCTGCAAAAAACTCGCTGCGAGGGTTCTTGATCAGCCCCCCATCCTTGGGGAGCGAACCGTCTCGCTGCACAGTATGACTAAGCGATTCGTTGCACCTGCGTAAAGCGGTTTTTGCACCGCAGCACGAATTTTGTTTCAGGCAAGAGAGGCCAGATAGTCCTCAAGTCTTTCGGGATCAAAGGTTTTCCCGTCAAAGAATTTATCCGGCGACATGACCAGTGTACCCTGCTGCGCGCCCACGCCGAGCGGAGAGCCGATGCCGCCCTCCACTTTCGAGCTTGCGCCGGGCAGCGGGGAATCGCGACCGGCAAGCGCGGCGCGATAGACATCGGGGCGGAACACGCCCATCGCCTTCTTCGCCGCGTCCGGGTCGAAATGCGGCGCGTCCCAGCGCACCATCTGGGCATAGAGCCAGCCCGCCTGACTGACCCACGGGAAGTTCGCCGCTTCCCGGAACTGGAACATGAAATCGGGGAAGTGGACGATCTCGCCGCCCTTCACCAGCCGCAGCCTGTCTGAAATCGCGCGCAGGATAAGCTCCTTGTCCGCGCCCACGTAATGCGGGCGCGACAGGATGGCGGCGTTGACGTCCCAGTTGGCCGGATCGACGAAATGCTCGCCCGCCTTGCGCATGGCGATGATCAGCCGCTCGAACGAACCGCGCCGCTCCTCCAGCTTGGCGGTCGGCACGGCGAGGACTTTCTCAACGCCCCTGCGCCAGATCTGCGCCGTGGTCAGCACGATCCGGCCGACTCCGCGTTCGACAGCGACCGAATTCCACGGCTCGCCCACGCAGATGCCGTCGATCTCCCCCGTTTCCAGCGCATCGGCGGCAAAAGGCGGCGCGACGGTCACGATATCGACGTCGCGTTCGGGCTGCACCCCGCATGCCGCCAGCCAGTAGCGCAGCATGTAGTTGTGGCTGGAATGGCGGTGGACCACGCCGAACACCGGCTTGCGCCCCATCTGCGCCACCGTTTCGGCCAGCCGCTTGCCGACATCCGCCGCATTGCCAAGCCCGCCTTCGGGCTGGATCTTGCGGGCCAGGTCGTTCGACACCGTGATCGCATTGCCGTTGAGGCCCAGCACGAACGGCACCGACAGATCGCGCGCGGGCCTGCCGATGCCCAGCGTTGTCGCGATGGTCAGCGGGGCCAGCATGTGCGCGGCATCGGAATGGCCGTAAAGCAACCGGTCCAGCACCGTCGCCCAGCTGAGGTCGCGCACGAATTCGAGGTCAAGGCCCTGCTCGGCGGCAAAGCCGTGTTCCTGCGCAAGGATCGGCAGCGCCGCGTCTACCAGCGGCAGGAAACCTATTTTCAGTCGCTCGCTCAACGCGTTCCTCCCAGCAACTGGTCCGCCATTAGCAGCGCTTCGGCGACTTCGGCAATTCGCTTGCTAGATCGCATCGCCTGGCTGCGCAGTTCCTTGTAAGCTTCCGGTTCGGTAAGGCCGCGGCTGGTCATCAACAGGCGCTTCGCCTTGTCGACATTGGCGCGTTCGGCCAGTTGGCCGCGCGCTTCGGCAAGGTCGGTTTCCAGCCGCGAGAATGCGTTGAAACGCCGTACGGCAAGATCGAGCAGAGGCTTGATCCGCTGCTTGGCAAAACCGTTCACGACGTAGGCGGAAACGCCGGCGTCGACACTGGCGGCAATCGATTCCTCGTCCGATTCGTCGACGAACATGGCGATCGGCCGGGCCAGCGCCTTGCTGACGGCGAAGTATTCCTCCAGCACGTCGCGCGACGGGTTGCCAAGGTCCATCAGGACGATATCCGGATCGAACGCGGCGACGGCGGCGATCAGCCCGCGACGTTCGGTAATCACCAGCGTTTCGCAGTCGTCCATACCACCCAGACCTTCCTGGATGATGGCGGCGCGGGCCGCACTTTCGTCGACGATGGCGATACGCATGGATTGTGCAATGCAGCACGTTCCCAGCCAACGCAAGCGTCACGTGCGTTCAGGGTAGAGCCATCTCCGCTTTCACAGTTTCGTCGCCAGACCGTGCAATACCAGCGCCGGAAGGTTCCGGCTCTATTGGCTGGTTCCTCTTGGGGGAGATTGGAATATGGCAAGTCGATTGGCGCGCGCAGGCGCTATCGCACTGATGGCGGGTTGCGCCGCACTCGTTTCAGGGCCGGTTGCCGGCCAGAACGATCCGGGCAGCGACCCGACAGGCAAGAGCCAGCAGGGCGACGTGTCGGTCACCATTTACAACAACGGGCAGGCGCTGGTGCAGGATGTGCGCCAGCTGGCCATCGCGCGGGGGCGCAGCCGGATCGAGTTTCCCGACGTGTCCGCGCAGATCAGGCCGGAAACACTAAGCTTCGTGGCCGACGGCACCCGCATCGTGGAACAGAACTTCGATTTCGACCTGCTGACGCCGGGCAAGCTGATGGAAAAGGCGGTGGGCGAGACGATCACGCTGATCCGCACGAATCCCGCAACGGGCGCGGAAACGCGCGAACGGGCCAAGGTGCTGTCCGTCGCGGGCGGTGTCGTGGTGCAGATCGGCGACCGGATCGAGGTGCTGCGCGACGATGGCCTGCCGGTGCGCGCGGTATTCGATAAAGTGCCGGAAAACCTGCGCGCCCGCCCGACGCTTTCGGTGACGGTCGATTCCGGCACCGGCGGCAGGCGGCCCGTTTCGCTGCGTTACCTGACCCCCGGCCTTGGCTGGCAGGCGGACTATGTCGCGCTTTATGACGAGGCGAAGGGCACTGTCGACATGCAGGGCTGGGTCACGCTGACCAACAACACCGGCACGACTTTCGAACAGGCGAAGACCCTGCTGGTGGCTGGCAATCCGCAAAGCGAGAGCGTGCGCGGCAACCCGCGCTACGGTCGCGGCTATCCCGTGCCGCCCCCGCCGCCGCCGCGCGCCTATCGCGGCGACGTCGACAGCATGGGCACCGAAAGCGCGGATCGCGAGCGGCTGGGCGATTTCTATCTCTACCCGCTGGACGAGCGCACGACGATCGCCAACGCGCAGACCAAACAGGTCAGTTTCCTCGACACCAGCGGCGTTCCCGCATCGAAAATCTACACCCGCACCGTCGGCTGGATGCAGAGCGACAACGATCCAGTAAAGGCGTCGAGCGAGATTGCCTTCTCCTCGTCCCGCAATGGCGGCCTTGGCGATGCGCTTCCCGCAGGCACGGTGCGCTTCTATCAGCGCGATGCGCGCGGCACGCCGCAGTTCATCGGCGAGAACGCAATCGACCACACCCCGATGGGCAGCCGCCTCAGCCTCCGCACCGGCGATGCCTTCGACGTGGCGGTGGAAGCGACGGTCGTGAACCGCGTGAAGATTTCCTCAGAAGAGTTTGAGCGCACGTCGCGCTATCGCGTGATCGAGAACGGCAATGTGCGACAGGTCGAGGTGCAAGAGGCAAAGACCTTCTACCGCACCACGATGAAGTACCGCTTCACCAACGCGCGGCCCGTGCCGGTGAACGTCGAACTGGTGCAATCCGGACTGGACCACGGCTGGTGGAGCCACGATTTCCGCGTCGTGTCCGAACCGGTCAAGGGCGAGCAACTGAACGTCGACAGGCGCAAGTGGACCGTGCCCGTTCCGGCGAACGGCGATTACGAGATGACCGTCGTCTACGAAGCCCGTTATTGAGGGGCGATCCGTGCGGCGCATCCTGATCCTCCTGCTTTCGTGCGGCCTCGCGGCTCCGGCGGCGGCGCGCGATGTCGTGATGGCATCGGCGCCGGAGAAGATGTCGGTCACGGTCTATCGCGATCCGAACCGCGGCAACGACGCCATGAACCTTTCGTGGCTGAACGGCTTTGCGCTCGTCTCCGAAACGCGCACCGTCACGCTGCCCGCGGGCGAATCCACGATCCGTTTCGACAACGTGGCCGAAAGCATGGTCGCCGTCAGCGCCATCGTCACCGGCCTGCCCGGCGGTACGATCGAGAAGAACCGCAACGCGGACGTCCTCTCCCCCGCTGCACTGGTCGATGGCTCTTTGGGCAACCGCGTCACGATCACCCGCACCGATCCGGCAACGGGCAGGGAAACGAGCGAGCGGGCAAAGGTGATGACCCGCGCCGACGGCGGCATCGTGCTGCAAACGAGCGCGGGGTACGAGGCGGTACGCTGCGCCGGAATACCGGAAAAGCTGACGTTCGACCGCGTGCCCGAAGGGTTGTCGCCCAACCCCGTCTATACCGTCGACACCCGCAGCGAGAGTGGCGGGACGTATACTGTGACCCTGACCTACCTCGCCTCCGGCTTCGACTGGAATGCGCACTATGTCGCGACATTCGCCAAGGCAGGGCTGGAGCGGGAGCGCAAGTTGCGTCTCTCGGCCTGGCTGACGGTGGCGAACGGCAACGGGCAGAGCTTTGCCGATGCCGAGTTGCTGGCCGTGGCCGGCAAGCTGGAAGTGCGCAGCGATTATCGCGGACTGTCGCGCCCGCCGCGCGGGCAGCCGCTGCGCCTCACCTGCTACCCCATCGGCAGCACGGCGGCGGGTATGCCGGAGGGCAGCATCCTGTCACCCCCACCCGCCCCGCCACCACCGCCCGCAATGATGGCGCAGGAGATCGTCGTCACCGGCGCGCGCCGCGAAATGAAGGCGATGGCGGACGAGGCCGTATCCGTCATGGCGATAGAGGAAGCGCTGGGCGACCTGAAACTCTACCGCGTGCCGATGGCGGTAACGGTGGCGGCGAAGTCACAGAAGCAGGTCGCATTTCTCAATCTGGACAGTGTGGAGGGCGAACTGTTCCACCGCGCCGACTGTTCGCCGGATCACGGCCCGCGCGAACAATTGGCCGATGTTGTGATGCGCAGCCGGAACCTTGAAAAGAACGGCCTTGGCCGCGCGCTTCCCGCAGGCGGCGTCACTGTGTTCGAACCCAGCGCATACGGCCCGCTGTTGCTGGCGGAAGACGATGTCGAGGACTATGCCATCGGACAGGAAGTGGAGATCGGCGTGTCCGCTACCTCGCAAGTGAAAGTCACCTGCGCGCTCGGCCCGCGCGAGAACCCTGACGATTACGACCTATACGATGGCAAGGTCCACGCGCTGGAAGCCACCATCGTCAACGGCTCTGCCGAAGCCGCCGAAGTCGAGGTGCGCATCGGCAACCCCGGCCAATGGGAACTGACGAAGCCATCGCGCAAGGCCGCGATGCAGGACGGTTTCCGCATCATCCGTGTCCGCGTGCCCGCAGGCGGCGAACGCAAGCTGGCGTGGACCGTGCGCTACCCCGACTGACCGTTCATTCCACCGGAATGGCGGGGGACGTCTTGATATCCTCCAGCACGACGATCGATTTCACGTCGCGCACGCCGGGAATACGCACCAGCGTCTTCAGCGTGATCTGCGACAAGTGTTCGATATCCCGCGCGGTGACGTGCAGCAGGTAATCCATCTCCCCCGTCACCGCATGGCAGGCGATGACATAGGGGTTGTTCTTTATCTCGCCCTCGAACCCGTCGATGATTTCGTCGCTGTGTGCCTGCAGGTTGATGGTGATGTAGGCATCCAGAGGGAAGCCCAGCTTGCGCGGGTCCAGCCGCGGGGAATAGCCGGTGATGACGCCGTCTTCCTCCAGCTTCTTCAACCGTCTGCTGACCGGCGTGGCTGAAAGCGAAACCCGCTCCGCGATCTGTGCCACGGTCATCCGTGCATCTTCCTGCAGGGCGGCGATGATGCGCCGGTCAAAAATATCTAGAGCCATATTTTCGCTCAGTATGTCCCATGTTATAGTGAATCCATGCAGTGTGATGCATGATCGAGCGCGAATTTGCACGAACAAACCGGCGTCGCGATGATATTATGCGCACATGGAAAGACAGGCTACCATGAAGAAGCCCGGATCGGCACACAGCGATAACGAGTTGCGCGGCGATTACACGCAGGCCGCGCACGACTATACCGTCGCGCAGGATTGGGACGCCTATACGCCCGAAATGCACGAACGCTGGCGCAGGCTCTATGCCCGCCAAAGCATGCTGGCCGAACAATATGCCGCACCGGAATTCCTTGACGGGCTGCAGCGGCTGGACTGTTCCTATGGCGTGCCGCGCTTCGAATATGCGAACTCGGTGCTGGATCATGCCACGAAATGGCAGCTCGTCGCGGTCCCCGGTTTCATTCCCGACGAGGTGTTCTTCGAGCATCTGGCCAACCGGCGCTTCCCGGTGACGCGCTGGATCAGGGAAGAGAGGGAGCTCGACTATCTTGTCGAGCCGGACATCTTCCACGATTTCTTCGGCCATGTGCCGATGCTGCTTGACCCGCACGTCGCGGATTTCCTTGAACTGTATGGCAAGGCCGGTGAACGCGCGATCGCGATGAATGCGCTGCCGATGCTGGCGCGGATTTACTGGTACACGATCGAGTTCGGGCTGATCGCGACGCCAAAGGGTCTCAAGGCGTTCGGCGCGGGCATCGTGTCCAGTGCGGGCGAGACGGTGTTTTCAGTCACCGATCCGAACGTACTGCGCCTGAAATTCGATCCCGTGCGCATCATGAACACAGAATACAGGATCGACGATTTCCAGCCGAACTACTTCGTGCTGGACAGCCTTGGCCAGTTGCTGCGCGAACTCGTCGCGCTCGACTTCGGGCCGATTTACGAAACATGGCGTGACAAGACGCCGATCCCGCCCGGCACACTGCTGGAAGGTGAACGGCCATGGCACGGCAAGCTTGCGGAGAAACCGTCATGACCGACCTTTTCGAAAACCCCATCGGCCTTGACGGGTTCGAGTTCGTGGAATTTTCCGCGCCCGAAAAGGGCGTGCTGGAACCGGTGTTCAACGCGATGGGCTTTACCCGCGTGGCACGGCACCGGTCGAAAGACGTGGAGCTTTGGCGGCAGGGCGACATCAACCTTGTCACCAATTACGAACCGAAAAGCGCGGCCTGGTACTTCAGCCGCGAACACGGCCCGTCTGCCTGCGGCATGGGATTTCGCGTGCGCGACGCGCGCAAGGCCTATGCCGAACTGCTGGCGCGCGGGGCCGAGCCGGTGGAGACGCACACCGGCCCGATGGAACTGCACATCCCCGCCATTCGCGGCATCGGCAATGCGATCATCTACCTGACCGACCGCTATGATGACGGCGCAGGGTCGCTCTCGATCTACGACATCGATTTCGAGTACCTGCCCGGCATGGATCGCCATCCGGTCGGCGCGGGGCTGGCGCGGATCGATCACCTGACCCACAACGTCTACGGCGGCCGGATGGCTTACTGGGCCGACTATTACGAGACGCTCTTCAACTTCCGCGAAATCCGCTATTTCGACATCAAGGGCGAATATACCGGCCTCACCAGCAAGGCGCTGACCGCGCCCGACGGCAAGATCCGCATCCCCCTGAACGAGGAAGGCAAGAGCGGGGGCGGCCAGATCGAGGAGTTCCTGCGCGAATACAACGGCGAAGGCATCCAGCACATCGCCTTCATCTGCGACGATCTCTTGCAGACGTGGGACAGCCTGAAGGTCAGCGGCGTCCCCTTCATGACTGCCCCGCCCGCCACTTATTACGAGATGCTGGCTGAACGCCTGCCCGGCCATGGCGAGCCGGTCGGAGAACTCAAGTCGCGCGGCATCCTGCTGGACGGCACGACAGAGGGCGGACAACCGCGCCTGTTGCTGCAGATCTTTGCAGAGGCGACGATCGGCCCGGTTTTCTTCGAATTCATCCAGCGGCGCGGTGACGAAGGTTTCGGCGAAGGCAATTTCAAGGCCCTGTTCGAAAGCATGGAACGCGATCAGGTACGCCGCGGCACGCTGAAAGTGGACGAGACGGCCTAGCCACCGGAACATGGAACAGGACGGGGGCGTTCCGACGCATCCCCGCAAATGGCAGGCACGTGACCGAACGTGCCGCCATTTGACGCCGACGCGTCGGAACGCCTAGACGCCCACGGCGTTACTGCGGCAACCGCGCAGCCAGAGCCCCCTGTTACCCGGAGAAGCACGATCCTTTCCGTCCTCGACGTCGTTTCCATCATCCAGTCCGAGTTCGAGAAGATGGGCACCGGCCTGATCAAGGCGCTGCCCAATTTCGCCATCGCGCTGGTTGTCCTGATCCTCACGTGGATCATCGCCCGCTTCACCACCCGCATCGCCGATGCGATCACTGGCCGCACCAACCTGCGCGTCAGCCTGAAGGCGCTGGTCGAAACGCTGGTGAAACTGGCGATCTGGCTGATCGGCATCATGATCGCCGCCACGATCGTCCTGCCGGGGCTGGAGCCGAGCGGACTTGTCGCCGGGCTTGGCGTAGGCACTGTCGCCATCGGTTTCGCGTTTCAGGACATTTTCGAGAACTTCCTGGCCGGCGTGCTGATCATGCTGCGCGACCGGATGCAGATCGGCGATTCCATCGAAGTGGAAGGCATTCTGGGCAAAGTGGAGCATATCTCGCTTCGCGAAACGCATATCCGCCAGTTCACCGGAGAGCTGACGATCTGCCCCAATTCCATGCTGTTCAAGAACCCGGTCAAGATCCTGACCGAACAGCCGATCCGGCGCTGGGAAGTGGTGGTCGGCGTATCCTACGACACCGATCTAGAGCACGCGACCGAGGTTATCCGCCAATCGCTGGAGGGGCTGGAGGGCATTCCCGACGACAAGCCGATCGACGTGCTGGTACAGGCCTTCGGCGCCAGTTCCGTGGATTTCATGATCCGCTGGTGGTGCGGCGGCGCACCGCGCGACTTCTTCATCATCCGCGACGATATCCTGCGCCGCGTGAAGCGCGGGCTGGAGGATGCGGACATCGAGATCCCGTTCCCCTATATCACCCATACCTTCAAGGAACCGGTTCCGCTGCTGACCCGTCCGGAACAGGCGGGCGAGGAAAACTAAGGCGCGATCCATAACCGCAGCAGCCATGCCACCGCGCCAAGCACGGCGACACTGGCCGTCCAGATCGCGACAAGCCATGCGAGGCGCTTCCACAACGGCCCTTCTACCTGATCGGTCCGCCCGGGTTCTTGTTCCTGTTCGTTCATGACAGTTGCCGATTTTCCACCAGTAAGTGACCTACAAGAAGAATGGTCTGAAAAAAGCGTATTTCCTTCCTTAACGATTCGGTTAAGCAATGCCTCTTCACTTGGGAGTGGAAGTACACATGGGTCGCATTCATAATGGCGGCGTTATCGCCGCAGTCCTCGTCCTGTCCGCCTGCGGCGGTGGTGATGGTAGCAGTAGCGGTGGAGGCACAGGAGTAGGCGGCGGCACCCCCACGCCTACGCCAGGCGGCAGCCCGACGCCGTCGCCCACCTAAAGCACATACTCCGCGCTTACCGGCAATCAGGACTTCGCGCTGGCCTGCCAGGGCTACATCCAGGCAAACGGCGCGATTTTCCCCGCGCCGCCGGTACCGTTCGGGTCGGATCTTGCCGCCCTTGCCTTCGATGCGAGCGCGAACAGCTGGACGGTAACAGGTGAAGGTGTCAACCAGACATTCGGACCGGCCGACGCCATCACGCCGACCAATCCTATCTTCGAAGAACAGTACCTGATCTTGACGAACGGCCAACCCAGCGGAGGCATGACGATCGTCGCACCCGATCCGGGCGGATCCACGCTTCAGTATTCGCGCGTGCTTGCCTACGGTTTGTTCAACGGCAACTTCGGCGGGGTGGAAAACACGACTTGCGTGTTCGGCGTCCCGACGGAACCCGACGATGAACCCTCGACCTCTCCGGTAAGCTATACCGCCTTTGCCAGCGGCGGGTCGATCGTCCGCGTATTCACCGACGGCACCTTCGCAAGCTACACCGTTACCGGTTCGCAGGAAGCTATCAGCGTCGATCTCAACACCTACACGGTCGACATTACCATGCATCTCACCGGAACGCTGGGCAACAAATCTGCCTCCGGCTCCGGAGCGAGCGCCGAAACGACGGTCGATTTCGGGACCTTCACCGCCAACGATATCGAGATCAACGACGAGCCCTATTCGATCGGCGGCTTGTTCAACTATCAGGATTTCGACCTGCAGATGCCGTTCCAGGGCTGGTTCTTCGGGCCGAAGGGCAAGGAAATCGGCATTGCGGTCACTTACTTCCGGCCGAACGATCCCGGATACCGCGCATTCGGCAATATCACCGTGACCGCCAGTCGCTAGGCGCCACATGCGGGCGGGCGGCTCAATGGTAGCCGTCCGCCCCGACCTTGCCGCGAAACACCCAATAGGCCCACGCGGTATAGGCGATGATCAGCGGCATCGTGATCGCCACGCCCACCAGCATGAATACCTGGCTGCGGTGCGGTGCGGCAGCGTCCCAGATCGTCATGTCCGGCGGCACGACATCGGGGTACATCGTCAGCCCCAGCCCCGCCATGCCGAGCAGGAAGAGCAAGAGGCTTAGCAGGAACGGCGCGACTTCACGCCGCCGGGCTATGGCGCGCCACAGGGCAACGCCCGCGATGGCGGTCATGATCGGGATGGGCCAGGTGTAGACGATCTCCGGCGCGGTCAGCCACTTGTCGCGATATTCGGGCCGCAGGAACAGGTTGTAGAGCGAAACCGCCGCCATCAGCACGCCCGTCGCCAGCATGGCGCGGAATGCCAGCCTGAACGCATGGTCCTGCGCCGGCCCTTCCAGTTTCCAGATCAGCCATGTCGACCCCAACAACGCATAGCCCGCCGTGGTGCCGATGCCGGTCAGCAGGGTATAGGGTGTCAGCCAGTCGAACCACGATCCAGCATAGGCGCGGTTCGCAACCTCGATCCCTTGCAGCATCGCGCCAAGGATCATCCCCTGCGCCATCGCGGCGACCAGCGAACCGCCGGTGAACGCCGCATCCCACAACGCCCGATGCCCCGGATCGCGCCAGCGGAATTCGAACGCCACCCCGCGAAAGACAAGGCCGAGCAGCATGGCGATGACCAGCGGGTATGTCGCGGGCAGCAGCACGGCGTAGGCCAGCGGAAACGCCGCGAACAGGCCGCCGCCGCCCAGCACCAGCCACGTCTCGTTCCCGTCCCACACCGGCGCGATGGAATTCATCGCCATGTCCCGCTCCGGCCCGACCTTGAACGTCGGGAACAGCACCCCGATGCCCAGATCGAACCCGTCCATCACGACATAGGCGAAAACGGCGAAGGCGATGATGCCCGCCCAAAGGATCGTCAGGTCCATCAAATTGCTCCATCCGTCGGATCACTATCGGGCAGCCGCTCCGCATGGCCGGGATTTTGCGTCGGCCCCGGCGTGATGCCGGCGGTGCGGATCGGGCCTTTCATGCCACGCTTCACCCCGAACTCGTGCGGGCGCGGAGCCTTGCCCATCAGGTGCAGGACGTACCACGTGCCCATGCCGAAAACGGCGAAATAGATGACCACGAAGGCGATCAGCGATCCCGCCACGGCGGGCGCATCCAGCGGGCTGGCGCTGTCTGCCGTGCGCAGCAAGCCGTAAACGGTAAACGGCTGGCGGCCCACTTCGGTGGTGAACCAGCCCGCGATCACCGCGACGAAGCCCGACGGGCCCATCACCAGCGCCGCCTTGTGCAGCAAGGGCCAGTCGTAGAGCTTGCCCCTCATCCTTGCGAACAGGCTCCACAGCCCAAGGCCGAGCATGGCGAACCCGATGCCGACCATCACGCGGAATGCCCAGAACACGACGCCGACGGGCGGGTGATCCTCTGCCGGAATCGTGTCGAGGCCGGCCAGCGGCGCATTCGGATCATGCTTCAGGATCAGCGAGGAAAGCTTCGGAATCTCGACCGCGTATTTCACTTCGCCCGCCTCGCTGTCGGGAATGCCGAACAGGATCAGCGGCGCGCCGTCGGGGTGGCTTTCATAATGCCCCTCCATCGCCATGACCTTGGCAGGCTGATGCTCCAGCGTGTTGAGGCCGTGCGCATCGCCCGCAAATATCTGGATCGGCGCGACGAGCGCGGCCATCCACATCGCCATCGAGAACATCTTTCGCGCATGGGCGTTGCCCTTGTCCTTCAACAGGTGCCACGCGCCGACCCCGCCCACGGCCAGCGCGGTCGTCAGGTAAGCGGCGATCACCGTATGGACGAGGCGATAGGGAAAGCTGGGATTGAACACGATCGCCCACCAAGACGGGCCGGGCAGGAACTGTCCGTTCGCACCGATCTCGTACCCCGTCGGCGTCTGCATCCAGCTGTTCACCGACAGGATCCAGAAGGCGGAGATGAACGTACCCATTGCCACCATGCAGGTCGCGGCGAAGTGGATCTTGCGCCCCACCTTCTCCATCCCGAACAGCATGACGCCCAGGAAACCGGCCTCAAGGAAGAAGGCGGTCAGCACCTCGTAAGCCATCAGCGGCCCGATCACCGGCCCCGCCCTGTCGGAGAAAACAGCCCAGTTGGTGCCGAACTGGTAGGACATGACGATGCCGGAGACGACGCCCATCGCAAAGGCGACGGCAAATATCTTCAGCCAGTACTTGAACAGGTCGAGGTAGAGCGACTTGCCGGTCTTCAGCCACAGCCCCTCCAGCACCATGAGGTAGCTGGCCAACCCGATCGAGAAGGCGGGAAAGATGAAATGGAAGCTGACAGTGAACGCGAACTGCGCGCGCGCCAGCAAGAGGGCATCGAGACCTTCGAACAAGTAACTTCTCCGGTTTTCCTCTTCCCTACACGCCTGCGATCACAGGCAAAAGCGCATGATCCGCCATTGCGGTTGCATGCTACGCAAGTCCCAAGTCAGATCATGCCGCGCGCCCAGTCCGCCGTCTGCAACGGTGGCTCGCTGCCATCATCGGTGGCAAGCTCGGAAAAGGCCTTGTCCTGCGACAGGAACACACGGCCCGTAAGGTCGGTCAGGAGATGGCTACGTTCCAGCCGGTCCATCACCGGCCCCTTCACTTCGGACAAGTGCAGCCGGATGCCGCCGTCACCAAGCCGGTGGTTGATCGCCTCCAGGCTTTCCAGCGCCGATGCGTCGATCGCGTTCACCGCGCTGCACATCAGGATGACGTGGCGCAGTTGGGGCCGTTCGGCCACGCGTTCCAGCACGTATTCCTCCAGCCAGCGGGCGTTGAGGTATGACAGGTTCTCGTCGATGCGGATCGACAGGACGTGCGGAACGGTCAGCACCTTGTGCCGCTCCACATTACGGAAATGCTGCGTTTCGGGAACGCGGCCGACGATGGCGGCGTGGGGCCGCGATGCCTTCCACAGATAGAGCAGCAGGCCGACCAGAACGCCCGCGATCACGCCGGTTTCCACGCCCCAGATCAACGTCACCCCGATGGTGGCGGCATGGGCGGCAAGATCGCCCTTGGAATAAGTCCAGAGCTGCTTCGGCGTCTTCAGGTCGACAAGGCTGAGCACGGCAACGATGATCGTCGCGGCCAGCGTGGCGACGGGCAGGTTGAACAGCAGCGGGGTAAGGAACAGGGAGGCAAGCGCAATGCCGACGGCGGTATAGGCCCCGGCGGCAGGGGTCTGCGCACCGGCGTCGAAATTCACCACCGATCGCGCGAAGCCGCCCGTTACCGGATAACCGCCCGAAAAGGCACTGGCGATGTTTGCCGCGCCCAGCCCGATCAGTTCCTGGTCCGGCGCAATGCGCTGGCGGCGCTTGGCGGCCAGCGTCTGCGCGACGGACACCGATTCCACGAAGCCGATGACGGATATCAGCAGCGCCGGCACCCACAGCTGCGCGACGAGATCGGGATCGAGCGAGGGCAGCGCAAACGGCGGCAACCCCTGCGGCACAGCGCCGACCAGCTTCACGCCCTTGTCCGCAAGGCCGAGGGTGATGACGGCAAGGATCGTGACAGCCACGGCCACGACCGGCCCCGCCTTGGCCGCGATATCGGCCCCGCGCGGCTTCATCCCGAAACGGACGAGCATGGGCTTCAGCCCCTTGCGCACCCAGAACAGGAAGGCGGTCGCGGCAAGCCCGATCACCAGCGTATGGGGATTGGTATCGCCCAGCCCCGTGGCAAGATTGCCGAGCATTTCGGGCCAGTTGTCGCCCCCGCCCTTTATGCCGAGGATGTGCTTGAACTGGCTGGTCGCGATCAGCAGGCCGCTGGCCGTGATGAAGCCGGAAATCACCGGATGCGACAGCAGGTTGGCAAGAAACCCCAGCCGCAGGAAACCCAGCACGGCCAGCATCACGCCCGACAACGCGGCCAGCGTGATCGCGGCCGTCAGGTATTCGGGCGAGCCTTGTGCCGCCACCGCCCCCGCGGCGCTGGCCGTCATCAGCGAAACGACCGCGACCGGCCCCACCGCCAGCGTGCGGCTGGTGCCGAACACGGCATAGGCGACAAGCGGCAGGATCGAGGCGTAAAGGCCCACGACCGGCGGCAATCCGGCCAGCAATGCATAGGCAAGGCTTTGCGGGATCAGCATGATCGTGACGATGACCGCGGCCATCAGGTCGCTGCTCAGCGTCTCGCCATCGTAACGGCGGCCCCAGTCGAGGATCGGCAGGTAGCGGGAGAGCATGGCAGGGACTACCGGCCTAGCTCGCCACCGGCGTATCGGGCTTCACCAGCCACTCGTGCCCCTTCAGCATGCCGTTCCAGTAGACCCACGGCAGTATCTCGCTTTTCAGCAGCCACGACAGGCGGCGCGGGCGGGTGCCGTCGATCATCCACTTCGGGAAAGTGGGCAGCAGCTTGCCGCCATAGCCGAACTCGGCCAGCACGATCTTGCCCTTCTCCACCGTGAGCGGGCACGAGCCGTAGCCGTCGTAAGCCGCCACCGGCTCTCCGCCCGCCAGCACCGACAGGGCGTTCACAGCAACGATCGGCGCCTGCTTGCGCGCGGCGGCGGCGGTCTTCGCGTTGCCCATCGACCCCGCATCGCCAAGGCCGAAGACGTTGGCATAGCGTTTGTGGCGAAGGGTAAAGTCGTCGACCTCCACGAAACCGCTTTCCGCCGCCAGCGGACTGTCGCGCAGGAAATCGGGCGCGACCTGCGGCGGGACGACGTGGATCATCTCGAAGTCTTTTGTGACTTCGCCATTTGCGGTGGCGAACGTCGCCTGCTTAGCCTCTCCGTCCACGGCCACGAGGTTGGATGTGAAGTTGAGGCCGATGCCGTACTTTTCGACATATTCCATCAGCGCGGGGACATAGTCGGCCACGCCAAACAGCGACGGACCGGCGTTGTGGAACTCGACATCGATATCGCCCAGCACGCCCCGATCGCGCCATTCGTCGCACGACAGATACATCGCCTTTTGCGGCGCGCCCGCGCACTTGATGGGCATCGGCGGCTGGGTAAAGATCGCCCGCCCCGATTTGGTCTGTTGCACCAGCTGCCAGGTATAGGGCGCAAGGTCGTAGCGGTAGTTCGACGTGACACCGTGGCGGCCCAGCGTCGCTTCCAGCCCGGCGATCCTGCCCCAGTCCAGCTTGATACCGGGCGCAACGATCAGCAGTTCGTAGAAGAGGATCGCACCATCCTCCAGCATGACCGCGTTGTTGTCTGGATCGAAGGATTTCACCGCCGTCTTCAGCCACTCGACGCCCTTGGGCATCACGTCCTTCATCGCCCGCATGGTGACGGGCGCGCGGAAAACCCCGCCGCCCACCATCGTCCAGCCGGGTTGGTAATAATGCTCCGACTTCGGTTCCACGATGGCGATATCGAGCATGGGGGAACGCTTCAGCAGAGAGGATGCCGTCGCGATCCCCGCCGATCCGCCACCGACGATGACGATGGTGTGCCTGTGCTGCGTTGCCACTGGCTTCTCCGTTAATTCAGTATTGCGTTCAGCGTTCGGTGACGCGGAACAGCGCCATGCCTGCGATCATCGCGGCAACGAAGATCGCGGCGGGGCCGATATTGCTGGCAAGCGACGCAACGGCCGGCCCCGGGCACAACCCCGCAAGCCCCCAGCCCACCCCGAACAGGGCCGCGCCGCCGATCAGCTTCGCATCGATCAGCTTCGTGCCCGGCAGCGAGAATTCCTCGCAAACCACGGGGCGGTGCATCACCTTCTGAACCCGCCACGCGACGGCCATGACGACAAGCGCACCGCCCATCACGAAGGCGAGCGTCGGGTCCCAGTTGCCAAACAGGTCGAGGAAGCCGCGCACCCGCGTCGGGTTCATCATGCCCGACAGGGCAAGGCCGAAGCCGAAGACCGTGCCGGACAACAGAGCGATGAAGCCGCGCATCACCAGGCACCTCCGAACAGGTTGACCACGGCTACGGTCACAATGCCCGCCGCGATGAACGTGGCCGTGGCGATCAGCGAGCGCGGCGAGAGGCGGCTCATCCCGCAGACACCGTGCCCGCTGGTGCAACCGCTGCCCAGCCGCGTGCCGAAGCCGGTGATGAGCCCACCCGCGACGAGCCAGCCCCAGTGCGGCGCAAACGTCGCCTCGATCGGGCCGACGAAGATCATGAAGACCCCCGCTCCGACGATCAGGCCCGCCACGAACAGTGCCGCGATGGTCCACGGCGTACCCTTGGTCAGGCCGAGCGTGCGTGCGGTCATCCCGCTGACGCCCGCGATGCGCCCGTTGCCCAGCAGCATGATCGCCGCGGCAAGGCCGATGAGCAGGCCGCCGATCAGCCCTTCGACAGGCTGCGCGTCGGGAAAGGCTGCCAAAGAAAACGCGGCACCCATCACGACACCGGAGGCCGGCGAACCGCGTTCACCGGTATCTTGATATAGCTGACGCCGTTGTCTTCGGGATCGGGCAAGTGCCCGCCGCGCATGTTCACCTGCACCGAAGGCATGATGAGATTGGGCATCGCCAGCGTGCGATCACGGCTGGTGCGCATGTCGACGAACTCGTCCTCGCTCACCCCGTCCTTCACGTGCACATTATGGTCGCGTTCCTGCGCGACGGTTGTTTCCCACGCGAAGACGTCGCGGCCCGGCGCCTTGTAATCGTGGCACAGGAACAGCCGCGTTTCGCGCGGAAGGGAGAGCAGGCGGCGGATCGAGCGGAACAGCTGCCGCGCATCGCCACCGGGAAAGTCGGCGCGGGCGGTGCCGTAATCGGGCATGAAGATCGTGTCCCCAACGAACGCGGCATCCCCGATCAGGTAGGCCATGTCGGCAGGCGTATGGCCGGGAACGTGCAGTGCAATCGCCTCAAGGTTGCCGATGTGGAATGTCTCGCCATCGGTGAACAGGTGATCGAACTGCGATCCGTCACGCTCGAAATCGGTGCCGGCATTGAACATCTTGCCGAAGACATCCTGCACACGCACGATATCCGCACCGATGGCCAGCTTTCCGCCCAGCTTTTCCTGAAGATAGGGTGCGGCCGACAAGTGATCGGCATGGGCGTGAGTCTCTATCACCCATGTCACTTTCAGATTATTAGAAGTGATGTATTCGATAACGCGGTCTGCAGAGGCAAATCCGGTGGTGCCGGAAGCGGCATCGTAATCGAGCACCGAATCGATGATCGCAGCCTCTTTCGTGGCCGGATCGCTCACGACATAGCTGACCGTGAAGGTCGCTTCGTCGAAAAATCCCGCAATCGTCGGGCGCAGCGCCTTGTCGGCAAGCGTGCGTTCGACCTGATCGGTCGCAGCGGCAAGATTGGCGTCGGTGACGACGGATGACATCACATTCTCCTTATACAATTAATGTAAGTGTTAAAGAGATAGGCGTCAAGGGTTCAGCTTGTGCCGACATCATACCCCAAATCGCCCCTTTCCGCCGCCTCTTTCCGCAACCGGCAACCGGGGCTAGGGAATGGGGCATGACCCGCGAAGAACTGATCGCCCGCGCCCGCGCGGCAGCCCTGAAGGCCCATGCGCCCTATTCCGGCTTTCACGTCGGGTGCGCGGTGGAATCGGTAAACGGCGAAGTGGTGACGGGCGCGAACATGGAAAACGCCTGTTACCGCCTTGGCGTGTGCGCCGAACAATCGGCGCTGACCGCCGCGCAGCATGCCTTCGGCCTTGCGCAAGTGGCACGGATCGTGGTGGCGGGCGGCCCCTTGGTGGAAGGGGCGATTGCGGGCGCGGATACGGTCGCACCATGCGGCGGATGCCGTCAGGCGATCTACGAGGCGGCGGCGCTGTCGGGCCGCGATGTCGAAGTGGTCTGCGCCGCGGCGACGGGCGACGCGGTAACGGTATCAACTATCCGCGAACTGCTGCCCTCGGCCTTCGGGCCGGACGCACTGGGCTGATTACCAGACCGGCCCGTTCTGCGCGGCGCTGGCGGCGACCTCCAGCTTGGCCAAGGCCTCGTCGATCGTGTCGGCGCTCAACAACTGGTCGCGCCGCTTCCCGCTCATGAACCCCTCGTCGCGCACATGGTCGCAGAAGCCGAGGAACTTGTCCCAGTAGCCATTGGTGTTGAGCAGGCAGAACGGCTTGGCATGGTAGCCCAGTGCGTTCCACGTCCACGCCTCGAACAGTTCGTCGAACGTGCCGATCCCGCCAGCAAGGCACAGGAAACCGTCGGCCAGCTGCGTCATCTTGGCCTTGCGCTGGTGCATGTCGGCCACTTCATGCAGTTCGGTAAGGCCGAGGTGCGCTACCTCGTGGCTGACAAGGGCGGAGGGGATCACGCCGTAAACCCTGCCGCCCGCGCCCAGCACCGCATCGGCAATGGTGCCCATAAGCCCCAGCTTGCCGCCGCCGTAGACAAGGTCGATGCCGCGACCCGCCATGACCTTGCCCAGCCCGGTCGCGGCGGCGACGTGCGCAGGGTCCTTGCCCGGGGCCGACCCGCAATAGACCGCAAGGCGCTTGATCGCCGTCATCCGTGCTCTCCCGTTTCGAAACCCGCGATGGGCCGCGCGCCGACGTGGGTAATGACCGAAGCCGCCGCCCGCGCGCCATGTTCCAGCGATGCCCTGATATCCTCGCCCCGCACTTGCGCGGCCATGAAGCCGGCCGCGAACTGGTCCCCCGCGCCAGTCGTGTCTACGACTTCGGGCACGGGCGCTGCGGGAATCTCGATCTTCTCTCCGTTCGCGATGGCCATCGCGCCATGCGCCCCCTTGGTCAGCACCAGCGTCGGGACCTGCGGGCCAAGCTTCGCTATCGCCTCCGCCGGGGTTTCCACGCCCGCCATCAGGCATGCCTCGTACTCGTTGGCGAACAGGATATCGACGCCGCCGTCGGCCACCAGTCTGGCAAGGCTGTCGCGACGCCCGGGGAGCGCGATGGAATCGGACAGGGTGAACGCGATGCGCCGCCCCTCCGCATGGGCAATCTCTATCGCGCGGCGCATGGCTGCGCGCGGGGCATCCGGACCCCAGAGATACCCTTCGAGGAACAGGAACTTCGCGGCGCGAATCGCACCCTCGTCCAGCGCATCGACATTCAGGCGGTGGCTGGCGGCAGGATTGGTCTGCATCGTGCGTTCGCCATCGGGGCTGACGAGGATGAAGCAGCGCCCCGTCGGCGCATGGCGGATCGGCGGGGTGTCGAAGCGGATGTCCAGCGCATGCATGTGCGCGGCGAACAGCGTGCCCAGCCGGTCGTCTCCGGTCTGCCCGATGAAGCGGCAACGCGCACCCGCCGCCGCCGCGCCGGCCAGCGTGTTCGCCGCCGAGCCGCCGGGCACTTCCTCCACCACGCCGCTGCCCGCCATGGCCTGTGCCAGCGCCTCGGCCTCCCCATCGGAAAGCAGGCGCATCGTGCCCTTCGTCACGCCGCTGGCGTCAAGAAAAGCATCGTCGCGGCGCGCAAGAACGTCCACGATGGCATCGCCGAGCGCGACTATGTCGAGCGGTTCGCTGGCCATTGTAAGGGGCTGATATCCGGCTGATGAAAGGGAAAAGGCGGTTTCGTGAGCAACTAGGCGACGTGGAGCGCATGGTCAATCGAGACGGTGCTTGTCCTCTTCGCACAAGCCGTTATCGCTGGGCCATGAGCGAATCCGAGACAACCGCACCGCACACCCTGATGGCCGTACCCAAGGGGCTGTTCGCCCCCGGCCTTTTCGCACTGGCAGTGTTCTATGGCGGGATGGTGACGTTCGCGGGCGTTCTGGGCAACAAGCAGGTGGCGATGGGGCCGCTGGCGGTGGAGGCGGGGATGTTCGCCTTCCTGACTCTGGTGGCCGTTGGCGGGGCCGTATCCGAAGTCTATGGCCGCACGGTCGCAAACAAGCTGGTGCTGTGGGGCTTCGTGCCGATGGCCATCGCGCTAATGCTGTCGATCTTCGTGCTGTGGCTGCCGCCCTCGCCGGAAATGGACCCAGAAAGGCTGTCCGCGATCGAAACGGTGCTGGGCGCAACCCCGCGGATCTGGATGGCGGGGCCGGTCGCCTATGGCATCTCGCAGCTGCTGAACATCACGGTGATCACCGCGATCAAGACGCGGTTCGGCGGGCCGATGTGGCTGCGCGCTGGCGTGGCCGGAGCCATTTCGCAAGTTGTCGACACGGTCATCTTCATCACGGTCGCCTTCCTTGGCGTATTTCCGATCCTGCCGTTGCTGGCCGGCCAGATGCTTGCCAAGGTCATCCTTTCGATCGTGCTGATCCCCCTCCTCGTCACGCTGTTCGCGAACGGAGCGCGCAAGCTGGACGCGAAAGTCTGATCGATTTTTCCGAACACAGTGTCCTGATCAATGCAGGAAACCGATCATCTACTGCCGTGTTAATGGGGTGAATACCCGATACGAACACGACAGGAGAATTTTCGATGGGCGACAACACGAAGAAGGCGCTGGTGGATGGCCTCAACGGCCTGCTGGCGGATCATCTCGCCCTCTACCTCAAGACCAAGAATTTCCACTGGCACGTCACGGGGCGCGAATTCCGCGACCTGCACCTGCTGTTCGACGAACAGGCGGCAGAGATCTTCGCCAACGTCGACGTGATTGCCGAACGTGTGCGCAAGAACGCGGCCGATACGCTGACCTCCATCGGCTCAGTCGCGGCGAAGACCAAGGTGGCCGACGAGGACGATACCGCGCTGAAGCCGATGCAGATGGTCGAAAAGCTGCGCGACGACAATGCGGCGCTGGTCAAGTCGCTGAAGGAACTGAAGGAACTGGCCGGTGAGGCTGGCGACAATGCCACCGACGGTCTGATCGACGACTGGACCGACCAGGCAGAGGAACGCGTCTGGTTCCTCTCCTCGATCCTCGCGTAACTACAGCGTACCGCTAGCCGATAGGCCGACTCCCTCGGGCCGGCCGGTGAACCCCATATCCAGCAATGGCGCGCTGACTTCGACCGGAAGCCCCTTCAGGACGAGATCGGCGTGCCACGTGCTGTCCGGCACCAGCGTGAAGTGCAGGTGTTCTGTTCCGCTCGGCCCCTGCATGGGAACGACCAGCGCGCCATCCTCACACCGCGCGGGGCCTGACATCAGCGTTTCCGCCGGCAACATCGGGCCGAGCGAGGAGACGATGATGCCGAGATTGCCCGACGCCTCGACGCAGCGACCGGCGCGGCTTTCCATCGCGAAATCGGCAAACGTGATGGCGCGCACAGGAAGCGGGGCCATCCGACCGGCGAGCGACAGTTCGCCATTCGCCTCACGGATCGCGACCCAGCCTTCACCGCCGCGAGCCAATGCGTGGAACTCTGCCTCACCCGGCATGGCGGGGCGATCGAGAGCGAATTCGGCACGGGCCAGCAGCAACGGCAGCGGCTTCAGCCCGACATAGAGCGAGCCCAGCGGCAATGTGCCCGCCTGCAAGTCGCCCGCAGCGCCGGACCAGATGATGCCGTCTACTTCCTGCGCGGATAGCGATCCGGTCGTGTTCGCCGCGCCCAGCGCCAATCGCAGCGGCAGGGTCGCCACCAGCGTCAGCAGCACGAGCAGCAGCAGCACGATCTTGGTCGTGCGCGACAGCCGTCCGTCACGGATGAATATCCAGCGCCCGATCATTGTGCCGCCCTGCTCAAGGTCGCGTTCAGCGATACCGAACCGTCGGCGGCGGGCGTGATCGTCACCTGCTGCGCAACGATGCCCTGCCGTTGCAACATGTCGAGGAAGGCAAGCGCCGATCCGGGCGCTGCCGTCGGCACGATAACCACCGCGCTGCCGTTGCCGCGCGCCTCGTTCGATTGCAGGACCAGCCCCTCGCTCGCAGCCAGTTGCGCCACGGCTTGCGAGACGGGGCCACCTCCGCGCGCGGGCGGGGCGTTTTCAAGCTGTTGCAGGCCAGCCATCACGCGGCCCGCTGCCATCACCGCATCCCGGTGGCGGACATGGGCGGCATCGTGCGCCGCGCCCAAAGGCAGGATCAGGCCATAGACCAGCAGCAGAACGCCCGCGATCGCGGCGGCGGTGCCGACAAGCACCTGTTCGCGGCGGGTAAGCGCGACGTACCAGTCGCGAACGGGAGCAAACAGCGTCATGGCGCGCGCACCGTGATATCGGCGACGGTTGCGCCGGTTGCGTCGGGGGCGATCTGCGGCGGGACGGTGATGACCCAGCCATCGCGTTGCAGGGCGATCAGCATCTGGTTCAGCGCATCGCTTGTCGGTGCGGCGGCGCGGATAGCCAGCGTTCCGTCCGCTTGCCAGTTGAGGTTGCGCAAGCGGATCGAGGGATTGGGCTGCATCGCGGCGAAGACGGCGGGCGCGCTGTCGGCAAAGGCGACACCCCCTGCCCCGCGCCGCATCAGTTCCGAACGGATCTGCGTTTCCGCCGTGGCAAGATCGCCAACGCCGGGGAATTTTGCCTGAGCCGCCTCGATCGCGGCATCTTCCTGCGCAGCGGCATCGAGGTTCAGCTTCACCGTCTCCACCACGAAGTAGGCGAAGACCAGCAGGAGCAGCAGCAGCGCCATGCGGGCCAGTTGCTGCCAGTCGGGCAAGCGGAAATAGGATACGCGCGGGCGGGCATAGACACCCTGGCGAAGATCGAGTTCGGGCGCATCGAACTGGGCCAGCAACCGCCTGCCCAGTTCGTCGTCCGCCACGGCCACCGCTTCCGCACCGGGGGCAAGGACGGGCAAAAGCTCGGCCTCTCCCGCAAAGGCGGCATTGGGCGTGCGGGCCAGCGCCTGTCCGGCGATCACGCCTGTCGCGACTTGGCCGGATGCCGGTTGCGGCAACAGCAGCGCGGCGGGAAGCACGGCATCGGCGTCAAGGCCATTGGCAGCAAGTTCGGCCAGCCACGTGTCCATGTCGGACTTCGCCACGGTGGCCGAAAGCACGCTGCCGCCGTCTGTCGCGCCAGCGACGGCAACGTGCGTATCTGCCAGCGGCGTGCGCAGCCCCGGCGGGTCGAGCCGCGCTGCGGCCAGCGCCTGCGCCATCGGCATGTCGCCGCGCAGCATCTGGCGCACGGGGGCAAGGGCCGCGGGGGCAAGCGCGACAACGCGCCGGTCATCGACATCGCCCCAAGGCGCATCGTGGCCGGACGTGAAGCGATGCGGCGTGCCGAGTGCGCCATCCTCCACCCGCCACCAGCGCCATTCGCCTTGCGGATGTTCGGGCAACACGACCACGAGGCCGCTCGCGCCGGTTACGGGCGCGACTTCCTCAGCTTCGGGCCTGTCGTGGTTTAGCCGCAGCGCCATCTCAGATCAGCCAGTGATGTCCGCGTTGTCGCCGTCGCCGCCCGGTTGCCCGTCCGCACCCAGCGAGTAGATTTCAAACGGCTTCCCGTTCTGGCCGGGCGAGCGATACTGGTACGCACGGCCCCAAGGGTCCGTCGGCAGCGCCTTGATATAGCCGCCACTGCGATAATTCTGCGGCATGGCGAGGTTGGCGGGCGGGCTGACCAATGCCGACAGGCCCGCGCTTGCATCGGGGTAGCTGGCGTTGTCGAGGCGATACATCTCCATCGCTTGCGCCAGCGTGGCGATATCGGCCCCGGCCTTGACCTTCATCGCCTTGTCCTGGCTGGGCAGGACGTTGATCGCCACCACCGTCGCCAGCAGCGCGATGATGAACAGCACGACCATCAGCTCGACAAGGCTGAAACCGTTGCGGCGCTTCTTGCGCGCGTTCGGGGCGGTGGCAAGGTTAGTGTCAGTCATAGGTCAAAGTCCGGTAAGGTCCTGCAACTGCAGGATCGGGAGCAGAATGGCGAGGATGATGAGCGCGACGATCACGCCCATCACGATGATGATGGCCGGTTCCAGCAAGGCCATCGCGGCGGCGGTGAACTGCTGGAACTCACGCTCCAGATAATCTGCCGCGCGTTCCAGCATGTCGCCCAGCCTGCCCGCACTTTCGCCACTGGCGGCAAGGTAGACGAGCAGCGGTGGAAACGTCCCCGCCTCGCGCAGCGCGGTGGACAGCGACGTACCGGCGCGGACCTTTTCGGTGATCTTCTCCAAAGCCTCCCGCTGCACGGAGTTGGATACGGTGCGCGACGACAGTTTCAGCCCGTCGACCAGCGGCAGGCGGGCATCGATCATCGTGGCCAGCGTGCGGGCAAGCGCGGCGGCATGGACGTCGCGGATCAGCCGCCCGACAAAGGGCAGACGCAGCAGGAAACCGTCAAACCGGTACTTGAACGCGGGCACCGCCAGTGCGCGCAGAAATCCCAGCACGGCCAGCGCCAGCACGATGGCCAGCGCCCACCAGTAGGCCGACAGGAACTGCGAAAGCCCGATCACCGCGCGGGTCAGCAGCGGCAATTGCTGCGCGGCATTGTCGAACTGTTCGACGACGCGCGGGACGACAGAGATCATCAGCAGCATGACGACGCCGATGGCCATCAGCGACAGGATCAACGGATAGGCAAGCGCGGCCATGATCTTGGCCCGCGCCGCCGCCTGTTTTTCCAGCATGTCGGCCAGCCGTTCGGCGATAAGCGGCAAGCTGCCGCTCGATTCCCCTGCGGCGATCATTGCTCGGTAGATCGGCGGGAAGCTGGCCGGTTCGCGGCGCATCGCCTCTGCCAGCGGCAAACCCTCCACCACGCCCTGATGCACGTTGATCAGGATATCGCGCGCCTTGGCCTTTTCGGTCTGGCGGCTGATCGTGCGCAGCGCTTCTTCCAGCGGGCTGACCAACATGAGCGAGGCGAACTGCCGCGTGAACAGTGCCAGCGCCTTGGCACGCAGTTTCGGCGTCCGGCTCGGCAGCTGGATCGTGCCTGGCTTGGCAGGCGTAGCCTTCGCCGCGCCTTCCTCTATGCGCAGGACATGCCAGCGGCGGGTCGAAAGCTGCTCGCGCGCGGCGGGCATGCTCGCCGCCTCGATCGCGCCGCGCCGCTCCTTACCCTGAGGGTCGACCGCCAGATAGGACCACCGCGCCATCAGGAAACGACTGTCCCGTCATCGCGCCGCGCGATGCGCGCCGCTTCCTCGGGGCTGGTTTCGCCCGACTGGACAAGACGCTTGGCTGCGCGGACAAGCCGCGTGCCGCGCCGGTTGCCATTCTCGTCCTTGCCGAAGGCATAGTCGGCGACGTCTTCCTCGGACGCGTTGGCGTTGATCATGCGGCGGATCGTGTCGTCCACGCGCAGCGCCTCGAACAGGCCGATGCGCCCCTGATAGCCCGACTGGCCGCAAGCATCGCAGCCCACCGCGTGATAGACGGTACGGCCCGGCTTGATGTTCAGCATCTCTGCCAGTGCGGGATCGATCGGGCCTTCCTTGCGGCACGACTTGCACAGCCGCCGCACCAGCCGCTGCGCGATGACCGCGCGCAAGGTGCTGGCCAAAAGGAAGGGTTCGACCCCCATGTCGCGCATGCGGGTGATCGCGCCGACGGAATCGTTGGTATGCACGGTAGACAGCACGAGGTGGCCGGTCAGCGATGCCTGCACCGCGATGTCGGCGGTTTCCTTGTCGCGGATTTCGCCGACCATCACGACATCGGGATCCTGTCGCAGGATCGCGCGCAGCCCTGCCGCGAAAGACAGGCCGACCTTGGAGTTCACTTGCGTTTGCCCCACGCCGTCCACAGCGTATTCCACAGGGTCTTCCACAGTCAGGATATTGCGCTGCCCGTCGTTCAGCGTGCGCAGCCCCGCATAGAGCGTCGTCGTCTTGCCCGAACCCGTCGGGCCGGTGACCAGCACGATCCCGTTGGGCTCGTTAAGCGCCCGCTTCAGCACTGCCTCTGCATGATCGTCGAGGCCGAGTTCGGGCAGGCCGATGCCCGCATTGTCCTTGTCGAGCAGGCGCATCACCACCCGCTCGCCCGCGCGGTTGGGCAGGGTGGAAACGCGCACGTCGACCAGCTTGCCGCCCAGCGACAGGCCGATGCGCCCGTCCTGCGGCACGCGGCGTTCGGCGATGTCCAGCCGCGCCATGACCTTGATGCGGCTGACCAGAACCGGCGCGACATGCGGCGGCATGCGCAGCTTTTCCTTCAGCACGCCATCCTCGCGAAAGCGCACGACAAGGGCCTGCTCATAAGGTTCGATATGAATGTCCGACGCGCCTTCGCGCAGCCCTTGCGCGATAAGGCCGTTGATCAGCCGGATCGCGGGCGCGTCGTCGGCACTGTCCAGCAGGTCCTCCGCACTGGGCAGGCCATAGGCAAAGGCGTCGTCCGGTCCGTCGAAGCCAAGGCTGTCGGCATGAAGCGCACCGGTATCGCCATAGACTTCGCCAAGCAGTTTCTCGAACTCGGTCGCGGTTGCCATGCGCGGGGTCAGCGGACGGGCAAAACGGCGGCGCAGTTCGAGCAGGACCATCGGGTCCGCCCCTTCGCGCAGGACCAGCGGGACCGCACCGTCGATATCCTCGTCCGCAACGATCACGCCCCAGTCCCGCGCCTCTGCATAGGCCAGCAGCGGCGCGCCGGTGCGAGCGGCCGTACCGGCATCGGCCACGACGACATCCGCCGCGCCGGCCAGCGCGACATCGTCTGCCAGCGGCACTTCGCCGTCTGGCACCGTCTGTCCGGCATCGGGGGCGACGGGTTCGCTCATCGCCTTATTGCGCGGCTTCGCTAGCGGGCGTGATGATCACGTCTTCGGGCCGGCTCGGCATCTGCGGCGGGGCCGCGCCGAGGTAGTCGATGACCAGCTGGTCGATCGTCGGTTCGCGCTTGGGATCGAACTTGCGCTGCGCATCGCGGATCACGCCGTAACGGCGGGCCGTGACTTCCTGACGGTCGCGCTGCGTGCGCAGGATCGTCGGCCGGATGAAGACCATCAGGTTGGTCTTCGCATGGCTCTTCCCGCGCGACTTGAACAGTTCGCCGATGACCGGAATATCGCCGAGGATCGGGATCTTCTGGATCGTCTTGCGCTCGTTATCGTCCAGTAGGCCGCCCAGCACTATGATCTCGCGGTCGCCCACGGTGACGGTCGTCTTGATCTCGCGCTTGTTGATGATCAGCTCGTTGAAGTCGTTCGACACCGGCCCGGCTATGGACGAAACTTCCTGCCGCAGGTCCAGCCGCACTTCGTTCGATGCGTTGATCTGCGGCGTCACGTCCAGCTCGATACCCACGTTCTGGCGCTGGATCGTGCGGAAGGCATTGTCGAAGTTGCCCGACAGCGCCTCTCCGGTCGAAACCGGGATTTCCTGACCGAACAGGATGGAAGCGGCGACGTTGTCGTTCGTAGTGATGTGCGGCGTCGACAGGATGTTCGAATCGGTGTCGGCCTGGATCGCGTTGATCAGCGCGCCGAGATAACGGTCGTTGCCGATGGAGGTGTAGCCGCCGGTATAGCCGCCCTGCGCGCCCAGCGCAGCCGTTGCCGCGTTTTCGCGCAGCAGGTCCCCGACAGTCGAGGTCGTCGTGGTCGACACCACGCCGTCGCTGACGGTGGTGGTCGTGTTGTCGGTCGCATTGGCCAGCAAGCCGCCCGCGATGTCGAGGATGTTGGGCGCCACGTTGGAGAAGTTGGTAACGGCAAAGGGCATGTCCTTGCCGCCGATCAGGAACTGGACGCCCAGTTCCTTGGCCACGGTGTCCGAAACCTCGACGATGATCGCCTCTACCAGCACCTGGTCCTGCCGGATGTCTAGCTGGCGCACCAGCTCGGCCAGCCGCCGCTGCACGTCTACCGGCGCGGAAATGACGATTGCGTTGGCGCCGGGATAGCGGGTGATGACCGCCGTGCCGCGCCCGCCCGCAAGCTGGATCGCGCCGCTGCCGATGGAGCCGGTGTTGGCGCTGCTGCCGCCCGAAGGCAGGCTCATCGAACCGCTGTTGCCCAGCCCTGAACCGACGCTGGCATTGCTGCCCCCGCCGGTCGTGGCGGTAACCGTGCTGCTGCCGGCGGCAAGCGCGCCGCTGCCCGATCCGCCCGCGATCATTTCCAGCATGGGCACCATCGTGGCGGCGTCGGCATAGTCGAGCCAGATGACCTTCACTTCCGAACCGCTGGCCGCACGGTCGTCAAGCTCGCGGGCCATCGCGCCCAGCTTCGCCAGCGTTTCCTTGTCCCCGCGCAGCAGCAGCGAATTCGAACTGTCGACCGCCACGACGCTGGCCAGTGCCGAACCTTGCGCCCCGCTGGGCACCAGTTCGGTCAGCGCGGCGGCAATCTCGCGCGCGCCGGCATGGTTCAGCGCGATCATCGAAGTGCTGGAGGTATCGCGGTCGATCTGCTTCACCACCTGCCGCACGCGGCGCACGTTGTCGGCATAGTCGACGACGACCAGCGAATTGCCCGCCTGGTTGGCGGTGATCGAACCTTCCGGGCTGATCAGGGGCTTCAGCGTTTCGACCGCCTGCGCCGCCTCCACCGAACCCAGCCGGATGATTTCCGTCACCAGCGCATTGTCCGGCGCGCCTGCCGTGCCCATGCGGGTGGGCTGCGATGCCGCGTTCTGCGCGGGCTGGATGCGGAAGGCGCCATTGCCGATCGGCACGGCGACCAGCCCGTTGGCGCGCAGCGTGGCAAGGAACACCTCGAAATATTCGGAGCGGGACAGCGGGCGTTCGGTGACGACGGAAATCTTCCCGTTCACGCGCCCGTCGACGATGAATGTCCGCCCCGTAACCTGCGCCGCATCGGCAACGAAGGCGCGGATGTCGGCATCGCGCACGTTCAGCGCATATTGCGCCAGCGCGGGGCCGGGCACGGCCAGCGCCAGCAGCGGGGCCACAGCGATCCCGGTCACCAGCCGCCCAAAGACTTTCCGTTTCGTCATCTGCTTGTTCGGGCGCTTCATTCGGATACCAGTATGTTGAGCGGCACTTCGCGTCCGTTGCGGCGGACGGTCAGGCTGAGATTGGAACCGGGGCGGACCTGCCCCGCGAAATTGGCAAGATCGCCCTGCCCCGAAACGGCCTTGCCGTTGACGGAGACGAGCACGTCGCCGGCACGCAGTCCGGCACTGCGGAATGCCCCGCCATCACCCTTCGAAGTTACGGCGACGCCACCCTTGCCGGCCGAAAAGCCGATGCCCTGCTGCAAAGAGGATGCCGACACGCCCGAACTGGCGGGCGCGGGCGGAGGGGGCGCAACCGGCGGAGGCGGCGCGACGGGGTTGGTCGCGGCCGGTGCAACCGTGGGCGCAGGCTTCGACTGGTCGAGGTAGAGCAGTTCGGAACTGCCGTTCCGGCTCAGCGTCACATGGTCGAAGGCAACGGCGGAAAGCGTGACGCCCTCCATCACTTCCTCGCCGATGCGATAGACCATCTGCTCGCCCTCTGCCCCCGCGATGATCGCGGTGCCGCCGCCCGTGGCCGGGTTGACGCGGATGCCATAGACGGTGAGCGGCAGGTCGGTAATGACAGCGACGGTGCTGGCCGGCCCTGCGGCAACGGCGACATCGCGGTTGAAGGGATCGAAACCCGTCATCAAGGCGGAGCGCGCCGATTCGCCCATCAGGTTGACGCGCGCGGGCTTCCATTCGCCCAGCGGCGATACCGGCGTCACGACAATCCAGAACAGCTGGACGCCAGCCACGACGATACCGATGGCAAGAAGCCACCAGATGAGGTCGTGCAGGCCCGGCATCGAAAGCCGCGGCCCGCTCGCTTCGGCGCGAACGAATCGCAAGATAATATTCCCACCCGTCGGTTTCTGCGGCCAGAGGTTTATTGCCCCGACCCCGCTTGCACAACCGTTGCGCTTACAGGACCTTGATCGGCCACAAACGCCCCCATGTCGCAGAGATTTGACAAATTTATGTCAATCATTCGACTCACCGCGAATTGGCAGGCGGAGTGCCCCTCTTGCCACTCGCCAAACGGGCGCTCCGCCGCTAAGGCCCCTCGCCATGCTCGATGCGATCGACAGCCAGACCACCAATTCCTGCGACCAGCCGCTTGGCGGGCTGCGCGTGGCGCTGTTCAGCGGCAACTACAATTACGTGCGCGACGGCGCGAATCAGGCGCTGAACCGGCTGGTCGGATACCTGATGCGGCAGGGTGCTCAGGTGCGGACCTACTCACCCGTCGTCGACGAACCCGCTTTCGAACCGACCGGCCCGCTTGTGGGCGTGCCATCGATCCCGATCCCGGGCCGCGCCGAATATCGCTTCCCCCTCGCGCTGGCCGGCGCGGCGAAGGCGGATCTGGAGGCGTTCAAACCCACCGTCGTCCACGTCGCCAGCCCCGATGTCGTCGGCCACCGCGCGGTGACATGGGCACGGGCAAAGGGCATTCCGGTGCTCGCCTCCGTCCACACCCGGTTCGAGACGTACCCCCGCTACTACAACATGGCCTTTCTTGAGCCGGTGATAGAGGCAGGCCTGCGCCGCTTCTACAACCGCTGCGATGCACTGGTCGCGCCGTCCGAATCGATGGTGCGCGTGCTGAAAGAGCAGGGCATGAACGATGACGTCTCGCTATGGACGCGGGGCGTGGACCGCACGATCTTCCATCCCGACAAGCGCGACATGGCATGGCGCCGCTCGCTTGGCATCGCGGACGAAGAAATCGTGGTCGGCTTCCTTGGCAGGCTCGTCATGGAAAAGGGCCTCGATATCTTCGCCGACGTGATGAAGGCACTGCGCCAGCGCGGCGTTGCCCATCGCGTTCTGGTCATCGGCGAAGGCCCCGCGCGCGGCTGGTTCGCGGACAACCTGCCCGAAGGCGTGTTCGTCGGTCACCAGAGCGGGGCGGACCTTGGCCGCGCGGTGGCCAGCATGGATATCCTGTTCAACCCGTCCGTCACCGAAACCTTCGGCAACGTCACGCTGGAAGTCATGGCCTGTTCGCTTCCCGTGGTCGCGGCCATCGCGACGGGCAGCGAAAGCCTTGTCGCCGACGGCGTATCGGGAAGGCTGGTGAAACCCGGCGACGTGACCGGCTATGCCGATGCGCTGGAAGGCTACCTTGCCGATCCGGCGCTGGCCCGCGCACATGGCGCCGCCGGTGAAGCGCGCGCCAGCGAATTCGGGTGGGACCGGATCAACCAGGCCGTGGCCGACGCCTACTTGCGCCTGATCGCCGCGAAAGCCTGACGCGCCGGTTAGACTAAAACCCGTTTGGCGATCATCCGGCGCGTGTACCAGATCAGCGCCAGCAGCACCGCGAAGATGATCGCGGTGAACACCACCGCGAACGTCATGTCGCCCTGCCCCGGCAGCGGATCGATGAACCCCTCGATGGTCGTCACGATCAGGCCTACCAGCGAAACGAGAAACGCCGCGATGGCATGGCGACTGCGGGCCAGCAGCAGCAGCGATCCGATCACCGAACCCCATACGCCCAGCGCCCAGAACAGGTCCTGCCACCACGGCATCGCCGCGTAATAGTCGACGAGTTCATCGACAGACAGACCCATCCCTTGCGCCATCTGGCCAAGGTATGCGCGGTTTTCCATCTGGGTCTGCAGATAGTCGTATGCGCCGAACGCATTCCACAGCAGGCTGAGCACGGCGATGATCCAGAAGCTCGTCGGCGTCTTGATTCGCGTCGTATCGGACATGTCGCTTGTCCTCCTTCGCTTGTCTTCTCCGCACGCAACCTAGGCTGCCGGCCCGCCACTGGCAATTGCCGCGCCTGCCCCTAGATTGGCGTCACGACCATGGCCGACCTTTTCGCATCCGATTCCCCGTCCTCCACTCCTCTTGCCGCAGCAGGGGAAGACGCGCCGCTGGCAGACCGGTTGCGCCCGGCAACGCTGGCCGATGTCGTCGGGCAGGATCACCTGACCGGCCCCGAAGGCGCGATCGGGCGGATGGTGGCGGCGGGCCGGTTGACATCGATGATCCTGTGGGGGCCGCCCGGCACGGGCAAGACCAGCATCGCGCGATTGCTGGCCGATAGCGTCGGCATGCGTTTCGCGGCAGTGAGCGCGGTGTTTTCCGGCGTAGCCGACCTCAAGAAAGCCTTTGCGGAGGCGGAGGTGGCGCAAAAGGCGGGGCAGCGCACGCTGCTTTTCGTGGACGAGATCCACCGCTTCAACCGCGCGCAGCAGGACGGGTTTCTGCCCTTCGTGGAACGCGGCACGGTCACACTGGTCGGTGCGACGACCGAAAACCCCAGCTTCGCGCTAAACGCCGCACTGCTTTCCCGCGCGCAAGTGCTAGTGCTCGAACGGCTGGACGAAGCCGCACTTGGCGCACTGCTCGACCGCGCGGAGGAACTGGCCGGCCCGATGCCGCTGAACAGCAATGCCCGCGCCGCGCTGATCGCCAGCGCCGATGGCGACGGGCGCTTCCTGCTGAACCAGGCCGAAACGCTTTACGCGGCGAAGATCGACACGCCGCTCGACACCGATGGCTTGCGCAAGTTCCTGCAACGGCGATTGGCGGTCTATGACAAGGATCGCGACGGGCACTACAACCTGATCAGCGCGCTGCACAAATCGCTGCGCGGATCGGACCCGCAGGCCGCGCTCTATTACATGGCGCGGATGCTGACGGCGGGGGAAGAGCCGCTCTACGTCCTGCGCCGCCTTGTCCGGTTCGCCTCCGAAGACATCGGGCTGGCCGATCCGCAGGCGCTGGTCCAGTGCCTTGCCGCGAAGGACGCCTACGAATTTCTCGGCAGTCCGGAAGGCGAACTGGCCATCGTGCAGGCCTGCCTCTACCTTGCCACCGCGCCCAAATCGAACGCGGCCTACAAGGCGCAGAAGACAGCGTGGAAATCCGCGCGCGAAACCGGCAGCCTCGCCCCGCCGCAAAACATCCTCAACGCGCCAACTAAGCTGATGAAGGACATCGGTTACGGCAAGGATTACGCCTACGACCACGATGCCGAAGACGGTTTTTCGGGGGCGAACTACTGGCCGGAGGGGATGACGCCCCAGACCTACTATGCCCCCGTCCCGCGCGGGTTCGAACGGCAGGTGATCGAACGGCTGGAATGGTGGGAGAAGAAGCGGCGCGAGCGGCGGCGTTGAGCGGGTTGCGCCGGTTCGACTGGTTTGTTGCCATCGACTGGTCGGGCTCTGTGGGGCCCCGGCAGAAAGGTATCGCCATCGCGGTTGCCAGCGCCGACGGCGGAGCGCCGGTTCTGGCCGAACCGGACCGGGCATGGTCGCGAGAGGACGTGCTGACGCTACTGCGCGAAGACCTGCCCGACAATGCGCTCGTCGGCGTCGACCTCGGCATCTCGCTGCCTTTTGCCGATTGCGGCGCTTTCTTTCCCGGCTGGAACGACAGCCCCGCCGATGCCCGCGCACTTTGGGCGCTGGTAGACGATGTGTGCCGCGCCGATCCGCATCTGGCCGCCACCAGCTTTGTCGAACATCCTGACCTTGCCCGCTATTACCGCCGGCAGGGCGGGCTGGAGGGTGACCGTTTCCACGCGCCCGATGCCGCCCATCGCCGGGGCCGTTTCCGCGTAACCGAAACCGCGCAGGAAACGCTGGGGTGCAAGCCCTACTCCAACTTCAACCTCGTCGGCGCGGCGCAAGTCGGCAAATCGAGCCTGACCGGCATGCGCGTCTTGCACCGGCTGGACGGGCGGGTGCCGGTCTGGCCGGTCGATCCGCTGCCCGCGACGGGGTCTGTCATTGCGGAAATCTACACCGCCATTCCCGCCATCGCCGCCATGCGCGCCGCCGGCCGCAGCAAGATCCGCGACAGGGCGGATCTGGATGCTGCGCTGTCCGCGCTCGGCTCCCCCTGCCTTGGCGGTACCGGCCCCATTGACGACCATGCATCCGACGCGCTGCTCACCGCCGCATGGTTGCGCGAACGGTCCGCCGATGCGGCATTGTGGTCGCCGGCAGGGCTGACCGCGAAAATTGCGCGCACGGAGGGCTGGACCTTCGGCGCGCCGTAAGGCAATGGGCGGCAATAGACCGCAACGGTCACGCCGGCTTAGCTCAGTTGGTAGAGCACCTGATTTGTAATCAGGGGGCCACGGGTTCGAATCCTGTAGCCGGCACCATCCATACTCCGCATGGATGATGTGTTTTCCACCCTTACCGCTCCGCTACTTGAGGGGGGTGTTTTCCACCCTATCGATCCGCTGCTTGAGGGTGGGTATCCCCGTTTCACTCCGCCGCGAAAACCTCGTCCAGATAGGCGGCCACCCTGATCCCGGCCTGCTCTATGCGCAGTTCCGCCTTGGGCCGCCATTGCCATTGGTAGAAGTAGCCAAGGTCGCGCTTGTCCTCTGCCGGATAGATCGTGTCGCGCAGCACGATGCTTTCCGCGACCCAGACGGCGGGATCGGGGTTCCACCATGCGATCATCTGCTCCGGCGTCATCCGCCCTTCCAGCCGCGCGACATATTCGGTGTAGGACAGGCCATTGCCGTCGATCAGCTTGCTGTCCCAGACCGAGTGCAAATTGGCGCGCTCGCCAAACCACGTCACGGCAAAGTCATTGCCGCCGCGGTCGTCGCCCTTCCCGTTGTGGAGCGGCTGGTGCAGGTCGCCCACGAGATGGACGACGAAGCGCAGTGCCGTCGCCTTGTCCTCGCGGCTAGCATCCGGATCGCGCAGCGTTGCGGTGAACCGGCGCAGCGCGGTCATCGCGTCGCCTTCCTTCGGAGCATCGCTTTCGCGCCATTCGGGATGGCCGGTCACCGTGACATAGTGCCATGGCGTTGAAGTCTTTTGCCAGAACGGGTCCGGGTCGGAACGTTGCTCGTCAGGCCATGTCGAGGCTTCGGCCAGTGTCTCTCCCGCACCGAGAATCAACGCGATTTCCGCCGCCGTACGGCCGTTGACGTTGTCGGCGGCGATCTGGCCCACCATGCGGTGACCGGTTGGCCCCCATGCATGGGCGGGTGCCGCCAGCGTCAGGGAAAGGGCGAGCGTGATCAGGGCCTTGCGCATGGGTCATTCCTGCATCGGTAAAATCGGAAACGCAAACGGCGGCACCCCGTGGGAGTGCCGCCGTCCTTGTGTTGGCAAAACGCGAACGGATCAGAAGTCGTAGCTGACACCGATCTTCAGGCGCCAGACCGAAGCGCTGGTCTTGATCTCGTTGTCGCCTTCGAACCCGGTCGAGTTGAAGCCGCTGATGATGTAGCGACCCTCGCTGTCGATGCCGTCAAGGCTAGCCATATCCTGGAAGCCCGCGAAATTGCGGCGACGGCTGACGTTCCAGTCCCTGTCGAGGAAGTTCAGGAAGTTGTCGAACATCGCATAGACCTTCAGGCGGTCGTCACGTCCGAAGAAACGGCCCGGACCGGGCAGTTCCTGCGAGAACGCGAGATCGACATCGAAATACCAGTCGTTGTCGCAGGTGTTGCGGGCGATGGTCCTGCCAGCGTACTTGCTTGCGCAGCCCAGACCCTGCGTAAAGGCGTAGAGGTCGGCCACGGCATCTGCGTCCGAGTCGGGCGAGATGTTCGGATCGTCAAGACCTGCCGGGATGTAGAGCAGCGCGTTGTCGTTGCCCGAAGAGGAGTCGTTGAACACGCCGCCGCCGGTGAAGGTCAGGCTGTAGGGACGGCCCGAGCTTGCGACGAACGAAACGTTCAGGCGCGTCGCGAAATCGTCGAAGAACTCTTCCTTGAACGACGTGTTGACGCTGATGTTGTGCCGGTTGCCGTAAAAGCCGCGCGTAACGCCCGGGTTCTGCCGGTCGAAGGCGGCGACGTAGTCGTAGTTCGACGTTGCGGTCGAATTGTACATGTTACGACGGTCGTGACTGTCGGTGTAGGCATAGCCGAAGCTGAAATCGACCGAGCCACCGGGGGTGAACAGGCCGCCTTCGGTATGGCGCGACAGGATGAACGACGCGATCTGGCTGGTGTAGGCACCCGCGTTCGTCAGCATGATCTCGTCATCGCGTGAAGTCGCGAAGCAATCCGAAGTGACACCGCTCCATTCGATCGGGTTGCGCGAGACGAGCGTCGCGTCACACCCCGCGACGGTGGGATCGATGGCCGCATAGATGGGGCGACCGTCGATCGTGTAGCCGTTCAGGCCTTCCGATGCGTCGATCGTCTGCGACAGGTCGATCACCGACAGCGGGTTGCGATAACGGCTGTAGATATAATCGGCATTGATGTGCCAGCCGCTGAGGATGCCGCTGGCAGCGAAATCGATGTTCGACGCAAAGCCGAAGTTGGCGCGAAGCACCGTCGGCATCTTGATGTCGGGATCGATCGACTGCGTGTCGCCGAGACCTGCCGCGCCCTGCGCCGCTGCCGAGTCCAGCACACACTGCGGAATGCCGGTGAACTGGCCACCCTGCAGCACGTTGAGATCCTCGCCAGCGCAGGCCGCGTCGTTGCTGGTCGTCTGGCCATAGGACGCACCGTTGTTCTGATAGGCGTTGCCGAACCAGACCAGCGGATCGCCGCCCGAGAAGATACCGACACCGGCGCGCAGTTGCGCACGGCTGAACACCGCGAAATCGTCAAGATCGAACGTCGCCGCAAGGCGCGGCATCACGACCGGATCGATGTTGCTGAAGCTCGTATTGTTCGAGAAACCGTAACGCTCGACGAAATTCGGGTTCAGCTGCGGGTGGACGTTAGTGTCGTACCAGTCGACGCGTACGCCGGCGGTCAGCGTCAGCGCATCGGTCGCCTGCCACTCGTCCTGTGCAAACACCGACCAGATGTCGCGCTGGAACGCGGCGGATGCCGTGGTGACGTCGCCGGTCGGCGTGTAGCTGGCGAATGCACCGACCGTGCGGCCCGGAATGACGTTTGCCGGTGTGGTCGACGTCGAGTTCCGGGTGTCCGTACCTGCGGAAATCACCCCGTTCATCAAATCCTCGACATTGCTGAATACCAGCGTGCCGGTAGCATTGTAGACATAGAGGTTGTTGAGCGAGGCGCGGTTCAGTTCGGCACCGAACTTGAGCTGATGGCGTCCTGCATCAAGCATGCCGGCCACGCGGAACTGATCAATGTCGGTGGTCAGCGAGTTGGCAGAACGGTTGACGCCCGGGCCGGCAAGGATCGTGCCGTCGGGTCCGCTCTCGTTGTCGATGCCAACGATGATACGCGGCGTCGGGTTCGCGCCTTGCGCTTCATATCCACCGATCGGGTCCTGCGCGTCGGTCACTTCCGAACGCGAGTAGCGAACTTCGGTCGAGAACATGTCCGACCACTGCGAATAGAGACGGCCCGAGTAGTAGTCGGACGTCGTGCCGGAGTTGTAATAAGTGTTGAGACCGGTCAGCTGCGACGAGCTGGCCGACGTGAAGAAGTCGTCGGTCTTGACGGTGTTTTCCTCAAGCCGCTGGTAGGTCGCCTCGAAACGATGGTCGTCGGTGATCTGCAGGTCGGCACGCACGAAATAGCGGTCGTTCTCATAGGGAAGCGACGTCGCCAGCGGGCCGGTTTCGATGCCGTAAACGTTCGAGAGAATGTCCGAGACCTCGTTGAACTGGTCGAGCGAGATGGAGCCCAGTTCCTTGGCGTAACCTGCGCCGGTCGGGCCGAATTCCTGCGGACCTGCAGCTTCCTGGTGCTCGTATGCGCCGAACAGGAACAGGCGGTCCTTGATAACCGGGCCGGAGAGATAGAAGCCGTAACGCTTCTCGGGCTCGATCGCACCGACCGTCTCGTCGGCGACCTTCGTGCCGCGCATGCCGTTGTCCGAATATTCGAAGAAGCCGCCGAAGTGGTAGTCGTTCGAACCGGACTTGGTGACGACGTTGATCGCGCAGCCGGTGAAGTTGCCGTAGTCAACGTCGAAGGGCGCAAACTGGACCTGCGTTTCGCGGATCGCGTCGAACGGCAGCGGAGCCGACGAGCGTGAAGCAAAGCCGTTGTCGTTCAGACCGTAAACATCGCTCTGGCCGATACCGTCGACGGTGAAGGCGTTCGAACGGTCGTTGCCGCCAAGGCACGAGATGCGGTCCTGACCCGACAGGTCGTCACGCGCGAGGCTGACACGCGGGTCGAGGCGCAGGACGTCGCGGATGTCGCGATTGAACGTGGGGGCGGTTTCGAGCATCTGCTCGCCGAAGCTGGTGCCCGGGCCGACGGCCAGCTGCGTGACCTGCACGCGCGCGCCGCTGACGACGATGACGTTGCCGTCCTGCGCGGTCGGGGTCAGGCGGAATGTGAAGGCGGTGTTGCCCTGCAGGGTGATCGTCTGGTCGGGAAGGCTCTGGCCTTCATAGCCCGGCGCGGTGGCGGTGATGGTGTAGGGGCCGCCCGTCGTCAGCGAAGAAACGCGGAAGCCGCCTGCCGAGCCTGCCGTGGCGGTACGTTCGGCGCCGGTACGTTCGTCGCGGACGATGACGGTCGCGCCCGGAATGGCAGAGCCGTCTTCGGCCAGAACGGTGCCTTCGACACCCGATGTGATCTGCTGCGCCATGACGGTCACGGGAAACGCGACGCTGCCGGCGATGCCCGCCACCGATGCGGCGAGAAGGTATTTCAATTTCATCTGAACTGTCCCCACAGTTGGTCGATCCCGACGGACAACCCCTCGGTTCGAGGGGCCACCTAGATAGGCAATGCGTCGTTATTTTTTCTGTTTTGCGACTGCAATATGACAGTCTGCGGATAACCCTTCGGGACAGCCGATAGAAGACAGCTTAATCGCTGTTTTAACGTGAAAAATGAACTATTTACTGACACTTATGTAAAGTGTTGCTGCAACGCCACATGATGACGCTAAAATGATTTCGACTGTAACTTATTTGACAGAACGCTGACAGTTGACGCTGAAAACCGGTTCAACTGTCACATCAATCCGATCTCTTTCAGCCGAATGGCCAGGAAGTCATGCGCAGTCAACGAGTCGGGGTACTGGTCGGGATGGGCGTCGTCGATGCAGGACGGCAGCGTCTCGATTCTGAAATCGGGCCGGAAGTGCAGGAAGAACGGCATCGAATAACGCGAACGCGTCGCCGCCTCCCCCACTGGATTACGGACCTGGTGGATGGTGGAACGCAACCGGTCGTTGGTCAGGCGGCTGAGCATGTCCCCGATATTGACCGCCAGCGCGTTCTTCGGCGGCTGAACGGGAATCCACTCCCCCTTCTGCGACAGCAGCTCGAGGCCCGCCTCTTCCGCACCCAGCAACAGCGTGATCGTGTTGATATCGCCGTGCGGCGCGGCGCGCACCGCACCGTCCGCGTTCTCGATCGGGGGATAGTGCAGCAGCCGCATGACCGAGTTGCCTTTCTCTATCGTCGGGTCGAACCAGTCAGGCGCAAGGCCGAGATGGATGGCAATCGCGGTGAGGATACGCGCGCCCGCCTTTTCGAATTCGGCGTAGAGCGTCTCGAACGTCTCCTGAAAGCCGGCGATCTCATCCGGCCAGATGTTGGGCTGCATATAGGCTTCCAGCGGATCGCCGGCGGGCAGCGTGCGGCCCACGTGCCAGAATTCCTTCAGGTCCTTCTTGTCGTAGCCCTTGGCCACCTCTGTCTTGAACGGGGTGTACCCGCGCGCGCCGCCGCCACCGGCTATGAAATAGGCGCGCTTCACCTCTTCCGGCAGGGCGAAGAAAGCGCGGGACATATCCTCCGCCCGTTCGATCAGCGCGGTGTCGATCCCGTGGTCGGTAACGATGGCAAAGCCGAACTCCTCGAAACTCTCACCCAGTTTCGTGGCAAGCTGCGCCATCGGTTCGGTCAGCGATACGGCGGCGATCTGGTCGGTCATGGCTATGGTATCCGTTGAGAAATGTTCGGGCGTAGGTCGCCGCGGCTCAGCCCATGAAAAGCCCGGCCAGCGCCGCGCTCATCAGGTTGGCAAGCGAACCTCCCGCCAGCGCGCGCAGGCCGAGCTTTGCCACCACAGGCCGCTGGCCGGGCGCAAGCCCGCCGATCACCGCGATCTGGATGGCGATGGACGAGAAATTGGCAAAGCCGCAGAGCGAGAAGGTCACGATGGCCCGCGCCCGGTCGCTCAGCACTCCGCCTTCGATCTGGCCCAGTTCGATGAAGGCGACGAATTCGTTGAGCACGATCTTGGTGCCGAACAGACCGCCCGCGATGCGCGCTTCCTCCCACGGGATGCCCAGCAGGAACATGACGGGAGAAAAGACCCAGCCGAGCAGGCTCTGGAACGTCAGCCCCTCCAGCCCGACGATCGATCCTGCGCCCGAAAGCAACCCGTTGGCCAGCGCCACCAGCGCCACGAAGGACAGCACCATCGCGCCGACGGCAACGGCGATCTTCACGCCGGTCTGCGCGCCTTGTGCCGCCGCCATCAGGATGTTGGCGGGCTTTTCCTCGTCATCGTGCGCGTCGGGCACGCCTTCGACCGGTGCCTCGCCCTCCGCCGCATCGGACGGTTCGTCCAGATCGGGCATGATGATCTTCGCCATCAGGATGCCGCCCGGCGCGCTCATGAAAGCGGCCGCCAGCAGGTAGGGCAGGTACTGTTCGCCCAGCAGGGAGGCATAGGCGGCAAGGATCGTGCCCGCCACGCCCGCCATGCCCACGCACATCATCGTGAACAGGCGGCTGGGCGCAAGGCCGGCAAGATAGGGCCGCACGACCAGCGGGCTTTCCGACTGGCCGACGAAGATGTTCGCCGCTGCCGCCAGCGCCTCCACCCGGCTAATTCCCGTAACCCAGCCGATCGCACCGCCGACCCAGCGGATCACCAGCTGCATGATGCCGAGGTAATAGAGCACGGAGACGAGGCTCGCGAAGAAGATGATCACCGTCAGCGCCGCGATGGCAAAGCTGTTGCCGCCGATTTCGGGGCTGGCCAGCGGGCCGAAGATGAAGTTCGTCCCTTCCGCGGCATAGCCAAGCAGGTTGGACACGCCCCGGCTCATCGCCCCGATCACCGCCGTGCCCCATGGCGTGCGCAGGACGAGCAGCGCCATCAGCGCCTGCAGCGCAAAGGCCGCGCCGACGACCCGCAAGCGGATGCGCCGCCGCGCCGTCGACAGGGCAAAGGCGATCAGCAGGATAAGGGCGATGCCGGCAAGGCTGATCAACTGGTTGGGCATGTATGGGGAGCTTGTCTCGCGATAGGTGGAATATAGTCGCGACCGAAACCTTTAGACGCCTCTACAGTCCGCTGCCAAGCCAAGACTACGCTTGTCAGGAATCTGTCCACCGGGCACCAAGCGGGTGATCGCGCGTTCAATCGGCGATACCGGGATGATCCCAAGGGACAAGGGGGCACAATGGCCGCAGATCCGCACAGCGTTTGCGAGATTCTCAATTGTCTGGACGAAGTGGCCAAGGAACACAGCAAGGTCTCCGTCGAAAACGTGGTCGATGCCATCGGCAGCCGCAGTTACGGGCCGTTCCTGCTGGTCCCCGCATTGCTGGAAATCACGCCCGTCGGGGCGATCCCCGGCGTGCCGACGTTCCTTGCCGTCATCATCACGCTGGTCGCATTGCAGATGCTGTTCGGGCGCAAGCACATCTGGATACCCGGCTTTATCAGCCATCGTTCGGTCAGCGCCGAACGCGTCGAGAAGGCGAGCAGGAAGCTGCGCAAGATCGCAGCCTTTCTCGACAAGTGGTTCCACGGACGGTTGAAGGCGCTGACCCATGGCGTGCCGGTGCGGATCGCCGCGATCCTGATCATCGGCCTTTGCGCGACGGTGCCGCCGCTGGAGCTGGTGCCCTTTGCAAGTTCCGGCCCGATGATCGCGGTTGCCGCCTTCGGCCTTGCGCTGATGGTGCGCGACGGGTTGCTGATGCTGATCGCCACCGCGATGAGCCTTGCCGCATTCGGCATCGGCTTCACGATGATGGGCGGCAAGGAAAGCTCGGGCGGTTAACCGCGCCCGCGATAGGACGCGACGCCCTGATCCGGCACCCACAGGCCATCGGGCGCGGCGCCGGTTTGCCAGAACACGTCGATCGGAATGCCGCCGCGCGGATACCAGTAGCCGCCGATGCGCAGCCAGACCGGCTTCATCTCTTCCGCCAGCCGCTGGCCGATGCCCACGGTCACATCCTCGTGAAAGCCGCAGTGGTTGCGGAACGAGCCGAGGAACAGCTTCAGCGACTTCGATTCCACGATAGTCTCGCCCGGCGCGTAGTCGATGACGAGATGCGCGAAATCGGGCTGGCCGGTTACGGGGCACAGCGAGGTAAACTCCGGCGCGGCAAAGCGCACCATGTACAGCGAGCCGGCACGCGGGTTCGGCACATAGTCCAGCACCGCCGCTTCGGGAGAGGCGGGGAGCGCGCTGGTCTGGCCCAGATGAAGCGGGCTGATCGTTTCGTCGGTCATGAAAGGGGCTTTTGCACGCCGCCGCTGCTTGCTCAAGCCCGTAACGGCGCGCTATCGCTGCGGCAAAGGAGGCCCCATGGCTCAACTCGTTTCCCCCCAATGGCTTGCCGATCATCTGTCGGATGCAGGCCTCGTCGTGCTCGACGCCAGTTATCACTTGCCCGACGCCTGCCGCGATCCGGAAGCGGAGTATCGCGCCGGCCACATCCCGGGAGCACGCTTCGTGGGCTTCAAGACCATCGCGGACGGCTCCTCCGGCCTCGACAATACCGTGCCGCAGACTGCTGCCTTTGCCGCGCGCATGGCCGAACTGGGCGTGGGCGATGACAGCACGGTCGTGATCTATGACGACAGTCCGCACCATACCGCCGCGCGCCTGTGGTTCCTGTTGAAGATGTTCGGCAAGGATGCCGCGATCCTCGACGGCGGGTTGAATGCGTGGAAGATGCAGGCCCGCCCGTTGAGCCACGAGGTGCCCGCCCCTGCCGCCGCCACGTTCACGCCGCGCCGCGACGATGCCTTTATGCGGGACAAGGCGGCGATGCTGGCCAATATCGACAGCCGCGCCGAACAGGTCGTCGACGCGCGCGGTGCGGCCCGCTTTACCGGCGATGCCCCCGAAGTGCGCGCCGGACAGGCATCGGGGCACATTCCCGGTTCGCGCAACGTGCCGATCGCGGTGCTGTTCGAAGCGGACGGAACGATGAAACCCCTGCCCGATATAGAGGCGGAGTTCATCGGCGCGGGCGTCGATCTGGACCGTCCGGTGGTCACCAGTTGCGGATCGGGCGTAACGGCAGCGGTGCTGTCCTTCGCGCTGGCAAGGCTGGGCCGCGAAAGCGCGATCTATGACGGAAGCTGGAGCGAATGGGCCGCCGATCCCGCCACGCCAAAGGCAACGGGGCTGGCATAAGGTGGCAAAGGACGATCCCAACCTGAAATCCGGCACGAAAGTCGTGACCGGCGGGCGCAAGGCGGAATGGACGGGGCTGCCCGGCCAGTCGGGCCGCGTCGTCAATCCGCCGGTCTGGCGCGCGAGTACCCACCTTTACGAAGACACCGCCGCGCTGGCCGACATGCGCGGAAGGAACGAGGACGGCGTACTCTATTACGGCCGCAGAGGCGCACCGACGCAATGGGCGCTGTGCGATGCGCTGACCGCGCTGGAACCGGGCGCGTTCGGTACGATGCTCTATCCGTCGGGCGTCGCGGCCATCGCGGGCGCGCTGATGAGCGTGGTACGCCCCGGCGACCGGCTGCTGGTGACCGACAACGCCTATGACCCCACGCGCAACATGGGGCTAGGCCTGCTGAAGAATTTCGGCGTGGAGACGGTGTTCTTCGACCCGCTCGACGTGGATGCCTTCCGCGCGCTGGTGGCGGAAGGGGCGCAGGCCGTATTCCTCGAAGCGCCCGGCTCGCTTTCGTTCGAGGTGTGCGACCTGCCCGCGCTTACCGCCATCGCCAAGGATGCGGGGGCGTGGGTCATCCTCGACAATACGTGGAGCGGGCCGACCGGTCTTGCCGCTCTGGCCATGGGCATCGACGGCACCGTCAACGCGCTTACGAAGCATGTCGGCGGGCATTCCGACCTGATGATGGGCGCGGCGACAGGGACGGAGCGGCTGTACAAACGCCTGCGCCGCACCGCGCAGCAGTTGGGGCAGGTCGTCTCTCCCGACGATGCGGCACTCGCCCTTCGCGGCCTGCGCACGCTGGACGTGCGGCTGAAGCGGGAGAGCGAGAGCGCGCTCGCCATCGCGGAGTGGCTGGCCGAACGGCCCGAAGTTGAGGCCGTGCTCTGCCCGATGCTGCCCGGCGCACCGGGACACGACATCTGGAAGCGCGATTTTACCGGCGGCTGCGGGCTGTTCTCCTTCGTGCTGAAGACACCGGACCGCGATGCGCGCGCGCGGCTGATCGACGCTCTTTCCCTGTTCGGCATCGGCTATTCATGGGGCGGGTTCGAAAGCCTTGCCCTTCCGGTCGATCCGGCAAAGGACCGTTCGGTTGCGGCATGGCCGCCCGTGGGGGTGGACCCGGACTGCACGCTCGGGGTACGTCTGTCCATCGGGCTGGAGGATACGGGCGACCTGATCGCCGATCTGGCGCAGGCTTTCGAAAGGATGTGATGCACGCATGACCGTCGCTGCCGAAACTCCCGTGCCGGATGCAACCGCCAGCGACGCCGTCGCCTCCGTCACGGACAAGGTCGCGGCAACCGCGGCACAGGCGGCACAGGCAGTGCAGGACAACGACCCCCTGAAAGGCGCGGACCAGATCAAGGACGCCGTGGCCGAACAGTCGATGACGATCGCGCAGATCATCGAACATCTCGATTCGCTGGGCGTTACCGTTGGCGACACCCGCTTCTCCGTCTGGACCGCGCTGGTCGTGGTGATGGTGATCGCGGGCGTGATCGTCTTTGCAAGGCTGGCCAGCAAGGGCGCACACGCCATGCTGAAACGGATGACACGCCTGTCGCCGACGCAAAGCCTGTTGATGGACAAAGTGCTGACGATGGTCGTCTGGGCCTTTGCCATCCTGATCGGGATCGACCTGCTGGGGGTCGACCTCACCGCCTTTGCCGTATTCTCCGGCGCGTTCGGCCTTGCCATCGGTTTCGGCCTGCAGAAAACCTTCGGCAACCTGATCGCGGGGATGATCCTGCTGATGGACCGTTCGATCAAGCCGGGCGACGTGATCGCGGTTACCGACATGGCGGGGAACGAGACGTTCGGCCAGATCCGCAAGATCGGCATCCGCGCCATTTCCGTCACCACGCGGGATGAGCGGGAGTACCTGATTCCCAACGAGAACCTGATGATCAACCAGGTCGAGAACTGGTCGTTCTCCAGCCGCAACGTGCGTATCCAGGTGCCGGTCGGCGTCGGCTACCACAGCGACATCCACAAGGCCGAGGAACTGATGCTGGAGGCCGCCGCATCGTGCAAGCGCGTGCTGGAACTGCCCGCGCCCAGCGTGTGGCTATCGGGCTATGGCGACAGCTCCGTCGATTTCGTGATCCACTGCTGGATTCGCGATCCGGAACTGGGCGTGGGCAACATCCGGTCCGAAGTGCTGAAGAAGCTGTGGGACCTGTTCCACGAACACGATATCGAAATCCCCTTCCCGCAGCGCGACATAAACCTGCGCGGCAACGCACAGTTCGATCAGCTTATCGCCGCGATCTCGCAGCGGTTGGAAGAAAACAAGGCTGCGAAATCAAGCGATTAAACCATTTCCTCGCGCGGCTAAAGCCCAGCTAAGCCCCCGCCAAACCATTCTGGCTGGCCTTCGCAGCCGCGAAGGGCCATCTGCTCCACCATGTCGACACCCACGCAGCACACTGGCCGAGTCTTTCTCGTCGGCGCGGGACCGGGCGATCCGGACCTGCTGACCCTGCGCGCCGCCCGCCTGCTGACGGGTGCGAGGCTTGTCGTCCATGACGGCCTTGTCGAACCCGCAATTCTCGCCATGGCCCACCCGCAGGCGCGGTTGATCTCCGTCGCCAAGCGCCGTGCCCACCACACGATGCCGCAGGAAGACATCTGCGCCCTGCTGGTGCGCGAAGCGCTGGCCGGAAACGATGTCGTCCGGCTGAAGGGCGGCGACCCGCTGGTCTTCGGACGCGGCGGCGAAGAGGCGGAGGCCTGCCGCGCCGCGGGCGTCCCTGTCGAAATCGTACCCGGCATCTCCGCCGCCAATGCCGCCGGTGCCGCGGCGCAGATCGCCCTTACCCACCGCGATCATGCCAGCGTCGTCAGCTTCGTCGCGGGCCAGTGCAAGGGCCTGTCGGACCAGAACTGGTCGGGCCTTGTCGGTGTGGGCCGCACGCTCGTCATCTACATGGGCGTGAAGACCGCGCCCCAGATCGCCGAAAAGCTGATGGCCGACGGGCTTGCCCCTGACATGGCCGTCGCCGTCATCGAAAATGCCGCCCGCCCCGAAATGCGCGTGTTGCGCGGGGTACTGGCGAGCCTTCCCGAACTGGTCGAAGGCAACAAGGTCAAGAGCCCCGCGCTCATCGTCATCGGCGAAGTTACCCGCGAACGCGACGACGCGCTTTGCGCAATTGCAGTGAAAGCAGAACAATGAAGATCCTGACCGGAAACGACCTGAAGACAGGCGACGTGACCTGGTGGACCGGCGAAGGCTGGTCGCGCCACGTCAACGATGCAATCGACGTGGGCGACAAGGCCGACGAAATCGCCGCCCGCGAAGAAGCATCGCGCAACGTGCTCGCGCCCTATGCGATCGACGCCACCACCGACGAAAACGGCGTGCGCCCCGGCCACATCAAGGACCGCATCCGCGCCCTTGGCCCGACGGTCCGCCCCGACCTGACCCTGAAACCCGCCGACCCCGCCGCCGGCAACTGGGTGATCTGAGCCATGTACAAGTACGACAACTACGACCAGCAGATGGTCGACACCCGCGTCGAGGAATTCCGCGACCAGACCCGCCGCCGCCTGTCGGGCGAACTGCCGGAGGACAAGTTCCGTCCGCTGCGCCTGATGAACGGCCTTTACCTGCAGCTTCACGCCTACATGCTGCGCGTCGCCGTGCCCTATGGCACGCTGTCGGGCGCGCAGATGAAGGTGCTGGGCGACATCGCGGACAAGTACGACCGCGGCTACGGCCACTTCACCACGCGCCAGAACATCCAGTACAACTGGATCAAGCTGGAGGAAGCACCCGACATCCTGGCCGATCTGGCCAAAGTCGAGATGCACGCCATCCAGACCAGCGGCAACTGCATCCGCAACATCAGTTCCGACCATTTCGCCGGCGCCGCCGCAGACGAACTGATCGATCCGCGCCCCTATGCCGAACTGCTGCGCCAGTGGTCCAGCTTCCACCCCGAATTCTGCGCCCTGCCGCGCAAGTTCAAGATCGCCGTCATCGCATCTGACACCGACCGTGCGGCCATGCGCCTGCACGATATCGGCATCCAGATCGTGAAGAATGACGCGGGCGAAATCGGCGCTGCGTTCTACGTCGGCGGCGGCATGGGCCGTACGCCCATGGTCGCGCCCTGCATCAACGAATTCGTGCCGCTCGACTGGCTGATCACTTATTCGGAAGCGTGCCTGCGGGTCTACAACCGCTATGGCCGCCGCGACAACAAATACAAGGCGCGCATCAAGATCCTCGTCCACGAACTGGGCAAGGACGAATACACGCGCCAGGTCGAGGAAGAGTTCGCGCACCTGAAGTCGCAGGGCATCGAACCGCCGCTGGCAGAGCTGGAGCGGATCAAGCCCTACTTCGCAGACCCCGCATTCAAGGCGGGCCTGTCGGACGGGATCGACCGCAGCGATCCGGACTTCGCCCTCTGGGTCGACCGCAACACGATTGCCCACAAGGCCCCCGGCTACGTCAGCGCGGTCATCTCGCTGAAGCCCGTCGGCGGCATTCCGGGTGACGCCAGCGCGGACCAGATCCGCCTGATGGGCAAGCTTGCCACCGACTACTCGTTCGACGAGTGCCGCGTGACTCACACCCAGAACATCGTCCTGCCCCACGTCGAAAAGGCGCGGCTGAAGGAACTGTTCGACGTGCTCGACGCCAACGGCCTGTCGACCCCGAACCTCGACACGATCGAGGATATCATCGCCTGCCCCGGCCTAGACTATTGCAGCCTTGCCAACGCACGGTCGATTCCGGTCGCGCAGAAGATTTCCGAGCGTTTCGCCAGCACCGGCAAGACCGAAACGCTGGGCGAGCTGAAGCTGAAGATTTCGGGCTGCATCAATGCCTGCGGCCACCACCACGCGGGCCACATCGGCATCCTCGGCGTCGACAGGAAGGGGGTGGAAAACTACCAGCTCCTCCTTGGCGGCAGCGAGGCCGAAGACACTTCGCTGGGCAAGATCACCGGCCCCGGATTTGACGAGGACGGCATCGTCGACGCGGTCGAACGCGCGACCGACGTCTATCTCGCCAAGCGCGAGGAGGGCGAGCGTTTCCTCGATACTTACCGCCGCATCGGCATGGACCCGTTCAAGGAGGCGATCTATGGTTGAGCTTCTCCGCTTCCGCACTGACGAACCGAGCGAAAGCCCCGCCGTCACCGTCGACTGCTTTGGCGAACAGACCAATGCTGGCGCCGTCCGCATCGAACCGGGCGACGACGCTCGCGAACTTTTGCCCCATCTTGCCCACATCACCCGCGTGGAAGTGAACTTCCCCGTGTTCGGCGACGGGCGCGGCTATTCGGCGGCGCGCATCCTGCGCGAAGCCGGGTACGAAGGCGAAATCCGTGCCGTGGGCGATGTCGCGGTGGATCAGTTGGCGGCACTGCGCCGCTGCGGGTTCGACGCGTTCCAGCCGGACGTGCCGATGAACGACGCCGATGCGGATGCCGCGCTGGCCCGTTGGGACAATGTCTACCAGAAGACGACGGACGGCCGCGCGCCGATCTGGGCGCTTCGTCACGGAAACGCGAATGCCTGAAGCAGCCCGCCGCCTCGACCGTATCGACACCGCCCCGCGCTTCACCGCAGAAGACGCCGCCGCGCTCAACGCGCGCTATGCGGACGCTTCGGCGGAGGATATCCTGCGCGCGGTTCTGGTTGACGGTGTGGCCGGGCGCGTGGCGCTGGTTTCCAGCTTCGGCGCGGAAAGCTCGGTCCTGCTGCACCTTGCGGCAAAGGTCGACAAGGGCGCGCCGGTGCTGTTTCTTGAAACCGGCAAGCATTTTCCCGAGACGCTGGCCTATCGCGACCTGCTGGTCGAGAAGCTGGGGCTGACGAACCTCATCAACCTTACGCCCGATGCCGAGGCACTGGCGGCGAAGGACGAGAGCGGGTTGCGCTGGTCCTACGACCCCGATGGCTGCTGCGAGATCCGCAAAGTCATCCCGCTGGCCAAGGAACTGGCGGGCTACGACGCATCGATCACGGGTCGCAAGGCGTTCCAGTCGGCCACCCGCGCCGACCTGCCGATCTTCGAACTGGACACGTCCGACACGGCGGGCCGGTTGAAGGTGAACCCGCTGATCGGGTGGAGCCGCGACGACCTCCTCGCCTACATGGACGAGCAGGACCTGCCCCGCCATCCGCTGGTGGAACAGGGCTATCCCTCGATCGGCTGCATGCCCTGCACCAGCACCGTCGCGCCGGGCGAAGACCCCCGCTCGGGCCGCTGGCGCGGCTGGGACAAGACCGAATGCGGCATCCACCAGGTTCCGGGACTCACGCCGGATGGCGACCTGCCACCCGATTTCGATCCGGTGTTCTGAGGCTGGAAGGCAAACTGTCGGGAAAGATCCCCGACCAATGCCGGGCAGTTCATCTGCTGGGGCACGGCAAACGCTCCAGCACAAAGTAAACGATGCTCGCAATCGCGCTCGACAGCATGATCTCTTCCATCCAGGCGCTGGTCAGCATCCCGGTCGACACGATCAAAACATATGACGTCAGGCAAACGATGAAGGGGCCCAGCAAGCAAAGCAGCACCGTATGCCTGTCCACCCAAAAGCTGGCCCGCAGGATCAGCAAGAGCATGACGATCGAGTAGGGTGACGCGAGAACTGCCCCAATGAGGACCCCCTCCGGGATTCCGAGATACCAGCTGCCGCCGCCGATCATGGCTGATGCATATGTCGCCGAAACGCCCAGCCCTGCGTAAAGGGCGATAATGCTACGCCCGATCAATCGCCAACGCAGTGATATAGCAGACACGGTTTGAAATTACGTCGAATCGGGCCGGGTGGCAATCACATCCGCCGACGACGACCCCTGATCAGAGCCACCCCTCCGCCCGATACCACGCAGCCGTCGCCTTCAACCCTTCGCGCGTTTCAATCCGCGGCTGCCAGAGGCCCGCTGGCGGACGTTTCGCCGCATCGATGACCCAGTCCGGATGCACCATGTAGCTTGCGCGGTCAGGCGTCAGCTTCGCCTTCGCCCCGCGCAGCAGCCGGTCGACCCGCGCCGCGCCCTTGACCAGCGCGGCAGGCATAGAGAGCGGGATCACGCGCCGCCCCACGGCATCGCCGATGGCGCGGGCCATCTCTGCGTGGCGCCAGCCGCCTTCGCGCCCGTCGTCCGGTTCGTAAACCTGCCCCGCGTGCTCGCCCCCGTCCGTCGCCAGCGCCAGCAGCAGCGCGGCCAGATCGGACACATGGATCATAGAGGCGCGCCCTTCTGGCGGGAGCGGGACGACGCCCCACTTCGCCGTCTTGAACAGCTCGAACATCTCCGTATCGCGCGGGCCGTAGATCGCGGGCGGGCGCACGATGGTGCAGGCCAGCGAACTCTGCTCGACCGCCACCTCGGCCCCGAACTTCGACTTGCCATAGTCCGACAACATCGGTTCTCGCGCGGAGAGCGATGAGACGTGGACCAACCGGGCCGCACCTGACGCGCCCGCCGCCTCGACCACCGCCTTGGTGCCGGTGACGTTGCCCGCCACGAATCCCGCCTTGTCGGGCGCATTGACCACGCCCGCGACATGAACGACCGCATCCGCGCCTTCGCACAGCAGGGCCAGCGCATCGGTATTTGCCAGATCGCCGCGCACCCATGCCACGCCTTCGCGTTCGGGCTGGTCGCGGCGGGTCAGGGCGCGGACTTCGTGCCCCCGCTCCAGCGCAAGGTCCACCAGCGTAGAGCCGACAAAGCCCGTCGCGCCGGTGAGTGCGATTTTCATAGCAGGACCATCTGGTCGCGGTGGATCACCGCGCTGCGCGGGGCATAGCCCAGGACGCCCGCCTGTTCATCGGTGTGCCGCCCCATGATCGCGGTGCATTCGCCGGCATCGTATTCGGCCAGCCCCTTGGCCAGCGCCGCGCCGCCGGTCGAACGCACTTCGACAACATCGCCGCGCGCAAACTCGCCCACGACCTCGCGCACGCCCTTGGCCAGCAGGCTGCGGCCCGACAGCAGTGCCTTGGCCGCGCCGTCGTCCACCACCAGCGCGCCCTTGATCTTCATCCGCCCGCCAAGCCACGCCTTGCGCCCGGAATCACGGCGGCGCGGCACGAACAGGGTGCCGATATCGCGGTCAAGCGCGCGAGCCAGTGGCGAGGGGTAAGTGCCGTTGATAATCGCCAGCGCAATGCCCGCCCGCTCGGCGATCTCTGCCGCCTGCAGCTTGCTGGTCATCCCGCCGGAACCAAGGCCGGAGCCGGAACCGCCATCGGCCATCGCGTGGATTTCCGGCGTGACGCCGCGCACCAGCGGGATCATCTGCGCCGAAGGGTCCTTCGGGTTGCGATCGTACAGCCCGTCGATGTCGGACAGCAGCAGCACCGCGTCCGCCCGCCCCGCCTGCGCCACGCGCGCGGCCAGCCGGTCGTTGTCGCCAAAGCGAATTTCCTGCGTCGCGACCGAATCATTTTCGTTCACCACCGGTACCGCGCCAGCCTCAAGCAGCCGGTTCAGCGTGGCCGACGCATTGAGGTAGCGGCGACGGTCTTCCAGATCGTCCAGCGTCAGCAGCAGTTGCGCGGCGGTCAGCCCATGGTGCCCCAGCAGTTCGGCCCACAGACCGCCCAGCCCGATCTGCCCCACGGCGGCAGCGGCCTGCGCATCGGCAAGGCTGCCGCGCCCGCCCTTGGCCAGCCCCAGCCGCGCCGCGCCCAGCGCGATCGCGCCCGACGATACGACGATGACCTGCTGCCCGCGCGCCCGCACCGTCGCTATTTCCGCGGCAAGGCCCGCAAGCCATTCGCGGCGCGGCTGGCCGTTTTCGACCAGCAGGGCCGATCCGACCTTGATGACGACGCGCCCGCAAGCATCCGCGCGGGCAAGATCGGCAAGAGAGGCAATGGTTCCGGTCATGGCAGCCGCGCTTAGCCCAGCCGTGCGATTTGGAAAAGCGTCCTCAGAGCGGGGACCATGCCTCTGCGGCACCGTCCCCGTCTTCGTCATCCCCGTCCGCCGGGGGTCCTTCGCGTTCCGCGCCCTTGGTTTCGGTGCGCGTCCGTTCGGGCAGGTATTGCAGGACCGCGTCCATCAACTGTTCGATCCCCGCACCGGTCGCGCCGGATATGGCGAAAACCTCGTCCGCACCCGCTTCCTTCAGTTCGGCGGTGAAGCCTTCGACCAGTTCGGCGTCGGCAAGGTCCACCTTGTTGAGGGCAACGAGGCGCGGCTTGTCTTCCAGACCCTCCCCATATGCTTCCAGCTCTTCCTCTACGATGCGCATCGCTTCTGCCGGGTCCTGATCGTCGGTGCCGGAAATGTCGATCAGGTGGATCAGCACGCGGCACCGTTCGATATGGCCAAGGAAACGGTCGCCGATCCCCGCACCGTCCGCCGCGCCCGCGATCAGGCCGGGAATGTCGGCCAGCACGAATTCGCGCGACTTGTGCCGCACGACGCCCAGCTTGGGCACCAGCGTGGTAAAGGCATAGTGCCCCACCTTGGCCCGCGTGTTGGTGATGGCGTTGATGAAGGTCGACTTGCCAGCGTTGGGCAGGCCCACTAGCCCCACGTCGGCCAGCAGCTTCAGCCGCAGCCAGACCCACATCTCCTCACCCGGAATGCCCGGCTGGTGCTGGCGCGGGGCGCGGTTGGTGCTGGTCTTGTAACTGGCGTTGCCGCGCCCGCCCATGCCCCCTTCAAGGAAGACGACCCGCTGGCCGACCTCCGTAAAGTCGGCCAGAACGGTTTCGCGGTCGTCGTCGGAAATGATCTGCGTGCCCACCGGCACTTCGATCACCAGCGGCTTGGCGGATGCGCCGGTGCGGTCCTTGCCCATGCCGTGGCCGCCGCGCGACGCCTTGAAATGCTGGGTGTAGCGGAAGTCGATCAGGGTATTCAGCCCTTCGACCGATTCGAACACGATGTCGCCGCCGCGCCCGCCGTCGCCGCCGTCGGGTCCGCCGTACTCGACGTACTTTTCACGCCGGAAGGACACGGCACCGGGGCCGCCGCCACCGGACTTGATATAGATCTTGGCCTGATCGAGAAAATGCATGGGGCCGCCCTTAGTGCCCCACGGCGGTTTTAGCCAGCTTTTGCGAGCCAGTCGTCTATGCGGGCCCCCGTCCCCTCGGGCACATGCAGCCCCATCTTGCTGCGCCGCCAGAGAATATCGTCCGCCGTGCGCGCCCATTCATGGGCGACGAGGTAGTCCACTTCGGCCCGCGTCACGCCGCCTCCGAAATTCTCGCCAAGGTCGTCCATCGTGCTTGCGTGGCCCAGAATTGCCTCTGCCCGCGTGCCGTATGCGCGGGCAAGACGGCGCAGGAGATTGTGCGGCAAGTGCGGATAGCGGCGGGCAAGGCCGATGAGGTAATCCTCGAACGATGCGAAATCGCCGCCGGGGAATGTCGCCCCCGCCGTCCACGCCTTGCCTGCGCCCGGCAGGTCCATTTCGTCCAGCGCATGTTCGGCAAGGCGGCGGAACGTCGTGATCTTGCCGCCGAAGACGTTGAGCAGGGGCGCTTCCTCCCCCGCCCCGCGATCGAGGTCGAGCACATAGTCGCGGGTCACGGCAGAGGCGTTCTTTGCCTGATCGTCGAACAGGGGGCGAATGCCGGAATAAGTCCACGCGATATCGGCGCGCGTCGTCGTCTTCGCGAAATAGCGGTTGGCGGTATCGAGCAGGTAGTCGATCTCGCTATCCGAGATTTCCGCCTTTTCCGGCAGGTCAGCGCAGGGCACGTCGGTGGTGCCGACCAGCGTAAACTCCTGCTCGTAGGGAATGGCGAAAACGATGCGCCGGTCCGGGTTCTGCAACATGAAGGCATGGTCGCCGGGATAGAGGCGCGGCACGATGATGTGGCTGCCCTTGATCAGGCGCACCTGCCCCTTGGGCCGCGCGCCCGCGACATGACCGATAACCTCGCTCACCCAAGGGCCGGCGGTGTTGACGATGGCTCCGGCCTCCACCGTGCGCCTGAAATTGTCCGGGCCTTCAAGCTCGACCTGCCAGACGCCGCCCTCGCGCCTTGCCGACAGGAACTTCGTGCGCGTCAGCACCGTCGCCCCGCGCGCCGCCGCGTCCATCGCGTTCAGCACGACAAGGCGGGCATCTTCCACCCAGCAATCGGAATAGATGAAGGCGCGGCCCTTGCGCTCTGCCAGCCCTTCGCCCTGCGGCGCGCGGGCAAGGTTTACGGTCTCGGTCGGCGCAAGCCGCTTCCTGCCGCCGATATGGTCATAAAGGAACAGGCCCGCGCGCACCATCCAGCCGGGCCGCGGGCTCTGCGTCTGCGGCAGGACGAAGCGCAGCGGCCAGACGATGTGCGGCGCCATGCCCCAGATCCGTTCCCGCTCCTGCAGCGATTCGCGCACCAGGCGGATCTCGCCATATTCCAGATAGCGCAGCCCGCCGTGGATCAGCTTGGTAGAGGCGGACGAGGTGTGGGAGGCCAGATCGTCCTTCTCCACCAGCAGCACGGACAGCCCCCGCCCCGCCGCATCGCGCGCGATCCCCGCGCCGTTGATGCCGCCCCCGATGACGAGAAGGTCCACTTTTGCGGGCGTTTGCGGATTCTGTTGCATTGCACACAAGCCTAACGGTCTGAGCCGTCAGGTCAAAGGGGCAACCATGACGGGTTGACCTTGCCCCCGTGCATCTAGAGGCTTGGGGCATTGCAAATACCGGAGAAACGATGACTGCCAGCGGCCCCTTCATCCTCGCCATAGATCAGGGAACGACGTCAACGCGGTCCATCGTGTTCGATGCCAAGCTGGGCCGGATCGCGGCATCGCAGCAGGAATTCGAACAGTTCTACCCCCACCCCGGCTGGGTCGAACACGATGCGGAGGAGATCTGGAGCAAGACGCTGGAAACCGCGCGCGGCGCGATTGCCGAAGCGGGCGTTGCGGCCAGCGCGATCGCCGCCATCGGCATCACCAACCAGCGCGAAACCGTGGTCGTCTGGGACAGGAAGACCGGCACACCGGTCCACAAGGCCATCGTGTGGCAGGACCGGCGCACGGCAAGGACTTGCGAGGATTTGCGCGCCGAGGGCCACGAGGGGATGGTGCGCGAGACGACGGGACTGCTGCTCGACCCCTATTTCTCGGCCACGAAAGTCGCGTGGATTCTGGACGAGGTCCCCGGTGCGCGCGAACGGGCGGAACGCGGCGAACTGGCCTTCGGCACGATCGATTGTTTCCTGCTCTGGCGGCTGACCGGCGGCAAGGTCCATGCGACCGACGCCACCAACGCGGCGCGCACGCTTCTGCTCGACATCGCGACGGGGGAATGGAGCGACGCGCTGTGCGACCTGTTCCGCGTGCCAAAGGCGCTGCTGCCCCGCGTCGGCGGCAATGCCGAAGTCTATGGCGAGACGGACCGCGAGTTGCTGGGCGCGGCGATCCCCGTGGCGGGCATGGCGGGCGATCAGCAGGCCGCACTGTTCGGGCAGGCCTGTTTCCACCCCGGCATGGTGAAATCGACTTACGGTACCGGCTGTTTTGCCGTGATGAACACCGGCACGACGCCGCTACGGTCCGACAACCGGTTGCTGACCACCATCGGCTATCGCATCGGCGATGAAACGACTTACGCGCTGGAAGGCTCCATCTTCGTGGCGGGGGCGGCGGTGAAGTGGCTGCGCGACAGCCTCGGCATCGTCGAAAGCGCGGCGCATAGTGCCGATCTGGCCGCATCGATCGACCATAACGAAGGGGTCTACATGGTCCCCGCCTTCACCGGGCTTGGCGCGCCGCACTGGGATCCGCATGCCCGCGCATCGATCCTTGGCATGACACTGGGCACCACCCGCGCCCATATCGCCCGCGCCACGCTGGAATCAGTCGCCTACCAGACGATGGATCTGGTCGACGCGATGATCGCTGACGGCGCGCCCGCGCCCGATGTCATGCGGGTGGATGGCGGCATGGCGGCCAACGACTGGTTCTGCGGTTTTCTGGCCGACATGCTGGCAACGCGCGTCGACCGTCCGGCCGAGCTGGAAACGACAGCGCGGGGCGCGGCGGCGCTGGCCGGCATTGGCGCGGGTCTATTCCCCGATCTGGCCGCGATCGAGGCGATATCGAACTTCGACCGCAGTTTCGAACCGGGGATAACGGCGGAAGATCGCAAGGCCCATGCCGACGGATGGCACGCCGCGCTGGCCAAAGTGCTGGCGCAGCCGGAACGTCGGGAAGCGCCCGCCTAGTCCTCTTCACCGTCGCGGCAGGCGGTCATCATCACCACCGCGCCTTCGGCCCCGTATGCCCCGTGCAGCTGGACAATCGAAACATGGGCATGGGCGACCCCACCGCTGTTGCTGAGGAAGCCGACCCGCATTCGCTGCGGCGGGCCACCCTGCATCACCGTTTCCAGCCTGTCGCGGAAATCGACGCGCTGATCGCGGATTACGAGATCGGCGAGCGTGATGCCGATCAGGCGCTGTTCGTCCAGTTCGACCATGCTGCTGAAGGGCGCATCGATCCGTTCGATCGTCCCGCGCACCGAAAGGCGGACATAGCCGACCTCGCCATGAACGCTCATCGCCTCCAGAATGGAAGTCTTGACGTCGGCAAGGCGGTGGCGCTGCACATCTTCCGTGATGTCGCGGAACATCAGCACGTTGCGACTGCCCAGCGGAAAGGACTGAAAGCGCAACCAGCCGCCATCGTGGAATGGCGACGGGATGTCCGCCGCGCTCGGCTCTCCGCCGACCACGGTGCGGCGGGCGTGGACTTCCATCAGCGAACCAGCGACGGAAGGCAGCACATCGACCAGAAGCCGCCCGACAAGATCTGTCGCGGGTTTGCGGCAGACGGCCCCAGCGACGCGGTTGGCATATTCGATGCGCAGATCGTGATCGCAGATCATCAACGCCTCGTCGATCCAGTCGGCAAGGCCGATGAGGTCATCGCCGTTCGAACGCGTGGCCGTACCCTTGGGCCCGGTCAGTTCGCGATATTCCTCGATATCGATGAGAACGTGCGTTTCGCGTCCGTGGTTCGTGATGAACACCGGGTTCTTGCTCGCCACGTCACGCCAGTGGGAAAAGGACCGGACGACTTCTGCCGCCGTGGCCGTTACGGATGATACCTGGTTCATCGCGCCATCCTCGATATTGAGAAAATTCGCATGAATTTTCCCTGTTTTGGTAAAGCGGTCGGTACACCTTTGCGCAAAGGTCGCACACAATGACCCATCATCTATGCAATGTTAGCAGTTTGCGTTGACGATAGCCAAGCTCACATCGCGATTCATCTGAAAAATAGTATGTCACAATAATTACATGGATCGTTACAGTGCATGGATTGCCACTATAGGTTGTGGTTAAGAATAGGTTTTTTGTACTTTACTCAAATTTACGATGACAAATCGTTGACGTAAATTTTGAACCACAAACGTGATCCTTCTCCCTGTTGTCCATGTGCAGGGGAGATCGATATGCACACCAATCCGAAATTTGCTCGCGCCACATTTTACGCCGCCAGTGCTCTGGGGGTACTGGCCTTTTCGACATGCGCGCAGGCGCAGGCATTACAGCCGGCGGTCGACGTTTGCACCGGGATCAGCCTCGATCCTTCGGCCGTTACCGACATTGTCGGTGTTACTGTTCAACCGATCAGCAATATCGAAAACACGGTCAACAGCCTGATCGACCTGACGGTCATCCTGAACCCGCTCTTGAACCTGCCGGATCTCAACAGCGACCTGTCCTCCGTCCTCCAGTCCATCGCCGACGGAGACCAGATCGCGCTGACCGTGCTCGACACCGAAGGCAACCTGATCACGTCTTCCGATGCCTGCAACGTCGCGGCTGACGGCTACACACTGAACCAGGAGGCCGGTATCGCCATCGGCGGCAACGCCATCACCGGCCTTGGTGCCAATGGGCTGACCGCTTCGGCAGCCGAGATCGACGCCATTGCCCTTGGCAACAATGCGTCGACCGACGCGGGGGCATTCGGCGCAGTCGCCATCGGCACCGGCGCTTCGGTCACGATGGAAAACTCCGTCGCGATCGGCGCCGGTTCGATGGCGATCCGCGGCGCGGAAACCGACTACGTATCGCCCGGCCTTGCCGGCACGTGGTCGTCCGCCGGTGAATTCTCGGTCGGCGCTGTCGGGTCCGAACGCAAGATCACCAACGTCGCCCCCGGCAGCGAACTGACCGATGCCGCCACCGTCGGGCAAGTGCAGGGCGCGCTGGACGCCCTGGCCGCGCTGGACGACGCATCGGTGCAGTACGATGACGGCACTTACGCTTCCGTCACGCTGCTTGGCGCAAGCGGCACGACCATCACCAACGTCGCCGCCGGTACGCTGGACGCCGCCTCTACCGATGCGGTCAACGGGTCGCAGCTCTATGCCACCAACTTGCAGGTACAGGCGAATACCGACGCGATCGACGGACTGGATACCCGCGTTTCGCAGAACGAGACCGATATCTCCAACCTTGATGATCGCGTCACCATCAACGAAGGTGACATCGCCAACCTCGACAACCGTGTCACCATCAACGAGGGCGACATCGCTAACCTCGATGCCTCTGTCACCAATATCGACGCACGCGTGACGGACAATTCGACGGCGATCACCAACCTGCAGGTGCAGGTCGGCAATGTGCCGGTCACTTACGTCGACAATGCCACCGGCATGACGCCGAGCAGCACGCCGACCCAGACAGTCGCCTTCGTCGGCGCCACATCGGACCCTGTTCGCGTCACCAACGTTCAGGCGGGCACGCTTTCATCCACCTCGCTCGATGCAGTGAACGGTTCGCAGCTCTATGCGACGAACCAGCAGGTGCAGACGAATACCGACGCGATTGCCCAGAACACGCAGGACATCACCAACCTGCAGAACAACGTGTCGGGCAGCACGGTCGTCGCGATCCAGTATTCGGATGCCAGCGACCCCACCCACAGCAACGGCGGCACGATCACCCAGCACACCACGCTGGTCGGCCAGAGCGCGGACCTGCCGGTTGCGCTGCATAACGTGGCGGCCGGCTACCTCGCCAACGATGCGGTGAACCTGCAGCAGCTGCAGGACGGGATGGATGCGGCCATCGCATCGTCCAACGCCTATACCGATGCGCGGATCGCGGAACTCGGCTTCGACCTGAAGGACGTGCGCCGCTCGTCCTATGCCGGGACCGCCGGAGCGCTTGCCGTCGCGGGCTTGCCGCAAGTCATCGAAAGCGACGGGCGGATGATGGCCGGCGCCATCGGCCACTATCGCGGAGAGACGGCCTTCGCGCTGGGCTATTCCGGCGCGTTCAACGACGGGCGCGCGGTGTTCAAGTTCAACGGCACCGTCGACACCCACGGCTACGCAGGGATCAGCACCGGGGCGGGCTTCGCATTCTGAGCCGCGCCATGACACGATAAGAACCGGTGATACGACTGAGCCGCAGCTGGCGGGGGTTCCACCCATCCCTCGACCCTCCCGCCACCCGGGCAACCTCCGCGCCAATACAACGGCGCGGAGGATTTTCCTTGTAATCGCGGATATTTCGGCAAGAAGCGTCATGGCGGACCAAAGTGCAATGTCGATCGCCGCAGATTATGTGCGATGCAGGTCGTAACGGTTCGAGATATCGACTGGCTTGAGAGGAACATGATGCGATACGCCACAGTGATAACCCCTGCTCTCGCGCTGGCCCTTGCCGCCTGCTCGGGCGGTGAACAGGCAGAGCAGCCGGCTGCCGAGGAAACGAGCGCGACGCCGGAGCCGGTGGCAACCGGGACAGACGCGGCGATGGAGCCGGAAGGGACCGCAACGCCCGCGGCTGAAGCTACGCCGGAGGCGACCCCGACCCCCGAAGCCAGCAAGGAAGCCGCCGCCGAGCCCAAGGCCGAACCGAAGCCTGCACCGAAACCGGAACCGGTCGCTGTTGCCGCGGCCCAGGCGCCGGCCACTTTCGCGCGCTGCGCGGTGTGCCACACGGTTGAAAAGGGCGGCGAGAACAAGCTCGGCCCGAACCTGTGGGGCACTTATGGCAAAGCTGCCGGAGTTCACGCCGGTTTCAACTATTCCGACGCGCTCACCAATTCGGGCCTGACATGGAACGACGAGACGCTGGACGCATGGCTGGAAAATCCGCGCAAGCTGGTGCCCGGCAACCGCATGAGCTTCCCCGGCCTGAAAGACGCGGCCAAGCGGAAGGAAATGATCGATTACCTGAAAACGCTGCGCTGATCCGTTTCTTCCGGCTGCGGACAGCCGGACGACGGGAGAAGGGTCCGGACGCTCTCCGCCGGACCCTTTTCGCATGGCGGCTGTCGCGGATCAGGCTGTGCGGTAAATGCCCGGCTTGATGTCGGTAAACACGGCGACATCGGCCAGCACGCCCGGCGTGGCGGCACAGCACAGCGCACTGTCGATGGCCGCCTGGTCCGGGAAGTCCAGCGCAACGAGACAGGCGAATGGCTGCTGGTCGTCGACCGGCCATTCGATCGCGGCACCGCTCATGCCGGCAGGGCCCCACGCTTCGGCGACCAGCGCCATGTGTGCCCCCTCATAATAGGAGCGGTCGAACCGGCAGCCTTCGTGACGCGGGTAATAGACCATCAGCTTTGCCATGTGCGTTCTCCTTGGGCGGGCTTTCCTTGACGCGGCGATCTACCGTTCCGGAACGATGACCGGCTCGGCGATCACCAGTTCGTTGCTTTTGCGCCAGCCTTCGATCCCTTCGGCCAGCCACCAGATATTCGTCTGCCCTTGTGATGCCAGCCTGCGGGCCGCGTTCCAGCCCATCCAGCAATCGGTGCGACAGAACAGGATCACCGGCACGTGCGGATCGGTGCGGCGTGCACGCTCCACCTCTGCCACCAGCGCGTTCCACAGCGCGGGATCGGGTTCGCTGCGCCCTGCTTCGGGATGCCAGACAGCGCCCGGAATGGTCAGGTGCTCCTCGCCCAGTCGCCACTGGCCGGTCGATGCATCGCGAACGCCGCCCATGGCGGGCAGGACATCGATGAACAGCGCATCGCGCCCCGGCTGCAACAACAGCGCGGCGGGAAGCGCAAGGCGCGCGGCAGGGCGCGGATCGCGGTCCACCGGCGCGCGATAGCTGGCTGCGCGATAACCATCGGCGTCGAAATCCTGCGCGGCAGCCGGTGCGGCCATGAACAGGGCGCAGATCGCGGCCGATATTGTGCGGCTCCAGCATCTCATCCTGGATCTCTCCCCTCGGTCAACATCGCACCTCTGGCGTGGGACTATAGTGCAATGTGACCGTGACAAGCCGCTCGTTACATTGTGCTTTGGTCCCATGCGCATATACCGCGCCATACTGCCCGCGATGGCCCTGATCGCCTTGCCCGCAATGGCGCGAGAATCCCTGCCTGCCGATCCGTTGCAATCGCCGATGTGGGACTATCACGGGGCAAAGATTTTCGGCGATGACAAGGTGGTCTTCGACGACAGGGTGAAAGTGATCCTGCCGGTCATAGCAGAGGACCAGCACGTCGTTCCCGTGACCGTCGATGCCCGCGCGCTAGAGGGCGTACAGCGCATCGTCGTCTTTGCCGATCTCAACCCCATACCCGTCGCCATCGACTATCGCCCGCTTCATGCTGCACCCTTCGTTGCCACGCGCATCAAGCTGGACCAGCGCACGCCGGTGCGCGCCGCGGTGCAACTGGCCGACGGCACATGGCACGTCGCGGGCGGCTGGATCGATGCGGCGGGCGGCGGCTGTTCCGCCCCGCCGGTCAGCCGGGTGCGCGGCGACTGGGCGGATCACCTTGGCGAAATGCGCGGCGCCGGATGGGCCGACAGCAGCGGCACCCGCCTGCGCTTCGGTTTCCGCCACCCGATGGACACCGGCCTTGTCGAGAATATTCCGGCCTACAACATCGAGACGCTGCAAATCAGCGACGCGGACGGCGAGGAACTTGCCGCAATGACGATCTACGGATCGGTGGCCGAAGATCCCGCTTTCACGCTGGAAGTCGAAGGCAAAGGCGGCCCCGTCAGCATTGCCGCGCGCGATACCGGCGGGCTGGAATTTTCAGGGCGGATCGCACCGGCAAGCGGGTCAAATCCGAAACCATGATCGCCAGCCGCCGCCATATGATCGCCGCCACGCTGGCGGGCGGAACATTGCTTCCCGCCATCGCCCGTGGCGAGATTTTCGCATCCGGCTATCACCCGCAGGCAAGCCTGATCGCAGATGGCGTCTGGCTGGTGCGCGGCGCGGACGAGGCCATTGATTTCACCAACGGCGGCGCGATCGCCAACGCGGTGCTGATCGCAACCGATACGGGCACGGTGCTGATCGATCCCGGCCCTTCGCTCGCATATGGCAAGGCGCTTGCCGCCCTGTCGCGCAACGTGACCGGCATGGATGTCGCGCGGGTCTACATCACGCACCTCCACCCCGACCATTCCTTCGGCGCGGGCGCGTTCGATCCGGCGATCGTCCACGCCCTTCCCGCCACCCGCCACGATCTGGAAAGCGAGGGCAGCGGCTTTTCCGACGCGATGTACCGGATGCTGGCGGACTGGATGGCGGGCACCCACGTAGCCATACCGCAAGGAGACGTTGCGCCGGGCGAAGCGACGTTCGGCGGGCGCAGCTTCGAAATTTACGCGATGGACGGGCACAGCAACGGCGATCTCGTCATCCTCGACAAGGCTACCGGCACGCTGATCGGCGGCGACCTGCTGTTCCACGATCGCGCTCCGGCCACGCCACATGCCGACATCGCCCGCTGGCTAACCGCGCTGGACCGGCTGGAGGGCATTGCGCACAAGCTGCTGGTGCCGGGCCACGGCCCGCCCGATAGCGATGGCACGTCCATCGCGCAGACCCGCGACTGGCTGACATGGCTGCACGATTCGCTGCACGATGCGGTGCTGACCGGCAAGGACATGACCGAGGCTGGCGCGATGGCCATCCCCACCCGTTTCGCAGACCTGAAAGTCGCGCGCTACGAATTGCAGCGCAGCGTTTCGCACTATTACCCGAAACTGGAAGCGCAGCTGCTGCCGCGCATCGATTAGAGCATCCGGCGCAGCACCGTGTCCTTCAGCACGAAGTGATGCCGCAGCGCCGCGCCGATGTGCAGGACGATCAACGCAATGGCGATGAAGGCCATCACCTCGTGCCCTTCGTGCGCGATGCCGACCAGCGGGTTTTCCTTCGTGATCGCGAATTTCGGAATGTCGAACAGGCCGAACCAGTTCAGCGGGTACTTGCCCGCCGAAGAAAATATCCAGCCACTGAGCGGCAGGCCGATCATCAGCACATAGAGCAGCGTGTGGGTCGCATGGGCCGCGCCCACTTCCCATTTCGGCATATGCGCGGGAAGCGGCGGCGTGCGCGAAACGATCCGCCACGCCAGCCGCGCCAGCGACAGGGCCAGCACCGTCATGCCGATGGCCTTGTGCACCGGCATGATCTGGACCACGTCTTCCAGCGGTTCGTGCAGCAAGCCCCCTACGATATTGCCGATCAAAAGAACCGCGATGGTCCAGTGAAGGGCGCGGGCAACGGTGTTGTAACGCGCGATACTCGTGTTCAAGATGTCGGTCTCACAAGTTGAAGCCGATCCCCGCCCAGACTGTGCGCGGCGCGCCGAAATCGATCGAACCGCCCTGGTTGCGGGTCACGATTTCCTCGTCGGTGAGGTTTTCCCCGCGCAGGACGAACGAGATGCCTTGGGTCAGCGGAACGCGGGCATAGGCATCGAACGTGGTTGCGGATGGCATGGAGTTCTCTTCCAGGTCGTCTTCGAACTGTTTGCCGACATAACGAACCGTTGTCGAGAGCAGCCAGCCATCGGCCGGTTTCACCGCCAGCGTCGCGCCCGCCACCCACTTGGGCGTCTGCGCCGGGCGGTTGCCGTCGAAGCTGGTATCATCGGGACGCGGCACCGAATCGTGGGCGGTGGCATCGGTATAGGCCAGCGAACCGTTCAGGCTGACGATGCCGCGATCGATCCCCGCCGAAAATTCGATACCCTTGGCGCGGATCGAATCGATGTTCTGCCGCTGGCGCAGCGAATCCTTCACGATGGTGACGTTGGCGACCGCGTTCTTCACCTTGTTGTCGAAAGCCGTCAGCGACAACCGCACGCCCTCGCCCGGCGTCAGGTCGATACCCGCCTCGTACCCTTCCAGCTTTTCTGGGACGAGATCCGCATTGGCCTGTGTCGTCACCGGAAAGACGACGAAACCGCGATAAAGCTCGTTCAGCGTCGGCAGGCGCAGGCCGGTATAGGCTGCCGCGCGCAATTGCGCGATGTCGCCGATGTCGAACACCGCGCCGCCGCGAAACGATCCCTTCCAGCCCGACCGGTCGTCGTAACGGATATCCTGCTTCGTGTTTCCGGCAGCATCGGTCGTCTTGTAGAAACCGTCGCGAATGACATAGCGGTCCGCGCGCGCACCCGCCGTCAGCGTCAGCGCGCCAACGGTATAATCATCCTCCACATAGAGGCCCAGATCGCTGGTCGTGCCGCCCGCATTGCGGCGTTCGTTGATCGCGCCCGATGTGAAGATCGCCGTTTCGTAAAGCTCGCCATCGGACATGCGCCAGTCCGCGCCCAGCCGCAGCGTATGGGCATCGCCCACTGGCGGGCGCAGTTCGAACTTGCCGCCGATGCCGGTTGACGGCGTGTTGCGCTGGTCCAGCACGGGCACGAAGCGGGTGGAACTGATGACCACATTGGTGAAATTGCGCGCCTGCACATAGCCGAGAAGGTCAAACGCCCAGTCGCCGCGCCCCACGAAACGCAGACTGGCATCCTGCCCCTTACTCGACGAATCGGCCCCTTCGAAACGCAGCGTACGATTATCGTCGAAGATCAGGACATTGGCCTGCATCTCGACCGTGGCCGACAGGGGGGCAACCCCGCGCACCTGCCCCGACCAGCTGTCGTAACGCGCCCGCGCCGTGGCATCGACGCGCTGGTCGACCGGCGTCGTGTAGAAACCCTTGCCGTGATCCCAGCGGCCCGATGCAAGGACGTAACCAGCACCCAGCTTTTGCCCCAGCGTGGCGGAAAGCTCCGTCTCTCCGCGATCGTTGACAAGGCCCTGCCCCGAAACCCCTGCCAGCTGTTCGTATCCGGCGCTGGTCAGTTCGATCGTGCCCGCCAGCGCGCCCGCACCAAACGGGCCGGAACCGCCGCCGCGCGTGACCCGCGCACTGGCCAGCCGTTCGGGCGCGATGGCGCTGAACGGGATGTAGCCGAAGAACGGATCGGACATCGGCACCCCGTCCAGCAGGACGAGCGCGCGGCTGCTTGCATTGCCGCCCAGCGCCCGCAATGTCGCGCCCTGTGCAGAGGGGTTGGAAGAACGGCTGTCCGACCGGCGGAACTGCTGGAAACCGGCGATGTTGGACAGGGCATCCTCTATCCGGCCCGATCCGGTGGCGATCAGGTCCTCCCGCTCCAGCACGGTAACGTCATAGGCCTCCGTCGCCGGCGTTTCGGGCAGGCCTTTGCCATCCACGAAGATGGGTTCGCCGAAACGCACGGTGCCGCCATCGTCATCGCCTGCATCCTGCGCGAAGGCGGAAGGGGCGACAAGTGCGGCCGAGGCGGCCAGCGCGGCGAGTATCGATTGGCGACGTGGCATCATCATCCCTGCTTGTCTTGTTCTGGTGTTCCGGAAACACATTCGGCGGCCACGCTGACCGTGGCCGCCGACGTGGGGATAGAGGATGTAATCCTCTGGGGAAACGTCAGAAGAACATGATACCCCCAAGGGCGATCGCATCGCTTTCGGCCTTGTTGTCGTCATGCGCTTCGGATTTCGTGCGGATGTATTCGCCGATCAGCGTCACCCACGGCGTCAGGCCGTAACGAACCTGCCCGACCCAGCTGGAATTGGTGTCGACAAGGTTGGGGATCGCCACCGCATCGGCATCGTTGGCAAAGTCCAGCCGGCTTTCGCCATAGCTGCCGCCAACCGAGATCTTGCCGAAGGTCGCCATCGCCTGCAGGTAGAAACCGTCGCTGTCGCGGGTATTGCCCGAACTGTCGGCATCCAGCAGGCCCAGTGCCGTCGTGCCAAGGCCGCTGGCGGTGTACCAGTAGCCGACGGCGGTCAGCGGCCCGACAGAGAGCTTGGCGCCCGCGTCGATGCCCTTGCCGGTGTAGGAATCGCCGGTCACCATGTCATGCTTCTGGCTGATCGCGCTGGTCCACAGGTGCGTCGTCACCCCGCCGAAGCTGCCGTCATACGTGATCTTGCCCTGAAAGCCGGGGGCCTTCTGCGTTTCGGTAACGCCCAGCGTCAGCGACGTCAGCGGCTGGAACACGCCAACACTTGCCTGCACCCCGCCGAAGCTGGGCGTGGTATAGGTGATCTGCGGCTGGAAGTCGGTGTAGATATAGCCCGAACCGATGCGGCCCAGCGTGGTGTTCGACGGCGCAACGTTGCCGCCGGTAGGGCCGCTGGACAGCAAGGTGATGTCGTTCAGGATCGCGTCGGAACCGAACAGGCCGATGTCGCGGCCGATCTTGAACGTGCCCACGCCCTTGCGCCCGAAGGTCATGAAGGTCTGGCGGAAATCGATGCCCGCCGTCGTCAGGCCCTTGGGCTGGCCGGGGCTGTTCGCGCCAAGCCCGACCCACGAGTTCGAGTTGATGCCGGGATACATGCCGAATGTCGCGCCGACATCCCATCCGGCCTGCTGCGTGGACACGTTGACCACGAGGAAGCCGGGCAGAAGGCCGTTGCGGATCGCGCTCGATCCGGTGTCGGCGACGTTGACGATGCCGCCGGCGACGTCGGTGTTCGCACCCGGCGTCTGCGGATCGTCGTGAACGTAGAAGCCGTTGACGGAACCGGAAAACCTGATGGTGGCCGGGCCGACCTGCAGGCCGATGCCGCTATCGGTCATCTTCACCATCTTGTCGGGGTCGAAACTGGCGGGAACCGCTGCCTGTGCAGGCGCGGGCGTGGCCACCGCTTCCTTCGCTTCCTCGGCCAGCAGGGCCTGATATTCCTCGTCCGTCAGGATGCCTTTTTCGTGAAGCCGCTTCAACAGGCTCTCGCTCGACCCCGCGTAGGCGGGCGCTGTCGTCAAGGCAATGGCAATGGCAGCGGTCGCGCCGCGCAACATGATCCTGGAGATCATCGGTCTCCCCCTTCCTTTCTTTTGTCGTCGCCGGGTTCGATCCTCTGGCGACTGCGGGAAAGGATGCTGCGCACCAACGTTTGCGGATATTGGACTTTGGTTCTCGTACTTTGGGCCAATGCCGCCGCCGGACCCGCCATGTTGCGCAGCACGAGGCGCAACATGGCCACGGAATCAATGTGCGATGGCGACGCCCCAGGGCCCCTTGCCGCCGGGCACCTTGCCGGTGACTTTCATCGTGGCAATGTCGACGAAGGCGATTTCATCATCCGTACCGTTGGCCACGATCGCGGTGCTGTCATCGTCTGTAATGGCAAGGTGCCATGGCCGCCCCCGGCTGGCGACATAGCCGCGCACCTTGCGCGAAGGCACATCGACCACGGCGATATTGTCCGACCGGCCCAGCGCGATCACCGCCGTCTTCCCGTCGGATGTAAAGCGGATGCCGCAAGGCAGCACTTTATAGGCAGGGGCCCCGGGCGGCGCGAAGGATAGCGTCTCCACGATCTCGCGGCTCGCGACGTCGACGACGTGGACCGTGCCCGCCACTTCCGCAGCGATCCAAACTTGCGAACCGTCGGGCGTGAACTCGACATGGCGGGGGCGATAATCCGTCTCCATCTCTTCCACCACCTCGCGCGTGGCAAGGTCGATCCAGGCGACGGTATTGTCCTCCTCGCTCGTCACCAACAGCCACTTGCCGTCGGGGCTTTGCGCGATGCCTTCCGGCTCTTCGCCCACTTCGACTTGCCATGCGACGCGCCGGGTTTCGAGGTTAACCGCAGTTGTCGCGGCATCGTCCTCGTTGGCGATGAACAAGAGCGTCCCGTCCTGAGAGACGAAGAACTGTTCGGGATCGTTGCCCGACGGCAGCGTCGCGACCAGCGCGCCGGTTTTCGCGTCGCGAATCTCGACCGCGTTGTCCAGGCTGGCGCAGATCAGCACGTATTTGCCATCGCGCGTCAGCGTGATGCCGCGCGGCCGCCGGCCCACATCCCATGTCGCGATCACCTGCCGCGTGTCGAGATCGACGACCGTAACATCGTTCGACCGTTCGTTGCTGACATAGGCCGTCGCCCCATGCGCCGCGGGCGCAAGCAGCAGGCCAAACGCGATTGCCGCAGAGGCAAGGAGATGACGGTTTTTCATGGGTCTAGGTCTACCTGCGCCCTTGCCAGCGGCAATATTGTACCAAGGTTCAATGGGTCCGCGCAGCATCGGTCGCTATCTATGAAGGCAAGCAAGGGGGCTTGTTGGAATGCTGGCCCCCTGGGTCGTAGATGAGGATGCACTGATATGTCGAAACTGACCAGCAGGCTGGCGCTTGCCGCCAGCGCGATGGCCCTTGCCGGGCTTGCAACCACCCAGCTCATGGCACACGGCGACGTGACTCCCCAGGCCGTCGACACCTCTGCCCTCCCCGACGTCGGGGAAGAATGGCTGGAGCAAAACCCCTATTCCGGTAACGAGAAGGCGATCGAGATCGGCGCTTCCGCGTACAACCAGAACTGCGCACGCTGCCACGGGCTTCAGGCCATTTCGGGCGGCATAGCGCCGGACCTGCGCTACCTCGAACTCGGCCAGTCAGGCGATGAATGGTTCATCGAGCGTTACCAGCATGGATCGAGTCACGACGGCAAGGTCTATATGCCGCCGTTCGGCGAAGTGCTTGGCCAGAAGGCTGGCTGGGCAATCCGCAGCTGGCTCGAAACGCAGTACACGGACGAATAGGCCGATGGCTTACGGGCGCAGGGCCTTCATCGGCGGTCTCGCAGCATCGGCGGGAGCGCTGGCCCTGCCACGTTTCCCTTCCGCCGCGCCGCTTGCCAACGTGCGCGAACTGGGCGTGCTGCGCGTTGGCCTTTACGACAACAACCGGCCATGGTCGTGGGAAGAAGGCGGCAAGGTGCACGGCATCGATGCCGATATCGCCCGCGCGGTGGCCGAAAAATTCGGCGTGAGGACCGACCTTGCGCTGTTCCCCGCCGACGAGGAAGTTTCGGACGACCTGCGCAACGTCGTCTGGCGCGGCGGACTGCTCGGTTTCCGCAAGTGCGACGTGATGTTTCACGTGCCGTTCGACCGCGATTTTGCTGCGCAGCAAGACCAGGTTGCAATTCTTGCCCCCTATTACCGCGAAGGCTTCGGCGCGGCCTGCGGCGACGGGATGAGCGCGTGCGAGGGCGTGCCGACAGAGTTTCGCGGCAAGAAGCTGGCGGCCGAGATCGATTCGATTCCCGATTTCTACCTTATCGGGAATTTCGGCGGCATCCTGCGGCCCAGCGTTACCCATTACACAACCGGATACGATGCGGTCGCGGCGGTGAAGTCGGGCGAAGCGGACCTTGCCGTCGCCACCGACGCGCAGATCGAGGCGGCACTGGCCAACGCGCCCGGCGATGCCGGCAAGCGGCGCAAGGGACCACTGCCCGCGATGCTGTCGCCCGGCTGGGACGTGGGCATCGCGGTGGACGAAAAGAGCCGTTCCCTCGGTTTTGCCATCGAGGAAGAGATGGACGCGATGATGGCCGACGGGCGCATGGCGCAGATTTTTGCGCAGCATGGCGTGCAATGGCGCCCGGCTGCCGCCGTTGCGCCGGCGGGGTGATCAGGCAGCAACGTTCCTCGTTCTAAGGTGCAATTGCCGGTTGCGGGGGTCGGCCTACTCTCGGTGCATTACCAACGGAAAAACGGGCGCAATCCGCGTTCGCGATAATGACTTCGGTCTGACGAAGGAGGGAAGGATGAAGGGGCGTTTCAAAACTCTGGCCGTGACGCTCGCGGCTTCGTGCGCAACCATGGGCATGCCCGCGCAGGCGGACAACCATACCGGTCCATCGATGGCCGACATCATGAACGACGCGGAATCCACCGGCGACGTGCTGTCCTACGGCATGGGCCCGTGGCAGCAGCGTTATTCGAAGCTGGACAAGGTGAACACGCAGACCGTCAAGCGGCTGGTGCCCGTCTATGCGGCATCGCTCGGCGGGGAAAAGCAGCGCGGACAGGAAGCGCAGCCGATCGTTTACGACGGTACGATCTATGTCACCGGCTCGTACTCCCGCCTCTTCGCATTCGATGCGAAGACCGGCGAGAAAAAGTGGGAATACAACGCCCGCCTGCCCGATGGCATCATGCCCTGCTGCGACGTGGTCAACCGCGGCGCGGCGATCCACGGCGACAAGATCATCTTCGCCACGCTGGACGCGCATCTCGTCGCGCTCAACCGCGAAACCGGCAAAGTCGTGTGGAACAAGGAAATCGGCGACTACAAGGCCGGCTATTCCGCCACCGCCGCTCCGATCATCGTCAAGGACATGGTCATCACCGGCAACTCGGGCGGTGAATTCGGCATTGTCGGCGCCGTGCAGGCCCGCGACGTCAACACCGGCGAACTGATCTGGAACCGACCGACCATCGAAGGCCACATGGGCACGCTGCGCGGGGCCGACAACGGCATCACCGGCAAGACCAACGCCACCTGGCAGGGCGACCTGTGGAAGACCGGCGGCGGCGCGACATGGCTTGGCGGCACGTACGATCCGGGCACCAACCTCGTCTATTTCGGCACCGGCAACCCGGCGCCGTGGAACAGCCACCTGCGCCCCGGCGACAACCTCTATACCAGCTCCACCGTGGCGATCGATGCCGATACCGGCCAGATCAAGTGGCACTACCAGACCACTCCGCACGACGGCTGGGACTTCGACGGCGTGAACGAGTTCATTCCCTTCGATGCCACGATCAAGGGCAAGAAGATGCAGTTGGGCGCCAAGGCCGACCGCAACGGCTACTTCTACGTGCTTGACCGCACGAACGGGAAGTTCATCGGCGCGCACAAGTTCGTCATGCAGACGACATGGGCCGACGGGATCAATCCCAAGACGGGCCGCCCCAACTATGTCGCGGCGAACCGTCCGGGCGCTCCCGAAGCGGCGGGCAAGGGCTCGACCGTCTTTGCCAGCCCGTCGTTCCTTGGCGGCAAGAACTGGATGCCGATGGCCTATAGCCAGGATACCGGCCTGTTCTACGTGCCCTCCAACGACTGGGGCATGGACATCTGGAACGAGCCCATCGCTTACAAGAAGGGCGCGGCCTATCTGGGCGCTGGCTTCACCATCAAGCCCATCGCCGACGATCACATCGGCGCCCTGCGCGCGATGGACCCCAAGACCGGCAAGATCGTCTGGGAATACAAGAACGCGGCCCCGCTGTGGGGCGGCGTGCTGACGACGGGCGGCAATCTCGTCTTCACCGGCACGCCCGAAGGCTACCTGAAGGCCTTCGATGCCAAGACGGGGCAGGAGCTTTGGAAGTTCCAGACCGGTTCGGGCGTCGTCGGCTCACCCGTGACATGGGAAGACGGCGGCGAACAGTACGTCGCGGTCATGTCCGGCTGGGGCGGCGCGGTTCCGCTGTGGGGCGGGGAGGTCGCGAAGACCTTCAAGGAAATCAGCCAGGGCGGATCGCTCTGGGTGTTCAAGCTCTACAGCGAATAAGAGTACCGTGGTGGCCCGTCACGCATTTTCCCCATACGTTCCCCGGAACGTGACGGGCCGCCACCAACCAGCTATGCATATGCTGACAACTGCCTTGGCGAGAACGAGCATGAACGACGTGCCGGCACCCGAACGCGTCCTGATCGTCGATGATCATTCGCTGGTCCGCGACGGGCTTCGCACCATTCTCGAGGTCAGTTTCGCGAATTGCGAGATTATCGAGGCCGACAGTTTCGAACAGGCGCTGGACGAACTGCAAAAGGCGGACGAGGTCGATCTCGTCCTGCTCGATCTCAACATTCCCGACGTGAACCGCCTTTCCGGCCTGAAACAGCTTCGCGCCGATTTCCCCAGTACGCCCGTGGTGATGGTGACCGGGGTGACCGATCCCGTCATCATGCGCGACGCGCTGGCCGCGGGTGCAGCGGGCTTCGTGCCGAAATCGCTGAAGCGCGAAGCCATCGTCGATGCGCTGTGCCAGGTGCTGTCGGGCGAAATCTACCTGCCCGACATCGAAACGAATGCCGATGACGATGCCCGGCTGAAGGAAGACGAGGATATCCGCAACCGGATCGACAGCCTGACCCCGCAGCAACGCATCGTTCTGGGCTATCTCGTCGCGGGCCTGCTCAACAAGCAGATCGCCCACGAACTGAGTGTTTCGATGACGACGGTGAAGGCCCACGTGTCGGCCATCCTGCAGAAGATGAACGTCTTTTCCCGCACGCAGGCCGTGATCCTGGCCAACCGCGTCGGTTTCAGCGACTGATCGCCCCTATCCGATCCATGCATGAAAAAAGACGCGGGCCGTAAAACCCGCGCCTTCTCTCAAGAACGGTGCCGGAGCAGCGCGATGCTGCCCCGGCCCGAACATTTCTTGCAAAGCCCGATCTTACAGGCCGTCGACAGCCTTGCTGACGAGGACGTTGACCGCGACGCGGCGGTTCTGCGCCTTGCCGTATTCGCTTTCGTTGTCCGCAACCGGATCGGCTTCGGCCATGCCGGTCGGGGTCAGCATGCGATAGGGCTTCCAGCCGCAGGCCTGCTGCAGGTAGTTCACCACGCTTGCCGCGCGTTTTTCGCTCAGGATCTGGTTATATTCCTGCGGACCGTCGGCATCGGTATATCCGACGACGAGCAGCAGGGCATTGTCCATGCCTTCGGCCGTGTTGGCGGTGGCGCACAGGTCGTCCTTGGCTTCTTCGGTCAGGCCGTACTTGTTCACGGCGAAGTTCACGTTCGTCGTGGCCTTGATGTTGTACTGGTCAAGGTCGCCCATGCGGCCCTTCAGCGCTTCGGTCGCCTGTTCGTTGGACGTGAAGCGCTGGTCGGTGCCGTTGTGGATCATCGACGCGATCTTCAGGTCCTTCGACTTCATGTCGATCTTGCTGGCGACGTACTTGCCGTTCCACATCTTCGTCTCGACCGAAACGGGCATGCCGTTCATCAGCGACGTTGCCGGCTGGGTGCTTTTGTTCAGGCCAAGGAAACCGCCGGTCGCCTTGATCTGCGTATTGTCGTCAATGGTGATGACCGTGCGGTTGCCATCTTCCGTCGTCACCATCATCCGGTCGCCGCTGCGGGCGGAGATCACGCCGTCGATGTCGGGGCCATCGGTGAACACGGCGTCGGCCGGAATCCCGGTCTGGCCGTAAACGGTGGCATAGACGTTGTCCTGGCTGCCCTGCGCATGGGCAATGCTGCCGGCAACGGGTGCGGCCATCATGGCCATCGCCACCATGGACGCGGCGCTCTTCGACATGAACTTCATTCGGTTACTCCTTCGTGTCGCAGACAGCCGGTACCGCCGGATGGCGATATTTCAGGCAGCCGCCTCCCCCGATGGCGACATCTCCGGCTGCAGGGGCATGAATGCCCCGCATTGAAATGGTTCGGCAGGCCGGTGACTGTGTTTCCAAGACCGGTCCGCCAACTCGCCGTCATGGGTGTTGGGAAGCGCCTTGCTGATACATGAACACAGGCCCCCGAACCGGCCGGAACGGGGGTGGCAGGAGCGCGGGGTGCGACGAACCGTTGCAAAACGCATGAGGCCGTTCATCTGCCAGGGCAGGAATTCGGGCAGCTTTGCGTTAACCATGGAATCGGGCGGGATTGCGGCAGTCCGGTGCCGAAGCCATGAAAAATGCCGTTAGGTGGCGAAATGATTTTCCTACACCATGGCCGGGCATCACGATGTGCACGGCTCTTTCAAACCGTCCGTTTCAGGCCCCGTGGCAAGGGCAATGTGTCACCTGACGTCGCGAGTCTTCCGGCCCCGCATTCCTGCGCGGTTCGGCCCGTTCATGCGGGGTGACAGGGTGTCACCTTTGTCACCCAGTTTTCCAGTGCCTAACCGGTGAGATCCAGTTTCCTCAGGAAAGCGCGCAGCTGGGCAGGCTTCACCGGCTTGGTCAGCACCGGCAGCTCCTGCGCGGCAAGGCTCTGCTTCACTTCGTCGGTGCGGTCCGCGGTGATGACGATTGCCGGTAATGGCGCATCGGTGCATTTGCGCAGCCGGGCGATGGCCCGGTCTCCGGTCAGCCCGTCGTCCAGGTGATAGTCGGCGATAAGCAGGGCCGTGCCGTCCTTCACGCTGTTCACCACTTGCGGATCGTCGGGGTGGCTGCCGGTGACGACTTCCAGCCCCCAGTTTTCCAGCAGCACGCGCATCCCCTGCTGCACCTGCAGGTCGTTGTCGACGACAGTGACCGTGCCGCCCGCCGCACTCGCCGTCCGCCCCGTCGCCATGCCGCATTCCTCGCGCAGGGCAACCGGATCGGCACGCGGTACGCGGATCGTGAAAGTCGAACCTTCGTCGACTTGCGATTCCAGCGAGATATCGTGCCCCAGCATCACACCGGCCCGACGCACGATGGCAAGGCCTAGCCCCTTGCCCGGCGTCTTTTGCGTTTTTCTCAGGCGGCGGAATTCCTCGAAGATTTCCTCCTGCTTTTCAGGGGCGATGCCTGCGCCCGTGTCGGAGACGGAGATCGAGACAACATCGCCATCGACGCCGGCCGTGACTTTCACGCTGCCGCTATCGGTGTATCGGATGGCATTGGACACGAAGTTCTGCAGGATGCGGCGCAGCAGGCGCACGTCGCTTTTCACCCAGATGCCGGTCTCCGGAATTTCAAAACGCAGCCCGTCCTTGCGGGCCAGCGGCGCAAACTCGATCCGCAGGGCCGATAATATCCGGTCCAGCGCCAGCGGCTGCACCTCCGGCTGGATCGCGCCCGCATCAAGGCGGGATATCTCCAGCAGCGCTTCCAGCAGCTCCTCCACCGAATCGAGCGCCACCGCGCTTTGCCGGACAAGGCCGCGGTTGGTGGCCGCCAGCCGCCGTTCGGCCAGCGCCGAAACGAACAGGCGCGCGGCGTTCAGCGGTTGCAGCAGGTCGTGGCTGGCCGCCGCGATGAAGCTGGTCTTGGAACGATTGGCCTGTTCGGCATCGTTCTTCGCCTCGACCAGCTGGCGGTTCACTTCGCTGAGTTCGGCGGTGCGTTCCTCCACCCGCCGTTCCAGGGTTTCAGCCTGTTCGGTCAGGCTGCGCTGGAAACGGATGCGGTCGGTCACGTCGTCGAAGGCGTAGGCCATGCCCCCGCCCGACAGCGCGACGGAGCGGATCACGAAGTTGCGCCCATCCAGCATACAATCGGTGCTGATGCGCGGCCCCTTGCCGCTGCGCCATTCGATGGCATGGGCCTGATCCAGCCCGCGCTGCTTAATGCACCAGTCATTCAGCCGCTCGTGCGTGCCCAGCGCCTCGTGCAGGTTGTTGGTGATGCCCAGCATCCTGACCAGCGGTTCGTTCCACGCGATCAGGCGGCGTTCGTTGTCGAACAGGCAAGCCCCTTCGGACAGGGTATCGAGCGATGCCTGCAGCGCAAGGTTGCGGCTGGCCAGTTCGCGCGCGCGCTGCCGCGCATCCTCCGCCTTTACCGAGGTGATGTCGGTATAAATGCCGACAGTGCCGCCTTCGCTGGTGCGCAACTCGTTGATCTGCAGCCAGCGTCCGTCGGTAAGGAGCTGGACATGGGCACCCGATGCCTCCCGATGGCGAGCGACCCTTTCGCGCACCCATCGTTCGGGTGCGAGTTGCGAGCCCACGGTGCGTCCGCTCCGGGCGAGGCGTTCGGCAAGGTCGGTGAAGGTGGTGGTCTCGTCCACCCCGCCTTCGAACTCCGGCCATATCTTCAGAAATGCGCGGTTGAACATGATCAGCCGGTCGCTGGCATCGAAGATGGCGAACCCGTCGGACAGGCTTTCCACCGCATCGCGCAGACGCGCCCGCGCGGCATCGGCGTCCTCGTGCGCGGCGGTCAACCGGACATTGGTGTCGGCCAGCTTCTCCAGCGCCGCTTCCAGTTCGGCGGTGCGGTCACGCACCATCGTCTCCAGCGCGATGGCCTTTTCGAACATGGAATAGGAACCATCCATGTCGCTCGACCGCTCGACCCGGTCGATCAGCGCCTCGTTGATCTTTTCCAGCCTGCGCACCCGCTCACGCAGCACCTCCAGCTCCGCATCGCGCGGATCGCTGGCTGTCGCCGGGCTATCGGGCACTGCCTTCAACATCAGCGTCCCACCGCCAGTCCGGTGAAGGTCTGGTTCACATGCGCCGACCGGAACTGCTCGCCATAAGTGTTGAAGCCGACTACGCGCGCCTTGTCGTACAGTTCGGCGATCTCGCGCCCCAGCTGCCTGCTATCGCTGTCGATGCGGTTCAATACGCAATCGAAGGCGATGACATGGTCGACCTCACCCAACTTGCGGCGGACCTTGTCGAACATGCCCCGCATTTCCGCCATCCTGTTCTTCGCTTCGCCAATGGTCAGCACGACGCCGCGATCGATCGCGCAATAAAACGTAAGGCTGCCGTCCGGGTTCACCGACTGGATGGAGCGGACGTGATAGGCGCCACCGGTGCGCACCATCAGCGGATGGGTGGCGAAATAGGTCAGGTCCAGTTCCGCACCCGGATCGCCGATCAGCCGCAGATATTCCTCCGCCGCAGGCGCGGCATTGATCTCGAACACCGTGCGCGTCTCTGCATCGGCCTCTGTAATAACCATGCGCTGCGCGCCCGGTTCGTAGTAATTGGTCGAAAACACCTCGATCGGGCGGGACGAGGACAGGAGGCCGATAACCGCCGCATCGCGCCGGAACTTCCCGTCGAAGAATACACCGGTTTCGCGGAAGGCCAGGCCATCACCGCTCGATCCGCCGATCAGGTCGACATCGCCCAGCGCTTCCTGCGCCGTCATCGTCAGCAGTTCCTCTCTGTGGGAGAGCCCGTCGACAAGGAAGATCGCGACGTGGGACAGGTTCTCGCCAAGATCGTCCTGCGCTTTCCCGCGCGCCTTTGCCGCGAACTGGCGCACCGACTTGCGGGCCTCCTCCGGATCGAAACGATCGAGATCGCTGAACGAAACGAGCGACAGGTCGAACACGGAACGGGGAAAGCCGACGAAAACGATGCTGTCGTTGTCATAGCCGAGCGAACCGACCTCGCCCGCGCTGGTGCAGCCGAATAACAGGACATCGGGCAACCGTTCGGCCAGCGCGGCAGCCAGTGCCTCTCGCTCGTACCGATGGGAACAGAATACGAGCCCGCCCGCAAGCGGAACCGTGCCCACCGCTGCGGCGATCTCTCCGACCGCCATGGCCGGATCGCTGGCATGGGTCGATACGACGACGAGATCGCCGCCCCGCACATCGCTGCCAACTTGCGCATGGATTGCTTCCAACGCACCTCTCCTTCGGCTGCCCGCGATCACGAGCCGTGAAGGCCTGCGCCGCAAGTCTTGTCCTGTTCCGCGATCCTAGCAAGTCAGCCATTGGCGGCCAAGTGTGTCATGAATATCCCGAAAGCCGGCTTCAACCGGCCAGATCACTGCCGCGCACGGGTTGCCCCGTGGCATTCAGGGCCTCGACCTCCTCGTCGGTGAAAACGCGGCTGCGCACGATAAAGCGCACGCCTTCGGGTGCCTCAAGGCTCATGCCCGATCCGCGTCCGGGCACGACATCGATGGTGACTTGCGTGTGGCGCCAGTATTCGAACTGCGCTGCGCCGATCCAGACCGGCGTGTCTGCGACCAGCGTACCGAGCAGGATATCCTGCCCGCCGACACGGAACTCGCCGCGCGGGAAACACATCGGCGCGCTGCCATCGCAGCAACCGCCCGACTGGTGGAACATCAGCGGGCCGTGCATCCCGGTCAGCTTCCATATCCATTCCTCCGCCTCCGGTGTGGCGAGGATGCGGGCGGGGGCGGCGATCACGTTCATGCCCCCGATCCTACACCGCGCAGCGCAGACGCGCCAAGGCCGGGGCAGGCTTTCACCTGCCCCGGCCAGGGATGGCCTCGATACGTGCCGAAGCAGGTGCCGAGGTGGGAGGAGCGGTGCCCCGCTTCCGGCATCAGAAGAAGCCGAGAGCCTTCGGGCTGTAGCTGACCAGCATGTTCTTCGTCTGCTGGTAGTGTTCGAGCATCATCTTGTGGTTTTCGCGGCCGATGCCTGACTGCTTGTACCCGCCGAACGCGGCATGCGCCGGATAGAGGTGATAGCAGTTGGTCCACACGCGGCCCGCCTGGACGGCGCGACCAAAGCGATAGCAGGTGTTGGCATCGCGGCTCCACACCCCGGCGCCCAGGCCATAGAGCGTGTCGTTGGCGATCGAGAGCGCTTCCTCGTCGGACGAGAACTTGGTCACGGCAAGAACCGGGCCGAAGATCTCTTCCTGGAACACGCGCATCTTGTTGTGCCCTTCGAGCACCGTCGGCTGCACGTAATATCCCTCGGCCAGTTCGCCTTCCTGCATGAAGCGACCGCCGCCGGCCAGCACGTTGGCGCCTTCGTCCTTGCCGATGCCGATGTACGAAAGGATCTTTTCGAGCTGGTCGTTCGAAGCCTGCGCGCCGACCATCGTCGAGGGGTCGAGCGGGCTGCCCAGCTTCATCGCATTCACTCGGGCGATCGCTTTTTCCATGAACGCGTCGTAGATCGATTCATGCACCAGCGCGCGGCTGGGGCAGGTACAAACCTCGCCCGAGTTCAGGCCGAACATGGCAAAACCTTCGAGCGCCTTGTCCAGATAGTCGTCGTCTTCGCGCATCACGTCGGCGAAGAAGATGTTCGGGCTCTTGCCGCCCAGTTCCAGCGTGCAGGGGATCAGGTTTTCCGAAGCATACTGCATGATCAGGCGACCGGTCGTCGTCTCGCCGGTAAAGGCGATCTTCGCGATCCGCTTGTTCGATGCCAGCGGCTTACCCGCCTCGACGCCAAAGCCGTTGACGACGTTGAGCACGCCTTCGGGCAGCAGGTCGCCGATCAGTTCCATCAACACCATGATCGACATCGGGGTCTGTTCGGCAGGCTTCAGCACGATGCAGTTACCCGCAGCGAGCGCCGGTGCCAGCTTCCACACGGCCATCAGCAGCGGGAAGTTCCACGGGATGATCTGGCCGACGACACCCAGCGGTTCGTGGAAGTGATAGGCCACGGTGTCGTGGTCGATTTCAGAAATCGAGCCTTCCTGCGCCCGCAGGCAGCCTGCGAAATAGCGGAAGTGGTCGACACCCAGCGGAAGGTCCGCCGCGGTCGTTTCGCGGATCGGCTTGCCGTTGTCGATGGTTTCCACCAGCGCCAGCATGTCGAGGTTGTCCTCCATGCGCTGCGCGATCTTGTTGAGGATGTTCGCACGCTCGGTGGTCGAGGTACGGCCCCATGCATCCTTCGCCTTGTGCGCGGCATCCAGCGCCAGCTCGATGTCCTCGGCCGTGCCGCGGGCCACTTGGCACACGGGCTTGCCGGTCACCGGCGAAATGTTGTCGAAGTACTGCCCCTTCACGGGTGCGACCCACTTGCCGCCGATGAAGTTGTCGAAACGGTCGCGGATAAGCGACTGACCGCTGAACTTGCTGAGCGCCTGTTCCAGCATCTTGAATTCCTCCTCTCGCCAAAGACGTTCGAGAAGGACAATGCTCTCCCAGCCAACGCGCGCCAATTATACCTTGGGTCGATAAGAGGCATGGCAACGCGGCGGGCTGGGCACCGGCCACGACGGGCCCGCGCTTGCCCCCGTGCCATGAAAGCCTATGTTCCCTGGCGAGATAACAGCAGGAGAAACCGTGCCCCAGATCGACATCGGACGTATCGAGCGGGATATCAACGCCATCGCGCAATTCGGCTTCAACGAGGCCGATCGCGGCGTATATCGCCAGGGCTTCAGTGAAGAGGACATGGCCGCCCGCCAGTGGCTGCGCGACCGGTTCGCCGAACTGGGCATGACCCACCGGCTGGACGGGGCGGGCAATGTCATCGGACGCTGGGGACCGGACGACAAGCCGGCGATCATGATTGCATCGCATCTCGATTCCGTGCCCGCCGGCGGCATTTTCGACGGTGTGCTGGGCGTCGTTGCGGGCCTTGAGGTCGTGCGCGCCATGCGCGAATCGGGCATCGAACCGGCTTTCCCGATTGAGGTCATCGGGACGAGCGAGGAGGAGGGCCGGTTCGGCGGCATGCTGGGCGCGCAGGCGATGACCGGCAAACTGACCCGCGAATGGCTGGACACGGCCAAGGACGAACACGGCTTCGCGCTGAAGGACGCGATGAAGCAGGCCGGACTGGAACCTTATGATGCGCTTCACGCCTATCGCCGCCCGGACGAGATCCATGCCTTCCTTGAAATCCACGTCGAACAGGGGCCGGTGCTGGACATGGAAAAAACGACGATCGGCATCGTCGAGGGGATTTCGGGTGTCTTCAAGTGGAACTGCCGCCTGATCGGCAAGGCAGACCACGCCGGCACCGCGCCGATGAACATGCGGGCCGACGCGCTGATGGGCATGGCCGACTTCGCGCACGAGATCAGCCGGATCATCGACGAACACGGCACGGACAAGAGCCGCATCACCATCGGCCATGTCGCCTGCAAGCCGGGTTTCCCGCACACCGTCCCCGGCGAAGTCGATTTCACCATCGTCGGCCGCGACCTGGACGAAGGCGTGATGGAAGCACTGGCCGAGGCTTGCGAGCGCGTGCTCTCCTCGATCGCGCGGCGGCACAAGCTGCGCTTCGAGTATGAACAGATGAGCTGGCTGAAGCCTGCCTATTGCGATGCCGAGTTGATGGCCCTGCTGGAAGACAAGGCCAAGGCGCTGGACCTGTCATACAAGATCATGCCGTCTGGCGCTGGGCATGACGTGCAGTTCTTCTGCAACCACGCCAAGGCAGCGATGTTCTTCGTACCCTCCGTCGGCGGCGTCAGCCACGCGCCCGACGAATGGACGCACTGGTCGGACATCGAGCGCGGCTGCCAGTTGCTGCTGGAAGCGGTGATGGAACTGGCGGTGGAACAGGTACTCGCCTGATACAAAAACAAGCCCCGCCGGTTAATGCGGCAGACAGGAAATCGCGCCTAACCCATCGGCAAGGGGGTCGGGACACCTTTGCGACAGGTGTAATCGATGGCGACCCGTGCCCTGCTTCCCCTTTTCCTGATTATCTTTTCAGCCATGTCCGTGCCTGCCTTTGCGCAGCCCGGCGGATGGGGTCCCCCGCCCGGCAACTCTTACGGAAGCCGCCTCGAGCGCGACGCCCGCAGCGGACCTGACCCGCGCGAAGGACGAGTCGAAGCAGAGAGGTTCGTTGCCGACCACGCAGAGGCGCTTGGCCATGGCACCATGCGCATCGTCTCTCTGCCCGGCGGCAACGACGATGCGATGACCGCCGCCATTGTCGAGGCCGCGCTGGTCGATCAACTCGTGCGCGCCGGATATGACACGATGTCACCTGCTGACGAAGGCTCGCAAGTACTCGAAGTCCGCGTAATCCGCGATGTCCTGACCCCGGCGGAAGCGAAGAAGAAACCGGTCAGCGGCGAGATGACCGTCGGCGTCTCCAACCGCGGCTCGATGATGGGCATGGCCGTCGCGGTCGACCTCAGCGATCCGAAGAAGGCCCTGCTCTCGACCCGCATGGAACTGCGCATCCGCGAACGCGTCGACGGGCCGGTCCTGTGGGAAGGCCGCGCCATGCTGGCCAGCCGCGACGAAGACGAGAACTGGAACGAAGCTACAATCGCCAACCGCCTCGCCGCCGCGCTGTTCGAAGGTTTTCCGGCCTCAGCCCAGCGTGTAACGATCCGCGAGGCGGATTGAGTGAGGCACGCGGCCCCGTTTCAGTCGATCACACACCGGCGGCCAAATCCACGATCTGCCTGCAAGTCAGCCGTTCGTAGTGCAAGATGAGGCGGCGCAGCACCTCCGTCGTCATCGCCGCCCCTGCATGACTGCTGCCAGACATCGCGTCAGGAGGCTTCGGCTTCCTCGGCATCATCGATGTCCAGTTCGGTCTTTTCGGGCTCCGAAACCGGCGCTCTCTTCGAAACGTCGCTCACGACACCAGCCTTGGCCAGCCCTTCCAGCGAACCGCCGTCGAGGCCGAGTTCCTTCATCAACCCGTCTATGACCGGCGCCTGCGCGCGATAGGATAGCGCCGCACTCAACGCATCGCTGGCGAGGTTGCCGCCGCCCGGACCTGCCGCGACCGGCTTGCCGTCGGTGCCGCGGGCACCGGTGATGCCGTCGACCTGCACGATCTTGATCGAATCGATCGCTTCCAGCGGCTTCGCGCTTTCACGTACGAGGTCTGGCAGGACCTTGAGCAGCGCGAGCTTGGTCTGCAGCGAAACCTGGCTGTTGGACAGGATGTTCGCAGCCTCGTTCACCGCGCGCTGACCGGCAGCCTCGACTTCGAAGCGGACGCGATCGGCTTCGGCGCGAAGCTTCTCGGCCTCGGCCTCACCCTCTGCTTCAAGACGCGCGGCTTCGGCGCGGTTGCGGGCGGCGTCGCGCTCGGCCTCGGCCTCGACCTTCACCTTGATCGCGTCGCGTTCGGCAATCTTGGCCGCCTCGATCAGCTGGATACGCTTGTCACGCTCTGCCACTTCGGTCTCGCGGCTGGTGACGACCGATTCCTCGGCAGCCACCGCCTTAGCACGGGCCTCATCGGCATCGGCCTTGGCCTGGCTTTCCTCGCGGCTCTTGTTCTGGACCGCGATCTGCTGTTCCTGACGCGCGATCTCGAGAGCGCGCTGCTGGTCGATGCGAGCTTCCTCGACAAGGCGGTCAGCCTCGATCTGCTGGGCATCGACCTGCTTCTTCGCCTCGATCCGCGCGGCATCGGCCTCGCGGTTGCGCTCTGCCTGTTCGCGCGCGATTTCCGCGGCCTGACCCGCGCGGCGCACTTCGACCTCGCGCTCCTGCTCAAGCCGGGCATATTCCTGATCGCGCCCGATCTCGAAAGAACGCTGCGCCGCCTCCAGATTCTTGGTCTCCATCTGGACGCGGGTGTCCTGTTCGATATCGTTGCGAAGCTTCTTGCGCGCCTCGATCTGCTCGGTCAGCTTGGTCAGACCCTCGGCGTCAAAGGCGTTGTTGGCGTTGAAATGCTCGATGCTCGTCTGGTCGAGACCGGTGAGCGAGACCGATTCCAGTTCAAGCCCATTCATCGCAAGGTCATTCGACGACACCTGCTGCACCTTCTGGACAAAGTCGGCGCGCTGTTCGTGCAGTTCGTTCATCGTCATCCCAGCAGCGACAGAGCGCAGCGCATCCACGAACTTGCCTTCGACAAGGTCCTTCAGCGCCTCGGGATGCATGGTGCGCTCGCCCAGCGTCTGCGCGGCCATGGCGATGGCGTTGGCATCGGGCCGGACGCGGACGTAGAATTCGGCCTTCACGTCGATGCGCAGACGGTCAAGCGTGATCAGCGCGTCCTGGTTCTTGCGTTCGACCGCGAGGCGCACCGTGTTCATGTTCACCGGCATCGTTTCGTGCAGTACGGGCAGAACCAGCGCGCCGCCGTTCATCACGACCTTCTCGCCCCCGAAACCGGTGCGGACGAAGCCAACCTGCTTGGTCGCGCGGCGATAGAGCCGGGTGATGGTGAAAGCGATGATGAGCAGGACGGCGAGAACCGTGCCCGCGTAGATGGCAATCGTGATCAACTGATCCATGTGCGTACCCCCTTTAATACGTCAGCCGGAACGGTTCGGAACCGCCGATGGCAAAGAAAAGCTGTTCGTCGCGGCGGACGAGCATGACCTCGTCGCCCTCGATGAATTCGGATGCGTCCTCGTGCGGTTCGACCATCACGTTGTGCGCCTGACCGAACCGGTCGGTGACTTGCGCGCGCGCAGGACTGCCGCGCCGCGCGGTGCCGATCGAGATGGTACCGCGCCGGCCGAGCAGCTCATCGACCGACACGGCCGTCGTTTCGTCATGCGGCCAGATCCGGCCCAGAGGCCGTGCGAGCAGCGCCGTCACCGGCAAGCCGACGACGAACCCGATGGCCGCCGCACCTGCAGCCGGCAGCGGCGCGCCGAGCAGAGCGTCGAGCAATTCCTGTAGCGACAGGCCGAGCAGCCCGAAGAAGGCGCAGAACAGCGCGAGCCAGGCCACGAGCGGCAGCCTGTCCAGCCCGACGATGCTGGCAAGTCCACCAACTACATCGGCGGCGTGAGCCCCTTCGACATCGACGTCACCATCGAAATCAGGCCCGAAATCGCCCAGTCCGACCAGTTGAACGACGAGCAGCAATATAAGAAACGCCAACGCCACCGCGAACGGCGTGTTGTGTGGCGCAAGAATATCCATTTCCAACCCCTTTCCCTGATTGGAAAGATGGCAGGAAATTGTTGCATTTCATACGATAATCGGACGATCCAACGTCGATTTTCGACGCTGAACGCGAGCGATCACCCCTCGATCAGCTCGTCGATCGCATGCAGCGCGATGGCGTGGTTCAGGATGATGTCCTTGCGCGTATTCTGCGCATGGTCGTCGCTCTTGCGGTAATCCTCGATCGAGGCGCGCAGCTTGGCCTCGTCGAAAATGCCGTGCTCCGCGATCTCAGCGCTCGACAGCCACTTTTCGATCAGTTTGTCGATCTCGGCCGTCTTTTCCTTATCGGTATGCGCAGGCGGGGCCATGAACGCGAACTTCTCGCGCTTGTACAGCACTTCGGGAAGGACGTGCTTCATCGCCTCGCGCACGACCCACTTCTCGATACCGTCGCGGATACGGACATGGGGCGGGATGCGCAGGGCCAGTTCGGCAACGTGGTGGTCAAGGAAGGCCGGGCGGCTTTCGAGGGAGTTCGCCATGTCGACACGGTCGCCGCCCCAGTTGAGAATCTGGCCTTCCAGCATCGTCTTGATCCACGAATACTGGACCTTGTCGAGCACGTGACGCCCGTCGAGCATCTCGCGATCGAGACTGTAGGCGATGGCCGCCACCGGATCGTAGTCGCCCAGCTTGGCCTTGAACTCGTCCGACAGCAGCGGCTTCACCCGTTCGAGCACCAGCATCCACGGCTGGATCCAGCTGGGCGTGAAGCCCATGACTTCCTCGAACGCGGGGTGGCTGATCTGCTTTTCGGCCAGCACCGAACCGGAGAAGATCGCATTGCGCTTCTTCATGTCCTCGCCCGCCGCGGTTTCGGCATAAGCGGGATCGTGCAGGAAGTAGTCGGCCTTGAACTGGGCATAGCCGCCGAACAGCTCGTCGCTGCCTTCGCCCGTGATGACCACCTTGTAGCCAACCTTTCGCACGTGCTCGCTCATCAGCATCTTAGCGACGCCCAGCGTGTTGTAGAACGTGCGTTCGGAGTAATAGACCGCCTTCTCGAAATTCTCGCCGTAGAGATCGACGGCCTTGATCTTCAGGATGTCCTGATCCGCGCCGACCATCTCGGCCATCTCTGTCGCGATGTGCGCCTCGTCGTACCGATCGTCGTCGAAGCTGATGGTGAAGGCCTTCACCGGCGACTGCTGGATCGCGGCGGCCATGCCGAGGATCGAACAGCTGTCGATCCCGCCCGAAAGATAGCAGGCGACCGGCACGTCGGCCTCCAGCCGAAGGGTGATCGATTCCACCAGCGCGCGGCGCACGTTCTCGATATGCTCTTCATCGGGCAGGTCGTCGTGCTCGCCTTCCAGCGGGAACTCCGCGTCCCAGTAGCGGCGCTCTTCCACCTCGTAATCGTCGCCTTTCCGGCTGACGATCAGCATATGGCCGGGCTTCAGCGCGTGGATGTCCTCGAACAGGGTCATGCCCGGCACCATCACCTGCATCATCTGGTGCAGCTGCGCCTTGGGGCAGACGGTGCGCGGCACATCGGGGTGGGCGAGCATCGCCTTGATCTCGCTGCCCCAGAAGAAGCCCTTCTCACCCTTGTGGAAATAGAGCGGGCGAATGCCGAAACGGTCGCGCACGATGATCAGCTGCTGCTTCTTTTCATCGAACAGCGCGAACGCGAACTCGCCGCGCAGGTGGTGGACGAAATCCAGCCCGTGCTTGTCGTAAAGCTTCATCGCGATCTCGGAATCCGATCGCGTGTTGAACCAGTACCCGTCGGTCCGAAGAATGCCGCGAATGCGTTTGTAGTCGTAGAACTCGCCGTTGACCGTCAGCTTCAGGTGCGCCGTCCCGTCATCCTCGCGCCCGTGGATTGGCTGCGTCCCGCTGTCCAGTCCGATGATCGACAGGCGCGTGTGGATCATGGCGAGGCCGTTTTCCGGATCGTGCAGGAAACCGCGCCCGTCCGGCCCGCGATGAACCATGCGGTCGGCCATGGCCTCGGTATGGGCCTGCGTCTTGTCGTCGTAGTGGGGGCTCCACAGCCCGGCGATGCCACACATGGTTCGGTTCGTTTCCTGTCAGTCTAAAGGCCGCTGGGGCAATGAATTCAGGCGGAGATTCAGGCGATGAACTCTCTGGGCACGACATTGCGCACGCGCCCGAAAATGGCGAGCAGGAGCGCCTGACGCATCCAGACCGCGCCGTCCGCCTGATTGAAGTATAGGTTGTGCTGCGTATCATCGAGATCGGTGGACAGCTCGTCACCGCGCGCCAGCGGATGCAGGATCACCGTGTCCGGCTTCAACTGGCGTTCCTTCGACAAAGAGAACGAATCGCCGAAAAAGCGGTAGCCATCGCCAAGGAACGCGATGGCGTTCATGTAGACTACGTCGAGATACTCGAGGCTCTGTTCCAGATTGCGCGAGAAATCGATCCCGATCGGGCTGCCGTTCGTCATCTCGCGGATTTCGTCACCCAGCGGATCGGCCATTTCCGAAAATATCGTGATGTGATTGATATTTTCATGGAACAGCAGCGCAAGGGTGAGGAAGCTTTTCACCGTACGCATGTTTCCAGGCGTGCCGATAATGCCGAGGTTCAGGCGGAACTTTTCCGGCAACTTGCCGAATGCCAGTTCGGGCCGCCACTTCATCAGCGCGTACCAGTCGGCCAGCGCCTGCGTCGGGTGTTCATCCGATCCGTTGCCGCCGTTGATCAGCGGGATGCGCAGGTATTCGCACAAGTCCTGCACCGATTCCTGCGCCGTGTGCCGCATGACCACGACATCGGCATAGGAATTGAACATCTGCCCGATGTCGCGCATCGATTCGCCCTTGGCGACGCCGGTGGTCTTGGCATCGGCCACCGACAGCGTCTTGCCGCCAACATGCAGCATCGCGCTTTCGAAGCTGAGGCGCGTGCGCGTGCTGGGTTCGAAGAAGGCAGCGGCAAGGATCTTGTCCTCCAGCGCGCGGCCAGCCTCGAACTTGCGCAATTGCATGTAGGCGGCAAGCTTCGCCACCTCTCGCAAAAGCGGCAGGTCGAACTGCGCTGCAGACAGGATCGAGGCGTCGTGCAACCGGTCCAGCTGTTCAAGGTCCAGCTTGGGCGACTGTTCGATCAGCTTTTGCGGATCGGGGCAATTGCCCAGCCGGCCGGACTTGCGCAGCGGATCGGCGGTGTGATCGACCTGGCTTGCGGGAAGGATGGCGTTCACCAGATCTCTCCCGATTTTCCGTCACGCAGCAGCATGACGGCAAGGCCGATGCCCGAAACCGCACACCAGACGAGCGATCCGTAGATCAGCACTTCGAGGAATCCCGGGGAAAAGGTCATGCGTCCTCCTTGAGAACGGTCCAGTCGAACCGGCTCTTGCCCAACGCGGTGGCACCCAGCACCCAGATCATCGAAACGGCCGTTGCGATCAGCGTCGCGACGTACCAGCCGATGGCAAAGTAGCAGAAAAGTCCGACACCTGCACCCAGCACCATCGCGCCGACCGCGCCGGCGGTATTCGCTCGGCGCCAATAGAGCCCGGCGACGATCGGCCAGATCATCGATCCGACCAGCGGCCCGGCGAAAAACAGAACCGTTGCCAGCGTGCCGATGCGCGGCAGGCAGACCAGCCATGTCAGCAGGCCAAGGCCCAGCGTGATCCACTGCGCCGCTTTCTTCAGCGTCTCCACACTGGCCTGCGGATGCATCAGGCGGCGCCAGATATCCTCTGTCACGAGGTCCGATGTGGCGGCGAGGAGGCTGTCGATACTGGAGGCGAGTGAACAGAACACGACGATGAAAATGGCGACTGCCCCCATCGTTCCCAATACTTCGGCAACAACCAGCGGCCCCACCATGTCGGCACTGGGCACGGCAACGCCCAATGCGCCGGATGCCAGCGCGATGAAACCGGCGGCGACCGGGATCGGCAGCCAGACCAGCCCGCCCAACAGGAAAGCCTTGGAGGCAACGCTGTCGCGAAAGGCAAAGGCGCGGCTCCACCACACGTTGTTGTGGAACACCTCGCCCAGACCGAAGAGCAGGTTGTTGAAGATCGCCATGATCGCTGCGGGAAACAGCACGTCGAGCAGCGCTGGCTTCGTCGCGGTGAGGTTCGCGTGGATTTCAGCCACCGACACGTTTTGCAGCACGGCAAAACCGGTGACAGCGATGCCCACGATGATGACGAGCGACTGGATGAAGTCCGTCCCGATCACCGCCGTCAGCCCGCCACGCATCGTGTAGATGACGCAGACGCCAAGGATGACGCTCATCCCCCAGACATAGTCGATGCCGGCCAGCGCCTCCAGCAGGATGCCGCCCGCCATCGCCATGGAAACCAGCCATGTCAGCGAATAGAACAGTGTGAAGACAAGGAAGATCGCCCAGGCGACGCGGCCGTAACGCAAGCGGAAGAAGTCCCCGCTGGTATAACCGTTCGGCATCAACTGGCGGATGCGCTTTGCCATCGGGGCGAACAGCATCAGGCCGAATGCAGCCGTGGAGTAAGCCAGCATGCCCCAGATGCCGAGTTGCAGCGCGAATTGCGGCGCGAGCATCGTGGTATTGGACGTGATCCACGTTGCCGCCGCCGTCGCCGTGCCCAGCGCAAGGCCGACGTTGCGACCGGCAAGGGCGTGATCCTCGAAACTCTTGTTCCGGCGGCCCCAGTATATGCCAAGGCCGATCCACAAGGCGCTGAACGCGGCCAGCAGGATCCAGCCCACGGTGGGATCAAGAAAGACCTTGCTCTCAGTCATCGCGCGCACCCCGCAGGATCGCGCCGACAGTCAACAGGAAAACGATGGCGCCGATTGCCGCCAGCAACAGCGCCTGCGTCAGCGACTGGTGCCTGACTTCGACGACGAGCGGCTGGGCCTGCGCCCCGTCTGCACCGGTGAGGTCCAGCCGGTAGTCGCCTTCGGCAAGGCCGGAAAGGAACAGCGTATCGCCGCTGCCGCGATAGATGTCGCGGGCCGCTTCGCCGTCCTTGGTGAGGGTCAGGAGAACCTCGTCCCCGCCCGTCCACGCAACGGCGACCTGCCCGCTGTCGCTGGTTACCGGTCCGGGATCCGTGAATGCGGGGGCCGCATGGGCCGCCATGGGCGCGCACAGCGCGCAGGCGAGAAGGATCTTCGCAGCGAGAACACGCATGGAGAAGATCGGCCGGTCACATGCCCCCTGCATGCCCGGCCCGCTGGCGCTATTGGCGCCCAGCCGATTGCTTCGGTTACGAAAAAAGATCTGTCCTTGCCTGTCCTGCCGGCCGAACTGCCGGTTCCCTTGCGCCTTTCGGAAGTTGCGATGGGTCGCCCTATCAGGTTGAACCGCCCCTGTGAACCGCGCGTCCGGTCCCTAGGGGCAAAACGGTCAGGCGATGGCGTCGGCGATGACCGACCAGACCTCGTCCAGCGTGGGGGTATCGATGCAATAGGGCGGCATGACGTAGACCGTATCGCCCAGCGGACGCAGCAGCACGCCGGCCTCGCGGAAACGGGCCAGCAGGCGCGGCGCGAAATCGGAAAGATAACCCTCGCCGCCCGCGCAATCGAAAGCAGCGATGGTCCCGCACCGGCGCACGTTGCGAATGTCGTGCGTGGCGGCCAGCCGGTCCAGATGACGCTGTTGCGCGGCCGCCAGCGCGGTTACGCGTTCCATCACCGGCTCGTCGTGCCAGATCGCAAGGTTCGCGACTGCCGCTGCGCAGGCGATCGGGTTGGCGGTATAGCTGGAAGAGTGGAAGAACATCTTCGACCGGTCGGTGCTGTAATGCGCCTCGAACACAGGCTCGCTCGCCATCGTGACGGCAAGCGGCATCGCCCCGCCGGTAAGCCCCTTCGACAGGCAGAGGATATCGGGCACGACCCCGGCCTGTTCGCAGGCCAGCAAAGTGCCGGTGCGGCCCCAACCGGTCATGACCTCGTCCGCGATGAACAGGACGCCCGCCTTGGCGCAGATCGCCCGCATCCCGGCCAGAACTTCTGGCGGATACATCATCATGCCACCTGCGCCGAGAACCAGCGGCTCGACGATGAAGGCCGCGGCGCGGCTGTCGCAGGCAGCCTCCAGCGCATCGAATGTGGCCTGCTCGCACCCCGCGGCGGGGAATGGCACGCGCGTCACATCGAACAGCAGCGGTTCGTAAGCGCGGTTGAACACCCCGCGTTCGCCCACCGACATCGTGCCGATGGTATCCCCGTGATAGGAATGCTCCATCACGATGATCCGGTCGCGCGCTTCATCGCGGGCCATCCAGTAGCCGAGCGCCATCTTCAGCGCGACCTCCACACTGGTGGAGCCGGAGTCGGAGAAGAACACGCGGGTCAGCGCATCCGGCATGATCGCGCGCAGGCCCAGCGCCAGTGTTTCGGCCGGTTCGTGCGTCCATCCGGCAAAGATGACCTGATCCAGCTTCTCGGTCTGTTCGCGGATTGCGGCCATGATGCGCGGGTGGGCATGGCCGTGCGTCGTGACCCACCATGACGAGATCGCATCGATGATCCGCCGCCCGTCCGCCGTATAGAGGAAAGCGCCCTCACCCCGCTCGACCAGCGGGATCGGTTCCTGCAGGCCGTGCTGGGTAAAAGGGTGCCAAACAGGCGAGGTCATGGGCAAAAGTCTGCTGTTTCGAAGTTGTCGGCAAAGGCCCGCGCCAGTGCATCCGCGTCCAGCGGGTCGATCAGCGGCAACCGTCCGAGCCGTTTGACCTGACCGAGGTCGGCAATGATCGCTTCGCTGTCCTCCACCGCATCACCCACGAAGGCGACACCGAGAATCGGGACGCCGCGCGTGCGCAGCGCTTCTATCGAGAGCAGCGAATGGTTGATCGTGCCAAGCGCCGTGCGCGCGACGAGAACGACCGGCAGCTGCCAGCGGGCGAACTGGTCGGCAAACAGCCAGCGCCGGTTGATCGGCACCAGAACCCCGCCCGCCCCTTCGATCACCAGCGGGCCGTCGACTTCTGGAACCGCCAGCTTAGCCGGATCGATCTCGATGCCGTCGATTTCCGCCGCGATGTGCGGCGATGCGGGTGTGGCCAGATCGTGGGCAGAGGGCAGCGTGCGGGCACCGGCGAGTTCGGCCACGCGGTCGCTGTCACCGCGCCCGGCATCGTCGCGCCCTGCCTGCACCGGCTTCCAGTAGGTTGCGCCCAGCGCGCCCGTCAGCGCGGCGGCAAACACGGTCTTGCCGATGTCGGTATCGGTACCGGTGACGACGATCTTCGGTGCGGGTTTGTCGCCTGCGCTCATTCCGGCCTCCGGTAATGGCACGTCACGACTTCGTAAGTCACCGCCGATCCGCTTGCCTCGAACGCGGCCATCACCCGGCGCAGTTCCGACGGCGACAGCGGGCGGTGATTGCTGGCAGGGGTATGCGCGCCGATCGACTTCAACGATCGCAGGAACTCCATCGCGTTGCCATGGTGCTCCACCAGCCGTTCGACCAGCGTTCGTTCGTAGGCATCGGGATGCATCGCGGCCAGCGCCGCCACCGGCGCGAACCGCGGCGTGCCGGCGAACAGGCCCACTGCACGGTGCGCATCACGCCATTCAGCGAACGTGCCGGAAGAAAGTGTCGTGAACAGGCAATGGCCGCCCGGCGCAAGCGCGGCCAGCATCCGGCCAAGCGCGGCGCGCTGATTGTCGAACCACTGCATCGCAAGGCTGGAACAGATGAGGTCGTAGCCGCTGCCGGCGGCAATCCCGTGCTCGCCGTCCAGCACCGCGAAACGGCGCCCCCCGTCCTCGCCCAGCAAGGTCCGGCAGCGGTCGACCATGTCGGGCGAGATGTCCGTCACCAGCCAATCGCCGCGCAGGCCCCTGTCGGCGAGCGCACGGGTCAGGAAGCCCGTTCCACACCCGATTTCAAGGATGCGCGGGTTTTCCGGTAGCGACAGGGCGGCGATCCGGTTCGCCAGCCGTTCGGCCACCTTGCGCTGGATATGGGCGTGGTCATCGTATCCGGCGGCGGAGCCGAAGGCACGACCGATCCGTTGGCGATGCGCAACATTCATTTCACGCGATCCACTATCGAGCGAACCATCCCCGCGCAATGGTCCGGGTGCGTCAGGGGCAGCAAGTGCCCGCCGCCTGCAACCGTCAGTCGCTCCACCTCTCGTGCGCCGGCAAAGGCCGCATCGCGCATGGCGGGGGGCATGATGGGGTCGGCATCGCCTTGCAGGGACAGGATCGGCCCTGCGAATTGCGATGCCTCGCGCCCTCGGTCATCTTTCGCCAGAGCGTCGAGATCTTTCGCAAGCGCGGTCCCTGCAATGTCGCTCGCTGCCCCTTCCGCGCCGCAGCGGCTGCGAAAATCCGCAAGGGTCCGGGCCGGATCGTCGGCAAAGCGATGGCGCATCCGGTCCACCACGCGGGCCGGTACGCCGGGAAAGGTATCGTCGGCGGCGAACCGGTCGAACCCGTTTATGGCCACGATGGCAAGGCACTGCTCCGGCAAGTCGGCAAGGGCGCGCATGGTGCCGAAACTGTGAGCCACGGCAACCACCGGCCCTTCCACGGACAAGTCAGCCGGCGGCCCGAAATAGCCGCGTTCGGCAAAGGCATGGCTGAACATCCCCAACCTCTCCGCAACGTCGCCCCAGATGCCGGAATCGAAACCCCAGCCGTGCAGAAAAAGCAGCGTCAGCGGCACGGGGCGTTGCCGATCGCCGCAAGAAGTGCATCGACATCGCCCTGCGAATGGGTTGCGCGCAATGCGATGCGCAGGCGGCTGGTTCCGGCAGGCACGGTCGGCGGACGGATGGCCGATGCGATCATGCCCGCCTGCGCCAGCCGCTCGCTCAGCGCCATCGCGTCGTCAGCCTCCCCGATGATCGCGGGCACGATCTGCGTTGTCGATCCGGCGACATCGAAACCGGCCGCGCCCAGCCCGCTGCGTAGCCTGTCGCCAAGCGCGGCCAGGGTCGCACGCTCCGCATCCATGTGCGGCACAAGGTCCAATGCCGCATCGATCGCGCCCAGCACAGCAGGGGGCGGCGCGGTGGAATAGATGAAGCCGCCGCTGGCATTGACCAGATAGTCGCACAGCAGGCGGGAACCGGCGACATAGGCGCCGAAGCTGCCCATCGCCTTGCTGAACGTGCCCATCACCACGTCGATCCCGCCCCGAACCGTGGCGGAGAGTCCCGCCCCGCCGGGGCCGAGCACGCCCGTCGCATGCGCCTCGTCCACATAGAGGATGGCATCGCGCCGCCGCGCGATTTCGGCCAGTCGGGCAAGATCGGCACGGTCCCCATCCATGCTGAACACGCTTTCGGTCAGGATCAGGCGGGCCGGCGCATCGCCATGCCGTTCCAGCATCGCGTCCAGCGCGTCGAGATCGTTATGCGCAAAGCGGTGCTGGCGCACGCCCGATGCCGCCATCCCTGCGTGCATCGAATTGTGGTTCAACCTATCGGCAAAGACCTGCACGCCGGGCATCGCGGCCACCAGCGCGGGGATTACCGCCGCATTCGCCTGCCAGCCGGAGGCGAACAGCAGTGCGGCCTCCGTCCCCTTGAACGCAGCAATCTTCGCCTCAAGCGCGAGGTGCGCTTCGTGCGTGCCCGTCACCAGCCGCGATGCGCCCGATCCCGTGCCATGGCGCGCAGCCCATTCGCGCGAGCGTTCCACCAGTTCGGGACGAAGCGCGAGGCCGAGGTAGTCGTTGCTGGAAAAATCGACATATTCGCGCCCGTCGCGCACGATCCTGCCGCCCGGCGACATGGAGGCGGGGCGCAGCGTGCGCAGCAGGCCCGCCTCCCGCTTTTTCGCCAGCGCGCGTTCCAGAAAGGGCGTAATCAGGCTCATCGGCGCGCTTCTTGCCCTTTTCTCGGCGCTTCGCAAGGCACGCATTCCCGTCACAGGCCACATGCCGATTTCGCCTGCGGGGCTTGCGCACGGCGCGCAAACCTAGCACCGGTTTCCCGCACAGGGCCGGTTGCGGCTTTCAGGGAGGAACGATTGAAAATGACGGAAACACCGCTTGCGATGCGTTCGTGGCTGTTCGCGCCCGGTGACAGCGAACGGAAGATGGAAAAATGCGTGGACGGACCCGCCGACATCGCCCTGCTCGACCTTGAGGATGCCGTTACCGTCGATCGCAAGGACGCGGCCCGCACGATGGTGCGCGAATTCCTGCAAGGGCGGGAAAGCGGGCACGAACGCATCTGGATCCGCATCAATCCCGTGGACGGCCCCTTCGCGGTGGACGACCTTGCCGCGATCATGCCGGGGCGCCCCGGCGGGATCATGCTGCCCAAGGCCCGCGGACGGCACGATGTCGAACGGCTGGACCATTACCTGACGGCGCTGGAAGCGGCGAACGGCATCGAGCAAGCTTCGACAAAGGTCATCGCGCTCGTCACCGAAGTGGCCGAAGCGATGTTTACCACCGGCGATTATGCCGGCCTTCCCCGTCTTGTCGCCATGACATGGGGCGCCGAAGACCTTGCCGCCGACATCGGGGCCAGCACCAACCGCGGCCCTGACGGGAACTACGAGCCTACCTTCGAACTGGCGCGCAGCCTGTGCCTGTTGGGCGCGACCAAGGCCGGTGCTGTTCCGGTCGACACGATTCACGGCGATTTCCGAGATTTGGATGGGCTGCGCGATCGCGCCGCCCGCGTCAGGTCACAAGGCTATCGCGGCATGCTTGCCATCCATCCCGCGCAAGTCGAAATCATCAACGAGGCGTTCACCCCCAGCGAGGAAGAAATCGCCACGGCGCGCGAAATCGTGGACCTGTTCGCCGCCAACCCCGGCGTCGGCGCGATCGGGTACAAGGGCGGCATGCTGGACCGGCCATACCTCGTGCGGGCCGAAACGGTCCTGCGGCTTGCCGGGCTCGGCTGAACATCCCGGTCCTGCTTCCCGCTCGACAGGGCGAAGCCGGACCGCTAGGCCTGCCGTTCAGGTAACAGGGCGTTTTCATGAAACTGATCATCGGCAACCGCAACTATTCCAGCTGGTCGCTGCGCGGCTGGCTTGCGGCCAAGCAGTCCGGCCTCTCGTTCGAGGAAATCACCGTCAATATCAGCGGCGAGGAATGGGAAAACGCCAAGCGCGACTGGGACGATGTCCAACCCTCGTCCGGCAAGGTGCCGATCCTGTGGGACGGCGATGTCGTGATCTGGGACAGCCTCGCGATTCTGGAACACCTTGCCGACAAGATCGGCGGAGAAAACGGGCGCAACCGGTTCTGGCCCAAGGATCCGGTCGCGCGCGGGTTGTGCCGTTCGATGGTGGCGGAAATGCATTCCAGCTACCTGCCGCTGCGCCGCGCGATGCCGATGAACGTACGCCGCCGGATAGAAGGGCACGCGATTCCGGACGAGGCGAAGGCCAATATCATCCGCATCCTCTCCCTTTGGGCAGAAGCGCGCAGCCGCTTCGGCCACGGCGGGCCGTTCCTGTTCGGCACCTACAGCGCTGCCGACATATTCTACGCGCCGGTCGTCAGCCGCTTCATCACTTATGGCATCGGCGTCCCCGGTTTCGCGCAGGCCTACATGGAAGCCATGTGGGAGCACGACTGGATGCAGCAGTGGATCGCGGGCGCGGAGGAAGAGGAATGGAAGATCGAGGCTTTCGAGGTGGAAGCCTGATTTCCGGCCCGAATCTCGCACCTGCACCATACTTTCTTCGCACCTGCAGCAATTTTCTTTCCTCGGCCACGAAACCGGCGTAGGATAGCGCCGGATATGGCCTCGAACGGCCAGTGGATGAGGGAATTTGCCGAATGCCGACTGTTGCCATCGTCAGCCAGAAGGGCGGATCGGGCAAGACAACCCTCGCGCTCCATCTCGCCACTGCCGGTGCCTATGCGGGGAAGAAGACGATCGTGGTCGATACCGATCCGCAGGCGACGGCCGCCGCATGGGCCGACTGGCGTGGGGATTTCCTGCCCGAAGTCGTGACCAGCCCGCCCGCGCGCCTTGCCAAGGTCGTGGAAAAGCAAGTGAAGGCCGGGGTGGAACTGGTTGTAATCGACACTCCGCCCCATGCCGATGCCGCCGCGCGCGAAGCGATCAAGACGGCCGATCTGGTCATCGTGCCCAGCCGCCCCCGTGCCTTCGATCTCCACGCGCTGGAAGCGACGGCGGAAATGCTCAACTTCATCGGCAAGCCCGGTTTCGTGCTGATGAACGGCGTGCCCGCCCGCGCGACGAAGATGATCGACGATGCCAAGGCAAAGGCCGAAGGGCTGGGCCTGCAGATCTGTCCGGTCAGTTTCGGGGAACGCGCAGCCTTCCACCACTCGTCCGGCGATGGTGAAGTGGCGCACGAACTCGATCCGGCAAGCAAGGCCGCGCTGGAGGTCAACGAACTGTGGAAGTGGGCCTGCAAGCAGGTCGGCCTCAAGCCGGGCAAGGCGAAGGCCAAGCCCGTCTGATCAGCCGGCAGACTGCGCCAGCCATTCCCCGATCGCGCGGTTGAGCAACGCCGGCTCCTCTGCCGGCAGCATGTGGCCAGCACCCTCGATCACGCAAAGCGTCGCGCCGGGAATGGTCCTGGCGATATCCTCGTGCTGCGCGACGGGCGACCATTCGTCCTCGGCACCGACTATCACAGCCGTCGGACACGCGATAACGGGCAAGAGATTGTCCAGCGCGGGGCGCGCGAGCAAGGCATCTATCTGCGCCTCGAAGATGTCCTGCCCCGCAGTCAGGCACATGGCGCGAAGTCTTGCGACAAGCACGTCGTTTCCGCGATGGGAAGCGCCGATCATCGGCGGCAGCCAGCGGTCGACCAATGCGGCGAAGCCTTCGCGGCGACCCACGTCGCGCAGGGCAAGGCGCTTCTCCCGCTCTCCCGCCGCAACAGGATGTACACCGGTATCGACGAGGGCCAGCCGTGCGACGCGCTCCGGCGCCTTGCGCACGATTTCGAGCGCGATGCGAGCCCCCATTGAATGGCCAAGCAGCGAAACCTGCCCGGGCAGTTGAGCGATGACATGATCGGCCATCGCCTCGATCGTGCGCGCGCCGCCGTAAAACCCGCCGATCGCGCGCGCGCCGGGGAAAGCGGCAAGCTGGCTATCGAACATGTCAGGCCCGCAGATAAGGCCCGGCAGGATGACCAACGGCGCGTCCATAGCCAGCCGCGTCGTCACCGAAGGTCTGGCGCGGTAGTCTCGGTCTTGAGCATCTCGATCGCTTCGTCGAGGGTCATCACCTTCTGGTGCTGCTGGCCCAGCGTGCGGACGGCAACGGTGCCTTCCTCGGCCTCACGCATGCCGACAACCAGCAGGTGCGGGACCTTGGCGTGGGAATGTTCGCGCACCTTGTAGTTGATCTTCTCGTTGCGAAGATCGCTGTCGACGCGAATGCCTGCGGCCTTCAGCTTGGCGACCGCTTCGTTCGCATAGCCGTCGGCGTCGGACACGATGGTCGCGACCACGGCCTGTACCGGGGCGAGCCAGACCGGCAGGCGGCCTGCAAAGTGTTCGATCAGGATGCCGATGAAACGCTCGTAAGAACCGAAGATCGCGCGGTGGAGCATGACGGGGCGGTGCTTGCTGCCATCCTCGCCCACGTAAGTCGCGTCGAGGCGTTCGGGCAGGACACGGTCCGACTGGATCGTGCCGACCTGCCAGGTGCGGCCGATGGCATCGGTAAGGTGCCATTCCAGCTTGGGCGCATAGAACGCACCTTCGCCGGGCAGTTCTTCCCAGCCGTATTCTTGCGTAGCGAGGCCCGCTTCCATGACCGCGTTGCGCAGTTCGTCCTCGGCCTTGTCCCAGTCGGCATCGCTGCCGAACCGCTTCTCAGGGCGCAGGGCGAGCTTGATCGAATAGGTGAAGCCGAAGTCCTTGTAGACCCGGTCCGCCAGTTCGCAGAAGGCGCGGACCTCGTCGACGATCTGGTCTTCGCGGCAGAAGATATGCGCATCGTCCTGCGTGAACTGGCGCACGCGCATCAGGCCGTGCAGCGCGCCATGCGGTTCGTTGCGGTGGCAGCAGCCGTTTTCGTAGATTCGCAGCGGCAGGTCGCGGTACGACTTGATCCCCTGGCGGAAGATCAGGACGTGCGCGGGGCAGTTCATCGGCTTCAGCGCCATCCAGTCGGCGTCGCCGCTGACGATCGCGCCTTCGTCTTCCACGTTCGGCACTTCGTCGGGGATGACGAACATGTTTTCGCGGTACTTGCCCCAGTGGCCGGACTGCTCCCACTGGCGCGCGTCCATGACCTGCGGGGTCTTCACCTCGTTATAGCCGGCACCGTCGATGGCGCGGCGCATGTAGGCTTCCAGCTCGCGCCAGATCACGTAACCGTGCGGGTGCCAGAAAACGCTGCCGTGCGCCTCTTCCTGAAGGTGGAACAGGTCCATCTCGCGGCCCAGCTTGCGGTGGTCGCGCTTGGCAGCTTCTTCCAGACGGGTAAGGTGTGCGGCGAGCTGCTTCTTGTTGAGCCAGCCAGTGCCGTAGATGCGCGTCAGCTGCGCGTTCTTCTGGTCGCCGCGCCAGTAGGCACCGGCAACGCGCATCAGCTTGAAGGCCTGCGGATCCAGCTTGCCCGTCGAAGGCAGGTGCGGGCCGCGGCACATGTCGAGCCAGTCGTTGCCCGACCAATAAACGGTCAGTTCCTCGCCCTCGGGCAGCTCGGCAGCCCACTCGGCCTTGAAGGTCTCGCCCTCGGACGACCACTTGTCGATCAGCTGCTGGCGGGTCCAGACCTCGCGGGTGAGCGGCTTGTCGGCCTCGATGATCTCGCGCATCTTTTCCTCGATGGCGGGGAGATCGTCCATGGAGAACGGTTCACGCGAGGCGGGCGCCATCACGTCGTAGTAGAACCCGTCGTCGGTGGCAGGGCCGAACGTGATCTGCGTGCCGGGCCACAGCGCCTGCACCGCCTCTGCCAGAACGTGGGCATAGTCGTGGCGGGCAAGTTCCAGCGCCTCTTCCTCGTCGCGCGAGGTGACGAGAGCGAGCTGCGCATCGCCCGTGAAGGGGCGCGACAGGTCCACCAGTTCGCCGTCCACCCTGGCGGCGATGGCTGCCTTGGCAAGGCCGGGGCCGATCGCGGCGGCAACGTCCGCCGGGGTGGAGCCGGGCTCCATCTCTCGCACCGAACCGTCGGGCAGGCTGATCTTCAACAGTTCCGTCATCGTCTTTTCATCTCGAACTTGGCGTCGGGGCGGGCCATGGCACATGGCGGCGCGCAGGCAAAGAGGCGTCTGGCGTTTGCGGATCGGGAAAGGAGACGCCGCCCTGCCCGAACCATCGGGCGGCGGCGGCGAGCTGGCTAGCGCGCGACCGACCGCCCGGGGATAGTCCCGGTGGCGGTAGTGGTCGTCGTGGTCAGCGTGATGGCCATGGCCCTGCCGGTAGCACGGAGTTTTCTTCGAGTCACCACGCTCCGGCGTGACGGAATCTTCATATGCCTATGGCAATACCTGCCGCGATCGGCCCCGCCTTGACTTCGCCTTCGTCGGCGGGGAACGTGCAGGCGGGGTCATTGCACAGGGGTCGCACACCGCATGGACGATTACAGCGCGAACGCAGGGTCGGTCGATCGATGGAGCCCGCCCGCCGAAGAACAGTCGGCGTTCGGCTTTCATGGCACGTGGCGCGAATTTGCGCCGATCGCGTTCACAAACCTGCTGCTGATCGTGGTCACGCTGGGCATCTACCGCTTCTGGGCCAAGGCGCGGGAGCGGCAATACCTGTGGAGCCGCACCCGCTTTATCGACGAACGGCTGGAATGGACCGGCACCGGCAAGGAGCTGTTCGTAGGCGGCCTGCTGGTGCTGGCCCTGTTCCTGATCCCCTATTTCATCGCCACGCAAGTCGGTCAGGCAATGATCCTGCGCGGAGAGAAGGTGATCGGCGCGATCCTGTTCGTCGTGCCGCTGGTGGCAATCTTCTACCTGATGGGCGTCGCCCGGTTCCGCGCCATCCGCTATCGGCTAGGCCGCACCAACTGGCGCGGGATCCGTGGCGGCAGTGATGTTCGGGGGTTCAAGTACGGCTGGTCGTATATGTGGAAGACGATCGCCGGTTACGCAGCGTTCGGCCTTGGCGTGCCATGGTCGATGGTGAGCCTGTGGAACGAGCGCTGGCGGGCGATGAGCTTCGGACCGATGGAATTTCGCTGCAGCGCTGACTTCTCTCCGCTGATGAAGCGATACATGCTGTTCTATCTCAGCCCGTTTATCGCCATCGTCGGCATTGTGGCGATCATCGCCGCGATGGCGTTTGGCTTGCAGAGGGACGGAGGTTTTGACCCTGAAAATCCGTCGATTGGCTTCTTTGCGGCCTTCATCGTCGCATCGCTTCTCTTCTACTTCGTGCTCGGCTTCGTATGGCTGGCCTATTACGCCAAGTTTTTCCGCGTCGTTGTCGGTCACATGGAACTGGGCGGGCTGGAGTTCGAATTCGACGCCAAGACGTGGGACTGGATCAAGCTGGGCCTTGGCGACGTGGCACTTCTCGTCCTGACGCTGGGTCTTGGCTTCGTCTTCCTCGGCTATCGACACTGGAAGTTCTTCGTCACCCACATGCAGGCTTATGGCGAGATCAACGTCGATGATCTGACCCAGTCCACCACGCGCCGCGACAAGCATGGCGAGGGGCTGCTGGACGCGTTCGACATGGGCGCGATTTAAAGCATGGAACACGCATCCGTCCCCGCATTCTGGTACGACGGGCAGACCGCCCGCCGCCACGAAGGCACCGTCGAATGGAGCGGCGGCAATGATCTGCGCCTGCGCGGGCACGACGGCTCCTTGATCAACGTGCCGCTGGCAGACCTTGTCTTCGTCGAGCGCGGGGTTATGGACGGGTCCTATTCCCGCAAGGCGGACGACGGCTTCCGCCTCGCCTTTACCGGCACCGTGCCGGATGCACTGGCCGCGCGGCTGCCCGGCGGGCAGAAGTTCGGCAAGTGGATCGACGGGCTGGGCCTGCCCAAGGCAGCGGTGCTTTTCGCCGGCATCAGCGCCGCCCTGCTGGCGATCGTTCTTACCGCGCCGACATGGCTTGGCCCGCGCGTTCCGCCAAGCTGGGAACGCAAGATCGGCGATGCGATGCTGGGCGATATGGGCAACCGGCTGTGCCACACGCCGGAAAGCGATGCGGCGCTGAAGAAACTGGTCGAACGGCTCGATCCCGACAGGCCGATCACGCGCGTCGGCATCGCCAATATCGACATGGTGAACGCCGTCGCATTGCCGGGCGGGCAAGTGCTGGTATTCGACGGGCTGATACAAGAATCGGAGAATCCCGATGAACTGGCCGGCGTGATCGGGCACGAGATCGGCCATGTCCGCGAACGCCACGTGATGCAGGCCCTGCTGCGCCAGTTCGGCCTTTCGGTCCTGCTTGGCGGGATCAATTCCGACATCGGCAGCGGCATCTTCGGCGTCGCGGCGATGAGCTATTCGCGCGATGCGGAGCGGGAGGCGGATACTTTTTCGGCAAGCCAGCTGGAACGGTCGAACATCTCGCCCAAGGGCACGGCGGATTTCTTCGAATACCTGAAAGAGGAATCGGGCGGAGAGGGGCAGGAATGGGCGGGCTGGATCGCGAGCCACCCGATGCCCAAGGAGCGTGAGGAGATGTTCCGCAAGGCCGTGGTGAAGGGCCACGCCTACACGCCTGCGCTGAACAAGCAGGAATATACGGCGATCCGCGATGCATGCACCAACGATCCCGACGTCGAGGAATTCGACATCTTCTGATCGCCACCTACATAGGCGGGCATGACCGAACCCACGCTTCCCGAAATCGCCCGTTTCACCACCAGCGCGGGCCTGTCGCTCGCCTATCGCCACTTTGCCGGAACCGGCCCGCTGATCGTGTTCCTGCCCGGCTACATGTCCGACATGGCGGGCGGCAAGGCGACCGCCGTGATGGCAGACGCGATGGCGCGCGGACAATCCTGCCTCCTGCTCGACTATTCCGGCTGCGGCGAGAGCGAGGGCGAATTCGCCGACGGCACCCTGTCGCAATGGCGGGACGAGGTGCTGGCACTAATCGATCATGTCGGCGCGGGCGAACCCGTCGTTTTGGCAGGATCGTCGATGGGCGGTTGGCTGATGCTGTTGGTCGGGCTGGAACTGGCGGCCCGCCGCGGGCCGGAGGCTGTCCACGCGATCGTCGGCATTGCGGCTGCGCCCGGTTTCACGGACTGGGGCTATTCGGACGAACAGCGTGACACGCTGGAACGCGGTGAGGTGTGGTTCGAAGAGAATATCTACGGCCCCGATCCCACGCCCTATCACCCGAAGTTCTATAATGATGCCAAGGCACTACCCGCGCTGACCGACGGCATCGCCATCACCTGCCCCGTGCGCCTGCTGCACGGCCAGAAGGACCCCGACGTGCCGTGGGAACTGTCGCTGAAACTGGCCGATGCCGTGGCGAGCGAAGACGTGCGCATCCACCTGATCAAGGATGGCGACCACCGCCTGTCACGCGACAGCGACGTCGCGATGCTGCTGGCAACGGTGCGCGAGGTGGCGGCATGACGCAGTTCTCGATCCTCGATTTTATCTCGGTCGTCGAAGGCGGCACCGTTTCGCAGGCGCTGTACGAAGCGGCAAAGCTGGCCAGGCTTTCCGAAGACCTTCGCCTCCACCGTTACTGGATCGCGGAACACCACGGCATGCCCGGCATTGCAAGTTCGGCGGTGGCGACCTGCCTTGCCCATATCGGCCATGCGACAAGCAAGATCCGCATCGGGGCAGGCGGCATCATGCTGCCCAACCACAGCCCGCTGTTGATTGCCGAACAGTTCGGCACACTGGACGCGCTGTTCCCGGGCCGCATCGATCTGGGTCTGGGCCGCGCGCCGGGGGCCGATTCGCGCATCGGGCAGATGCTGCGTAAGGACCTGCATGCGGCTGCAGAGCGCTTCCCCAACGACGTGATCGAGCTTCAGGCACTGTTCGCAGGCGATGCGCGCATGCCGTTGCAGGCCTGCCCCGGCGCAGGTGCCGCGCCGGAAATCTGGCTACTCGGCTCCAGCCTGTTCGGCGCGCAGCTGGCCGCGCACCTTGGCCTGCCCTATGCCTTTGCCTCGCACTTCGCACCCGCCGCGCTGGACGAGGCGCTGGCCGTCTATCGCGAGAACTTCCGTCCGTCGGATGCGCTCGACAAACCGCACGTCATGGTCGCGGCCAATTGCTTTGCCGCCGACACGCGGGAGGAAGCGGAACTGATCGCCAGTTCGATGGACCAGTCGTTCGTCGCCCTGCGCACCGGCACCCCCGGCCGACTGCCCCCGCCCGTGCCCGGTTATCGCGACAGCCTGCCGCCCCATGTCCTTGCCGGACTGCAGGGGATGCGCAAGGTCAGTGCCATCGGCACGCGCGATGATGTGCGCGAAACGATCGCGGCACTGATCGCGCGCACCGGGGCGGACGAAGTTGTGCTGGCAGGATCGACTTTCAACCCCGTCGCGCGGCATCGCTCGCTGGAAATCGCGATGGATGCGCTGAACGGATTATAGGCCCGTACCGACGCACTATTCCTGCCAAATCGATTGAGAGGGGCTTGAACCTGCGCCACTCGGGCTTTAGCGCACCCACGGCGACTGGATGGGAGAGTCCGATGGAACATGTGGACGTGTTGATCGTGGGTGCCGGACACGGCGGTGCCGCCGTGGCGTTGGCCCTGCGGCAACAGGGTTTCGAAGGCAGTGTGACGATGGTCGGGCGCGAAAGCGAACCGCCTTACGAACGGCCGCCATTGTCCAAGGAATACCTCGCCCGCGAAAAGGAATTCGAACGGATCTACATCCGTCCGCCGCAGTTCTGGGCGGAAAAGGACATCAACCTCGCCCTCGGCACATCGGTCATCGAAATCGATGCGCAGGCTAAGGAAGCCACGCTGTCGAACGGTGAGAAGCTTGGCTACACCCACCTCGTCTGGGCAGCGGGCGGCGATGCCCGGCGACTGTCATGCGGCGGTGCCGACCTTGTCGGCGTCCATTCCGTGCGCACCCGCGCAGATGCAGACCGGATGATGGCCGAAATCGATGGCGGCGCGAAAAAGGCCGTCATCATCGGTGGCGGCTACATCGGCCTCGAAGCGGCAGCGGTGCTGCGCAAACTCGGTCTTGATGTCGTGCTGGTCGAGATGCTGGACCGCGTGTTGGCCCGCGTGGCGGGTGAAGAGCTTTCCCGCTTCTACGAAAAGGAACACCGCGAACACGGTGTGGACCTGCGGCTGGAAACCGGCGTCGACTGTATCGAAGGCGACGGCGAGAAAGTCACCGGCGTGCGCCTTGCCGACGGCAATGTCCTGCCCGCCGACATGGTGATCGTGGGCATCGGCATCGTGCCCAGCATCGGCCCGCTGATCGTTGCCGGGGCTGCCGGTGCCAATGGCGTGGATGTCGACGAATATTGCCGCACGACGCTGGACGATGTCTATGCGATCGGCGACTGCGCGGCCCATGCCAACGATTTCGCCGACGGTGCGGTCATCCGCCTCGAATCCGTGCAGAACGCCAACGACCAGGCCAAGACCGTGGCGCAAGCGATCTGCGGCGAGAAAAACCCGTACAAGGCGACGCCGTGGTTCTGGTCCAACCAGTATGATCTCAAGCTGCAGACCGTCGGCCTGTCGATCGGACATGACGATACGGTCCTGCGCGGCGATCCGGCTGCGCGCAGCTTCTCCGTCATCTACCTCAAGGAAGGGCGCGTCATCGCGCTCGACTGCGTTAACAAGGTGAAGGACTACGTGCAGGGCAAGAAACTGGTCGAAGGACGCGCGGTGATCGATCGCGACGTGCTGGCCGATGACAGCCTTGCCCTCAAGGAAATGGCGACGGCGTAACGCCCGCAAGGCGGGAGGCGGCCCAATCGGCCGCCTCCGCCACCACCGGATCGGCATCGGCCCGCAGCGGCTCCACGGCTTTCAGGAGTTTGCCGTCGCCGCTGTTGCCCGCCGCGATCAGGCAATTGCGCACGAACCGGTTCCGCCCGATCCGCTTGATCGGCGATCCGGAGAACAACGAGCGGAAGCCCGCATCGTCAAGCGCCAGCAATTCGTCCAGACGCGGCGCCACCAGTTCCGCACGCGGCAGGAACGCGCGGTTCGCCGCCGCGCTTTGCGCGAAGCTGTTCCACGGGCAGACGGCTAGGCAATCGTCGCAGCCGTAGATGCGGTTGCCCATAGCCTCGCGAAATTCGGGCGGTATCGGGCCCTTGTGCTCGATCGTGAGGTAGGAAATGCACCGCCGTGCATCCACGACACGCGGCGTGGGAAACGCATCGGTGGGACAGGCATCGAGGCAGCGCGTGCACGATCCGCAGCGGTCGGCATGGGTTTCGCCCGCCGGCAGGTCCAGCGTGGTGTAGATCGCGCCAAGGAACAGCCACGAACCATGTTCCCGGCTGACGAGGTTGGAATGCTTGCCCTGCCAGCCGATGCCAGCCGCCTGTCCCAGCGGTTTTTCCATGACCGGCGCGGTATCGACGAAGACCTTCACGCCCGCCTCGATCCCGGCCGCCTCCGCTTCCTCTACCAGCCAGCGGGCCACCCGCTTCAGCGCCTTTTTCACTACGTCGTGGTAATCGCGGCCCTGTGCATAGACCGAAATGCGCCCGACATCGCCATGCTCGGCCAGCGCCAGCGGATCATGGCCGGGTGCATAGCTCATGCCGAGGGCGATCACGCTCTTCGCCTCCGGCCACAAAGTCTGCGGCGCGGCGCGCTGGTCCGCGCGGTCGGTCATCCATTCCATGCTGCCCTGATGACCGCTTTCCAGCCATGTGTTCAGACCGGCCGACCTTGCCTTGTCCGGCCCCGCACCTGTAATCCCGACCGCGACGAATCCTTCCGATTTCGCCTGCGCGATCAATCTATTCCGTAATTCAGGCAGGACATCACCGGTCATATCGGGCATGAGCGTTAACCGGTTCTTGCGGGATTGTCGGGCATCGGGGGACGAATGTAAGTGCACATGGACATGACAGAAACCCCTGATTCATCGCAATTCGCATTTGCCGATCCCGTTGACGCCACGCCGACCGGCCCGCTGGCGATAGAGGCGCGCGATCTGGTGAAACGTTTCGACGGCACCATCGCGGTGGACGGCGTGGACCTTGCCGTGCCCGCCGGATCGATCTTCGGCATCCTTGGTCCCAACGGCGCGGGCAAGACGACGACGCTGCGCATGCTGCTTGGCATCATCGATCCCGACAGTGGCACCCGCCGCGTGCTGGGAAGCGAAAACCCGCACGCCATCGCCAACCGCATCGGATACCTGCCCGAAGAGCGCGGGCTGTACCCGGCGATGAAAGCGGTCGACGCCATCGCCTTTGTCGGCGCGCTGCGCGGATTGCCACGCGCGCAGGGGCGCAAACGCGGGCGCGAACTGCTGGAAGAACACGGGTTCGGCCATATCGCGGACCGGCAGATCCGCCAGATGTCCAAGGGACAGGCGCAGACGGTGCAATTGCTGGCAACGCTGGTCCATTCGCCCGACCTCGTGATTTTCGACGAACCGTTTTCCGGCCTCGACGCGATCAGCCAGGGGCGGCTGGAAAAGATGCTGCGCGGTCTGGCCGAAAACGGCACCACCGTGATCTTTTCCACCCACGTGCTGGCCCATGCCGAACGGCTGTGCGAACGGATCGCCATCATCGCGGGCGGCAAGGTACCGTTCCACGGCCTCGTTTCCACCGCGCGCGACCGTTTGCCGCCGCAGGTCCACCTCGAAACCCGCAACGTCGACGGCCCGTGGCGAGCCGCCCTGCCCCCCGGCACGGAACCGCAGATCAAGGCGACCGGCGGCGCGCTGTTCGATTTCAGCCTGACCGGAGAGGTCGAGCCGCTGCTTACCGCCCTGGTCGAAGGGCATGCGGGGATCGAGGCCCTTTCGATCGAACGTGCCGGCCTGCACGATGCATTCGTCGCGATTGCGGGCGAAGCGGCGGCACGCGCGCTTGAACAGGACGCCGAAGGAGTGGCCGCATGAGCACCCTCACCAGCAAGCCTTCTCTGGCGGACGGGGCGCGCCGCTTCTGGCGTTCGATCTTCGTGATTGCCCGGCGCGATTTCGGCGCGATTCTGTTCAGCCGCTCGTTCATCTTTTTCCTCCTCGGCCCGCTGTTCCCCGTATTCGTCGTCGCCATGGCCGGCGGCATCGGGGCGAGCGTGAGCGGCAAGATCAGCAAGCCGACACTGGGCATCGCGATGGAATCGGGCGAAACCGACGCCTTCCTCGCCGCGCGTGACAGGTTGGCCGGATCGGTGGCGCATCTGCCCGATACCTATGTGGTCATCCGCCTCAAGCCGGGTGAGAAAATCCTTGCCCGTTCCGCGCTCAACCGCGCCAAGGACGGCAGCCCCGTAGTCGCGCTGCTGACCGGAACGCTCGACCAACCGAAGCTGACAGGCCCGGGCGGCACCGTCGACATGTGGGAAGGACCGGTCGCGTTGATCGCTGCAGAGGCGCAACGGGGGGGCGCCACGCAGCTGCCCACCGTCACCATGGACAAAACGGTCAGCGCGCGGGCCGACACCGCGCGCAAACGCATCCGCACGGCACAGGCATCGCAGACGCTGCTCTTCCTGCTCACCATGCTGCTGGCGGGCATGGTCATGTCCAACATGGTGGAGGAAAAGGCGAACAAGATCATCGAGGTGCTGGCCGCCGCCGTGCCGATGGATGCGGTGTTCTATGGCAAGCTGATCGCCATGCTTGGCGTCAGCCTTGTCGGCCTCTCAGTCTGGGGCGCGGTGGGCCTTACCATCATGATGCTGGGTGGCGGCATCCCCACTTTCGCCGCGCCTGCCGTCGGCTGGCCGATGTTCGTGTTGCTGGGCCTCGTCTATTTCTCGTTCGCCTATCTCCTCCTCGGCTCCCTGTTCCTCACCATCGGCGGGCTCGCGGCCACGGTTCGGGAGGTTCAGACGCTGTCGATGCCGGCGACGATGCTTCAGTTATTGGTCTTCTTCTTCGCCAGCTATTCGCTTGGCGCGATGGGAGAGCCGATCGAGCTTGGCGCGATCTTCTTCCCGCTCACCTCGCCTTACGCGATGCTGGCACGCGCTGCCGTCGTGCCCGACTTGCTGCCCCACGTGGGTGCGCTCATCTGGCAGGTGCTGTGCGTCGCGCTCATCATCAAGGGCGGTTCGACCCTGTTCCGAAAGACGGTGATGAAGTCGGGACCTGCGGTTACGCGTTCGGGCTGGCTGGGCAAGCTGCGCAAGGGTTCGGATAGAGATCGGAAACCGGCCTAACCTGTCATGCGTTGGCCGTTCATCGCAGCCTCAGTGGCGGTTGGTTAGGGCTTTTTGCATGGGACAGCTTTCACGAAGGACAGTGCTGGAATTTCTCGCCGCCGGTGCCGCGCTGCCGCTGTTTTCGGCCTGCGCGAAGGGCGAGGCGAAGGGAAAGGCCTATCCGTTCAGCCTGACGGACGATCAATGGCGCGCCCGCCTGACATCGCAGGAATACCGCATCTTGCGCGAAGCGGGCACCGAACGGGCCTTTACCTCTCCGCTCGACAAGGAAAAGCGCAAGGGCACGTTCCTCTGTGCAGGTTGCGCGCATCCGCTGTTCTCCTCTCGCACGAAATTCGATTCGCGCACGGGCTGGCCCAGTTTCTATGCGCCGCTGAAGGGCGGGGTCGGCACGTCGACGGACTACAAGCTCGGCTATCCGCGAACAGAGGTGCACTGCGCCAACTGCGGCGGGCATCTTGGCCATGTCTTCGACGACGGGCCGCCACCCACCGGCAAGCGCTATTGCATGAACGGCGTGGCGATGGACTTCAGGCCCGCGTGAGGAAACATGGCTTTTCCCCGTTCGACATGGACGTTCCATATCGCTAAGGCAGAGGTATGACTGCCAATCCGGCCACACCGCTTCTAGATACCGTCGACACGCCAGAGGACCTTCGCAAGCTGGACCGCTCCCAATTGCGGCAGCTTTCGGACGAATTGCGTTCCGAGATGATCTCCGCCGTCGGGCAGACGGGCGGACACCTCGGCTCCGGCCTTGGCGTCGTCGAATTGACTACGGCGATCCACTATGTCTTTGACACGCCCACGGATCGCCTGGTGTGGGACGTTGGGCATCAGGCCTATCCCCACAAGATCCTGACCGGCAGGCGCGACCGTATCCGCACCCTGCGCCAGGGCGGCGGGTTGTCGGGCTTCACCAAGCGGAGCGAGAGCGAATACGACGCTTTCGGCACGGCGCACTCGTCCACCTCGATCAGCGCGGCGCTGGGCTTTGCCATCGCCAATAAGCTGTCGGGCAAGGCCGGCAAGGGCATCGCCGTCATCGGCGACGGCGCGATGAGCGCGGGAATGGCGTACGAGGCGATGAACAACGCCGAAGCTGCCGGAAACCGCCTGATCGTCATCCTGAACGACAACGACATGTCGATCGCGCCGCCGGTCGGCGGGCTGTCGTCCTATCTCGCGCGTCTGGTTTCCAGCGGGCAGTTCCTTGGCCTGCGCGAACTGGCGAAGAAATTTGCGCGGAAGCTGCCGCGCCCGTTGCACAATGCCGCGCGCAAGACGGACGAGTTCGCCCGCGGCATGGCCATGGGCGGCACATTGTTCGAGGAACTGGGCTTCTACTACGTCGGTCCGATCGACGGGCACGATCTCGACGCGCTGATCCCGGTACTGGAAAACGTGCGCGATGCCGCCGAAGGGCCGTGCCTGATCCATGTCGTGACGACCAAGGGCAAGGGCTATGCCCCGGCCGAGGAATCGGCGGACAAGTATCACGGCGTCGCCAAGTTCGATGTCATCACCGGCGAACAGAAAAAGTCGAGCGGCGGACCGCCGAACTACCAGAACGTCTTCGGCGACACGCTGGCGAAACTGGCCAAAACCGACAAAACGATCTGCGCCATCACCGCCGCCATGCCGGGCGGAACGGGGGTAGACCGTTTCGCGAAGGCACATCCCGAGCGGAGCTTCGACGTCGGCATCGCCGAACAGCACGCGGTTACGTTCGCGGCAGGGCTGGCGGCACAGGGAATGCGGCCGTTCGCGGCGATCTACTCCACCTTCCTGCAGCGCGCCTTCGATCAGGTGGTGCATGACGTTGCGATCCAGAACCTGCCGGTGCGCTTCGCGATCGACCGTGCGGGACTGGTCGGTGCGGATGGAGCAACGCATGCCGGTTCCTTCGACGTGACCTACCTTGCCACGCTGCCCAACATGGTCGTGATGGCCGCAGCTGACGAGGCGGAACTGGTCCACATGACTTATACCGCTGCCCTGCACGACAGCGGACCGATCGCCTTTCGCTATCCGCGCGGCGCGGGCACCGGCGTTCCGCTGCCCGAAACGCCGCAGCAGCTGGAAATCGGCAAGGGCCGCATCGTGCGCGAAGGGACGAAAGTCGCCATCCTATCGCTCGGCACCCGCCTTGCAGAGGCGTTGAAGGCCGCCGACCAGCTGGAAGCCAAAGGCCTGTCGACCACCGTCGCCGACTTGCGCTTCGCCAAGCCGCTGGACGAGGATATGATCCGCAAACTGGCGGCCAGCCACGAAGTTCTGGTCACGGTCGAGGAAGCGTCGATCGGCGGCCTTGGCGCGCATGTCCTGACTATGGCGAGTGACGAGGGCCTGCTGGATGCGGGCCTGAAGATCCGCACCATGCGCCTGCCCGATGTGTTCCAGGACCATGATGCGCCCGAAAAGCAGTACGACGAGGCGGGCCTCAACGCGCCGCACATCGTCGATACCGTGCTGAAGGCTTTGCGTCACAACAGCGCCGGTGTGGAGGAAGCGCGGGCCTGAGCCGTCGGTTCAACCGTTACGAAATGCCGAGTATGCGCCGTAACTCGCGACGCAGAACGGAACTACGAACGTAAGCGTGACGCGCCACCATACGATCCCGTCCAATGCCGCGATTTTGTCGCCCTGATTGATGGCGTTCAGGATCGAACCGACAATCAATGCCACCACGAGCGAGCGGACGCACTGCCGTCCGCTGAAGGTTTTGCGCAAGGCATCCCCTCTAGCAGCCATCACCCCCGCCCCGGATGAATCCCCGCCGCCTGCGGCTCGCCAAGTTCCTCCGTGCCGGCGATCTCCCGATCTTCCAGCGTATCCAGATGCATCCAACGCTTCACGATGGGGCTGAGCAAAAGCACCACCACGCCGATGCCGATCGTCCACCAACCGATCTGGCCATAGATCGACAGGGTCAGTTCCTTGCTCATCTCGCCGCTTTCGCCGCCGGTCGCCTCGCCGATCTTGCCCGCGACGAAGTTACCGACCGCAGTCATGTAGAACCACGCGCCCATGATGAAACTGCCCAGATGCAGCGGTGCCAGCCGGGTCATGGCCGATACACCCACAGGCGACAGACAGAGTTCGCCGGTCGTATGCAGCAGATAGATCAGGAAAACGAAAACAACGCTTGTCATCACCGCCGGATTCCCGGTGCCCGCTCCCCATGTGAAGACAAGGAAACCCGCGCCTACCTGAAACAGGGCGATGGCGAACTTGGCCGGAGTCGACGGTTCGAGCCCACGCTTGCCGAGAAATTGCCAGAGTGCTGCGAACAACGGCGCGAAGATCACGATGTAGATCGGGTTGATCGATTGGAACAGCGAGGTCGGCACGCCGCCGCGATCCACAAACTTGTCGGTGTAGAGCGATAGCGACCCGCCCGCCTGTTCGAACAGGCCCCAGAACACGGGGTTCAGCGCGATCAGGAACAGGATGGCGAAGATGCGTTCGCGCGGCTCTTTGGGCAGCTTGAACGCCTCGTAAAGGGTAAATGCCAACATGCCGACGCCGGTGATGATCAGCAGTGTCTGGATCACGTCCTGATACTGGATCAGGCCCCAGATCACCGCGACCGATGCGATACCCACGGCGTAGAGACGCATCTCCTTCGTTCTTGTCAGGACCGCCGGCGGCTCGCCCTGCCCCTTCAGCGCCGGCTTGCCGATGACGAAAATGATCAGCCCCGCAACCATCCCGATGCCGGCAAGCCCGAAGCCCCACGACCAGCCGATCGTCTCTCCCAAATAGCCTACAAGGATGGTGCCCAGCGCCGCACCGACGTTCACGCCCATGTAGAAAATGGTGTAGGCCGCATCGCGGCGCGTGTCGGTCAGCCGGTAGAGCTGGCCGACGATGACCGAGATGTTGGCCTTCAGGAAACCGGAGCCGACGATGATCAGCGCCAGCGCCAGCCAGAACACGTTGATCGCGAAATCGGCCTGCTTCACCGTGGGATCGGTCGCCCCCTGCATCCCTTCGTAAGCCATGAACAAGTGCCCGAAAGCGAGCACTATACCGCCGAACAGCACGGCCTTGCGCTGCCCCAGCCAGCGGTCTGCCAGATAGCCGCCCAGCACCGGTGTGATGTAGACCAACGAGGTATAGGCGCCGTAGATCAGGTTCGCCTTGCCGTCGTTGAACAGCCAGAATTTCGTGAGGTAGAGAATCAACAGGGCGCGCATCCCGTAATAGGAAAAACGCTCCCACATCTCTGCATAGAACAGCACGAAAAGGCCGCGTGGATGGCCCAGCACTTCTTCGCTTCGCCGAAGCGCGATGCCGCCACCGATGGCCAGCACGGCGAACAGGGCGACCGCTGCGATCGCGGCGATCCAGTCGCCTTCGTTCCACAGGCTCATGTCTTTCATCTGCTCGATCGCTCCTGGCTGTCCCCGCAAGCTGCGAAGACTTAACGCAGAAACCCGTCATGTGAAGTGGTTTGTTACATTTGTGACCAATTTCGCGCCGCGCCAGACAGGTCGCGAATCCTTGACCTGACCCGCTGTATTATGGCACTAGACCACCCATGCCGCGCCCTACCGGAACACAGGCGACACGCCCCGTCTATCTGCGCCTTCGCGACGAGATCGCGGCGGCGATCATCGACGGGCGCTATGCCGAAGGCGAATTGCTCCCCTCCGTTCGCGCCTTTGCCGCCGAACAGGGTGCAAACCCGCTTACCGTCGCCAAGGCGTACCAGCAGTTTCAGGATGACGGGCTGCTGGAAGTGCGTCGCGGTATCGGGATTGCCGTGGTTCCCGGAGCGCGGGGGCGACTGGTAGATACGGAACGCAAGCAGTTCCTGACCGAGGAATGGCCCGCAGTGGCCGAACGGATCCGGCTCCTCGATCTCGATCTTGCCGATCTGCTGGCCCGCAGCGCGGTTTCATGACAATCGGGCGACGATCACCCGATTTCGCGGAACCGTCCCAAAATCACATCATTTGCAATAGTTATTGCATGGCGCGGGTGCCGGTGGCACACTCTGCAACAGCTTTCGGACAACTGCGTTTTGGACAAGCGCACGCATTCGAAACCAGTGGCAGTTCCATCAGGGGACGGAAGGTTCTGCCAAGGGATATCGCCGTGCGCTCGGCGATAGCTGTCGAAGGGGGTCGCGCTCTACGGCAGGCGGGGTAGGCATGATTAGATCGGAATTGGTTCAGGCTCTGGCCGAGGAAAACCCGGAACTGCGTCCGGAAGAAGTGGAAGCGGTTGTTTCCTGCTTCTTCGACGCCATTGCCGAAAGGCTGGCGAACGGCGGTCGGGTAGAACTGCGCGGCTTCGGCGCGTTTTCTACGCGCGAACGCGCGGCACGCACCGGTCGCAATCCGCGTACCGGCACAACGGTCGACGTGCCAAGCAAGCGCGTCCCGTATTTCAAGGCCGGCAAGGATATGCGCGATCGGCTCAACGCCGACTGAGCGATCTCGCCTCGCGAAAATTCGAAGATTGCGAACCGCCCAGCGCTTGCCTAGTGGTGCGCGGCCCTGATCGTGCGCGACACTTGTTGCCAGGCAATGGGCGGACGTGGCGGAATGGTAGACGCCGGGGACTTAAAATCCCCTGATCTTTGATCGTGCGGGTTCGAGTCCCGCCGTCCGTACCACCTTTACAATCACTCAAACGCCAGACACGGCTGCCTCGTTCTTTCTTGGGAGGGGTCCGGTTGCCGCTGCCGAACACGGAATGCCCAAGAAGATCTGGCGCCTTTCCGTGTCAGCCATCCGGCTCACTTCTCCGCAATCGCCACCTGCAGTACGGGCATCACACGTGCCGGGCGATCGCACTGAGGACACAGCCGGCCAGCTTGCCCCGATGGCAGAGGCCTGTTAATCAAACAGCGCAATATCGTTGCCAAAACAGATGCACCTTGCAGGGCAGAGCGACACTATCGAACAGGTTACGCGCAAGGGGGAACGGACCAGAGCCAAACTGATCGACGCGACGATCAGAGAACTGGGGCATATTGGCTACGAAGCCACCTCGATCCTCCTCATCACCAAAACCGCCAAGGTCTCGAACGCCACGTTCTACCTGTATTTCAGGAACAAGGACGCGATCATCGACGCCGCGATCATAGAGCCGGCAGCGCAAATCCTGCGCCGGGTCTATGAGGTCGAGCAGGGCGAACCTGAGTTCCTGAAACGCATGCTGCTGGCGCTGCGATCATTCTTCGAGTTCGTTGTCGAGGATCCCCGCTGGGCAAGGGCGATGCTGGCGACCCATGCAGCAGTGCCCCGGTTACGGGAGCTGCTCAAAAGCCAGGGCAGCGGGATGTTGGACCGGGGGATAGCAAGCGGTCTTTTCGACATCAGGGGTACGGCATTCGAAGTCGATGCCATACACAGCGTTCTGATGACCGCGATCCGTCAGCAGATCGACGGTACGGCCGGTCCGGACGTGATTGACGAGTTCATCGATCTGACCATGCGGATGCTGGGTGTACGCGAGCCGGACCTCAAGCCGACGCGGTAACCTTTGGCCGATCGTAAGGCAGCGGCGACGGCTCTCCGCACGGCTGCCATTTGCCATCGCTTATCAACATAGGCTGGATGGCGGTGGCTCCCATGTGCCGGTCTTCCGAAAAGCGGACAGGCGGAAGGATGTCGGCGTCAATCTCGCCCGCGGTCTCGAACGCTGCCACCAGGCTTTCGCGTGTGATCGGGCCGTCGATGCGTTCAATGACATCGGTGAAGATCCTGGCGTGTGCAAAAGCAGTCATGGACAGGACATCGGGCACTTGTTCGGGGAAATATTGCGCCAATGCCTCGCGGTAGAGCGCTGCGACGGGGGCATCGGCATCCGGTGCAAGGATGGGGGCGGCATGGCCCTTCATGCCTTCCAGAAGGCCCTCGCCGATTTCCGCGATCTGGCGCGTCACGTTTGCGGCCCATGAATAGAGCGACAGGCGCACGCCGCGCTCTTTCAACACGGCCATCGCCGCAGTCAGTTCGGGCCAGTTGACGAGCACAATCACGGCATCGGGATCATGCGCCATGATCGCGTCCGCAAGCGCCTCCCCATCTGTCGAACCCAGCGGCACACAGACCGGCACAACGCTGCCACCGGCAAGGCCGACCGCGTGGTACCCTTGCTGCGCAAGCTCCGCCATTTCAACCGAGATTTCCGGATAGTCGGGATGGAATACAACGACCTTGCAATGCCCCTCTTCAGCCGCCCACTGCCCCAGTAAGTAACCGGATTCGTTGAACGGCGGCTGCACGCCGAACAAGCCCCGACGCACCGGATCGTACCACTGCTTGTCGCCCGCGAAAGGAAGCAGTAGCGGCAAAGCTTCCTGTTCAAGATAGGGCAAGGCAGCAGTCAGCTGCGGCGTACCGTTGGTGTTGAGCAAAGCAACGACGCCGTCTTCCTCGTTCAGCTTGCGGATGGCCCTGGCAGTGATTTCGATATCGTAGCCATTGTCCTCAACCAGAAGATCGATCTGGCGATCGCGCCGTTCGCAACGCGCGTTGTAGACATTGATCCATGCCGCTGTGCCGGCATGGATGCGAACACCGTTTTCGCGCAGCGCGGGAAGGCCCGAAAACGGCACGACCATGCCCACCTTGATCGGCTCAGGTGAATGTTCGGACATGGGCTGACGCATCCTCTCGTACTGTCACTTGGAAAATATTATAGGGATCTCATATTTATCCGGTCAATCCGGCGACAACGCTATCCTACGAAGGAATCACGAAGAGATTGACAGTCCCGGATATTATCTGGAATTGATTCTAAAAATAGGCGTATTCGGACATATCGGTTGATACACAGCTGATCGTTCGCTTCGGGAAAGGGCAGCTGATGGTAGATTTGAAAAGCAGCGTCAGAACGGCATCGACGGAGGAAGCGGTCGCCAGCGTGGCGATCCAGAACTTCGTCGCAAGCTTCTGGATGGAGGCGGAAAAAAGCCACGGCTCGCGCGCGGAAGCCTTCTTCATGGAGGACGGCGCGTTCATCATCGAAGGCATGGTCGACGCGCAGGGCCGCGAAGGGGTTCGCAAGGTCGGCGCCTATCGCGAGGAACTGGGTCGCCAGCAGAACGGCGACCGACACTCCCGGCACATCATGTCCAATTACGGCTTCGACTTTAACGAACTGTCGTCCGACGGGAAGGTGACGGCGCGCGCTGTGATGATGCATTTCGGCGGATCGGGTGACCTGCCGCTGCCGCTAGAAAAGGCCTACGCCATTTACGACGTCACCGTCGACATCCGCCGGCAGCCTGACGATACCTGGCTGATGAAGCGCCTGGAAATGCGCCCCGTTTTCGTTGCGGAAAACCACCCGACCCGCAACATGCCGCGCAGCTTTTCACATCCCGGCCAGGAATAGAAGCACCATCGCGACATAGCGGCGGCGAAGGTCGCCGCTATGCCGCAATCCGTGCCGTCACCCGGCCAAGCCGCGTAAATTCGGCGCAGGCCAGCCTTTCGCCAGGCTTGATCTGCTGCGGAATGGGCAGGCATCCGGTGATCACGATCTGGCCGGGTTGCAGAGATTCCCCGATCTCGCCCAGCTTGTTCGCCAGGAATGCAACGGCGTTGATCGGGTCGCCGAGGCATTCCCAGGCCGTTGCCGATGCGCGCGCTTCGCCATCGATGCTGACAAGCACGCCTTCCAGCCGCAGATCGATCGTCGGTTCGGTCATCTTGGGGCCGAGAATAATGCGCGTATCAATAGGCGAGCAGGCCGATGCGACCTTGTGCTGGAAACCGAAGGGCGAGTTCTTCGGGATCTGCGCCATGTCGAAGCCCGCGTAAAATCCCGCCACGGCCATGCGCGCCCGTTCGGGGGTTACGCCAGGGCCGGCAAGCGGTTTCGCGATGACCATCGCCACTTCGGCTTCGGCATACATGTAATAGTCGGGGTGAGCTTCCACAAAGCAGGCATCGGTCCCAAGATTGGATTGCGACAGCGCAGTGAAAACCGGATTGAGCGGACGGTCCAACGCTTCGGGCGGCAGGATGCCAAGATTGACGGATTCGATCAGTCCGGCGCGAGTGGTCATCGAAACGCGGTAGCCGACATGCGGGTCGCCCTGCCCTGCCAGACGCCGCTTGTAGCCGTGCTGCAGCCGGTATGCATCGAGAAGGGTAAGGTCGGGCATCGCCTTCGCGATGTCGTGGGCAGGATCGTTGTCGCTACGGGCTTTTTCCAGCAGATCGATGAGCTGATTGTCATTCATGGCAGGCGCCCTTCTTTCCCCTTTGCGCAAATTCAGGAATGTCAGAGCTGGGCTTCCCCACCATCGACCGGATAGTCCGCGCCGGTTACGAAGGTTGCCTCGTTCGAGAGGAGGAAAGTCGCAACCGCGACAGCCTCTTCCAGCCGGCCCATGCGGCCCAGCGGGATCATCGCACGGAGCAGTTCGGCGATTTCTTCTGCCTGTCCCGGATCATTGGATGCGGGGCCGTGGAAATCGGTTTCTATCGGTCCTGGACTGATCGTGTTCACCCGAATCCCCTGCGGTTTCAACTCGCGCGCGAGAACCATCGCGATCGACCGCACGGCGCCCTTGGATCCGGCATAGAGGATCGCGCCCGGAATACCCTTTGTCTTCACGCCGGACGCCATCAGCAGCATGCAACCATCCTGCTTGATCACCGGCGCCAGAGCCTGCGCCCCGAACAGGACGCCGCCGACGTTAAGATCGAATTGCTTGCGGTAGAGTTCTTCGGTGATGTCGCTCAACGGGCTGATCACGCCCATGCCGGCGTTCAGGAACACGCCGTCGACCGTGCCGAACAGATCCCTGGCCGCCTGGGCCAGAGCAGGGGCGGCTGCGGGATCGGCAGCATCGTTGGCAATTGCATGGACGCCCTCGATCGCCTCTGCCGCGGCAAGACGCTCGGGGTTGCGGCCAGTAACCAGTACGCGCCCGCCCTCTGTCACGATGCGCCGCGCGGTTCCCAGACCGATACCGTTCGTCCCACCAGTGATGACGAAACTCTGCCCTTCGAAACGACCTGCCATGCACCCTACTCCGCATTGATGTCTGAATTGAAAAATCTCGATCGAAGAACCGGCCGATAGATCAATCGGGCCACTGACCTTCGTCCGCACTTTCGAGCCAACGAGATGCCCCGCCGGTAACAGGCAAAACCCGTAGCCGTCCGGCCAACCTTCCTGCTACCCATCGCGCGCGAATACTGCGCAATCTGATAAACCAAATTTCTGAACCTGGGCTCCGTCATTAATTTTACTAGACTAAAATAATGACGGGCGAAAGGCCGGTTCGACCGGCTCGACAAAATTTGTCAATCATGCAACCGCTTGTGCGGCGTCATTTCGTTGCCAGCAACCCGGTCATCAGCGCCTTAAGCGTCATATCGAACCTGGCGTCGGTGCTTTCGCCGATCGCCTTGTCCGCTGCATGCGTAAAGTGCGGCGCAATTTCGCGGAACCCCTCGGGCGGTTCAGAAGGGCCCTCCTTACACGAAGGCAGCTTTCCGGCCTGTTCTTCACGGCACACCCAGCTGAAAATCAACTCGTGGACTGCCATGTTGGCCCAAAGCGCTTCCAGAGGCTTGAAGCCCTCCTTCTCCGCCATGATCTGCGCCGCTTCCCACTGTTCAAGATAGGGCGGAACGTTCGCCAACGGGCGGTTGGCCAGAATCGTCGCCAGGCCCGGCGTCCGGCGATACTTGCTGAGCATGAACTGAGCACGCTCCATCCACCATTCTTCCCACGAACAGTCTGAAACGGCTGACTTGGGGCTGTCCTGCTCCAGAACTTCTGCCGCCAGATGGAGCAGTTCCTCGCGGTCCTTCACGTGGTTGTACAGCGTCTGCAGCGACACGTTGAGCTTGCGGGCCACTTCGGTCAGCTTGAATTCCGCAAAACCCAGCTCGGAAGCCGCTTCTGCCAATCGCTCGCGCGTAACCTTGATCGGTCGCCCGCGCTTTGCCCGTTTCGGCGCCACTGCCTCTTTTGCCAATCTTGCCTCTTTCACGTTCCCGATCGCGCCAATACCGCTCCTGCACCTTGTCGCTACACCATCGAAGTCGCGGATGCCAGCAGGGCGGAGCGGGCTGTCGAAAGTTATTTGACATATATCTAATATATCTGCACTCGCTGGCAGCGAAAGCGGGAGTAAAGCGATGTCGGTAATATCCGAAACCCTGAAATACGAAGCCGACGGGCTGCAGATGGAAAGCCCGCTTTTTTTCGACGATACGGCGCCAGGCCCGCGTCCGGGCATACTGTTGTTTCCCGATGTTTTCGGCGTCGGCAGCCACGTGCGCGAACGCGCCGAGCGGCTCGCCAGCCTTGGCTACTGCGCGCTCGCTTGCGACCTGCATGGCGGAGGCCAGCGTATCGAGGACGTGCAGCGCGTAAACGAACTGATGGGGCCGGTGCGAGAGGATGCGGGTCGGCTGCGTGCCCGCGGCATCGGCGCGTTGGATGCGCTTGCTTCGCATGACAGCGTGGATGCATCGCGCATTGTCGCCACCGGTTACTGCATCGGTGGCACCTTCGCACTGGAACTGGCGCGCAGCGGCGCGGACATTGCGGGCGTCGTCGGCTTCCACAGCGGGTTGCAAACGCCCCGTCCGCAGAATGCATCGGCAATCAAGGGCAAGATCCTCGTCTGCATAGGTGCCGACGATCCGATGATCCCGCCCGCCCAGCGTGCCGACTTCGAAGCGGAAATGCGGGCCGGCGGCGTCGACTGGCGGATGCACCTTTACGGCGGCACGGTTCACAGTTTCACCAACGTCCATGCCGACGCGATGGGCCGTCCGGAAATGGCCCGATACAGTCCCGGCGCGGATGTCCGGTCATGGGCCGAGCAGCTGGCGTTTCTGGAAGAACTGTTCGGCAAACCGGGTTGAGGCAAGGAGATAAACGCGATGTTGACAGTCCACCACCTGGGCATTTCGCAATCGGACAGGATCGTCTGGCTCTGCGAAGAACTCGGCCTTGAATACAATCTCGACAAGCATGATCGCGATCCCGAAACGGGTGGCGGCCCCGCGTCCTACAAGGCGCTGAGCCCGTTCGGCACGGCGCCGGTCATTACCGATGGCGATCTTGTGCTGGGCGAATCCGGCGCGATCATAGAATACCTGATCCATCGTTACGGCAACGGGAAGCTTTCCGTTGCACCGGGCCAGCCGAACTACCCCGACTATCTGTACTGGTTCCATTTCGCCAATGCCTCGCTGATGTCGGCGGGCATGGTCGAACTGGCCATGCGTTTTGCGGGACTGGAAGAAGCACCAATTGCCGATCGCCTGCGCTGGCGGGGCGACCGCGCCTTTGCCGTCGTCAATGAACGGCTTGCACAAACTCCCTATTTCGCCGGCGACGAATTTACCGCGGCCGACATCATCATGATGTTCCCGCTGACGACGATGCGGATGTTTGCCCCGCGCGACATCACGCCTTTTCCGCATCTGCGCGCTTACCTGCAGAAGATCGTGCAGCGCGACGCTTTCAAGCGTGCGCTGGCAAAGGCCGATCCTGATCTGCAGCCGAAAATCGATTGAAACGAAAATCAGGAGAGCGACATGAAGATAGCCTTGGTCGGCGCGACCGGATTCATCGGATCGAAAGTGCTGGAGGAAGCCAGCAATCGCGGTCATGAAATCACGGCAATCACCCGCCATCCCGAAAACGCACCCCAGCTACCCGGCGTGTTCGGGCGCAAGGCCGACGTGCTGAAACGGATGCAGGCCATTCCCGCATTCGAAGGTCACGACATCGTGATCAGTTGCTTCAACGTGGGGCACAAGCCGGATCCCGGCCAGAACGTGGTTCGCGACACGTTCACCGGTGTCGTCAACCTGATCAGGGCCACCAAGGAATCGAGCGTGAACCGACTGCTGTTCGTTGGCGGCGGCGGCGCGCTGTACGTGAAGCCGGGCATCCAGTTGATCGACGTCATTCCCGGGCTTGGCGAAATCTCCGGCCACGAATGGCCCGAAGACCTGTCGAGCATGATGCCGCCGGAATTCGCCCTGTGGGACGAAATCCTGCGCAAGGACATCACTCACGATCACATCATCCCGCTGGTACAGGCGCTGATGTTCTTCGAACACGACCGCACCTACGACTGGTCGTTCTTCTCGCCGCCAGCCGGCCTTCATCCCGGCCCGCGCAAGGGCAAGTACATCACCGGCACCAACCAGGTGCCGATGGACGGCGACAAGTACGCGGGCCTGTCGATCGCGGATGCGGCCATCGCCATCGTCGACGAAGCGGAGCGCGACGCGCACAAGTGGGAACACTGGACGGCCTACCTCCCGGCCGAGTGAACCGGCCGCGCCAGATGATCCGTTCCGCCTTGCCGTCTATTTTCTGGTAATGTATCTATAAATTTGAAAGTACGCCCGGTTGTGGATGCGCGAACGCTAAGGAAAAGACCGATGAGCTACCCCGACGTAGAGATCAATCTGGCCACTGACGAGCGAACGAATCGCGATGTGCCGCCGGTGCCGTTCACGATCGACAATGCCAGCGACCTGTCCCGCCTGCGCGCACTCTGGGCAGAGATGGACAGCACGCCGCGCCTGCTTGCCACGCGCGGTGAAGGCGAGGATGTGAGCTTCCTCGACCTCGACGTGCGCAACCTGCTTCGCGGAGAGCACAGCTCTGGCCGCTATGCCGTGCACAGCATCATCCTGCCGCCCGGCGCATCGATTCCCGCCCACGCGCTGGAGGACGGGGACGCATTCTGGTTCGTGCTGACCGGTGAAGTCGAAATCACCGTCGGCGATGTTGTCCGCACTATCGGGCACAAGGGCTTTGCCTATGCCCCCGATCTTACCACGCAGGCCGTTGCGAACCGTTCGGATGCACCGGCAGAAGTCTATGTCGCCCATGCACCAGCAGGCGCCGAACGCGCTTTTGCCGCAGCTCACGAACTGGGCCTGCAGAACCCGGACAGTGTAGCAGCCGATTACTGGGCCATCTTTGCGCGGACGGGATTCATTTTCGCCGACGGCAAGGCCCAGCCAAACGACCGGCGCGTAAACGGCCCGTTCCAACGGATCGACGATAACGTCACGCGTCTGGAAGACTATCTCGCGCTGCGCGAAAAATGGGCCAAGCAGCCGCCGGTGCCCAAGATCGTGAACCACCCTTCCGACTGCGTAAACATCCCGGTTACCGATCAGGAAACCCGCGTGTTGCTGATGCCCGAAGAATCGCGGGCGCAAGCATCGGTGTTCTACGGCGCACTGGAAAACGGCTTCGGCGCAGGCCCCCATCATCAGCCTTCGGAAGAAGAGTTCTTCATCGTCCTCAACGGGCCGCTGAAGCTGACCGTCGGCAATATGACAGAGGAGGAAGCACAGCTGGGCGCATTCGGTTTCGCGCCCCGTTACGGCACGCACGCCTTCCTCAGCGATGTCGATTCCGAAGTGCAGCTGTTCACGATGAACTCGCCCGGCGGACATGAGCGCGGTTTCGAAGTGGTCGTCAAGGAACTCGGCACCGACCGATTCCTGCCGTTGATCGAAGCTCACGGCTTCACCTTTCACGGCATGCCTGAAGCGTCCTGAACAAGTTCGGGCAGTTCGAAGAAACAGGCGCGCGGCATTGCCGCGCCACACTGCCTTCAACGACACCTTGTTATTTTTTTATAAACATCTAAAAAATGTTAGGGCCACCGCTCAAATATGGCCACGCATGCAAGGAGAGAACGAATGCCCGGTCAGGTCTATAGCGGCACCGTCGCCGATCTTCCCCGCGAAACGCGCTTCAGCAACAACTATCATCGCACCGGCCTTGCGATGGACGCGGCAAACGTCTGCTTCGTCTGGCTCGATCCCGACGCTTTTGCCGAAGTCGCTGCATCGGACGGCACGGCCCCCTGCCATTCGCACCCCTTCGACATGATGATCTACGTCATCGAAGGCGAGCTGCGTTTCCGCGCCGGTGACAAGGATCACTACCTGAGCGGCGGCGACTTCATCTACGTGCCCCGCGACGTGCTGCACGGTGGCCGCCCGGCCAACGGCAAGCCGGTCCACTTGATGGAAATGTTCGCTCCCTTGCGGACCGACTATCTCTACATCTGCGAACATCAGCTGGGCTACAAGCAGGCGCCCCGCAATGCGGACGGTTCGCGCGTCGATACGCGCAGCGTGCTGGAAGCGGCAGCCGACATGGGCGATTCGCTTATGCAGCCGACCGAGTAACCGGCAAGAAGCATGGCCATCCTGATCGAGCGAGATGTCCCATGCGAAGTGCGGGACGGCACCATATTGCGGGCGAACGTCTTCCGCGATCCCGATGCCGGACCGGCACCGGTACTGGTGTTTCGCACCCCTTATGACAAGAACGCGGGCACCATCACCTACATGGCGCTGGACCCGATGAAGGCAGCGGAGGCAGGCTATGTCGTGGTCCAGCAAGACACTCGCGGGCGCGGCAGTTCGGAAGGGGTGCATACCCCTTGGCTCGACGAGTTCGAGGATGGCTACGACACGATCGAATGGGCGGCGCGTCAGCCGTGGTCCAACGGACTGGTCGGCGAATATGGAATTTCCTACCACGGGCTGACGTCCTGGGCGTCAGCCGTCATGGCGCCGCCCTCCTTGCGGGCCATCGCCCCGTCACAGGCACCGTGCAACCTCTATGACTGCTTCTTCCGGCAGGGCGCGTTCGAACTGGGGACATACACCCAATGGGCGCTCCGGGTCATGAGCCCGGCCGAACTGCTTCGTGCCCGCAAGGGTGCACCGGCAGACGAGCGCTGGGCCGAATTCCTGCGCATGATCGACGAACTCGATCCGTACGAGGAAATGGTCAGAACGCTGCCGCTGCGCGACGTTGCGCCGGTGGTCGCGCATGAACCCTATTTCGCGTTCATCACCGACATGTTCGAACACCCCGCGCCCGACGAATTCATCGCCGAGCGTTCGATCACCGGCCGTCATGGCGAAGTGAAGGTGCCGGTCATGATCACAGCCGGTTGGCACGACATCCTGCTGAGGTCCGATCTCGACCATTATGCGGCGATGACCGCGGACACGATCCCGGCTGAAGAGAGGCAGCCTGTGCAGCTGACCATCGGGCCGTGGGTCCACGGATCTGGAATGCATCAGCAAGCCGGCGGCGAGGTCGATTACGGTTATCGCGCCTCGGGCCTTATGATGGACCTGAAGGAGGACCTGACGGCCTATCACCTGCGTTGGTTCGATCGCTGGCTGAAGGACACCGACGTACCTTCGCGTGCACTGGTGCGGATTTTCGTGATGGGTGCGAACCGATGGCGCGACGAGCAGGAATGGCCGCTGGCGCGCCAGCGCGAGACCGCATGGTATTTCCATGCCGACGCGGCGCTTTCCGCCACGAAGCCATCAGCAGACAGCGCGTCGCTGTCCTATGTCTTCGATCCGGAGAACCCGTTCCCGACGCTTGGCGGACCGACCCTGATGCCGACCACCTATCCCAAGGGCTCGGTCGAGCAGAACAAGCTCCACGACCGTGACGACGTATTGCTTTTCACATCGGACGCTCTCGACGCACCGCTAGAAGTTACCGGGCATGTGCGCGTACGGCTGTGGGCATCGAGCGATGCCCGCGATGCCGACTGGATGGTCAAGTTGTGCGACGTCCACCCCGATGGCCGTTCGTACAATGTGTGCGACGGGATCGTGCGCGCCAGCAAGCGCGAACGCGAATGGACCGAACCGCGCCCTCTGACGCCGGGCGAGATCGTCGAATACGAAATCGACCTTGCCGCGACTTCCATGGTGTTCATGCCCGGCCACCGGTTGCAAGTGCTCGTCACGTCGAGCGACTTCCCGCGTTACGACCGCAACCCCGGCACCGGAGAGCAAGGGTTTGATGCGGCTACCCTAATGAAGGCCCGGCAGACCATCCATTGCGATGCGGAACGCCCATCCTGCATCCTGCTGCCGATCATACCGGACCCGCAGCCGTGAAGCACCAAGCATATGAAGGGCTGGAGGACGCAAAGCCATGAACGGGACAGTGAAAATCGCGCGCATCGCAGCTGGCGGGAAATGCGCAGCCGCCGTGATCGTCAATGGCGGCGCAAGAGTGGTCGGCGGCTGGCAGGAAGGTGATCCACTGGCCTCCCCCTTCGTGCTGCCCGAAGCAGCGGACCTGGCGTCCGGTTCCGGCGACTTTGTGCCCGATGGCGCGTTTTCCTTCCTCCCGCCGCTCAGCAGCGTGACGAAAGTCATTTGCCTCGGCCTCAACTATCGCGACCATGCCGAGGAAACGGGCGAAGCGCCGCCGGAAAATCCGGCCCTTTTCATCAAGTTCCCTGATGCATTGGTGGGGCATGATCGGCCAATCATCCGCCCGAAGGTATCGGCCGCGTTCGATTTCGAGGGCGAGATCGCAGTGGTGATCGGAAAGCCGGGTCGCCACATCGCCAAGGCCGACGCGATGAAATACGTCTACGGCTACACAGCCCTGATGGACGGGAGCATTCGCGACTACCAGCAGCATTCCGCAACCGCCGGAAAATGCTTCCACCAGTCGGGTTCGTTAGGGCCCTGGATCGTCCCGGCAGACGCCATCGACGATCTTGAAGCGATGACGCTGGAAACCCGTCTCAACGGTGAACGCGTGCAATCGACCAGTGTCGACATGATGATCTACGACATCGCGACTGCCATTGCCTATGTATCGCAATGGACCCCACTGAACCGCGGCGACATCATCTCGACCGGCACGCCATCGGGCGTCGGCGCCGTTCGCACGCCGCCGTTGTGGATGAAGGCCGGCGACGCGATCGAAGTGAGCGTGGGCGGTGTTGGCACCCTGAAGAACCATGTCGCGAATGAATAGCGGGCCGCACCCGGCACATTCCCGATTGGAGAATTGAAGTCATGACCGTGCAACTGATGGACCGCTTTACGAAACGCGATGGCCCCATCCTGATAACCGGGGTGCAGGCGCTCGTACGACTGATGATCCTGCAGGCAGAACGCGACAAGGCAGCCCGCCTGAACACCGGCGGCTTCGTCAGTGGCTATCGCGGTTCACCGCTCGGCACGCTGGACACCGCCTTTGCCGGCGCGCGATCCGTTACTGCGGATCTCGACATCAAGGTGATGCCTGCGGTGAACGAGGAAATGGCCGCAACGGCCATTGCCGGCACACAGCAGATCGAACAGTCGCCCGGCGCCAATGTTCAGGGCGTCTTCTCGCTCTGGTACGGCAAGGGTCCCGGGTTCGACCGTGCGTCGGACGCGATCCGCCACGGCAATTATCAGGGTTCGTCCCGGTTCGGCGGCGTCGTCGTTGCGGTGGGAGACGATCACCTTGCCAAATCGTCTTCGATCATATGCTACAGCGATGAAACGGTCGCCAGTGTGCAGTTGCCGCTGCTCTATCCCGCCGATCCGCGTGAGATCGTCGAATACGGGCTCCACGCCTTTGCCTGTTCGCGCCACACCTGGTCGTGGGTTGCGCTCAAGATCCTGACCGAAGTTGCCGATTCCACCCGCGCCGTCGACAGCGCCGAACTGGGCGAGGCCCCCGTCCTGCCTCCGATCGACTCGCCGGCGGGCGGCCTGCACAACCGCTGGCCGATCACGCCGCAGGACCAGGAAATGCTGCAGCAGGATTATCGCCTGCCCGCCGTCATCGACTATGTCCGCGCCAACGGGCTGGATCGGAGTTTCCGCCGCGATCCGGGTTCGCGCATCGGCATCGTCGCCGCCGGCAAGTCGTGGCTCGACGTGGAAGAGGCGATGCGCCTTCTGGGCCTCGACGAAGCCGCGCAGAGCAAGCTGGGCATCGCCATCTACAAGCCCGCGATGATCTGGCCGCTGGAGCCTGAGGGCATCCGCGAATTCGCGTCCGGCCTCGAACGGATCGTCGTGGTCGAGGAAAAGGGCGGCCTGATCGAGAACCAGGTCAAGGCAACGCTCTATGGCTATCCGGACATGCCCGAAGTCGTCGGCAAGCATCATGCCGACGGGTCGGTCCTGTTCCCCAAGACGCTGGACCTGACGCCTGAACGGATCGCCTACGAACTGGGCCGCATCCTGCAGCAGGCGGACACCGGCCTTGCGCCGCGGGTCGAGGAACTGGCCCAATTACTTTCGATCCAGAAGGACTTCACCGTCCCGCCCGCGCTTCGCAAGCCGTTCTTCTGTTCCGGCTGTCCGCACAACCGGTCGACGGTCATTCCCGAAGGCAGCCGCGGCACCGCCGGGATCGGCTGCCACGGCCTTGCCGCCTACAACCGCCCGCGCACGACCAGTTTTGCGCAGATGGGCGGCGAAGGCGTGCACTGGGTCGGCCTGTCGCAGTTCACGAACGAACCGCACATGTTCGCGAACATGGGCGACGGCACCTACTTCCACTCCGGCCTTCTCGCCATTCGCCAGGCCGTGGCAGCCAAGGCGAACCTGACCCTGAAGCTGCTATACAACAGTGCGGTGGCGATGACCGGCGGCCAGGCGGTCGACGGCGAACTATCCGTCGCCCGGTTGCTGCAGCAATTGCGGGCCGAAGGTGTGCAGACGATCATCCTGTCGACCGACGACCCCGACCGTTATCCGGCGGGCGATCCCGCACGCAAGCTGGTCGATCGGGTGGAACACCGCGACAACCTTGAGGCACTGCAACTCGAACTGCGCGAGACGCAGGGTGTCAGCGTCATCGTATACGAACAGATGTGCGCCACCGAAAAGCGGCGCCTGCGCAAGCGCGGGAAGATGGAAGACCCGACCAAGCGGGTGTTCATCAACGAACTGGTCTGCGAAGGCTGCGGCGACTGTTCGGCGAAATCGAACTGCCTGTCGGTCGAACCGGTGAAGACAGAATTCGGCAACAAGCGGCGGATCAACCAGTCGTCCTGCAACAAGGATTACAGCTGCCTCACCGGCTTCTGCCCCAGCTTCGTCACTGTCGAAGGCGGCAAACCGCGCAAGGTCGCAGCGGTCGAAATCGCTGCCGATGCGGCGCCGCTGACCGATCCCGGCGTGCCCATGCCGGAGCACCAGCGTCTGCTGGTTGCCGGTGTTGGCGGCACCGGCGTCGTCACCATCGGCGCGCTGCTGTCGATGGCCGGGCACATGGGCGGGCGCAAGGTTGCTGTGCTGGATCAGGTCGGCATGGCGCAGAAGGGCGGTGCGGTAACCAGCCACATCCACCTTGGCGGCAACGACATCACGGCCCTGCGCCTGCCGCCGCGTCAGGCGGATCTGGTCATCGTATGCGACGAGATCGTGGGCAACGTCCGCGATGTGATTTCCGCGATCGATCCGTCCCGCACGCATGTGCTAGCGAATTCGGACGTTTCGATCACCGGCGATTTCACGCAGGACCCGTCGGCCATTCCGGACGCCACCTTCCTCGCCCGCCGGCTGGAGCGGGCGACGGGAGACGGGCGGTTTGAAGCCTATCCCTTCACGAAGCTTGCCGAAGCCCTGCTTGGCGATGCCATCGGCTCGAACCTGCTGATGGTCGGCTTTGCCTATCAGAAGGGCTGGCTGGCCATGGACCTTGGCGATTTCGAATCCGCCGTGAAGCTGAATGGCGTCGGCGTCGCGATGAACATGGCGGCATTCGACTGGGGTCGCCGGCTGGCGCAGGATCCGGCAACGGTGTTGCGCGCCGCAGGGCTTGCCGAGCCGGAGCCGGAATCGGTCGACAATGTCATCGATCGCCGTGCCGAATTCCTGACGGACTATCAGGACGAGGCCTATGCCCGGCGCTATCGCGACCGGATTGCGGCGGTCCGCAGCACGGAGGAACGGCTGGGCGGAGACGGGTCGCTGACGATGGCGGCTGCCCGTTCGCTGTTCAAGCTGATGTCCTACAAGGACGAGTACGAAGTGGCCCGCCTCTATCGCTCTGCCACTTTCGACGAATCTTTGCGCAAGCAGTTCGAAGGCGACGTGAAGCTGCGCTTCCATCTCGCCCCGCCACTGCTGGCAAAGCGGGACAAGGCAACCGGCCATCTGCGCAAGTCGGAATTCGGCGGCTGGATTATGGGCGCGTTCGGCCTGCTCGCACGTTTCAAGTGGCTGCGCGGGACCGGTCTCGACATCTTCGGCTATACCGCAGAGCGGCGCATGGAGCGGGCCCTGATCGGTGAGTACGAAGCCCTGCTGGACGATCTGATCGCTCGTGCGGAGCCGGGGAACCTCGCAGCGCTGGCGGATATCGCCGGACTGCCGATGGCGATCCGTGGCTACGGCCATGTCAAGGAAGCTTCGGTCGAAACCTACCGCGCCGAACTGGCTTCATCGCTGGCGGCGCTCGACAAGGCACCTGCCCACACGCCGACGGCGCAAGTAGCCTGAAACAAGAGAGGGGCACCCCAACGGGGCGCCCCTCTTCGTTTTAGCAACCTGAACCGACGATCAGGCCGGATCGATCAGTTGTTCCATCATCTCCGGATAGAACTTCTGGGTCGGGTGGGTTTCGCCCAGTTCATCGGTCAGCTGGAAAACAACGCCGACACCGCCGTTGCGGCGCGTGAAATTGCTGCGGTAATGCTGCACGCGGACCGGCGGATCCCAGACCACGTCGACGTCATAATCCTTCAGTGCCTTTGCCGTTTCGTCCATATTGTCGACAACCATCGCGATATGGTCCAGCCGGCCGAACTTCTCTCCATAGAGGCGGCCCGGGTCCTCGGTGATCTGAAGCGTGAAGTTCTCGAACTCGAGATAGAGGTTGCGAACCTCGTCGGATTCGACCTTTGCCGATTTGACCCCGAAAACGTCAGCGAAGAATTTCACTGCATGATCGAGGTTGGGAACGGAAATCCCGACGTGGTGGACTTTTGCAGCCATGGTGGAAACTCCTCTCCGGAATATTCAGTCGCCGACTTTTGCGTCGTGCCGGCCTTCGACCAGCACTGCGACCGTGTAGGGTTCGTCACCGATGAACAGCGGAGTGCCGCGCAGCGACTTGATCTGCCACAGGCCGGGTTCCTTGCAATGCAGCTCGCAATCCACGCGCGAGACGAGGCTGGGGCCCTTCGAACCGGTGATCGGCGGCGGGCCGTCGGATGCATAGTTGGCGACAACGAACGTCACCTTCGCGCTGGTGTCACTGAGCGGCACGACCTGATAGTTGGAGGTCGCGTGGCGTGTCGTACGCTCTCCGCGATCGGCGCGATAGCGGTAGAAATCGACAATACCCGCGCGCCCTTCGAAGGTGCGGTCCGAACCGACGTACAGGACGCAGTCTTCGGTATAGAATTCAGGCGCGCCCTGACCGCGGTTTTCGTCCACGTCGGCCCAGTAGTCCGCGATGAACTGCTGGATTTCGACCGTCATTCGGACGGTCCGATCGTCGATTCTGCGCATACAATCCTCTCTACGCTGCATGGATCCTTACCCGTTGTGTAGCGCGAAGGAGGACCCGGCGTAACCTATTTTCTGGATAGTTATATAATAAATGCCAGGCCAGCATGTCAGGGGCGCGTCTCAGGCTCCGGTGCCTGCCAGCCGGATCGGTCCAGCCAGTCGAGAAGGATGGCGTTCACCTCCTCTGGCCGTTCGTATTGCGTCCAGTGGCCGCAATCCTCGATCAGGTGGGTTTCAAGCGTGGGTACGTATCGCTCCATCCCTGCTGCCGTTTCGGGCGGCAAGAAGAAATCGTCAGCCGCGCAGATCATCAGCGCCGGCACGTCCACGCGGTCATCCGTTCCTTCGGTGTCGAGCCAGTTGCGATGCAGGTTCCGGTACCAGTTGAGCGGCCCTGCAAAGCCATTGCGGCTGTAGGCATCGATGTAGACCTGAAATTCGGCATCGCTCATCACCGGCTCGCCCATCACGGCTTCCTCTCCGACGAATAGCGTCATGGGCAGGCATTGCAGGCGCGGTTCGGCCTTGCGGAATTCCGCCAGTTTCAGGGCAGGTCTGCGCATCAGGCCGCGAAAGGTTTGCGCAACGTCGCGTTCCAGCAGCGCCTCACCCACGCCGGGGGTCTGGAACCGCACCATGTAATTGTCTTCCCCGCGATACTGCCGCATCGTTTCGACAAGTCCGGCCGAGCCACGGCGGGTATAGGGCGTGTTGAGGCTAGCAACGCCGAGCACGCGGTCGGCATGTTCGCGCGCGATCCACCAGGCCAAGGCTCCGCCAAAATCATGGCCGACGATCACCGCGCGGGCGATACCCAGTGCATCCATCAGGCCGACGATGTCGAGCGCAAGGTTCGCCATGCGATAGGCCTCTACGTCGCCCGCCGGTCCGGTATCGCCATAACCGCGCAGGTCCGGCGCGATCGCCCGCCAGCCGGCCCCGGAGAGTGCCTGCATCTGCGACCGCCACGAATAGGACAGCTCTGGAAACCCGTGAAGCAGGATGACGGGCGTGCCAGCGCCCGCCTCGCGATAGGCCATGTCGATACCGTTCGTCTTCACAATCTTTTCGGTCATGGATGCTCCCGCATGGCGCCCGTTCAACGGCCCGATTTGGAATCGGGAAGAACGGTCTTCATTTTTTTTGAATATCTTCTATTAAAGCGACAAAGAAAAGAAAGGATCACGGGCGTGAGCAAAATCAAAGTGCTGAACATCTGGGCCGACGAAGACGGCCAGTCGCATTTTCGAGACATAGAAATCGACACGCGCGAAATTCCGCAAGGCGGAACGATTTCCGACCCGATTGCGACAACCAACCTCTGGTTTCGCACTACGCCCGAAGCGCAGGACATGGACTGGCATCCCGCACCGCGCCGCCAGTTCGTGATCGCGCTGGGCGGCGGCGTCGCCGAAATCACGGCCAGCGATGGCGAATCCAGCCTGGTCAACAACGGTGACGTGGTGCTCGTCGAAGATACCTTCGGGAAGGGCCACAAGTCGCGCGCGTTCGACGGTCTGCCCCGGCAGTCGGTGTTCATCGGCCTGGCCGACTGAGATTCGCCGACCCTCCGTTTCAGAACACAATAGCTGGAGACTGCAGTGAATATCGAAGACCTCTCTTGCAAGATCGGCTGTCAGGACGCGCTTGTCGCATTGTGCTCCGCGCTTGACGCCGGCGACAATGACGCTGCGGCCGACCTGTTCACCGACGATGGCGTTCTGATACTGCCGACCGGCGAAAAGCGCGGCGCCGAAGTACGGGCGGCACTGAACGCGCGTTCCAGCACGATCACCACGTGTCACATCATGACGAACGTTCTGGTCACCCCGCGCAGCGCGACCGAAGCGTCTGCCGCTGCCACGATCACGGTCTATCGCGTTCAAACCGAAGGCAATGCGTCTGCCTCCCTCACCCTGCCGGAGACCCCTCAGGCGATCGGCGAATGGGGCATAGACCTGCGCCTGACGCCGGATGGCTGGCGCATTTCGCGCTACACTGCGGCAGAACGTATGGCGCCCGCCAAGTAATCCGGCCTGATCGGGCAAGGGGGCCGGTGCCTAAGCGTTCGGCCCCGCAGCCCCCTCGGCCATAGCGACTTCCGCGACAGTCTGGTGTTCGGGAGCAAGCATTTCCACATAACGGGTCACCACGCCCCCGTTCGAAGCACGGAAAACGGTGCCGGCAGGAACCACGACCAGCGTGTGCGGCCCCGCGACCTGCCTGTCGAGCCCGATCTCGACGGTCAGCTCACCATCGACGACGTAGAGCAGCCGGTCACCGTCGGCCACCGTCAGCGAACCGGCAGGAGCATCGGCGGCAAGGTCGACGAGGTTCATGGCAAAGTTGTCCGACCCCGTAGCCGATCCGATAAGGGGCCGGACCAGGCTTTGCCCACTGGCACGCTCTGCCATGTCGATCCGCGCGATCGTGCCCTTCGCGGTTCCGGGAGCGATGGGATCGCCTGCGGCGTGCTTGGCCGCGAAGTCGTAGGTCATGGCAGAAGGCGCGAGAAGTTCGAGGTGCATTTCGCGCACATCGCCATCGTTCTGGTTCCAATGCGGAAAACCCTTGGGCAGGAACACGAGCGAGCCCGGTCCTGCCTTGTGTGTTTCATCGGCAAGGTGGACCGTCATCTCCCCTTCGAGAATAAAATAGAACTGGTCGACATCGTGCGTATGCGATCCGAAAATCACCCCGTTGGCGCCAGTCGCGGTGCCAGGCGGCGCAACGGTCAGCAGGGCCATGCAGCTTTCAATTCCGTTGTCCCAGTTGGCCATGAAGTGGCTGTGGAACTGCCCCTCGGGATACACCGAGAAATCAACCGGCCGAACGTGCTGCATGACGTCTCCTGATATATCTACCGACCATCCGGTCGAGATCCGGGTCTTGTCCCGATCCGGATTTGCGGCAAGAATGTAGGACATTTCTATTGGCATAGGCCGGGCTTGCAAGCACAAACAGCGACCATGCGGACTTGCGTCGAGACGCGGACCACCGAATGGAATCGGGGCGAGGCCGAAAGCGATGAACCTGATGCGGAGGGCAAACGCAATGGAACTTGGGATAGCAGGCAAGAACGCCATCGTGTGTGCATCGAGCAAGGGGCTGGGGCTCGGTTGCGCCGAAGCGCTGGCCGCCGAAGGTGTCAACATCACGATGACCGCGCGCGGGTCCGATGCGCTGGAATCCGCGGCCGAAGCGATCAGACTGCGCTACCCTGCGATCAAAGTAAGCACAGCCGCGGGCGACATTTCCACCGAAGAAGGCCGTCGCCACGCGCTGTCCGTGGCCGGCAACGTCGACATCCTTGTGAACAATGCAGGCGGTCCGCCGCCGGGCGACTTTCGCGACTGGTCGCGCGACGACTGGTTGAAGGCGCTTGACCTCAACATGCTGGCGCCGATCGAAATGATAAGGGCGACAATCGACGGCATGATCGATCGCAAGTTCGGCAGGATCGTCAACATCACGTCCTCATCCGTGAAGTCCGCGATCCCGGCGCTGGGCCTTTCCAACGGCGCGCGCACCGGCCTTACCGGTTTCATCGCAGGCCTGTCGCGGCAGGTCGCGCAACATAATGTCACGATCAATGGCCTGCTGCCCGGCGCCATGGCGACCAGCCGGTTGAAAAGCATCGTTTCCGGAGAGGCCCTTGCCGCATCGCTGAGCGAAGACGAGATCATCACGCAGCGACTGACGTCAATACCGGCAAAACGCTTTGGACAGCCTAACGAATTCGGCGCTCTGTGCGCATTCCTGTGCGGACAGTCGGCTGGCTACCTGACCGGACAGAACATTGTTATCGATGGCGGCGCCTTCCCCGGCACACTCTGACGCATCCCGGCGGAGGCGGGCCGGACCGCAACGCGATCAGTCCGGCGGACCGTGGAAGGTAAAGCCATGCGCCGTGATAATCTCGGGGAAGTTCGGCTTGTCACTATCCGTTATCGAAATCTCAAACCCGCGATCGTGCCCGCCCGGGGTATTTACCGAAAACAGGAAGGTCTTGCCCTCGCTCAACTGCTTGAACGCATGGGTGCCGTAACGGGGTGCGAACCCGAATGCCCCGGGACCCACCCGTTCCGCCGTCTGGTTGCCGATCCGTAACCGGACCTCGCCCCGCAGGACGATGAAGGTCTCTTCCTCCGTGGGCTGGTGATGGGGCGGAACGTCGATCCCGCCGTGGATGATATTGCAAAACGCAGATGCCGCGCCGCGCGATTCTTCCGGACTGAGCAGGACGCGGGCTTCCTGGTCCAGGGCAGTCACGTTGTAACAATCGCACGGGTCCTTCACCAGCTTTGGCGTTCCCGGCAGCTTGTTCCATTCACAGCGCAGCGCCAGCAGATCGTCGAGCTTGCCGATAGGCTTGTCGATGCGCGGCGCGGGTTCGTTGACCCGGCTATCGTTGGCAAGCGCTTCGCCGCCGGTCAGGGTGATGCCGAAAGGCTGCAGAAGTGCCCATGCCTGTTCGACCGCGGCGGCACCCGCATCTCCGAACGCGCGGTGCGCAGCGGCAAAGCCACGCTCTATTCCGGCGGGCAAGTGGATAACGAACACTTCGGCCAGTTCAGCAGAGCGGTTGGCGACGGCCTGCGTGGTCCGGGCAGGTGCAAAGCCGAACCCTGCGGAGGGCACCGTCATCGTCTCCGAGCCAATGGTGAGGTCTACCTCGCCATGAACGACGACCCAGAATGCTTCACCGGCGTCATTGCCGTGAGCCGGGATACGCGTTCCGGGCGCCATCACGATGCTGTGCACGCTGTTGCGGCCTGAGCTTTCCTCGCCGCGCAAGAGCGTCTTGATGTCCAGCCCGGCAAAGCTGACATCGTCCGATCCTTCGCGCGAAGCGAGGATTTTCGGATTACTTTCCATGCGGCTCCAGCGTGCTCGCAACGCCGCAACATCCTCCGCCGTCTTCACGTCGAAATCGGCCAGCGTGACCGGGGTGTTGGTCCGTTTCTCTACTGTTTCGACAAGGTCCTGATCCGGATAACCCATGAGCCTCTCCTCGGCGTGATGAGCCGGAATCGCTGCTCCGGCAATCTGTCTCCGAATCAGAATATAAGATACCTCTTATTTTTTCAATGAGCGATCGTCGGGAGGGTCATCAGCCGCCGGTCGCACCAAGGTATGACGTCAATGTCGTTCCATATTTTTTATTGCACTAAAATAATCTTTGCAGGAATGATGGCAACGCCGGTGCAGAAGGATAAGTCCCCGCACGGAATGAGCGACCGCGCAAAGCAGGCATGGTCTTTCCCCTATCGGGAGCAGGAGAAGATTTTTGACCAAGATTGTACGATTTCACGAAACCGGCGGGCCGGAAGTTCTTCGTGTCGACGAAGTGCCGACTGCCGCACCGGGCGCGGGGGAAGTTCTTGTTCGCCAGAAAGCGATTGGCGTCAATTTCGCGGACCTGACGATGCGCAAGGGCGGTTTCCCGGCATCGCTTCCCGCCTGCCCCGGCTCCGAAGCAGCTGGCGTGGTGGAAGCTGTTGGTAAGGGAGTGACGAACTTCGCGCCCGGCGACCGCGTGACTTACGGCGGCAGCGTGCCCGGCGCTTATGCCAGCGATCGCATTCTTCCGGCCGACCTGCTGGTGAAACTGCCAGACGGCATTTCCGACGAAACGGCCGCGGGGATGATGTCGGCCGGACTGACCGCCGGTTACCTGATCCGCCGGATATGGCCGTTCCTGAAGCCCGGTGACCCGATCCTGTTCCACGCGGCAGCAGGCGGCGTGGGCCAGATCGCGGTGCAGTGGGCAAAGGCCATCGGCCTGACGGTCATCGGCACGGTCGGCAGCCAGGCCAAGGTCGAAACCGCGCGCGCGGCGGGCTGCGACCATGTGCTGATCAACGGCGAGGACGACATTGCCGCCCGCGTCAAGGAACTGACCGGCGGCGCGGGCGTCGCCGTCGCTTACGACAGTATCGGCAAGGACACCTGCAACGGCTCGCTCGCATCCCTGCGCCGCCGCGGTCTGCTGGTACTGTTCGGCGCGGCATCGGGCCCGCCGCCGGCGATCAATCCGATGGAACTGGCAATCAAGGGATCGCTCTACGTCAGCCGCCCCGCCCTCCACGATTACATCGCCGATGCCGAAGAGCGCGAAACGCTGGTCGCCGAACTGTTCGACCTCGTCCAACAAGACAAGATCCGGATCGCGGTGAACCATCGCTATGCTCTCGAAGATGCGGCGACTGCCCATCGCGATATCGAAGCGCGCGCGACGACCGGTTCGGTCGTCCTCCTGTCATAAGGCAATCCGTGCCCTGCGACTGCAGCACAAGGTCCTCTTTTGCGGGACCAGCCGATGGGCGCGGTTCTGCGTTGCCACGCCTGCCCGCCACATGGCGGCGACACGATGTGGGCCAACATGGTGAAGGCCTATGCCAACCTTTCTCCCGAACAGCAGGACCGCATCCGCAGGATACTGTTCAACCAGCGCGCCCGCCCTGCTCCGGCCCGACGTCTGCACAACCGGAACCCGCGTAAACCCGCACGGTCCGACTACCGAAAGCTGGACCGTGATCCCTGCCGCGACTATCGCCGACGTCGACGGTCTCGTGAAAATTCCTGTCGTCCCGGTGCGTCCGGGCAGCCCCCTACGCTGGAGAATATTTCTTGCCGACCTCCGAACCTGCGGCGGATAAACCGCCTGCAACCTCGCTTCCGCCGGGCGCCCTTGCCACCGCGCTGGTCGTGGCCGTCGCCGCTTTCCTGCAGATGCTCGATTCCTCGATCATCACGCCTGCGCTGCCCATGATGGGCGTTTCGTTCGGGGTCACCCCGGTAGAGGTGGGCATCGGCATCATGGTCTACGTGCTGGCCGCCGCCGTCATGATTCCGGCCAGCGCATGGCTTGCCGACACCTTCGGCGCAAAGCGCGTCTTCATCCTGGCGCTGCTGGGATTCACCGGCGCGTCCCTGCTTTGCGGGTTGAGCGCGAACCTTGAAATGTTCGTCGGCGCGCGGGCGTTGCAGGGGGTCAGCGGTGCGCTGATGACTGCGATCGGGCAGTTGATCCTCGTCGGTTCGGTGGATCGGTCCAGCCTCCTGCGGCTGCTGAACATCTCCTCCATCCCGATGCTTGTCGCCCCGGTCCTCGGCCCGCCGCTGGGCGGTTTCCTGACGGAACTGTGGGGCTGGGAATGGATCTTCTACATCAATATTCCGATCGGCCTTTTCGGGGCCGTGGCCGCCTCGCGTGTTCTTGGCCACCTCCCGATCCGCACGCGCCCGTTCGACCTTCCCGGCTTCCTGCTGAACGGCACGGCCCTTTCGCTGCTTCTGTTCGGCCTTGAACAACTGGCAGACCCGCAGGCTTCGCGCGCGATAACGATCGCGATCCTGGCGGGCGGCATCGTCGCCGCCGTGCTTGCCATCCGGCATCTGCGCCGTTCGGCACATCCCATACTGTCGCTGGCACCGTTCCGGCTTCCGACCTTCCGCATTTCCGTCGGCACGACGCTGCCCCTGATCCGCGTACCCATCCACGCGTTCCTGTTCGTGCTGCCCATCATGCTGCAGGTCGGTTTCGGCATGTCGGCGGTGCAGTCCGGGGTTGCGCTTCTCGGCCATGCCGCCGGCGACCTGCTGATGAAACCGCTGATGACCCGCACGTTCCGCCGCTTCAGCTACCGCAAGGTCCTGCTGTTCACGACGGCGGTCATGTCGATCGGCATCGGCGGCTGTGGCTTTATTACGGCGGCAACGCCCTTTGCGCTCATCATCGCGATCGCCTTCGTTTCCGGTTGCGCACGCTCTTTCGTGATGACCGGCCTTACCTCGCTTGCCTATGACGAGATTGCGCCGGCCCAGGTGCCAAGCGCGGTAACGCTAACGCAGATCGTGGTGCAGGTTGCCGCCGGCCTTGCCATAGCACTGTCGATCATCCTGTTCGATGTCAGCGCGATGCTGACCGGCGCCAGCCGCGATGCGATCGGCGCAGTGGAATGCAGCTACGTGTTCTGGGTGGTCGGCCTGCTCGGCCTGCTGAGCCTGCCGGCGCTCGCGCGGCTGTCGAAAACGGCCGGAGACCAGATGAGCGGACGCGTACCCAAGCCTGCTGCGATAGAAGAATAAAACAACAAAGGGCAGGCGACCGCTTTGGCCGCCTGCCCTTTGCTGATGTTCCGCAGAGGTTTAAGCACGGCAAGGCGACCTTGCCGCCCCGCCGTGCACCATCAGATTACGCTGTTGACCTCGTCAAAGTCGAAGCGCGGGTTGCGCGGCATCAGCGAAGCCGGATCGCCGCGACCGATGCAGCAGATGAAATTCGCCCTGACCGACGTGCCTTCGAAAAACGCTGCGTTCATCGCATCGTGGTTGAAGCCGGAAATCGGACCGCAATCGTATCCCAGCGCGCGTGCCGCCATCATCAGGTAGGCGCCCTGCAGGCTGCTGTTGCGGAATGCGGTGTCCAGCCGGTCCTGTTCGTTCGCCGCGAAATGGGCGTGGTACTTTTCCGGCGCGAAAGGCATCAGCTTCTCGTAATGCCGATGGAACTCGGTATCGAAACCGATGATGGCGACGCCGCCGCTGGACAGCACCTTCGCCTTGTTCCCCTCCATCACGCAGGCCGCGACCTTCTCCTTGGCCTCGGCGCTTAGCGCCCACACGAAACGCGCCGGATTGCCGTTGGTGGACGTTGGCCCGAACCGCGCGAGATCGTAGATGGTCCGCGCCTCCCGTTCGCCCAGCGTGAAGGGCAGCCACCCGTTATAGCTGCGCGCTTCGCGGAACAGGATGTCCATTGCCTGATCGTCGATGCCAGCGCCGCGATCGCCTTCGTTCGATCCGCTCATGCCTTGTTGTCTCCCCAATCGAGCGAATGCCAGCCCGGCTTGCCCTTGCCGCCGCCATAGCCGGCCTGCACCATCTGCTTCAACAGCGGCGGAGGACGGAAGCGCTCACCATAGGCGTCGAACATGATTTCCTGCGCCTGCACGCTGAGGCTGGAAGTCACTGCATCCAGCAGCGCGAAGGGGCCGATCGGATGGCCAAGGCCCAGGCGGCACGCGGTATCCAGATCCTCCGGCGTCGCAACGCCCTCTTCCACCAGCTTCACCGCTTCGATGATGAACATGTGCAGCATGCGGTTCACCGCAAAACCGGCAACGTCCTTGATGCGGACCGGCGTTTTGCCGATGCCCGTCATCAGTTCCATCACGGCATCGACGGTTTCGCTTGCGGTGTCGAAGCCGTGGATCACCTCCACCAGTTTCATGCGCGATACCGGAGAGAAATAGTGCGTGCCGATAAACCGCCCGCGCCGCTCCGCCGACACATGCGCCGCCAACGAAGAGATCGGTATGGTCGAGGTGTTGGATGCGATGATGCAGCCTTCGGAACAGATCTCGTCCAGCGTCTTCAGGACGACCGATTTGACGTCCATCGCTTCGAACACCGCTTCGGTGACGATTTCGCGATCGGCAAAGGCCGAAAGATCGGTCGTGGCGGTGATGCGCGACAGGCAGGGATCGACATCCTCCGCGTTGTAGAAGCCGCGCCCCACGCCCTTTTCCATCAGCGTGCGCAACCGCGCCATCGCCCGGTCGAGGCTATCGCCATCACGATCGTTCAGCAGCACATCGTGCCCTGCGAGTGCAAAGACGAGCGCGATTTCCGCCCCCATCAAACCTGCCCCAACGACGCCGACCTTCATATTCATTCGACAGCCTTTCCGTCTATTGTGATGACCGGCCATGGCGAGTGGCGACGATGGCGGTCTGAGGGAAATTGCGGCACGGCGCGCTGCACCCTGACAAATCCGGCGATCGTCGTACATTAGGTTACGACAATTGCAAACCCGCACCGTAGCACGCGGGATGGAAAGGCTCGGCGCGCCCTACCGACCCAGTGCGATACGCGCGCCGATTTCCGCAAGCGGGTGGGCCTTGGCGCCGACGATGGCGGCATCGGCCGCACTCGCCTGCCCCTGCTGAGCCCGCTTCCAGACACCCTGCAGGATGGACGCAACCCGGAACAGGCTGAAGGCGAGGTAGAAGTTCCAGTTCGGAATTTCATCGCGCCCAGTCCGTTCGCAATAGCGCCGGACATATTCGGCTTCTTCCGGTATTCCCGTCTGCACCCGATCCAGATCGCCGAACCCGCGGAACAGGTCCGCACCCACGCGCCAGACCATCGCGTGATAGGCAAAATCGGCCAGCGGATCGCCAAGGGTAGACAATTCCCAGTCGAGAAAGGCGACAACCTCCGGCTCTGTGGGATGGAAGATCATGTTGTCGAGCCGCAAGTCGCCGTGAAAGATGCGCGCCGGCTGTTCGGCGGGCAGGTTCTGCGGCAGCCACTCGATCAGCTGCTCCATCGCCTCGCACCGGTCGCCCTCGGCTGCACGGTACTGCTTGGTCCAGAGAGACACCTGTCGTTCGATGAAACCGTCGGGCCGGCCATATCCTTCAAGGCCAACTGCCATCGGGTCGACATTGTGCAACGATGAAACGGCGCGGTTCATTGCATCGAAGATGCCGGAACGCTCCTCCGCCATCATGCCGGGCAGGCGCTGATCATAGAAGATGCGGCCGTCCACGAAATCCATCACGTAGAACACCGCACCCATCACCTCCGTATCCTCGCACAAGGCGTGGACCCGGGGCACCGGCACGTTGCTGCCGCGCAGGGCGTGGAGCACCCTGAACTCGCGCTCGATCGCGTGCGCCTTGGGCAACAAGGGACCGAACGGCTTGCGGCGCAGGACGTAATCGCCCGACGCGGCCTTCAGCCGGAACGTGGGGTTGGACTGTCCGAAACCGAACTTGTGCAAGCTGGCGGGGCCACGGAAATCCGGTACTTCCCGCTCCAGCCATGCTTCGAGCACCGGCGATACGACTTCGCTGTCCTGCTTATCCCGATGCATCGAAACGCTCTCCCGCTTGCAAGGTGAAGCCCCTCCATAATGTCCTACGATCCATAATCAACATGTCGAATCGATCTGTATGGTTTTGCCAGAAAAACCTTGAACAATAACCGTCATAATGTAGGACATTCCTTGCAAAGGATGGAGACGAATCGGGCAATGGAACCGGGGCAGAAAAGTATCGAGCTGGGCGAACGGCTCAAAGCGTTCATGGCCGAGCATATCTATCCCAACGAGCGGCGCTACTATCAGGAAGCAGAGCAGCTTGGCCCTTGGGCGGTCTATCCCGTGGTGGAAGAACTGAAGCCGCTGGCGCGCGAGGCGGGGCTGTGGAACCTGTTCCTTCCGGTGAAGGAAGACCCGAACGGCCTGCCCAATGTCGACTATGCGCCGCTTTGCGAAATCATGGGCCGCAGCCTGTTCGCGCCGGAAGTGTTCAACTGCTCCGCGCCCGATACCGGCAACATGGAAACCATCCTGCGCTACGGCACGGACGAGCAGAAGGAAAAGTGGCTCAAGCCGCTTCTCGCCGGCGAGATCCGCTCCGCCTTCGCCATGACCGAGCCCGAAGTCGCCTCGTCAGACGCGACACAGATCGGCAGTTCGATCATCCGCGACGGCTACGAATACGTGATCAACGGGCGCAAGTGGTACACCACCAACGCGACCAGCCCGGCCTGCAAGGTCATCATCTTCATGGGCAAGAGCGATCCCGACGGTGACGATCCCTATCGCCGCCAGTCGATGATCCTCGTCCCCCGCGATGCACCGGGCGTCCGCGTCATTCGCGCCCTGCCCGTCATGGGCATGTACGGCGTGCCCGACCGCGCGGCCGAAGTCGTGTTCGAAAACGTGCGCGTTCCGGCGTCCAACATGCTGCTTGGCGAAGGGCGCGGCTTCGAAATCGCGCAGGGCCGCCTCGGCCCAGGCCGCATCCATCACTGCATGCGCCTGATCGGCCTGACGGAACGGATCCTCGAACGCATGTGCCGCCGCGCCGAACTGCGCGCGCCGTTCGGCCGTCCGCTGGCGGAACAGACCGTTACACTGGAACGCATTGCCGAGGCACGGATCATGATCGAGCAGGGCCGTCTTCTGACGATGAAGGCCGCCGCGATGATGGACACCGTCGGCAACAAAGTGGCGCGCCGCGAAATCGCGATGATCAAGATCGCCCTGCCGAACATGGCGCAGCAGGTGATCGACTGGGCAATCCAGATGTTCGGCGGTGGCGGCACCAACAACGACCACCTCCTTCCCGCAGCATATGCCACGGCCCGCCTGCTAAGGCTTGCCGACGGGCCGGACGAGGTGCATCGCAACCAGCTTGCCCGGCTGGAGATCAAGCAATGGCGTGGCACCGATCCTGCAATCACCGGCGGCTGGGCCGACGTGATGACGCTTGCCGAAGCCGAAAGCCTGTCGGCAAACAGCCCGTGGCCGCGTCCCGCCAACTTCAACGAATGATCGGCAGGAACGTATGAAGGACAAAGTCGCATGAGCGGTCGTCTCGCCGGAAAACACGCGCTGGTAACGGGCGCGGCACAGGGCCTTGGCGCCGCCACGGCGCGGGCCATGGCGCGGGAAGGCGCGAATGTCCTGCTTACCGATCGCAACGGCGATGGCGTCGCATCGGTTGCAAACGACATCAATGCGGAGTTCGGTGCCGGAACGGCGTTCCACGCCCGCCACGACGTCACCAGCGAGGCGGTCTGGGCTGCCGTTATCGAACAGGCGCGCGAAGATCTTGGCGGGCTGTCGGTGCTCGTCAACAATGCCGGGATCGTGCTGACCGGCAGCGTGGAGGATTTCACGCTGGACGAATGGCGCCACGGCATGGCGGTGAACAACGACAGCGTGTTCCTCGGCACGAAGCAGGCGCTGCCATTGATGCGGGAGCACCAGCCCGGGTCGATCATCAACATCTCTTCCATCGCCGGGCTGATCGCATCGCACAACTTCGCCAACTACAACGCCTCGAAGGCGGCGGTCTGGCTGCTCAGCAAGTCGATCGCCCTGCACTGCGCGCGGCAGGGGTGGGACATCCGCTGCAATTCGGTGCACCCCACGTTCATCCGCACGCCGATCCTCAACGACCTTGTCGGCGACAGGGACGAAGCGACGATCCTTGCCAAACTGGCCAAGCAAGTCCCGCTGGGCAGGCTGGGCGAAGCTGACGACGTCGCCCATGCCGCAGTCTACCTTGCCTCGGACGAAAGCCGGTTCATGACCGGCGCCGAGATCAAGCTGGACGGCGGCATCTCCGCAATGTGAAGGTACGACAATGAAGAACAGTTTCGACCTGACGGGCAAGGGCGCCGTCATCACCGGCTCCTCGCGCGGGATCGGCAAGGCCATTGCCGAGGCGCTGGCCGCCCATGGCGCCAACGTGATCATCTCCTCCCGCAAGCAGCCGGCATGCGACCTGGTGGCCGATGCCATCAACGCGCGCGACGGTGGCAGGGCCTGGTCGGTGCCGGCCAATGTGGGGTCGAAGGCCGATGTCGAAGCGCTGGTGGAGCAGGCGAAGCGGCATCTGGGCCAGATCGACATCATGGTCTGCAACGCTGCTTCCAACCCCTACTACGGATCGATGTCGGGTATCGCGGACGAACAGTTCCAAAAGATCCTGCACAACAACCTGCTGTCTTCGCACTGGTTCGCGCAGCTGGTTTCGCCGGGCATGATAGAGCGGGGGAGCGGCTCGCTCGTCTTCGTATCGTCGATTGGCGGCTTTCGCGGTTCGCCGGTCATCGGGGCCTATAACGTCTCGAAGGCGGCGGACTTCGCGCTCGCCCGCAATCTGGCCATAGAATACGGGCCGCACGGCGTTCGCGTGAACTGCATCGCGCCGGGCCTTATCCGCACCGACTTCGCCCGCGCCTTGTGGGAAGACGAAGACAATCTGGCCACCGCACTTTCCGGAACCCCGATGGCGCGCATCGGAGAGCCGGAGGATATCGCCGGCGCGGCGGTGTTCCTTGCAGCAGACGCATCGCGCTACATGACCGGGCAGACAATCGTCATCGACGGCGGCGCACTTGTGACTGTCGGGGGCATATAACGCGAAAGTTCGCTCCCCATGGCTATGGCGTCACATCCGGTGATGTGTGAGACAGGCCGGATGCACCGCATCGCGGCGCTTCACCGCCACAAACCGAGGACTGCCATTTGAACCAACCGGACGGCAAAGACGACATCCGCTCGGGACGGACCCGCGAGGTTGTCGTGCGCGACATCATCCAGGGGCTGTATGACGGCCGCTACGAACCCGGCCAGCGCATCTACGAAGCGCAGCTGACGGCGGCGCACGGCATAAGCCGCGGCCCGGTGAGAGAGGCGCTGAACGCGCTTGCGGCCATGAACATCGTCTCGCTCGTGCCGCAAAAGGGTGCACAGGTCCGAGTACTGGGCGTGGACGAGGCGATCGAGACGCTGGTCGTTGCGCAGACGCTTATTGCACTGGCCGCGCGGCTGGCTGCCGAAAGCAATAGGGACGGGCCTGCCTTCGCACGGTTTCAGGAAGCGGCACGGGCGCTGCAACGCTTCAAGTCGGGAGACAGCACCAATTCCGATTATGCCGTCGCGCGCGACAGCTTCTACGGCGCACTGACGGCACTGGCGTCCAACGCGGAACTCAGCCGGGTTCTGCCAACGGTCCGCGTCCACCTGATCCGCACGCAATTCCGTTCGATTCTTCGCGCGGACGATGCGACGTGGCTGCGCGATTACGGGCGCATTGCCGATGCGGTGATGGCGGGTCAGGCCAAGGCTGCGGAAGCGGCGGCAAGGACGCACATCAGCAGGGCCATCAGCAGGTTGCAGGACTTCCAGAACCAGTAACGGGGCGCATTCTTACGCGGGGCCGGTGCGCTTCCGGCTACGGCGATCCTGCGCGGGATTGCCCCGCACCGCTTGCAACAAAGCGCCGCTTGCAACTAGATGCGGTGCTTGGCGCAAACCTGCAGACCGGAAAGACAGCTTCTCGACCATGGCGACTATCGACGATCAGGACGACGGTAAGGAAGTGGATCGCAGCCCGTTCGACCGCACCTATCGCGGCCTTTTGAGAGGGCTTTACGAGGGCCGCTACGTTCCGGGGCAGCGCCTTGTCGCGCCGGACCTGATGCAGACGTTCGAAGTGGGGCGCGGCACGATTCGCGAAGTCCTGAACCGCCTTGCATCCAGCGGCGTGATCACGCTCGCGCCGCATCGCGGGGCCGAAGTGAGGCGCCTGTCGCGGCGGGAAGTCACCCAGTTGCTCGACATCGTGGAAATGCTGCTCGGCCTTGCCGCAAGGGGCGCGGCACTATCGATCGACGAAGGTGGCAACCGGGCACGACTGCTGGCCGATCACGAGCGCCTGTCGGAACAGGTATCGCTCGACCATTTCGCCAGCTTCATCGATGCGCGCGAAGCCTATTACCGCACAATGGTGCAGTTGAGCGGTAACGAGGAATTGCAGCGGCTCTTCCCCAGCGCGCAAGTCCACATCATGCGGCTACAGCTCCGTCCGTTCAACCGCGCGGGCGATTCGGCGGAACTGAGCGACTATAACGAGATGACGCAGGCCATCCTGTCGGGCAATGCCGAACAGGCCGAAGCCGCGGGCAGGCGGCACGTCCGGCTCACCATCGAACGCATCAACGACCTGCCGGATCGGGCTTTCGCCGCATCGCAGCCGTAACGGCTGCCCCTTCAATTAGCGCAAATCCGTTCGTTGGCCGCGATAAATATCGCGCCGAGAGTTTCATTCTACTCGAAAATCGTCCTACAAGTTGGCATGATGGTTTTGAGGACCTTAAATAAGGCGCTCAGCGCGCCATGAATCGAGGAGAATGGATGATGGCGCAAGGCGACGGACAGGCGATGGGCACGACAGCACAAGCGCCGGGCGGGCAATCGACGGCCTCGACGCCTCCACTGGAATTTCCCGACATGCTCTCCGCCTTCCGCGACTGCGTGGCCAAACGCGGTGATGCCGCGGCGATGTACTATTTCGATCGTACGTTCACTTATGCCGATCTCGATCGGGATTCGACGATGCTGGGCTGGTGGCTGAAGGATCAGGGCGTGAAGCGCGGGGACCGCGTGAGCATCGTTCTGCAGAACATGCCGCAATACATGATGATGCTTGTCGCGGTCTGGAAGGTCGGGGCGATCCCCGTGCCGGGCAACCCGGCGTACAAGGGGCCAGAGATGGCCCGCATCTTCGGCGACTGCAGTCCCTCGGTGGTCTTGTGCCAGGACATCTCCGCCACCGAAATGCGCAAGGCGCTGGAGATCGGTTCGCTGGATTCCACCCTGCTGGTCACATCGGTTCGCGCGATGCAATCACGCAACGATGCCCGCGTTCTGCCGGAACCGGTCAAGGTCGAGGGCGTGGAGTGGCTGGAGGATATCCTGCAGAACGGTAGAACCGACCCGCTGCCCGATGTCGCGTACGAGCCCGAAGACCTCGGGCTTATCCTCTATACCTCGGGCACGACCGGCCAGCCCAAGGGCGCGATGATTTCGCACGGCAACATGACCTTCAACGGTGTTGCCCTGCGCGATTACTGCCATATCGCGCCGGATGGCCGCATCCTCGCGATCGCGCCGTTCTTCCACATTACCGGCGTTTCCTGCCACATCGCCACGGCGATTTGCGCGGGGGCATCGATGATCCTGCATTTCCGTGTGGAACCGTCGGCCCTGCTCGACCTCATCCGCGAACATCGCCCCACTTACACCATCGGCGCGATCACCGCGTTCAATGCGCTGGCCAACGTGCCCGGCGTCACGCCGGACGACATGGCGTCGTTCGATCGCGTCTATTCCGGCGGCGCACCGATCCCGCCCACGCTCCTCGGCACACTCAAGGACAAGCTCGGCATTGCCGTCCACTCTGCCTATGGCATGACCGAGACGACCGCCCATACGCACATCTCCCCCTTCGGGTCGAACATCCCGGTGGACGAGGCCAGCGGCGCGCTCTCGATCGGCAAGGTGATGCCCTACACCCACGCGCGCGTCATCGGCGATGACGGGGCCGACCTTCCCCCCGGCGAGATTGGCGAGCTGCTGATCAAGGGGCCGCAGATCATGATGGGCTACTGGCAGCGCCCGGAGGAAACCGCTGCCGCCTTGCAGGACGGCTGGATGCACACCGGCGACGTCGCGTTCTATGACGCGGACGGCTGGTACTACCTCGTCGACCGGATCAAGGATTGCATCATCGCCAGCGGCTTCAAGGTCTGGCCGCGCGAGGTAGAGGACGTGCTCTACATCCATGACGCTGTTCGCGAAGCTGCCGTAGTGGGCGTGGCCGATGCCTATCGGGGCGAGACCGTGAAGGCATTCGTGTCGCTGAAGCCCGGCGCATCCGTCGATCCGAAAGAGCTGGTCGAACACTGCCGCAGCCGGCTGGCCGGCTACAAGGTCCCGCGCGAGGTCGAAATCCGCGACGAGCTTCCGAAGACCGCCACGGGCAAGATCCAGCGCCTCGCCCTGCGCGAGCCGGCGGCATAGTCTTGACTATTCCTTAACCGTCATGCACAATCGTATGACGATCTAGGAGTCTCTACGTGATCATCGATAGTCGCGACATTCAATTCCTCTTGCGGTGGCTGGATCTGGGCGCACTGCTGGAACGTCCGGAATATGCCGGCCACACCGAAGAGGAAGTGGCCGCCGTTCTGGAACTTGCCGAACGCCTGGGCGAACGGGAACTGGCCCCGCACTTGCGCGCGGCCGACACGAGGGAACCGAGCCTTCTGCCCAACGGCGACGTCACCGTTCTGCCGGAAATCGCCGATGCGGTTCGCCTGATTGCCGAAGCCGGCCTGTTCAGCACCGCTTTCGAAGAGGACATGGGGGGGCTGCAGCTGCCCTATCTGGTGCACTTCACCGCGCTGGGCATCCTGATGAGCGGCAACCTGTCCGCAGCGTCTTTCCCGCTGCTCACGGTCGCCAACGCGCGCGTGCTGGCAAGCTACGGTTCGGAAGCGCAAAGGAAGACGTTCGGCGAACCGCAGGTCGCGGGCACGTGGATGGGCAGCATGTGCCTTTCCGAACCCCATGCCGGATCGTCGCTGGGCGATATCCGCACCAAGGCGCAGTTCGAGGGCGAAGACGAATTCGGCCCGCGCTACCGCATTTCCGGCAACAAGATGTGGATCTCCGCCGGCGATCACGATGTCACCGAAAACGTGGTCCATCTCGTACTGGCCAAGACGCTGGGCGATGACGGCCAGCCGCTCGCGGGCACGAAGGGCATCTCCCTGTTCGTCGTGCCGAAAACGCTTCCCGACGGAGAGCGTAACGACGTCACGGTCGCGGGGCTGAATCACAAGCTGGGCTGGCGCGGGTTGCCCAATTGCGCGCTGAACTTCGGCGAGGGCCGCTACACGCCGGGCGGTGCGCCGGGCGCAATCGGCTGGCGCATCGGCGAAATCGGGCAGGGCCTGCCGCAGATGTTCCAGATGATGAACGACGCGCGCACCTCTGTCGGGCTTGCCGGTTCGATGCTGGCCTGCCGCGGCTACCAGATGTCGCTGGACTACGCGCGCGAACGCAAACAGGGCCGCCATGTCGGCACGCCCAGCGAAACGCAGGTTCCGATCATCGAACATGCCGATGTGAAGCGCATGCTGCTGACGCAGAAGGCCATCTCGCAAGGCGCGCTCGGCCTCGTGCTCTATAGCGCAAGGCTGCTGGACGAAGAGCATTCCGCACCTACGGAGGAAGCACGCCGCGAAGCAGGCGCACTGCTGGCGCTACTGACACCGGCTACGAAGACATGGCCTTCGGAATGGGGGCAGGTGGCGCTGGACACCGCGATCCAGATCCACGGCGGATCGGGCTATACCCGCGATTTCGAAGTGGAGCTGCTCTACCGCGACAATCGCTTGAACCCCATTCACGAAGGCACGACCGGCATTCAGGGTATCGACCTTGTCGGCCGCAAGCTGCGCCGCGAAAACGGCGAGACGTTCCGCAAGCTGGCGGTCTTGATCCGGGAAACGACCGAAGAGGTTGCCGCCGACTCCCGCCTGCGTCCCGCTGCCGACGCTGTCGATGCCGCCCTCGGGCAGGTAGAGGCGGCAGTCGATGTCCTCCTTGCCGAACCGGACGACCGCCGCGCTCTTGCCCACGCAACCTCGTTCCTTTTTGCCTTCGGTCATCTGGTCGTCGGCTGGCTCTGGCTGAAGCAGGCGCAGGAAGCAGAGGCACGGCTGGCAACGCCCGACGAAGGCACGGACGTTCCGTTCCTCGAAGGGCGGATCACCACCTGCCTGTTCTTCGCCGAAGCCGAACTGCCCAAAGTTGCCGGATGGCTGCAGCCGTTGATGAAGGGCTCCAACCTCGTTCTTGAAATGCCGCTGGACCAATTCTGATGGGAAATATCATGTCACTGGAAGGCAAAACCCTGTTCATCACCGGCGGCAGCCGGGGCATCGGCCTGTCCATTGCCGAACGCGCCGCACGCGATGGTGCCAATGTCGTCATCGCGGCAAAGACCGCAGAGCCGCACCCCAAGCTGGAAGGCACGATCTACACCGCTGCGGAAGCGATCGAGAAAGCGGGCGGCAAGGCGCTGCCGCTGCTGCTCGACGTGCGTGACGACGAAGCGGTCGAAGCTGCCGTGAACAAGGCGGCGCAGCATTTCGGCGGTATCGACATCTGCGTAAACAACGCCTCGGCCATCAACCTGTCTAAGAGCGAGGAGATCGACGTCAAGCGTTTCGACCTCATCCAGCAGATCAACATGCGCGGCACTTTCCTCGTCTCCCGCGCCTGCGTGCCGCATCTGCGCAAGTCGGCCAATGCCCATGTGCTCAACCTGTCCCCGCCGCTGACGATGCGGCCCGACTGGTTCGCGCAGCATTTGCCCTACACCCTTTCCAAGTACGGCATGTCGATGGTCGCCTTCGGCATGGCGGAGGAATATGCGGCGGAAAGGATCGCGTTCAACGCGCTTTGGCCGCGCACCACGATCGCGACCGCAGCCGTGGAATTTGCCCTGGGCGGCGAGGAACTGATGCGCCGTTCGCGCAGGCCGGAAATCATGGCCGATGCGGCCCACGCCATCTTCCTGAAGGATGCCGGCACCTACACCGGCAACTTCGTTCTGGACGAGGATGTGTTGCGCGGCGAAGGCGTGACCGATTTCGCGCAGTACCGCTACGATCCCTCCTCCCAGCTTGAAATCGACATCTTCGTCGCGCCGTAAGAACCGCTTCCGGCGTGAAGCGCCCCGCGCCCGCCACACACAAAAATCGTTAGAGGAAACACATCATGTCCGCTCGTGAGGCTGTTATCGTTTCGACTGCCCGCACGCCGATCGGCAAGGCCTATCGCGGTGCGTTCAACAATACCCAGCCGCAGACGCTTGCCGGGCACGCCATCGCCCATGCGGTGCAGCGGGCCGGCGTGGAACCCGAACTGGTAGAGGAAGTCGTGCTGGGCTGCGCGTTGCAGCAAGGTTCCACCAGTTCGAACATCGCCCGCCAGTCGGCCCTGCGCGCAGGCCTGCCGACTTCAGTTTCGGGCATGAGCATCGACCGCCAGTGCGCATCGGGCCTGATGGCGATCGCAACGGCGGCCAAGCAGATCATGTTCGACGGCATGGACATCGTCGTCGGCGGCGGCGTGGAATCGATCTCGCTGGTGCAGAACGAGCACATGGACCTCTATCGCGCACAAGACCCGTGGCTCGTCGAACACCGGCCCGACCTCTACATGGGCATGCTGGAAACGGCAGAGACCGTCGCCCGCCGCTACGGCATCTCGCGCGAGGCGCAGGACGCCTACGGCGCGCGTTCGCAGCAGCTTGCCAGCGAAGCGACTGCCAATGGCATCTTCGCTGACGAGATCGTGCCGGTCACGACCACGATGCTGGTGGCGGACAAGGCGACCGGCGAGGTATCGGAACGCGAAGTGACGCTGGGCCAGGACGAGGGCCTTCGCCCCGGTACCACCGTCGAATCCATCGGCACCCTGCCCCCGGCCTTCAAGGGCGGGCAGGTGCTGGATGCCGGCGGATCGGTCACGGCGGGAAACAGCAGCCAGCTTTCCGATGGCGCAGCAGCGGTCGTGATGATGAGCGACAGCGAAGCGGCTGCGCGCGGCCTTACCCCGCTGGGTGCCTATCGCGGCATGGCGGTCGCCGGCTGCGATCCCGATGAAATGGGCATCGGCCCGGTTTTCGCCATTCCCAAGCTGCTGAAGCGGTTCGGCGTATCGATGGACGATATCGGCATCTGGGAACTGAACGAGGCATTCGCCAGCCAGGTCCTCTATTGCCGCGACAAACTCGGCATCCCCGATGACCGCCTCAACGTATCGGGCGGCGCGATCGCGATCGGCCACCCCTATGGCATGAGCGGCGCGCGCATGACCGGCCACGTCCTTCTCGAAGGCAAGCGTCGCGGGGCCAAGTACGGCGTCGTCACCATGTGCGTTGGCGGGGGCATGGGCGCTGCCGGCCTGTTCGAAATCTTCTGAGGATCGTGACCATGGATGTCGTTACCGTCACCACCAATGTGCCTCATGTCGCGGTCGTCACCATCAACCGCCCCGATGCGCGCAACGCCGTGAACGGCGAAGTCGCCGCGGCGCTGGACGCCGCGGTAAAGCAGGTCGAGAACGATCCGGACATCTGGGCCGCTGTTCTTACCGGTGCGGGCGGCACCGCCTTTTCGGCGGGTGCCGATCTGAAGGAAGTGTCGAAGGGCAATATCGACAGCCTGTATACAAAGGACGGGCAGTTCGCCGGTTTCGTCAAGCATCCGCGCGACAAGGTCTGGATCGCCGCCGTCGACGGTTTCGCCCTTGCCGGCGGCTGCGAACTGGCACTGGCCTGCGACATGATCGTCGCATCCGAAAACTCCACCTTCGCGCTGCCCGAAGTCACGCGCGGGCTGGTTGCCGCAGCGGGCGGCGTCTACCGGATCGTCCGCGCCATTCCCCGCGCGCTGGCCTTCGAACTGATCGCGACTGGTGAACGCCTTCCCGCGCCGCGTGCGGCAGAGCTCGGCCTCGTCAATCGCGTCGTCCCGCAGGGTGAGGCGCTGGCAGGCGCACTCGAACTGGCGCAGAAGATCTGCGCGAATGCCCCGATTGCGGTGCGGGAGAGCCTGAAAGTCGCGCGGCAGGCGCTCGACCACGATGACGATGCCCTGTTCGACATGGGTCTGGAGGCGCAGGAGAGGGTGAAGGTCACCGAGGATTTCCGCGAAGGCCCCCTTGCCTTCATCGAAAAGCGCGCGCCCCAGTGGAAGGGGCGCTGATCGCATCGGCAACCGGCGGGAAGGTGTTTCGGCTATGACCGAAGCACCCCGCCCCGCCCTGCGTTTCGGCTCCCCCGCCGAATTGCTCGACCGTGTCGGCACGTCGTTCGGGCCGACCGGCTGGGTCGAAGTGGGGCAGGACCGCATCGACCTTTTCGCCGATGCGACCGGCGATCACCAGTGGATCCATGTCGACGTTGAACGCTCGCGCAGCGGGCCTTTCGCGGCCACGATCGCCCACGGCTATCTGACGCTTTCCCTGTTCAGCCAGTTCCTGCCCGAACTCTACGCGGTCGCAGGTGCACAGATGAGCCTGAACGTCGGGCTGAACCGCGTGCGCTTCCTTGCGCCGGTCCGCTCCGGCAGCAGGATCCGCGCGACAGGAAAACTTGCCGAAGCGAGCCTGAAGGGCAGTGAAGTGCAGGTCGTTCTGGAAGTCACCCTGAGCGACAAGGCGGGCGCGACCGTCTGTTACCTCGAACCGGTCATCCGCTATTACGCGGCGCAGGATCAGACCTGACCCCTGCGCCGCGCTCAGCCGATCCTGACCACCAGCTTGCCCTCCGCGCGACGCTCTTTCAGCGCGGCGATGGCGTCACCGCCCTTGTCGAACGGATAGATCGTGGGTGCAGGCGGCGTCAGCGTACCTTCGCCCACCAGCGCCCACAACTCGTCCAGCAGCGCGTCGCATTCGGCGGGAAACGACTTTTGCGCCGCGCCCCAGAACACGCCGACGATGGCACACTGCTTCAACAGGGCGAGATTGAGCGGCACGCGCGGAATACCGGCGGCAAAGCCCACGACCAGATAGCGCCCCTTGGGATTCATCGTCCGCAAGGCCGGTTCGGCATAGTCACCGCCGACCGGATCGTAGACTACGTCGGTACCGTCAGGACAATGCTGCTTGAATAGCGCGGATAGCGCACGCGGATCGTCGACTTTCGCGGGATAGACAAACGCTTCGTCCGCGCCGGCAGCGCGGGCAAGATCGGCTTTCGACTGTGTTGACGCCCCGGCCACGACGCGCGCGCCCATTATCTTGCCCAGTTCGATCGCGGCCAGCCCCACGCCGCCGGCCGCGCCCAGCACCAGCAGCGTTTCGCCCGCTGCCAGTGCCGCACGGTCGCGCAGCGCATGAAAGCTGGTGCCGTATGTCAGCAGGGACGCAGCCGCAGTCTCGAAACTCACGCTGTCGGGCAGCCGCATGACTTCGCCGGCATCCACGACGGCAAACTGCGCAAGGCCGCCGTTATCGAGTTGAACGACCACGCGCATGCCGGGTGCCAACGTGGTAACCCCCTCGCCAACGGCGTCGATGATGCCAGCGACTTCGATACCGGGCGCAAAGGGGCGCTCGAAGGTGAACTGGTACTTGCCCTCGATCATCAGAACGTCGGGAAAGTTGATGCCACATGCGGCAATCGCCACCCGAACCTGGCCTGCGCCGGGTTCCGGAACCGGCCTTTCGATCATCCGCAGCGTCGATGCATCGCCGTCCTCGATACTGGCCAGCATATGCATGAGTTTCCCGTCGGCCTGCAACACCGCCTTCGACATTCCAGTCCCTTTCGGCTTCGCCCTACCCACGGCAAGCCCTGCCCTTGGTCGGGGCAGCTGACCCCGTGCTCCGTCGATCAGGGATATCTACAGTTCAGATCCCCCTGTTCCCGACATGTCAGAACGACGGAAGCTTCAGGCCCCCTTCGTGATCGGGCGCGTAGCGATCGGCCAGGAAATCGGCGATGCCATGGGAAGGTGTCGTTTCTTTGTAAGGCAGCATCGTGTCGTTCCATGCCTGCCAGTCTGCCTTCATGGCTGCGTAGCGCTCGGGCTCAAGCCTGATCTTGTTCGCACGTTCGTGCGCGTCTTCGGCAAGATTGAACAGGAACTCGCGCTCACCCATCCTGAGGTACTTCCAGTCGCCGTCGCGGATCGCGGCCTGATCCACGGCCTTGTAGCGCCAGTAGAGCTTGCGCGAATGCGGCTCCGCCTTGCCGGTCAGCACATCGAGCAGGTCTTCCCCGTCGAAGCGGCCCGGTTCGATCTTCTTGACGCCCGCCGCACGCAGCAGCGTGGGAACGAAATCCATAGAGATCATCATCTGCGACGTTTCCGACCCCGCAGGGATATGGCCGGGCCAACTGGCGATGATCGGCACGCGGATCCCGCCTTCCAGCAGCTCGGTCTTTGCACCGGTGAACGGCCAGACGTCGGAGAAGCGTTCGCCGCCGTTGTCGCTGGTGAAGATGATGATCGTGTTGTCGATCATGCCGAGCGCCTTCAACTCCTCGACAATCTTGGCGATATTCTGATCCATGCTCTCGACCATTTTTCCGTAGGTCTCGAGGTTGCCGCCATCGGTGTGGAACGAGTTGCCAACGGTCTTGGCCAGCTCTTCATCCTCCGGCCCTTCCCACGGCGAATGTGGCGCGGTGAAGTGAACGCTCATGTAGAGCGGCTTGTTCTCCGCTCGCGCGTCTCGCACTTCCTGCACGGCGCGGTCGCCGATCAGATCGGTCAGGTAACCCTGACGCTCCACCTGCGTTTCTCCTTCGACAAGGCCGCCTGCGACAATCGGGCCAAGCCTAAGCGTATGGGCGAAATAGTCGCCTCCACCGCCAGTAATGCCAAAGAAGTGGTCATAACCGGCGCGCAGCGGGTTGTATTTCTTTCCGCCGCCAATGTGCCATTTGCCGACCAGCACCGTGCGATAGCCCAGCTTCTGTAACGACTTGGGCAGCGTATCCTCGTCCTCCGGAAGGCCGAGATCATCGCTGATCAGCGGTTCGGCAAGCCCGCAAGGCAAGCGGTACTGATAACGCCCAGTAACCAGGCCGACGCGGGTGGAAGAACAGACGGCCGAATTGGAATAACCGTCGGTCAGTTTCACACCGGCCCGGGCCAGCGCATCGATCGCCGGCGTCTTGATCGAGCGCGATCCGTAACAGCCTAAATCGGCATACCCAAGATCGTCCGCCATGATGAAAACGATGTTCGGCTGCTTGCCCGACTTACCTGACGTCGCAGCCTCCAACGCTGCGGGAGTGGCGGCGGCCGACACGGCAAGTGCGCCACTTTTCAGGAATGTCCTTCGTTGCATCAATCTGCTTCCCTCGTCTTTTTTGTATCCGTTGAATTATATATCAGACGATATGAAAGTTACCACCACCGCCCGCGATTTTATTTATTCTGATAAATATGCGGCGGCGACTGAAGCGCTCGGACAGCTTCCGGTTCGGCCAGCGCCCGATAACGTCCGCGGAAAAACACCATCGGTTCCCCCTCCTCGGCTGCAGCGAGAGCTGTGACGCGGCCCACCAGCAGATCGTGGTCACCGATTTCGATGACCCTGTCGGCCGCGATGTCGATCCATGCGAGTGCGTCCCTTAGACGCGGCTGGCCATTACGGCTCGACGCGAATTCGAGGCCTGCGAACTTCTCGCCAGAGCGGGCGGTGAACCTGCGGCAATGCTCATCCGCGCCGGCGCCCAAGATATTGATGCAGAAATTGCTGTTGTCGCGCATCGCTTGCCATGTGCGCGATTCGCGTGCGGGGAAAAAGCCGACCAGCGGGGGATCTAGCGAGATCGACGTAAAACTGCCGACAACCATGCCGTGGTTTCCACCGAGAGGATCGGTGCTCGTCACCACGCATACGCCGGTTGGGAAGGCGCCAAGCACCTTTCTGAAGTCAGACGCTTCGATCATCATGTCGCGTGCCTTTCGATGTTCAATGGCCCGGCGAACCGGCGGCACGGGGCAACCGATGCCGCACTTTCCGCAAACATCGGCTCGTATCGAATGTGTGGGGGAGGGCCTGCGCCGCGCAGTGCCCTTCCCCGGATTGATCCGGCCCCTGAGGCCACGTCGGGAATGACGGTTCAGGCAGCCAGTGCCTTGCCGACCTGTGCCTTCTGCAGGATCGGAATGACCTGTTCCCACAGGTCGTAGTTCCTGGCGATCTGCTTCTCGTCCAGCGTGGGGGCGTGATAGGCAAGGATATTGCCCGCACCCAGACGTTCGCACTGGTCGATGATCTGTTCGGCAACAGTTGTCGGCGAACCCGAGATATATTCCTCAGGCGAGATCACCAGACCACCGGACTTGAGCGCCTTGTTCTCGCCCATGTCCTTGCGGATGTTGTCCGCTTCTTCTTCGCCGCGCGGCACGGCGGCCGCATCGATAACGCCGCTTTCCTTGACCGATTCCGCCGGGCCAACGCCGCTTGCTTCCAGACGTGCGGCCACCAACGCAAAGGTCTGCGCCATTCGTGCCTTGGCCGATTCCTGCAGGTCGAGCGCGAGGCTCTCTGCCTCCGCATGGGTATCCGCAATCAGCACCTGACGGCGGATACCGACATCGTCGGCATCCACATCACGGCCAAGCTTTGCCGCTTCGTCGCGGTAGCCGTCGAACGCTGCGGCGGCACTTTCGACCGACTGGTACCCCGTGCAGACCTTCATGTCGCGGCGGGCGGCATCGCGGCAGGATGCTTCGGAATAGATCGTGACCCAGTGACGACGGCGCGCTTCCTTGCGCGGGCGTGGCATGATCGGGATATCTTCCAGATCGAAATACTTGCCCTTCAGCGTCACCATTGAATCGTCCTTCGCCGCCATCAGGAAATCGAGGATCTCCGTGTACATCGGGCGGATGTCGGGCTGCGGAATATTGACGAACAGGAATTCGGGCGGAACACCACTGGCAACGCCGATCTCCAGACGGCCATGCGTGATGTAGTCGAGCATGTTCAGCTCTTCCGCCAGCCGCCACGGCTGGTGGAAGGGCAGCACGTTGCCCATCACGCCGATCTTCAGGCGGCTGGTGCGCGCCGCAAGCATGGCGACGAGCAGGTTTGGGCACGGGCTCATGGAATTGATGAAGTGGTGTTCGCTGTAGAACACGCCCTCGAACCCGCGGCCCTCAAGACTCGCCATCAGGTCGATGTTGAAGTCGAAGGCATGCTGCACCAGATCCTGGTCACTGTAATCCGGCAGCGCTTTGCCCGGCACCTGGTTGAAGTCGAAATCCCAAACCTTGATCATATGTCGGCTCCTTTGCAGATGTGATATATCAGTTTTACCAATCACGCACAAGCCACGAATTCGACGGTAGACAGCCGTTGCCTGAAGCGAGCGCAGACCACGTTCCGCGAGGCCTCCTGAACGAAGGCCGATGACAAATTCACGAAGACGATATATCAGAATTCGGTTAGGGAACACGTCTTCGGCGTCGGACGGGCGATGTCGTGGACGTCGGCTTCGCCGTTGCGTAATAAGGGGGCAACGCAAGATGCTCGGCGATGCGATACCCGGATATGGCCGCACGATTGCTGCGTGCTTGCAATTGCGTCGTAGCGCCCCTTGCGGCACTGCCCTTCATCGCCATCTAGGCAGACCGCGGTTAAAGCAGCGAAAGGCAGGAATTTGAGGGGGAAATCGGTGGAGCATGCGAAACAAGCCGATAGCCGGTCCAGCCAGGTCGATCGTTGTTATCAGGAACTGAGGCGCCTGATCGTCAGTTGCGAAATCCCGCCGGGTGCGCGCCTGACCGAAAAAGAACTGATCGACAGGCTGGGCTACGGGCGAACGCCCGTGCGCGAGGCCCTGTTGCGACTGGACCAGGATCGCCTGATCGATACCAAGCCCCGTAGCGGCTATCGCGTACGCAAGCTGACGCGCAAGTCGGTGACGGACTTTTTCGCCGTCTGGCGCACAGTCGCACCCTTGATCGCAGAGCTTGCGGTCGCCCGGCTCGCCCCAGAAGATTGCGCGGCCCTCAGCCGACTGGGCGAGGAGCGAGAGCAGATGGACGACGATGATCTCGCGGGCATGTCGCGCGTGGGCAGTGAATTTTTCAACATCCTGGTCGAAGCCGCCGACAATGAACCGCTGGCATACATATACCGGCATCTCGGTGCAGAGATGGAACGCGTGTTCCAGTTATTTTTCCAGTTCCCCGAAGGTAAGCAATGGATGGGTGGCGGCAAGGAAATCGCAGCTTTCCAGTATGTGACCGATCCCCAGAAGGCAGCGAACCTGCTCAAGACGCGCGTCATGAAATCGGAAGAGCAGTTTCTGGAACTTCTTGACCAATTGCCGGACAGGGACGCGCGGTTCGAACACGTCGAGTAGCCGTAGAACCTGCTCGCGCGGCGCACCTTGGGGTCACCCCGGCACGATTAGCCGCCACCGTGCCAACCGCACCGAATATTCTTGTCAGCGCCACGCCTACTGATATATCAATAGGCGTGTAATGTCGCGAGGCCTGCCGGATTCCGATGATCGCCGCTCTGCCGCGCTGCGCGTCGCGACGAACGAGCTTGACCCCAAGGAGAGTGAACGTGGAACCAGGAAGCAACTTCAAACGGGCCACCGTTGCAAGCTTCGGTTACGAAGTGCCATATGCCGAAGCCGGAAGCGGCGATGCCATCGTCTTCCTTCCCGGTTCTGCAGGACTGGAAATGTCCACCGCCAAGGACGAACTGGCCAGGCGCTTCAGGGTCATCGAACTGGACCCTCCCGGCTGGGGCACGACGCCGCAACTGACCGCAGAAATGAAACAACGCCAGCTTGCAACGGTTCTTGCCGATGCAATTGCCGAGCTGGGGGTTGAGCAATTCCACCTCGTCGGCACGTCGATGGGCGGGAACAATGCCTTCTGGCTGGCCGGACAGTTCCCGGAGCGCGTAAAGTCGCTGACACTGGAAGGCCCGATGCTGTTCTGCCGCCCGGAGGATCTGGTGAACCCGGATGACAGCTTTATTCAGGCCCTGCGCGCAGGCGCGCCAGCCCCCGACGTATCTGGCTACCCCGCACCGCCACCACACCCTCGCAAGCCGTGGTCGACGGCCGATTTCTTCCGCGAACAGATGCGCAGGCGGATCAAGATGTTCGCCAAAACGGATTACCCCGGCACGCCGGGCGCGCTGGAGAAGCTGGCAGAACGCTGGACCATCCCGACCAAGCTGCTGCTGGGAACGGAGGACGAAATCCTCAATCCCTGCTACGCAGACCGGTTCAAACAGGTCGTTCCGTCGGCTGAAGTCACGATCATCGAAGGGGCAACCCACGATATCCAGAACACCGCTCCCGAAGCGTTCATCGCCGCTTTCGACGGAATCTGATCGTGGCCGGTGTCGGCTTTGCAACGGTCCCGCACATCGTATCGCGTCATATCGCGGCGGGTGAGATCACCGGCGCGATAACACTGATCGCGCGGAACGGGGAACTTGTCCTGTCCGACGTTCAGGGCACTGCTGATTTCGATCCGCCTTATCGATTGCAGGCCGACACCATCTTTGGCGTGATGTCGATGACCAAGCCGGTCGTCGGCACATTGGGCGCGGCGCTGGTCGTGGAAGGAGCGCTCAGGCTTGATGCGCCCGTTTCGGAATACATCCCCGAATTTGGTCAGCCCCGCATGGTGCGCATACTCAGGCCGGGCAGCCAGCATCGTCCGATGCATTTCCCGCCCAACCCGGAACTTGACGCACAATATCCCGAACCGCAGTTCGATTACGAACCGATGCGGCGGCCGATGACCGTTCGCGACATCATGACCTTCACGTCTGGCCTGCAAACGATCGGCATCGCCAATCCCGGCCTGCCGGTCGCAGAGCCCGATGACAGCGTGGCAAGCTATATCGCGAAGCTGGGCACGGTGCCGCTGGAATTCCAGCCGGGAACGCAATGGCATTACAGCAACGCCACCACCTATGACGTGCTTGCGCGCCTGATCGAGGTTGCGTCCGATACCGACTTCGCGACTTTCGTGCAGCAACGGCTGTTCGATCCACTCGGCATGCGCGATTCCGCTTTCGGCGTCCAATCGTGGATGGGCGATCGGGTTCTGCCGCTGGGCCCGTTCGCGCACGACCGGATTGCCCGGCCCGACTATCCATCCGGTTCAGCGGGCCTGTTCACCACAGCCGGCGATTATCTGCGCTTTGCCCAAATGCTGCTGAACGGCGGCACCTATGCTGGTGCACGCATCTTGCCGGAAGTGGCCGTCTCGATGGTCCACAGCAACCAGATCGGCGACCTGCCGTTTCCGGGTGTTCGTGCCACGGAATACTCAGCGCGCGCGCCTGTCTATATGCCAGGGGTGCGCTACGGATTTGGTGTCGCGACAATCGAGGATCGAAGCACTTCCGGCACCGATTTGCCGAACGGCAGCTACGGCTGGGATGGCATCGGCACGCGCAGGTTCTGGGTTATGCCCGAACAGGGCACGATCCTTATCATGCTGATGACCGGTATCGGTGCCGCAGCGGATACCACGCACCGGGAAATCGAACACATCGTTGCGGCAAACGTCACTACGGGCTGACGCTTTCCCACATTAGCTGGTCATTGCCCGGCGCAAACTTGCGCGTGCTGCGGCGAACTCCTGGTCAAAAAAACGGCGACGGCAATATCTGCCGCCGCCGCATTCCCTCGATCAATCGCAGATCAGTATTTCATCGAAACCCGGACGCCATAGGTCCGCGGGTCGGAGAAGCTCGCTCCGACCAGGCCGGTCGATGCGAAGTAGCCACTGTTGAGCTTCGCCCGGTAGTTCGAGATGTTGTTGATGAACGCGCCGATGGTCAGCTGATCTTCGGCCGTTATGTAAGAAATATCGGCATTGTGAAGCCAATAGCCCTTCTGGATATCCGTCGACAACTGGTCGAATCCGGTGAAGTTCGAAGACTGGTAGCGGGTGTTGGCGCCGACAACAACCCGACTTTCGCCCAGCGGGATGGTTTGCTGGACACCCAGCGTCATGGTCCACTTGGGCGCACGCGATGCCCTGAGGCCAGAGCAGTCGACCGTCCACTGCGGAACCGGCGCACCGCCCTCGATGACCGAAGGGCCACTGGTGGCGCAGCCGGTCAGCAACGGAATGTAGACCGGGTTTTCGTCGGTGCTGAGGATAGGGTTGGCGGTGGCCGGAACGTTGTAGACGAAGGAGTCGTTCACAGCATCGAGGTACTGGACATTCGCCGCAAACAAGGTGTTCTCTGTTGCCAGGAACTGGAGCTCGGCCTCCGCGCCCTTGACCGTCGATCCACCTACGTTCTCGGTAAAAAATGCTGGCTGCCCGTTATTTTCGGCGCCGGAGTGAGCCAGCTGCTGATCCTTGTATTTCCAATAAAACGCCTCGACATTGAGCTGCATCCGATTGTCAAAGAAACGGTTCTTCGAGCCAAGTGTATAAGCGGTCAGCGTCTCTGCATCGAAGCTCGGTTTGGACAGGGCGAAGCTGAACCCGCCGGAACGGAAGCCAGTCTCGACGCTGGCGTAAAGCAAGTTCTGTGGCCCCACGTCATACTCTGCCGCCGCGCGCCAGGTCAGCTTGCCATCCTTCAGGCGACTGCTGACACTGCTGGGCGCACGGAAATAGCCCATGTCGAACCCGGGAACGACCAGCGCTCCCGGCGGAAACGGGGGTGTGGGGAATTGACCAGCCGCAGCCGGTACAAGGCCGAGTTGATCGATAACCTCTTCAGCCGAGTATGCGAACGGCAGCAGCGGTGCGCCGAAGCACGTGTGGCTCAATGCGCCGCAAATCGCGAGGAAAACGTCGTTGGTGCCATCGATCGTTTTCTTGTCCCACGTGTAGCGAAGCCCTCCGACCAGCCGGAACTCGTCGGTGACGTTATAGGTCAGTCGACCGAAACCGGCATAGGATTTCACTGTCGTTTCGAAGTTCTGATATGCGTTGAGCGATTGCCCCATCGGCGCATAGAGCGCATCAAGCTTCTCGTCATAATAATAGCCGCCGATGATATAGTCGATCGGACCGCTATTGCCGGCCAGACGCAGCTCGACGCTGTTCTGGTTCAGATCCTGCTGGTCGATGACCAGAAAGCCTGCACCATTGGTGACATCGTCGGTATCGTGCTGGCGGTTGGCCGCGATCAGCGTGAAAGTGCCGATTTCGGTGTCCAGGTTGAATTCGGCGGACGTTCCCCAGAATTCACCGTCAAGTTCCGGCTGGCGGGCCAAAGGCTCGAAAAACCGGCCCGACTGTGCGTTGAAGGTCATGCTAAGCAACTGCGAGACTTCCGGGCCGTTCGACCCGCTGTTCTTCGAGAAATTCGTCGGGATGATCGCATAAGTGTTCGTCACCGGGTTCAGCGGCGCGCTCGCGATGATCGTGGAGCTCGCCCCGCGACCCTGACGACGGAAATAGTCGCCGGCGAGGCGGACGCGAAAATTTTCAGTGGGCTCGAACGCGAACTGCGCGCGGATGCCCTTGCTGTCCTCGTCGCTCGTTCCGTCGGTGGCGTATCCGTCGCGGTTCACGTAAGTGCCGGAAAGGCGCACAGCCGCATTGTCACCAACCGCAAGGTTTGCGGCACCCTGCAGGTTCACGGCGTCGTAATTGCCGAAGCTGACGTTGAAATAACCCTCGTTCTCACCGATGCGCGGGGCCACGGGGATGACATTGATCGCGCCGCCGGTTGCGTTACGGCCGTAGAGCGTACCTTGCGGACCCTTGAGCACTTCGAGCCGGGCCACGTCGTAGAAGAAGCCGGTCGTGGCGCTGGGGCGGCTGATGTAGACGCCGTCATAGTTGAAAGCGACGGCGGGATCCGAATAGGAGTTCGCCGTGAACGTGCCGATGCCACGCAGGAAGAACGACACGTTGCCACCACCCTGACGACTGACCTGCAATGAGGGGACGAGATTGGTCAGCTGGGCAGGGCTGGTCACCTGCGCCTTCTGAAGCTCGTCGGCGCTGACGACATCGATCGCGATCGCCGCCTTTTGCACGCTTTCCTGGACACGCTGTGCTGTGACGATGATCTCGGCGATGCCGCCCGGCTGAACTTGCGGATCTGCGGCGTCCGGCTCGGACTGCGCCATCGCGGTCGTCGGCGCAGCAAGAGCGCAAATCAATGCGCCTATTGCGATACGTGTGTGATCAACCTTCATGCAAAATCTCCCCTCGGCGAAGCCCACACTAACTGCCCGACCACGTTATTTTTCGGTTCCGGCAGCGCTCTTGTTGCGTATCAAATAAAACGATCGGGCAGCCGATGCAAGAAGATATATCAGAAGGCGGGCATCTTGTTCCCCGTGCTTGCCCGGAAACAGCCTATCGGTACGATTGGCCATTGGTGATGCGGCCGGGAAATGCCGCCGCAACATAATGGAAATATCACGATTTTCCTCAGAAAACCGAGGTTTTCGGCCTGCATTTCTGAGCAGAACGACCTCGTTTTCAGCACGCGAAATGCGATTAGACTATCTGGAAATTTTGGTATATCAGATTGCTCGACCGGTCCGCCGCGGTGCTTGCCTCGATCGAAATCCAGCTACCGCGCGCAGGATTTCCGGCCATCGGCGGCGGTTGAAATTGCTGTGCTGGAGAGATGCATGAAGTTCGGTGTTTTCTACAATCCCATGGTGCCCAAGTATCCTGACAGGAACGATTGGATGCCGGGGCAGGAACAGCAGGCGTTCCGCGAAATGATCGAACAGATCCGATTCGCCGACAGCCTCGGTTTCGATTACGCATTCCTCGGCGAACATCACTTCACGGCCGAATATGCCCACAACACCGCCACCGAAGTGCTTCTGGGCGCACTTTCGCAAGTAACCAAGAACATCCGCCTCGGCACCGGCATCACCCATTCTTCACATGGAAACCCCATTCGCATCGCCGAACGCATCGCGACCGCCGACCAGTTGACCGAAGGCCGCGTCGAGTTCGGCTTCGGCAGCGGTTCCCCGATGGAAATCGCCCCGTTTCTGGGCGAGCAGGCGGAACTGCGCCGCGAGCGCGCCGCAGCCGCTGGGCAAATTGCGGCAGACATTCTAGGCAGCCCCGGCGTGTGGCCGGGCGTTGAGAACGAATTCTTCAACTTCCCTGCCGTCGACGTCATCCCCAAATCGTTCCAGAAGCCGCATCCGCCACTTTGGACGTCGATGTCGGCCCCGGGCCAGGTGCGTGATGCAGCCTCGCGAGGCCTTGGCGCGCTGATGCTCACGATTGGCGGTGCCGAAATGGTTGCGAACGAAGTAAAGCTCTATTGGGAAACGCTGCAAAGCGGTGAGGTCAAGCCGGTCGGCAAGGGCATCAACCCGGCAGTTCTCTCGTTCGCCAGCGGCCTGATCGCGCCGACCGACGAACTTGCCGACGAACGTGCCCGCGAAGGGCTCGAATTCTTCGGCTTCGGCCTGACCGGTGGCTCTACCGCAAACATCGGCGCTCCCGATCACCATCTTTATAACGCGTTTCTCGACTTCAAGGCCGGCAAAGGCGACATCCGTGAAGGCAAGGGTTTTCCGCCCATGTTCCTCGCCATGGGTGCACAATTTGCCGATCTGCCCGGCCAGATCATGTGCGGCGTTGACAAGGCGCGCGAAATGGCACGGCAGCTGGAAGCGACGAATGTCGACGGACTGCTGATCAATCAGAAGTTCGGCTGGACGAAGCACGAACACATCATGGAATCGCTGGAGCTGTGGGGCACGCAGATCATTCCAGAATTCCGTGAACGCCATGCCGCACATGAAGAATGGCGGAAGAAGCAACTCGACAAGATCGATTTGCCGGTCGTCACTTCCATCTAGGTCAATGCAACCGACAAATTTGAAACGGTACTGGCGATCCTAGTCGTTCGCTAACTCGCCTCCGACCAGCTCGCTCAGGTGCGGACGATCACACCCTTATGACGCCAGTTCCGATCGGTCGCCATGGTCGATTGGGTTGCCGCACCTGCCGCTACGGCTTGAGTGACAAGATCTGCGCTCTTGCCCATCGATGGTCCGTTAACCTGACACCACCGATGTTCGCAAACCGAATTTATCCAAAGCGCTTGCCTTATTGCGATCGTGGCCCGGCAATGCGGTGGACCCAAGCGTGACGGTCGATCGCTTCACCGCGCTGTATCGCGACAAGGCGCGCTTTGAGTCTTTCTGTGACTGGTCCGGGCATTCCTGCGCCAACGGCAAATTCACCGTCTCGGCCAGCGACGTGGCCAACCGCGGTAACAACGGCGGCGGTGCCGCAGGCGAACGTCTCGACTAGTTTGCCGGACAAGGCATCTTCCCGCCATTTGTCGATGCCATAGCGACCTTCAACCACGTTCAAACCTTCCTCGCGGGCAAGCGTCAGCAAGCTCTCGCGGGTAATGCCGGCCAGGATAGTGCCTGTGAGCGCCGGGGTCAGCATGGTGCCATCGGCGAACACGAAGAACAGGTTCATCCCCCCCAATTCCTCGATCCAACGCTGCTCTGCCGCATCGAGGAAGACGACCTGGTCATGCCCCCGCGCAATCGCTTCGCCTTGGGGGACCAGGCTGGCTGCGTAATTGCCGCCGCACTTCGCCGCCCCCGTACCGCCAGCTGCGGCGCGGGCATAATCGCTCACCCACACCGAAATCGCCGGTGCGCCGGACTTGAAATAGTTACCCGCCGGACTGGCGATGACGATGAACTTGTATTGCCTGGCCGGCCGCACGCCCAGGAACGGCTCTGTCGCAATCAGAAAGGGACGCAGGTAAAGCGAGCCACCTTCGAGGGAAGGAACCCAATCGATATCGACATTGACCAGTTGCTCGATCGCCTTGACGAACAAGGCTTCAGGCAGTTCAGGCATGGCCAGGCGGGCAGCGGACCGGTTGAAACGCGCAGCATTCGCATCGGGACGGAACAATGCAGTCGATCCATCGACCTGTTTATAGACCTTGAGGCCTTCGAATATCTCCTGCGCGTAATGGAGGACCGCTGCCGCAGGGTCGAGCATGATCGGTTGGCGCGGCCCGACCTTCGCATCGTGCCATCCGCGCTCTTCCTTCCATTCGATCGTCACCATATGGTCGGAGAAACTGGTGCCGAAGCCGGGATTTGCGAGCACTTCGGCCCGCGCGGCGTCGCTGGTTGGCATGCGGCACGGCACATGGGTGAAATCCGGAACTGCGTCTTCCCGAATGGTCATGGAAGCATCCTTCTCTCTCTCTCATTAATAGGGCAGTCGGATCGGCTGGTCCGCCTGCGCAGCCAACGTGGTCACCCTCCGTCGGCAAGCAGCAGCGCCGGCGCCTCGACCAGCTTTTTCAATTCCTGCACGAAGCTCGCGGCATCGTATCCGTCGACAACCCGATGATCGCAGCTGATCGACACATTCATCAGTTTACGCTTTTCGATCCGCTCCCCGCCCATGCCGTCGGGCACGAACATAGGTCGCTCGACGATGCGGTTGGGACCGATGATCGCAACCTCTGGCCGATTGATGACCGGCGTGGCGGCCACCCCGCCCAACGGGCCGAGCGAGGTGATGGTCAGCGTCGACCCCGACAGTTCGTCGGACTTCGCGGTGCCATCGCGCGCCGCATTCGCCAGTCGTGCGATTTCACGAGCGAGCTGCCACGGGTTCCTGGACTGCGCATCGCGGATGACGGGAACCATGAGCCCGCTACCGGTCTGCGTCGCCATACCCAGATGCACCCCGCCGTGCCGAACCACGACATTGGCTTCATCGTCGTAGCGGGCGTTGATCATCGGAAAATCCGGAATCAGCCTGCAGATTGCCCGGATCAGCAGCGGCAGCATGGTCAGTTTCGGCCGGTCGCCCCTGGCTGCGTTCAGCTGGGCCCGCACCCGTTCAAGCTCTGTCACATCGCACTCCTCGACATAGGAAAAGTGCGGGATGTGACGCTTGGAAGCCGCCATGTTCTGCGCGATGCGCTTCCGCAGGCCGATGACTTTTATCGCTTCGTCGGCGCGCGCGGCTCCCGGCGTAGCGAAAGCGGCATTGTAAGAGATGAACGCATCAAGGTCGGCATGGCGAATGCGCGCGTCGGTCGCCGGCCTCACTTGCGCCAGATCAAGGCCCAGGTCCTTCGCACGTGCCCGCACCGCAGGGGACGCCAGCACCCGTCCGGTGTGAACCGGTCCGGGGGTTGCCACAGGCTCGCCTTGCGGCTCGGGCTCCGGCGTTTCAATCGCTTCGGGTGCGTCATCGTCTGCGTCCGGCAGTGCCGGTTCGACGGTGTCCTTCGCAACTTCCACGGTCGTGGCAGGCGCGGTTCCTTCGCCTTCGCTTTCACCCTCGACCTCGATCACTACCAGCATCGACCCGATGGCGATCGTATCGCCAGCCTCACCGGCCACCTCGAGCACGGTTCCCGATACCGGGCTTTCCATCTCGACTGTCGCCTTGTCAGTCATCATGTCGGCGATCGGTTGATCTTCTGCGATCGTATCGCCCGGCTGGACATGCCAAGCGACAATCTCTGCCTCGGCAATGCCCTCACCAATGTCGGGAAGGCGAAAAGTATAGCGGCCCATCAGTTACTCTCCATGACGCGACGCAATGCGGCGGCGATCCGGCCAGGTCCGGGGAAATAATCCCACTCGAATGCGTGCGGATATGGTGTGTCCCAGCCGGCGACCCGTTCGATCGGGGTCTCCAGGCCATAGAAACAGCGTTCCTGGATCAAGGCCGACAGCTCGCCGCCGAACCCGCCGAACCGGGACGCTTCGTGCACGATCACACACCGGCCCGTCTTGTTCACGGACGCCAGAATTGTTTCGATATCCAGCGGCACGATAGAGCGCAGATCGACGACTTCTGCATCGACCCCCGCGTCCGCGACTGCGGCAAGCGCGACGTGAACCATCGTGCCGTATGCCAGCACAGTCACAGCTTCCCCCGGCCTGACGATTGCCGCCTTGCCAAGCGGCACGGTATAATGGCCTTCAGGCACTTGCGCTGCGGGGTGGCCCGCCCAACTGGCGATCTCGCGGTCGTGATGGCCGTCGAACGGTCCGTTGTAGAGCCGCTTGGGCTCAAGGAAGATAACCGGATCGTCGCATTCGATCGCGGCGATCAACAATCCCTTCGCGTCGTATGGGGTGGAAGGAATGACAGTCTTCAGCCCAGTGACATGCGCGAAAATCGCTTCAGGGCTCTGACTGTGCGTCTGGCCACCGAAAATCCCGCCCCCATAGGGCGATCGGACCGTGATCGGTGCCCAGAATTCGCCGCCGGACCGATACCGCAATCGCGCCGCTTCCGATACGAGCTGATCGAAGGCGGGAAGAATGTAGTCGGCGAACTGGATTTCGGGAACAGGTCGCAAACCCTGCACCCCCATGCCGATCGCCGTCGCGATAATCCCACCCTCGGCAATGGGCGTATCGAAGCATCGCTTCAGGCCATGTTTGGCTTGCAAGCCTTCCGTGGCCCGGAACACGCCGCCGAAATACCCGACATCTTCACCGAAGATGAGGACATTCGGATCGTGAGCCAACATCACGCCAAGCGCATCGTTGATCGCCTTCACCATGTTCAGTTCACGCATTGCCGGCTCCGATCTCGCTGCGCTGCTCGATCAGCCGCCAGTCGGGTTCGGCGAAGACACCCTCGAACATTTCCGACAGCGGCGGCTTGGACTTGCCAAGCGTTCCCACCGCTTCGGCTTCGCGAACGGCACTGCGCACTTGCGCGTCTATTTCGGCGAGCAACGCGGAATGCCGTTCGTCATCCCATTCTCCGATCGAGATCAGGTGCTGCTGTAACCGTGCGACAGGATCGCCCAATGGCCACTGCTCCGCCTCTTCTCGCGGGCGGTATCGCGTGGGATCGTCGCTCGTCGAATGCCCCGCCACCCGATAGGTGTAGAACTCGATCAGGGTTGGCCCCATATTCCCGCGCGCGCGCTCTGCCGCCCATTGGGTAGCGGCTGTCACTGCCAGGAAATCGTTCCCGTCGACCCTGAGCCCGGGCATGCCGTAACCGATCGCTCGTGCCGCAAATGTCGTGTTTTCCGTGCCGGCCAGTCCCGCAAAGCTGGAAATCGCCCACTGGTTGTTGGTGACGCACAGGATAACGGGAGCGCGGTAGACTGCGGCGAAAGTAAGCGCTTCGTGAAAATCGCCCTCCGCCGTCGTACCTTCGCCCGAATAGGCCAGCGCTATGCTGTCGATCTGACGATATGCGGACGCCATCGCCCAACCGACCGCATGGCCATACCGTGTGCCCAGATTGCCCGACAGCGAATAAAAACCGTAATCGCGCGCGGAAAACAGGATCGGCAACTGGCGACCGCGCAGGGGATCGCGCTCATTCGAGAAGATCTGGTTCACCATATCCACCAACGGATATCCGCGTGCGTGCAGCCAGCTCATGACCCGATAGGTCGGGAAGCACATATCCTGTGGTTCCAGCGCGAGCGATTGCGCCGCGCCGATGGCCTCCTCTCCGGTGGACTTCATATAGAAGCTGGTCTTGCCTTGCCGGTGGGCCCTGAACAGGCGGTCGTCGAACGCGCGAGTGAGAAGCATGGCCTTCAGCCCCTGCCTCAGCCGCTCAGGCGAAAGCCGAGGATCCCACGGACCTATGGCCTGACCATCGTCATCGAGAACACGGATCAATTCGAACGGGAGATCGCGAAGATCGACGGAACTCGACAAAGCATCCGGGCGGCGGACCAACCCTGCCTCGGGAACGACCGTCCCGGCTATCTCGGACAACTGTCCGGGCCGGGCCGGTGGTTCGGGTACGTGAAATTCCAATGGTGGTCGATTGGACATGAAGCGCTCCCTGCGAAGAGAACGAAAATAGAAGGTCTTCGGGAGAAAATCGTGATCTACATTTCAACCTGAATGCCATTTACGCGATAATATTTTTTCTATATTCAATTTTATTAGAAAATTTTTCTATTTTTGGAAGTGTGAGGAAATGGACGAGACCGACCTGAAGATTTTGCGTCAGATCCAGGCAAACCCCGATATCTCGCTGGCGGATCTGGGTCCGGCCGTCGGCCTTTCGCAAACGCCGTGCTGGCGTCGTCTGAAGAAGCTGGAGCAAAACAAGGTAATCGTCGGTCGCGCCGTCCTGCTCGACCCATCTGCCATCGGATTGGGCGTAAATGTGTTCGCTCACCTGAAGCTGACGAACCACCGCGGCGAAACGCTCGAAATGTTCGAAGAAGCTGTGGCCGAATGTCCCGAAATCATCGAATGCTTCTCGATGAGCGGCGAGAGCGACTACATGCTGCGAATAGTCGCAAAAAGCATCGACCATTATGAGCGCTTCATGAAGGATCGACTCTCCCACCTGCCGGAGGTGGTTTCGATCAATTCAAGTTTTGCCCTAAAGTGCGTAAAGGATACGCGAGTGCTGCCGGTTTGAACGGCCCGGCTTCAACCCTCGCCTTTCAGCGATTTGCTGTAAAAACTGACGAACAGGAAAATGGCGGAGAGGGTGGGAAATTGCCCGTTTCTATAATTTCTTCTATATTTCAACATATTACATGTATTCTCGGCGTTCGCTTTGTGGCAATTTTTGTAACAAGATCCCTCTATCATGGATAGAATCGCCACCTGCTCACCGGCTGGCAGGTATTTGTTCCCAGTCTTGGATTGGGTGCCAGTCATTCCGGGGGTGCGAGCGACTGCGCCAGCGCAGTGGTTGGCATCTGTCGAGTAGTCGCTCGCAGCACCTGCATCCCCCGCAACACCGCGTCCCAAAACGGGACTGCGCTCTTGAAAGCGTTGGAATTATGTATCTAGCAGCGACTCAAATCATAGTTGATAAATCATACGTTGTTTTTCTTGACAGCCGACACAAGGGGGAGACGGAATGGGCACTTCGGCACTAAATACGCCGCAAGCAGGCGACGACTACTATGAAGTTCTTGAAGACGCGGTCGTCTACCTCAAAGTGCTCGACAACGATCAAGGTGGTGCGTCCAAGACCCTTTACTCGCTTTATGACGGCGGGATGAATTCGGCCGAGGTGTCTTCGGCTATCTCCTCCGGCGGCACTTACGGCATCGAGACAAGCCTCGGCGCTCTGGCCACGATTGTCATGTCGGACGAAAACGCTGGAACCATCGAGTACGATGCCTCAGCGCTCGACTGGCTCGCCGAAGGCAAGACCTACCAGGACACTTTCAGCTACATCATCCAGCTCGGCAACGGCACATACAGCCTCGCGGTTGTGACATTGACGGTCGTCGGAACGAACGACGCCCCTGTCGTTGAGGATGTCATCATCGGGGCCGAAGCCGGGATCGTCGAAGATGGCAGCGCTTTCATCGGGAGCTTCGTAGGAAGCGATGTCGATGAGGATGACGATGCATCCACGCTGATTTATGAGATTGTTTCGGGACCGATTGAAGGCTCTGTGACAATCAATGGGGACGGCACTTTTACTTTCGACCCAGGCAACGATTTCCAAGACCTTGACGAAGGTGAGACGCGCGAGGTGACTTTCACATATCGCGCCAACGACAGTCACAACGCGCAATCGAATGTCGCGACCGTTAAGGTGACGGTGACCGGAACCGCCGATGCACCGCAAACCGTCAGCGGCTCGGTCACCGACGGCTATATCGCCAATGCCATCGTCTTTCGCGACAGCAACAACAATGACCAGTGGGATCACGAGGAATTCGTCGATGCCAATGCCAACGGCAAGTACGACGCAGGGGAAGTCTTTTTCGACACCGATGGCAACGAGATCTTCACTGCGGAAGAATACACATTTACCGACGAAGAGGGCAATTTTACCGATCTGGGTGGGTCTGGCCGGATTGTCCTGGCCCCGGTCATCGCGCCAGATGGGACGGTACTGACTTACGACATCAGCACCGGCGAGCCCTTTACCGGGACCATGAGCGCGCCAGACGGTTCCACCGTCGTTACCCCGCTGACCACAATCATCGATGCGCTGGCTGGGGATGACGCGACTCCCGAAGACATCGCCGCCGCAGAGGCTCTTCTCGAAAGCGCGCTTGGCCTTCCTTCGGACGTGTCGCTAACGGACTATGATCCGATCGCGGTTGTGGCGGACTCCAGCGATCCGGACGAGATCGCGGAAGCGGTCGAGATCCAGAAGACAGCCGCTGAAATCGCCAATATCCTCGCCGCGCTCGATGCCGGACTCAAGGACGCCGGCGTCGATGACGGCTATACGGTCGCTGCCGACGCGCTTGCGACGCAACTCGAAAACTATGGCGAAAGTGCGGACCTCTCCGACAGCAGCTTTATCGAAAGCGTCGTACTTACGGTTGCCGACGGGACGACTGACCCGATAGTGCAGGCTGCATTGGTCAGCCAGTCTTCGGCGATCTCGCAGTCACTGGCGAACGTCAATCAGTCAATCGAGGATATCGATGCCTCTGGTGATCCAATTGCAGCGCTCACCCAGGTCACCTCTGCCCAGATCGTTGCACAGCAACAGCTCGCGGACGACATCGGCATCGCCCTCACCGGGGGCGCTCCGCTCAATTCGGAAGACTACGAGGGCAGCGCACTCATCGACCTGCTGGACGCGGCGGCAAATGAAGTCGAGACCATCGTTCCGCAAGACAATAGCGGCGATACGCTTGGCGCGCCGGATCGCCCAACGATTGATGATGGCGCGCGCGTCAATGCCGGCGAGATAGCCGATGGCGTGAAAGTGACCGTTTCCTATGGCGACGGCACGGGCGTCGGAGAAGGCGATACGCTCCACCTGAAGCTCGATGGCTTTATAATCGCCAGTTATGTTCTTACTGCCGCAGACGTTCCCTCCGGCTCGACGTTGTTGCATGAATTCACGGTGTCGGCCGCTACGCTCGGCTCGGATGGCTCAAAGGTTTTGACCGCGCAGTTCGAGAGCGGTCTGGGTGAACTTGGAACAACTTCGCTTCCGCTCCTCTTTACTGTCGATACCACGTCACCCGATGCCCCCGCTGATCTAGTGGCGCAGGAAGGGACGATCGTCACGGTTCTTGAGGCAGCGGACGGAACGCAAATTACCGGAACGACCGAACCCGGAAGCATCGTCACCGTCACCCTGACCAACGGCGCGGAGCTTCTCGTCAAGCAGGCCAATGTGAGCGGGGGAACTTTCACACTCTCGCTGTCACAATCTGAAATCGAAGGTCTTGGCGAAGGCTACGTCTCCTATTCTGCGGTTTCGACGGATGCGGCAGGCAACCAGAGCACGCCCTCGGCTACCGGACAGTACTATTACACCACGCAGCCGATCATCGATGGTTCCGATCGTCTGGATGGTCCCGGTTCGTATTTTGACAGCGAAGACGACGGGACGGTTGAAGTGTCATCGCTAC
>NZ_LRSE01000039.1 GCF_001634625.1 Croceicoccus bisphenolivorans | reverse complement strand
AAATCTGTGCCATTGGCGCTGACGCCGGACATTCCGTTCGCCGCACACGGCTTGCTGGAGAGGGTACGTCGGCACCTGGGAGGTTATCGACGGACGGCTTTACCTCACGCAGTTGAAGGGCTGGCTGAAGAGCGGAGAAGAAGCGACACTTGAAACGGTGTTCCCGGGATATGGCGAGCGAGTTTTCGCCCATTGGTTCACGGATACGGTTCGGCTTCCCCAGGGAAAGCAGCTCAAATACGTCCATATGGGCTATGGCAGCACCTATGAGCGGGACCTTCTCTTGCGCTTTAGCAAGGGCGAATTGATCGAGCGCTCGGTCCGGGAGAACGGAACGGGAGAACCAGATGCGCCAGAGGGCTATGGCATCGCCGCCCTGACAACCCTTGGCAATCGCTCGGGTGAGAGCTGACACGATGCCCTACTGGCAATGGTATCTTGTGATCGGGCTGGTCCTGGCAGTGCCCATGGTCGCCATTCTGGCGAAGGAAATCTGGGTCAATCTCTCCGAGAAGGCCAAGCGGCCCGCGCCTGCCCAAGCGTTCCGATCCTACGTCCTGGTCGTACTCGTAACCACGATCCTTTGGCCGCTTTTCGTTCCCTTCATTCTCTATGAAAAGTGGACTTCGCGGCGAGATGAGAAGCAACGAAAGAGCGAAGAGCGCATCTTTGCTCCGGGCAAGGAGGATCTCGTCAGCTCTTTCACGGTTGAGGAGATCGAGGCGCACGAAATCGTCAACGATCCCCTGGGCGGAGCCCCGCGATTGCCATTTGGTCATCTCCACGGCGCGTGGGAAAAATTCCTCATGGAATTGCCTGCCGGAGCCCAGCTCTGGTCCTATGCCGTCGTGTGGGAAAATCGCTGGCGTACCCAAGAGCAGCGCGAAGGCTACGTTGCCGTCGTAGACGACGGGATTGGACCCTTCTTCGAGACAGTGAATTATCGATTGGAAGATCAGGCCTGACAGCCATTCTTTGCCGTGCCGACCGATATAGCGAGCCTGCCGTCAAGCGTACGGTAAATAGCCCAGTCGCCCCGCATTTTGGCGATTGTCGCGGCAGCCTGATCCTTCACTGTCGGACTAAAGCAATCGGCCTTGCCCGCCCGATGCGCGGCTCTTGCGCCGTTGACGGCGTTTGAAGGTCCAGGGCGGCTCAGGATTGTCCATCGCCCATAGACCTCGCCGATCACGCCGGGCATCGTCTTGCGCCTCGAAGTATTCTGCCTCGCGATCGAACGCATATTGCTCGGTCACCCAAGCCCACCCGTTCACGATCATCTCGAGCTCGATGTTTCGCATCACAGGGCGGGCTCGCTTGACTGAACCCGAGCCCCGCTTGCCTTCGTGATAATAGTCGACCGTGCCGACGTCCATTTGCTCGGACAGGAATGCCATGCACAGAACCCGCTTGTACGGGTCGATGGGCATGTAGCCAGTCGACTCCTTGCCGACCGGGTCGAGGCGAAGCTCCTTGTTCGCAATGAGACCTGCCAAAAAGTCTCTGGCTTCCGGACCGAATGGTTGCTCCATTTCGGGCGCGTCGATGAACGCAAAGCGGAAGGGGACGCGTTCGACCCAAACCTCACGATAGGGATGCCAGACGTTTGCCAGGAAGCCGTCGCCGTCGAAGACTTTTTGGACAGCCGCCTTCAATACCTCGTCGGAACCTGCAGGGCCTGGATCATCGGGAACGATGATCATGCCTACCTGCCTGGGCTAATGCGGTGTGATCCTTACTGTTCAGCGTTTGCGTGGATTTTGAATGGATGGCGGTTGGAACTTTGCCGGGCCAACGCCGGAGCCAAGCAAAGCGTTCGGGATCCTGGCGAACCAGAAATTCACGAATGCGCTGCTGTTCCTGAATGGAAGAGCGCATCAGCAACCCTCGCAATTCATGGTCGATCGCTTGGCGCGGCGCTCCCAGGCTCTCGGCCTTTGCATACCATTCGTGCCCTGCAGGAAGGTCCCCAAGCTCGATGTGGACAGCGCCCAACAAAGTGCACGGTCTATAGTCGCTTGAGGTCAGTTGATGCGCTTCGCTTGCCAGTGCCTTCGCCTCGTCGAGGCGGCGTAGGTCACGCATTGCTCCGCCGCGCGTCGTTGCCAAGGCTGACCTGATTTTGGGATTCGACCCAACCTTTGCCAATGCCGCATCGGTCAGGCGTAAGGCTCGCTCCGGTTCACCAGCCTTACGCCAATGCCCGCTCGCATTCACGGCATTCCACGTATCACCACTGCTTTCCCATGCTTTGGTCAGGGCTGCGGCTTCCAATGCATGCCAGGCTCTCTGCAGCTCGTCGGTCCAGCAGTAATCCGCCTCGGTCTTGAGCCATGCGAGGTCATCGACTTTGAGGCGTTGGCCATTGGCGACTTGCCTGAGAAGCGCCATTGCACGCGGATAATCTTCGCTTTCGATATAGCCCACGCCGAAGCGCTGTCGCAGCTCCTTGGCCTCTCGCTTTCGACGGAGTGCCGGGTCGTTCGCCATGGCGGCAAAGGTCGCCTTAACTGCTGCCGCCCTGGCCTCAGTGCGTTCCGCCAATTCTGCCGCATCCTTCAGGGCCTTGACCGCAGCCTCCTCGATGCGCGCTGCCTGCTCCTGCTTGGCCGCGGCCCGAAACTCTCCCAGGGTTGTCTTACCGTCGGCCAAGGTGACGAGTGCATGCAGGCCGGTCGTGGCGAGAAACTGCCGCTGTAGCGCGGTCATCTGCTCGCCTGCATCAATCTTCAAGAGAATCCCGTTCAACCGGGCGCCCAGTTGAGTGGCGCCGGGGAGGTCCTCAAGAAAATAGCGTTCCGCCAGGTCGGCGTGCTGAGATCGTGTCATGGCCCTATTTTACGTTCGTGGTCCTGCGCGCCCAGGATATCTTCAATTCCGATATCGTGCGACTTTCTATGTCGCACGCTGGCCTTTTGGATCTCTTAACATCTCAAGGCGAGCTCGTCGTATGACCGTGGGCCTATTGTCTGCTGTTGACATGATGCTGGAAGAAAAGAAGCTCGGTGCCATGCAAAGTGAATCGACCATCCGCCGCCTGCACGTCCCGGTATTGCGACCCGAAGACGTGATCCATCACCTCGGATCTCCAACGCATTGGCAGCCAGGTCGTTCTGCCAAATCGGTGGCTGATCTCTGGTATTCTGCGAACGGGCTTCCGCCTTCAGTAAAATCGGCTCTCGATCATGACCCCGCGTTCAAGGGAGCTACATTGGTCGATGCGTTTTTTGAGCGCCCGGTCGACCTTGGTGATGGTCAGCGACCGAGTCAGACCGACCTCATGGCGATCCTTCGTCTTGATGGGCACCTTGGCGTTCTGGCCGTCGAGGCGAAAGTGGACGAGACTTTCGGCCCAACAGTCCAGGAGTGGCTTTCAGAGGCAAAAGGGGATGCGACCACACGCCCGGCACGCCTGGAGCGGCTATGCCGAATTCTCGATCTCGATCCGGCGACGGTCGGGGAAATTCGATACCAACTCATTCACCGCACGGCCTCCGCAGTCATCGAAGCCCAACGCTATTGCGCGCGTGATGCAGCGATGATCGTTCAGAGCTTTTGCCCCAAACGCTCTTGGTTTGACGACTACCGGGCTTTTGCCGAGGCCATGGGTTTTCCAGATGCGCCAGTCGGCGCAATCAGCCCGGCAAAGGTCTGCGACGGCGTTGCACTGCGGATCGGATGGGTAGCGGAGCCAAACGGAGGGGCGGTCAAGCGGCTCGGGACGGCACGCACCGTTCCTTCTCTCACGGAATTGGGCCGGGTACAGCTGTCGAAATCCTTCTTCATGCGCGACATGCTCTATTCGGAGGTTGCCATGATCCACGGGCTTAACAACGCACCCGATGACCCCGAGCTCGCCATCAAGGCCGGCAAGCGGCTGTGCGAGGAACTGCTCGAACCGCTACAGGATCACTGGGGGCGTATCGCCATCCGCTCGGCCTACCGATCGTGCGAGGTGAACGGCTTCTGCAACGAGATGCAGCGTAAGAAGAAGTCCGGCTACACCTGTGCGTCCAACGAGAGCAACTACGCCGGGCACATCTGGGATCGTCTTGACGCCGATGGCCACATGGGAGCGATGGCTTGCGTCGTCGTTCCGAGCTTCTGGGCGAAAAATCAGGAACCCGGCGATTGGCGAATCCTTGCGCGCTGGGTGCACGAGAACCTGCCATACTCGACACTCTACTTTTTCCCGACCTACTGGGCGTTCAACATTGGCTGGCATGAGCAGCCCGAGCGCACGATCAAGAGCTATGCGGAGCCGGCAGGCTTATTCACGCCTTAAGATGGAAAAACGAACCGATGACGTGCAGGCCTGCGATCACATCAGCAGACCGCATAAACCTCGCGCTGATGAGGATCGTGCGAGATTTTGTGAGGCAAGTTGGAACGTTGCAGGAACGAGTTTTTGCGGGCCTTTCGGTCCCTGAAGCACCCAAGTTTCTGCTTTTGTTCACGGCGAAGAAATGGCGGAAATCCGCCATTTTTGTAAGTTTCGAGTCCCTGAATTGGACTCGAACCTCTAGACCACATTGAAATGCGGGCTTTTCTGCGGGCCTTCGCAAAAACCACATCGTCTATGTTGCTGTTATAACACACAAAATATAATAAGATGCGAGTCCTCTTCTGGGACTCGAACCCACCACCACTGAAAACAAACAGGAAAATGACGACCAGATCGAGGAATCTCGCGCAACAGCGATGGCGAGTCCTCTTCTGGGCACCAACTCATTGAA
>NZ_LRSE01000038.1 GCF_001634625.1 Croceicoccus bisphenolivorans | reverse complement strand
TTACTCCTTTCATGCGACTTGCACGTCGCACCGCCTGTTTGAAGGTCAGCCAATAGGGCGAGGCGAAGCCCTGACGCATAGCGCTGGCCCAAAGGCTGAGGACGTTGATCCCACGATAGGCGACCCCATTGTGCCGGAGCGGAATGGTCGGCCCACCGCTCCACGGCTTCACCCACGGCTTGGTGCCCGCTTCCAGCATCGCAAGAATGTCGTCGGTGACGGCCTGATAAATGTCGATCCGGTTCGTTTCCTTAGCCATTTTTCACTCCTTTAGGCGAAGCCGCTGCCTGCGGCCTGCGGCTCTGACCCGCTGGCGAAGCGCGGGATGGGGAGGGGGAAGCAAAATCGATGGGAGTGGTGCGGGCGGCGCGTCTAGGGAGGCCCCGGCGCGCGCGATCGCGCCGGAACTGGCCGAACTTGGCGTGCAACCCGGTCCTGTCGATTATGCTTCGGGAACGAAAGGGCGGGTGCCCTTGGTGTTCCCCCGGTGGCAGCTGCCACCACCGGCAACGCGCGGCCCTGGCCGCTCATTATACGCGGCCGATTTTACCGGCTGCGTTCTGTAAAATGGGTGCGGTGGCAGCTGCCACCGCCCCGCAAGTTTGCGGGGAGCGCGGGAGTGAAGCGCGCTCCCCATGCCGTCATGCCGCTTGGCTTTCGCTATCAGCGGCATCGGGCAAGGCAGAGGGTCGAAGGGCGGGGGGCAGGATGCGCCGCCCCGCAAGGCGCTCGTTGACCGTCACGGCAAGATCAGAGCGCTTCATGGTCTGGCAATTCTCTGCGGCGTCGTTGCCGCAACCTTCGGCCAGCAGCTTCAAGAGCGTGGCCTTGCTAAGCTGGTCATAGAATACCTGATTGGGTTCCCACTTGTCGGCCATGTCGATCTGCGCGGCCCCGACGATCTGCGCCAGCTGGCGGTCGCGGTCGCTATGGAACGAAAGGCTCGTGATCTGCGAGGCCACGCAGTAGGCCAGCAGCCGCAATTTCGCTTCGCTGTCCATCTGGCGCATGTCGTCCAGCGTGGGTGTCTCGGCCAAGCGGGCAAGATCGGCCCCCGCGATTTCGTCAATGTCGGCAATCGTGGAATGGCCCATGATCGCCTCGTCAACATGGAAGCGGTTCTTCTCGGCGGTGATTTCGGCGGCTTGTTGCCACGAATAGGAGTTGCCGCGAACCTGCCCCAATAGGCCCGTCAAGAGCACGTCCAGCGCCAGCTCCGGGTCGCTGGCAAGGGCTTCCCGAACCGCCATCGTGCGGATGCCGCCCAGCTGATCCATGACCTTCTGCGAGTAGTCGGGCCGGGGAGGCTTGGGGCCATCGGCGGCGGTGCCCTTGGCGCTGCGCGTGAACGCAACCTGTTCGATACCGTCATGCCCGATGAAGACGATAAGCGAGTGCTCGGCCTTCTGCTCGGCGGTGAAGACGCGGCAAGCCGATACGATAGCGTCCTGCTTGCAGGTAAGGGCGCGCAACTCGTCGTCATAGTCGTGCTCGTCCTCGTCCACCTCGCTTTCCCGCTTGGCGATTGCCGCCTCGATCTCGACCAGCTGCGCGGTTTCTTCCTCGGTCGGATGGCGCTCGCCAGCGGGTTCCAGATGGCCGCGCATCCAGTAGGAATCAGGCCGGTAGAGCTGCCCTTCTGCATCGCGCCAGCCATCTTCGCGCGCCGCCTTGGCGATGGCGTCGAGCCGATCTTGCACAAGGTCCATGACAAGGCCCGCATCATCGCAATAGCGACGTTCTCCGAAAAGATCGGTGGTGAAGGTGCCGCCTGCGGCGCAATAGGCTTCCTCGCCGGCTCTGTTGCAAACATGGGGCACGGCCGCGCGGCGTCACCCAGTTGGGGGATTAGGCAGCATTGGCGAAATGCTTATTGAGCATAATCATGGTTTCGGTCAGGGCCGAGGGTCCAATTCCGAATGCTCTTTCAACCAGGCGCACCTCCCCCATGATACCTGGCTGCAGGCACCATGCCTGGGCCTGTCCTTTGCGTAGGGCGCGCATGACCTCGAAGCCCTTGATCGTGGCGTAGGCCGTTGGCATCGACTTGAAGCCACGTACCGGCTTGATCAGCATCTTCAGCTTGCCGTGGTCGGCCTCGAGCACGTTGTTCAGATATTTCACCTGCCGGTGCTCGGTTTCCGCCGCCAGTTTGCCTTCGCGTTTCAGCTCAGCGATTGCTGCGCCGTAGCTGGGTGCCTTGTCGGTATTGAGTTTGGCCGGCTTTTCCCAGTCCTTCAGGCCACGAAGAGCTTTGCCCAGAAAGCGCTTCGCCGCTTTGGCGCTGCGTGTCGATGACAGATAGAAATCAATCGTGTCGCCCCGTTTGTCGACCGCCCGGTACAGGTAGGTCCATTTGCCCCGCACCTTTACGTAGGTCTCATCCAGACGCCAGCTCGGATCAAAGCCGCGCCGCCAGAACCAGCGGAGACGCTTCTCCATCTCCGGCGCGTAGCGCTGCACCCAGCGATAGATCGTCGTATGATCGACATCGATCCCACGCTCGGACAGCATTTCCTCGAGATCACGGTAGCTGATGCCGTATCGACAATACCAGCGCACCGCCCATAGGATGACCTCGCCGGTAAAATGCCGTCCTTTGAAATCGTTCATCGCAACTGACCTTGACAGTACATGAGCCCAATCTTGGAAACCGTGTCAGAGTTTGCAACAGAGCCAGAAAAACTCTGCAACATGTTAGGGAAATCGGCCCGGCCGGTTCCATGGTTTGCCCTTTGGGATTGAGATTCACCGATATCTTGAACTCATGGAGGAAGCGTAACCGCCAACAAGATAATGACGGTATCGATAGCAATACCAATAGGTGAGGATGAATTGAAAGCCAGAAACACAGGTCTTCAAAACGGACCAAATCTAGTTGTTCTGGCATAAACCTGGGAGGAGGATGTTATGAAGAGCATGGGGATTTCTATATCGCGTGGGGTTTCCCTTTGGGTATTGGCATTTTCAACATCGCCACTTTATGCACAAGATGCTCCCGTTTCCGCGGCGCCCCCTCCGACTAGTGAAGTAACACAGTCAGGCATCGAAGAGATCGTTGTTACCGCGCAAAAGCGTGTCCAGTCGATCAACAATGTCGGCATGTCGATCGCCGCGATCTCGGGGGATGCCCTGATCGAGCGCGGTGTTTCGACGGCGGCCGATCTGGTCAAGACGGTTCCCGGCTTCGCCTATGCGGAAACCGCGCTGGGCGTTCCCATCTATACGTTGCGCGGCGTCGGTTTCATCGATCAGAGCCTTTCGGCGGGTCCGACCGTCAGCGTCTATGTCGATGAAGTCCCCCTGCCCTACAGCTTCATGACCAAGGGCGCGATCTTCGATCTGGAACGGGTCGAGGTGCTCAAGGGGCCGCAGGGCACGCTTTATGGCCAGAATTCTACGGGCGGTGCGTTCAACTATATCGCGGCCAAGCCCACCGATACATTCTCCGCCGGGGTGGATGCCGAATATGGCCGGTTCAATACGCTCGATGCGACTGGGTTCGTCAGCGGCCCGCTAAGCAGCACCTTGAAAGGGCGTCTTGCCGTTCGGACGGTGCAGGGCGGCGACTGGCAGAAGAGCTACACGCGCAACGATACGCTCGGCCGTCAGGAACAATGGCAGGGAAGGGCGCTGCTCGACTGGGAGCCGACCGAGCGGTTGACCGTGGCGTTGAACGGAACCGGCTGGATCGATAAATCCGATACGATCGCGCCGCAGGTCCGCAAGATCGATCCGCAGGTGCCGTCGGGAATCATTGCCGGCGTCGCAAACTATCCTTTGCCGCCAAACAACGCGCGCGCCGCGGATTGGGGGCCTGACCGGGACTACGGCCGCGACGACTGGTTCTGGATGCTGTCTGGGCGGATCAATTATGAACTGACGGACGATCTCCGGCTGGTTTCCATCACGGCCTATCAGAGCTTCAGCACCAAGGCCTTCTATGACAATGATGGATATACGTATGAAACCGGCGACCGTTACGGCACCGGCACGGTCAAGGCGTTCAACCAGGAACTGCGTCTTGAAGGCGAGAATGGACCGATCCAGTGGATTCTGGGCGGCAATTATTCCCACCACAAGGTGCATCAGCTCTTCACTTATTATGTGAAGGATGCATCCAACGCGCATGGCGTGTTCGCAGGCCTTGGGCCGATCGGCACGAATGGGGAATTCGGCTATATCGGGCCGGAAGGCCTGGACTTTTCGATGACGAACGGGCTGAGCGACAACACGATCAAATCCTATGCGGTGTTCGGCAATGTCGAATGGGAAATCGTCCCTGATGTCACGTTGCAGGGCGGCATGCGGTACACCAAGACCAATCGGGATGGTCGCAGCTGCGCGGTGGCGGCGGAACCGGCGTTCGCGGAACTCAGCCTCGGCACGCAGCAATTCTACTATAATATCGGCACCAAGACGACGCCGATCATGCCGGTTTCCGTCGGTGACTGCACCACCCTGGACGAAAATTTCAATCCTGCCGCCTCCATCGGCCGCCTGCGGGAGGACAATGTTTCCTGGCGCGTGGGCCTGAACTACAAGACGCCAGGCGCAACGCTCCTCTACGCGAATGTCAGCCGAGGCTATAAGGCGGGTAGCATCCCGGCCTTCGCCGCTTCGACATTCACTTCAAATCTTCCGGTCAAGCAAGAATCGCTGCTTGCCTACGAAGTCGGCTTCAAGGCCCCACTGTTCGGGCACACCATGCAGATCAATGGTGCCGCCTTCTATTATGACTATAGTGACAAGCAGATCTATGTGCTGCTTCAGGATCTGCTGTTCGGCCGCATTCAGCAGTTGGTCAACATCCCGAAATCCCGTCTCCAGGGTGCTGAACTGGAACTGGTGTGGCAACCGACACGCGGCCTGAACATCAGCGCTTCGGGAACCTATCTCGACAGTAAGATCAAGCAGTATACGGGCTATAATGCCGGTGGTATTTTCGCCGACTATTCGGGCGAGAGCTTCCCCTATGCGGCCAAATGGCAATTGGCTGGCGACGCTCAGTATGACTTCCCTATTTCCAACAGCATGGAAGCCTATGTCGCTGGCGCGGTGAACTATCATAGCCGCACGACTGCCGCGTTCGGCAACGATCTGCTGATCGCCGGAGGCAAGGGCAATTATGACCTCAATCCCTATGTCCTGGTCGATCTCCGGGCCGGCGTGAAGTCACCCGACGGCAATTGGCGGGTCGGCCTCTTCGGCCGCAACATTTTCAACAAATATTACTGGACCACGGTGGAAAAGGGGCAGGACGCGGTGATCCGCTACGCCGGCAAGCCTGCCACTTACGGCATCCAGTTGAGCACGCGGTTCTGATTAGGCGGGCGCGCTCGGCTCTTACGCCGGCGCGCCCCGCCCAATATTTTCCAGAGAGGACGATATGCGGAGAGTCGAAGGGAAAGTGGCCATCATCACCGGCGGCGCCGGTGGTCTGGGCAGCGCGGCGGCGCGGAGGCTGGCGTCGGAGGGCGCGACCGTGCTGATCGCCGACTGTCCGGCGTCAGCGCCAATGGCACAGAT
>NZ_LRSE01000037.1:0-2500 GCF_001634625.1 Croceicoccus bisphenolivorans | reverse complement strand
CTAGGGGGTCGCGAGATCTACCAAACCTAACCAAACTCCGAATACCATCGAGTCTAGTTCGGCAGACAGACGGCGGGTGCTAAGGTCCGTCGTCAAAAGGGAAACAGCCCTAACCTACAGCTAAGGTCCCCAAGTCATCACTAAGTGGGAAAGCATGTGGGAATCCCAAAACAACCAGGAGGTTGGCTTAGAAGCAGCCATCCTTTAAAGAAAGCGTAACAGCTCACTGGTCTAAATAAGGGTTCCTGCGGCGAAGATGTATCGGGGCTAAAGTGATGCACCGAAGCTTAGGGTTGCAGTTTACTGCAGCGGTAGCGGAGCGTTCCGTAAGCGAGTGAAGCCGAAGGGTAACCGACGGTGGACGTATCGGAAGTGCGAATGCTGACATGAGTAGCGACAAAGAGGGTGAGATGCCCTCTCGCCGAAAGACCAAGGGTTCCTGCTCAACGCTAATCGGAGCAGGGTTAGCCGGCCCCTAAGACGAGCCCGAAGGGGGTAGTCGATGGGAACCACGTAAATATTCGTGGGCCTGGAGATGTGTGACGGATCGCGGAAGTTGTTCATCCTTATCGGATTGGATGGGCAGCCAAGTGGTTCCAGGAAATAGCCTCTCCGTATAGACCGTACCCGAAACCGACACAGGTGGTCAGGTAGAGTATACCAAGGCGCTTGAGAGAAGTATCCTGAAGGAACTCGGCAAATTGCCTCCGTACCTTCGGAAGAAGGAGGCCCTCTTTCTACGCAAGTAGTTGGAGGGGGCACAGGCCAGGGGGTAGCGACTGTTTAGCAAAAACACAGCACTCTGCTAAGTCGGCTTCAAGACGACGTATAGGGTGTGACGCCTGCCCGGTGCTCGAAGGTTAAGAGGAGGAGTGCAAGCTCCGAATTGAAGCCCGAGTAAACGGCGGCCGTAACTATAACGGTCCTAAGGTAGCGAAATTCCTTGTCGGGTAAGTTCCGACCTGCACGAATGGCGTAACGACTTCCCCACTGTCTCCAGGATATGCTCAGCGAAATTGAATTCTCCGTGAAGATGCGGAGTACCCGCGGTTAGACGGAAAGACCCCGTGCACCTTTACTGCAGCTTCAGAGTGGCATTAGGAAAGAGTTGTGTAGCATAGGTGGGAGGCTTTGAAGCGAGAGCGCCAGTTCTCGTGGAGCCATAGGTGAAATACCACCCTGCTGTTTTCTGATGTCTAACCACGCACCGTTAGCCGGTGTTGGGACCCTCTGTGGCGGGTAGTTTGACTGGGGCGGTCGCCTCCTAAAGAGTAACGGAGGCGCGCGATGGTAGGCTCAGGCCGGTTGGAAACCGGCTGCAAGAGTGCAATGGCATAAGCCTGCCTGACTGCGAGACTGACGAGTCGAGCAGAGACGAAAGTCGGTCATAGTGATCCGGTGGTCCCTCGTGGAAGGGCCATCGCTCAACGGATAAAAGGTACGCCGGGGATAACAGGCTGATGATTCCCAAGAGCTCATATCGACGGAATCGTTTGGCACCTCGATGTCGGCTCATCACATCCTGGGGCTGGAGCAGGTCCCAAGGGTTTGGCTGTTCGCCAATTAAAGTGGTACGTGAGCTGGGTTCAGAACGTCGCGAGACAGTTTGGTCCCTATCTGCCGTGGGCGTCGATACTTGAAAGGAGTTGCCCCTAGTACGAGAGGACCGGGGTGAACGTACCTCTGGTGTACCTGTCATCCTGCCAAGGGTGCCGCAGGGTAGCTATGTACGGACGGGATAACCGCTGAAAGCATCTAAGCGGGAAGCCTCCCTTAAGATTAGGTATCTTCGAACCGTCGTAGACCACGACGTTGATAGGCCGGGTGTGGAAGTGCGGTAACGCATGGAGCTAACCGGTCCTAATAGTTCTGATCGCGCTTGATGAATCTCACCATCAACGACAGTCTTGCATGGCTTTTGGCCTGGACTGCTCGTTGACCGGACGGTCATCGCAGCCAGATCACCCACATCACTCAAGTGTGCATCGATTAAAATCCGCGACACGCCTGCTTCATTGCTTGGTGGCCATAGCGTTTGTGACCCACCCGATCCCATCTCGAACTCGGCCGTGAAACCAAACAGCGCCGATGGTACTAACGCTTAAGCGTTGGAAGAGTAGGACGCCGCCAGGCATTGCAGCCGGCGTGATCGCGAAACCCATTCACATGTTTAAAAAGCCGCTGCCGGTTATCCGAGCGGCGGCTTTTTGGTCTTTGCCCCAAACGCAAAGGCAACATCGGTGACGCGGGGTGGAGCAGTCCGGTAGCTCGTCAGGCTCATAACCTGAAGGTCGTTGGTTCAAATCCAACCCCCGCAACCAGTTATCATCAAACGCCCGTTGGCTTCCCTGCCAGCGGGCTTTTTTGCGTCTGCCTCGCGCGCAATCCATGCCTTGCCTTCGATGGCTATGCAAACGGCACCTTTGGCGGCGTTCCGATCGGCTAATGCATCACGGCAGGGCCGGTTCACGCCTAGGCTCACATGGAATGGCTATGTGCG
>NZ_LRSE01000036.1 GCF_001634625.1 Croceicoccus bisphenolivorans | reverse complement strand
ATTGGGATTCGGCTGAAATCACGCCGGAAGCAGCAAGCATCCTCGACAGCGCTATTACGGCCTATGCCGATTGTGACAGCGTTCCGATCATGCTGGCCGGCTACACGGACCGCTCGGGTTCGGTGCAGTACAACATGGGCCTTTCGGAGCGTCGCAACTCTTCGGTGCGCTCGTACCTCACGGCGCGCAGCATCCCGGATGCTGCGATCACCAGCGAAGCGTTTGGCGAAAGCAATCCGCGCGTCCCGACTGCTGACGGTGTGCGTGAACTGCAGAACCGTCGCGTTGAGATCAGCTACGGCCCCGGTTCGGGGATGTAAGGGATACCAACCAAAACAAACGAAGAAGGGCCGGAGTGATCCGGCCCTTCTTTCGTTTTGGACTATGAAATGACGATTTGATCGTTGCTCAGGACGCGTATCCGATCGGATCAACATGACCCGATTTCCGAAAACCGTCCCGTCGCAACCGGCAACTGTCGCATTCACCGCACGCCAACCCGTCTGGCAGCGGATCGTAGCACGACCAGCTCATGCCAGGGTCCAGCCCAAGCCTGAAGGCTTCGTCCACAATCTCTGCTTTTCCAAGATACTGAAGCGGAGCATGGATCTTGAAACCATGGCCTTCCGAACCGGCTTTCGTGGCCAACCCAGCCAGCTTTTCAAACCCGGCTATAAATTCAGGCCTGCAATCCGGATAACCGGAATAATCAAGCGCATTTACGCCGATAAACACATCCCGCGCATCGAGCGCCTCGGCCCAGGCAAGGGTTAGCGACAAAAATACGAGGTTGCGTGCCGGCACGTAAGTGACAGGAATTCCCTCGGCTACGCCGGTCTTGGGTACGTCGATGTCTGACGTCAGTGCGGAGCCTCCGAAAGCCGTTAGATCGAGCGGCAAAACTACATGCCGATCACACCCCAAGACTCTGGCAATTGCAGCCGCACTCTCCAATTCGCGCCTGTGCCGCTGATTGTAGTCAATCGTCAACGCGTAAATTCGATAACCGGCTTCTCGGGCAATTCCCGCAGAAACCATCGAATCCAGACCGCCGGACAATAAAACAACTGCTCCGGGGCGCGCGTCATTCGTCATCCGATTGCCTCTTTGCTTTGAAGATAACTACTCACCATAAACCGGATGTTTCGCATCATACATTTACTTCAAAAACCTTGGAGCAAAACGCACAGTCGACATGCACCAGTCCGTCCGATTCACGCATTTCGTCGCGCTGATCTTCAGGAAACTTTCGGAGAACGTCGACAAAGTGATCCACAGAGCATCGGCAACCGCGTGACAGCGCATTGACTTGCTCAACCCGAATTTCTGGCTCCTCATGGAAAAGTCGCCAGATAATCGTTTCAAGGCTGATATCGGTTGCTACGAGCTCGGAATGTCGGACGCTCGATGCAAGGACCTCTACGTGCTCCCAGTCAGGATCGTCGTATCTGACGTGAAGCCGTTCTCGCCCCTCCTCCCCATGCGGAAGATGCTGGATCAACAAGCCCGCGGCAGTGGATTCGCTGCCGTCCGATTGCACCGCGATGCGGATCAACGTCGGAATTTGTTCAGACTGCCTGAAATAGCTCTCGCAAGCCTCGCTGAGGCTATCTCCGTCAAGCGGAACGATGCCCTGATACCTTTCACCAGATGACGCCAGGTCGAAAGTGATCGCCAAGTATGCATCTTCACCGAACAAGCTCGGCAAGTGGGGATTTGCACCAAGTGAATCCAGCGGCCCCCGGTCCGCGTCGACATAGCCCCTCAGTTCCCCGTTCCGATAATCGGCGACCAGCAACTTCACGACACCCTGCGCAGACTGCGCCTGCATTGTAAGTTGGCCATCTCCCTTCAGCAAAGAACCCATCAGGGAGCACAGAACCAACGCCTCGGTCAGCAGGCTTCTGATCGCGGGCTGATAGTCATGGGCTGACAGTATCCTATCCACGACAGCGCCCAGACGCACACATCGCCCCCGCACATTGCGATGCGGCAACGTGAAACCCAATACGCCGTCCTGGTAGACCTCAACCGTTTCCATCAAAGCTGCCCGAATGCCCAGCGCAGCACTGATTTTTGAGCATGAATCCGGTTTTCCGCCTCATCCCAGACGACCGAATGCGGGCCTTCGAAGACAGCTTCGCTGACTTCATCGCCAACGTGTGCCGGCAGGCAGTGAAGGAATATCGCGTCATTCTTGGCGACAGCCATCAAATCACCATTGACCTGATACGGCCGCATTGCCGCAAGCTTTTCGGCGGCTTCCGCCTGCCCCATCGAAACCCATGTATCGGTAACCAGCACGTCGGCATCGGTTGCCGCCTCGAGTGCATCCCGGCACAAAGTGATCCGCGATCCTGACGTCTTGGCGAGCGCGACGAATTCATCGTCCGGTTCGTAATCCGGCGGAACTGCGTAGCGCACGTTGAATTTCATCAACGCCGCAGCCTCCAGGATCGAATGCAGCACATTGTTTCCATCGCCGAACCAGGCCACTTCAAGCCCGGGAAGTGACTTGCGATGCTCAACGACAGTCAACAGATCCGCCACGATCTGGCAAGGATGTGACCGGTCCGTCAGTCCGTTGATAACGGGGACGGTCGCATGCCTGGCCAGTTCTTCGATCTTGGCGTGATCATCCGTCCTGATCATGATCGCGTCGACCATGCGGGAAAGAACACGCGCTGTGTCCGCGACCGTTTCCCCCCGCCCCAGCTGCATGCTGCCCGATTCCATGATCATTGCACTGCCACCAAGCTGGCGCATCGCCATATCGAAGGAAACGCGTGTACGCGTCGAGTTCTTCTCAAAGATCATGGCGAGCACGCGCCCTGCGAGTGGCGCATCCGGATCAGGCTTACCCTTTGGAAAATCCGCGCGCGTCGCCTTGCGATCAATCGCATCGTTGATCATCGCCGCAATTGCATCGCCACCTGCGTCCGACAGATCCAGAAAATGCCGCAGTGTCATGGGGTATAACTCGCTGCACCGGCAGACAGCTTTTCCATAAATTCGTCGATGTGTTCATCTTCGATGACGAGCGGCGGCAGGACCCTGACTACATTGTCGGCCGCAGAAACAGTCAGCAATCCATGATTGTCACGCAGATGGGCAACAAACGGGCGGCTCTCGCTGGCCATTCTGACGCCAAGCATGAGGCCCAGCCCCCGCACCTCGACGAAGAGTTCGGGATAGTTGCCCATAAACTGCTCGAGCCGCCCCCTCAACTTCTCACCCATCGACCGGACACGTTCAAGGAATTCCGGGTTTGCAACCGCGTCCAGCACGGCATTGCCCGCAGCCATGGCAAGAGGGTTCCCGCCATAAGTGCTGCCATGCGTTCCAAACACCATGCCCCGCGCGGCCCTTTCCGTTGCAAGGCAAGCGCCGACCGGAAAGCCGCCGCCGATACCCTTTGCAGTGGCGAGGATATCCGGCTCCACGCCGAATTGTTCATAGGCATAAAAAGTGCCGGTGCGCGCAACACCGCACTGCACTTCATCGAATATCAGCATGATGTCGTTGGCATCGGCAAGTTCGCGAAGACCGCGAATGAAGCTTTCGCTTCCGACCCTGATGCCGCCCTCGCCCTGCACCGGCTCCACCATGATGCTTGCCGTATGAGGACCGATCGCAGCCTTCACACCCTCAAGATCGTCGAACTCGACGTATTTGAAGCCAGGCAGCAATGGTACGAATCCCTTGTGCATCTTTTCCTGGTTCGAGGCACTGATCGTCGCCATCGTCCGGCCATGAAATGCATTCTTGAACGTGATGATTTCGAAACGTTCTTCGGAACCGTCATGCTGATGATAGGCACGCGCCGTTTTCATCGCGGTTTCGACCGCCTCAGCACCTGAATTGGTGAAAAATACAGTGTCGGCGAACGTCAGATCGACCAGGCGCCGGGCAAGACTTTCACCCTGCGGACTGCCATAGAGGTTCGAGACATGCATGAGCGTCTCTGCCTGCTTCTGGATTGCGCCGATCAGGCCCGGATGCGAGTGACCCAGCAGGTTCACTGCGATACCACTCGCAAAATCAAGGAACCGGCGGCCGTCCTCAGAAATCAGATGGCAGTTTTCGCCTCGGATCGGCCGCACGTCGCAACGTGGGTAAACCGGCATCAGGGGCGTAATCGACATGTCTGGTTCCTCAAACGGAGAATGAAAACAAGAAATGGCGGCCCCGAAGGAGCCGCCATTGATGCCCATTTATGGCAAGTGTCGTACCGGGTCAATTCACCGGTACGACGATCCTGACCGGGTCAGCCCTGAACGGGCACAAGGTTGACCGCGGAGTACTTGCCTCGTCGGTCGACCTCGAGGTCGAATTCAAGCCGGTCACCCTCATTAAGGGTGGAAAGACCCGAGCGTTCGACCGCGCTGATGTGGACGAATGCGTCCTGTTCGCCGTCATCGCGGGTGATGAAGCCAAAGCCCTTCATCGAATTGAAGAACTTGACCGTACCGACCGCCTTGTCGCCGGTCAGTTCCCGCTGCGGTTGCTGGGGCTTCTGGGCCACGGGGACGACATCACCGACAACCTGCAGGTCGCTTGCAGAAATCTTTCCGCCGCGATCGACAAGGTTGAATTCCAGCACCTGTCCTTCGCCAAGTCCTTCCAGACCAGCACGCTCCACTGCACTGATGTGCACGAACACGTCTTCGCCACCGTCTTCACGCTGGATGAAGCCGAAGCCCTTGTTGGAGTTGAAGAACTTTACCGTACCCTTGCCGGTTCCCACGACCTGTGGGGGCATACGACCACCGCCGCCGCCGCTACCGCCGCCTGCGCCGCCGCCACGGAAGCCACCGCCGCGGTTTCCGTAACCGCCGCCGCCACCGCCGCCGCGATTTTGATAGCCGCCGCGATCGTCGCCGAAGCCACCACGGTCACGATCACCGAAGCCGCCGCGATCCATGCCGCCGCCACGGTCACCGTAATCCTGTGAATACCCGAAGCCACCCTGCGAGAAAGGATCGAAGCCTTCTTCGCCAATACCATCGCGCTTGTCGCGGCCGCGGCCGCGCCGACCTCTGTCATAACCCATATTTCGAAACGTACCTTAACTCTCGCCCTTCCCTCGATCGTCATGGCCTGCGGACGTACAGTTACCGGACGAAATCGCGCCCGGACGCTATCTCCGGACGCCATACGAAAATGGTTATAAGGCATTTGTGCCGGCTTGGCGAACGAATTGCGCGACAGGCTGCTTTTTTGGCTTTTGCGATGCTAAAATGACGCAATTTCGGGCAGCCGACCGGTTTATCCGTACCGGTCTATACGCATGCAGCTGGTGCCGCGATCGATTTTGCCCTTCAAGTCCGATGTAGTTGCTTATATGCAACGCACGGTTTTCCGACCGGGTTGGCATATTTTCGACCAATGCCACCGACATTCGGTGCGGAGCCTGTTGGATCAAGGAGCCGGGCCATGAGTGATTTTCGCCAGATCGACGACAACCTTCTGGCCAGTCCGCAGATAACGGTAGAGGACGTTGCGGAGGCCAAGTCACTTGGCGTGACGCTCATCATCAACAACCGTCCCGAAGACGAATCCCCGGATCAGACTCCCGGCGCCGTGATCGAAGCCGCAGCAAAGAAAGCGGCGATCGATTATGTGGCAATCCCTGTCAGCCACGCAGGTTTCGGGCCAGGACAGGTCGATGCTATGCGCGAAGCACTGGATGGTGCGAGTGGCAAGATCCTTGCCTACTGCCGATCGGGCACGAGATCGACTTTGCTCTGGGCCCTTGCCGAAGCAAAGGCCGGCAAAAATCCGTCCGCAATCGCCTCGAAAGCGGCCCGGGGCGGCTACGATATTTCGCCAATCCGGCAGATGATCGAGATGCTTTCGGCAGGTAGCTGAGAGATCAGTGAGCTTCATCTTCAACGCAAAGAAAGGGCCGGAAGCATCGCTCCCGGCCCTTCTTCTTTACCGTGTTAGAACAATCAATTGTAAGCGCGTTCGCCATGTTCACCGAGAT
>NZ_LRSE01000035.1 GCF_001634625.1 Croceicoccus bisphenolivorans | reverse complement strand
TCGACGGCGAAGCCATCGGCGGCAAGGTTGCTGCACTGGCCGGGTGGCGCAGCGGGGCGCTGGATGCCTCTGTCGGTGGCGCATTTGAAAGGCGCGGCGCGTTTGTTGACGGCGCAGGAAATCGCATCGGCGTCGATGGCACGCAGGGCGAAATTCAGGACAGCGATAGCTGGTCAGTCTTCGGGCGGATCGGCTACCAGCTTTCGCCCGACGCCCGGATCGAACTGATCGCCAATCACTTCGAACTGGAGGGTAACAACAACTACGTCCTTGTGCCCGGCGACAGGAGCGCAGGCCGACCCGCGTCCAGCACGAAAGGCGAAACGCCGGGCGATCCTCCGTCGAACATGGCGGACATGCTCTCGCTTTCGCTCACCGACAGCGACCTCGGCGGCGGCGCGTTTACCTTGCAGGGGTTTTACAATCGCACGCAGGATACCTTCGGCGGCGGCACCTTCGCGACGTTTCAAGACCCGGACATCGATCCGACCGGACAACTGTTCGACCAGTCGGCCAACAAGTCGCGTAAGATCGGCGGCAAGGTCAGCTACGAAAGGTCCGTCCCCGGCTTTGACGATCTGGTTGTCACGTTGGGCTTTGACGCCCTGATCGACAAGACCGAACAGACCCTTGTCCAGACAGGCCGCGCATGGGTGCCCGAAACCGAATTCCGCAGCTATGCGCCGTTCGCACAGGCGAACCTCAAGCTTGCCGACGGACTGGTGCGCCTTGCGGGCGGCTTGCGTCACGAGGATGTGAAGTTGAAGGTAGGTGACTACGAAACCCTGGCCTCCTACGGCGCGACTGATGCAGGCGACATCTCGACCTACGAGCCCGTCTTCGTCGGTGGCGGCAATCCGTCTTTCAGCAAGACGCTGTTCAATGGCGGCGTCATCGTCGAGCCGATTGACGGCGTTCGCGCCTACGGCAGTTACGCGCAGGGCTACACCATCGCCGATGTGGGGCGCATCCTTCGCGGGATTACCGAGGAGGGCGTCGATATCGACAACTACCTCTCGCTCGAACCGGTCATTTCCAACAATCGGGAACTGGGGGCCGAGGTGGAACGCGGCCCGGTGAAGGCGAGCGCTAGCTACTTCTGGTCATCCAGCAAGCTTGGATCGCGGCTGGTCCTGACCGGTGACGGCATTTTCGAGGTCGTGCGCGCTCCGGTTGAGATCGAAGGGCTGGAACTCAGCCTCAAGACCAAAACACCCGTGCCCGGTCTGGACGTGTCGGTCGCATACAGCCACCTTATCGGCAGGACCGACGATGACGGCGACGGCGTACTCGAAGCCGAGTTGGACGGAGCCAATATCTCGCCTGACCGTCTCAATTTGGCCGCTGATTACGCCCAAGGCCGTTTCAGCGCGCGGGCACAGGTACGCTTCTACCTCTCCCGCACGTTCGAAGGGCAAGTGCCCGAGAGTGCGTTCGACGGGTACACGCTGCTGGACGCCTATCTCGGCTATCAGACCGGGTTTGGCCTCGTATCGCTGGGTATTCAGAATGCTCTCGACGAATATTACCTGACCTACGACAGCGATACCGTGCGGACGTTCGACAACTCCCGCTATTTCTCTGGGCGCGGGCGCACGTTCACGCTGTCCCTGCAAAGCGAGTTCTGATGGCCTTTCTGGCTACGTTGCACCGATGGGCCGGAGCGACGATCGGATTGATCCTGATCGTTATGGGCCTGTCGGGCATCGCGCTGATTTGGGAAGGGGAATGGATCGGTCTGCCGGGCGCGGATGATCCGGTTATAGATACGCCATCCAGTCTGGCGCAGGCGGTGGAAACTGCATCGGCGCATCGCGAAGGCCTGAACCGCATCACTTTCGCCAGCGACGAACTGAGCCTGCATCAGGCGGCCTATAGCGACGGAAGCGGCGCGTATTTCGATCAAAGTGGAGCGATCGTCGATCAGTGGGGCAGCGTCTGGGGACGTCCCGAGTTGTGGATTTTCGACCTCCATCATTATCTCTTTGCCGGTGAGGCGGGCGAGATCGTCGTTGGCGTGGCGGGTATCGCAGGCGTCCTTTTCATCGTTTCGGGCGCGATCCTATGGTGGCGCACGCGCAGGACATTCTCGTTCCGGCTCTGGCCCAAGCGCATGTCGCGAAGTGCGATCGTCCGCCAACACCGCGATCTCGGCATCGTCATGGCACCTGTCCTGTTTCTGACAATGCTGACGGGCAGCGCCATGATCTTCGAGCCGGTCTCGGCAGCCATCGTCGCGCCTTTACCGGAACGGTCATCGCTATCCCGGACGCTCGACGCCCGACTGGCACAGGACGACATGTCCGGATTTTTCGATATTGCCAGACGCAATTTCCCGAATGCGGAAATCCGGAGACTTCAGCTATCGGATGAGGGGGCGACACTGCGCCTGCGACAACCATTTGAATGGACCCCCAATGGCAGGACGTATGTGAGAATTGAGCGATCCGGCAAGATCATCATCGAAGCACCCGACGGCACGTTCGACAAGCAAAGCGTCAGCGAGAAATTCTATCCAATCCATTCCGGCAAAGTCGGTGGTCTTGCATGGAAAGTCGTTCTCACAATGACCGGCCTGAGCCTCGTCATTCTGGGTGCGTTGGCCAGCCTCAGTTTCTGGACATTGCGAAGCAATAAACGTTGAGGCCCTTATCTGATCGCTGACAAGAATCGAGTCCTGCCTCGCGGTGATCAGAACTGCTTTCGGGTCAACTTCAGTCGCCGGGTCGTTCCATCAGATTCAGTCTGGAACGACCTTTTTCGACACTCACGTAGCTTCGGTTACATCCTTTCCCTGCCACGACGCCATTGTCGACGCCAACAGCAAGATTCGCGATGTCTCCACTTCTCCCGTCAGCGCATAGGCGAATGGTCCGGTTTCCCAATAGGCAAGGTTTCGGTTCTCCCTGCTTTCAGTGAGCGGGGCGGCTTCCGCAGGTGTTTCCGCGCGCCGCGCGTAAAGCACCACTCTCTCAAGTCGATCGGTCTGGAGAACCAAGGCGACAGAGTTTCCTCCGTCCGATGGGAACACCTGCACATCGGCCGCGCGCCATCCTGCGGGAATGCCCGGCAAGACGATCCCCAACGATCGCGCAATTTCCGATCGATCGAGAACGGCTGTCTCCACCTGTGATTGCATGGCCTCGCGGACCAAGCTTGTCGAATACGATGCATTTGCCTCGTCCACAAAGCTAGCTGCATAGGCCGGTCGGATCAGGTCGGCGACCAAATCGTGTGCTGCCCATCCCGATGCCAGCAATGCCAGTGCAGCAGCCGCTCTTCGCCAAGTTGACGAACTTTTCCGGTCAGCCCTTTCAGGGAAAGCCAGGACTTTGCCCGACTGCATCTTCCGGCCTTCCAGGGTTCCCTTGCTACCCCCAGGCAGACGTTTGAACGCGATGTCGGGCCAACGCTCTGTCCAGCGCCGCGCAACGATGCGCTCACCGGGCCGCGCGGCATCATCGAGGAGTATCACCCCGCCGGGGGAAAGACGGTCGAACAGGCTTTCGGCGGCACCGCGGACAAACGGGTGGACCGCCCAGGGCGGTCCATCAATGATCAGCAAGTCTATCGAGTGGGGAACGTCCGGAAGATCATACCAGGCACCCGGCCAATCCCCGATCCGGGACCGCAACGGCGCGTGTTGGATATGGGCTTTTGCTCCGAAGTCATCGAGCCACTCGTTGGTGGCCGACACGAACTGAGCATGCTGGTCAAAGCTGTGCAGCTTGCCACCGCCGTTCATTTGAATGGCTCTTGCACAGACGAGCGTCGATGCCCCCGCGCCCAGTTCGACAACGGTCCTGGGGCGCTGCGCTTCGATGGTATCGACTATTCTATGCAGAAAACTGGTGTCTGCCTTCCAGCTTCCCAAGTTCGGAAGGGCATCGTCCGGAAGGTTCAGACGGGTCAGTAGCCGCCGCTTGCTGGCTTTCGAACCGCCCCACAGACTGTAAAGGAGCCAAGGCCATCCGATGGCGCCGTATAGCAGGCGATAGGCGCGGTCTGACCAACCCGCTTCGTAGGTTTCGCTGTCGTCACTCAACGCGCGAAGCGCCGTGGATTCTCTTGATGTCATTAAGGCAACACTCCGCAATCGTCTCCACTGCGATCGTGACCGATAGATGGCCCGGATCACTGAGAGGGACAATGGCAATCAATAAGATGCAATCGCGATCAGGACATCCAGACCGATCAGCCCCGCAGCGAACAGGTACGTATATCTGGCAACCGGCGGCGTTCCCGCCCGTGACACGTTCCGCCAGAGACAGGCCAAAGCGGCGCAGCACATGAATGCTATTGCAATTGTCAAAGCGAGCAAGAGCGCGAAGTCTTCAACGATCAGCGCTGCCACGACACCGGCGACTATGGTCAAACAGTAGATCGCCAGCGCTGTCGCGGCGTGCCAAACAACCATTAGCATTCGGTCAGGATGCATATTGCCTCGGCGCAAATGGTTGCGGAGCGTCACCTTCAGTAAGAACCATGTTCGTCCAGCAGACGTTTCTTGCGCTTTCTCCGCAGATGGCTTGGGCGGCGTAACCCCATGTCAGAAAGTTCGCCGACCCGCGGCCAACGTCGCTTGATCCGCACATAGGTCCGCTTCGCCACCTTGATGTGTCGCAGCGAAAGTCCCACGCCCGCCGCCAGCACGAATATGCCCCCGAGGCCAGGTAACAGGCCGACGATCGGGGAGCAGACAATGAGCGCCGGCCCGAGGACGACAAGATGCAGACGCGTTCGTCCGATCCGCTTGGCCGATAGACGCTCCGGCTTTTCATTCATCTTCGCCAAGACCGAGATAGGGCAGTGCGACGATCATTTGCATCAGTCCGGGACTAACGATAATTGCGGTCGCCCTCGCGCCTTCAGACCACCCAAAGGTCAGGCAGCGCATGTTGCAGATTTCGTTTCAAGGCAACGCGAAACAGCCTGGCCCGCGCCTAAATCACCCCTTTTTGCGGCAGGACGCTTCCGCTGCTCATGGTTCGTTCGATGCAGTCGTCTGCTTCGCTTTCGCGCTTGTCTCGTAGACTGTGAACGAGATTGCCAACCGTACAGATCACAGCTTGCTCGGTTTGCCCTACCTGATCCGGGGTGACCGGAAATTTGATCTCGACACGATACTTGCCGATGTCGCTGGTGCTGAGGGCAACCTCGACCCGGTTCGCTTCTTTGCCTCCGCTCTTTTCAAAGGCCGATAGAACGGCGTCTCGGATCTCGGTTTGAGCAGCGAAAAGGTTGCCTTGCGGCTCGAACGTCAACTGTATGGTGTGCCGCAACTGGCCCGCAACTGCGGCCTCGACCCGAAGCGGTGTCCCGAACAGAAGGCTGTGGGGCAGGATCACTTCGCGTCCCGTTGCCAACATCGAACCTTCGCGCCTTTCGAACTCGCCCAGCCTCGTCACCAGCAGGTTATGGTCCAACACCTCACCGCGCGTTCCGCCCAGTTCGATGAAGTCGCCGACAGAATAGGCACGGGTAAAGGTTCGAAGCGCCGACCCCGAAAGACAGAGGATGAGTTCCTTCATCGCCACGACAACCGCGACGGCAAATGCCGTTAGCGAAAGCGCGAAGGTCCTGAGTTGCGGCGCCCAGATCATGATAAGACCCACCAGGGCCACGAGCATCAGGAAGTTTCGGGTATTTGCCGACCAACGCCTGACGACAGATCGAGTCAGGTCGGCTCTCTTGCTGAGGGCCCGGCTCAATATGAGCTGGATCGCGGCCAATATGGCCAGCAGCGCGATCGAGGCGAGAACATCAGAGCTATAGAGTTGGTGTGTAATACTGTTTGGCATGTCTGGTCCGGCTGCTTTGCAGATGGGTTGAATGACGGCATCGCGCAATGCTTGCAAACCACGATTTACGACGACAATGATGCGAAGCCGGTGGCGGCAGACGGATTGTCGTCCGTTCAGATAGACCTAGGTGCATAAAATGGATTTGCTGGCCCTGCTGACCGACCCCGCCGCATGGCTGGCGCTGCTGACACTTATCGCGCTCGAGGTCGTCCTTGGGGTGGACAACCTTATCTTCATCGCCATTCTTTCGAACAAGTTGCCAGCGGAACAGCAAAGCCGCGCGCGGCGGATCGGCCTGTCTCTGGCACTTGTCATGCGCATTGGATTGTTGATGCTGATCGGCTGGATCGTCACCTTGCAGACGCCTCTTTTCGATCTTGGCATCAGCGGAGCACCGAACGAGTACGGCGAGACCACGTTCGAGACTGCCTTTTCGGGCCGAGACCTTATCCTGCTGGCCGGCGGACTATTTCTTTTGTGGAAGGCCACCAAGGAAATCCATCACTCGATGGAGCCAACCGATAACTCGGGCGACTTGCTGGACAAGACCCCGGGCGTCGGTGATGCGGTCAAGGCCAGCTTTACTGCGGTCATCGCCCAGATCATCGCAATCGACCTGGTCTTCTCCGTCGATTCAATCCTGACCGCAGTGGGCATGACCGACGAAATCCCGATCATGGTCGCGGCCGTCGTGATCACGGTTTGCGTGATGATGGTCGCCGCAGACCCGCTGGCCCGCTTCATCGAGAAGAACCCGACGCTGGTGATGCTTGCACTCGCGTTCCTGGTGATGATCGGCCTCGTCCTGATCGCGGATGGCTTCGGTTTTCACGTGCCCAAGGGTTATATCTACGCAGCGATGGGCTTTTCGGTCGGGGTCGAGATGTTGAACATGGTGCAGCGAAACCGGCGTCTAAGGAAAGCTGCGTAGCGGAATAGGGCCGGTTTCGCCGAAGCATCTTGCCAGGCAATATGCCGCATTCACGCGTGAACACGTCAACCGCTTCAATCTGCACGACCTGCGAAATGCGGGCCTGTTCGTGCTGATTGTTGTAGGACCGATCGCAGCGATCGCTCTCTGCTACGCTGGCCAATCGTAACCGGATGCGCGGGGTCGGGATCACCGGCCCCGCGTATCGCGCGCGCCTCAGTCCTCAGGCGGGGATTAGTACCCAGACGCCTCGCTCTCGCTTGCCTGCAACCCTTTGCGGAATTCGCGGATGCCCTCGCCGAAATCAGTCATCGCTTCAGACAGCCGGAATGAATCCTCACCAGATCAATTTCGGACTATCGGAACCAATGCCCTCTTCATGCATCAATCCAATGTAGGATGGCGCGAAAGATGCTGCCGTCGCTGCTACATTGGCTACGGCGCAGACCAATCCGGAGCATCCGCCATCATTGTCGCAGGAGGACAAGGTGGTCGACACTACAGAAATGAACGACGTGGTAAGTCCTACCGCGAGGAGTCTTGACGACGCCCGCCATGAGATTGGCAGGGACGAGGGCCATAACCTC
>NZ_LRSE01000034.1 GCF_001634625.1 Croceicoccus bisphenolivorans | reverse complement strand
CAATGGACGACTTTTACGCCGCCGTTGACACCCGTTTGCGATTCCGGTCCGTGCAGTCAGCTTTCTCCGTCGCCAATTCGTCCAGCTTGTGTTCGCACAGTAGCGCCATGCCGTTGGGACCACCCCCGAAGTCTTCCAGATCAAGCATTGCGCAACTCTCTCAATAGCTTGTTGGCCTCGCGCCGTAGGGCAATGGCCTCATTGCTCCACGCGCCGTCTTTCCAGCTTCCGTTCGCCTCTCCGCTCACACCGGTCGATTTCCCGCCATGACGCGAGCAGCGGTTACGGCCTTTTAGCGCGGGACAGCGGCACAACGTCCCCGCCCTTGTTCGGGCTTGGCAGAGCTTCGCATCCGTCAGCAGTTTCGGAAGAGGGTTCGATTGTCCGTTCATGGACTCGGCTGTCATTTTTTTGGTCACCCCGGTGGTCATGATAATGAACGTGGCTCTCCCGCGTTACCTTGATTGACTGGCGCGTTGTCTTCTTGCGGCCCTTCAATTCCTGCACGGCCCGCAATTGATCGGTAAAGGTGCGCGCCAGCTTTCCGGCAACCGCTGCGGTTTGTGCCTCACCGTATTTCACCGCACGCTCCGACAGCTTCATCCGCATGAAGTGGACGGCTACCATCTGGGCAGCGAGTGCCGCTTCCATCTCGTTGGCTGGCTTCACCGCGTTGACCATCGCCAACATTGTCGAAAGTTGGTCTTCGTTGATCCGCCATTGCTCGGCCTCGGCATCCCAGATTTCATTCGCGCAGAGGCGATGGAGTTGCTCGAAGAACGCAATCATCACCGAATAGGCGCGCGTTCCGAACGCATCCGACAGTTGCAGATGCCAGAGATCCTGATCGTCGTGCGGGGCGGTCCAATGCTCCTTGTCCATGCCCGCAGGTTCCAACAGCACTTGCGGGGGAATCGGGCGTGCATCAGCCCTTTTCCGCATGGCAGCCTTACTTGCCCGCAAATCAGGGTGAGGGGCGGGGACATTCCGCTTCTTCCGCCGCCGCTTCTTGGGCTTCGCCAGATCGGAGTCGGTCGGATCTATCTTACCATCGCGGCGCAGGTGTTCAGAGGACTTGTCGGCCATCTTCTGTCTCCACTGCGTACCAACGCGTTACGGGCTGTTTGAAGCGTTTCAGGTTCCGGTCCCGCCAGACATCCTTGAAGATGGCGATGGTCAGTTTTTCCTTACCCTCAAGCGCGACGTAACCGATCTTGTAGTCCTTGGTTGGCGGTTCATCTTGTGGGCGCAGAATGCACTTTCCGAAGATGGGTGATTGCATCGTGATCATGGCTGCACCTCCCAGACCAGGGGCAGATCATACGACCCGCGATTGTATGTGAACGTCACACCGTTGATGCGCCACGCGGCCCGGTCAGCGGACAGGACGAGCGAGCGCGAGGAATTGAGCCGGTCAGCAATCCCGCCCATGCCATCGACATCGGGCCAGCGCCCGAACAGATCGGCAGCGGACCAGCCATCGCGTGCAGCCTGCGTGCCGAAGGTTTCAGCTAGCCATTCGGCATCATCGAGCAGTTGCCGCCAGCGATCCACGGACAGGCCATGCAAGGGAGCGAGGGGATCAAGGCGCGACAGCCGTTCAACACAGCGGCGCAGACCCTTCGGATCGAGCGGAAGAGACCCCGGCACATTAGGCACGTTAGGCACGTTAGGGGTCGAAACAGGGCTAATGTGCCTATTGTGCCTATCGTGCCCGACGTCCTGAACCTGTTTCGCGTATTCTCGCCAGCCCATCATGCACCTCCATGAACAGCAGGGTTCACCGCGTAATCGAAGCTATGGCGACCGTTGGTTCCACCTTCCCGCGTAGGGGTAGGGTTCAGCCATCCGGCATCGACCAGATGTTCAACGGCGGCATCCATCGCCTGCGCTTCCCGAAGGCCGGGCAAGCTGGACTTGTGCGGCGACTGCTTCAGGGTGCGCTTGTTGATGGTGCGGAAGCCCTGCCTGCGGATATACCGGGCCAGCACTGCGGCGTTGCGTTCGACCACCGGCAAAGCGGCATCGCCATAAACCCGTTCAGCCATTGGCTTGCAGTAGTCATCGCAGAAGCCGGCAGCAGCGATCAGCGATGCATCCGACACCTCTGAAGGCTCGGCTCCACCCTCCCATGCCCAGCGGATATATTCACCGACCAGAGCAAGACGCAGGACCGCACCGTTCATTTTGCCGACGAACGACTTGAACAGCGCCGCAGCGTCCTCGTCCACACCGGCGTTGTCGCGTTCCCAATGTTCGAAGATGTCGGCAGCGCGAGGCGACAGGGGCAGCGTGACAGACGATTGCCGCCCTTCTGCGTCCATCCCCCAGCCAATCGCCTCAAGCCGCCTGTAGACGTTCTCAAGCGCGGCCATGTCGGCAGACTGGCGCGGTCTGCGCACTTCCGTCAGCTTGTTCGGCCACGCCCACAAGAACCGGGCAACAAGCCCATCGTCAGGTGACGACAGCAACGCAGCAGCCATCTTGCTGGGCTGGATACCGCCAAGGACCGAAACACCGTTGAACGGGATCGTAAGCGGTCCCTTCGCACCCTTGCGGTCGATGACGAACGGGCGGCCTCCGTAGGCCTCAAGCCAAAACTCTCTTCCGCCTGGACTGTACCGATCGAACGACTGCAACCACCCGGCCAGTTCATCACGGAAGTGCAGGGTGCCTTGGGGGTTGCCCTCAAGGATCGAGCCAACCGCTTCCGGTGTTGCATCCATGATCATGGCACGGCGACGGACAGGCTCTTCCGGATCCTCCGCATCCGTCGGCATCGGCGGGGAATCCGTCCCGTCCTTTACGGCCTTGGCCAGTGCATCCTGCCAGTGCTTGCGCGATGCCTTCGCCCATTCGCACTTTTCCTGCCAGTCGCGCATGTTGTCCTTGTGATGGTCGGCCTGATCGCGCTCGATCTCGCGCAATGGTCCAGTCACCACATCGAGAGCAGGGGACTTGCGGGACGATGGATCTCCAACCACACCAGCCCACAGGATGCATGGTTCGCACCAAGGCGAGGTATCGTATGGACGAACCTTGCGTTTCCCGCCGATCAGCGAAGCACAGGATACGAGGAAGGCAATGGCCGGATAATCGACCGGCGTGCATGTTCCTTCCGCGATGTCCGACAGCAGGTTCCATGCAGGGCCGAACAGGTCGGACGGCATGGTCGCGGGTTCACGGCGTCCGGCATTGATGACCGACATGTCGGGGACGGACCAGATGTTGTAGTCTTCCGCCTTCTCAAAGGCATGTTTGATGGTCGCGGCAGTCATGCGCGAGCTCCACTCATAAGAATGTCATTGAAATCGCCGTAGGGTGCGGGCGGGTAGAAGATCCGCGTCCGGATACCGTGACGGGAGAATGCTTCCGCTGCCTGTTCGGCCTTGGCGCGTCCCGCGTCGTCATTGTCACCACCAATCGCGACGGAACGAACGGACGGTGGAAATTCCATCGCCGGAAGCATCGAGCCGCCACAGGCCACCCAGACGGGGCGCTTGAGCGTCTGCAACAGGCTAAGGCCGGTTTCCGGTCCTTCGCAGACAATCAGTTCGCCATCGTCCAGACCAGCCAGCCTGACAGCCCCACCACGGACACGGCCAAGGCTCAGCTTGGGGGCGGGTACGTCAGCTTTTCCCCGGCCATCACGGGCGAGGAAGATGCGCTGCACACCCTGAAGCGGGCCTTGCGGGGATGACACGCAGGCCACCAGACAAGGCAAAATTTCGCCGTTCTTGCCATAGGGCAACTCCGCAAACCGAATGGACATGGGCGGATCGATGTCGATACCGCGCCAGCGCAGATAGGCTTCTGCCAAGGTGCCAGCAGCAGGGACGGCATAATCCCACACGGCCCGCGCCTCATCCATCCGGTTGGCCTTGTCGTCATCGGCAAGGATCGGTGCGACATCGGCACGGGGCAAATCTTCACCAGCCAGCATCGCCGCCGCATGCCGCAGACTGACGCCGTGGAGGTGCTGGATCAGGTCGAGAACGTCGCCACTCGCGCCACAACCGAAACAATGGTAGCGCCGACCGCTCGCGAAGATCGTAAAGCTTGGCGTCTTTTCGGTGTGGAACGGACAGCACGCCTTCCATTCCCGCCCCGCACGGTGAAGCTGGATCATGCCGCCTACAATGGCAGGAAGCGGGTTGGCCTCGCGGATTGCATCCAGATCGAGAAGCTGGGTCATACCGTCCCCCGTTCTTCAAATTCACGGGTAAGCCGGTCGAGCCAGTACCTCTGGCCTGGGCCGAGCGGCTTGTTCTGAAGCAGAACCGTTTGCAGGAAGTCGCCTTCCCATTGGTCGCGCGGTGCCCGCTTCTGAAGCAACTGCATCGCGGTGAACTGGGAGACGTTATATAACCCATCGCGCAGTTCCGCCCGCTTCGGCAGACGCCAGTGACCGCTCCAAGGCTGGACCGGGGCGCTGATTGTCGCCGCCGTCATGCGTCACCCCCTGCCGACAGTGCGGCAAGTTCGCGACGTAGCATGCGGTGAGCATCGCCTTTGCTGATACGACCGCGCTGACCAAAGCCACCGCGCTGCATCCAGAGCCGCGCGGCAGAAGCGAGTTTATTGCCCCAAGCCTTGGTTTCGGTTATATTGAAGCCCTCAAAATCAATGGCCGCCACAGCCGAGATTACAAGAGGGTCGTTCACGCAGAGCCGGGGACGGCCCTTTTGCTTTTCAGGGGAGCAAGCCCCTTTCTGGCCGACCATAAGTCACGCCGCTTCCGAGGTGGAGTTACGTATGCGGTCAGCCAGCCATGCGTCCGTCAATTCCGGATCGTATCGGACAAGGCGTCCTACTTTGATGAACGGGGGGCCGTCACCACGACAGCGCTGGTTTGCGAGTGTTTTGGGAGCAAAGCCGATGCGCTCGGCTTCCTGCTCTTCGGTGTTGTAGGTCTTCATGCCGCCCTCCGTTAAGCAGCGGGTTGCTGCGGGACGACACGCATATGAAGCGTGGATTAGGTGAAAGTCGCTGTATCAATTTTGATCAATTTTGAAGTGGATGCCCGGCAGTGTCGTACATCATGTCGAACGTCTCCCGAACTGCCCGCTCGTTGCTTTCAAGTGTTCCTGGGCGCGGACACCCCTTTTCTTGGAGAGCTTGGCGAAATGCTTCTGCACGATTCATATCTTTATCCCGAATCATACGAGCAGCTAAGTCCGCAACTGCTTTGCAGTCCCTGTTTCTCGTCTTTGCGTGAGGCGGAAGAGCGCCAATTAGGTCTTCAAGACTGGCATTGCCGCCCGCCAACAGTTCAAGTTCACACTTCGCAATCTCGCGATGGATTCTGGAGCGGGATTGCTGGCCAAGCCTGTGAACCACTTCGGCCATTCCCGGAGCGGGTTTTAATCCATTCCGGCCCACAACTATTTCTCGGATTTCACCTAGGCACTGATCAAAAGCTAGGTCTACATGCGACCTAAGCACGTCAAAAATTTTGCGTTCTGTAACTTTAGCACAGACTGCCTTTATTGCTGCTTTAAGCGCACTTTCCGCGCCTTCAAGAAGCGCATTGGTGTGCGCTCCGCTCTGATAGCGACTCGCCAACGAAAATTGGGAGTTGATCCTATCCTTCGCTTTCTCGAACTCGTCAAAGGCGTCATCGCAATACAGCGAAAAAAGCGCTTTGAGGTCCCCTTCATTCAAGCCTTCCATTTCGCCTCCGCAGGCGTCCGCATTGATGGATGATGACGCGGCAGGCGGTGCGGTACCGCCGTTCGGGAGCTACCCTAGCCGCGCCACCCCGTTCACGCTCGTATCGTGTCGAGCTGAACCACGTTGCTGTTGTCGGCATCGGTTAAGATGCGCTCGATATGGTCTGACCACGATTGCATTGCAGTCTTCTTCTCCGGCCCCCAATCATGAAGTTGGTAGACACCGGCTACGCCAGCCTTCGACCCGCTAACGTGGTTCAAGATGGCCTCTGTCACTTCAAAGCGCACGCCCAGCCGCTGCATACCCGTCGCCAAGGTCCGGCGCAGATCGTGGAACCGCCAAGGCGCTATGGTGTGCACATCGTCAGTCCGATCCGCCAAGATCGACATTTCCTTGTCCAGCCGCCGTTTCGCGCGAGAGTGCCCGCTAATCGAAGTTGTGCCGGTGGTACTGAATACAAAGCCGGTGCGCGGCCAACCATCCTTGCGCTTGGACCGTTTCGCCAGCGCTTCCAGTTCAGCGACAGCCAATTTGGACAGCGGCACCATCGACGCGTTGCCATTTTTCGCCCGCTCGGCAGGTAGCGCCCACATGGCGGTGGATTTCGTCAGTTCAGACCATTCAAGGCCAGAAACTTCCTCCAGACGCTGGCCGGTAACGATCAGGAGCCGGACAAACGGCCCGAACGGATAGCCCAATTCGCCAGCGGCTTTCCAAGCGATGCTCAATTCCGCATCCGACAACACCCGATCACGCTTCACGGGCAGGGGAGGGGGTTCCATCCCGTGCAACGGTGATACGTCAATATCGCCCTGACTGACCGCCCAGCGGAACAGGCGGCGCAGAACAGCGAACAGGTTGCGGCTTGTCGCGACCTTACCCTTGGCCTTGTTCAGCACGGCCCGAATGTCGGCGCGGTTGATTTCATGGATGGGTTTAGAGCCGAGGACCGGCGTAGCATATAGGCGTAGGAGGGCTTCGCCGTCCTTGTGCGATGCTTTCCAACGAACCTTCAGACAGTCTTCCACGAAGGTTTCGGCATAACCCTTGAACGCCAGATCGACGGCCTTGCGCGCGTTGTCCTGCTTCTGCTGCTGGGGATCGAGGCCCTGCGCCACCGTGCGGGCGAGGCGTTCGGCTTCCTTGCGGGCACCGTCCGGCGTCAGGTTGCCGTGTTTGCCGATTGTCACGCGCCGGGTTTTGCCTGCACGACCACCAAGACGGTATTGGAACAGGTATGTCTTGGAGCCGGTCGGCGTGACCTTCAGGCCGAAGCCGGAGATTTTGTCATCCCACAGCATGACCTCTTTTGCCCCCGGATGCGTGGCGTCCACAGTGCTTTTGTTGATCCGCCCTGATACCATGGTGCTTACTGAAGCCCTTTCTAGTAAGCACGCTAACAGGAACGTCCGTGAACATCAAGGCAACATCGGGAAGTGAACAAAGCAAGAAGCCAATGATTTCATGCCGAGTCGCACGGCTTCCCGTTATGCGAGCAGCTA
>NZ_LRSE01000033.1 GCF_001634625.1 Croceicoccus bisphenolivorans | reverse complement strand
ACCGTGGTCTAATTTTGCACCGCCGTTCTCATTGTTGCCATTGCATTTTCGCGGAATCCACGGCGTTCCTGAGGACATTTACAATCGCGCGCGGATTGGCGATCTGGGCGGTGAGGAGTATTTCTACTGGAAGGGCAAGACCTGCCAACAGCTTGGGATTGAGGTGCTCGTTGATGATGATCTGACGAGCGTTTGGCCGGGATGTTCGCAATATAAGATCGCCTATATCCATCCCGACGCCATCATTTTTGATGAACTTGGCTAAGGGTCATGCCCGACCCGCTACCCTCAAGCGGGAACAAGCTTAGCTTGCGCGGGATCGTAGCGGTAACCGGTGATGGAACCGTCCCGAATCCGCTCCACGGCATCATCGATGGCATTCAACGGAACCAAAAACCATTCGCGCGGCTTGATCATGGTGCCGAACCGGTCGGGTATTTCGAGATCAAGTTGGGCCGCGCCGAACACCCGGTGAATCAGCTTTTCAAGCTTGGTGCGGTTGATGTTGAATAGCTGATATTGAGCGATGATTTCGACATCAGCCATGAGGAAAGTGGGTTGCAATCGCGCCCCGGCGATCCGCTTTTCAACCTTCATGTTCGTCACGCCGATTTTGTGAACGAGGTTGCGATGCTCGGTGACAACCGGGTGATCCGACTTGCTTCGCAACACATAGATGATCCCGCTGGCCTCATCGCCATCTTCGGCATGTCCTGAAAACAGGGGGCCAGCCTCTGGCTCCGTGATCCGACGACCAGCTTCATCCTTGTTCAACGAGCGCTGTAGTGACCGCATGAGCATGTTACTCTGCGTGCCATTATCAAAGATCACCCTGAGACGCGCATCTGAGCGTCCTTGCGGATTGGTGAAGACCTCCCCCATTTCGGCCACGAAGGCTGTCTGCCCCCCGACAATGAAGAATGCACCGGGACGAATCTCTGCCTTGAGTTCGAACGGCCTCGTCCCCCGAGCACCTGCCTCAAGCTCGCGCTGGACCTGTTCGAAGAGCGGCTTGAATTTCGCGAAATCTTCGCACTTTTCGCGATTAGCAACTTCCTCAGCAGCACGGCGCTCTTCGGCGGTCGGCACATGGCGTAGAACGCGAATGTCATCGTCGCCAACTGGCTCGATCCCAAGCTCTGCAAGTAGCAAATCGTCGTCAATTGCACCAGCGGGAGTGAACGAGCCGTCTGAGGTGTCAGCAAGCAATCCATGCTTATCCAGATCGACCAGCAGTTCGTGGCAATCATCGAGTCCACGCAGTCGGTCGAGCCGCACCGCATAAAGCCGTTCAAAGATGTCTCGATCTTCGCCATGTTGAGGGGCGTGACCGTGCTCTTCGACAAACCGCGTGATATCCTCGAATCCGGCGATTATGCGCTCTTCACGAGGGGTATATGTGCGCGCCTTCTTCTGCTCGACCTCAACGCCGAGTTGGGCAAGCAGTTCGTCGTCGGAAAGATCAACCATTTGCGGCCTGTGCACGGTAACGGGCGAAGGCTGCAACCCCTTCCGCCATGCGCTTCTCCCACGCATCCTGCGAGGTGATTTCGGGTAGCCGTCCGCGCTCCTTCTTGAAGCGCAATGCGCGCTCGGCAAGGTCGCGCGCCTCCTCAGGAGAAATCTTGACCTTCTTTGCCGAGATGACCGACTGGACCTGCTTCAACACCTTCTCGTCCATCGATTTGGCCAAGATGGAATAGGCTTCGGCAAATGGGTTGATGCTATCGACGAGATCGATGTCGAGATCGCGAACATCCATCGAGAACTGGCGAATGCCGTCGATGAGCGCGGTGTTGGCCCGTTCTTCTCCGGGGGTGTCGCTCTCTGCTCCCATGGCAATCGCCTTGGCCTTCTGCGTGAGATTGAGCGCCGCGATGGCGTGCTGGCGAACTGCTTCCTGATCTTCCTCGGTCAATTCGGGATAGCGGTCTCGCACGATCTTGCCCATGCGAAGCTGGGTCAGTTCCTGCGGCAGCGTCTCTTCATTGAACAAGCCCTGCTCAAGGCTGGTCTTGTCCTGCACGAACTGGGTGATGACCTCATTGAGGTCTTCCTGACAGATTCGCTGTGCCTCGGTGCTCTTGGGTTCGACGAGGCCCTTGATCTCGAAGTGAAGTTGGCCAGTCCCCTCGTTCACACCGACATTGTTCTCGCCCTCTTTGTAACCGTCGGGGCCGTAGTCGAAATCTTCAAGCGGACCGCGATCCTTGGGAGTGAATGTGAATCGGGGGGCCAGCACCTGCTCCATCAGCAGACTTGCGGCGATGGCTTTGAGAGTATCGTTGATCGCCCCCACTACGGCGGCTTCGGATGCATCTGGCTCAGCAATCAGGTTCGTAAACGACGCAGTTTCCTTGCCGGGTGCGTCACGAGTAGCACGACCGATGATCTGGATGATTTCGGTGAGACTGGAACGATAACCCACGGTCAGCGCGTGTTCGCACCATATCCAGTCGAAGCCTTCTTTCGCCATGCCGAGGGCGATGATGATATCGACATGATCCCGGTCATTTTTGTGAGCGGGGTCTTTGAGCGCCGCCAGCACCTTCCCACGCTTGGCGGCATCGCTGTCATCGACGAGATCAGCGATCTTGATGACCCGCCCATCAGGAAGCAGCACCCGATGAAAACCTGTCTGGGGATCGGCACCCTGCCACTCCCCGAGGTATTCCATGATCTCCTCGACCTCCTTCACCTTGTCCTTGGTGCTCTCACGGGCATTGACCGAAGGGATGTGAACGATGGTCTTCTTGGTCGGATCGAGCACGGCCTCAATCGCGGAGAGGTATTGGCCAGTGTAAAAGAAATAGCCGATGTTGAGCGATTTGAGGTGCTCGTAGCCGTTCAACTGCTCGTAGTAGGTGTAGGTGACGGTCTCGAACTTGGCCTCATCCTCGGGCGTGAGGACGGGCACCGCGTCGCCGCGAAAGTAGCTCCCAGTCATTGCGACGATGTGCGTTTTGTCGCGGCCAATGAAATCGACCAATTGACTGCCCAGACGATTGTCCGCGCTGGCTGAGACATGATGAAACTCGTCCACCGCGATGAGGCGATTGTCGAACGCCCCCACGCCAAGCCGTTCGACTGCAAAACGGAAAGTAGCATGGGTGCAGACCAGCACCTCGTCACCACTTTCGAGGAATTGCCCAACAGCCTTGATCTTCGAAGGATCGGCCCGCTCCTCGTCTGGTCCCGGCGCGTTGCAAAGATTCCACTGGGGTTTCACCACCCAGTCAGCCCAGAATCCGAAGTTGCCCAGAGGTTCATCGGCAAATGAGCCGCCGATTGATTTTTCAGGGACGACGATGATGGCCTGTTTGAGCCCCTGATTGCGCAGCTTATCCAACGCAACGAACATCAAGGCGCGCGATTTGCCCGAGGCCGGGGGCGACTTGATCAGCAGATATTGCTCACCGCGTTTGTTGTATGCGCGTTCCTGCATCGGGCGCATGCCGAGGGAGTTGGACTTCGCTGACGCTCCGGTGCGGGCGGTCTGAAACGAGACGGCGGGGATGGGCTTGGCAGTTGTCATTACTCGACCCCGTAAGACTGGAACTGCGGCAAAATTTCGCCAATGGCGTCGAACTCAGGTTGGAATCGCTTGAGCAGTGTCGTCATAGCCTTCGCAATTTCGCTAGGTTCTTGGACATCGCCAATCGTCACTGAATTCTGTTTTAAGAACCGCGAATATCTACGACCGTCCTCCGCAGCACCTTGTTGGAAGCGAATGCGTTGGCTCCCGCATTTCTCAGCAGCGCCTTGAATCGCTTCAATCAATTCTCTTCGAAAATTCGAGTTCGCGATTGGGCCGACTTCGTTGATGAGGCTTATCCGCCCTCCTACGCCGTCGCCGCCGACTGAAAACTCAAAACGCGGCGCAAGCGGATATTCGAGCCACCATTTTTCACAACCTTCCCAGCGAAGTCTTTCGCTGCCGAGAGCTACGAACCAAGAGTGCGGTAGAAAGCTAGCCCAATCACTTCCTACCCAACCGAAGTGATAGGATTGTGCATCGATCAGCACGGGCACTGAGAAGTCATCATTGTCGCCAATCAACGACCTGACAGCGAACTCGAAATGAGTCTCTTGGCCATATTCCATGATAAAATCGAGCGCTTTGCGGTGAGTTCGGTAAAGCTGCCGAGCAAGCTTCTCCATCTCATTATGCTCTTCGCTCATTCCCAAAGCCTCTTTCAATATTTCAATATAATGCCGGATGAAGATAGAGACTTCATTAGTCAAAGATGTCGCATTTTGATTGAGCAACCGAGTTAGCAGATCACATACCGTCTCGTATCCAATGGGAGCATAGCTTTTGTCGTGCGGCTCCTCATCGTAGAGGGTGAGGAAGATTCCGCGAATTTTCAGATCGTGAGATTTGGCATCAAACAACAGGTTCAACTTCTCGATATAGCGGGAAAGCTGACCTTCGCTTTGTTGGCTGTCATACTTGTTTTCGATGACAAACGCCCAGCAGTTCGTCGCACTGCGGAGCACAATATCCATGTTTTCCCATTCACGCTTCACATCAGTGTCGCGGAGGTCCGCACGGGAGATATCTAGTGCGTTAGGATAGCCAAGCTCCACACATCCCCGCAGAGCTTCGCCCAAGAACGCGCGGAGGAACCTGTCTCCAAGTCCGTGACTTTCGCGCGGGTCCAGTAGCCAAGCGAGGATGGCGGAGTGGCGTATCTCCATCCGCTCCATCCGCATCACTCGGATGGGATTGAAGCTCCCTAGGAAAGTTTCGATGCGCTCAAGCTGATCATTGTTGACGATTAGCCGCTCCAGTTCTTCAAACGCTGGGACGGGTGGACGGGCGCGCTCGCTCATGCTGCCGCCTTCTTGCCTGTCATCTTGGTGTAGAGTTCGAACAGCTTTTCGAGGCGTTCGGTGTCGTTGCGGAAGCGGCGACCGATGTAGATGCGTTCTAGCACCTCGTCATTCTCCTCATGCGCGCGGCGGAGGTCTTCGGGCATGGCCTCGGGATCGTAGAGGTCGGCGATGGTCGCCGGGAAATGCGCTTCGCGCGCGAGGAGGATGTTCTCGGCACAGCGGGTGAGGTCGGCCTTGTTCTGCTCGGTCAGCTTGGGGACGGGAAAGGTGTTCCATGCCAATGTGTTTGTGAAGCGGTAATCAGTCCGCATACGCGAGCAAACGGTGGCCACCCAGATCAGATTCATTCGCGAAGCGATTAGGGCCAGAACCCATGTCTCTGACGAAGGCATTCCAAAGGAAGAATTTGAGATTGCTGTTCCGGCAGGCAGTAAGCCGACTGGCAAATATTCCCGGTTCACCGAGCTTGTTACCGGAACGCATATGATCGGTTGGTCTGGGAGCGGCTTGCGTTCGTCAAAGCGGTGAGCCCAATCTGCTGCACGCACTGTCGATGCCTTCGAGCTTTCGAGGCGAAAGTCGCGGACTTTTCCAATTTGGTTTGCAATGCCGGGAATCGCGAGCGCCTCATCAACCTCGTCGTCGTCGATCCAGAGACAGTAGCGCTGCAACCCTCTTATAAGTTCAATCGACCCGACAAAAGGCCGCACAAATCGGTCACAAGCCTCCCGATCCAAGTCGAGCGCCGCGAGTTCATCACGCGAGAAGAGCAAGTTCCCACCATCGGTTGGTGAATTGCCGCGATCAAGCTCGGGCAGTTTGGACATGTTCCGCCGTAAGCCCTCAACCACGGCATTCTTTCCAGACACGAGATAAGCATTGATGTTGTCCACCTCGCGGGCAACTGATGAACTGCCGACGCCTTCATATAAAAGCTTTTGCTTGGATCGATCAGGCGATAGGCCGACGATCACGACCGTCACGCCAGCATTATGGCTCGCCAAATTTGCCCAATTGAAGGAGGTGTGCGCGAAATGAATGTGGAGGGACAAACGCTCTACGAGCGGCCACAGAACTGACACTTGTTGGCCTTGGCAAACGCTGTTGGTTGCGACGAGTGCAACCTCGACCAAGGTATGGTTGGAATATTCCGCTGCCTTCAAAAACCAGCCTGCAACATAGTCGAGAACTCGCCAGCTTGAGGTATACTGAGCAAACAGTTGCTCCAAATCAGCCTTGTGCTCGCCTTCCTGCCTCTTGCTCCCAAGGTATGGTGGATTACCGCAAATATAGGTCTCACCACCCGCGTTTTCGAAGTCGATTTCGGACTGGTCGAGCGGCGTCTCGAAGAGATCATCACCGCGCAGCTTCACGCCGGTTCCAGTTGGCGGGCAGATGCTCAGCCAGTCAAGCCGCAAAGCATTGCCGCAGGTTATCCAGTTCTCGGAATCAAGCGGCAGGAATTCGGCCAACGCCTCCTTCTGTCCGCGATAGAGGACATCGCACTGATATTCGGCGATGATGAGCGCGAGGCGGGCGATCTCGGCAGGAAAGTCGCGTAGTTCGATACCGCGAAAATTGGTCAGCGGGATTTCGGTTTTGCGTTCGGACTCTCCGCGCCGCTTGTTGATCTCCGCCTCAATCGCCCGCATTTCCTTATATGCGATGACAAGGAAGTTGCCGCTGCCGCAGGCCGGATCGAACACCCTGATCTTCGCCATGCGATTGCGCAGGTTGAGCAGCTTACGCGAATTATCGCCCGCCTCGTCCAAATGGCTGCGCAGGTCATCGAGGAACAACGGGTTCAGCACTTTGAGGATGTTCGGCACGCTGGTGTAGTGCATGCCGAGCGCGCCGCGCTCCTCATCATCGGCAACGGCCTGAATCATGCTGCCGAAGATGTCCGGGTTGATCTTCGTCCAGTCGAGATTGCCGATGTGGATGAGATATGACCGGGCGATCTTGCTGAAACGCGGAACATCAGTGCTGCCGCTAAACAGGTTGCCATTCACATAAGGGAAGCCATCGGCCCAGCGAGGCGTGCCTGCGTCTTGCCGCTTGGCCGTGGGCGTGTTCATTGCGCGGAACAGTTGCTCAATGACCTCAGCCGTGTTGTCCGCGCCGCCCGCGCTCATCTTCTCAACCGTCGCCGTAAAGCGATAGCTGGGGTGGAAGATGTCGGTATCCTCAGCGAAGAAGCAGAAGATAAGCCGCGCCATGAAGTGGTTCATGTCGGTGCGGCGCTCGGCGGTGGCCCATTCAGGGTTATCTTGCAGCAGCGTCACATAGAGCCGATTCAGCCGACTGGTCGCCCGGATGTCGAACGAGCTTTCGCGAATCTGCTCGACCGTGGTGATGCCCGCGAGCGGCAGGAAGAAGCCGAAGTGATCGGGGAAGTCGGCGTAGTCGCAAGCAACGGTTTCGCCGCTGGTCAGGTCCTCGGCCTGAAACTCCTCACCATCGGTGGCGAGGATGAACTTGGCCTTGTTGGTGGCGGTTTTCGGACTGTCGCGCAGGGCGGTGAGTGTTTGCCCGACCGAACCCAGATCGCATGTGGCGATGTGGATGTTGCTGCGTTGGAGCACGCCGCCCGAAAGGTCGGACTGGTTGGTGTTACCCTTTCGGAGACGCTTAATGGTTGTCTGAGGATTCCCGAACGCCAGAAGGAACTGAAAGGGGAACTCGGCCCGTTCAAACGGCTCCGAGGCGATTTGGGTTACGGCTTCTTCGATCTCGACGGGGTTCATGCGCTATCGATACGGCGCAACAGGGTGACAGCCAAGAGACTCAAACCATTTGAATTTGCAAAGCCAACAGGTAAGGCAGTCAATCAGGGGGTTTGATGAGCAAGTATCAGAAGACGGCTATTGGCAGTTTAGTGGCGGGCATTGCCATTTTAGCCATCTATTTTCTTGAGAACGGCGGTGCAAAATTAGACCACGG
>NZ_LRSE01000032.1 GCF_001634625.1 Croceicoccus bisphenolivorans | reverse complement strand
CCGTGGTCTAATTTTGCACCGCCGTTCTCAGCCGTGCTACCGATACTCTCGCCCTGGAAGGAACGGCCTTCGTCGCGCATGATTTCGCCGATGAGATCGATCTTCACGTTATCGCTGGGATTGATTTCGAAACGAAGCCGACCGCCGGTGTTGTCGAGGCCCTGTGGCTTGTTGCCGGTCGTCAAGTTCGTTACGTAACCGTCCCGCTTTGAACGCCATGCAGCAAGGCGCGCCTTCACCACATCTCCCGCAATCGGGCCGGATACCGCGCCGAATACGTCGATGAAGTCGTAGTTGCCAAAGCTGCCTTCGACCTCCGCGCTGAATTCGTCCGTTGGTCCCCTGGTGATCACGTTGATCGCTCCGGCAATCGTGTTGCGACCGTAGAGAGTGCCTTGGGGGCCTTTCAGAACTTCGACACGTTCGATGTCCCGCAACGAGCCGAGGACACCGCCGGTCCGGCCCAGATAGCTTTCGTCGACAAACACACCAACGGAAGACTCGCTGCCCGGATCGAACTGCCGTGTCCCGATACCGCGGATGTAAAGCTGTGGCCTACTTGTTCCGAACCCGCCCGCATAGAAGCCAGGCACGCGCCCCGCGACATTGCCGATATCCGGGACGCCGGCGCTTGCCAGAGAAGCGCCGCTGACAGCGCTGATTGAGGCTGGGATGTCCTGAAGTCGTTCACTACGACGCTGCGCCGTGACCACGATTTCACCCACGACCTGCTGCGATATCGGCGCTTCTGCATTTCCGTAACTTGGCGCCGTCGGGGCAGCTTGCGCGAATGTCACGGTCGGAAATGCTGCGCCAGCCAAAAAAACAATGGCCATAGACTTGGTATTTATCGGCATTTTCCTCTCCCTTGAAGTCGCCCACTTTGTCGCGTGCTCCGACTGCACCAGGTCTTTGTTGAATTATTTCTGATTGCTGGATGCAGGTATGTTGATCTGGATTGATCCGTGACGGATTTTTTGAAGCTTATAACAAACCGGGTACACGTTATGTTAGTTGCAAGATAAGTCAACGCCAAGCATGCTCCAGCTCCTGTCCGAACTCAGGCACGATCGTCACCGACAGAGACGGACAATCGCATGTAGGAAAACTAAGTCAAGTAGTTTCCTATTTTCACCTGCCGGAAACCGTCATGAAACGAAATCGCCCCTCCAGCGCCGGACGCCGCAACGGTACGGGGTGGCTGCGCGCCCTTGCCAGCGCGACAATCACGCGACTATCAACCAGCGAAATTGTTTGGGCGTATTTGAGCTGAATGAATCAGGATAACCGCATCAAGTCCGGCCGCAGGCGCACCCAGTCAGAACGCAGCGAAGACATGCGTCGACGACTGAAGCTTGCTGCATATGAACTGGTTGCCGAAGGCGGCCTCGGCGCGCTTCGCATCGCCAGCGTCGCGAAACGCGCCGAGGTGTCGCAAGGTGCCGTCCTTCACCATTTTCCGAACAAGGATGAGATCACGCTGGCTGCTATCGAGCAGGCGTTGACGATGGCTGACGAGGACAGCCTGGTATGGTCAATCGACTGCGACGATCCGGCAAGACTGCTCCGGTCCATGGTCGAGGAGTTCAAGACGTTCTTCTTCAGCGACAGGTTCTGGGTCGCAATCAGCATCACGGTGGAGTTTTCAAAGTCGAAAGACGGTGCCGCACTACTTGCGAACGAAGTCACGAAGCTGCGGCAACCAGTCTATGCCGAATGGGTTATGAAGCTGACGAAGGCGGGTTGGACGAAAGAAGATGCTCTTGAGATAGTCCGATCCGCGGCGGCGTTGATCTCGGGCACCGCTATCAGGCGCCTTTGGGCAACACCCGACAGCGTGGCCGACGACATCCTCGCACACTGGTTCGAACATTCCATGCATCGGAACCGCAGCAACGCCAGTTGATCGCCCCGATCCCGTGCCGCTGATCGCAAGAGCCGATGGCACATCACAACCGTTGTCGAAATTGCCATTGGCTCGGACAAATTGCTCGCCACGCGATCAAAGCGACCGCCCGACAACCTCGCGCATGATCTCCGACGTGCCACCGTATATGCGACGCACACGGGCATCACGCCAGAAACGGGCTATCGGATACTCGTTCATGTAGCCCGCCCCACCGTGCAATTGCAGGGCAAGATCACAGGCCTCCCATTGCATCTCGGTATGCCAGTATTTCGCCGCTGCCGCTTCTTCTGGCGTTAGTTCACCTGCAACATGGCGCTCGATCGCCCAATCGATATGCTGCCAGCCGACTTGCAGCTTTGCCTTCAGATCGGCCAGACTGAAGCGGGTGTTCTGAAATTCGATGATTGCCTTGCCGAACGCCTTGCGCTGACGCACGAACGATACTGCCTCATCGAAAGCACGCTGGGCTGCGACCTGCGCGGTCAAGGCGATGGACAGTCGTTCCTGCGGAAGATCGTTGACCAGATAGATGAAGCCTCGGTTCTCCTGGCCGATCAGGTTCGAAATCGGCACTTTCACGTCATCAAAGAACAATTCCGAGGTGTCGGACATCCATTGCCCCAACTTGTCGAGGTTGCGGCCTCGCGAGAAGCCCGGCCGATCAGCCTCTACGACGATCAGGGAGATACCCTTCGAACCCGCATCCTGATCCGTCTTGCAGACGGTAAGAACGATGTCAGCATTCTGACCGTTGGTGATGTACGTCTTCGAACCGGAAATGACGTATTCGTCGCCTTCGCGGCGCGCGGTCGTTTTCACGCCCTGAAGATCCGATCCAGCCCCCGGCTCGGTCATGGCGATGGCGCAAATCGCCTCGCCAGACACCATGCGCGGGAGCCATCGCTGTTTGAGCTCTTCACTGGCGTAATGCACGAAATATGGCGACGTTATGTCGCTCTGCAGCGTGACAGTATCCGACATGCCAGCATAGGTGAGCTCTTCGTTCAGGACAGCATTGAAACGGAAATCGAGGCCGGGACCGCCGAACTCCTCAGGTACGCCCATGCAAAGCAGCCCCGCCTCACCTGCCTTTGTCCAAAACTCGCGCGAGACGGCGCCAGCTTCGTCGAATTTTCGAATGTGCGGCGTGAACTCTCGAGCGATGAAGCGTTGGGCCAGTTGTCGAAATATGGCGTGTTCTTCACCATAGATTCGGCTATTCCTGCGATCGAGCATTGCATACCATCCTCTGTCCTTCAGATGGGCATATCTGAACGTTCACCAGTTTACTAGACTGAATGCTTTCACCGGAGGGGGACCTGCTCCGGCCGATGCGATCGGCATAGGTGATGGCTTGAAGCTTGATGTTCATGCGGCCTTTGACACCTTCGATACGCCTCTTGGCTGGCCCTCTTTACTCACCCGCATCACACCGGAGCGACGCAGCAATGGAAAATAATATCCAGCTCCGAACCTGCCGATCAACCACATGTGGTTCGCCATTACTCTTGGGAAAATACGTCTATCAAAGCGTGGCCCTGCCTGGCCCTCGTTGATTGCGAAATGAGCACGATGGATTAGGGTTGGCTACATGCTCTCACAAAAGGCCAGATACGCAATTCGCGCGATGCAGCATCTTTCCGATCGCTATGGCGAGGGATTGGTTCCGCTTGCGGATATCGCGGCAGCGCAGAACATACCGACCAAGTTCCTGACCGTCATTCTGTCGGAGTTCTCGCGCGCCGGATTGGTCGAATCGCAGCGCGGGCGCGACGGCGGATATCGGCTGGGCGTACCTCCGGTCGATATAACCTATGGCGACCTTATCCGGACCACGCGCGGATCACTCGCACTGGTTCCCTGCGCCAGCCGCTTTGCCCACGAGAAATGCCGAAACTGCGTGGACGAAGGCGAATGCCGGACGCGGGCGCTGATGCTGCAAGTAAGGGACCAGACCGCAGAATTGCTCGATTCGGTAAGTCTTTCGGACCGGATAGACCCCGTCCCTGCCAGTGACGATGAACACCATCTCTGATCGTCGCAAATAGATTTGGCTTGATCGCACAAAGCAGAAATTGCCGCTCCGCCTTATTGTCAACAAATTTGGTAGAGATTAATCAGCTTGGCGGCAGGCACTGGTGCTTGCCCCAACTGTGGAGCGAAAATGCAATGTCTGCATTCAACGACATCATCATCGAGAATGGCGTCGGTGCCGAGCAGCTGAAGGTTATCGTCGAAGCCCTGTCCAAGGTCCGCTTCGGCATAATTCAGCTGACAGTTCATGACGGCAAACTCATGCAGCTCGATATTACGGAACGGCGAAGGTTCGCCTGAACCCGACGAATAAGACCACCCCTCCCTCCATCAAGATACCGCATCGAAAACCAAGCAGACCGGACCACCGGATGCGAAGTTCCAGACAGACAGGAAACTTCCCATGCATCCGATTATTCCGGCGATTACTCCGGCGCGCGCATATGCGCGCCTTCCTCTCACCTCGCTCGCCATCGCGCTTGCGGTGCCTTCCATCGCCATCGCCCAGCCGACGGGTGACAGCGCCGAACCGGCCCAAGAACCCGCCACCCCTGCTCCCTCTTCCGCCGGCACCGGCGCGCGCGATGACGGCGAGATTTTCGTGACGGCACGCCGCCGGGCCGAAACAGTTCAGGACGTGCCCATCGCCGTCTCCGTCGTGAGTGGCGAGCATATCGACAATACCGGTGCATTTAACGTGGGTCGCCTGCAGCAGCTGACGCCCACCCTGCAATTCTACAGCTCGAACCCGCGCAATACCGCAGTCAATATCCGCGGAATCGGCGTGCCCTTCGGCCTGACGAACGACGGCATCGAACAAGGCGTCGGCATTTACGTCGACGATGTTTACAATTCGCGTGTCGCATCGGCGACTTTCGATTTCCTCGATGTAGACCGGATCGAAGTGCTGCGCGGACCGCAGGGAACGCTTTACGGCAAGAACACGACTGCGGGCGCGATCAACATCACCACCCGTCAGCCGACTTTCGATTTCGAAGGGCGGGCCGAAGTGTCGGTCGGCAATCTCGGCTTCCGGCAGGCCAAGGCCGCTATCTCCGGCCCGCTGACCGAACAGCTGGCAGCGCGACTGGCGATTTCTTCCACCCATCGCGACGGCACGATCCGCAACGTCCTGACAGAGCGCGATATCAACGAACAGGACAACCTTGGCCTGCGCGGCCAGCTGTTGTGGGAACCGAGCGACGCGCTCTCGGTGACGCTGGCAGGCGATTACAGCGAGCAAGACCCCGAATGCTGCGGTACGGTCTTCGTTCGCGTCGGCACGACGCAACGTCCGCTGAACCGCCAGTACGAGGCACTTGCCGCCGCCCAAGGATATGTCACGCCCGGCCGCAACGGCTATGACCGCCTGACGGACCTCGATGCCAGCCTCAACGCCGGTAACAAGATCGGGGGCGCCTCGCTCAGAGCCTCTCTCGACACCGGCATCGGCAAGCTGGCCTCGATCACTGCATGGCGATTCTGGGACTGGAAGCCGGAGAACGACCGGGACTTCACCGGCCTTCCGATCACGACCCTGTCGCAAAACCCGTCGCAGCAGGACCAGTGGACGCAGGAATTGCGCCTGTCGGGCGAAAGCGACACGCTCGACTACGTGCTCGGCGCTTTCTGGTTCAACCAGAAGGTGCGCACCCAAGGTACGCAGCAGCAGGGTCCGGCGGCCAGCGCGTGGTTGCTTAACCCCTCCAGCGCACTGAGCCAGGATCCCTCGGTGCTCGACGGGTTGACCGCAAGGAACGACATTCGCCTCGACAACACCAGCGCGGCCCTGTTCGGGCAGGTCAGCTGGCGTCCGGCACCGGGCGTTACGCTGCGCCCGGGCGTGCGGCTCAATTACGACAAGAAGGACGGTTCCTACACATCCGTGGTGACGAACGGCGACGGGCAGCTGGTAACGTTCGCAAGCTCCGATCCGCGCATCGTAGCCCAGCGAGGCGTGCTTGCCCCGCAGCAGTTCACGGCCGACTACAAGGACTGGAATTTCAGCTACGATTTCACCGCCAGCTATGAACCGACGCGCGACCTGCTGTTCTATGCAACTTATGCAAGGAGCTTCAAATCGGGCGGCGTGAACCTCAACGGCGTGCCCAGTGACAGCAGCGGTGCCCCGATCCTTGCGGCCGCGACGGTAGCGCCGGAATCGGTCGATCATTTCGAAGCGGGGGTGAAGGCCCAGTTCCTCGACCGCAAGGCCACGCTGAACCTTGCTGCGTTCCGCACCGACATCGCCAATTATCAGGCGCTGGTCACCAACGGCAGCCTCGGCGTGCTGCGCGGGTACCTCGCCAATGCCGACAAGGTGCGTACGCAAGGGTTCGAGGCCGATTTCTCGTTCCGGCCCAGTCACCGTTTCAACGCTTACATCAACGGCGCATACACCGACGCGAAATATCGCCGGTTCACCGATGCGCCGTGCCCGCCCGAACTATCGGGCGGTACTCCGGTGGCTGCGGGCCAAACGCCCAGCGCGCCGGGAACCGCAGGCGGGATCAGTCCGGCCAACTGCGACATATCCGGCCAGCGCCTGCCCGGTGTGTCGAAGTGGTCGCTGTCCTATGGCGCGGAAGGTAACGTGCCGGCCTCATTCCTCGGGCTGGACGGTGCCTTCTTTCTTGGCGTCGACGGTAGCTACCGTTCGCGCTTCTCCAGCAACCCGTCGCCTTCCGCTTATACCTGGATCGATGGCTATGCCCTCACCAACCTGCGTGGCGGGTTCCGGGCCGACGACGGGCTGGAGCTTTACGGCTGGGTCCGCAACGCATTCGCCACAGACTACTACGAACAGCTGCAGGTACCCAGCGGCAACACCGGACTGATCGTCGGCAATCCCGGCGATCCGCGCACGTACGGCGTGACCCTCAAACACGTTTTCTGATCCCACCCACCCCTGAACAGGGAGGACCACCTCATGTTCGAATTCTCGCTTACATTTGCTGACATAGCGCCCTTCATCCTTGTCGGATTGGTCGCTCAACTGATCGACGGGGCGCTAGGCATGGCTTTTGGCGTCATATCCCAGACCATGCTGGTCAGCGTGCTGGGGGTGGCGCCAGCCGCCGCCTCGGCAACGACGCACCTGGTCGAAATGTTCACCACCGGCGCGTCGGGAGCCAGCCACATCTGGCACCGCAACGTGGATTGGGGGCTGTTCCGCCGACTTGTCCCGTTCGGCGTGGCGGGCGGTGTGGCGGGAGCCTACCTGCTCACCAGCATCGACGCCTCGATCGCCAAGCCATTCGTCATGATCTACCTGACCGGTGTCGGCATATACCTGTTCGTAAAAGCGTTCCGGATGCGCGAACCCCGGTTCGAGGACCCGAAAACGACACGCCCGCTCGCACTGCTCGGCGGCTTTCTCGATGCCGCGGGCGGTGGCGGCTGGGGACCGGTGGTCACCTCCAACCTGCTGATCCAGGGGGGCGACCCGGCCAAGGTCGTCGGCACTGTCAACACGGCGGAGTTCCTGCTCTCTACCAGCGTGTCGGTCGCATTCATCCTGACGCTGGGGCTGGAGGCGTTCGGCGCGGCAACGATCGGGATGATCATCGGTGGCGTGATTGCCGCGCCATTCGGTGCCTACCTTGCGAAACGCGTTGCTCCGCGCACGTTGTTGTTCGCGGTCAGCGTGGTGCTCTTCGCCACCAGCATTTTCTCGATCTATAAAGCAATGCCGCTCTTTTGAGCGGCATCCACAGGGATGCAACCGTGGATAGCAATCTCGTCATTCTGTGTATTTTGACCGGTGTCATCAACCTGATCGGCGCCTTGGCCTACGCAGCGCGCATCGCGGGTGTGCGAACGCGGCGCATCGCGATGAGCTTTGCACTGTTCAATATCCTCGTGCTGGTTTCACGGCTCTCCAACAGCTTTCTCGCTCCGCTACTCGCCAAGCGGGTGGAAAACGGGATCGTTTCGCGGGGAGCCGAGCATTTGACGGCGGACTTTCGTTGGTTGATGGCATCGGCAGCCATCGCGATCCTGATCGGCATTCTTCTGGTCCCGACGGCACAGCGCCTGTTTTCCACCGCCATCGGCTCAATGAAGGCGCGGCCTTCGCTTGCCGCTATCGCGCGGCGCACTATCTCGCCTGCAGGTCTGCGAGAATTACGAAGGTCAGCGGCACTCCCCAGCACCAGGCATGTCAGGGGCTGGCCAAGACCCGCGCGCGCATTGTGGCCGGTGTTGATCGCGAACGCACTGGCGCAGGCGCTGCTGATCGTCGGTGTCCTGGCCGCACTCTACGCAGGTTATCTCGAACCGACCTATCGCGTTACGGCCTCGCAGCTATCAGCCGTCATCAACGGCGTTGCCACAATTCTGCTTTTCGCTTTCATCGACCCCTATCTCTCGATCATGACTGATGACGTCATCGACGGGCAGCTATCTGAACACGATTTTCGTCAGACGGTCGTCTGGATATCCCTAAGCCGGCTGGCGGGCTCGCTTTTCGCCCAAGCAATTTTTCTTCCATCCGCCGCATTAATCGTCTGGCTGGCCAGGGTCCTGTGATCCGGTTTCAGAAAAGGACCGTGCGCTCTTTGGCGATTTTCCAACACACCCGGCACCCTTGCCAGCATATCGAAATACGCCCCGACCCGCCACAATTGGATCAGCGATGCAGGATGTGGACATCGATGATGACGAGACTACGCGCCGCCGAAACGTCAGGATATGTGGCGTAGGCGCTACAATACGCGAACATTGGATCCGGTCGCATAGTGCTGGCATCTGACGGGTTTTGTGACGCGTTCCAGTCCCACCGCCGTAGCAACAGGAAAGGGAAACCGCCGTAATCCCTGGGCTTTCAGGAATATCTGGAGGTAAAAAACCGATGGTGGAGCCGAGGGGGAGCTAAGAAAACGCCCGTAACCATCTAATTCAAAATATAATTTCCCGACTGCTACAGTGCTCTTTGTAGCCACATTCTGTAGCAATCGGCAAGCTGCTACAGAATGCTCCGCATCTTTCTCATGCCCACACAAAAGCGTCGACCACAAAAATTTCCCTACGCAGTCATGTTGCAATCCATTCTCATTAGCTTTAGTCGCCCTCCGCGTTCAC
>NZ_LRSE01000031.1 GCF_001634625.1 Croceicoccus bisphenolivorans | reverse complement strand
CGCAAGGTGGGACCGCGACAGCGCTTACCATGCCCTGCGGATCGTCACCTGCCAGTCCTGCCGTACCGCGTCGATAATCTCGCGCTTGCGATCCGGCCTCAGAGCTTTCGTTTGATGACATCCTGCAGCATCTCGCGGTCCAGCGTCAGATCGGCGACGATCTTCTTCAACCGGCCGTTCTCATCTTCCAGATCGCGCAGCCGTCGCATCTGCGATGGCATCAGCCCCGCGTACTTCTTCTTCCAGTTGAAGTAAGTCGCCTGGCTGATGCCTGCCTTCCGGCAGATCTCCGCCACAGGCGTCCCTTCTTCACCCTGCTTGATAACGAACGCCTTCTGCGCGTCCGTGAACTTCGATGCCTTCATGCCGTAACTCCTCGCCCAGCCAAGGATGTCTACGGCGGAAAACTCTAACTCGAAACGGTCCAAAATTCAGGGGTCACGTCACAGGAACCCGACAAGTTCAATGTCAACGTCAACTGGGTCCAGCCATTGCCGGCTTGGCTCGGGACAGTGTGCCCTTACCGGCACTTCAGATAACGAGTTTTACGCCCTGCCCAACGCTTCAAGAAGCGGCTGCAATCCCGCCCCATATCGGCGCCAGCGCTCAACCGCAGATTTGTAGATTGGCTTGCGCACCTGGGCGACGCTGGCAGTTTTGACCGGACGTTTTGATCGGTGGAACTCAAGACAAGCGTCATCCCAGCCAAGGCCGGAAAATTCGATCAACTCACGTACTGTCGGTTCAGTGTTGTTCACCACATCTTCGTACACAACAGTATGCATAACACCCTCCGGAAGAACCTTGGTCCAATGGTCCATCAGGCCTTCATACCGCATATAATACCGCCCCAGCTCGCCAAGGTCATAGCTGTGCGGCATGTCGTCCTTGAACAATTTGGTGAATGCCGAAAGGCAGTTATCAGCAGAATCCCGCCGCGTATTGATGATCTTGGCTTCTGGATAAAGAAGGTGGATCAGTCCGACAAAGAAGTAATTGGTCAACAATTTATCAGTGATTTTCTTCGCATCGCCTGCCGATTGAGAAATCTTCGACAGATAGGAATCCGCCAGGATCTCAAACTGTCCTTCATTCAGCTCCCCAACGATCTCGGGATAACGCGACAGACCGGGGAAGCGGTCCCGCAGAAGGTGAACGGCATTGCTGAGATATTTGACCTCACCCGCGCCGAAAACATCCGGATGGCTGGAAATTATCTGCTCAACCAGGGTCGAGCCGGAACGGGGCATCCCGACGATAAATATCAATTTATCATTGGATATTCCCTTGAAGGGGCGGTTGGCGAACATCTCTGCGTTGAATGTCTTTTTGATGTTTTCAAGGAACGCAGCGGATTCCTTTTCATCGTAATTGAGAGACGCACGCTTCAGCTTCCCACCCGCAACATAATGTTCCAGCGCCTTTTCATGCTGGCCAACATCGTCCAGCGCCTTTGCGTAGGCATAGTGCAGCGGCAGAACCCTGTCCGCAGTCTGATCTTCAATCGCCTCCATCGTGGCTTCAATGCGGTCAAAAAGTTCCTTTTCTTCCGCAAAATCAACCAGGTCGTTCAGGTTCGCATATGCCGCATAAAGTGTGTCGTTGAGTTCCAGCGCTTTCAAAATCTCTTCGCGCGCCTCATCCATGCGACCAACCGACTTCAAAACGACGCCGTAGAAACTTCTGGCCTCGGCATTATCCGGTTCCAGTTCGATCGATTTTTCAAGCACCTGCAGCGCCTGTTCATATCGATCCAGATCATGCAGCAACTGCCCTAAAACAGTCAGTGCCTCCGCATTTGACGGATCATCATGCAGGACGATCCGACATGCTTTCTCACATGCTTCGTAATTGGCGCGCTTCAACTGGATGCGTGCGGTCAAGACCAGGCTGGCCGCATTGCGCGGATTGATGCGCAGGGCTTCCGCCAACTGGCGCAATGCATCAACATCCTTCCCTTCAAGATGGTGCACAGCCGCCAGATTGTTATAGGCCTCAATGTAACCCGGATTTTGCTGAATCGCTTTCTTCAGCGCGTGTTCGGCCTGATCAATCTTTTTTTGCTCGCGTAGCAAAGTCCCCAGATTGTTATATGCTTCAGGGTAAACTTCACGAAGAGCAATGGCCTGCTGATAGGCAGACAGAGCTTCCTCTTGGTCGCCCTGCATACGCAGCGAATTACCCAGATTGTTATATGCTTCGGGGAATTTCGGGTTGATCTCGAGAGCACTGCGATAGGATGCAACCGCGGCGTCATATTCCTTCCGCTCATACCGAACGATCCCGAGATTGTTGAACGCCTGCGCATTCTTCGGATCGATTTTGACGGCTTCCATCAGAGTTATGAGCGCATCGGGCAGCTTATCGTTCTTACGCAGTATTTCGCCCAGATTGGCATGATAGCTGCCAATTTTCGGCGCGAGTTTGATCGCGCGGCGGATGCTTGCAATACCTTCCTTGGCTTTTCCCTGCGCATTCAACGTTACGCCAAGGATGTTATGCGCATCTGCGTGCGACGGCCGGTGCTGAATGATTTGCCGGCAAACCTTTTCGGCCTGCCCATATTTCCCGCGACCGAAGAGCTCTCCCGCCATCGCAATGGCCTGACCTTCAGTCATATTCAGCGAACCTTGCTGAACTTTTTGAATCATCTGATCTGTAACGGTTTCATTCTTCAGCGACATCTTGCTCTGCTTCCAGCGAAAAAGTTTCGGGTATGTGTAATGCAAAGGGCGAGAGGAAAACCCCCTCGCCCCTGTACTTGGTTCAGCTGATCAGCTGTCGATCACTTGCCGCCCAGCGGGACGAACAGTGTGATACCACCGCTGTGATTATCAACATCTCCGTTGAACTGACCCTGATAGCGAATCCGGAAGCCGACATTGCCGCCAAGCTGCCCGCTGATCGAAGCGCCAACCAGAGCCTGGTCCTTCTTCTCAGTCTGGGAGATGATGGAAAAGTCGCTTGCTGTAACACCATCAAACGCGGCGGCAAAGTCAGCACGGTTATCACCGAACTGGTGACGCCAGCCAAGATCCAGCTGCGGAACAACATCACCGAAGTTGCCGGTCCACTTGACGCCCAGGCGGGTCGCGGCGCGGTTCTGCGTTCCACCAGCAACATCCAGGTTCGCACCGTCAACACCGGTTTCCGTGAAGCTCTTCAGCTTCGCAGCGGTATAATCCAGGCCCAGATAAGGCGTCAGGATGGAGGTGCCCATGGGAAGGTCATAGCCACCTTCTGCAGTGAATGCCCAGATACGCGCATCCGGCGAACCAACCACTGTACCAGCGGTGGTTCCGACGTTCACATCGCGTGAGGAGTCACCGTTCAGATCCGTGAAGCTGGTCACAGCCTTGAGGTAGTAGTTACCCGGGCTGTACACGGCGTAGGCACCAATCTGGAAGCCGTCAGCGTCAACTTCACCGTTATAGTTGGCGAAGTTCAGACCGTTATCGACATAGGCAGCGCCAAGGCCGACCACGATATCCTGCCCAGCGTTAAAGTCACCACCCAGTGCAATGTAATACTGGTTGGCCTTGTAGCTGGATGCTTCGACGTCGCCATCCTTGCTCACATGGCCGTAATTGGCCTGGCCCCAGATACGGCCGCTACCTTCACTACGGCAGGTGTCCCGATCCTCGGCAATGGCTGCGCAAGTACCGGCCTGACCAAGCAGATTGTTGAAACGTCCGCCCAGTGAAGACAGTGACTGCAGATAACCTGCATATTGCGCACCAGTCAGTTGATCCAGTGACGAGATGTAGGTTGAAGCATCCTGAGTGAACAGGTTCCCAACCATCGTCGCGAACCCGCCAGTCAGAGCATTCGAGTAGACGTTTTCAATAGCGCCAGCGACCGATGCCTGGTTGATCGTGAGCCCCGGGATCGCATCGAATGCGACGCGTGACATCGTAAGATCGACATTATCATTGGCGTCATAGGATGCTGCGAAGGTCAGCAACGGCGTGCCGCCGGAAACCACAACATCCGCGAACTGGCCCGTCAACGCGCCAGCATCGATAACGTCTTCAAATGTGTAGCTGTCGGCATACAGGCCGTTGGAACTCGAAGGACGAATTTCCAGCGTCGCATCCGTGACGTCCGCAGTATTCGCGACCACGAAGGGATAGCTGCCCGTACCGGTTGCGTCATTCGGCATCTGGAGCGCAAGGGTAGCGCCTGCCGCAAGATTGAAAGCATCCACATTGACAGCGGCCTGGCCGTCATAGGACGGATTATCGGTAGGCTCATCGATCAGATAAAGCGTACCGCCGCTCATGACATTCAGAGTACCTTCCAGTTCCATGCCCGGATTGATGACGCCGTCAAAGCCGGTTTCGCCACCCGTCAGGTTGATCACATCTGCCGCGGCAATATCGATATCGCCGTAGATGTAACCGTCACCGGACAGATTAATAACCGACATATTCGGCGCCAGACTGGTGTCGATCGCCATGCCATGCGTCCAGCTTGCACCGCCATCCACGCTTTCACGGGCGATGATCGTGCCGCCATCATTGTTCAACGTGAAGGTTTCAGTGCCAGCCGGTACAACCACACCATAGTCGCTCACCAAAACAGCGTTGGCGGTTGAAGTTCCACCTGTCGTCTGGGCCGATGCGCTGATCGTGCCCGAATTGGTCACGGTCAGATTGTTGATACCCGATTCCATGTGGAGGCCGGTTGCGCTGGCGACATCGCCGGTTGCGCCAGAGGCAATCGCGAAGGCTTCCAGCGCTCCGCTGTTATCAACCGTACCGTCGAGCGATTCCTCCACGGTGCCGTTCACGCCCAGATACATGCCCAGTGCTTCGGCAGTGGTGCCGCCGGTTGCAGTGGCAGTGACCGAGAACGCACCCGAGTTGGAAACCGTCAGGCTTACCGGCCCCGTGCAGCTCGCGCCCGAAACACAGATACCGTAACCACCAGCAAATGCATAAGCGGTAGCGGTTGTAGCCGCCACAGCGTTGGCTTCAGCAGCGACCGAGAAGGTGCCGCTATTGGCAAAGCTGTATGCTGGCGCCGTACCGTCAGCCTCTTGCGTTACACCGATTGCAACGGCGCTTGCACTTGCAGCGGTCACGCCATTTGCATTGGCTGTTCCAGCCACGGAGAAGGCCCCCGCATTGCTGAAGCTGACCGCAGCAGATGAAGTTACCGACACCTGCTGTTCCGCGCCCTGCACGAAGACATATGCATCTGCAACATCAGCCGTAGCCGTTGCCGAAGCAGCCAGGTCAAACATGCCATCCGAACTGTTCGAGAACGATACAGAACCGTCAGTGCCGGTCGAGTACTGCTCAACGCCAGTGAATTCTGCAACTGCCTGAGCATATTCATCACCGGTAGCCGTCGCGGCACCAACAATGCTGATGGAACCCGAGTTGCTGAGCGCAACGGTTGACCCATTGGCATACTGATCGATTACCGGCGTGCCCGTAGCATAGGCAGTTGCACTATCATTGGTGCCAGAGGTTCCTGCAACCGCGTGAGCCGTTGCTGAGAAATCGAGCGAGCCAGTGTTGGTCAAATCGACCGTGGCCGTACCATTCGCAGCATAGGCATATTGATAGATGCCGGATTCGATAGTCGCCGTGGCGTTCGCATCCGTACCACCAACGGCGTTGGCCACTGCAGCAACGCTGAGTGCACCGTCATTGGTCAATGCGACCGAAGCATCGCCATCTTGCGAATAAGCGTACTGATACACGCCATCATATGCGTAAGCATAGGCCTCTGCTTCATAGGTAGCTGCATTGGCCGTAGCATCAGCCGAAATGCTGATCACACCGGTCGAAGCATTCGCCAGAGAAACTGAAGCATTACCGCTCGGCGTCGTGCCGGTACTGTAAGCATAGGCATTCTGGCTGATCGCATATTCATTATATGCAGTCGCTTCAGCGCTCGAACCGACGGCAGCTGCATCCACCGCAACAGTCATCGACCCGCTATTGGTCACATCAGCGGTCGCATCGCCACCATAAGAGCGGGCGGACTGATAAATTGCGTCATAGGCGGTGGCATATGCTTCAGCGTAGTTCACACCTTCAGCGTTAGCCGAGGACAGGACATTGTAAGTGCCGGTATTCGACACTGTCGCCATCGCACTGCCACCCTGCTGGGCATAGGCATATTGCGAGATAGCGTATTCATTATACGCCGTCGCTTCAGCCGAACTGCCGCCTGAAATGGCATTTGCATTGGATGCAACATCCAGGCTGCCATCATTGGTAACGCTGACAGAGGCATCACCACCTTCAGCGCGGACATATTGCCCGATAGCTTCGTAATTGGTGACATATGCATCAGCATAGGATGTTGTGGCACTGGCCGAGGCATTGGCCGTGACACTGATCACACCAGTAGAAGCATTGGTCAGCGAAGCCGAGGCATTGCCGCCGAGAACCGTGCCTGAGTCATATGCATAGGCCGTCTGGCTGAAGGCATATTCATTATACACGGTCGCTTCTGCGCTGGCGCCATTTGCTACGCCATCTGCGGAGATATTGTAGGTGCCGCTATTCGTTACAGAAACGGAAGCGTCGCCCCCGCCAATGGCGTAGGCATATTGATTGGCAGCCTCATAGTTGGAGACATAGGCATCAGCGTAATTAGCCGCAGATGCAGTGGCCACCGCGGTAACATTCACAGTCGCCGTGTTCGTGATCGAAGCCGAGGCATTGCCGCCCAGATAGGCGTATGCATCCTGCTCGATAGCATACTCATTATATGCCGTTGCATCGGCAGAGCTGCCCATCGACACAGCCAGAGCATTGGCCGTGATGTCCAGCGCGCCGTCATTGGTGACACTGACAGTGGCATTGCCACCACCCGCATTCGCATCCTGGTCGATCGCGTTATAGTTGGAAACATATGCATCAGCAAAGGATGTGGTCGCATTGGCCGCACCATCCGCCGTGATGCTGATCACACCGGTTGAAGCATTGGTCAGCGAAATCGTGGCATCACCGCTCAGCACCGTGCCTGAATTGTTGGCATCGGCATCCTGCTCGATGGCATATTCATTGTAGGCGGTAGCTTCAGCAGAGGCACCATTGGCAACAGCATCTGCCGAGACAATAAAGCTGCCCGTATTGGTTACATCTGCCGTGGCATTGCCACCGCCATCGTAGGAATCCACATCCTGATCGATCGCATTGTATGCACTGACATAGGCGTCAGCATAGGCAGCCGCGGTAGCCGTGGCCGCTGCGGTGACATTGATCGTAGCCGAGTTTGCAATCGAAGCAGACGCATCCGCACCAAAATAGGCGCGAGCAGACTGCTCGAATGCATATTCATTGTAAGCCGTTGCGTCCGCAGAGCTGCCCGTGGACACAGCAAGTGCATTGGCCGTGATGTCAAAGCTGCCATCATTCGTAATGCTAACCGATGCATCGCCACCTTCGGCCCGCGCATATTGATACACCGCTTCGTAAGCCGTCGCATAAGCATCTGCGAAAGATGCCGTCGCATTGGCCGCAGCATCTGCCGAAAGGCTAATGACGCCAGTCGACGCGTTGGTGAGCGATGCAGACGCGCTGCCACCCAGCGTTGTACCGGAATCATAGGCATAAACGTTCTGCGTAAAGCCATATTCAACGCTTGCCTCGGCATCCGCATCGGCGCCATTCGCCGCCGCATCTGCAGAAATCGTGATGGTCCCGGTATTGGTCACATCAGCCGTGGCATCGCCGCCTTCATAGGTGCGGACATATTGATAGACAGCCGTGCTGGCCTCTGCATCCGCCTCTGCATCAGCAGCGCCGGTCGCTTGCGCCAGGCCAGTGAAATTATAGGTCGCGCTGTTGGTGAGCGATGCCGAGGCACTGCCACCCTCATAGCCATATGCATTCTGCGAGATGCCGTAGGAAACTTCAGCCGATGCTTCAGCCGAACTGCCGGTTGACATAGCAATGGCACTTGCCGTGACATCCAGCGCACCTTCATTGGTTACGCTGGCCGATGCGTCACCATTATATGCACGCGCATACTGATAGATGGCATCATAGTTGGAGGCATAGGCATCAGCATAAGATGCCGTCGCATTGGCGACAGCATCTGCCGTAACGCTGATCACGCCGGTCGAGGCATTGGTCACCGAAACGGCAGCGTTACCGCCCGGCATCGTGCCCGAAGCGCCAGCATAAGCGTTTTGCGAAATTGCATAATCCGCGTAGACCGTCGCTTCGGCCGAGGCACCGTTGGCAGTCGCATCAGCCGCGACATTGATCGTGCCGGTATTGGCCACATCCGCTGTCGCATCACCGCCCGCCGTAGTGTAAACATCCTGATAGATGGCTTCATAGGCAGAGGCGTAAGCATCAGCATAGGCAGCCGCCGTAGCCACGGCGTTCGCCGTGACATTGTAGGTAGCCGAGTTGGTGAACGACGCTGAAGCACCCCCACCCAGATAGCCATCAGCTTCCTGCTCGATGCCGTAATCGACATAGGCTGTTGCATCAGCAGAGCTACCGGTGGACACACCCAGGGCATTGGCCGCGACGTTCAGCGCACCATCATTCGTCAGGCTGGCAGATGCATCGCCACCATCCGCGCGGGCATATTGATAAATCGCATCTTCTACGGTTGCATAGGCGTCCGCAAAGGATGCCGTTGCATTGGCCGATGCATCAGCAGTGAAGTCCAGAACGCCGGTCGAAGAATTGACCAGCGACACAGCAGCATTTCCGCTGAGGACGGTGCCGGAGTCAAACGCGCTAGCCTCCTGCGAAATGCCGCCATCAACAGATGCATAGGCATCTGCACTCGCGCCAGCAGCAGTGACATCGGCAGCGATGGTCAATGTGGCATTATTCGTGAGAACAGCCGAGGCATCACTCGCACCACCATAGGCGTAAACATATTGGTTGACGGCATCAGAAACTGTAGCCTCAGCATCCGCATATCCCGTTGCCGTGGCCGAAGCGGCAGCCGTCAGATCAATCGCACCATCATTGGTTACAGAAGCAGAGGCGGTCCCACCCTGAACATCCGCGGTCACATATTGATAAATTGCAGATTCATTCTGAGCGTCGGCCTCAGCACTGGTGCCCGATGCATGCGCAGTTGCAGTAACGGCAATCGCACCGGTGGACGCATTTGTCAGCTCAGCACTGGCCGCAGAACCACCATAGGCCCCCTGAGACAGGGCGCTGTCTACAGACGCATAGGCATCTGCCGAGCCACCTGTATTCACAGCATCAGCAATGGCAGACAATGTGATTGAAGAGGTGTTTGACAGGCTGACCGTGGCAGCACCAGTCGAAGCGCTGGCCGACTGGTATACCCCGTCATTTATATAAGCGTCAGCATCAACATCGATACCCGTGGTCGTTGCCGTACCCGCCGCATTTGCAGTTGCAGTTATGGCCAACGCACCGTCATTGACGATGTTTGCCGCCGCATCTGCACCCTGCGCGTATTGAGCAATACCATCCCCAATTGACGCGTAAGCATCAGCCGTGCTGCCCGCAGCGTCAGCGAGCGCCGAAATGACGATACCGGATGAAGCAGGGTTGTTGAGCGTAGCGCTGGCCATCGTGCCCGCATTGGCCGACTGATAGATGCCTGTACCAACATAAGCATCGGCATCAGCGCCATCAGACGCAACGGCCGTGGCCGTCGCCGTGACAGCCAGGCTGCCATTATTGTCGAATACCGGGGTCGCACTCGCAGCACCAATGCCGACCTGAAGGAAACCGGTCTGAATATCGGCATCTGCAGTCGCAGCGCCAGCAGCATTGCTTGCCTCCGCAAGAGCCTGAACCGTCACAGAACCGTCATTGGTCAAAACGATATTGGCGTCACCCAGCCCCGTGCCCACTCCTGTGGCGGAGGCAGATTGGGTGACCTGACCAGTTGCAACGTTATTGACGTTTGCAGCTGCCGTTGCACCCGTATCATCCACACCGAAAGTGAAATCATCGCCGATCTGACTGATTGTCAGTGTCGAGTTGACGTCTGCCTGAGTGGTTGTCTGACCAATGCCAGCCTGAGTTCCGCCCAGAGCTGGCGATGCCGCGGCAATCGCCATGGCAGACACACCGATGGCAAGAGCACGATTCGACCTGATAATCATTCCAAAACCCCCGTAAAATACAGCCCAATTTCACAGTTGGGCAGCAAAACCATTCCGAACTTATTGTAATAGGCAGCTTAAATTATCATTACGCAGATGGCTGCCGTAACCGCCACCCACTCAATTGTCTACCGTCGTAGTTGAAAAACTTTCCCCTCAGACTGCTAGGCTGTGTTGACAAAAGGGATTCCCAAACCTGCGCGGTTCTGATTCAAGACTGCTTTTGGGGAGCAGTCATGGGTCGCGGGGATTTATCCGATGCGGAGTGGGAACTGATCGGGCCGCCGCTGCCGTCTGAGCGTAGTCGCTGGGCGCGGCCAGCGGGCGATAACCGTCGCTTCCTCAATGGCATGCCCCACGTGCTGCGGGTCGGCTGTCCCTGGCGCGACATGCACGAGCGATACGGTAAGTGGAACTCGGTCTATGTCCGGTTCCGACGATGGGCCGAGCAGGGCGTCTGGGATGCGCTGCTGCAAATGCTGGTTGATCTTGGTCTGACCGACGACTGGCAGCACATGATCGACAGCACCAGTGTTCGCGGCCACGTCTCGGCAGCGGGCGAAAAAGGGGGGCTTGTGCGAACGCTCTTGGTCGATCACGCGGCGGCTTTACGAGCAAAATCCACGCCCGCTGTGACAATCAGGGACTGCCTCTCGGCTTCATCCTGACCGGCGGTGAGGCCTCCGATTACACCGCAGCCGAGCCGCTGATGGAGATCCCGGTCGCCACGCCCAAGGCGCTGCTGGCAGACAAGGGTTATGACGGGAATCGCTTCCGTGAAAGCCTACTGATCCGGGGCATACTGCCGATCATCCCACCCCGCTCGAACCGCAAGGTGCCAGAGCATCCCGATTATCGCCGATACCGGGATCGCAACCGCGTCGAGCGCATGTTCGGCAAACTAAAAAACTCGGGGCTATTCACGTCAGATCTTAAATGGGGGCATTTTAGGGGGTTCTGGAAACAAATAGCTATGGAAAAATATTTCTAAAACAATACTATAGCTAGGGGATATGAATCCCTCCGTCTCCGCCAACTAGCTCTTCCGAGAACATCCATATAAACCCATGAAACGGCGCATTTGCGCAGTTTTAGGCGTTATTGTGCGTCCATATTGTTCATGGTATGTTCTTATAGTTCCCTGCGCATATGTGGGGAATTCTGTGGGAAGAAAGGTTTGGCGGAGGCATGGGTAATCTAACCGCTCTCAAGATCAAGAATATCAAGGATCCCGGTCGCTACTCTGACGGAGACGGCTTGATTCTCGTGATGGGCAAAACCGGAAAAGGCAGTTGGATCTTGCGCGTGCAGCACGACGGCAAACGACGTGATATTGGCCTCGGCTCGCTTTCCACCCTTTCATTGGCCGAAGCGCGGGAGGCCGCCACAATCTACCGCAAGCAAGCACATTCTGGTCTGGACCCTGTGGCAGAGCGCAAGAAGGAGCGTCGGGTTATTCCAAGCTTCGAAACGGCCGCCAGACAAGTGCATGACGAGCACAAGACCACATGGAAGAACGGCAAGCATCAGGCGCAATGGATTTCGACGCTTGAGACATACGCGTTTCCGGTCCTCGGCGACTTGCTCGTTTCGGATATCGAAGGTCCGGTCATCCAGGAAGTCCTGGCTCCAATCTGGCTGACCAAGCCGGAAACCGCCCGACGGGTTCGACAGCGTATTACCTCGGTCCTTGATTGGGCATATGCCAAGGGTTTCCGTGCCAATGAGGCACCTGCCCGGTCATTGGCGCGCGGCTTGCCTCGGCAGCCGAAGAAGGATGGCCACTTTGCAGCTATGCCGTTTCAGGATGTGCCTGCCTTCCTGGCGAAGGTTCGTGATCGCCTGTCGGTAGGTCGGCTGGCAGTCGAGCTTGCGGTGCTGACGGCATGCCGGTCCGGCGAGGTGCGCGGGGCACGCTGGTCGGAAATAGATATCAAGAAGAAGCTCTGGACCATTCCGGCAGAGCGGATGAAGGCCGGAAAGGAGCACATCGTACCTTTGAGCGTACAGGCTCTCGATGTCTTGGACCGGGCAAAGCTCTACAAGTGTCAGGTGAGCGATCTCGTGTTTCCGGGGCAAAGGCCAAAAATTCCTCTGTCGGACATGACGTTGTTGAAAGTGCTGCGTGACATGAACCTTGAATACACGGTTCATGGCTTCAGATCGTCGTTCAGGGATTGGGTGGCGGAAAGAACCAATGTGCAAGGCGCAGTTGCGGAAGCAGCCTTGGCCCATACCGTCGCCAACAGGGTTGAAGCTGCTTATCGGCGCACGAATTACCTCGACAAGCGCAAGCCGCTGATGGCTCAGTGGGGGAGCTTCTGTAACCGCTCGTCGGCCTGACGGTCAGAACGGACTGAGACTTGATTCGATCGATCGAGATCTGGGTCCTGCATCCACCGCGTGTCGAATCCGCCCGCTCCAGGGCTGGTTGTCAGGCGCGGGCGCGCCAATCGTCTACATAGTCGCAAAGTTCGATGAGGCCGCGCATCGTAACGAGCCGGTCGATCGGCTTGCCGCCAATGTCGAGATTGTCAGCTTCGAGCCAGCGGCGTGCGGCATCGTCGTCGCTGCCAAACAGGGCATCGAGCCTATCGAACAGGCACAACAGGAGCTGACCCGCCTCGAAAGCATCTGATCTTGGATCGAGCCTCGTCTGGCCGTGCCGCAAGCGCGATACGGTAGCGGGCGACAAGCCGAGAATCTCGCCGAGCCTGCTGTCGCTCCACTGCCAGAGATCGGCAATGCGCCCAACGGCAGCGGTCAGAACCGCATAACGTTCGGAAGTTGCCGTTGGTGATTCCACCATCACACCACTCATTCGCGTGCACGAATTATCGTGCTGTCGTTCAATGTCGATAATATCCCATCCATCGACTCGTTGAAGCTACACAGATCGAAAAACCGTGGCACGGATCCGCGAGCCTGGCCAGTGGCCATCCTCCTGCCGACACCGAATTCCAGTCCGGCTTTGTCGCGAACATTCCTGAACCAGGTCAGCTGATCCCTGCAACTCGCAGCCCTGCCGGCCGTGTTGGCAGCGTCTCCTCCGTGCGATTGCGGTGCAATCGCCGGGGCGCTGCCTGCCCGCACCACCCGGCGTCTGCGGGTTCCCCTTGGGTCCGTGACCCTGCGGTGCAGGTCTCCCATGCCCTGCTTCTGACCGG
>NZ_LRSE01000030.1 GCF_001634625.1 Croceicoccus bisphenolivorans | reverse complement strand
GGGCGACGTGGGCTGAAAACAGCGCTTACGATTGACCGTGGAGCCCGGACCATTGGAGTCCGTCTTCGAAATGTCGGCCCCCAGTTTCAACGTCACGAAACTGGACGGTTCCCAAGTCAGGCGAAGACGTGCCGAAGACACGTTCTGGTCGTCCTGTCCATCGGACAGATAGGCATCATGTTCGATATGCTGACCGGCAACCCTGATCGCGAGATTAGGGGTGAGTGTGGCGGTGGCACCGGCCGAGGCGCGCAGCAACGAGTAATTACCCGCCTCGAACGCGAAGAAGCCCCCGTTGTCACCGATCTTCGCCTGCTGTGTAATCAGGTTTACCGCGCCGGCGCTGGCGTTACGGCCATAAAGCGTGCCTTGTGGCCCCTTCAGAACCTCGATCCGTTCCAGATCGTACATCAGCGGCGTGATCATGGTGGAGGTGAACAGGAATACGCCGTCCACATTATACGAAACCGCAGATTCCTGCTGATTGGTCGCGTTAAGCGAACCTGCACCACGGATGAATGTTTGTGTCTGGCCGGCGGTGTTGCTGAACGCCACGCCCGGCTCGACGGCCTGCAGCTGCCGGACATCGCCGACGCCCTTCAACTGGTCTGAATCGATAACCGAAAGCACAACGGAGGATTTTTGCAGGGATTCATTGAACCGTTGTGCGGTGACGATGATGTCCTGAATTTCGTTCTGGTTTGCAGAGGAAACCTCGCCGGCTTGCGATGCGCCGGCATCTCCATCTTCCTGAGCCGCATAGGCGACAGTGGGCTGCACGAGCATCAGCGCGATCACTCGCGTGACGAATCGTGGATTCATGCACTTCATGGCACTCTCCTCCCATTTACCAACGGTAAACAAGCTTTTTTGCTTTTTTGAACGGCACAACGAATGCCGACAACGACTGCTTCTCATTTATTGTCCAAATAGACAAGGTAAAATCTCAAAAAGGATTTTCCTGTGTCGGAAGCGGCATATTTTGCGGGCTGTCGTGCGCCTTGACGGTGATCGAACCGGATTTCCGGCGATCTCGAGTGCAGCGGTCTATCCCGCTACATGAACCCTTGGGTCTCTTGGAATAGTCTCATCGCACAGCGAATGCCGCCAGACTGCATCGACAAGTACCCGCGACCGTCAGTTTCCGATCGCGACATGCCTTATCAAAGACGGCGCATTCCATCAGAGGACCACAAATTTGAGAGGATAAAGCCGCTATTAAAGCTTTACGCGCGTCACCGGCGGGAGGCGGAAATGTTACGGTGCGAGATGCAAACAGCCTGATCAAACAGCGCGGAACGGGGGTGCGATATGACCGAAGCCTTGGCGCATTACTGGCATCCTGTGGCCATGTCCGAAGAAGTGACTGCAAAACCGGCGCGGTTCAGGTTGCTGGGCGAACCACTGGTACTTTTTCGCGATGATGAGGGGCCGGTCGCGCTTAGCGACCTGTGCATCCACAGGGGCGCTGCGCTTTCGCTTGGCTGGCTGACCGACGGCAGGATCACCTGTCCATATCACGGATGGCACTACGATCGCTCCGGCACTTGCGTGAAGATACCTTCGGTCCCTGACGGACGGCCGATTCCGGCCAAAGCTCGCACCAATTCGTACCGTGCACAGGAAGCCTATGGTCTGGTGTGGGTGGCGATGAAGGAGCCGATTGCACCGCTTCCGAATGTGATCCCATGGGACGAGGCGGGTTATCACAGAACGCATATCGGTACGTGGACGATGCAGTCTTCGGCCGGGCGCGTGATCGAAAATTCCTTGGACTTCTCACACTTCGCATGGTCGCACGAAGGTGTGCTGGGCGTTCGCGATGCCTGTATCGCGCAGCGCTACGATGCGAACGAGACCGAGTACGGGCTCTACTTCGAATATGTCCACACGATACCCGCAAGCTCTCCGATCACAGGAGGTACGGCGCAAAACGTGCACATGACTTACGACCTGACGCTGCCCTACAGTCTCGTATCCTGCCAGACGCGAAAGGGAACCATGGGCGAACATACCTGGCTGTTTCTGGCCGCCTGCCCCATAGATGACAGGACGTCGCGGATCTATCACTTCCAGTTCCGCAACCATGATCTGCACATCACCGACGAGACGATCCGAGCATTCGCCCTCCCGGTGATCGAGGAGGACAGGGTCATCATTGAAAGTCAGCGACCGGAAGAGATACCCCTGAACCTGCGCGAAGAATTGCACATAAAGCTGCCGGACACCGCAAGCATCTTGTACCGGCGGCTGCTTGCGCGGGCCGGGCTGGAGCGGGAGGGCAGCTGATACCGCCGCCTGGCTTTGCTGCTTAGAGTGCCCTGTTCTTCCGGTTCTGGATCGCCATGGCATAACGCGCCAGAGCGATCGCCGGCCTTGTCTGGCTGAGCGCGATCAACCCGTCCTCCATCCGGCGACGCAGCGATCGATCCGACAGGGGGGCACCGTTCGCAACCGCATGTTCGCGGCCCATCTGCGGATTGAGCTTGCACCGCACGGGCATCCCCATCATAAGCCGCCTGCCGCAATACCCGTCAAGGCCGCAGCGCACGATGTCGTCCCGGCGATCCGCCTGCAACTTGCTGGCTAAGGCTGGATCGGCCAGCAGTGGCCGGGCCAACATGACGAAATCGCCATGCCCCCGAACCATCGCGGCATCCGCATCTTCCTCGCGGTGCAACCCCATCAGGACGAGCGGGACCGACAGGGCCTTGCGAAATACCGCCATGTCGCCGTTATGGATCATCACACGGCGGGCGTCGGTGGTCTCGTTGATGGCTTCGTATCCGCCTGGAGTGGGCGCGAAATAATCGAGACCTGCCGGCTCAACCTCGCGGACGATTTCGGCGAAGCCTTCCGCGCCCTGCCCGCCGGGCACAAGTTCGTTCGAATTGGTGCGGAGCCCGATTACGAAATCCCGACCAAGTTCTTCGCGAATGCCGCGAACGATGTTCACCACGATGCGCGCCCGGTTCGCGACCGACCCGCCATATGCGTCGCTGCGGGTATTGGTGCGCGGGCTCAGGAACGAGGCGAGGAAATAGCTCATGTGCGCAGCAACCTCGATGCCGTCCCACCCGGCCCGATGCAACCGGACGGCCGACGCGATCATGCCTGCCTCCACTTCGTGAATTTCATCCAGTGTCGCGGCGCGCGGGGTTGGTCTTATCTGCGGGAAAGGCATGACTTCGCCTTGGGGAATCTCGACCCGGATGGGGCTGGCCGAGATGATATGGCGCGTACTGGTAGCAATGCCCATCCGGCCGAACCCCGGCATAATTTGACCGACGATCGGCACGTCGTGTTCGTGTACCGCTGCCGCCACTGCGGCCAGATCGTGAGCGAAATACTCGACGTCGGCTCGCATGACACCTTTGTAGGGCGTTTCGTCGAACGCGCGTTGCGACGTCACCGTGCCACCAGTGATGATCATGCCAACCCCGCCCCTGGCCCGCGCGGCAAGAAATGCTGCCGTCTGCGGCGAAGGTCTGCCGGTGGCTTCCGGGCTCAATACCGCCATCGGACTCATGATGATGCGGTTCTTCAGGGTGAGCGACCCGAGCTTCGCCGGTTCCATCAGGGTATTCGCCATAATCCCGTCCCCTTCCGCACCTGAAAGCGCCGACTTTGACAGGCTCACGCGCCGTTATCTGTCGTGCGCGACGGACTATAGGCTCGGCAGCAATATCGGCCACGCCTGCTGCTCTCAAGTATCGGCTGAAAACTCTCATTTGTGCGTCACTGGTCAAATTGGCGTGGCAGTGTCCGTGGTGCGCGTGACCTCGTCATTGACAATAGTGCCTTGACCGCTACTAAATTGACCTAACGCTTCAAACAGTGAAGGGACGGAGAGTGAGACGAGGTGCGCGCGGCATGCTTTGACGCGTGCTCGCAATGGCCCGGCGCCAACGCCCAATCGAATGCACTCTTCGTTCGACACACCCACAAATCCATCCGGCCCCGCCAAGAGGAGTATTGCCATGTCCGACCTGCCCGCACTCGATACCAGCCTGCTGCCGCCCCCATCCGGGGCTGATGGCGAGAAAGTCCGCCTGCTCCTGCTTTACGGATCGAATCGGGGTGTATCCCTGAGCCGCCGTCTGCTCGAGGAAGCGGCCCGCCTGATCGAACATCTTGGCGGTGAAGCCCGGATTTTCGATCCGTCCGCCCTGCCCTTGCCCGAAACCGCAGCTCCCGATCATGCCGAAGTGGCAAAGCTGCACGAACTGCTGGCCTGGGCGGATGGCCACATGTGGTGCAGCCCGGAATATTTCGGGACGATGTCCTCCATCATGAAAGCACAGCTTGACTGGATGTTTCCGGTTATCGCAGGGAAGAAGCTGATGGCGGCCAAGCCTGTCGCCATCGCGCAAGTCTGCGGCGCGGCATCGACCTACAACACGACGATGGATCTTGCGAAGGTTGGCAAGTGGCTGGGCATGGTCGTCACGCCTGCGATGTTGACCATCGCCAAGGTGCAGGAGGAGTTCGACGCAGACGGGCGCATGAAACCTTCGCCTTATTTCAACGGCCTCGTCGACATGGCGGAAGAACTGATGGCGTTCGCCGCCCTTTTGAAGCCACAGCGCGAGGCGCTGCAGAACCGCTACTCCGAACGGGCATCTGCCAAAGGCTGACTGGCCCCACACCCGCAGAAACGAATGACCCGCCCGGTCCGATCGCCGCGGCGGGTCATTTTGCGTTCACGGGTGCCCGGATCCCGCGACCGCGATCCGGCGCGTTCGAACAGGTTAGTCCGGAATCGCGGTAAGCAGTTCCGCCTCTTCCGGATGGATGGTGACGGCATAATCGAAAATGTCGTTCACGGCCGGTTCGGGCACGAGCAGGCTGACGTGCCGCTCCACCGCGCCAGACCCGTTGAAATTGCGATGGACGACACCGGTCGGCAAGATAACCAGCGTGTCTGGGCCGGCCACCTGACGGTGATGCCCGATGTCCACGGTCATCTCACCTTCCTGGATCACGTAGATCTGCGCGAAGTTGTGGATGTGGTAATCCGGACTTCCCGACCCCGGCGCCACTTGCAGCACGTTGATCCGCATCGAAGCGGAGCCGCCGGTCCGGTCGATGATCCCGTAATAGGCAAAGCCGTCCCCTTCGAACTTCGACTGGTCCAGCGGCAGCACGCGAGATTGCCCGGCGGACTGTCTGCCCTCGGTCAGCGGAGCGACGATTTCCAACCAGTAGAGATCGTCAGTGCCTGAAAGCGACGCCCGTTCACCGGACGGCACGAACACCATGTCACCCGCCGCAGCTTCATTGCCTGCATCGCCGGTCGACAAAGTGGCATCTCCCGACAGAATCAGCGCGAACAGCTCGCTATCGGCTTTGTCGGCAAAGGCACCGGGGCCGCGCCGCAGCCTGATTGCGCACCCCAGGTCTTCCTCCGGCTTGATAAGCCAAGTGCCGTCGGGACCAACGGCACTACGATCGAAAGGTCGAATATAACGCATGGAAATTTCCTCTTGTCGCTTTGCTATGCATTCACGCCGCGCAGCCTGACGGTCACGGCGCCAAGCGTGCCAAATTCCACCGTCGCGCACTTGTTCGCACCGGAAACGCGCTGGGGCGGCGGTAGGCTGCCGGTCATGATCACTTGTCCGGCATGAAGCTTTTCGCCGATGGCGTGCAGCTTCTTGACCATTTCGCCGACGACGAAGATGGGGCTGCCCATCGCCTCGAACCCGGCGGCGGCCGCGCGTGGTTCACCATCGATGCTGACGAGACAGGCCTCGGTCCGCGGGTCAATCGAGCGGGCGGGCGTGATCTTGCTGCCGAAAATAACGTAGCCGCCATCGGCTTTCTGAACCGCGATATTGTGCGCCCAGCTGTATTTGCCCTCCATCACGCCGGGGCGCAGCGGCGCGACTTCGATGGCGGGCAGGAACCCGTCAATCGCGGCCAGGATCCCGGTGGGCGTAAGCTGGTCCCCTTCGAGATCACGGCCAAGCACCAGCGCCATCTCGCTTTCGATGAACACGTCGTCGCAGTCGAGCTGCACTTCCTCCCCATCGGGACGCATGATCGAATGCAGCAGGGTGCCGACCATCGGACGCGGGGAATCGGGAAACATCTTGCGGATCCCTGCGGAGGTGAATGACGCCTGGTGGCCGATGATGCGATCGCCTCGCGCAACACGCCGGCGCTTTACCGCTAGCTGCAGCGCCAGCGCCTCGTCCTGCGTCATGTCCGGCTTCAGTTTCGTGATGTCACGCTCGGGATCGCTGTCGATGCCCGGCGTGTCCATATGGTCGATAAGGTGGTCCGCGATATCCATCGTCTACTCCAGATGGGCGGCAGGCTCGCGGTGGAGCCCGACCGGAAGATCAGTCGTGCGTGTGAAAGGTGTGGCCGCCGTCATGGCTGTGCGCGCCGCCATGATGATGGCCGCCGGGATGGGCATGGCCATGCCCGCCCGCGGCATAGTGCTTCTTCAGCAGGTCCATGCCGTAATCCTCGCCGTTGGGGGTGCGGATGACGGAATGGACATGGAACCGCTGAGGCTCCTCATTCGCGAGGAAGATGCCGCTGTGATGATCGAACTCGAACAGCGCGACCGGGCTGTGAATGCGAAAATAGAACGGATTGATCTCGTCCGCCTTGCCGATCCACGCAAAGTGCGTCTGGTCGAGATAGCGTTCGAACTCCCCCATGGAGGCTTGTGACGGCCCTTCCGGCATGTTGAGCATGAACAGGCTGGCCAGTTCCATCAGGCGCAAGCGCTGTTCCCGGCCCAAGGCCGCCACCGGAACCCCTTCGTACGGCACGATCCGGTTATCCTGAAACGCGCCGCCGACGTGACGGCCATCGTCGGGGTGATAGCGTCCGTCCGGTTGGTCCGCGGTCAGCATTGAATCGTAAAGCACTGCGCGGATGCGTTCCTGATCGGAAAGCGCCCCCATCATCCGCAGCGCCGCCTGTTCGTGCGGTTCGAACATGCGCCGGTGGTTGGGGCCGTGATCGTGATCCGGCTCCAGCCCCATGAACACCGGCGACAGGGTCATGTGTTCGCCGATGAACAAGCAGTTGAGCGCAAGGTGATGGCCAAAAAACTGCCATCCCCATGGCTCGACCGTTGATGGCTCTCCAAAGATCGTGAGCGTGAAGGACCAGTCGTTCAACAGTTCGGTCAGGTCGATCAGGCGACCGAGAAACAGGTTGTTTTCCATGACGGTGCGCGTCCGGGAAAAGCCTTCCTGTGATAGCGACGCACGAACGACATCCATGGCCACCTCGCGCAGCGGCAGGGGCAGTTCAAGCAATTCCACTTGCGAAGGACGCAGGATCAGCGGTGTATTGTGCCAATAGCGCCATAGGTCTGAATCGACCGGGGCACAGACTTTCGCCCGCGTGTCCGGCGGAAGCAGGTCCAGCCAGCGTGTCGCAGCTTCTGCTGCCGCAGAACAGGGCGCTCCGTGTGGCGTGGCATCGAAAAGTCCCGCAACCGGCGTTCCGTCGGTGGTGATGCCGGTAAACGGCTTACCGGCCAGTGGCTTCCAGGTGCCGAGCAGGCGTTCGAGCGGCGGCGGATAATCGTCCAGGCTCATCTTGACCTGGTCCTTCGTCATACGCGGAACGGCGGCCGGATCGATATATCGGCTGTAGTCGATATTGCTCATCGGACATCTCCCGAAAATCGTCGATCATTGATACGTGCAGCACGGCATCGTGCAGATACCGGGGCCTGCGCGCCCGCTCCCTTCCACGAGGCCCTGCTGCCAGCCATCATCCTGCGCCGGCAACGAATCCGAACCCAAAGACGATACTGAAAACGCCGATGAACATGCGTGCCGCATGGGCCCTTTTCGGGGGCGGACCGCCACGTTGCATGACGATGCCAAGGACGGTGGCGCACAGCCCCATCGACAGGCATGTCGTTGCAGCAAAAACCAGTAATCCGGGAACGCGCATTGCCTCTGGCACGTAAGGCAGCAGCAGCAAGGTCACACCGCCTGATCCGGCAATTCCGTGCAACACCCCGACGCCGACCGCGGGCAGGCAGTTCGATCCTTTGTGCGCAGTCATTGCCGCGCCGCGCTTGCCCCGTCCGGACACGATGTGGAGTGTGATGATGCGGATGCCTACCACGATGATCGAGATACCGACCAGTTGCTCCCAGATTTTCGACGGGAACGGCATAAATGCGTCGCCAAGCACAATGACTAGCAGCCCGACCGAAACGAGACTGATCGCATGTCCCGCTCCCCACGCCAGACCAATCGCGCCGAGCCGGGGCGGAGTTCCCGCCCGCTCTGCAGCAGCCAACCCGCCGACCGCAATCAGGTGGTCCGGGTCCAGCGCATGCCGCGTGCCCAGAACCGCGGCTCCGCCCAGCCCCAGCAGCGCAAGATCATTCATGGCCGGGCGCATGGCCGGGATGGACAGCTTCGTAATGCTGGCGCAGCAGATCGCGGCCATAATCGTTGCCGTTGGGCGTGCGAACGACAGTGTGGATATGGCATTTCGCCGGCTGTGTATTGTTCAGCCAAACACCGCTATGGTGATCGAATTCGGTCATCAGCACGGGGCCCTGAATCCGGTAGTAGAACGGATCCTCATCACCATGCCCGCCGATCCAGCTCCACCATGTGCGGTCGAGGTGCTTTTCCACCTGGGTGAGCTTCGCCGCAAGCGGCCCGGACGGCAGGTAGCCGACAAACGCCTCCACGATATCCATCACCTGCTGTTTCTGGCGCGGATCGAATTCGCTGACCGGAACACCTTCGTATGGAACGATGCGGTTGTCCTGAAAGGCCCCGCCCAAATGCCGCTGGTCGCCGACGTGATAGCGCCCCTCCGGCATTCCGGACGGCTCCATGGTCTTGTACGTGGTCGCGCGTTCCTGCTGCTGCGCGGACAGCGACTGCATCAGCGCCAATCCGACGCTCTCTTCCGTATCGAACAGCCGCAACCCCTTGTCCGGGCCCGTGTCGATGACGTTCGGTTCCGCACCCATGAATGTTGGAGAAATCACCACCTGGCTGCCCAGCACGAAGCAGTTCAGGCAAAGGTGGTGGCCATAGAAATTCCAGCCCCACGGCTTGTCCGGCGACGGTTCGCCGAACAGCAGGAAGTTGTAACTCCATTCGTTCATGATGAGCGGCAGATCGCACAACTCGCCCAGGAACGCGTTGGTTTTCATGCAGCCGCGCGCCTTGGTATAACCCGCCGCGCTCATCGAAGCTTCCATCACGCGCAGGATCGCGGTGCGTACTTCCGGAGTGCAATCCTCCATCCTCAGCCCGTTCGGGTTGATGAGGAATTCGGGGTTGCTCCAGCGCCGCCATTCCTTGGCGTCGATGGGATAGCTCAACTGCGCGCGATCGGCGGGCGACAACGCTTGAAGAAGTGCGTTGGCGGCGCGGACCATTTCCGGCGTCGGCGCGCCCTCGTCACCAAGGTGGTACAAGCCGCCCTCGACATGTCCGTCGCACGTCAGGCCATGAAATGGTTGTTCTCGAAGCTTGGCCCACCCCTTGATCATGCTCCCTGCCATGGGGTGATCTTCACAGGCCTTTGCAAAAGTCAGCGGGTCCAGCCCGCGCGCGGGCGCCAGACGATCGCCATCGCGGGGAAACAGGTAATTGCGGAATTCCTCTTGCTTTTCCATGGGCTGGTCCTGCCTCCCGAAAAATGGCCTGATGCGAGTGGTCCGGCCTCAAAAAACCGGAGCGGGGATATCCACGATCGGGGTACGAACGCTGCCAATCCCCTCGATCTCCACCTCGACAACGTCGCCGGGCTTCAGAAATTCGCCTGTCGCAAAGCCGACGCCGGAGGGTGTGCCCGTCACGACTACGTCGCCCGGCTCCAGCGTCATGACCTGGCTGAGATGTGAGAGCAGCTGAGGCACATTGAAGATCATGTCGGAGGTGCTGCTGTCCTGTTTCACCACGCCATTAACCTTGGTCGAAATTCGCAGGCCTTTTATCGGATCGGCTTCGTCTGCAGTGACGACCGCGCTCATCGGACCGCTGGCATCCGAGTTCTTCCCGATGGTCCACTGCGGCGTCTGCATCTGGTAACCACGGGCGCTCAGGTCGTTGAACGCGAAATAGCCGTAGATGCCGTCGACGGCTTGTGCCTCGCTCACCCGGAACATCCGCCGCCCGACGACAGCGCCCAGCTCGCATTCCCAGTCGTACTTTTCCTCGATGCAGGGCGATGCCGCACCATCGGGGATCAGCGTGTGCGCCCAGCGTCCGAAAATCATCGGAATGGTCGGGATCGGCATATTCGTTTCTTCAGCATGCTTACGATAGTTCAGGCCGACACAAATGACCCGTCCCGTGCGCGGCGTTGCCGGAAGCAGTTCTAGCTCTTTGACGTTACCAACCACGTCATCGCCCTCCGCCGTGGTCTGCGGTTCGGCCCAGAAACTGTCCATATCCGCGATGGTGCGAACCGAACCGTCCGCGTCCACTTTCCCGACATAGGCGCGGCCGTTCTTTACAAATCCGGTGATCTTCACGTGTATTACTCCTGAATCTGGTTGTGGCGACGGTTAGACGACGCCTTCGTACGAACCGCCGTCGACTTGCAGGTTCTGTCCGGAAATGAAGCCCGCATTCGCACTGCAGAAGAACGCGCAGGCAGATGCAAATTCCTCGGGCCGACCAAAACGCTTGGCCGCGATCGTGTCCGTGATCTGGCGGCGCGCCTCATCCCAGTCGACACCTTGTTCGGCCATGATGCGCCGGGCCATGAATTCCTGTCGCGGAGTATCGATGCGTTCGGGCAGCAAGTTGTTGATCGTCACGTTGTCGATCACCACGTCCTTGGAAATCGCCTTGGACATTGCGGTCAGCGCCGATCGGGCAGATGTCGAAAGGCCCATAACGTAGAACGGCGACTTCACCATGGCGGAGGTGATATTGACGATCCGACCGAACTTGCGCGCGCGCATGCCCGGCACGAAAGCGCGGATGAACTGAACCGCCGGGATCATGTTGGCGTTAACGGCGCTCAAGATCGCTTCTTCGTCCCAATCCGCCAGAACACCGGGAGGCGGCCCGGCGTTGTTGTTGACGAGGATATCGATATCGCCGGCCTGCTCGATGATGGCCTTGCGACCTTCCACCGTAGTCTGATCCGCGGCGATCGTGCGGACCGTGCCGCCACCCAGCGCCCGCAAGCGTTCTGCCGCTGCCTCAAGCTTGTCAGGTACGCGCCCGTTGATGATAACGTTCACGCCTTCGCGCACCAGCATTTCGGCGCAGGCATAACCAAGCCCCTGCGACGAACCGCATAACAGTGCCGTGCGACCGGCAATTCCAAGCTCCATACTCAGCTCTCCAAAGTGAGTTGAAAATTCACGAAGCGCCAACCCGAAGATTCCAGGCGCAGGACCTGTGTGACCATGCCCTGCATGGTTCTGGGCTGTCCTTCGATAGTCATGTGGTTGGTCATTGGCCCCGTTATGATCGCGACATCGCCGATGATGCGCACATCCAGCGGCCCGCGATCGATCGCCACGAACTGGCGGCGGGCAACGATGTGCGCAATCAGCGTCGCCTTGTCATGGACCAGCCCGGTGCTGTGGATATGCACCAGATCGTCTGCGAAGATCTCTTCGAGTGCCTTGACGTCCCCTGCAACAACGGCAGCGCGGCGCCGGTCTTCCACCGCGATCACCGCGGCTTTTGCATGATCCGTCATTCGACGACGACCTCCACCAAGTTGGGTCGGGGATTGTCGAAGGAGGCAGCCAGCGCCTGATCCAGATCCTCCGGTCGTTCAACCCGCATCGCCTCAAGCCCCTGCCCTCGCGCCAGATCACAGAAGCCGATATCGGGCAGTTTCGTACCTACGGTTTCCTGCATCCCGAAATGGCGTCCGAAGCCGATCAGCGCCTCGTACCGTTTGTTATTGATAATAACAAAACTGATCGGGAGATCAAGTTGCGCCGCCGTCCAAAGCCCCTGAATCGCGTACATGGCTGACCCGTCGCCCAACACCGCAATCACTTTCTCCCCCGGCCGCCCCAGCGCGACACCGATCGATGCGGGGAGTCCGTGCCCCAGACCGCCTGACGAACAGGTGTAGAAACCGTCTTCCTCAAGGATGGGGAGGTAGTCGTGCATCGGGCCACGACTTGACGGCGCTTCCTCAACGATGATCGCGCCATCACGGCGTACGCGCGCAATTTGCTGAAGGAGATAGGAATCGGTGAACGCACTACCGTCAAGAACCGGCGCCGCAGCACGCGGCGGGCGCGCTGCACGCTTTGGCGGCCGTGACCGGGCGATCACTTCGGTGATCCCGGACTTGAGATTGGTGACGGTGGCCATACCGGTCGGCGTCCAGCTGGCCATCGACGGATCGTCGACCAGCTGGAAGAGTTGCGCGCCATCGGGCACGTGCGGGCCGAAACCTTCAGTATGATAGAGCGACATCGGCCCGCCCAGAACAACAATCACGTCGCTGCCGTCCATCGCACTGACGATCGCTTCCCTCCCGGCCGAAAGAAAGCCGGCGAACAGGCGATGGTTTTCGGGGAAACTGTTCCGCGCCGACATCGGCGCGACCCAAACCGGCGCTTCGTGCTGTTCGGCGAGCGCGATGACTTCGGACCATGCCGCATCCCGCGCAACCCCGGCGCCTACGACGATCGCGGGATGTTTTGCCGATGAAAGTGCATCGGCGACCGCCGCGATCACATCGGCATCGCCGCGTATCTCCGTCCCCAGCTTGCGCGCCGCCAGCGGCTCACACTCCTGATCCCAGTCATCGACCGGGATGGACACGAAAACCGGCCCGCGTGGCCGCTGCATCGCAATGTAGTACGCCCGCGCTATGGCTGCAGGCACGTCTTGCGCACGCGTGGGCTCTATCGACCATTTCACGAACGGTTTCGGGAAATCGACAGCCTGTTGCGAGTATAGAAACGGTTCGTAAGGCAAGATCGACCGGGCCTGCTGCCCAGCGGTTACCACCAGTGGCGTATAGTTCCGATAAGCAGTGAACAGATTGCCCAGCGAATGCCCCACACCGGCAGAGGCATGCAGGTTCACGAAAGCCGCATTGCGTGTGGCTTGGGCGAAGCCGTCGGCCATGCCCATTGCGACCGATTCCTGCAGGCCCAGCACATAGCGAAAGTCGTCGGGAAAGTCCCTGAACAGCGGAAGTTCCGTCGATCCGGGGTTGCCGAATATCGTGGTCATGCCGAATTCGCGCATCAGCGCGAGGGTAGCGTCACGAACCGTCATCTTGCGCTGTGCCAAATTTGCCATCCTCGTCTCCGCGCGCATCTGGCGCGATTTCATGCTTTGCGCAGCAGCGGTAGTACTTCCGCGCCATAAAGATCGAAGGCACGCTTATCTTCTTCCACGCCGCCATGTCCGTCCAGCATGACCATGAAGTTTTCCGCGCCGACAGCGCGGCATTGCCCGATGATCTGCTCTGCCACTTCGGCCGGTGTTNCCGGCGATATACTCGTCACCCGACAGTTCCATGCCGCCATGCGATTTCTGCGGAGCGTCGGGAACCGGACCGTGGTTTACCTTGCCGTCGTGCGCGGTGAATATCTCGCGAACCTGCTGTTCCATCCTGGTCGAGATTTCCCGCGCCTCGTTGCCGTCCTTGCACACAGTGACGACACGGCGCAGGCCGAACGAGTCGGGCGAATGGGCAAGGCCGATCCGAT
>NZ_LRSE01000003.1 GCF_001634625.1 Croceicoccus bisphenolivorans | reverse complement strand
TTCAATGAGTTGGTGCCCAGAAGAGGACTCGAACCTCCACGCCCTTGCGAGCGCCGCCACCTGAAGACGGTGCGTCTACCAATTCCGCCATCTGGGCACTTTTGCAGCGGCGAACAGTGTTTCGCCGTGCGGGTAGGTGGGCGCCACTAGACGGGGGAGGTGATGGTTGTCAATGGCGTTTGAAAGGCTGGTTGTTCGCCACATGGCAGGTTGCAGGATGGCAGGTGGCATGCCAAAGCGCAGACCGTATTTGCGGGCACCGTCAAACCGGGTTCGGGCATCACAGGAAAGGGCAGGACATGGCGTCCTCAGCAATGGCCGGAAAGCTTGTCACTCTCATCGGAGGGAGTGGTTTTCTGGGCACTTACGTGGCTCAGGAATTGCTGGCCAAGGGTGCACGCCTGCGGGTTGCCAGCCGCAATCCCGACAAGTCGTGGCATCTCAAACCGCTGGCAAATCTTGGCCAGTTGCAATTCGCCCGTGTCGATGTGCGCAATCCGCAAAGCGTTGCCGCCGCAGTTGCCGGGGCCGATTTCGTGGTGAACCTTGTCGGCGCGTTCGATGGTGATCTGGATTCGGTGCAGGGCAGCGGTGCAGGCAAGGTCGCCGAGCTTGCAAAGCAGGCCGGGGCCAAGGCGTTCGTCCACATTTCGGCCATCGGTGCCAATGCCGATTCGGAAATCGAATATCAGCGCAGCAAGGGTGAGGGCGAGATCGCCGTTACCGAGGCTTTCCCCGGTGCGACCATCCTGCGTCCCTCGATCCTCTTTGGCGAGGACGATGAATTCCTCAACATGTTTGGCAAGCTGATCGCGGCTCTGCCGGCACTTCCGGTGTTCGCGCCGGACGCCCGGCTGCAGCCGGTTTTCGTCGATGACGTTACCGCCGCGATCGTCACTGTGCTGGAGAACGATTCGCTGGCGGGCAAGACCTACGAACTGGCCGGGCCGGAAACGGTGACGATGCTTCAGCTGAACCAGCGGATTGCCAAGGCGCAGGATCGCAACCGTGGTTTTCTGCCGCTGCCCGATTTCGTGGGCCGGACCTTTGCATCGCTGACTGGCTGGCTTCCGGGCGCGCCGATCACCGGTGACCAGTATGCGATGTTGGCAATGGGCAATGTGGCCAGCGGCGATCTGCCGGGCTTTGCCAGGCTGGGCATCACGCCGCGCCCCATGGAGCTCTTCCTTGATCGCTGGATGGTGCAGTACCGCAAGCACGGCCGTTTCCACGAAACGGCGGCCTGATCCGCCGGTTTCAGGCGTTTATGTCGGCGTAGTGCTTGGGTGGCGGCACGCCTTCCATGCGATCGGCCAGTAATGGCTGGAAGCTGGGGCGGCTCTTGAACACCGAATACCAGCCGCGCGCCTGTTCGTGGCCCTGCCAGTTGATGCCGCCAAGGTAGTCCGCGACGGAAATCTGCGCCGCAGCGGTCAGGTCGGCCAGTGTCATCGTCGATCCGGCAAGCCACGGGCGATGGTCGATCAGGTAATCGACATAGTCCAGATGTTCGTCCGCCAGCCGCATGGCGTTGCGCAGTGCCTGAGAATTGGGGGCCTGCCGCGTGATCACGCGCTTTGTGAAGCGCTCCATCAGCAGCGGGCCGGTGACATCGCCGAACCAGTTTTCGTCGAACAGCGCCATCAGCCGCCGGATTTCCGCACGATTCGATGCCGTGCCGTTGATCATCGGGTTTTTCGGGATCGTCTCCTCGAAATATTCGGCAATGGCGCGGCTGTCGGAAAGGGTGATGTTCTTGTTCGGCTCTCGCATGACGGGGGTGCGGCCGGTGGGGTTCATCAGGAAGAATTCGTCCCGCATTTCCCAGGGGTTTTCGCGAACAAGTTCGAAAGGCACGCCTTTTTCCGCAAGCAGCAGGCGCAGCTTGCGGCTGAACGGGCAGAGCGGAAACTGGTAAAGCCGCCACATGGCCTTTGAATCACAGCCTTTCGTCGAGTGTCCCCCGCGCCATGCCCCCTGCCGACGCTATAACCCGATTGACGCAGGTGCGCCCCCCGCGTCAACACGCCATTACCGCAAACGCGCAAGATTCGAGGGATTTGGACGGTGAACGGAGCATCAACCATCGATGGACGGCTGCTGGGATGCGTTCTGGCCGGTGGAGAATCGAAGCGGTTCGGTACTGACAAGGCGATGGCGCTGCTGGATGGCAGGACATTGCTGGACCGCGCGGTAGCGACACTTGCCGCCGTTTGCGACGCAGTCGTGGTTGCCGGTCGTGCCCAGGCACCGGTGCGCTGCGTGGCCGACTGGCCGCAGGCGGGGCAAGGGCCGCTGGGCGGGCTGGCGGGTGCGCTGCGCGATGCGCGGACTGGAGAATTCGCTGCGGTATTGACCATCGGGGTCGATTCGATCGGCCTGCCCGATGATTTTCCCGCCGTTCTGTCGCCGGGGCCCGCCTGCCTTGCCGCCCAGCCGGTCGTCGGGCTGTGGCCGGTATCGACGCTTGCGGTGCTGGAGGCGATCCTGACCGGCGGAGAGCGGCGTTCGATGCTGCATTTCGCCGAACGCGCGGGCGCACGGCTGGTGGAAATTGCCAACCCGCCGGCCAACATCAATACGCCCGAAGACCTGGCGCGCATCGTGCGCGACCGGGGATGATGCCAATGTCCGCTTGTGCCGCGCCGCAGCATTTGCGATGGCATCCCCTGTAATGGCGGATCCCCGTATAATCGATATCGCGCTGGACGAAGCGACGATCCTCTGGCGCAATCCGGATATCGAGCAGGAACGGCGGATCGCGATCTTCGACCTGATCGAGGAGAACACGTTCAAGCCGTTGCGCGCGTTCGGCTCCGGGAACGAGGGGCCGTACAAGCTGCGCCTGTCGGTCCTTGACGGGCGCCTGTCGATCGAGATCTCGGACGAGAACGATGTGCAGCTTGAAGTCCTGCTGCTGGGCCTTGCCCGTTTTCGCCGCCCGATTCGCGAATATTTCGCGATCTGCGACAGCTATTACCAGGCTATCCGCAAGGCGAGCGCGCAGGAAATCGAGACGATCGACATGGCCCGTCGCGGTGTTCACAACAATGCGGCGGAGCTGTTGCTTGAACGGTTGGAGGGTAAGGTGGAGACTGACTTTCCCACCGCGCGCCGCCTGTTCACGCTGATCTGCGTCCTGCACATCCGGGGGTGATCGCCATGGTGCGTGCCCTCTTCAGGCGCAGGCCCGGCCTGTGGATCGTGGCGCTGGTCCTGCTGGCGGCGATTGCTGGCGGCATCTGGTGGAAACTGGCGCATTGGCGGCCGGATCGCACCGATTTTCCGGTGCAGGGCGTCTGGCTCACCGGAAACGAGGGCGCGGTGTCGATCCCTGAACTGCCCGGGGACGGCGCCAGCTTTGCCTATGTTACGGCCAGTCAGGGCGCGCGGGGACGCAACGACGGTTTCACGCAGACGATGGAAGCGGCGCGCAAGGCCGGAATGCAGGTCGGCGCGGTGCACCGCTACGACCCGTGCGTCAGGGCTGACCTGCAATCCGCCAATTTCGTGACCGTGGTGCCCCGCGATGCCGATCTGCTGGCGCCGGCCGTGCTGCTTGACGGATCGGGAGAGGATTGCCGTCCGCGCGTTCGCTCTGCCGAACTCGAATCCGAACTCGTCGTGTTCCTGAACCAGATCGAGATGCATGCCAGCAAACGCGCAGTTCTTGCGCCCTCTGCCTCGTTCGAGGCGGAATATCATTTCGGCGCGCGGGCCGAACGCAAGTTGTGGCTGGCGCGGGACTGGCTGCAGCCGGAATATGCGGGCAGGCCGTGGGAAATGTGGACCGCGAATTCCGCACTGCACGCTTCCACGGTTGACGGCAGTGTGCACTGGGTCGTCGCGCGGCCCTGACCTGCCCGCGCAATTCCGGCGCGCGTAATCCACGGGCTTTGACGGGCGCAGGGTTGCCCGCCGGGCGCTGGCGGGCAAGGAAAAGCCATGGCGATTCTTTCCGACAAGTGGATCCGCGACAAGGCGCAAAGCGAAGGCATGATCGAGCCGTTCGTGGAAGGCCAGCGGCGCGACGGCTGCATTTCCTACGGCCTGTCGTCCTATGGCTACGATGCGCGCGTGGCTGACGAATTCAAGATCTTCACCAACATTGACAGCGCGATCGTCGATCCGAAGGATTTTGCCAGCAATTCGTTCGTCGACAAGAAAACGGATTGCTGCATCATCCCGCCCAATTCGTTCGCGCTGGCCCGTACGGTCGAATATTTCCGCGTGCCGCGCGACGTGCTGGTGATCTGCCTTGGCAAGAGCACTTATGCCCGTTGCGGCATCATCGTGAACGTCACCCCGCTGGAACCGGGCTGGGAAGGGCACGTGACGCTGGAATTTTCGAACACCACGCCGCTCCCCGCGAAAATCTACGCGAACGAAGGGGCGTGCCAGTTCCTGTTCCTGCAGGGTAACGAGCCTTGCGAGGTCAGCTATGCCGACCGCGCAGGCAAGTACATGGGCCAGAAGGGCGTGACGCTGCCTCGCCTCTGACGCGGCAGCGCAAGGTCATCCCACCAATGCGTCGATGTCGGCGGCTGAGTGGCGTTCCAGCACGCCGTCGCGCCGGTTGACCAGCCGCCCGCGACGAACCGCCTCCCGCTCACCGATGGACTGCGCCCAGCGCTGCAGGTTCGCATATTCGTGCACCTGCAGGAACGTTGCCGAGTTTTCATAGGACTTGCCGAGGGCGAGGTTGCCGTACCACGGCCAGATCGCGATGTCGGCGATGGTGTAGTCGTCGCCCGCGATGAATTCGCGCGAGGCTAGCTGCTTGTCCAGCACGTCAAGTTGGCGCTTCACTTCCATCGTGTAGCGATCGATCGGATATTCCATGGGATAGGGGGCATAGGCGAAGAAGTGGCCGAAGCCGCCGCCAAGAAACGGTGCGCTGCCCATCTGCCACATCAGCCAGCTCAGGCATTCTGCCCGCGCCGCGCCCGACGAAGGCAGGAAAGCGCCGAACTTCTCGGCCAGATGCTGCAGGATCGCGCCCGATTCGAACACGCGGAACGGTTCGGCGCCGCTCCGGTCCAGCAGGGCGGGGATCTTCGAGTTGGGGTTCAGTTCCACGAAGCCCGAACCGAACTGGTCTCCATCGCCGATCATGATCGGCCAGGCGTCATATTGCGCGTCATGCCCGGCAGCGAGCAGTTCCTCGAAAAAGATCGTCACTTTCTGGCCGTTGGGCGTGCCCATCGAATAGAGCTGAAAGGGGTGTTCGCCGACCGGAAGCACCTTTTCCTGTCGGGCACCCGCAGTCGGACGGTTGATAGAGGTCCATTCACCACTCCCCTGATTTTCCCATGTCCAGATTTCGGGCGGCGTATATGTCTCGGTCATCGATCGTCCTTCGTATTCGGCTGAAGTTGAAAGATAGGAACGCCGCGCGCGATAACCACCCGCTGGACTCGGCGGTTGGGGACAGCCAGATTGTCTGTATGCCGGTTCTAGCCATTCTTGCCGCGGGAAGCCTCGCCTCCTGTCCGATCCCGCCAGATAATCCCGGTTTCGACGCCACCGCCTATCTCTCAAATGCTGCGGAGCCGGAGATGGAGGCGATGATCGCCTGCCTTGGCGATCCCGATCCGGTCATTCGGGACGTGCAGGCATTGGGCGCGTTCACGGCAGCATTGCGATCGGGCGCGATCTCGAAGGAGAAGCGCATGGCGCTGCTCGAACAGCTCTTTGCTGCCGCGTTCGAGCCGGGCGACGATGGAGGGGGCTTCATGGCCCCCTTTGCGGTGCTGGCGCTGGCGGAACTTGCGCGGACGGACCGTATCGAACCATGGCTGGAGCAGGACGTGCTCGATCGCTTCGTGCAGTTCGGCGCCCTCTACCTTTCCGAAGAGCGCGACTATCGCGGATTTATTGAGGGCGAGGGCTGGCGGCATGGCATTGCCCATGGCGCGGACCTGATGATGCAGCTTTCGTTGAACCCGCGCGTGCGCAGGCTTTCGGGCAAGGTGATCCTTGAGGCGGTTGCGGCACAAGTCGCGCCGGCGGAGCATGCCTATGTTTTCGGCGAACCGGCGCGGTTGGCGCGGCCGGTGCTGATTCTTGCCGACAAGGGACTGTTCACGCCAGAGGAATGGCAGCGCTGGTTTGCCATGCTCCACCCGCCGCAGGATGGCGAATGGGCGAACCGCCACAACCACGCGGTCACGCTGACGCAGATGCATAACCTGCGCGCTTTTGCGCTCGAGATCCATGAAGTGGCCAGCCGGCAGGAAGACAGCCCCGCAAAGGATCTGGCTCCGCTGGCACTGGACCTGATCCGGGCGACGGAAGGCTGACGGCATGCGAAGGCGTGGCCCGTAGGCCAACGTCTATACACCGGATATCGTCTGGAAACTGGAGCGGGCGAAGGGATTCGAACCCTCGACCCCAACCTTGGCAAGATTCGATCCGATGAAATTCATGCTTGATTTCAGGTTGTTATAAAGCCACTGAAAAATCCGAACATGATCCGAATATCCGGGATGGCCTATCGTTTTATTTTCAAAACATTTTCATTGGCAGGCACTGGCTAAGGCCGCAATTCAGAGCGATCCGACAGGAAACGAGAAATCAGGCGCTGCCCTTACGGCGCGGCAAGGCAAAGTTTCGAACTACCATTATCAAGGCAACCATCTTTCTCGGTGAAGTTACCCAGCCCAACAGGTGTGGTGTCATTTTCGCCGAGTGGTTCACATGGGTTTCGATAGGCAAAAACCTTGCCAGAAAGCCCTCTCGCTTCGCGTGTTATTTCGACGGAGCATCCATCTGCATCGGAAGTGACGAACAACGAGTTTCCGTGCCCCATACCGCTGCAGCCGCCCTCGATGATCTTGCGTCCTTCAACAACGACACTGCACTGCCCGCTGATCGTTGCTCCATTCGCCCAAATATTGCTCGGCTTGTAGTTCTCTGCCGCGCGCAACGCTGAATTCTCTGGCTCTTGCGGGAACGCTTCTGAGCTGGCGGCCTGAGGAATTGAAGGGGGTGAAAGATTACCACCACCATGATCGGCATTATATGCATCCAGTGCCTGCATTATTGTGATCAATGCAAATGCCAGCTTTGACCCGCTCAGGTCTTCATCTCCTGCCACCATTCGGAGCGCCAAAGCACCTTCCTTGGCGCCTTTGCAGTCTGTGACCGGAGCGGAATTTGCCGTTCGCGATAGCTCCAGTGCTAGCTCTCGATCCTCGCCCGTTAGTTTGTCAGTGGAGTTAATGCGAAGGATCATGCCGTTTGAGGTGGCTTCCCATGACAGAATGCCGCCATTTCGTTCCATAACTTTTGTGAATTCGGAGAGACGATGGTCAAGGCTCACCGGGGATCGAGTATCACCTGCAATAAGGCAAAGATCAGCGTACCCCTCGTCGTTGGTTCCACCCGGATGCAAGATGAGGTCTTTTATGAAAAGTCCTGCCAAAACTATTAGGATTAAGCAGGCTATGGCAAGCCATCTTCTTCCAGCAAAGAACGTGTTGATCCGCCCCTGAATACCTCCCAAATCCGTCGGCCCACCAGTCTCACGAAAGCGCGCATCCAAATCCACCTTCTTTTGAGCGAGTTCGGAGCCGGTGATTATACCTTGCTGATGGAGCTCCTCCAGCTTGGCGAGAAGACTTGCCTTGTCGTTCACTCAGTTTCCTCTTTTTATATGCACTTAGAGAGCGATCATCGCTGCATAATCTGAAAGTGCCATCGGCTTCTAATGCCATAGGCCGCTCGCCCGTCAAGCCGACATCTCCCGCCCCCATGCAGTCACGGAAATTCCCGATCTACAGAGAGGTAGAGGTAGATCACGCCATCACGGAACGTCTTGCTCTGCGTGACCGTCGTTTTCCCGGCAGATTCAGGAATATCTGCACCCTCAGCATCTGACGCGGAATCTTTGAGACCCTTCTTCCCCGAAATCCGAATACGGCTCGGGAAAATCCGAACACGATCCGAAGATGCTATTTTTTCGATTTTTTGGGAACAGGGTTTCGCTAAACCCTTGAAAAACTGGAGCGGGCGAAGGGATTCGAACCCTCGACCCCAACCTTGGCAAGGTTGTGCTCTACCCCTGAGCTACGCCCGCTCTGAACGCCTGAAACCGGGTGGCGAGAAGCCCTTCCGGTCGGGGTGAGGCGCGCCTTTAGCAAGGCACCTTGGGGCCTGCAACCGGAAAATCGCACCGATGCATCAATAGTTGGCGGGCCTTGGAAAATCGCGCGGTCTGCCCCACATTGCGCCGTGAACATGCAGCCCCGCGCGGGTTGCACGCAGGATGGATTAGAGGAGAATCGCGCCTTGGCGAGCATGGGTCTCAACATGGACGAACAGAAGGCGGTCGAACGCTTTCGCGATGCGGTGGTCGAACCGTCGAAGACCAAGCTGGTCATTCTCGATTTCTGGGCCGAATGGTGCGGGCCGTGCAAGGCGCTGGCCCCCATGCTGGAAAAGGTCGCGGCCGAATATGCAGAGAAGGGCGTCGTCCTCGCCAAGGTTAACGTGGACGAGGAACAGTTCATCGCGGCCCAGTTCCAGGTGCGCTCGATCCCGACCGTCTATGCCATGTTCCAGGGCCAGCCGGTTGCCGACCTGACACAGGCGCGTAGCGAAACGCAGCTAAAGCAGGTGCTGGACCAGTTGCTGTCGCAATTGCCGGTTCAGCCCGGCGCGCTTGGTAATGATGGCGCTCAGCAGGATGTCGCCCCGCTACTCGCTATGGGCGAAGAAGTGCTGGCAGGCGGCGATGCCGAACGCGCACTGGGCATCTTTGCCCAGATCGTAGACATGGCGCCCGACAATGCGGCGGCCCAGGCCGGCCTGCTGCGCGCAATGGTGGAGGCAGGGCACGTTGCGGAAGCCGAACAGGCGCTTTCCGCCATGCCGGACGAACTGCGCGATGATCCGGCGGTGGAGCGGGCAGCGTCCGCGATCCAGCTGGCCAAGGACAAGCCCGACGACACCGAACTGGAAAACCTGCGCAAGGCTGCGGCTGAGCGCCCTGCCGACATGGATGCGCAGATCGCCTTTGCCAATGCCGCCTTCGCAGCCGGAGAGCGCGATGCAGCGGCAGATACGCTGCTGGCGATGATTCGCACCGAGCCGGAATGGAACGACGGAGCGGCCAAGGCCAAGCTGCTGCAGATCTTCGAAGCGGTCGGCCTTGAAGATTCGTGGGTATCGGCGACGCGCCGCAAGCTTTCGCTCATCCTGTTCGGCTGAGGCGGGGCGCGGCATGGGATCGGTGGTCGAAACCACGAGGATATCGATCTTCCCGCTATCGGGCGCGGTGCTGTTTCCCGGCCTGCAATTGCCGCTGCACATTTTCGAGCCGCGCTACCGGTCGCTGGTCAAGGATGCGCTGGCGCGCGATCGCCTGATCGGGATGATCCAGCCCATGCGACCTGCAGAGGGCGCCCCGTTGTTCGAGATCGGCTGCCTTGGCCGAATCGAGGATGTGGAGGCGCTGGAGGACGGACGGTTCAATCTGGTGCTGGACGGCGTTTCGCGCTTTCGCGTGATGCGCGAACTGGATGTGACAACGCCTTTCCGCCAGGTAGAGGCGCAGTTGCTGGACGATAACGAGGACGAGGTGCTCGTGCCTGTCGAGCGTGCTTCGCTGGAACAGGAAGCGCGGCATTTTGCCGACAGTCAGGGTTATTCAGTTGATTGGGAGCAGGTGGGCCGGCTCGACGATGTCGCTCTGGTCAACGGTGTGGCGCAAGTCGCCCCGTTCGACCCCGCATCGAAACAGGCTCTGCTGGAAGCTGACGGATTGCGTGAGCGGTGCGAGCTGCTGGTGCAACTGATGCAGTTCTACAGCCGCCACGATGACGACGACGGTTCGACGCTGCAGTAATTCCTAGAGGTTGAAGCTGCCGCGCAGCCCGTCGATCACGAACTGGGCGGCCAGCGCGGCAAGGATCACGCCGAGCAGGCGGGTCACGACCGATTCGAATTCGTGCCCGAATAACCGCATGATCGGCGCGGCGGCCAGCAGCGCGACGAGCGTCAGCAGCATGACGAGCGCAAGCGCGGCAAGGATCGCCATGGTCTGCTCCAGCCCCTCTGCGCGGGCCATCAGCAGCATGATCGATGCGATCGCGCCGGGCCCTGCCAGCATCGGCATCGCCATCGGGAAGACGGAGACATCCTCCACCTCGTGCGTGGCATCGCGCTGCGCGAGCACCTTGTCCGCCCTGTCGTGGCGGCGTTCGGTCCGCTTTTCGAACACCATGTCGATGGCGATGACGAAAAGCATGATGCCGCCCGCAATGCGGAATGCATCCAGTTCGATGTGCAGTGCGCCCAGCAGGTCTTCACCGAACAAAGCAAAGACGAGCAGGATCAGTGTTGCGATGATGCTGGCCTTGATCGCCATGGCCCTGCGCTGCGCGGCTGTGGCATCGGCAGTCAGGCCGGCGTAGATCGGGGCGCAACCCGGCGGGTCTATCACCACGAACAGGGCAACGAAGGCAGAGACGAAAAGCTCGACCAAGAATCAGTCCTGTGGCGCCGGATCGCCGGACTTGGGCGGTGCGACTGTCTGGTGCAGCACGCGCTGGAACTGGCTGCCGTTCCATACGTCGACCGTGACGATACGTCCGCCCCACTGGTCCACGCGCCCGCCCCAGCGCAGCGTCTTGTCATCCGATGAGCCGCCGAAGAATTCGCCCTGCCCGGGGGTAACCACGGCCAGTTCCTGCGGGGGCAGCCACGATCCCTCGGGGCATTCGGCGACGTGCGCTTCGATCAGTTCGGGCGCGGGGCCGATCGAGGGATCTTCGTCGCCATGATCGAGCAGCCAGCGATAGGAACCGTCGCGCTGACGTTTCCACACGGTAGTGAACCAGCCTTTGGCGGCCCCTGCATCCCATCTGCCGCGCGTAACGCCGATTGATCCGTCGCAACTCGACCAGACTTCATACGGGTCCCACGTCAGCGGTGTTGCAGGTTCGGCGCGGCCTTTTAGCCATTCCTGCGCATTCACCTTCTGCGGCACGAACATCACGCCGGATTCGTCGGCATAGGCGCGGAAGGCGGCCCAGCGGCCCTCTTCCTCTGCCATGCGCGCAAAGCCCAGTTCGGTGGCAACGACATCGCCGGGCTTGGCGATGGGCTTCAGAAACGCATCCTGCATTTCGGGAGAGGGGCCGCGATGGCCGCCACTTGCGCAGCCGGCCAGAAGCAGCGAGGCAACGGCAAGGGCGGCGAGCCCGCGCATGGTCATGCCAGCCCTTCGCGGCGGTTTGCAGCCTCCAGCGTGTTGTAAAGCAGGCAGGCGATGGTCATCGGACCGACGCCGCCCGGCACCGGCGTGATTGCGCCGGCGACTTCGCTGGCGCTTGGAAAATCGACATCGCCGACAAGCTTCGTCTTGCCCTCAGCCGCAGCGGGAACGCGGTTGATGCCCACATCGATCACGGTCGCGCCGGGCTTCAGCCATTCGCCCTTCACCATTTCCGGGCGGCCGACTGCGGCCACGACGATATCGGCCCCGCGCACTACGGCGGGCAGGTCCTTCGTGCGGCTGTGTGCGATCGTCACGGTGCAGCTTTCGCGCAGCAGCAGTTGCGCCATCGGCTTGCCCACGATGTTGGACCGCCCGATGACGACAGCGTTCATGCCGGACAGGTCGCCCAGCCGGTCCTTCAGCAGCATCAGGCAACCCAGCGGCGTGCAGGCGACGAAGCCGGCCAGGCCGGTCAGCAGACGCCCTGCGCTGGCGGTGGTGAAACCGTCGACGTCCTTGTCGGGGTCGATCGCCTGGATCACCGCGTTTTCATCAAGCCCCTTGGGCAGCGGCAACTGGACGAGGATACCGTCGACGTCCTTGTCGGCGTTCAGCTGCTGTACCAATGCCAGCAGGTCGTCCTGCGAGGTATCGGCAGGCAGGCGGTGTTCGAAGCTGTTCATACCGGCTTCGACTGTCGACTTGTGCTTGTTGCGCACATAGACCTGACTGGCCGGATCTTCCCCCACCAACACCACCGCGAGACCGGGCTTGCGGCCCGCCTTTGCCACGAAATCGGCAACGCCGTCTGCAACCTTGCCGCGAAGCGTGGCGGCAAAGGCCTTTCCGTCGATGATGTCCGCCATCAGTAGCCTGCCACCACGAGGTTGCGCAGAACGATCTGCAGGATGTTGAGGCCCAAGATCAGCACCAGCGGCGAAAAGTCGATCGAGCCGGTGTTGGGCATGATCCGCCGGATCGGGCTGAGGATTGGATCGAGCAATGCCGACACCGCGGTATAGATCGCGCGGACGAACTGGTTGCTCGTATTCACGACGTTGAAGGCGATCAGCAGCGACATCACGAATTGCACGATGACGAGGAAGACGATCACCGAGACCAGCAGGTCGATGATCTGGAGAAGCGTGAGCAGAACCACTCGAATATTTCCTTGGCCGCTACGGAGGGACCGCGCCATCTAGCCCAGCGAGTGGCGGTGTATCAACCACCTGATACGCCCCTTGGCCGGGCTTATCCGGCCTTTTCGCCGTTCAGGACCATTCGAGAGAGACGATGCGCCAGCTCAATTGCTCATCGCTGGCACCGTCTACGTCGTTCACGCGGCGCGCGGTGATGGTACCGCTGCGGGGCAGGGCTTCGCCATCGGGGCCGGTCGCGGTGGCGGTAAAGGGCACGGTGAGATAGCTGGAACCGGCGGCACCTTCGACTTGCGGTTCGCCATATTCGATGCGCACCGTGGCCATCCCGATGCCGCCGAATTCGGACGGGGCATCGCCATCGAACCATGCCTTGGCGGCCGCATCCTCGTCGCCGGCCTCTACCGCGCCTTTCCAATAGTCGAGCAGCGCTTGCGGATCCTTGTCCCGCGGACCGGGAACGGTGCCATCGAAGGACGGCAGTTCGAACGGAGTTCGCGTGCTGGCAGGGCTGGCGACAGGTGTTGCGACCTCCGTCGCCTCCGCCGCAGGTTCATCGCCCCCCGAACACCCCGCGACTGCCATCAGGAAGATCGGGGTGGCGGCAAGGGCGATACGCATGGAACTAGCTCCGGATAAGGGTGCCTGCGCCGCGTTCGGTGAAGATTTCCAGCAGCATCGCATGCGGAACGCGCCCATCGAGCACGACCGCCGCATCGCATCCGGCCTCGACCGCCTGTACGCAGGTGTCGAGTTTGGGAATCATGCCGCCCGAAATGGTTCCGTCTTCCTTCAGTTCCGCGATGTCCCGTGGCGTCAGGTCGGTGAGCAGACCGCCCTGTTTGTCCAGTACGCCGGGAACGTCGGTAAGCAGGAACAGGCGCGCCGCACCCATCGCGGCGGCAACCGCGCCCGCCATGGTATCGGCATTGATGTTGTATGTGTGCCCGTCGGTGCCAACGCCGATCGGCGCGATCACCGGGATCAGCCCTGCACTGACGGCAGTGTCGATGATGCGCGTGTCGACCTTCTCCGGCTCTCCCACGAAGCCTAGGTCGACAACCTGTTCGATCGCGCTGTCGGGGTCCTTGCGCGTGCGGTGCACCTTGGTGGCCGTGACCAGCCCGCCGTCCTTGCCCGAAATGCCCAGCGCGCGGCCACCGGCGTTGGCGATCCAGCTGACCAGTTCCTTGTTGATCCGGCCCGACAGGACCATTTCGGCAATTTCTGCGGTCTGCTTGTCGGTCACGCGCAACCCGTCGACGAAGCTCGATTCGACGCCCAGCTTCTTCAGCATCGCGCCGATCTGCGGCCCGCCGCCGTGCACGACGACGACATTGATGCCGACAGCACCGAGCAGCACGACGTCCTCTGCGAAATCCAGCGCCGCTTCGGGATCGCCCATGGCGTGGCCGCCGTACTTGATGACGAAAGTGCGACCGGCATATCGCTTGATGTAGGGCAGCGCCTCTACCAGCGTTTCAGCCTTGGCCAGAACGGCCTTGTCGTGCGGATCGAGCGGGTTTGCCATAATGGGTTCGCGCCTTTGCATGTCGCCGGGCCGGGATCAATCGCTTTCAGGGTGCCCGCGCGGCACGACATGCTGCCAGCGGGCCCCTGCCGGAGCGACCGGATAGATCGGACCGGATCGCATTGTCGGGCCTAGCCGTGCGCTCCGAACTCGTTGGCGATGGCGGTACCGATGCGCAGGACAAGTGCGTAGGCCTGTTCGATCGGATCGATGAACTCGCGCCGGATGGCGAGGTAGCCACTGTCGCCGCCGTCGGGATAGTCGCTGGCTTCGGCCATGTCGAAATCGCCGATGGAGGGAAAGCTCGTCGGGAAGGCGCGGCGCAGCTGGGTCAGCGCATCGTCGATCCGCAGGGTGAACACCATTTCCAGCACATCTTCGCGGCTGATGTCGTTGCTGCGGGAGAAGACCGGCACCTGCACCGCCTTCAGGAACATGTGCTGGAGCAGCGCGAGGCGCAGGGCCTGAAGCACGCCGATGGAGCGGCGCGTATGCTCGCGGTCCGCGATGGCGGGGCCCCATTCGCCCTTCGTGCCGGGGATTGCGTCCATCAGCTTGTGAAGGTGCATGGCATCGACGCGCAGCCGGCTGGCAAGGCGGCGGAACGCGCCGACGCGGTCGTCCTTGGTGAGGTATTCGGCGAGCGACAGGCACGCATCGGTCAGGTGTTCTTCGGTGCCGCGATAGGGGCGGCTGGCCCAGTAGGCGGAGTTGAACAGCTCTCCGAACGCGGCGACCGTCTTGATGCTGGCCAATGCGTCGGCAGCGCGCAGCAGGCGCAACAACTGCTTGCCGCGATCGCTTTCGGACAGGAGCGCGGCGATCTCCTCCCGGTTGGTGTCCGCCGCCGTGCCGAATCCAGCGATCACGTTCACCGGATAGCCAAGCTGCTGCAGGATCGCGTTGTGCGGGATCGCGCGGATCTGGCGCAGGTTCATCTTGCGATCGGCAGCAAGGTCCGACTGGCGGCGGGAGCGGCGGCTGCCGGTATCGTTCAGCAGGCCAAGGCCGAAGGCGGTGATCGCACGGCTGTAGGTGGCGGAGACGAGGTGCATGTTCTGCACCCGGCGTATGGCGCGATAGAAATCGAGGCTGAGGTCGGTGCGGCGATAGAACTGGTCTGTCGGCACGTTGGGATCGGCCAGCCCAGGCGGGTTTTCGGCGATGCGCGTCAGCGTGGCGAGTGCCAGTTCGGGGGTGCCGAACCACAAGTAGCCGTCACCGCCCTGAAAGCTGACTTCCGGCTCCAGCCTGATCCCTGCGCGCACGAACCGGCGGCGCGCCCATGGGGACAGCGGCCATTCCATACGGTCCTTCATGGTCGCCGGATGTGCACCGCGGCCCATCGATTCGCCGTGGGTGTTGAAGATCAGCGCGGCGACATCCGTCAGCCCGTTGGCTTTCATCGCATCGGCAAGGCGGCCCTGCAGGCGTTCGATGGCAAGGCTGGCGGGGATCTGCCCGACGAAGCGGCCCGCATCCGAAAAGCCGGTCTGGATCGCGACCCGGCCCCGCTTGCGTGCGTAGTTGCGGTATTCCTCCTCCGCCAGCAGCGCATCAAGGAAGCGGCCACCGTGTTCCAGCGCCGTCTCCGTCTCGAACAGGGGCGAGACGTCGACCTTGTCCGCTATCCCGAACAGCTTTGCAAAATAGAGCGCGGCCAGTACCGTCTGCGGCTGTTCGCATTCGGCGATCAGCATCCGGATCGGCGCATCGCCGTCGATGTGCTTCAGGATCTGTTGCATCGCGAGGAACTGGCGTATCGCCGTGCTCGATTCGATGGCGAGGGCGGCAAAGTTGCTGCGCAGTGGCGTCACTTCCTGCAGCGCGGTGCGGATCGCGTTCAATGCAGCCTGGCTCGACAGGTCCAGCTTCGATTCCGGATCGACCCGCCGCCGGATCGCGTTCTGCAACTGGCTGGAGTTCACGCGGAAGTGGATCCAGCCCATGCCCAGCCCGTCGGCCCGCATGGCGGCGGCGGCGGTCAGCAGGGTTGTCGCCGTTTCGTCGTCCGCCTTTTCAGCCAGCTCTTCCAGCTGCGCGATGACGGCCGCAAGGCTGGTCAGCTTGTCGGGATGGTCGGCGGTCAGCGTATTGGCGGCATGGCCAAGCAAGGCCGGATCGGACAGGTCCCTCGCGAACAGCGCTGCCATCTTTCCGGTATGTTCGGCAGCGGCGGCCAGTTTGTCCGCAATGTCCGGCGCGCCCTCTGCCAGCATCGCGGCATAGCCGGCAAGGCGCTCCGCCTTTTCGGAAAGGCGATAGCGGATCGAGGTATTCCAGCCGATGTCGGTGCGCCCGTCCATGTCGTATCCGACCCAGTGGGCGAGACGGATCGGAACGGGGGCCAGCGACTTCCATTGCGACGGATGGGCGGTGCGGGCCGTCTCGAACAGGGCGCGCACGATCCGGTCGCGTGCGCCTTGTGCGCGGGCCATCGCGGCCATCGCAGCATCATGTTCGGAATCGAGCGTTATCTGCGTCCGCTCGTGCGGGGCGGAGCAGACATGGTCGCCATTCACGCGTCCCTCGGTCGCCGCTTCCGCAACCGCTTCGGACTGCGACGGAGTCAGCAGGAATGTCGGGTGCGCGGTGAAGACGACGTGGAGCAGCGGATGCCGCCACTTGTCGGCAAAGCTGTCGAAATCGTCGGCGTCCTGCCGGAACACGTCGAGGTTCGCATCCGGTTCCATCGGCGAGACCATGCGGTCCAGCTTCTGCGCGCGCGCCAGCAGCCCCTCGCACTCCAGCGCACTGACCAGCCCGTCGATCCCGGCAAGATCGATATCGCCCGTTTCCAGCTTTCTTGAAAATTCCAGGCCCAGTTGAAAGACCGGATTGAACATCGGGGTCTCTCGCGTCCGTCCATGCAGTTCGCGCAGACGTTCGTGGAGTTCGGCGATCCGGGGGTTCACGGGGTCTCTTCTCCTCAAGTCGGGGTAAGTGCGGCCGCCTCTGCGGCGAGGCGTTCGATCGTGGCGCGGTCTCCGCCCTTCGGCGCAACCCAGCTTCCGCCGACGCAGAGCACCTGCGGGTGGGCCAGCCAGTCGGGCGCGCTTTTCAGCGAGACGCCGCCGGTCGGGCAGAACTTCGCCATGCCGAAGGGCGCGGCAATGGCCTTCAGCGCGGGCAGCCCGCCATTGGCCTCTGCCGGAAAGAACTTGAAGTGCGAAAGGCCCAGATCCAGCCCGCGCATGATGTCCGCGCTGGTGGCGACGCCGGGCAGGAAGGGTACGCCCGCATCCTTGGCAGCACGGCCAAGGCTGTCGGTAAGGCCGGGCGAGACCACGAACTCCACGCCCGCGCGCATCACCGCCTCCAGATCCTTGGTCGACAGCACGGTGCCCGCGCCGACAATCGCGCCGGGCACGGTCTTCATCGCCTCGATCGCGTCGAGCGCGCATGGCGTGCGCAGGGTGACTTCAAGGCACGGCAAACCGCCGGCGACAAGCGCCTCTGCCACGGGGATCGCATCCGCGATGTCGTCGATCACGAGCACCGGAATCACCGGCGCCTTTGTCATGATGGAATAGATGTCGGTCATGTCCTGATTGTCCTTAAAGGCCGGCAAGCGCCAGCATGGCCGATCCGCCTTTTTCCGCGCCGTCCGCACCGGCGCGCATCATCGCGAAAAGCTCGCGCCCGACCCCTTGGGCGGGTGGCGGCGGGGATGCCGGTTCACGCGCGGCCAGGTCGGCGGTTGTCGAAAGCGTGCCCGCATTGGCATCGACCCTTACGATGTCGCCATCGCGCAAGAGGGAGAGCGGACCGCCGCCCAGCGCTTCGGGCGTGCAGTGAATTGCCGCGGGCACCTTGCCCGAAGCGCCGCTCATCCGGCCATCGGTGACAAGCGCGACCTTGAATCCGCGATCCTGCAGCACGCCCAGCGGCGGTGTCAGTTTATGCAGTTCGGGCATGCCGTTGGCGCGCGGACCCTGGAAGCGGACGACCACGACGACATCGCGGTCCAGTTCTCCGGCCTTGAACGCTTTGGCCACGTCTTCCTGTGTCTGGAACACGCGGGCCGGTGCCTCGATCACGTATCGTTCTTCGTCCACCGCGCTGGTCTTGATGGTCGCGCGGCCCAGATTGCCGGTTAGCAGCCTCATGCCGCCATCGGGCTGGAAGGGATCGGTAACGGGGGCAAGCATCGTGGGGTCGAGCGTTGCGGCAGGGGCGGCCTGCCACGACAGGTTCTTGTCGTTGAGCACCGGTTCGGCGGCATAGTCGGCAAGGCTGCTGCCCCCGACGGTCATGACATCGCCGTGTGCCAGCCCTGCGCCAAGCAGTTCGCCGATGACGTAGCCCATGCCGCCGGCGGCGTGGAACGCGTTCACGTCGCCCGAACCGTTGGGATAGACCCGCGCGATCAGCGGCACGGCCTGTGAAAGTTCGTCGAAGTCGCTCCAGTCGATCCGGATGCCGGCGGCGCGGGCGATGGCAGGCAGGTGCAGGGCATGGTTGGTCGATCCGCCCGTCGCCAGCAGGCCGACGATGGCGTTTACGATCGCCTTTTCATCGACGCAGGCGGACAGAGGGCGCGGATCGCTGCCGCGTGTGGAGATTTTCGCCAGCTGGTGAACCGCCGCGCGGGTGAGCGCGCTGCGCAAGGGGGTGTTGGGCGGGACGAAGGCCGCATTTGGCATGTGCAGGCCCATCATCTCCATCATCATCTGGTTGGAGTTGGCGGTGCCGAAGAACGTGCAGGTGCCGGGCGCGTGATAGGATGCGCTTTCGCTGGCCAGAAGTTCGTCGCGGCCCACCTTGCCTTCGGCGTAGAGCTGGCGGGTCTTCTGTTTTTCCTTGTTGCCGATGCCGCTGGGCATCGGGCCGGAAGGGACGAGGATGCAGGCAAGATGCCCGAACCGCAGCGCACCGATCAGCAGGCCGGGCACGATCTTGTCGCAGATGCCCAGCAGGGCCATGCCGTCGTACATCTCGTGGCTAAGCGCGACCGCCGTGCCCATCGCGATGGTGTCGCGGCTGAACAGCGACAGGTCCATACCGTCCTGCCCCTGCGTGACGCCGTCGCACATGGCAGGGACGCCGCCGGCCACCTGCATCGTCGCGCCGACTTCGCGGGCGTAAAGCTTCATCGCCTCCGGGTATCGGCCATAGGGCTGATGCGCCGAAAGCATGTCGTTGTAGGCAGTGACGATGGCAAGATTGGGCGCCTTGCCGCCACCGATCGCCGCCTTGTCGTCACCCATTGCCGCATAGCCATGGGCAAGGTTGGAACAGGCAAGCGCCGTACGGTCGGGATGGCGCTCTGCCTCCCGCGCCATCAGCTCGACATAGCGGCCACGGCTGTCGCGGCTGCGTTCGATAATGCGTTCGGTGACGCTGGCGAGGGTGGAATGCAGGTCTGGCACTATGTTCCTTCGGCGTTCGGGCGGCGTTCGGGCTGCCTCTTCCCGATTCCGCATTGCAACATATCAGGTCGCGGCGGTCGTCTCAAACCGGCAAGCGCGGCTCACCGGACATTCGGGTCACTCATGCCATGTCACGCCGTCCCGTTCCGCCAGCGCGATAGAGGCCGACGGCCCCCAGCTTCCGGCGGTATAGGCTTTCGGCGTGATCGCTTCCTCGGCCCAGACAGTGCGGATCCCGTCGATCCAGTTCCACTGTGCCTCCACCTCGTCACGGCGGACGAACAGGGTCTGGTCACCCTCGACAAGATCGAGCAGCAGCCGTTCGTAGGCGATGCGGCGTTCCGGCCCTGCGAAAGCGTCGGGCATGGCGATGTCGAGCGGGACCTGCCGCAGCCGGATGCCCCCGCGGTCGAGGCCCGGCACCTTCGCCATCAGCGACAGGCGGACATTTTCGCGCGGCTGGATGCCGATGACGAGCGTGTTGGGCATCGTCTTTGCGCCGCGGTCGGCAAAGATTGAGAAAGGCACGTCGCGGAACTTCACGATGATTTCGGTCGTGCGTTCGGGCAGGCGCTTGCCGGTGCGCATGTAAAACGGCACGCCCTTCCAGCGCCAGTTGTCGATATGCGCCTTGATCGCGACGAACGTCTCGGTGTCGCTATCCTTGCCCAGTTCCTCGTCATAGCCGGGCACGGCCTGCCCGTTGATTGCGCCGGCCTTGTACTGGCCGGTCACCGTCTCGTTGGCGCTGACGGGGCGCAGGGCCCGCAGGACCTTCACCTTCTCGTCACGCACGGCGGTCGCATCGAAGCTTGTCGGCGGTTCCATCGCGACAAGCGCGAGGAGCTGGAGCATGTGGTTCTGCACCATATCGCGCAGTGCGCCACTGCCGTCATAATAACCGACGCGCGATTCAAGGCCGACGGTTTCCGCCACGGTAATCTGCACATGGTCAATATGCGCCGCGTTCCATAGCGGCTCGAACATGATGTTGGCAAAGCGCAAGGCCAGCAGGTTCTGGACCGTTTCCTTGCCCAGATAGTGGTCGATCCGAAAGATCCGGCTTTCGGCAAAGGCAGAGGCGACCGCGTCGTTGATCTGGCACGAACTGGCAAGATCGGTGCCCAGTGGCTTTTCAAGCCCGATACGCACGTTGCCTGTGGCAAGGCCGTTCGCCGCCAAGCCCTTGATCGTCGGTTCAAACAGGAACGGTGCGGTCGACAGGAAGATCGAGAGCCCTTCACCTTCACCCGATCCGATGGGGCCTACGCAATCGGCCAGCGCCGCGAACCCTTCGGGGGTCGACGCGTCCAGATCCTGATAGCGCAGCCGCTTCAGGAACGGATCGATCTTTACCTCGCGTCCGGCGGGCAGGAACTTTGCCAGCGCCTCGGCCGCGAAGTTGCGGAAGGATTCGTCGGTATGTTCCGAACGTGCGGTGCCAATGATGTCGATCCCGTCGGGCAGCAGCCCGTCATTCATCAACGCGCACAACGATGGCAGCAGCATGCGCTGCGACAGGTCCCCGGTGGCACCGAACAGGAGGAGCTTCTTGGCGGTAAAGCTCATGCGGGAAATGGCCGCGTTTGCAGTTCGGTCATGGTCGCAAAAGATCCTCCGGTCATATGCCACGGTCTGTTAGCGCGCGCAGCATGACTTTGGAAGGAGGCGTTCGTTGGCGGAAACCTTCGCGGTTCTGTCACACGGCCTGCACGCTGATCCGCTTGTCCACGAATTCGGCATTGCCATAGCTGGTAAGGAAGCTGACCTCTGCCGCATCGCGGCCCACGCCGATCTTCACGATTTTGGACCTGTCCGCCATTTCCGTGGCATCGATGAGGTGCCAGCTTCCGGTACCAACGGGCGCGCCCGGATCGGCAAGAAATACTTCGGCCACGGCATGGAAGTCCTGCGGCTCAACGTCAGGTGCAAAGCAACTGACGTAGCGGGCGGGGATGCCCGATGCCCGCGCCAGCGTGATGACGACATGCGCATAATCGCGGCATACGCCCTGGCGCTCGACAAAGCTGTCCAGCGCGGTTGTCGTCGCCGTGCTGGACCCGGGCGTATAAGTGAATTTGGCGGCAACCCAGTCGTGGATGGCGGCGATGCGCTTGCCGCCCTCGGTCCCGGCGAACTCGGCATCGACGAAACCGTGGATCCGGTCCGACGGGCAGAAACGGGAATCGAACAGGTAAGGCACCGTTTCGCCCGGCAGTTCGTGCGGCTGCATGCTGCCGAGCGAGGCGATGTCGGGAAGCGAGCGCTGCACATCCGCCTCGATCGCGTAGTCGGCGGTGAAATCGCCATGCACGCGCAGCCAGATACGCTCGCCGATCGCGGCCTCGCCCGCGATCCGCGCGAAGTGATCGCTTTGCGACGTGCTGAGGCCGGGGCCGGACAATTGCTGTTCGGGAATGGCGGCCGCCTCCATCTGCAACAGGAAGTCGGTGGGTTCGGCAAAGCGATAGGCGATATGCGCCTGGATACTGACGGGCATGGGTGCTCCGAAGGTGTGAGGGCAAGTGCGGTATTTCCGCCCGACTTAACGCGTGCAGCGGGTAAATTATCCGGCGGTTTTTACAGATTCCGGTAAAGTCACTCTCCGATCAGGTGGAGCACCACTTCTCGCCGGTGCGGGCGGCTGCGATGCTCGATCAGGTAGATGCCCTGCCACGTGCCCAGCGCGGGCCGGCCGTTGCTGACCGGTATGGCCAGCGAGACACCCGTCAGGACGGATTTCAGGTGGGCGGGCATGTCGTCCGGTCCTTCGTCGTCATGCATCCAGCCGCCGTCTTCCGGTGCAATCCGGTCCAGCCAGCGGACGATGTCGCCGCGCACTTCCTGCGCCGCGTTTTCCTGGATCGTCAGCGAAGCGGAGGTATGGCGGCAGAACACGGTAAGCAGACCCGTCGCAATGCCGGTTCCCTCGACCCATGCCGCCACGTCGCGGGTGATTTCGACCAGCGTTCTGCCACTGGTCGCCACGCTCAGGGTTTCGATAGACTGCCGCATCATCGATGCCTTTCGGTGCCGGGATCGTTATTTGTGTGACAAGGCCGCTACGCGCTTCTTTCACCATTGCAACAGGGTGCGCGCGCCTTTTTGCGAGTAATGAGAAGTCGATATCGAAAAGTTTCAGTTTTTTTACGATGATTTTTTGCCGGTTAATGGTTATGTGCAACCGTATGGACGGTACCATTTACGACGATTGCACCGCGCCGTTGCTGGCGTTCGACGGTGTTCCGGATTCCGCGTGGGACGACCGCGCGGAACGGGCGCCGCGTCGTCGTGCCGCTTCCGATGACTACCGGCAGGTCGCCGTTATCTGCAATCCGCGCAGTTACCGCAACCGGAACAAGCCGCTACAATTTCCCGAAGGTGTCCGCGTGCTGGAACCGGGTACCCGCCCGGAATTGCGCCGCGTGCTTGCCGAACTTTCGCGTGAGGGTGTTGAGCTTCTGGTGATTGCGGGCGGGGACGGAACCGTTCGCGACGTGCTGACCTGCGGCGCGGATATCTGGGGCGCAAACGCACCTGTCATCGGCGTGCTGCCCTGCGGCAAGACCAACGCATTGGCCATCGATCTTGGCGTGGCCGACGATGCGGAAGTAAGCGACCTGATCGACGGCTGGCGGAACGGGCGCATCGCTGCGCGCTCCCCGATCGAGATCGCGCGCAAGGGCGAAGGCAAGCCGGTGTTCGGCTTTCTGTTCGGCGCGGGCGTGTTCGTCGATGCGACGGAACTGGCGCAGACGACGCACCGGTGGGGTGCGGTCAACAATCTTGCGGTCGGGCTTTCGGTGTTCGGTGCGGTCGCCTCCACCTTGCTTGGCGGCGAACGGTCGCCGTGGCGGCGCGGCAAAAACATGGCGATCCGTTATGGCGCGGGCGCAAAGCCGCGCCACGGCGCTGCGCTGGAAAGCGAAGGGCCGCGTTTCATTGTGATGGCTTCCACAATGGAACGCCTGCCGCTCGACGCCGCGATTTTCGGAGAGAAGCGCGCTGGCCTGAAGGCGCTCGTGGTCGATGCGCCGCCGCGCCGTTTCCTACTCAGCTTCGCGCGGATCATGCGCGGCACGGACAAGCCGGCACTGGAACGTGACGGCGTTCATCGGGTCGATGCGCAGGAAATCGCCATCGATCTCGAAGGCGGCTTCGTCCTTGACGGAGAGCGTTTTCCCGCAGGCGACTACATCTTGCGGGAAAGCGCGCCCGTTCGTTTCGCCATCACCTGACAGCGATGTCTGAAGATCCGCTCGCACTGCGGGTCGCCGCCGCGCTGTCCGCTGATGTCCGTCCAGAAGTATCGGCCTTCGCGGCATGCCTTGCGCGGGAAAGCAACGCGCGGGCGGTGTTGTTCTACGGTTCGAACTTGCGCAGCGGCTCGCTTGACGGGGTGCTCGATTTCTACGTCCTGACATGGGGTAGCCGAGAGCGCGGGCTTTGGCCGAAAGTCAGCTACCACGAAATGGACAGCGGAGGTGAAACCCTTCGCGCGAAGGTGGCGCAGATGCGCCTGACGACTTTCGCCCACGCCGCATCCGGCCAGCATGTCGATACGACCATCTGGGCCCGCTTCGTCCAGCCCTGTGCGATTGCCTGGGCGGCGGATGAGCATGCCCGCGAATCCGTTGTCGCGGCAATCCGTTCGGCGGCGATCACCGCCGGGCGCTTTGCGGCCGCCCTTGGCCCCGCGGCCGGTAGCGAGGCCGATTACTGGACGGCGCTGTTCCGCGCGACCTACAAGGCCGAGTTGCGGGTGGAGAAGGCCGGACGCGAAGGGCAGATTCTGGCGTTCGGGGCCGAACACTTCGATGGCTTGCTGCCGCTGGCATGGCAGGCGGGCGGGGTATCGTTCGAACGGTGCGATGATGGATTGAAGTCGAATCTGGCCGATGCCGATCGTGCGCGCCTGCTATCCCGTTGGGCGAACAGGCGGCGTTGGGGCAAGCCGCTCAATGTCCTGCGCCTGCTGCGTGCGGCGACCACGTTCGAGGGCGGTGCCCGCTATCTGGCGTGGAAGGTCGAGCGGCACACCGGCGTGATCGTGCCGCTGACGCCGTTTCGCGAACGCCACCCGCTGATTAGCAGCCCGTTGCTCGTGGCCAGCTACCTGCGCGCGCGGTCGGCGATGCGCAGGGGCGGCGGATAGATCAGCCTTCGGGTGCCTTCTTGTATGGCACGAAGTCGCCAAGGAACACCGATCCGCGCCAGAATCCGGTGGAGTCCATCATTTGCACGGTATCGATGCTGCAGAGGCGGTTCATCGTCGGTTTCGTCACCATGATGTCGTTACGGCTGAGTGACATGGCACCGCTGTCGGGCCGATTGACATAGATGGTGGAGCCGGCTTCGAATACGATCGCCGTCTTGTCGTAGATCGTGCTGCTGCGGACGCGGTGGGTATCGATGCAATCGACAGGCTCACCCGCGACGCGGCCCTCCAGCTTTTCGGCAAGTCGCGTTTCCGGGTCTTTCTTCGCCGCCGCCATCGCAGGGGCGGAGAGCAGCCCGACAAGTGCCGCAGCTGCGAGCATTCTAGTTTTTCCGGTCGTCTTCATGACTTTTGCTCCTCTGCCCGCGAGTCGTAGCAGACGGGCCGTGAACCGCGCCTGACTTTCGACCAACAACTTGACGGAAACATCTGGCGTCAGGACGTTCCGCCCACCGTCAGCCCCTCGACCAGCAGGGTCGGCTGGCCGACGCCTGCTGGAACGCTCTGTCCGCCTTTGCCGCACATGCCGACCCCTTCGTCGAGCGCGAAGTCGTTGCCGATGCCGATGATCTTGGTAAGCGCGGTCGGCCCGTCGCCGATCAGCGTCGCACCCTTGATCGGGGCGACCACCTTGCCGTTCTCCACCTTGTACGCCTCCGTGCAGGAGAACACGAATTTCCCCGACACGATGTCGACCTGCCCGCCGCCGAAATTCTTGGCCCAGATGCCGTCTTTCATGCGGGAAAGCAGTTCTGCCGGATCGTCCTTGCCCGCTTTCATGAATGTATTGGTCATGCGCGGCATAGGCGCGTGGGCATAGGACTGGCGGCGGCCATTACCGGTCGGCTCCACGCCCATCAGGCGGGCATTCAGCCGGTCCTGCATATAGCCTTTGAGGATGCCGTCCTCGATCAGGACCGTCTCGGCAGTCGGCGTCCCTTCGTCGTCGATGGTCAGCGATCCGCGCCGGCCTGCGATCGATCCGTCGTCGATCACGGTGACGCCGGGAGCAGCCACACGTTCGCCGATGCGGCCGGAGAATACGCTTGTTTGCTTGCGGTTGAAGTCGCCTTCAAGGCCGTGACCGACCGCTTCGTGCAGCAGCACTCCCGGCCAGCCGGGGCCGAGTAGCACAGGGCAGACACCGGCCGGAGCGGGAATGCTTTCAAGGTTCACCAGCGTCTGGCTCAGTGCTTCGTCCAGCGCGCGGTTCCAGTTTTTTGGGTCGAACAGGTCGTCATAGAGCCTGCGTCCGCCCATGCCGAAGGTGCCGGTTTCGCGTCTGCCGTTCTGTTCGGCGACGATCGAGATGTTGAGCCGCACCAGCGGCCGCACGTCTAGCGCGGTGAAGCCGTCGGGCCGCACGATTTCGACCACCGACCAGCTGCCGGTAAGCGAGGCGCTGACCTGTTTTACGCGCGGATCGCGGGCACGGGCCGCCGCGTCGATCTCCTCCAGCAGCTTCACCTTCTCTGCAAAACCGATCGCGTGGAGCGGGCTTTGTTCTGTGTAGAGGTGCCGGTTCGTCGGGCGGGGCGGTGCGGCCAGCGGCGTCTTCGTCGGATCGAGCAGCTGCAGCGTTTCGCCGGCGCGGCGGATGGCGGCAGCGCTGATCTCGTTGGCATGGGCAAAGCCGGTCGCTTCCCCCGAAATGCCGCGCAGGCCGAAGCCGCTTTCGCACGAATAGTCGGCGGTCTTCAGCCGACCGTCGTCGAAAACCAGCGATTCGGAGGTCGTATACTGGAGGAACAGTTCCCCGTCGTCGCAGCCGTTCAGCGCCTTGTGCGTGAGGGCCTTGGCCGTTTCGGGATCAAGCTGTTCTTCGCGATAGAGCAGCGAGCGGGGATCGGCATTGTTGTCCATCATACCGATATAGGCACAATTGTAACCGGATCGAAAGGGGCCGTCGGAAATTAACTGCCGGCGGCAATGCGGGCTTCGATCAGGCTGCCTCGCTTGGCGGAGCGCCGGTTACGTCGTGCGCAGCGCCGCCCTTCAGCACGAAGCGTCGATCGCAGTAGCCGCATTCGACATAACCCTTCTCGTCGATTTCAAGCCACACGCGCGGATGGCCGAGGGCGGCGGCCCTGAAGCCGTCGCGGGCGCGGATGTCGGTGGCGCCGTCGCACTTGACGCGCGGGCTGTCGGTATAGACGGTTTCGGGCGGCTGGCTCATGACGCTTGCCATTACCAACCATGCTGCGCCGCCGCAAGACGGTGCGTGCAGTCGATGGCGCAGGCGGGACGCGGGCTTGCCACCGCGCCAAGCTTGGCGCATGAGCGCCTGCGTGACCGACGCAGCCATTTCCATCCGCAACCTGACCAAGCGCTACGCTCCCACCGGAAAGCAGGGGGAGGGCAAGCTGGCGCTGGACGATGTCAGCTTCGACGTGCCGATGGGCAAGATTTTCGGCCTGCTCGGCCCCAACGGCGCGGGCAAGTCGACGCTGATCAACATCATGGCGGGCCTTGTCGGCAAGACCAGCGGATCGGTTTCCATCTGGGGTTTCGACATCGATCGCGACCGCCGCAATGCCAAGGCGTCGATCGGCATCGTGCCGCAGGAGATCGTGTTCGACCCTTTCTTCACGCCTGCCGAGGTGCTGGACAATACGGCCGGATATTACGGCGTGCCGAAGGGGCAGCGACGGACGGAAGAATTGCTGGCCGCCGTCCACCTTGCGGACAAGGCCGATGCCTATGCCCGCTCGCTTTCGGGCGGGATGAAGCGGCGGTTGCTGGTGGCCAAGGCGATGGTGCATTCGCCCCCGATCCTGGTGCTGGACGAGCCGACGGCGGGTGTCGACGTCGACTTGCGGCGGCAGCTGTGGGAACTGGTCGTCGATCTCAACCACCGCGGCGTCACGGTAGTGCTCACCACCCACTACCTCGAGGAAGCCGAGGAGCTTTGCGACCGTATCGCCATCATCAACCACGGCAAGCTGATCGCCGACAAGCCGACGCGCGAACTTGTCGCCATGGGGCGCGAGAAGGTCGTGCTGCTTACGCTGGACCGCGACATCGCGGTCGCGCCTTCCCACGAGGCGTTCAGCAAGAGCGAAGTGACCGGCGAGCGGCAGGTTGCGATCACTTATGATATGGACAAGATGAACGCGGGCGACGTGCTCTCCCTGCTCAATGCGCAGGGCTATTCCATCGTCGACGTTTCCACGCGGGAGGCGGACCTCGAGGATGTCTTCGTCCAGCTGACCAGCAACGCATAGGCGCAGTTGCGCGAACCTTTGCGCAGCGGCTCCTGACACCCTATCTTGGGGTCATGAGCGAACCCGAATTTCTGGAGCCCGACTATCTGGACGGCCGCATCCTGTTGGCCATGCCGGGGATGGGCGACCCCAATTTCGAACGGGCGGTGATCCCTCTCTACATCCACGAGGCGGGCGGCGCGTTCGGCGTGGGCATCGGCGCGCTGCGCGAGGGGGTCACGTTCCATCAGGTCCTGCGCGAGCTGGACATCGATCCCGGTGTTGCGCCCGATTGCGATGTCCACCATGGCGGCCCCGTCGAACCCGGGCGCGGCTTCGTACTGCACAGCGCGGACTGGCGTGACGAGACGACGATGGACGGCGGGCCGCTGGGCCTGCTCTCCAACTCGGCTGAAATCCTGCGCGGCATTGCCGAGGGGCGGGGGCCTAGCCGCTGGCTGCTTTCGCTGGGCTATGCCGGATGGGGCGCGGGGCAACTGGATGACGAGATGCACCGCCACGGCTGGTACGCGGCAGAGGGGCGCGAGGAAATCCTGTTCCACACCCCGTGGCACGAACGCTGGACCGCGACGTGGGAAGCGGAAGGGGTCGATCCATCCCTGTTGGTGGGCCAGACCGGACGGGCGTAAACCGGATCGACGCAACGGGTGGCCGGGTTACAAAGGTGACACCCTGTCACCCTCTGCCATTGCCCCGTGCGCCGCAGAAATCCGCGCCATTTGCCGTCGGCGTGCCGGGTGACACATTGCACGTCCCCCATCGGTAATATCGACAAATTCGAAAGAGCCGCGCGCACGATGGCAGGCACGGCGCGTGTAGGACAGCGTTACCTTGGCAACGCGCGCGCCGCCCGTTTGCGCACTGCCTAACCCGAAATGACCGCATGGACACGCAATTGTCATATGAACTTTTTATGACGTGCGTCGAAGGTATTTTGCCGAACGTACCGCGCAGTTTACAGCCGCGCGTCGGAAAGCATCGTCGCGATGACGATCATTTTCCCTCCGGCACCGTAACTGGCAATTCGAAAGCACGCACGGCATGGCATATCGCATTCGTCGCAAGGACAAGACGGTCGAACGGGCCGTTCGTCGCATTGCGCGAGAACAGCTGGGCAAGGCTCTCGACGCGCTCGACAATATCGATGACATGCCGGGCGCCATTCACGACGTGCGCAAGCGGTGCAAGAAGCTGCGCGGCCTGCTCCGGCTTGTCCGGCCCGTCTTTCCGGATTTCGCGGCGGAGGACAGGGTCTTTCGCGAGGTATCGGCACTGCTGTCGCCGCATCGCGACGCGCAAGTCGCGCTTGCCACCTTCGATGCGATTGTGGCGCGGACCAACGGGCACTTGTCGCAGGATATTCTTGGTGGCCTGCGCGATTCGCTTGCCGGTGCGGTCGTGCCGCTGGACCACGCCGATCTGGCGGAACCTGTCGAGCAATGCCGCCGGCAATTGGCCGATGCGCGCCAGCGTGCGAAGGCATGGAAGCTGGATGACGATGGATGGAGCGCGCTGGGCGGCGGCGTGGAAAAGGTCTATGCCCGCGCCCACCATGCCGCCGAAACCGTCGCGGCGGAGGGGGACGAAGAAGCCTATCACCGGCTGCGCAGGCAGTTGAAGTATCATTGGTACCACACCCGCCTGCTGGAAAAGCTGGACCTGAAACAGCTTCGTAAACGGGCGAAAGCTGCTCGCAAGCTGTCCGAACTGATGGGCCATCACCACGATCTTGCCATTCTGGAGGAAAAGCTGCGCGCCAGCATGAGCAAGGGTGAGCGCAAGACGGCGGAGATGTTGCTGGTGTTATGCAGCCGCGACCGTGCGATGCTGGAAAACCGGTCTTCCGAGCTGATCGCGCAGCTGCTGAAGCAGAGCCCTGACGCGCTGGTTGATGACTGGCATGGCAAGTGGAAGCAGTGGCGGCACTGACCCCTTGTGCCGGGGGTCTTGCGGAGCCGGACCGTGACCCAAGAGATTGAGCGCAAGTATCTCGTGGCAGGGGAGAGTTGGCGCACGGACGTCAGCGGGGCCCGCGAGATCGTGCAGCGCTACCTAGCCGTAACCGAACGTGCCGAAATTCGCGTGCGGATCGTGGACGGGACGCAAGCGGCATTGACGATCAAGTCGGCGCGGGCGGCACTGGTGCGCGAAGAAGTGGAAATGCCCCTGCCTGTCGCGCAAGCCATGGCGCTTCTGGACATGGGGGTTGGCCGGACCGTGCGGAAGGTGCGGCACTTGTGCCCGGTGCCCGACGGCACTTGCTGGGAAATCGACGAGTTTCAGGGCGATTTGGCGGGCCTTGTCATTGCGGAAATCGAGCTTCCCGATCCGGACGCCGCGATCCCGCAACCCGACTGGCTGGGCGAGGAAGTGACGGGGGATGCCCGCTACTACAATTCCCACCTTGCGGGAGTGGACGCGGAGTAAGTCCTGACTCTAGCGCTCTGCCGCAGTCAGCAAGCCGCTGGCCAGCAGTATCAGCATCCGCACATCGATCGCCTTGCCCGAAGCACGTTGCCGCGCAACGAACCCTTCGATGTCCGACAGGGGTACGCGGTGGACGGTGATGTCCTCGCCGCTAACCCCGCCGCCATCGCCCACTTTGGTCAGCCCCTTTGCTATCACCAGCGTGAAGCTTTCGGTGACCATGCCGGGGCTTGAGAAGAACTCGCCCGCGTCGACCAGTTCCGCCGCGCGGTAGCCGGTTTCCTCTTCCAGTTCACGGCCGGCAGCGTCGAGCGCGTGTTCATCGTCCGCGCCCCCCTCTCCATCAACTACGCCGTCACCGATCAGACCTGCGGGAAGCTCGATGCAGGGGCGCTGCAGCGGGGTGCGGAACTGTTCGACCAGCAGGACGTGGCCGTCTTCGACGGCAAGGATCACCGCCGCACGGATGGAGCGTGCGCGGCTGACATATTCCCAGCGGCCCCGCTTTTTCGCGACGACCCACTTGCCTTCCCACGCGATTTCCTCGTCGTGGTGCATATCCGAAATGCTCAAAGTTCGATCAGCCTGTCCGGAAGTTCGTTGGCGTCGTCCTCCGCGCGGGGGAACTGTTCTGACAGCACCTTGCCCACTTCGGTTACGGCGGCGACCATGCCGGCGGCCATGTGTCCTTCGCGTACCTGTGCGATCATCGCGGCCATCGCTTCGCCCCAGATTTCGGGCTCGACTTTGCCGGCGATGGCTTCGTCCGCGACGATCTCTGCACGGTGTTCGCGCATGGAGAGGTAGATGAGGACGCCGGTTCGCCCGTGCGTGCGCCGTTCCGCCCCCACCTTGAACAGATCGACCGCGCGGGCGCGGACGCGGCGGGTCTTTACAGGGGACGGGATCAGCAGGAATTTCAGCGGCTGCCACAATTGCACCAGCCATACGCCAAGGAATTTCAGGATGCCGACCGCCGCCGCGATGGCAAAGATCGCGCCCGCGCTCCATTCGGCGTTCCAGTTGCCGGTCACTCGGTCAAAGATGCCGAGATAGAAATCGGGTAGCAGCGCCATCACGGTCAGCGCGGTAAAGGCCGCGAGCACGGACCACGCAAGCGCGATGTCGGAATACCCGTCCGACCGGTCGGCCAGGACGGTGACGATTTCGCCCGACGTGGTGAGTTCGGCCGCGCCGACAGCGTCGCTGACCTGCTTGTGCTCGGCTTCGGAAAGGTAGATCGCCCGGCCCATCACCAGCTCCCGCTCGCGCCGCCGCCGCCGGACATGCCGCCGCCGAACCCGCCAAAGCCGCCGCCCGAACTGCCGCCGCCGAAACCGCCGCCCCATCCGCCGGAACTACGCTCGCCCGAATGTCGCGCGATTTCGCTGGCACCCCACAGCACGACCCATGGGTCGATGCCGCTACGCCGCGAATGGTATCGCCGCCCGCGTCCGCCGCGCCCGAAGATCAGGATGAAGATCGTTATCATGAAGATCCAGAAGATCACCCCGCCCGCGCTTGATCCGCTGCCGGATGCATCGGCCTTTTCGGCGGCCGCTGCGGCTTCGGCCACGGCCTTGGCCTCGGCAGGCGTCAGGTCCATCTGCGCGATCAGCGCGTCCAGCCCGGCGTTGATTCCACCGGGATAGTCGCCCGCCTTGAAACGGGGCAGGATATCGCCGCGGATGATCCGGCCCGACAGGATGTCAGTGACATAGGGGGTGAGGCCATAGCCGCCCTCGATCCGCACCTGCCGCTGGTTCGGGGCGATCAGCAGCAGCAGGCCCTGATCGGTCTCCGCCCCGCCGATGCCCCATTCGGTGAACATGTTGGCCGCGTACATCTCGATCGTTTCGCCATCCAGCGAGTTGACCGTGGCGACGACGACCGCGCGCCCCGTGGCGGCGTTGTATTCGCGCAGCCGCGCATCCATCGCCGCTTCTTCGGCAGCGGGGATAATCCCTGCCTCGTCAAGCACCGGCCCGTCCGGACGCTCCGGATAGGCCGCGAAGGCAGGTGCCGAGATGGCACCCGCCAACAGGGCGAAGGCCGCAAAAAGGCGCGCGATGGACTTCACTGCAACCTCAGTTGGCGGCGGCGGCGGGCTGGTCCGCATTGGTCGCGTTGTCGTTCGCTGCCGGGGCGGGAGCGTCACCGCCCATGCTGCCGAAATCGACCATCGGCGCGTTCTGCGCGTCGGGCGCGGCGTTGAACGGTTCCATCGGCTTCGCGCCGTGGATGATCTTTGCGCCGATCACGTCGGGGAAGGTGCGGATCGTGGTGTTATAGTCCTGCACCGCCTCGTTATAACGCACGCGGGCGACGTTGATCTGGTTCTCCGCCCCTTCCAGCGCGGTCATCAGGTCTGCGAAACGCCCCTGGCTCTGCAGTTGCGGATAGTTTTCGACCACCGTGCGCAGCTGGCCCAGCGCTTGGGTCAGCTGGTTCTGCGCTTCCGAAAAGCGGCGCAGTTCATCGGGGTTCGACAAGTCCTCGGTCGTGATGTTGATGCTCGTCGCGGCGGCGCGGGCATTGGTCACGTTGGTCAGGATCTGGGTTTCCGAAGCGGCAGCGGCCTTAACCGTCGAAACGAGGTTGGGCACCAGATCGGCGCGGCGTTGATACGCGCTTTGCACGTCGGCCCAGCGGGCCTTGGCGTTTTCCTCTGCCTTGGGGACGGAATTGATGCCGCAGGCAGACAGCGTCAGTGCGGCAAGCCCGGCGACGGCCAGGCGAATTGCGCGGGTAATAGGGCCGGTGGTCATGCGAAGGGTTCCTCTCGGGCAAACGGTCCGCAGGGTTAGGTGTGTTAGCTATATAAAGCGGTTTGGGCGCGCTGCAACAGGGGGCAGCCGGGGTTCGAGCAAGGAAATCCCTGATCTGTCGGTGATTGTCATCGTCCGGCGCTTGCGCGGGCGCCATCCGGTGGCAGGATGGCGCGGGTCGATGTGCAGCGGCACGATGCAAGGAAGCGGGGAAGACATGCTGGCAGAGTTCAAGAAATTCATCGCCAAGGGCAACGTGATGGACCTTGCCGTGGCGGTCATCATCGGTGCGGCCTTCGGCGCGATCGTCAAATCGCTGACGGACGAGGTTATCATGCCCGTCGTCGGGGCGATCTTCGGCGGGGCCGACTTCTCCAACTATTTCATCCTGCTCGACACGCCCGAAGGGTATGACGGCCCGCTCGACAACTACCTCGCCCTGAAAGAGGCGGGTGCGGCGATGATCGGCTATGGCGCGTTCATCACGGCGGTCGTCAATTTCGTCATCCTGGCATTCATCATCTTCATGCTGGTGCGCACCGCGAACAAGGTGATGGAAGCATCGCGGAAAGAGGAAGAGGCAGCCGCTCCGCCACCGGGCCCCAGCGAAACCGATCTGCTGAAGGAAATCCTGGAAGAGCTGAAGAAGCGGCCCTGACGCCGCATGGGCGAACGGCTCACTTCACATTAAGGGAAGCATCGCTATATAGGGCCTGCCGGTTTCGGCCGGCTATGGCGATAAATTGCGGTGTGCAATAGGCACAGCGGACCCGGGGGCAGTACCCGGCGGCTCCACCATATGTCTCCGTTGTCGGGGGTTGGATCATGGGGCCGAACCAGGATCGACGTGTGTTGAAAAGCACTGTTTTCGCCCGGGCTGAGTAACCCGTTAAAGGCTCAAAACTCACAAGTGCCAACGACAACGAAGCACTCGCTCTCGCTGCGTAATTCTAGGGCCTAGCGGCCTGAAGTTACAAAGCTAAAGCGCGGTTGGACCCACCGGGCAACAGAAGCGGATTCCGGGCGTCCGGAGGGTACGTAGCAACAGAAACCCTCCACCTTCACACAAGCTTTCGCCAATCCCTCGCACGTGGTATCATCACCGCGCTGGCCGGCCATATCGTCTGTCAGCCAATGACGACGGCCCGTCCGCGTCCGCCCGCGCGAACCGCGCAATGCATGGTCTGCCGGTTCGCCTCGCCGCCCGCCAGGGCCGCTCGAAGCGGAGAGCCTTGCAATGCAGAAAATCGGCGACGAAGTGCACATCCCAACCGGCGAGGCACGGGGCGGCGATACCCCGCACGTGATGCGCTATGTCCTGCTGTTCAGCATCGTGCTTGCCATCCTTGTGCTGTCGGCGGTGTGGATTTTCGGTGCATGGAAGCATGCGCCTGCCGACGGCTGGCCGGTCACGGCGGAAGAGCACGCGCTGAGCAATTCTCCGCGCTGACGTTCAGCTCCACCGGCTGGTACAAGGTAAAAAAAGGGGGCGCTTCCCGATGGAAAGCGCCCCGCAAGTCTTGGCTAGTTTGAACAAACCGCGTCAGGTGTCGGCGGGCACTGCCTCTTCCTCGCGGGAAACCTTTTCGTGCCGGATGCAGTCGAGCATTTTCGCCCCGGCCATGAATACCGAACCGGTGCAGGCAAGAAACAGAAGCTTGCCGCCAAAGCCGGGATACTGGCCAAGATAGACAGTCCCACGCTCGATCGCACCAAGGGCGAGCGCATAGATCACCACGAACGCTTCGAATCGCGTCTTGATGACGAACAGCCGCCCCAGTTTCTTGAGCTTGGTGAATGCCACCTGGGCGTTACCTCCTCTTGCGTCCGGAAGCCCACACAATGCCGGGCTCTCACGTTAAGAAAACAGTAACCTCTCACAAGTTCCGAGGCAAAAGCGTTAACCAAGTTCTTTAAGATTTTGACTTTCCAGCAGGAAATGTCGTGCCACTTCGATGCATTCTGCAAGATGGGGGGTGCCGACGTCGGCCGGATCGATGCTTTCCGGCCAGTATTTATCCACGACAGCGGCAATCGATTCGAGCTTTTCAAAGGTTAACAGGAAGCGCGAATCGATCGTGGCGGGATCGGCCACGACGCGCAGGCGCAGGCAGGCCGGACCGCCGCCGTTGGCCATGGACTGGCGCACATCGACCGGAAGGACGCGCCGGATCGGCCCGTTGCCCTTGACCATCGCATCCAGCCACGCGCTGACCGACGGGGTTTCGATGCATTCGCCGGGTACGACCAGCGCCATTGCGCCATCCGGCAGGGTGAGCAACTGGGCGTTGAACAGATAGCTTGCGATCGCATCGGCAAGGCTGACGGCGCTGGCGGGAACCTCCACGATCTCCGCCCCCGGCACCATTGCGCGCACCGCATCGTAAGTGCCCTGCCGGTCGGCGAAGGCCTGTTCGTGGCAGAACAGCACATGCTCGTTCGCGACGGCGACGACATCGTTGTGGAATGCGCCGGCGGCGATGGCATCGGGTGCCTGTTCGACGAACAGCGTGCGGGCGGGATCGAGGCCGTGGCGGCGGGCGATGGCGCGGCTGGCCTGTTCATGCTGGCGCGCCGGGAAGGGGCCGCCTGCCTTTCCATAAACGAAGATTTCGGCGCAGGTATCGCCGTGAGCCGTGCCCATGCGCATGTGGTTCGCCGCGCCTTCGTCTCCGAATGTGGGTGGAACAGGGCCGTGCACCGCGAAGTGATCGGTGTTGCCGAAGGCCACGCGAAGCTGCGCCAGCGTATCGGGCCATTCGATCGATCGGTGCGGCATCGTGACGAGGTTGGCGACCGACAGGTGGCAGCGCCCGTCCGCCGTATCGGGTGCGGGGCTGACGGTGGCGGCATTGGCGGTCCACATCGAACTGGCCGACCATGCCATGGCGGTCAGCGCCGGATCGGCCTCTGCGCCCACGGCCATGTCGGCAAGGAAGCCCGCATTCGGGCGGGGCAGGGGCAGCAGGAACCCCTGCACCAGCCCCAGTTCCATGTTGTGCCGCATCTTGGCCAGCCCTTGCAGCGCCGCGGCGCGCGGGTAGGCGACTTTTCCTGCGTTCTTCGTGGCGGCAAGGTTGCCGGGGCTGAGGCCGGAATAGTTGTGGCTTGGCCCGACGATGCCGTCGAAGTTGATTTCTACCAGCGACATATCAGCGCGGCGCCCAAACGACGCTGTCGCCCGGCGTCACGCCAAGCGCGGCGCGCGAAGCGGCGTCGATGGCGATCGAGCCATCCTCGTTCGACTGCACTTTGGCCATGCAGCAGCGGAAATCGCCAAGATGCCCCGTTGCCACAAGTGAGCGCGTCCCGTTTGCCGGATCGGCGGTGTCTACGCCCGCACCGCTTGCCTGTGCGATGGTGCGCACGGCATCGGTGCGCGCTGTCATCGTCGGGCCGCCGTCGAAAATGTCGATGTAGTTTTCCCACGCGAACCCCTCATCTTCCAGCATCCGCATCGCGGGTCGGCCGGTTTCGTGGGGAACGCCGATGGCGTGGCGCGCTTCCTCGCTGATCATCGCGACGTACACGGGATGCTTGGGCATCAGGTCGGCGATGAACTGGTTGCCGTTCAGCGCATTGAAGTCGTCCGCCTCGCGAAAGCTCATGCCGAAGAAGCGGCCCGCGACCCCGTCCCAGAACGGTGAATTGCCATGGGCGTCCACGATGCCGCGCAATTCGGCAAGCAGCCTGTCCGCAAAGCGGGCGCGGTGCATGGCAATGAACAGGTAGCGGCTGCGTGCCAGCAGCAGGCCCAGCCCGCCCGCGCGGGCGGAGGGGTGGAGGAACAGCCCGCCGACTTCGCTGGCCCCTTCCAGATCGGTGACGAGTTGCAGCGACTGGTTGCGGAAGGTGCGATCCAGTTCGCGCGAATAGGCGGTGTGGCTGGTGATGCGATAGGAATAGAACGGCCACGAACCGCCGATCTGGCTGAAGATCTGGCAGGTGCCGCGGATCGCACCACTCTCATTGTCTTCCAGCATCATCACGAACAGGTCGTCCGCGATCTGGTTGTCGTCGCGCGCCAGCGCCGCTTCGGTGCGTTGCAGCTTGGCCGCCAGCGCGGGGCGGTTGGCGGGCAGGTTGGTGAAGCCACCGCCGGTCAGCTTCGCCATTTCGTATAGCGCTTCGAGGTCGTCTGCGCGGGCCGGGCGGATCACGTATGTCATTGCGAGGGTCAGTTTCCCTTTTCGAGAGCGAGGCGGGCGAGCACGAGCGCCGAGAGTTTCGCCCGCTCGGCCAGCGAATCCACGATCATGAACTCCTGCGGAGAGTGGATCGATCCACCGCGTACGCCCATCGTGTCCACCACGGGAACGCCGCAAGCCGCGATATTGTTGCCGTCGCAGACACCGCCCGTATCCTTGCGCGCATAGTGCAGGCCCAGTGCCTTGCTGCATGAACGCACGGTGCCGAACAATTGCTCTGCCCTCTCGTCGACGGGTTTGGGCGGGCGCGAAATTCCGCCGTGGAGATGCATGGCGACGCCGCGTTCGGCGGAGATTTCATCCATCAGCAGGTTCAGCGAAAACGCGAAATGGCCCGCGGCATCCTGTGTTTTGGGGCGGATGTTGAAGCGCAGGATCGCATGATCGGGCACCACGTTGTTGGCGCTGCCGCCCTCTATCTTCGCCGGGTTGATCGATAGCTCGTCATAGCCGAGATCGGCGATGCGCACGGCAAGGTCCGCTGCCGCGACAATGGCATTGCGCCCGTCCTGCGGATTGCGGCCCGCGTGGGCGGACTTTCCGGTGACGATCACGCTGTAATTGCCCGATCCGCCGCGTGCGCCCGCGAAAGTGCCGTCCGGCATGGTGCTGGGTTCGTATGTCAGCGCTGCGTGCTTGCCCTGCGCCAACCACGCGATCAGGTCTGCGCTTCCTGCACTGCCGGTCTCCTCGTCCGAATTGATCATCACGTCATAACCGATCTTGACGGCGGAGGGGTGGCTTTCGAACACCTTCAGCGCCTCCAGAATCACTGCGATGCCGCCCTTCATGTCGGCAAGGCCTGGGCCGTTCAGCACGCGCGGTTCTATCTCCACCACTTCGGTAAAAGCGGTATCGGCGGGAAAGACGGTGTCCATGTGGCCGGTCAGAAGGAACCGGCGTTCCGCTTGCGGCCTGACGGAGAGGACAAGGTTCTGCCCCCGCTCGATCACGGTTTCGCGCCCGTCGGCATTGATGGCGGAAACCGGCGCGGCGTCGACCAGCGACACTTCGCCGGGAAGGGCGGCAAAGGCATCGGCCAGCGCGGCGGCCTGTTGCGCCAGTCCGCGAAGGTTGCCCGTTCCCGTCTGGATCGCGCACCAGTCCAGCGTCCGGCGAAGCATCGCCGCCGTGTCCACACGCTCCAGCATCGCGGTCTCTGCAGCGTCCGGTCGGTTCCCGTCTGGTAAATTCGGTTTCATCAGCAACGATCCCTAGCGATCTTCATCGGCAATTGCCAACATCGCGCATGAAACCTAACCGGCCCTGCCGTTCGTTGGTAGTGCTTGCCAGCAGGCTCTGTGCTTGGCATGAGCCGCCCCGGCGAATCTACAACCTCCCTCTCCGACAAGCGCATGGGCATTGGCGCCCCTGCGTGCGAAGGGTCATGACTTCAATTCGAACCAAAAAAGGCAGAAACGGTATGGTTGATCGCGTTGAAAAGGCTGGCTTGCAGGTCGAAACGGCGCTTGCGCAGTTCGTTGAAAGCGATGTTCTGGCCCCGCTGGGCATGGATGCCGCTGCGTTCTGGCAGGGTTTTGCCGCGTTGCTCGACAAGTATGTGCCGGTAAACCGCGCACTGCTGGCCAAGCGCGACGACCTTCAGGCAAAGATCGACGCATGGCACAAGGCGCGCGCCGGAAAGCCGGTCGATATGACCGAATACAAAGCGTTCCTGAGCGAGATCGGCTATCTCGTCCCCGAACCGGGCGATTTCCGGATCGGTACCGAAAACGTCGATGACGAAATCGCGACGATGGCCGGGCCGCAGCTGGTCGTGCCGGTGCTGAACGCGCGTTTCGCGCTGAATGCCGCGAACGCCCGCTGGGGCAGCCTCTACGATGCGTTCTACGGCACCGACGCGCTGCCGAACGCACCTGAAGCCAAGGCAAAGGGCTATGACGCGGAACGCGGCGCGGCGGTTGTCGCGGCGGCGCGCGGTTTCATGGACGACGCCCTGCCCGGCTGGGAAGCGGCGCTGACCGGCGGCGATTGCCCGCACACCTTTGCCAAGCTGACCGGCGGTGCCGAAGGCGTGATGTTCAAGCACAATGGCCTGCACATCGAAGTGCATGTCGACCGTGAAAGCGTTGTCGGTTCGGGCGATCCGCTGGGCATTTCGGACATTGTGCTCGAATCCGCGCTGACCAGCATCATCGACATGGAAGATTCGATCGCTGCCGTGGACGCGGAGGACAAACTGGAGGCTTACGCCAACTGGCTGGGTCTGATGCGCGGCACGCTGGAGGCAAGTTTCCAGAAGGGCGGCAAGACAATGACCCGCGCGCTGGAGCCGGACCGCACTTACGCCCTGCCGAACGGCAAGACGTTCGACCTGCCGGGCCGCAGCCTTCTGTTCGTGCGCAACGTCGGCCACCTGATGACCAATCCGGCGATCCTGCTGGCCGATGGCAGCGAGATTCCCGAAGGCATCATGGACGCGGTGATCACCAGCGCCATCGGCCGCCACGACATCGACGGGCTGGGCAAGTATCGCAACAGCCGCACCGGTTCGATCTACATCGTGAAGCCCAAGATGCACGGGCCGGAAGAGTGTGCCTTCACCAACGACCTGTTCGATGCGGTGGAGGACATGCTCGGTCTTTCGCGCCACACGATCAAGGTCGGCGTGATGGACGAGGAACGCCGTACTTCGGCCAACCTTGCCGCCTGTATCGAAGCGGTGAAGGACCGTATCGTCTTCATCAACACCGGCTTCCTCGATCGCACGGGCGACGAGATGCACACTTCGATGCAGGCAGGCCCGATGATCCGCAAGGGCGCGATGAAGGCCAGCAACTGGATTGACAGCTATGAAAAGCGCAACGTCGCCATCGGGCTGAAGCACGGCCTGTCGGGCAAGGCGCAGATCGGCAAGGGCATGTGGGCCGCGCCCGATCGCATGGGCCAGATGCTGGTGGAGAAAATCGGCCATCCGAAAACCGGCGCGAACACCGCATGGGTGCCTTCGCCGACAGCCGCGACGTTGCACGCGCTGCACTACCACCAGGTCGATGTCTTCGCCCTGCGCGATACCATCGCGGCTGGCGGGGTTCCGGCGCTGGAACGCCTGCTTACGGTGCCGACCTCCGACGGCGTGAACTGGTCGGAAGAGGAACTGCGCGAGGAACTGGACAACAATGCGCAAGGGTTGTTGGGCTATGTCGTGCGCTGGATCGATCAGGGTGTCGGCTGTTCCAAGGTTCCCGACATCAACGACATCGGCCTGATGGAAGACCGCGCGACGCTGCGCATTTCCTCGCAGCACATGGCCAACTGGCTGCTCCACGGCGTGGTCACCGAAGATCAGGTGATGGATGCGATGCGCCGCATGGCCGCCAAGGTCGACGCGCAGAACGCGGGCGATCCGGCCTACGAACCGCTCGTCGGTAACGAGGATGGTCCGGCGTTTCAGGCGGCGAAGGATCTGGTGTTCAAGGGCATCGAACAGCCGTCCGGCTATACCGAGCCGCTGCTGCATGCATGGCGGCAGGTGAAGAAGCAGCGCGCATCGGTGGAGGCGTAACAACGTCCATAGTCGCGAAGGTCCGTTTTCGTTCGCGCGAACCTGATGTTTAGTCTATAGCCCCCCGGTCATGACGATCTCTCGGGATTGTTCGACCTGGGGGGCAACCCCCCGGTACCGATGCGGGGGTCGCATTCATGCATCGACTTGCGAAGTTTGATATCAGTGCCGGATTCCGCTCGCCTGCTGCAAAGCTGGGCGCGGAGGCGCTGTTCGGCCTTGCCTGCTCGATCGCGATGATCGGTCTGCGCAGTACGGTCGACCTGTTCGTGCCGACGGCCGGGCCGTTCGCGATGGTCTATCCCACGGTGCTGATCGCCACGCTGTTCGGGCACTGGCGCGGCGGGCTGGTCGCCTATCTGTTCAGTTTCTTCTGGGCGTGGTGGTACGTGTTGCCCGCCGTGGGCAGTTTCGATTTCGTGGTGCCGACCGACCCGTCGCGCGTGGCGATCAATGCCGCTGCGGTGGCCGTGATCGCCGTTCTGGCCGAAGCGTTCCGCAGCGCGGTGCAAGGTGCCGCCGCCGCGCGCGATGCGGAGATCGAGCGGCGCGGCATGCTGATGGCGGAACTGGAACATCGCACCAAGAACAACTTCGCGCTCGTCGCCAGCCTGCTCGAACTGCAACGCCGCCGCAGCAACGATGCCGCCGTGGCGGAGGCGCTGGAACAGGCGACGGGACGGGTGCACACTTTCGCCCGCGCCTATGCCAACCTTGCCGACAGCCAGGGCGAGGGTAGCAGCGTCGAGATGCAGGGCTATCTGGAGGAAGTCGTCACGCGCCTTTCCGAAGGAGGCTTCGAAGGCAACGTCACAGTCGTGACCAGGATAGAGCCATGCGAACTGCCGCGGCAGGTGGCCGTGGCCATCGGCCTGTTCGTCAACGAAGCGCTGACCAATTGCGCGAAATACGCCTTTCCGGACGAGCGGACGGGTCAGGTGGAGATTATCTTCGGCTGCGATGGCGAACGCTGGCGGCTCAGCGTTGCGGATGACGGTGTGGGGGCCGGCAATGGTGCGGGTTCGTTGCTTGGCGCGAACGCATCCGGCGGCATGGGCGCAGGGCTGATGCAGGCATTCGCGCGGCAGGCGCTGGCCGAATGCCGCGAAGTGCCGCAGGAACGTGGCTACCGCGTCATGATGGAAAGCACCGGATAACGGAAAGCATTGGCGCGATCTGATCGCGCCGGTCGAATCAGCGGGCCGACAACTCGCCCGCGATGCGCGTAAATTCGTCGACCGACAGCGTTTCGGCCCGCCGCGTCTCCTCTATCCCCAGCCTTGCGAGAGCATCGAGCGCACCGGGAATGCGCTTCACGCTTTGCCGCAGCATTTTGCGCCGCTGGCCGAAGGCGGCTTCGGTCAGGGATTCCAGCACGTGGCTGGACACGCCCGGCGGAGCGGGAACGGGCGTCACGTGGACGATGGCGCTCATCACCTTGGGCGGGGGCGTGAAGGCGCTGCGATGCACTTTCATCGCGATCCGCGCCCGCGACCGCCACTGCGCCAGCACGGCGAGCCTGCCATAGGCGGAGGTGTCGCGTTCGGAAACGATACGCTGCGCCACTTCCTGCTGGAACATCAGGGTCAGAGACGACCATTGCGGCGGCCATGCTTGCCCGCCCATCCAGCCGGTGAACAGCGCGGTGCCGACATTATAGGGCAGGTTCGCGACAATGGCGTAGGGGCCGTCGAACAGGGTTGCCGGATCGATGCCCGTCGCATCGCCCTCGATCACCTTGAGCTGCCCCGGAAAGGCATTGGCCACTTCGGCAAGGGCGGGCAGGCAGCGCGGGTCCATCTCGATCGCGGTGACGTTCGCCCCTGCGCGCAGCAATGCCCGCGTCAGCCCGCCGGGGCCGGGGCCGATTTCCAGCACGTCTTGGCGCTTCAGGTCGCCGGGGATGGCGGCGATGCGGTCCAGCAGCTGTTCGTCGAGCAGGAAGTTCTGGCCCAGCGCCTTCGACGCGGAAAGGCCGTGCTGGCGGATCGTCTCGCGGATCGGGGGGAGGGTCATGCCGCGCGCCTTTGCGCGCATTCGGCAGCCATGCGGATCGCGGCGATCGTCGGGTTGGCGCTGGCCCGCCCCGTTCCGGCAAGTGGAAAGGCGGTGCCGTGATCGGGCGATGTGCGAATGACCGGCAGGCCCAGCGTCACGTTCACGCCGCGATCGAAATCCAGCGCCTTCAGCGGGATCAGCGCCTGATCGTGATACATGCACACGGCAAGGTCATAGCGTTCGCGCGCTTCGGCGTGGAACATCGTGTCACCCGCCAGCGGCCCGACGACGGCCAGCCCCTCTGTCCGCAGGATTTCGAGCGCGGGGGCGATCACGCGGATTTCTTCATCCCCCATGCGGCCCTGTTCCCCGGCATGGGGGTTGAGACCGGCGACGGCGATGCGTGGGTGCGCGATCCCGAAGTCGCGTTGCAGCGCGCGGGCGGCGATGCGGATGCGGCCGGCGATCAGGTCCTGCGTCAGCAGTGCAGGCACTGCGGAGAGCGCGGTATGGACCGTCATCGGCACGACGCGCAGCGACGGTCCGGCCAGCATCATCACCGCGTCCTCTGCCTTTACCCCGCAGGCGGCAGCGACGAATTCGGTCTGGCCCGGATGGTCGAAACCCACGGCCTGCAATTCGGCCTTCGCGATCGGGGCAGTGACGATGGCCGAAGCCTTGCCCGAAACGGCGAGCGAGGCGGCATGATCCAGTGCCGCCAGTGCCATCCGCGCGCCTTCGCGGGTCGGTCTGCCCAGCGGCTGGTCCAGCGGGCCAAGATCGATCACCGGCAAGGCATCGCCAAAGACATCGGCAGCTTCGTCCAGTGTGCCGATCGCGCGCATTTCGACATGCGCGCCGTGCGGTGCAGCGCCTGGGGCCGCAGCAAGCCGTTCCATGTGCGACAGGCTGCCCACCACGGCGAAAGGCGCCAGCCCTTCGTCATGGCGTGCGATCCATGCCTTCAGCAGCAGTTCCGGCCCGATTCCGGCCGGATCGCCGAACGACGCGACAAGCGGTGCCCCCACCGGCATGCTCGCTATCGCGCCCGCTCAGTTATACTCGATGACGGCATCGCGGCGCAGGTCGCGCAAGTAGATTTGCGCACGCTTGTTAATGCGCTCGTCCTCGATCTGGGCCATCAGCTCGTCGAACGTCGGTCCGCCGGCCATGCCCGGATCGGTCCGCCCGCACAGCATCAGGACGCGCACGCCTTCGCTTGCAGAACCGAACGGCTGCGTGATCCCGCCCTGCGGCAGCGCCAGCAGCGTGTCCTGCAACTGCGGCGGCAGGTCCTTTACGCGGATATTGTCGTTGCTGACGATATCGGCGCCCATCGCGGCGGCACCGGCTTCGGCCGCGCCGCAACCGGCAATGCCCTGCACGTCTTCCGCAAACTTCTTTGCGCGCGCCGCGGCCTGATCGGCACTCGTGCCTGCGGGGAACGAGATCGAGATCTGCTTGAGGCTGAGCAGCGCTTCGCGAGCGTCGGCCATCAGCACCTTGCGCTTGTCGATCAGGTACAGCAGCGAATAACCGCCGCGAAGTTCGACCGGGCCGACCAACTGTCCGGGCTGCATCTGGCCAGCCGCTTCGGCCAGTTCGGGCGGAAGCTGGGCAAGACGGATCCAGCCGAGATCACCGCCGACCGCTGCCGTCGATGCCTGGCTGAACTGGCGGGCATAGGCGACGAAGCTGCCGCCCTGCCGTAGCTGGCCCATGATCTGCTCCGCCTGCTGGCGTGCCTGCGGCTTGGTTTCGGCAGTGGCCGACAGGAAAATCTCGCCAAGGCGGAATTCTTCCGTCCCGCGATCGGCTTTCAGCCTGTCGAGCCGTTCGTGAACCTCTTCCTCCGACACGTTGATGAACGGCGCGATGTTGCGGCGCAGGATGCGCTGCCACGAAAGCTCGCCCTGGATCTGCCGCTTCATCGAGGCGGGGGAGGAATCGATCGAACGCAGATAGGCATCGAGCTGCGCCGGAGTCATGTTGAAGTTCTGCTGCGAAACGCGGTTGTAGGTCGCGTCCACTTCGGCCGCGCCGACGCCCACTTCGGAGGCCTCTGCCTCCTGAATCTGCAGCGTCTCGTCGATCAGGTTGGACAGGACCTGCGCGCGCAGGCGTTCAAGTTCGTCGTTTGAAACCTCGTTCCGGTTAGCTGCCAGCACCAGCGCGAGGCGTTGGTCGATGTCTGTCCCGGTGATGATCGCGCCGTTCACGATCGCGGTCGCGCCGCGGAACTGGCTGGGCGGGGTGCCAAAGCTGGCCGGATTGGCGGGCAGGTTCAGATCCGCGTTCGCGCCGGGATCATCCTGGTTCGCGGCCTGTGCCGCAGGGGTCTGGGCCATGGCGGCCACGGGCGCAGCGACCAGCGCACCCGCGCCTGCCGCAAGCCCGATCCTGCCGGCAAGGCGAACCATCGAACGGCCGACGGCAGTGAATTCGCCCCCCAAATCACCAATGGTCTTCATACTGGCCTGACATCCCTTTTTCGCATTACGCGAGAGTACGGTTGGCTGACGCCGCATGATGGTACGCAGCGCCATGTACGGAAGCGCATGGCCGCTTTCGGCTTAACCATTGCTGAGCCGCCTGTGCCCCCCTTGTTCACCGGCGTTTAGGGTGAGGGCGGGCCAAGGGCAACACGTTGTCGTTCCGCACGGTGCGATTATCCGTGAAAACCGGCGAACGAGGGATCAGCGAAGGCCAAGGTTCTTGAGGCGGAAGCGGAACAGGAACGTGTTCCCTTCGCGCGCGTCACCCGTGCGGAAACGGTCGTTCCGCCACGTCAACGCGATTTCCATGCAATCGTCTTCATAAGCTACGCCAAGGCGGGTGCGCAGAGGGTCGAACCCGTCCGATGTCAGGGTCGGGTCTTCGTTCCGGTCGGTCAGGTTGATGATCGTCGATCCGAACACCGACCAGTAGTTGGCAAAGGCCAGCCGCGATGCAAGGCGCAGTTCCTCGCGGTCGCGCAAGTCTTCCAGCGTGTCCGGAATGTTGCGGTCCAGCCTGAGGTAGCCCGCCTCGACATAAGTCTTGCGGCTGCCCAGCGTGAGATCCGCTTCGGTGCGGCGGGGGGCGAGGTTGTCCTTGTCGATGCGGAACCGATGGGTGAAGGAGACGAAGTCCTTCCAGCGGATTTCCGTGCGCCCGACGATGTCGGACGTGTTGGAGGTGAGGCCGGTGCCATTGGGCAGGATGTCGCTCTGGTTCGAAAGGCGATAGCTCTGCCCGGCGGTGGCCGTGATGCGCCAGCCCGGTGCGGTCCAGCGCCAGTCCAACCCGTATGTCATGCGCGCCCCGTCCTCCACCCGGTCGTAACCGGGGAAGCGGTTCAGGGCGAAGAGGTTGGAATCTTCCAGATCGACCGCACGGGCATCCTCGTTCGGAATGGCAAGGTTGCGGATTGCGGGGCTGGCCACGAACTGGATGCGCGGGGTCAGCACCTGCTGTCCGCCAAGGAAGCTGCCGGTAAAGGGCCACTTCACGTCTATCGCGCCGATCGCGACGCCGCGCCCCTGCCACCCGCTGTCGCCGCGATAGACTTCGACGGAGGTGAGCGCATTTTCGTTCGAATTGTAGATGTCGCCGCGGGCCAGCGCGGTGAAGGTGACTTCCTGTCCCCAGCCGGTCAGTTTGCGCAAGTCCCATTGCGCGCTGGCGAAGGCGCGCTGGGTGTCCTGCCCCTCGTTCCGTTCCAGCAGCAAGGTATTGGCCTGCAGCATGATGCGGCCGCCCATCAGCGGATCGGCTAGCCGGCGGCGATAATCGACAAGCGGCATGGCGACCGGCACCAGCCCTTGGTCCTCCCCCTGTCGCAGCGTCTGCGTCGCCCAGCCGGCGATGGAAAGGTAGCTGTCGTCGTCAATCCGTTCGGCCTGGATCGTGGAGCGCAACCGGTCATCGCGGCTGATGTCGTAACGGCGCAGGAACGTGCGGTCGCTGGCAAGGCGGATGGAGTGGCTGATCGACCAGTTCGGATCGATCTGGAACCGCCCGTTCGTGTCGAGATAGCCGCGCAGGTCCTTCTCGCTGTCCAGCGTCGTCGCGTCGATATCGCCGACGGGAATGCGCGAGCTGTTGGTGAGGTAGCCGGTGATCTGGTAGGCGCCATCCTCGGTCAGTGCCTTGTACTGGGCGGAAACCATCGGCAGCACGTCGGTATAGACACTGGCGCCCAGTGTCATTTCGCGGTTTTCGGCAAGGCGCAGGTAATATTCGCCGATGATTTCCACGCCGTTCGAATCCGAAAAGCGCAGGTTCGGCGTGCCAAAACCCGATACCGGCTGCCCGTCCGTCCGCACCGAAAGGCCCGGCAGCGGCAGCAGGCGCGCGCCGAACAGTTCGAGCTTTGCGCCCTTGAACTTCACCGTCTGCGTATCGGGATCGTAGCGGACGCGCCGCGCGGTGATGCGCCAGCTGGGATCGCGCGGGCAACCGTCAGGCGTTTCGACCGCGCAGGGGCTGTAGGCGGCATATTCAAGCTGGATCGTGCCGTCTTCGTCACGCTCCCCGCTGCGCGCGGCCATGCGCGCACCCTCGTTCATGACGAGGAGCATGTTCTCCATCGCGCCGGCGCGCAGTTCGTCGCTCAGCTCCAGCCGGTCAGTATAGATGACGTTCGCATCGCCATCGCGCAGCTTCACGTTGCCGCTGGCGACGATCACGCCGGAGGTGCGATCCCACGATACTTCGTCCGCGGTCAGCTGCTGCTCCGCACGGCGCAGCACGACGTTGCCGGATGCCGTTACCGTATCGTTGTCATTGTCATAGCCAAGGGCATCGGCCTCGAACGCGATGTTCCCTTCTTCTTCGGGTGCATCGATCAGGAAAGGCTCGACCGGCTCGGCCTCCGGATTCTGGCCGCCTGTCCAGAAATAGTCCGCCTCGCGCGCCATGGCGGTGCCCGGCACGGCAAGCGCCCATGCGAGCGCCAGCAGAGGCAGTCCCGCGTGCGTGACGGACGCGGTGGGAAGTCGATTGATCATGCGGGTAAGGGTCTGCGATCCGGGCGGCATGGCTTGCCTATCGCACCGCTCATGCCTAACTGCAACGGCGATAGAGCGGCTTGTCTGTCTTGCCGGTGATTCCGGTTTCAAACGATACCATATCGGGCTAGACGTCCGTCACGCCGCCAACATGATCCGTTTCAGGAATCCGCTTCAGGAGCCACGCATGAACATCCGTTTCGCCACCCAGCTTCCCGCCGACGTCCGCCTTGTCGCGATGACCGCCGATGCCGACACGCTGCCCGGCGGGCTTCCCGCGGTCGTCACCGAAGGGGCATCGGCTGCGCGTTTCTCCGGCAAGCCGGGCCAGCTGTTCGACGGTTTCGCCGAAGTGGACGGCAAGGTGCGCCGCATCGCGCTGTCCGGCGCGGGCAAGCCCGATGCGAAGGAACGGCTCGCCAACCTTGAAAAGGCGGGCGCCGGTCTTGCCGCCAAGTACCTCGTTTCGGGCGAGACGACGATGGCGGTCGATTTCGCGAAGAGCGGGCTGAACGCCGAACAGGCCGCCGCCGTCCTGATGGGCCTGCGCCTGCGCGCGTGGCGGATCGATACCTATCGCACCCGCCTGAAGGACGAGCAGAAGCCGACGCTGACCGAGGTTGTCGCGTTGAACGCGCCCGATGGCACCGAAGCCGCGTGGGACGATGCCGCCGCAGTGGCGCTGGGCGTGGAATTCACCCGCGAACTGGTGAGCGAGCCGGGCAACATCATCTACCCCGAAAGCTTCGTCGAACGCTGCAAAGCGCGGCTGGAAGGTACGGGCGTGGAGATCACCGTGCTCGACGTTCCGGCAATGGAAAAGCTGGGCATGGGCGCGCTGCTTGGCGTGGGGCAGGGTTCGCACCGCCCCTCGCGCATCATCGCGATGCACTGGAAGGGCGGCAATGACAGCGATGCCCCTGTCGCCTTTGTCGGCAAGGGCGTGACCTTCGATTCGGGCGGCATCTCGATCAAGCCGGCTGGCGGCATGGAAGAGATGAAGTGGGACATGGGCGGCGCGGGCGCCGTCGCCGGCACGATGCTGGCGCTCGCCACGCGCAAGGCGAAGGCGAACGTCGTGGGCATCTGTGGCCTTGCCGAGAACATGCCAGACGGCAATGCCCAGCGCCCCGGCGACATCGTCACATCGATGTCGGGCCAGACGATCGAGGTTATCAACACCGACGCCGAAGGGCGGCTGGTGCTGTGCGACGCGCTGACCTGGACGCAGCAGACGTTCGAGCCTGCCTGCATCGTCAACCTCGCGACACTGACGGGCGCGATGGTCATCTCGCTCGGTCACGAGAACGCGGGCATCTTCTCGAATAACGATACTTTGGCAGGCGACCTGATCGACGCGGGCGAGCGGAGCGGCGACACGCTGTGGCGCTTCCCGCTTTCACCTGCCTACGACAAGCTGATCGACAGCCAGATCGCGGACATCAAGAACGTCGGGCCGCGCTACGGCGGTTCGATCACGGCGGCGCAGTTCCTGCAGCGCTTCATCGAAAACGATACGCCGTGGGCGCACCTCGACATCGCGGGCGTGGTCTGGGCCGACAAGCCCGGCGCGACTTGGGAGAAGGGCGCGACCGGTTACGGCGTGCGCCTGCTCGATCGGTTCATCCGCACGACGGTGCAGGGCTGAGGTAGCCGACCGGCTGCGGGGCCATGCGCGTCGACTTCTACCACTTGTCCCGCGATCCCGCGCCGGTGGCATTGGCGCAGATCGCGGCCAAGGCGCTGGAGGCGGGGCAGCGGATGCTGGTCGTATCCGACGATGCGGAACAGGCGTCGGCCATTTCCGACGCGCTCTGGGCCGCGCCCGGCTTTCTCGCCAATGGTGAGGCGGGAGAGCATGGCGATGCACGCCAGCCGATCCTGATCGCGCCCGATGCCGCCGATGCGCCCAACGGTGCGCGGCTGGTGGCGCTGGCCGACGGGCAATGGCGGGACGAGGCGCTGAGCTATGACCGCGCGCTGCTGTTGTTCGACGCGCAGACCATCGACGGCGCACGCGGCGCATGGCGCGCGCTGGGGGACAGCGAGGGTGTCGAGCGGCATTACTGGAAATTCGTCGACGGCCGCTGGGTGGTCGGCCCCTAGGGAGTGAAGGCAATGTTCGGTCGCAGGAAAATGACGCTGGCCTCTGCCCTTGCCGCGATGCTGGCCTTGGGCGGCTGCGGATCGGGCGAGGAAGGCACGATCAGCACCGAGGATGGCGATGTCGAATACCGCATTTCCGGCGACGACGATGCCACCAACATCCGCCTGAACACGCCCGACGGGAACGCGACCGTCGATACCGGTGAAACGCTGAAGCCCGATCTGCCCGAAGGGATCGCCGTCTATCCGGCTGCGAAAGTCACCAATGTCTCCAACGTCGGGCTGGGCGACAAGGGCAGCGGATCGCTGGTGGCGATGGATACCGCCGACGCGCCGGACAAGGTGACGGGCTGGTACAAGGCCGCGGCAGAGAAGGCGGGCTACAAGGTCGAGGCGCAGCTGCAGACCGGCAACCTCCATATGATCAGCGGCAAGGCGGGCGACGGGCGCGAATTTTCGGTCACGGCATCCGCGCGCGAAGGCGGCACATCGGTCCAGCTGATCGCGGGAAGCGGCCTGTCCACCTGATGCAGTCGGTCCCGCGCCCTCTTGTGCGGGCGCGAAACCGGCGCTAGGGGCGCGCCAGAACGTGCCGCCCGGCGCGAGCACACCCGATTTCCATTTCTGCAAGGACAAGTCCCATGGCGGTTACCCGCACCTTTTCGATCATCAAGCCCGACGCCACCCGTCGCAACCTGACCGGCGCGGTCACCAAGATGCTGGAAGAAGCGGGCCTGCGCGTCGTCGCATCCAAGCGCATCCACATGACCCGCGAACAGGCCGAAGGCTTCTACGCCGTTCACTCCGAACGCCCCTTCTTCGGCGAACTGTGCGACTTCATGATGAGCGAGCCGGTCGTGGTTCAGGTGCTGGAAGGCGAAGACGCCGTGAAGCGCAACCGCGACGTGATGGGCGCCACCAACCCGGCCGATGCCGATGCCGGCACGATCCGCAAGGAATACGCCCTGTCGATCGGTGAGAACACCGTTCACGGTTCGGACAGCGAGGAAAACGCCAAGATCGAGATCGACTTCTTCTTCAAGCCCGAAGAAATCGTCGGCTGACCGGCATTTTCCGTGCTAGGCAAAAGGCCGTTCCCTTCGCGGGGGACGGCCTTTTTGTTTGGCGAATCGGGGGATTGGGCATGAAACGGCTGGTTATCGCGTCGATGGGGGCACTGGCGCTGGCAGGATGCGGTTCGACCGCAGAGCCGGAGGGCGAGGAAACGGCAACCGAAGCACCGGCCACCGCCGCTGCGGCCGAAGAACCGGTCGCGCCCAGTTTCGATTGCAGCAAATCCGATTCGCAGGCCACCGACCTCGTCTGCAAGACACCGATGCTGGCGCGCATGGATAACGAGCTGCAGCGGCTCTACGCTCTGGCCGAAAGCGGCACTTATGCTTCCGAAGAACGGCTGGAGGAACTGACCGCGATGCAGCGCGGCTGGATCAAGGGGCGCGACGATTGCTGGAAGGCGGACGATCCGCTGCAATGCGTGACGACCAGCTACGCGATGCGCATCCACGAACTCCGGCAGGGTTTCTATGACAGCCGGCAACAGGATGCGAAGGGCATCACCAACGGTCCGCTGGCGCTGGCCTGTGACGGGGCGGATTACGGTGTTTCCGCGACTTTCGTGAACGCCGATCCGGGCGTTGCCTTCCTGCAATGGCTGGACCAGTCGGTCGCGCTGGTGCAAGTTCCAAGCGGTTCCGGCGCGAAGTACGAAGGCAGCAACTACGCGGGCAAGGCGCAGTTGTTCACCAAGGGCGATGAGGCGATGTTCACTCCGCCCGGCGGCGAGGAAATGACCTGCCGGATCGAGGAAATAGGTTAGGGAGACCTGCGATGATGGGCATGGGCACGGGCGACTGCCCGTTCGTCTTCAACACCGATCCCGCCACCTTCAAGGTGGGCGATACGGTCAGTTACCGTGTGGAAGGCATGGACGGCTTCCCGTTCGCCGGTCGCCTGCTCGAAGTGCACGATGATCATGTCGTGCTGACATCCGATCTCGACGGAGCGGGCGGCGGCGAAGTTTATCGCGCCACGCGCGTGGACCGGCCACTGGTTTCGGCTGATCAACTTGCCTGACATGCGGCGGCTGCTTCTGGCACTGGCCGCGCTGTTGGCCATTCCGGCGAATGCCAGCGCGGGGGTTCATCCCGAAGCGGTAGAGAATGGCATGGCCTTTCTCGTCAACGACTGGACGATTCTCGGCTACGAGGGAAAGTACCGCGAAACGTGCCGGTGGTGGCACGAAAACAGCTTCGTGATCTGCGAAACAACGGACGATACGGAAGATCCCGCCCAACATAGCGTCAGCATGTTCGGCTGGTCGGAAGCGGGCAAGCACTACACTTATTACCACTATGGCCAGGACGGCCGCAGCCGGTCCGAAACCTGTTTCGCCAATGCCGAAGGGGGGCTCACCTGTCTGGGTGGCCGGACGGGAGAGGCAGGATTGATCCACACGCGGTCCCGGATCTGGCCAATCGCGGGTGGCGCGCAGTTCGTGGCCGAGCGTTCTGTCAACGGCAGCGACTGGGGGGAAACGGTCCGGTTGCAGTACGTGCCGGTTGCCGCGCGCTAGAATTCGTCGGCGGCGTCGATTAGGCGGGTCAGCCGCTTGGGCGCGACCGCGCGCCAGCTGCGTTCCAGCCACTGGCGCACATGTTCCCAATCCACGCCCGGCCGGTTCAGGATCAGGCCCGCCCAGCCGCTCGCCCCGTAATAGGCGGGGCGGTACCAGATTGCGGGATCGCGATCGATCAGTGCGGCCAGCTCGTCCGGTCCGTCCGTCTTTACTAGAATCGCGACATGCGGTTCGCCGTGGTGCCGTTCGCTGAAATAGGCGAAGAACTTGCCGCTCTTGCCGCCCGTGCGCCAACCCGGCGCGCCGTGGCTGTCGCGCGCCTCCGCCTCCGGCAGCGAAAGCGCCAGCGCGGCGACTTTTTCCAGCAGCCAATCGGCGCGGTAGGGGCGGGTGACCAGTTCTTCCAGCACCCGCGAATAGAGCTGGTGTTCGGCATGGAGCACGCGGCCCGCAAGGGTATCGGGCGTGTCATCGGGCAGGATCGCCACCGGCGTCTGGCCCAGCACCGGCCCGTCGTCCAGTTCTGCGGTAACGAGGTGGACCGAACAGCCGCCGTGGCTGTCGCCCGCCTCGATCGCGCGAAGGTGCGTGTCCAGCCCCTTGTACTTCGGCAATAGCGAGGGGTGGATATTGAGCATCCGCCCTTCCCAGCGCGACACGAATGCGGGGCTGAGGATGCGCATGTAACCGGCCAGCGCGATATAGTCGGCCCCTGCCGCCAGCACTGCCTTTTCCATCGCGGCGTCATGCTCCGCGCGCTTCATGCCCTTGTGCGGCAGCGCGTAAGTCGCCACCCCTTCGGCAGCGGCCAGCTTCAGGCCTTTCGCCTCCGGATCGTTCGATCCGACCAGCACGATTTCATAGGGGCAACCGGCGCGGCGGCTGGCGTAAAGCAGGGCCGCCATGTTCGAGCCTGTGCCCGAAATCAGCACCGCGACTTTCGCGCGCGGAACGGCGGCATTTGCTGGCATCATCGCTTCGGCCCTTCAAATGCCGTGGAACAGGGTGCCGGTCACGCGGGTTTGGTACTGGATGATCGCAACACCTTTCCAGCCATGCCCCTGCCGACAGAGCCGCTGTCCCTACGCGCCGCACCGGCGGCAGGCAATGGCCTGATGAACGCCCCGTTCCGCCCGCGCGCAGAGGACCACGCCTACTTACGCCGCCTTGCCTATACGCTGGCCATCGCCGCCGTGCTGATCGTGGCATGGCGCGCGGCGGACCTGCTGCTGCTGGTGTTCGGCGCGGTGCTGGCCGCAGTGGTGTTCCGTTCGATGGGCGAATTGCTGGAGAAGCTGGGTCTGCGCAATGCCGATGTGGCGCTGGGCATCGGCATCGTGCTGTGCCTGTGCATCGTCGGGCTGATGGGGTACCTGCTGATGGTGCAGTTCGGGGTGCAGGTTGCCGGATTGATCGACAACCTGCCCGAAACGGTCGCCGCGATCGAGAATGCCGTTGGCTCCAATCCCGTCGGCGCGGCGGTGGTGAAGGCCGTGCGTGCAGCCGTCGGCGGCAGCGCGATTGCGGACCGGCTGGGCGACCTTATCGCCGGAACGGGCGAAGTGATCCTCAATTTCCTGATCGTGCTGGTGGGCGGAATGTTCATCGCCGCCAACCCCGGCCCCTATCGCCGCGCGATCGTCATGCTCACGCCGCATGGCGGGCGCACCACGATGGATCGCGCGCTGGGCGAGATGGCGATTGCCCTGCGGCTGTGGCTGAAGGCCAAGCTGATTTCGATGACCGCGATGACGGTGCTGATCGGCGGGTCGCTATGGGCCGCGGGGGTGGAACACTGGGCCGCGCTGGGCCTGCTGGGCGGGATCAGCGAGTTCGTACCCTATGTCGGCCCCGCCGTTGCAATGCTGCCCGCCATCGCCATTGCGGCGGGGCAGGGCGGGTCGGTGCTGACCTATACCCTGATCGCCTATGTCGCGGTGCGGGTGATAGAGGCGTGGATGATCACGCCGCTGATCAACCGGCAGGTCGTATCCATCCCGCCCGCGCTGACCCTTTTCGTCATCCTTGGCGCAGGGGCGGTATTCGGGCTTTACGGCGTGTTCTTCGCAGGCGCGCTGCTGGTCGTCGCCTATGTCGGCGTGCGGGAGCTATACCTGCGCGATACGCTGGGGGAGGCGATCGACGGCGTGCCCCGGACGGCGAAGGAGTAGCCGTCAGCCGAGGTGCGTCGCGCTCCAGTTTTCGCGCGCGGACCATTCGCCTTCGCGGCCCGCGACGGTGCAGCCCTTTTCGCCGGCACGGATCGCACCGATGACGAAGACTTCCTCGCCAGCGGCTTCAAGGTCGGCCTTCAGGCTCTCCACCTCGTCCGCCGCGACGGCCAGCACCATGCCGATGCCGCAGTTGAAGGTGCGGGCCATTTCTTCCGGCTCGATGTTCCCCTGCGCCTGCAGGAAAGCCATCAGGCGCGGCATGACCCAGCCGCCCACGTCGATATGGGCGTGCAGTCCTTCGGGAAGGACGCGGGGCACGTTTTCCAGCAACCCGCCGCCGGTGATGTGGGCCAGCGCATGGATGCGTCCGGCACGAATGGGGCCAAGCAGGCTCTTCACGTAGATCTTCGTCGGCGCGATCAGGGCGTCGATCAGCAGGGTATCCTGATCGAACAGGGCAGGGCGGTCCAGCTTCCAGCCCTTGTCCGCCGCCAGCCTGCGCACCAGAGAGTAACCGTTGGAATGGACGCCGGAGGAGGCGAGGCCCAGCAGCACATCGCCATCGGCCACCTTCTCGCCGGTCAACTGCTCGCCGCGCTCCACCGCGCCCACGCAGAAACCGGCAAGGTCGTAGTCGCCAGCTGCATACATGCCCGGCATTTCCGCCGTCTCGCCGCCGATCAGCGCGCATCCGGCCATCTTGCAGCCTTCGGCGATGCCCGCGACGACGCGGGTGGCGACGCCGTTCTCCAGCTTGCCCGTGGCGAAGTAGTCGAGGAAGAACAGCGGTTCCGCGCCCTGCACGATCAGGTCGTTCACACACATGGCGACGAGATCGATGCCGACATGGTCGTGCCGGTCGTGATCGATGGCAAGCTTCACCTTGGTGCCAACGCCGTCGTTCGCGGCGACGAGCAGCGGGTCCTTGTAACCGGCAGCCTTCGGATCGAAGAACCCGCCGAAGCCGCCCAGCTCGCTCGTCGCGCCGGGGCGCGCGGTCGATTTGGCCAGTGGGCCGATCGCCTTCACCAGCGCATTGCCGGCCTCGATCGATACGCCGGCCTTGGCGTAAGTGTAGCTTTCAGGGGTCGTTTCAGGGCTGTCGGTCATTCGGTCTCTCGCAAGTTGAGGGGCGATTATCGCTTTCCCGCTTGGATTTCCACGTCTCATTCGGCAAAGAGGCCCCACGATGATCGCCCACCGGCTCGATATCCCCGGCTGACTATTCCGGAAATGGCCTCCACTTTCGCCCCGGACCGTCCGTTTGCGGCCCTGCGCGCCACGCCCGCGCAGTGGCGAATCGCGCTTGTCGTTCTGATACTTGTGATCGCCGCGCTGGGCGCATGGCGGCTTGTCGCGCAAGTCGAAGGCGAACGCGGCATCGCTCCTTTGGCCAATACCGGCGATTTCGAAGTTGCCGGCATCAAGGTGAACACGACCGGCAAGGATGCGATAGAGGCGCGCGAAAACGGCTGGAAGGAAGCGCAGAAACAGGCGTGGAAGGTTCTGTATGAACGCACCCACGACGGCGAAAAGGCGCCTGAACTGCCCGAATCGCAGCTCCTCTCCATGGTTTCGGCGGTGGTTGTGGAAAAGGAAGAGATCGGCCCGCGCCGCTATGTGGCAACGCTGGGCGTGATTTTCGACCGCGCCCGCACCGGCGAGATTTTCGGAACCGCCAGCAGCACGGCCCGTTCCGCGCCGCTCCTCACCATTCCCGTCGTCTATCAGGGCGGCGTGGGCCAGCTTTATGAAATGCGCACCCCGTGGCAGCGCGCCTGGGCGGAGCATCGCGATGGCGAAAGCCCGATCGATTATGTGCGCCCCTATGGCGCGGGCGGCGAATCGCTGCTGCTGACGGCGGGGCAGATGGGCCGCCGCAGCCGCGCGTGGTGGCGAACGATCCTCGACGAATTCGGCGCGGCCAATGTCGTGTTTCCGGTCGCGCGGCTCGAACGGCAATTCCCGGGCGGCCCTGTGAAGGGCACGTTCACCGCGCGTTATGGCGCGGACAACCGCTATCTCGGCACCTTCACACTTACCGCGCAGAGCGAGGACGAGCTTCCCGCGATGCTGGAACAGGCGGTGAAGCGGCTCGATTCGCTCTATGCCGGTGCGCTGGCCGAAGGAAAGCTGAAGGCGGACAAGACGCTGGATATCGACAACGGCGGTATCGATCCTGACCTGCTCGCCGCACTGACCGCGGCTGTTAGCGAAGATGGCGAGGGTGCAGAGCAGCCGGATGCGCAGGCCCCGAACGAGCCCGCACCGGCACCGCTGCAGACCGCCGCGCCCGCGATCAGCATCGCGGTGCAGATCGCAACGCCCGATCCGGCATCGTTCGATGCGGCCTTGCGGGCGCTGAATTCGGTTCCGGGCGTGAACAGCACGACGACATCCAGCCTTGCCATCGGTGGTACTTCGGTGATGCAGGTCGCCTATTCCGGCGATATCGCGGCGCTGGCAGGGGCGCTGCGGTCGCGCGGGTGGCAAGTGACGCAGGGCACGGACGCGCTGCGGATCAGCCGCTGAGGGGAACGCGCGTGGCGCGCTCTCCCGAAACAAACCGGCCCGAATCAAGCCGACCCGAATCAAGCCGGCCCGTCCAGATCGTGCTGCCGCTGACCGGGGTTGCGCGGGAACAGTCCATCGTGGTCGGCAGTGCGAACGAGGCCGTTTTGCGCGCCTGTCAGGATACGGCGAGCTGGCCGTTTCACACCGCCATCCTGTCCGGCCCGCCGCGTTCCGGCAAATCGTTGATCGCCCGTTGGTTCGAAACGTCCGGCCTTGGCACAGCCATCGATGACGCCGAAACCGTGCCGGAGGACGAGCTGTTCCACGCATGGAACCGCGCACAGGCCGCATCGCGCCCGCTGCTGCTGATCGGAAGGCCGGTGCCGTCGGAATGGAAGATTACGCTGCCCGATCTCGGTTCCCGTCTGGGTGCGGCGCTGAACCTTTCCATCGAGGCACCCGATGACGAGATGCTGGCGGGCCTGATAGAGGCCCATGCCGCGCAGCGCGGTCTTGCATTGGGCGAAGAGGCCACCACTTATCTCGTTCCGCGGGTCGAACGCAGCTTCGCCGCGGTGGAGACGCTGGTCGCCGGGATCGACCGGCTGAGCCTGGAACGCAAGGTTCCGGCCCGGCTGGCCATCTGGCGGGAGGCATTGTCCGGCCACGAACCGGAGCAGGGCGACCTGCTCTGAAAAAGGGCGGAACTTGCCAATCCGGGGTCTTGGTGGGAGTATTACGCGTATGTTCGAGCAACTGGTCACCTATCTGGACAGCGTTCGCGAACGCGATCCCGCGCCCCGTTCGCGCTGGGAAATCCTGCTCTATCCCGGCGTTCTGGCACTGGGCCTGCACCGCATCGCGCACTGGTTTTTCGAGGCGGAGATGTTTTTCGCCGCCCGTTTCGTGAACCACTTCGCCCGGTTTCTGACCGCGATCGACATCCATCCCGGCGCGAAGATCGGACGCAACCTGTTCATCGATCACGGCTTTACCGTCATCGGCGAAACGGCGGAGATCGGCGACAATGTCACGATCTACCAGTGCGTCACGCTGGGCGGCACGAACCCCACCAACGGAATCGCGGGGAAGCGGCACCCGACGCTGATGGATGGCTCCATCGTCGGATCGGGGGCACAGATCCTTGGCCCTGTCACCATCGGCAAGCGCGCGCGCATCGGCGCGGCGGCCGTCGTGACGGAGGATGTGCCCGAAGGCGCGACGATGGTGGGCGTAAAGGCGCGTTCGACGCTGGTGTCGGCGGAAACCTACCAGCGCGAATTCATGCCCTACGGCACGCCGTGCAAGGACCCGTGCGAACCTTCGCCAAGGCTTGACGATCTGGAAGCGCAGATCGTGGCGCTGAAGGCCGAACTGGAACGCCTGCGGCAGGAAACGGGTGAGCCCGAACCCATCGCGCGCGGCAGCGACGGGACGACGGGTGCGTAAGGGTTTGCGCGTCATGCCCGTAGGGGCACATCAATGAACAATGTCGTCCCGCTTCCGCTTGGCCCGCATCGGGGCAAGCCGCTGCAAGTCGGTTTCGAGCGTGTTGAGCTTCTCAAGATTCTCGATCTCTATGGCCGCATGGTCGCGGCGGGGCAGTGGCGCGATTACGCGATGGACTTCCACAAAGACGCCGCCCACTTCGCCGCTTTTCGCCGCAGCGCCGAACGCCCCGAAGTCCGGCTGGAAAAGCGCCCCGACCTGCGCCAGCGGCAAGGCATGTGGACCCTTTTCGGCGAAGCGGGGCAAGTGCTGAAACGCGGTCATGAACTGGCCGGCGTGCTCGCCCCGATCGAACGGCGGTTGCTCAAGATCGTGGACGAGTGATGTCGGGTGGCGGCGCGGTTGCGGTCAGCATCCGTGCCTTGTCAGCCCACGATGAAGCGTACTCGTTGCAAGCCATCGCCGTTCGATCTTTATTCGCGCCAGGGGAATGACACTTTCAGGCGGCATCGGGATGCAGTCACGAAGATGTGCGCAATGCCGGAGCTTCGTCCCTTCACCAAGGGAATATCGATGAAGAAGTGCTCGCCTCGCTCATCGGCTTGCGCGAGCGACCGGATGACCTCGCCCTCGGAATCCGAAGTGATTTCAATGGTCTCATTCGGGACCAGGCCAGTCACATATATGGCGAAGACGGTGCCCGTTCCCTTTACCTCTATCTGGCACTGGTGATCCCTAGCCAATGCAACACGCGGATAATCCAGGTCCTGCCCGAAGACGGGCGCAAGAGGTGTCACGGCCTGCGATACGCATAGGCCGCCAAGCAGTGCGAGGTACTTCCACCGGTCGGAACGAGGCATGGCACGCTCTCCGCGAAACGATGGGAAATCTACCGTAAACCGTGTTCGCGGTCATTGATTTTCATCAACGGGAGCGCCCCCGCAAGCCGTGGCGCACCCTCTCGCTTACACTTGTTATTATCCGATGGCCCGATCACGGGTTGCCGTCAGCAGACTGTCCATAGTGCCTGCCTGCAACATGCCAACGCGAACGTAACGCGCTAACGCCCTACAGCCCCGCCAGCGCCGGGATCAGCTGGTTGTAATGGTCGATCACCGCGCCTGCGCCCAGTTCATCCAGCGTGTGGTTGCGATAACCGAAGCTGACCGCAACGCACGGATGGCCCGCTGCGCGCGCGGCCTCTGTATCGTAGATCGAATCGCCCACGAACGCTGCCGGTCCGCCGCCGCACTGACGGGTAAGTTCGTGCAGCATGTCCGGCTTTGGCTTGGCGTTTTCGGTGCCCAGCGTATCGCCGCCAAGGATGCAGGCGAAGCGCTCCGTCATGCCCAGTTGGCCTAGGAGTTCGCGGGCCAGCGATTCCAGCTTGTTTGTGGCAACGCCCAGCGCGATCCCCGCATCGGCCAGCTTGTCCAGCGCGTCCAGCAGGCCGGGATAGGGCTTCGTCTCCACCGCGATGTTCGCGCGGTAATGGGCGAGAAGCTCGTCGTAGAGCGGGTCCAGCGTTTCGGCAGGCACGCGCGCGCCGTCCGCTCCCGCCAGCGCCTTTGCCAGCAGGCGCTTTGCCCCGCCGCCAATCATCGGGCGCACTTCCTCGTAACCCAGCGTGGGCAGGCCGGCGATTTTCAGCGCATGGTTCAATGCCGCCGCGATGTCCGGCGCGGTTTCCAGCAGCGTGCCATCAAGGTCGAAGCCGACCGTTCGGAACCGCAGCGCGCGCGCAGGGTTGGCCGAATGGGACGAGGAAGGGAAAGTTGTCTGGTCTTGCATAAGCCTGTGGGCCTTGGCCCGATAGTCTAGAAAGCGCAACGGAAAGCTGGCAACGCAGGGGTGCATTGCCCATCTGTGCCCTGGATCCTTGTTGCCCGTCAGGAATTGTCATGAAGAACGTCGCCACCGTCATCCTCGCTGCCGGAAAGGGTACGCGCCTCAAAAGCGGGCTGCACAAGGTGCTGCACCCTGTCGCCGGTCGCGCGATGATCCTGCATCTGATTGACGAGGCCGCGCAGTTGCAGCCGGAAAAGACCGTCGTGATCGTGGGCGAATACCGCGATCAGGTGCAGGACGCGCTGGGCGGCCAGGTCGAATACGCAGTGCAGGAACCGCAGCTTGGCACCGGCCATGCCGTGCAGCAGGCATCGGGCGCGCTGAACGGCTTCGAGGGCGACGTTCTGATCCTTTACGGCGACGTACCCTTCGTAAAGGCGGAAACGATGCGCTCGATGCTGGACAGGCTGCACGCCGCCGATGCACCCGCCGTCGTAGTGCTCGGTTTTCGTCCGCCCGACACCTTGCGTTATGGCCGCGTGATTGCCGACAAGTTCGGCAGGATCGAAAAGATGGTCGAGCACAAGGACGCGAATGAGGCGGAGCGTGCCTGCACCCTGTGCAATTCCGGCGTGATGGCGGTGAAGGGCAGCGAGCTGTTCGAACTGCTGGCGCGCGTGGGCAATACGAATGCGCAGGGCGAATATTACCTGACCGACATCGTGAACCTTGCCGCTGCCGACGGGCGCAATTCCGCCGTGGTGGAGTGCGAGGATCACCGCGAGGTCACCGGCGTCAACAGCCGCGCCGAACTGGCCGCCGCCGAACGGGAGTGGCAGGAATTCAAGCGCGCCGAAGTGATGGATGGCGGCGCGACGCTGAAGGCGCCGGAAACCGTGTTCTTCAGCTGGGATACCGAGATCGGAGAGGACGTGACGATCGAACAGAACGTCGTCTTTGGCCCCGGCGCGAAAGTGGCCAATGGCGCGACGATCCGCGCTTTCAGCCATCTTGAGGGCGCGACCGTTGGCGAAGGCTGCGAAGTCGGCCCGTTTGCCCGCCTGCGCCCCGGTGCGGTGATGGAGAAGGGGGCGAAGGTCGGCAATTTTGTCGAGATGAAGAAGGCCGTGCTGGGCGAAGGCGCGAAAGCGAACCACCTCACCTACCTTGGCGATGCGACCGTCGGTGCCGGCGCGAATATCGGCGCGGGTACGATCACCTGCAACTACGACGGGTACTTCAAGCACAAGACCGAGATTGGCGAACGCGCGTTCATCGGATCGAACTCCGCATTGATCGCGCCAGTTCGCATCGGTGCCGACGCTATCGTCGCGGCGGGCAGTGCCGTCAGCCGCGATGTTGCCGATGGCGAAATGCGGATGGTGCGCGCCGAACAATTGGTGAAACCGGGCTGGGCGGACCGTTTCCACGACGCGATGAAGCGGAAGAAGGAAGCCGCGAAGAGGGGCGGCGAATGAGCGATCGTTATTCCGGCAAGCCGTTCCTGAAGCTGCTCGACGCGTATGTCGTCGATGCCATCGGGCACATGGACGGGGCGACCGAGCTGGAACTTGCCGCGATGGAACCGCAGATGCGCGGCGCACTTGGCCTGTCGGGAGACTGGCGTTCCCTGGTCGAACAACGCATGAAGTTCCCCGCCGGGATGTCCGGCGCGATCCGCGAGGTTTGGGACAAGGGGCGGCTGAAGTTCATCGCCGGCAACGGGCGGGAGCCGGACCCGCTCGAATTCACCATACACTTCGTCGACACCAATTTTCCGCACTAGGCGGGCATCAGGGAATAACGCTTATATGTGTGGAATTATCGGTATCGTGGGTATTGAACCCGTTGCGCAGCGCCTTGTCGATGGGCTGCGGCGCATGGAATACCGCGGGTATGACAGCGCGGGGATCTGCACCATCGTGGACGGCCAGCTCGTTCGTCGCCGCGCCGAAGGCAAGCTGGCCAACCTCGTCAAGGAACTGGATGGCCGCCCGGCAGAGGGCGAGGTCGGCATTGCGCATACGCGCTGGGCCACCCACGGCGCACCGACAGAGGCGAACGCCCATCCCCACGCCACGGCGGAAGTCGCGCTGGTCCACAACGGCATCATCGAGAATTTCAAGCAGCTGCGCGACGAAATGATCGCCGAGGGGCGCAAGTTCGAGAGCGAGACCGACACCGAAGTCGTCGTCCAGCTCGTTTCCCGTCGGATAGAGCAGGGAATGTCACCCGAAGAGGCGATGCAGACCGTGCTGCCGCGCCTGCGCGGTGCATTCGCACTGGCCGTCGCGTTCCGCCAGCATCCCGACATGCTGATCGGCGCGCGGCTGGGTTCGCCGCTGGTGGTGGGCTATGGTGAGGGGGAGACCTACCTCGGTTCCGACGCGCTGGCGCTGGCTCCGCTGACGCAGCGGATCAGCTATCTGGAGGAAGGCGACTGGGTCGTCATCACGCGCGAGGGCGCGACCATTTACGACAAGGACAACAATCGCGTGGAACGCGCGGTGGTCCATTCGGGCGCGACCGCGGCGGCGACCGAGAAGGGCAATTACCACCACTTCATGCAGAAGGAGATCTTCGAGCAGCCGACCGTGGTGGCGCAGACCTTGCGCAGCTATGTCCGCCAGCTAGAGAGGCAGGTCGCGCTGCCGCAGATCGACTTCGACCTTTCGAAGATCGACCGCGTGACCATCGTCGCTTGCGGCACCAGTTATTATGCGGGCATGGTTGCGAAATACTGGTTCGAGAAATTCGCCCGCGTCCCCGTCGACATCGATGTGGCGAGCGAGTTCCGCTATCGCGATCCGGTTCTGCCTTACGGCGGCCTTGCCCTATTTATTTCGCAGAGCGGCGAAACGGCGGACACGCTGGCCGCGCTGCGCCATTGCCGGGAAGCGGGGCAGACCATCGCCGTCGTCGTCAACGTGCCGACCAGTTCCATGGCGCGAGAGGCGGACCTGCTGCTGCCCACGCACGCCGGACCGGAGATCGGTGTGGCGTCGACCAAGGCGTTCACGTGCCAGTTGGCCGTGCTGGCAGCACTTGCCGCGCACCTTGCCGTGAAAAAGGGCAAGATGGACGCCGCCGAGGAGCGGGAGGTGGTCGAACACCTGCTGGAAGCGCCCGCCTGCCTGAACGCCGCGCTGGACCATGATACGGATATCAAGGCGATGGCGCACCTGATCGCGCCAGCGCGCGACGTGCTTTACCTTGGTCGCGGCCCCGATTTTCCGCTGGCATTGGAAGGCGCGCTGAAGCTGAAGGAAATCAGCTATATCCACGCCGAAGGCTATGCCAGCGGCGAGATGAAGCACGGCCCCATCGCACTGATCGACGACAAGGTGCCGGTGATCGTGCTCGCCCCGTCAGGCCCGCTGTTCGAAAAGACCGTGTCCAACATGCAGGAAGTGCGCGCGCGCGGCGGTCAGATCGTGCTGATCAGCGATGCCGAGGGTATTGCCGAAGCCGGCGAAGGCTGCATCGCGACGATCGAGATGCCCAAGGTCCACCCGCTGATCGCGCCGCTGGTCTATGCCGTGCCGGTGCAGCTGCTGGCCTATCACGTCGCCTGCGTGAAGGGCACCGATGTCGACCAGCCCCGCAATCTCGCCAAGTCGGTGACGGTCGAATAAACGGTCAGGCGCAGCGCAGCTTTTCGTAAGCGGCGAATACCTCTGCAAGGATCGACACGGCCAGGATATCGGGCTCTCGGCAGGAAGGGATCAGGCCGACCGGCGCCCTGATCCGGTCGATCTGCGTTTCCGATAGCCCCGTTTCGCGCAAACGGGCGACACGGGCGAGGCGGGCGTTTTGGCCGCCTTGCGCTGCGACATAGAAACCGTCGCCCGAAAGCGCATGGGCCAGCACGGCGGTTTCCCATTCGTGATCGTGGAACAACAGCACGGTCGCGGTCCAGCGGTCGGGCACCGGATAATCCGGCCGTTGCCCCAGCGACAATGCATCCTTGCGCACCAGTCGCGTTTCTACCCCGCTTGCCTTCGCCACCGTGGTGAGGCACTCCACCTCCGGTCCGGCACCCACGATGTCGAGCGCCAGCGCGGGGATGTAGCGCCGTTGCGGCAGGTGGGGATTGGCCGGCAGGTCCAGCGTGGCCGGCTGCCGCGCCGCCAGCATGTCCGCAGCGCGCATGCAGGCCCGCCGGTCCGGATGCGGATCGAGCAGGATGTCGATCCCGCTGCCGCAGGGCAGGCGGAAATCGATGAAGGGAGAGCCCCTGCCGTAACGGTGGACGACCGGCTCCGAAAGCTTCGCCACATCGCTGGCGAGCTGGTGTTCGAGGCAGTTGTCGGCAAGGCTGCCGACCACCCCGCCGTCCGGCAGGATCGCCAGTTGCGCGCCGATGCGCCGTGAAAAGCCGCCGTCGATGGCAACGATCGTGCATAATGCCGCGCCATCGCGCGCCGCCGCCAGCAGCGCGGCGTGATCGTGACTGGCTTGCGCCGCGTTCATCGTGCGCCCGTCAGGCCGGTGTCGGCAAGTCGGTCAGGTACTTGTCCAGCGTTATCGGGTATTCGCGCACGCGGATGCCGGTTGCGTTGTAGAACGCATTGGCGATCGCCGCGCCGGGGCCGCAGATACCCAGTTCGCCCACGCCCTTCGCCTTCATCGGCGATGCCACGTTGTCGAGGGTATCGAGGAACACGACGTCCTGCTGCGGAATGTCGGCATGGACCGGCACTTCGTATCCGGCAAGATCGTGATTGACGAACAGGCCGAAACGCTTGTCGACGGCCAGTTCCTCCATCAGCGCCATGCCGACCGACATGACCATCGCGCCGATCACCTGGCTGCGCGCGGTGATCGGGTTGAGGATGCGGCCCGCATCGCAGACGGAAAGCATGCGCCGCACCCGCGTTTCACCGGTATAGGCATCGACGGCAATCTCGCAGAAGTGGCCCGCATATGTGCCGACATCGTAGCCATTCCGGAATTCGCCGAACGAGACTTCGCCTTCCGCCGCCAGCGATCCGGCATCGGCAAGGTCGAACCGGCGGTTGCCGGCGCGGATCTGCCCGTCGACAAAATCGGCGCTGTCGGCATCGAAGCCGAGCTTTTCGCCGATCTTGCGGCGCAGTTCGACGCAGGCGGCATAGACGCCGCTGGTGGAGCATGCCGCGCCCCACTGTCCGCCCGAACCGGCCGAGGCCGGAAAGTTTGAATCGCCGAGCCTTACCGTTACCGCCTCGATCGGCACGCCCATCGTTTCCGCCGCCGTCTGCGCGATGATCGTGTAGCTGCCGGTGCCGATGTCGGTCATGTCCGTTTCGACGACCACGCGGCCGCCCGTTTCCAGCCGGACCCGCGCCGCTGACGCCATGCCCGGACTGCCGCGATATCCGGCGGCGACGCCCATGCCGATCAGCCAGCGCCCTTCGCGCCGCGCGGCGGGGGTGGTGCTGCGGGCCGACCATCCGAACCGTTCCGCCCCTTCGCGAAGACAGCGCACCAGATTGCGGTCGGAAAACTTCTTTTCCGGATCGCCGGGCATGGTGTCCGGCTCGTTCAGGATGCGAAGCTCAACCGGATCGATGCCAACCGCCTCGGCCAGCTCGTCCATCGCGACTTCGAGAGCGAGGTGCCCCGGCGCTTCGCCCGGCGCGCGCATGGCGTTGCCTTCGGGCAGGTCGAGCACTGTGCAATATTCGGCCACGAGGCGATTGGCCCCGGCATAGAGCTGCGGGGTCTGCGCGGTCGCTTCTTCTCCGGTCGCGCCCGCGACGTTGTAGGACCAGTTCTCGTGCGCGATGGCGGTGATGCGCCCATCGGCCTGGGCGCCAAGGCGGATGCGCTGGATCGTACCCTGACGGTGCGTGGTGTTGTTGGTGACAAGCGGGCGCTGCAAGGCGACCTTGACCGGACGGCCGACCTTCCTTGCCGCAAGAACGGCGAGCACGGCATCGGCGCCGATGAACAGCTTGCCGCCGAACCCGCCGCCGACATAAGGCGAATCGAGGCGGATGTCGGCAATATCCATGCCCAGCATCTTGGCAAGGCTCTGCCGCGACCAGTTGACCATCTGGTTCGATGTCCAGACGGTCAGCTTACCACCTTCCCATGCGGCGATCGTGGCATGCGGTTCCATCATCGCGTGCGATTCGCCGGGCGTGGAATATGTGCTGTCGACCTGCACCGGCGCTGCGGCGAATGCGCCGTCGAAGTCGCCCGACGTCTGCGGATCGCCGCTCAGCGGGGCATTTTCCCTGCTCGCTTCCAGATCGTAGCGGCCATCGGCGCTTTCATAGCGTGTGCGCACAAGCTGCGCGGCGGCACGGGCCTGTTCCAGCGTTTCGGCCACGACGCAGGCGATGGCCTGATGGTAGCGGGAAATCTCGCTGCCGCCGAACGCCGACACGTTGTTGCCGACGCCTTTGGCCACGGGTTCCGTTTCCGGCGCGGTGACGATGCCCAGCACGCCCGGCGCGGCCAGCGCATCGTCGATGTCCATCGAAACGATGCGGCCCTTGGCGATGCCCGCGCCCACCACCCAGCCATAGGCCTGGTTTGCCGCGACATCGTGCCGTTCGTAGGCATAGGGCGCCTTGCCGCTGACTTTCAGCGGGCCGTCGATACGGGTGTTGGGTTTGCCGACGACTTTTGCCTCGTCGATGACATTTGATCCTGCAGGGGCGTCGAATTTCATCGAGATCAGCTCCTTGCCTCTGTCATCACGCCGGCCAGCGTCCGTTCGGCCAGCGCGATCTTGAACCGGTTCTGCCCCGTCGGGCGCGCACCGGCGAAAGCACGTTCGACCACTGCTGCGGCACCTTCGGGCAGGAGCGCCTCTGCCTCTTCCACCCGCCAAGGCTTGTGCGCGACACCGCCGAATGCGACGCGGCCCGTGCCGTCGTCGTGCAGCACCGCGGCCACCGAGACGAGCGCAAAGGCATAGGACCGGCGATCGCGCACCTTGTGATAGAAATGCCTGCCGCCGACGGGTTTGGGCAGGGTGACTGCCGTGACCAGCTCGCCCTTTTGCAGCACGTTGTCGACTTGCGGTTCGTCACCCGGCAGGCGGTGGAAATCGGCAATCGGGATCGACCGTGTCTTGCCGTCGGGCATGACCGTCTCGACCGCCGCGTCCAGCACGCGCAGGGCCACCGCCATGTCGCCGGGATAAGTCGCGATGCACTTGTCCGAAGTGCCGACAACGGCATGCTGGCGCGAAAAGCCTTCCATCGCGGCGCAGCCCGATCCGGGCGCGCGTTTGTTGCAGGGCATGTTGGCGTCGTAGAAATAGGGGCAGCGCGTGCGTTGCATCAGGTTGCCCGCCGTCGTCGCCTTGTTGCGCAGCTGGCCCGACGCGCCCGCCACGATGGCGCGCGACAGCACGGCATAGTCCTTGCGGACCCGCATGTCGGCGGCAAGCGCGGTATTGGTGACGAGCGCGCCGATGCGCAGGCCGCCTTCGTCCGTTTCCTCGATATCGCCAAGCCCGATGTCCTGCACGTCGACAAGATGCGCAGGCGTTGCGATTTCCAGCTTCATCAGGTCAAGCAGGTTGGTGCCGCCCGCGATGAACATCGCGCCTTTCGTGCCCGCGACCGCCGCTGCGGCCTGTGCCGGGCTGCTCGCCCGTTCGTAAGTAAAGGCCCTCACGATTGCGCCTCCGCAATTTGCGTCATGGCATCGGCGATATTGGCATAGGCGCCGCAGCGGCACAGGTTGCCGCTCATCCGCTCCGTCATTTCCGCGCGCGTCGCCGCGATCTTGCCGGTGATGTCGCCGGTCACGTGGCTCGGCACTCCGGCTGCGATTTCCTGCAGCACCGATACCGCCGAACAGATCTGGCCGGGTGTGCAATATCCGCACTGGAAACCGTCATGTTCCACGAACGCGGCCTGCATCGGGTGCAGGTCATCTGGCGTGCCCAGCCCCTCGATCGTGGTGACCGCGTCGCCTTCGTGCATCAGGGCGAGCGAGAGGCAGGAATTGATCCGCTGCCCGTTCACGATGACCGTGCAGGCGCCGCACTGGCCGTGATCGCAGCCCTTTTTCGTGCCCGTCAGCCGCAAGTGTTCGCGCAGGGCATCAAGGAGTGTGGTGCGCGGATCGAGCGATAGCTCGACCAGCTTGCCGTTCACTTCGAACGTCAGCGGCATGGGCGTCGGACCTGCGGCGGGGTCGGATTTCGCGCCGGTAACCCGGGCGCGTGCGTTTGTCGCTGTCATGGCGGCAGTAACTGCTCCTGTTGCAAGGACACCGCGCCGCGTCATTCCGTCGGGACCGATCGCGCTCATTTCGCCAGTGTCCTTTTCCCTGATGCGTCCTTTTCCCCGACTGGCCGCCGCGCCATACTTGGCGAGCGGATGTGTCAGTTTCAATTGGCCTTGGCCGATGTCGCAGCGGCAGAGAGAGTGTCGGCCAGCATCGCGTCCGTCCGTGCGCCTGACCAGTCGTGACCGCCGATCATGCGCCACACTTCCTTGCCGTCGGCATCGTACAGCACCGTCGTGGGCAGGACACCGGTGGCAAGATCGAAGCCGAGGTCGTTTTCGGGGTCCAGCCACGGCTGCAGCGCCGCGAAGCCCTTGTCCGCGAACCACGGTTCCACGATTTCCGCCCCGTCGAGATCTTGCGAGACGACCAGAACGGTCAGCTCGTCCTTCCGCCTTGCCGCCAGTTCGTCCAGCATCGGCATTTCCAGCACGCATGGTCCGCACCATGTCGCCCAAAGGTTCACCAGCAGCGGCTTGCCCTTGAAATCGCCGAGTTTCTTTTTCGTTCCATCGGGCAGCGCGATCTCCACATCGGGGATGGCGCTGCCGCGCTTCGTTATGTCCAGCGTGCCGTTGAACTCGCTTTCCTTCGAACCTTCGGCCTGATCGGGTGCGACAGGCGATGCTTGCGGTTGCTCCGGAGCCGCGCTTTCCCTATCGCACGCGGCGATTGCGGGGATCGTGCAGGCAAGTGCGATTCCGGCCATGAACTTGAAGGACGGGCGTATTTCGATGACGGGCAATGCAGGCTCCGGCGATAATGGATCTGGCGGGCAGGCCAACCAGATGTGGGGCGGGCGCTTTGCAGAAGGGCCGTCCGCGATCATGCGAGAGATAAACGCCTCGATTCCCTTCGACAAGGCCATGTGGCGACAGGATATCGCGGCCAGCAAGGCGCATGTCGCGATGCTGGGCGCACAGGGGATCGTTTCGGCGGAAGATGCGCAGACGATTGCCGCAGGTCTGGACCGGGTTGCTGCCGAATACGAGGCAAACGGCGTGCCGGAAAACTGGGACCTTGAGGACATCCACATGGTGACCGAAGACCGGCTGACCCAGCTGGTCGGCCCCGTTGCCGGACGGCTGCACACCGCGCGCAGCCGCAACGACCAGGTGGCGACGGATTTCCGCCTGTGGGTGCGCGACGCGATGGATCAGGCCGAGGCGGGCCTGCTCCAGCTGCAGCAGGCGCTGGTGACGCGGGCGGGCGAGAATACGGGCTCGATCATGCCCGGCTTCACCCACCTGCAGACCGCGCAGCCGGTGACGCTGGGCCATCACCTGATGGCCTATTACGAGATGTTCCGCCGCGACCGCTCGCGCTTTGCCGATGCGCGCGTGCGTATGAACGAATGCCCGCTGGGCAGCGCGGCGCTGGCCGGAACCGGCTTTCCGCTGGACCGTGACAGCACAGCAGGCGCGCTCGGCTTCGACAAGCCGACCGACAACAGCCTCGACGCCGTGTCGGACCGTGATTTCGCACTCGATTACCTTCAGGCGGCGGCGCAGTGCTCGCTGCATCTGTCGCGTCTGGCCGAGGAAATGATCATCTGGGCCAGCCAGCCCTTCGGCTTCGTGCGGATGCCCGACACGCTGTCGACCGGCAGTTCGATCATGCCGCAGAAGAAGAACCCCGACGCCGCCGAACTGGTGCGCGGCCACGCGGGCCGGATCGTGGGTTGCCTCGCCAGCCTGATGGTGACGATGAAGGGCCTGCCGCTCGCCTATTCCAAGGACATGCAGGACGACAAGCCGCCGGTGTTTGAAGCCGCCTCGCTGCTCGCCCTGTCGATCGCGGCGATGACCGGCATGGTGACGGGCGCGACGTTCAGGACGGACAGGATGCGTCAGGCGGCCGAACTCGGCTATGCAACGGCGACCGACCTTGCCGACTGGTTGGTGCGTCAGGCCGATATCCCCTTCCGCGAGGCGCATCACATCACCGGCGCCGCGGTCAAGCTTGCCGAAAGCAAGGGCGTGGCACTGGACCAGCTTTCGATGGACGAGTTGAAAGCCATCGATGCGCGGATCGACGAGCGTGTGTACGATGCCCTTTCGGTGGAGGCATCGGTCGCCGCGCGGTGCAGCCATGGCGGCACGGCCCCGTCCGAAGTGGCCAAGCGGGTTGCGGACGCGCAAAAGTCACTGGGTATGGAGCAGGGCGCATGAACCGGCATATCGCGATAGCGGCTCTTGCGCTGGCGCTGGGTGCCTGCGCGCAGCAGACCGATCTTGAACCGAAGAACGGCGCACCGATGCCGCCGACACCCTATGGCGCGGACGAACAGCCGGGCGTTGACGATCTTCTCGAACGCTCCACCCAGGCAGCGCCTGAACGGACCGTCGAACTGCGCACCCGTTCCGAAGAGCGCGAGGTCGATCCTTTCGACCTGCCGCCCGAAGGGTAAGGCCGATGGATCATTTCCAGTACCAGAACGGCGTTCTCCATGCCGAAGACGTGCCGCTGCCCGCCATCGCGGAAGCCGTCGGCACGCCGGTCTACGTCTATTCCGAAGCGACCTTGCGCCGCCACGCCCGCGTCTTTCGCGAGGCACTGGCCCCTGCGGGCAAAACGCACTTCGCTTTCGCCGTGAAGTCGAACCCCAACCTTGCCGTACTGCGCGTGTTGAAGGACGAAGGGTTCGGGGCCGACGTCGTTTCCATCGGCGAAGCGCGCCGCGCGCTGGCCGCAGGAATGCCGGCTGCGGACATCGTGTTTTCCGGCGTCGGCAAGACCGACGATGAACTGGCCGAAGCGGTCGAGGCGGGCATCGGGCAGTTCAATCTGGAAAGCGAGGAAGAGGGCATCGAACTTGCCCGCATCGCGCACGGAAAGGGCCTTGTCGCCACGGCGGCGCTGCGCGTGAACCCCGATGTCGACGCCGGAACGCACGACAAGATCAGCACCGGCAAGGCGGACAACAAGTTCGGCGTGCCGTTCTATGCCGCGAAGGACATCTTCGCGCGGCTGGCGGCATTGCCGGGCCTGAACCTGCGCGGTCTGGCCGTGCATATCGGCAGCCAGATCACCAACCTCGACCCCAGCCGCGCCGCCTTTGCCAAGATGGGCGGGCTGATGCGCGAATTGCGCGCAGGCGGCCACACGATCACGCACATGGATTTGGGCGGCGGCCTTGGCGTGCCCTACCGCGTGGGCGAGGAACTGCCGACGCCTGCCGAATATGGCGCGATGGTGGCCGACGTCACTGCCGACTGGGACGTGACCGTGATGTTCGAACCGGGCCGTGTGATTACCGGCAATTCGGGCGTTCTGGTCAGCCGCGTGATCCGGCTGAAGCGCGGGGCGAACAATCCCTTCGTCGTGGTCGATGCGGCGATGAACGACCTTGCACGGCCCGCGATGTACGATGCTTGGCACGATGTCGTGGCAGTTTCGCCTTCGGGTGAGCGGACGACGGCCAATGTCGTCGGCCCGATCTGCGAATCGTCGGATACGTTCGCGAAGAACCGCGAGATGGACGCGGTGACGACCGGCGATCTCGTCGCGTTCCGCACCGCTGGCGCCTATGGCGCGACGATGGCCAATACCTACAACTCGCGCCCGCTGGTGCCCGAAGTGCTGGTGTCGGGCGATCGCTATGCCGTGGTGGCCAACCGCATCGAACCGGCGACGATCCTTGCCGCCGAACAAGTGCCCGACTGGCTGAAATAGTGCAGTCGCTCCCCCTCTTCTTCCGCCTGACGGGCCGCAAGGTCGTCGTTCTGGGCATGGGCGACGCGGCGGATGCGAAACGGCGGCTGGTCGAACGGGCGGGCGGCGAATGCGTGGGCGAACCCGAAGCGCATCACGCGGTGCTGGGCTTCGTGGCGATGGACGATGCCAAAGCGGCGGAGGCAGCGGCGATCCGGCTGCGCTGCAAAGGCCTGCTGGTCAACGTGACGGACAGGCCCGCGCTGTGCGATTTTACCGTGCCTTCGATCGTGGATCGTGATCCGGTGCTGATCGCGGTGGGGACCGGCGGTGCCTCGGCAGGGCTGGCGAAGATCCTGCGCCTGCGGATCGAACGGTTGCTGCCGCAAGGGCTCGGCGCATTGGCAGAGGCGCTGGGCAATGCGCGCGATGCGATGAAGGCGCGCTGGCCCGCCGCTGCCCAGCGCCGCCGCGCGCTGGATGCGGCGCTGGATGAAGGTGGCGCGCTGGACCTGATGACGCGGCACGACGCGGCGAGTGTCGAAAGCTGGCTGGCGGGCGAGGCGACTGCATTGCCGCAGGGCGTTTACGAGATTGCCCTGCGCTCCGATGATCCCGACGATCTGACTTTGCGAGAGGCCCGGCTGCTCGGCAGCGCCGATGTCGTGGTGCATGATCGCGAAGTGCCGGAAAGCATACTCGTCAGGGCGCGGGCCGATGCGGTGCGTCTGGAAACGCTCGACGGGGCGGGCGATGGCCTTGTCGTCGTCTTGCGGCTGGGCTGAGGGAAACTGCGTAGCCGTTGGTTAACGGCGGAAACCGATTTTTAAGACCTCTGACATATCCTGTCATCAAGTCAGTCAAGCATAGGAGACGTGACATGGTGGTAGCATTGGCAGCAGCAGGTGTCGTGGTCAGCTTCGGCGCATCGGTCTGGGCGACGAAGATGATCGCCAAGCAGGATGCCCTGAAGGCAGCTGCGAAGGCCTGATTTTTCGGCTTTTCCGTTTTTTGAGAGATCAGCCCGCTTCGTCCACCCGACGGGGCGGGTTTTTCTTTGTCTGGCGCGAATTCAGGCCAGCCCGTCCTGCACCATGGCATCCAGCGCGCATTGCAGGATCACCGCGGCGGCATGGCTATCGATGCGTTCGGCACGCTTGGCGCGGCTCATATCCTGATCGATCATAGCGCGTTCGGCCCCCACGGTCGAAAGCCGCTCGTCCCACAACAGGATCGGTAGCGTGAACGCCTGTTCAAGGTTGCGGGCAAGTGCGCGGGTGGCTTGCGCGCGCGGCCCCTCGGTCCCGTCCATGTTCTTGGGCAGGCCGATCACGAATCCGGCGACCTTCCGTTCCGTCACCAGCGATTCGATTGCGGTGCGAAGCGGTCCGAACTTGCTGCGCGGCAAGGTCTTGCCCGCTGTCGCGAATCGCCAGCCCGCGTCGCATGTCGCCACGCCCACTGTCTTCGTGCCGGGGTCTAGGCCGATCAGGACGCCGCCATCGGCGAGGCCGGCGGCGAAGTCGCGCGCGTTTTCGGTGATCATTGCGCCGCCGCTGCAGGGGTGGGCATAACCGCCTTCGGCGCTGGCGAAACCGGCGGCGTCGGGTTCACACGTTCGTCCGCCATGCCATGCGCCGTCAGCCACGCTGCCTCTCGCCTTGCGAAATCCTGCCGCAGGTTCATCCAGAACAGCGGGATATCATAGACGTGGTAGTTGTTGCCCGGCAGCACCGCGTTGCCCATTTCCGGCGGGTCTCCGATCAGCAGCAGATGGTCCGACCCGCAGCGCGCGGGCACTGCGCCTGCAACCAGCTCGCCGCTGCTGAAATCGCCATCGGGAACCAGCGTGCCGGTATTCGCGCTTGCCGGTGCTTCGCCGTCGATCGTGCCGGTGATGGGGTTGGTGCACAGCGCGTCGGTCTTCGCCAGTGGCTCGCCATCCAGCGTGACACCTTCTTCATAGGCACTGAACAGCAGGGAGGCATCGGCCGGTTCGGCGTAGCTCTGCCAGCTCATCACGCAGCCGGGTTGGTTGTCGGTGGCACAGGCGGGAAGGCCCATGGCGGGCAGGTCCCGCTCCATCGAAACCGGCCAGCCGGCGACATAGGCGGCCACGATCCGGTCCGCCAGCGGCGTTCCCACGGCCTTTTCGGCAAGCAGGCGCTTCAGGTGCAACGCGCCCTGGCTATGCGCGGCCAGCACGATCGGCTGGTCCTTGCCGATGCTGGCAAGGAAGAAATCGAACGCCTGCGCGACATCGCCATAGGCAAGGTCGAGCGCCTGTTTCCGGTTGTCCCCCTGCGTCAGGAACGCGCCAACCGCAGCCTGACGATAGCGCGGCGCCCAGATGTCGACCGACCGGTTGTAGACGCTGGCCAGCCCGCGCACGAACAGTTCGGCGCCCGAATTGGCGTCGGCATCGTCCAGCGGTGCGTTCCAGCTGTCGCGCGACAGGTAGCTGGTGGGGTGGATGAAGAAGACCGCTGCCTGCGACACGGTTTCATCGTCGGGCAGCGTTTCGGGGCGCCAGCGCGAGGGATCGGACGATGCCATACCGGGGCGGCTGATCCACATGGCCGGATCCTGATAGGCATTGCCCGCCAGCGGGTCCTGAGCCACGAAATCGCCCTTTGGCGTGAAGGCCAGTTCGGTCAGTTCCTTGGACCAGATCGACAGGACGATGCCCGCCGCGATCACCAGCACGATGCAGAACGCGACGAAATAGAGGAACTTGCGGACCATCAGGCAGTCGCCTCGCTATCGGGGAAACCATCGGGTGAACCGCGCCCCGCATTCTCGCTGCGGTGTTCGAGCATGACCTTGATCATCGCGACCAGCGGATCGGCAAGTGCAAGGCCGATGATGCCGAACAGGATGCCGAAGATCAGCTGCATCGCAAGGACGAGGGCGGGGGCGAGGTCGACCGTCTTCTTCGCGATCAGCGGGATCACGACGTAGCCGTCAAACGTCTGCACCACGAAATAGACGCCGACGCAGTACAGTGCCATGTCTGTGCCGCCAGAGAAGCCGACCAGCACCATGAGCAGGCCGGAAATGACCGCACCGACATTGGGAATGAAGGCGAGCAAACCGGTCAAAAGGCCGAGCAGGGCCGCGAGCGGCACGCCGTAAAGCGCAAGGGCTGCCCATGTGATCACCCCTTCGAACACCATGCCAACCAGCCGCCCGAACATCAGCCGGCGCAGCGCGAAAGCCATCTTGCCCGCCATTTCCAGAAAGCTGTCCCGGTTGGCATCGGGCAGCATCCACGCGATGCCGCGTTCGTAAAGGCGCGGTTCCAGCGCGATGTAGACGCCAAGGATCAAGATCAGGAACAGCGTGGTGAACCCGCCGATGATGCCGCCCACCGCGCGGGTCAGCTGGCTGACGCCGCCGGCGGCCTGCTGCATGATGCCGGAAAGGTTGTCCGAATTGATGGCGAAGCCCTGGCTGTCCAGCCAGTCCATCGCGCGCACCGCCTGCGCCTCGATAATCGCCGGGAACTGCGCCGCCTGCTCGGTCAGCTGTGTTCCGGCAAAGAACATCACCCATGCGCCGAAGCATACGCCAAGCGCCAGCACGATGCCGATGCGGATGCCGCGCGCCACTGGCAGGATCCGGCCCAGCAGACGCGCGCCGCCATCGATGATCGCGGCAAAGACCATGCCCCCGAAAACCACCAGCAGCGCCTGTGCCATGTAGATGGCCGTGCCCACCAGAACGACGACGATCGCCCATACGAAAGCGCGGCGCGCCTCGAATCGCAAACGGGGGTCGGAAATGGTGGTCGGGCTGTGTGTCTGCGGATTGGGATCGTCGACGTCCATCAGCTCTGCCCCTGTTTCCCGTTGCTCTCGCCCGCCGCGATGGTCGGTGCTTTCTCGCGGATTTCAGGTCGCAGACTGCGCCAGGCACGTGATGTGCGCAAGGCATTCCACCACGTCAGCGGGTTCCAACCCTCTGTACCGTCTAGCGAAAAGGTGATGAACTCGGCCCGCCCGCCGATATTGGCCAGCGGGACCGGGCCGTTCAGCCCCTTGCCCGGCGTCATCTCGCGGCTGTCCGCGCTGTGGTCGCGGTTGTCACCCATCAGGAAGACGTGGCCTTCGGGCACGACGATCTCCGCCATATTGTCGAGCGGCTGGTTTTCCATGTGGTCGATGATGACGTAGCTGGCCCCGTTGGGCAGCGTTTCACGCCGCAGCGGCAGTTCGCACACCTCCCGTCCGGAGGGCAGACGCTTTTTCAGGTATGGAAAGGTATAGTCCTCGCACGGGGCGTTGGTATCCACCGGCAGGTCGAGCGGCGGCTCCACCTGCTGCGGTACGACAACGCCGTTCAGCACGATGCGCCCGTCCTCCACCGCGATCCGGTCGCCGGGCAGGGCGACGACGCGCTTGATCCAGTCATCCGTGGCATAGGGCGGCACGACGATGACGATGTCGCCATATTCGGGCGTACCGGGCAGCACGCGCCAGTCGCTGCGCGGCAGGACGTGGAAGCTCGCCGAAACCCACGAATAGCCATAAGGGTATTTCGACACGATCAGCCGGTCGCCGACCAGCAGGTTCGGCATCATCGAGATCGAGGGGATGTAGAACGGCTTGGCGACAAGGCTGTGGAAGCCGATCACGGCGGCCAGCATGATCGCCAGCCCCATGATCTCGTGCAGCCACGAATGTTGTTCGTGGCTATCCTTCGACAGGGTTTGCGGCGCGGGCGGGACGGTTTCCCGCTTGCGGAACAGCGCCATCAGCCGATGCCCGTCCCGATGGCGCGGGCCTCTATCACAACGAAGGCCTGTGCCCACGGGTGATCGTCGGTCAGCGTCAGGTGGATATGTGCCTCGTGCCCCGCCGGAACCAGTTCCGCCAGCCGTGCAGCCGCGCCGCCTGCCAGCGCAAGCGTCGGCGCGCCGGAGGGTGCGTTGACCACGCCGATATCCTTCATGAAAACGCCGTGCCGGAAACCGGTGCCAACGGCCTTGGAGAATGCTTCCTTCGCCGCGAATCGCTTGGCGTAAGTGCCTGCGCGGGTGAACGGGCGTCGCTCCGCCTTGCGGCGCTCGATCTCTGTAAAGACGCGCAACTCGAACCGCTCGCCGAAGCGGTCGAGGGAGTTCTGGATCCGCTCTATGTTGCAGAGGTCGGAGCCCATGCCGATGATCATTTTTGTGGGCCCCTCAAGCGCCGGGCGCGGGCCATCCGGCCCGCTTGGCTACCTCGCATAAGCTCGGGCGCGACTCCCGCAAGGCCGACCGGTCGTCGCGCCTTATTGGCGCGTAGCCAAGGAGTGCGGATGCGCTCCGCCCGGCGCTTGAGGGCCCCAAACATACTAACGCGCTTCATCCATCAACTCGCGCATCCGGCGCACGGCATTCTCCAGCCCGACGAAAACCGCCTCGCCGATCAGGTAGTGACCGATGTTGAGTTCCGCCAGTTGCGGGATCGCGGCAATGGGCATGACATTTTCATAAGTCAGGCCGTGGCCCGCGTGCGGCTCGATCCCGTTCTTCGCCGCCAGCGCTGCCATATCGGCAATGCGCTTCAGCTCGCGCGCGGTCTTCTCGCGGTCGCCGTCGAGATGCGCGTGGGCATATTCGCCGGTGTGGAATTCGACCACCGGCGCGCCGAGTCGCATCGCGGCCTCGATCTGGCGTTCTTCCGCCTCAATGAAGAGCGAGACGCGAATGCCGGCATCGGCCAGCCGCGCGCAGATCGGGGCGAGGCGGTTGTGCTGACCGGCCGCGTCCAGACCGCCCTCGGTCGTGCGCTCCTCCCGCTTTTCCGGAACGATGCAGGCGGCGTGCGGTGCATGGGCAAGGGCGATGGCCAGCATCTCGTCCGTCGCCGCCATTTCCAGATTCAGCGGAAGGCCGGTGGCGGACTGGATGCGGGCAAGGTCCCCGTCGCGGATATGGCGGCGATCCTCGCGCAAGTGCGCGGTAATGCCGTCGCCGCCCACCGCCGCAACGATCTCCGCCGCGCGCACGGGATCAGGATGGTCGCCGCCGCGCGCGTTGCGGATCGTGGCGACGTGGTCGATGTTGACACCAAGGCGCAGCCGGTCGGGACGCAGGCGATTGTTCACGGCACTCGTTCCTCAGCCCTTGCGGCTGCCGGGCTTCACCGCCGGAATAGCGGCCAGTTCGGGCGGCAGTTCGTCTTCGGCATATGTCGGGAAGGTGAGCGAGGCGAGCGATTCGAACGGTACGTCGAATTCCGTGTTGCCGCCGGTCCGGTCGACCAGACAGGCGAGGGCGATGACCTTGCCGCCTTCCGCTTCCACCGCCTTGATCGCCTCGCGGCTGGAAAGGCCGGTGGTCACCACGTCTTCCACCATCAGCACGCGCTCGCCCGGTTCGATGGTAAAGCCGCGGCGCAGTTCGAAAGTGCCTGCGGGGCGTTCGACGAAGACCGCGTCCACGTTCAGCGCACGGCCCATTTCATGCCCGATGATAAGGCCGCCCATCGCGGGGGAGACGACCTTGTCGATCTTCGCACGCAGGTCGCGCGGCAGCTTTGCCGCCAGTGCCACTGCAAGACGGCCCGCACGGTCCGGGTTCATCAGCACGCGGGCACATTGCATGTAAAGGGCCGTGTGGCGGCCGGACGAGAGCAGGAAATGCCCCTCCAGCAGGGCGCCGGCTGCGCGGAATTCGGACAGGACTTCTTCTTCGGTCATGGTCGTGCGGTCGTCTCTCTTGCGGCCCATGAACGGGGCCTTGATCGGGTGCGGGCAACGCGCCTGGGGCAGGGCGAACCCAAGGTAGGATGGACGGCGAGGCTCGCCGCGGTGCAAAAATATCCCCTAGAGGTGCTTGAGAGAGGCCGCAAGCGCGCGTATAGGCCCCCTCGCAAGCGGACCTTCAGGGGGTGCGTGGCGGTGACGCATGGGCGTTTCCGGCATGCCGAGATGGGGGTCGACTGGTTGAAAGAAGTTGCAAGGAAGGCGACAGACTGGTGATGGGTATCCGCCGTACTGTTCAGTATTTCGCAGGGGCCGCGACCGCGCTGGCCGTTCTGCCACAGGCGGCTCTCGCTGCCGTTGCCACCACCGAAGCTCCTGTCGCCGAAGCGACCGCGGCCGTGGCCGAAGCCGCCACCGGCGGTTACGTCCCGATGAAGCCGACTCCGGGCAAGGGCATGCCCGTCGATGGCGGCATCTGGTTCCAGGACCAGTATTCGCCGATCGGCGATTACGGCTCGTGGATGCACGATGCGCTGCTGATGCCGCTGATCACCGTGATCTCGCTGTTCGTCCTGCTCCTGCTGCTGTGGGTCATGGTGCGTTATCGCCGGGGCAAGAACCCCGTTCCTTCGAAGACCAGCCACAACACGCTGATCGAAGTCATCTGGACGGGCGTGCCGGTCCTGATCCTGCTCGGCATCGCGGTTCCCTCGATCGACCTGCTGGCCAAGCAGTACGAAACCGCGCCGAAGGAAGCGCTGACCGTGAAGGTCAACGGCTACCAGTGGTACTGGGGCTACGAATATCCCGACAACGGCGGTTTCGAAGTGATCTCGAACATGCTGCCCGAGGAAGAGGCGATCGCCAATGGCGAGCCTTCGCACCTTGCTGTCGACAACCGCATGGTCGTTCCAGTCGGCGTTCCGATCCGCATCCAGACCATGGGTATGGACGTTATCCACTCGTTCGCGGTTCCTTCGCTCTGGTTCAAGCTGGACGCCGTTCCGGGCCGCCTGAACGAGAAGGTGATGCTCGTGAAGGAGCCTGGCGTGTACTACGGCCAGTGCTCCGAACTGTGCGGCGCCCGCCACGGCTATATGCCGATCGCGGTCGAAGCGCTGCCCAAGGAACAGTTCGAGGCATGGGTCCTCGAACAGGGTGGTGAGCTCAAGTCGGCCGCTCCGGCTGCTGCCGCAGCACCTGCTGCGACCGCTACCGAAACGCCTGCGGAAGCGACCGAGGGCGATGCGCCCGCCGCCGCCGAAACCACGGCCTGAGACAGAATTTTCGCATAGGGCAAGATGATGGCTACCACTGCTACCCCCGAAACGCTGCCGGTTCACGACGATCACGCGCATGCGCATGACGATCACGGCGCTCCGCCGTTCTTCCAGCGCTGGTTCATGTCGACGAACCACAAGGATATCGGCACGCTGTACCTGATCTTCGCGATCATGGCCGGCGTGATCGGTGGTGCCGTTTCCGGCATCATGCGTGCCGAACTGGCTGCCCCCGGCATCCAGTATCTCGGCTGGTGGACCACGTTCCTCGGCGGCGACGGCGCGAATTTCGATGAAACGCTGCACCTGTGGAACGTCCTGATCTCGGCCCACGGCCTGATCATGGTCTTCTTCATGGTCATGCCAGCGGTCATCGGCGGTTTCGGCAACTGGTTCGTGCCCATCATGATCGGCGCGCCGGACATGGCGTTCCCGCGCATGAACAACATCTCGTTCTGGCTGACGTTCTTCGCCTTCATCTCGCTCATGACCTCGGCCTTCATGCCGGGCGGCACGGGCATGGGTGCGGGTACTGGCTGGACGGTCTATGCCCCGCTTTCGACTTACGGCTCGCCCGGGCCGGCGGTCGACTTCGCGATCTTCTCGCTGCACCTTGCCGGTGCGGCATCGATCATGGGTGCGATCAACTTCATCACCACCATCTTCAACATGCGCGCGCCGGGCATGACCCTGCACAAGATGCCGCTGTTCGTGTGGTCGGTGCTGGTTACCGCCTTCCTGCTTCTGCTCGCACTGCCCGTTCTGGCCGCCGCGATCACCATGCTGCTGACCGATCGCAACTTCGGCACGACGTTCTTCGATCCGGCCGGTGGCGGCGATCCGATCCTGTACCAGCACCTGTTCTGGTTCTTCGGTCACCCCGAAGTGTACATCATGATCCTGCCCGGCTTCGGCATCATATCGCAGATCGTGTCGACCTTCAGCCGCAAGCCCGTCTTCGGCTACCTCGGCATGGCCTACGCCATGGTTGCCATCGGCGTCGTCGGCTTCATCGTGTGGGCGCACCACATGTACACCGTCGGTCTCTCGGTTAACGAGAAGATGTACTTCACCGCTGCCACGATGGTCATCGCAGTGCCGACCGGCATCAAGATCTTCTCGTGGATCGCGACGATGTGGGGCGGCAGCCTCGAGTTCAAGTCGCCCATGTGGTGGGCCCTTGGCTTCATCTTCCTGTTCACCGTGGGCGGCGTGACCGGCGTCGTGCTGGCCAACGGCGGCATCGACGACAACCTGCACGACACCTACTACGTCGTCGCGCACTTCCACTACGTGCTGTCGCTGGGTGCGGTTACCGCTCTCTTCGCCGGCTGGTGGTACTGGTTCCCGAAGATGTTCGGCAAGATGCACTCCGAGTTCCTCGCGAAGCTGCAGTTCGTCGTGTTCTTCATCGGCGTGAACACCCTGTTCTTCCCGATGCACTTCCTCGGTATGCAGGGAATGCCGCGTCGCTATCCGGACTATACCCCGGCGTTCGAACTGTGGAACAAGGTTGCAACCGACGGCTACATGATCATGTCGGTCTCGATCGCGATCTTCTTCGTCAACGTCTTCTGGTCGCTTGCCGCGGGCAAGAAGGCTGCTCCCAACTACTGGGGCGAAGGTGCGACGACGCTGGAATGGACGCTGACCAGCCCTCCGCCGTTCCACCAGTTCGAGACCCTGCCGGTCATCGACGACAAGGCGACCGGCGGCCACTGAGCCACTGGGACACCGTGATCACCACAGGCGCCCCGGGACACCATCCCGGGGCGTTCTGTTTAAGGCAACCGGCTCGCTGCAAGCGGGCTTCAAACCAGGGGCCGCATGGTTCATAGGGCAATGATGATCACTGCCGATCAGTCCGTTGTGATTCCGAGCGACTGGCGCGACTATCTCGCGCTGACCAAGCCGCGCGTGATGACGCTTGTGGTCTTCACCGGCCTGTGCGGACTGCTTGCCGCGCCGGGCCATATCCACCCCGTCATCGGCTTTGCCGTAATCCTGTGCATCGCGGTCGGTGCCGGCGGTGCCGCCGCGCTCAACCAGTGGTACGAGGCGGAGATCGATGCGCAGATGAAGCGCACGGCGCAGCGCCCGATCCCGGCAGGCCGGATGGACCGCAGGAACGCGCGCGATTTCGGCATTGCCCTGTCTGCCGGATCGGTCATCGTCATGGGGCTGGCGGCAGGCTGGCTCGTGGCTGCGCTCCTGGTGATCTCGATCGTCTATTACGCGGTCGTCTACACGATCTGGCTGAAACCGCGCACGCCGCAGAACATCGTCGTCGGCGGCGGGGCAGGGGCCTTTCCGCCGTTGATCGGCTGGATCGCGGTCACACAGGAAGTCACCCTGATGCCGATCGTGCTGTTCGCGATCATCTTCATGTGGACCCCGCCGCATTTCTGGGCCTTGGCGCTGTTCGTGAAGACGGATTACGCCAAGGTCGGCATCCCGATGATGCCTGTCGTCGCGGGCGAGGCTTCGACCCGGCGCCAGATCCTGATCTACGCGATCCTGCTGGCGCCGTTCGCGCTGGCGCCTTGGTATCTTGGCGGCTTCGGGCTGATCTACGGCGTGTCCGCTGCGCTTCTTTCGCTCGCCTTCATCGGTTTCTCGCTCCCCGTCGGTCTGCGCCGCAGCGAGGAAGGGGATGCGATGAGGCCGGAGCGGAAACTTTTCGGATTCTCGATTCTCTACCTATTCGCCTTGTTCGCAGCGCTTGTCGCGGACCGGCTTGCCGCCAATGCAGGATGGATCGCATGACGCCAGAGGAACAGGAACGGCTGAAGGCCAGCCAGAAATCGCGGAACAAGGCGCTTGGCCTCGTCCTCGTCGCGCTCGTCGTGTTGTTCTTTGCGCTGACGATCGTGCGTTTCCCCGATGCGGAAGACCGCGCACAGTACGAGGCTGAACTGGCGGAGCAGGGACGATGAACACGTTGAGCGAAACCGCCCCACAACCGGCCAGAAGCAACGGGCGCGTTGCGCTGTTCGCGCTCTCCATCGCGCTTGGCATGCTGGGGCTGGGTTATGCCTCTGTCCCGCTCTACCGCATCTTCTGTCAGGTGACCGGCCTCAACGGCACGACGCAGCGGGTGGATGCGGCACAGGCCAATGCCGTTGCCGTGACGGACAAGCAGATGTCGATCCGGTTCGATGCCAATACCGCGCCGGGCCTTGCCTGGGATTTCAAGCCCGAAAACCCGACCGAGACGGTGACGATCGGTGCGCGCGACATGGCGACGTTTCTGGCGAAGAACAATTCCGACAAGCCGATCACCGGCACCGCGACCTTCAACGTCACGCCGACGCAGGCGGGCGTCTATTTCAGCAAGGTGCAGTGCTTCTGCTTTACCGAACAGACACTGCAGCCGGGCGAGGAAGTCCGCATGCCGGTGCTGTTCTACGTCGATCCCGCGATCATCGACGATCCCGACACGTCCGATATCGAGCAGATCACGCTCAGTTATACCTTCTACGAAAGCAAGAAAGGCTGACGAGAAGGCGAGAAACCCGCGCAAAGGCTCTGGACCGGTAGCGCAGGCGGGGTTAAAGGCCCCGCAGACATCTGAGGGCAAGGCTGCCTCCTTGCTCGTGCATCAAGGCTGAATTTTCAGGGGAAGACACGAAATGGCCGGCGCAAAGAATCACGATTACCACATTCTGCCGACCGACCCCTGGCCGATCATCACTTCGTTCAGCGCGCTGGTGATGACTTCGGGTCTTGCCCTGTTCATGCACGACTACCCGTTCGGCACGTACATGCTGATCGCCGGTTTCCTCGGCCTCATCATCTCGATGTTCAGCTGGTTCGGCAACATCATCAAGGAAGCGCACGCAGGCGACCATACCCCGGTCGTACAGCTGCACCAGCGCTACGGCATGATCCTGTTCATCGCTTCGGAAGTGATGTTCTTTGTCGGCTGGTTCTGGGCCTTCTTCGACTTCTCGCTCTTCCCTTCGGCCCTGACCGAAGTGGTGGATGGCCAGTGGCCGCCCAAGGCGATCGAAGCCGTGATGGACCCGTTCGACCTGCCGCTGCTCAACACCCTGATCCTGCTCTGCTCGGGCACCACCGTTACCTGGGCGCACCATTCGCTGATCCACGGCGACCGTGACGGGCTGAAGAAGGGCCTTTGGGCGACGGTCATCCTCGGCGTCGTCTTCTCGATGATCCAGGCCTACGAATATGCGCATGCGCCGTTCGGCTTCGGTGGCAACACCTACAGCTCGGCCTTCTACATGGCGACCGGTTTCCACGGCTTCCACGTCATCGTCGGCACGATCATGCTGATCGTCTGCCTCGTTCGTGCCTACCGCGGCGACTTCACGCCCAAGCAGCACTTCGGTTTCGAAGCAGCCGCATGGTACTGGCACTTCGTCGACGTGGTGTGGCTGTTCCTCTTCGTCGCCGTCTACATCTGGGGCGGCTGGGGCGCTCCGGTCCACTAAGGGCCGATCTGCCGATGAACGATACGCCGGACAGCGGGAGCACGGGCGATATTCCCGTCCCCGCTGCGGCTTCGGTGATGAAAGCCGCAGCGCTTGGGCTATGCCCGCGTTGCGGCTCTCGCACGATGTTTGCGGGGCTGGTGAACTTTGCCGACAAGTGCGGCAGCTGCGGTCTCGACTATTCCCGCTTCAACGTCGGTGACGGACCGGCGGCGTTTCTGACACTGGCGATCGGCACGGTGCTGGCGATCGCTGCCATCGTGTTCGATCAGGCCGTGCATCCGCCGTTCTGGGTCCATGCCATTATCTGGGTGCCGTTGACGGCGATACTGGTCGTTTATGGCCTGCGTATCGCCAAGGGCGCCCTGCTCGTCGTCGAATGCCGCCGCGATGCGCGGGAGGCCGGCAGTCTGGAAACGGATGGCAGCCGCCGCGATCGCGACGACGACACGTGACTACCCAAGGTCATCTGAGCCGCATTCCCCTAATCGCGACGATCATCGTGCTGGCAGCGGTGGCGACGATGATCGGGCTGGGCATCTGGCAATTGCAGCGCCTGCAGTGGAAGGAAGCGCTGCTCGCCCGCTACGAAACGGCACTGGCCAGTGAAGATAGCGTGGCGTGGCCGACGACTGCTTCCCGAAACCCGGATGCCTATTACCGGCGGTCCACGCTCGATTGCGTCACCACCGACGAGCGTGCAGCCATGTCGGGCCGCAACGCGGATGACGAGGCGGGTTGGGTGCAGCTCGTGCAATGCAACACTGCAGACGGTGCGAAGGCTTGGGTCCAGCTTGGCTGGAGCCGCAGTTCGGATGCGGTCGCATTTGGCGGCGGCACCGTTACGGGGCGTATCGCGCCATATGAGGATGGCGTTCGCCTTGTCGCCGATCCGCCACTCGCCGGGCTGGAAGCGAACGCCGCGCCCGATCCGCGCGCGATCCCCAACAACCACTTCGCCTACGCCATGCAGTGGTTCTTCTTCGCGGTGACCGCGCTCGTCATCTACGGCATTGCGCTTCGCAAGCGGGTGAGGCGTTAGCCTGCAAAGGCCGGCCAGCAGGCCGGTTCGACGTCACTCTTGCTTGCGCCTTGCCGCCAGCAAGGCTAGGCGCGCGGCCCATGGACTATGTTTCGACCAGGGGTAGCGCAGCCGCGCTCGATTTCCGCGGTGCCACGATGGCCGGCCTTGCCGGTGACGGCGGGCTTTATGTTCCGCGCGAATGGCCCACGTTCTCGAAAGACGAGATCGCGGAGCTGGCGGGCCTTCCCTATGCAGAGCTTGCGGCAAAGGTCATGCAGCCTTTCGTCGGCAATTGCATCCGGCCCGAGCGCCTGCTCGAACTGACCCGCCAAGCCTACGGACGTTTCGCGCACAAGGCAGTGACGCCGCTGGTCCAGTTCGACGAGACGCAGTGGTTGCTCGAACTGTTCCACGGCCCCACGCTTGCGTTCAAGGACGTGGCGCTGCAGCTTCTCGGCCTGCTGTTCGAGGAATTCCTGAAAGGAACCGACCAGCACCTCACCATCGTCGGCGCGACCAGTGGCGACACCGGCAGCGCGGCGATCGACGCCGTGGCCGGGCGTGAGAAGATCGACATCTTCATGCTCCACCCCAAGGGCCGTGTGTCCGAAGTGCAGCGCCGCCAGATGACGAGCATGATTGCACCCAACGTCCACAACATCGCCATCGAAGGCAGTTTCGACGATGCGCAGGCGATGGTGAAGCGCATGTTCAACGATGCGGCGATGACCGACCGGTTCCGCATCAGCGCGGTAAACTCGATCAACTGGGCCCGCCTGATGGCGCAGGTCGTCTATTACTTCGCTGCCGGTATCCAGCTGGGCGCCCCGCATCGCAAGGTCGCCTTCAGCGTCCCGACGGGCAATTTCGGCGACGTGTTTGCGGGATATGTCGCGGCAAAGATGGGCCTGCCGATCGAACGGCTGGTCGTTGCCACCAACGTCAACGACATCTTGCACCGCGCCCTTTCCAGCGGCGACTATTCCGCGCACGGCGTCACGCCGACCGATGCGCCGTCAATGGACATCCAGGTGTCGTCGAACTTCGAACGCCTGCTGTTCGACGCAGGCGGGCGCGACGGGATCGCGCTGGCGGACCAGATGAAGGGGTTCGAGGCGTCGAAGGCGATGCAACTGACCAATGCGCAGCGCGACGGGGCGGCGGCGTTGTTCACTTCGGCCCGTGCCGATGCGGAAGAGACCGTGGCCGCGATGCGCTGGGCATGGGACAATTGCGGAGAGATCATCGACCCGCACACCGCCATCGGGCTTCACGCCGCGCTGAACACCAAGCTGCCCGCAGGCGTGCCGATGGTGACGCTCTCCACCGCGCATCCGGCCAAGTTCGCCCCGGCGGTCGAAAAGGCGATAGGAGTGGCTCCGGAACTGCCGGCGCGCGTCGGCGACCTGTACGAGCGCGAGGAACGCTACGACGAACTGGACGGCACGTACGAGGCGGTTTCCGCCTATGTTGCCGAACGGGCGACCGAAAGCCGGCGCTGAGGGGAGGCCCGGTGGCTGATCTGGTCGAAACACCGATCCTGCTGACCGGCGAGGGCTGGGACGGCTATCGCCTGCTCGACAGCGGGCATGGGCGCAAGCTGGAAGAATACGGCCCATACCGTTTCGTTCGCCCCGAACCGCAGGCGATGTGGACACCGCGCACGAAGGACTGGCAGGCGCATGGCGAGTTCGTGCCCGCCAGCGATGACGATGGCGGCGGGCGCTGGCATTTCAATGGCCGCGTGCCGAAGGATGGCTGGCCGCTTTCGTGGCAAGAAGTGAATTTCACCGCGCAGTGCACGCCGTTTCGCCATCTCGGCTTCTTTCCCGACATGGCCCCGGTGTGGGACTGGATGGACCGGCAGCTTGAAGGCGTCGCCGATCCGCAAACGCTGAACCTGTTCGGCTATACCGGCGTCGGTTCGCTCAGCCTTGCCCGCCGTGGCCGCGTGACGCACGTGGACGCCAGCAAGAAATCGGTTGCGCAGGCCCGCGACAATGCGGCCCTGTCCGGCATGAACGATGCCCCGATCCGCTGGCTGGTCGACGATGCCGGTAAGTTTGCCGCGCGCGAGGTTCGTCGCGAAAAGCGTTATGACGGGATCATCCTCGACCCGCCCAAGTTCGGCCGTGGTCCCAATGGTGAAGTCTGGCGGATAGAGGACGGGCTGCCCGGCCTTGTCACCGATTGCCGCACTCTGCTGGACGACAAATCACGCTTCCTGTTCCTTACCGCCTATGCCGTCAGGATGAGCTCGCTTGCGCTGGCCGGCCTGCTGACCGAAGCGTTCTCCGGCCTGCCGGGGCGTATCGAGCATGGCGAACTGGCCGTGCGGGAACAGGGTGAAGGCGGCCGCATCCTGCCCACCGCGATCTTTGCGCGCTGGGTCAACAACGAAAGCGAACGATGAACGACAGTCTTACCCTTGAAGTCGAGGATCTCGTCGTCGACGTGCTGACCGGAATCTACTCGGAAGAGACCGGCAAGCCGCAGCCGCTGCGGATATCCATTGCCGTCGACCTCGCAGTGGCGGACAAGTACGAGCCGGACACGCACCTTTCGGCCAGCAAGAATTACATGAACCTGAAGTTCGCCGCGACCGACGCCTTGCCGGCCGGAGTGCACTTCAAGCTGATCGAGGCGGTGGGCGATCATATCTGCGAAACGCTATTCCTGCAGGACGAGCGAGTGAACCGCGTCAAGGTGAAGATCGTGAAGCTGGCGATTGCGGAGGCGGACGAGAAGATCGGCATGACACTGGTGCGGTACCGCCGGTGACGGAAACACGGGTCATCGTGGCACGGCTGGGCGATGCCGAACCGCTATCTGCCGCAACCCGTTTCCATGCCGAGATACTCCCCGAACTGGAGGCTGCGCTGGCCAAAGGCGACGGCCTGATCGTTCGTTTCGACCATGCCGATGCCAAGCCGCATCGCTGGCGGGGCGAGGCAATTGCCGCTCTTGCCCGCAAGTATGCGCCCCTGCGCGTGAATGCGGTTGCGCCCGCCGATCCGATTGCTGATGAAGCCAGCATCGCTGCAACGGTCGAGTTCCTGTCGAAAAACGGCGGAGTCACCGGTCAATTGCTCATCGCCGGTTGATGTGGCACGCTAAGCGCGATGGCTCCCGACAGAACGCCCCTGATCGACGGTTTTCAACGCCGTATCACTTATTTGCGCCTTTCGGTGACGGACAGGTGCGACTTGCGTTGCCAGTACTGCATGCCCGAAAAGATGCAGTTCCTGCCACGGGCGGAAGTTCTCACCTTGGAAGAACTGCACCGCGTGGCTTTGGCCTTCATCGCGCGCGGCGTTACCAAGATCAGGCTGACCGGTGGGGAGCCGCTGGTCCGTCGCGACATGATCGACCTCGTCCGTGCATTGGGCCGCAGGATCGGCAACGATGACGGGCAGGGGCATCTGGACGAACTGACGCTGACCACTAACGGTACGCGCCTTTCCGAATTTGCCGATGACCTGTTCGCTGCCGGTGTCCGGCGGGTGAACGTGTCGCTGGACACGCTGGACCCTGTACGTTTTGCAGAGCTTTCCCGCCGTGACCGGCTGGCACAAGTGCTGGAAGGAATCGCCGCGGCAAAGGCGGCGGGCCTTGCGGTCAAGTTGAATACCGTCGCGCTGAAAGGCGTGAACGGGGACGAGATCGCCGAAATCATCGCCTGGGCGCATGGCGAGGGGCACGAGGCGACGCTGATCGAGGTGATGCCGCTGGGCGAAATCGATGGCGAGCGTGTCGACCAGTACCTGCCGCTGACGCAAGTGCGCGCCGAACTGGAACGGCGCTGGACCCTGACGGAGGACAGCCATCGCAGCGGCGGGCCGGCCCGCTATGTCCGCGTCGCCGAAACCGGCGGCAGGCTGGGCCTGATCACGCCGCTGACCGGCAATTTCTGCGACGGCTGCAACCGTGTCCGGGTGACGACCACGGGTCAGCTATATGCATGCCTTGGCGGGCGAGAGCAGGTCGATCTGAGGGCGGCGGTACGCTCCGCCGATCCGGACGGCGCCCTTGCCGCCGCACTGACAGAAGCAATGACGATCAAGCCCCACCGCCACGCATTCGCGATTCGCGAGAAGGGCGAGGCCCCCGCGCTGGCCCGCCACATGTCGGTGACCGGGGGCTGAGATGAGCCTGACACTGCTGTTCCTCGGCCCGCTGGAAGACGTGGCGGGCGGACCAGACATGGTGCTCGACGTGGCGGAGCCGCTGTCGCTTGCCCGCATTGCCGAGCGGCTGGCGCCCGGACTGGCCGTGGCCATCGGTGCTCCCAAGGTACGGATCGCCCTCAACGGAAATCTCGTCGCGGCGGGCGAAGTGCTGGCGGGAAATGGCGACGAACTGGCGTTCCTGCCGCCTGTCAGCGGGGGCTGACATGCGCCGGGTCGTCCTTGCACTGGAAGCATTCGATCCGGCTTGCGAACTGGAACGGTTCAGCCACGCAAGCCAGTCGGCAGGCGGGATCGTCAGTTTCCTGGGGCAAGTGCGGCAAGAGGACGGCGATCCTGTCGAGGCGCTGGAACTGCGCCATTACGAACCGCTGACCCTGCCGGGAATGGAGGCGCTCGTCCGTCGGGCCGAAGGGCACTGGCCGCTTGCGAGCGTCATGGCCATCCATCGTGTTGGCGTGATGGTGCCGGGCGATCCGATCGTGCTGGTCGCCTGTGCAGCGCGCCACCGCCGCGACGCGTTTGCGGCCGCCGACTTCCTGATGGACCACCTGAAGAGCAGCGCATGGTTCTGGAAGCGGGAGAAGACCGCGCAAGGCTGGCGGTGGGTCGAGCCGCGCGATCAGGACCATGCCGACCTGACCCGCTGGAACGCGGTTCCCTAAAGCCCGCGCAACTCCACCAACACCGCGTCCTCTGCACTGACGAGATCGGCGATACGTTCACGCAACGCCGCAATTTCCGGCAGGCCCGCGTTCACGCCGGTATCGGCCTGCGAAACCGCGCCCGTGGCCAGCAGCGAATCGATATCGGCCAATGCGAACATCGTGTCGCTGCGCGCCGATTCGAGGCTGGACAGCGCGACTTCGGCATCGGACCATGCCAGCGATCCCGGTTCCGCCCCCGGTGCGGCACGGCGGCGGGCTGTTGCCTCCCGCTCCACGAAAACGGCGTGAGCTTTCGCTGCGTTTGCTTCGATTGCGGCGAGTTTTCCGGGCAGGTCCGCCGGCAGCGGGGCGGGCGGTGCGGGCGGCAATTCCGGTTCGGCCGGAGCGGCGCTGCCGACCATCCGCTCCGCATCGCGGCGGGCCAGTGAAGGGTAAAGCGAATCGTCGGATGCGCAGGCGGACAGGGACACGATCACAGTGGCCGCTGCCAGGGTGCGGATCAAAGGCATGTTATTCAGCATCGTCGCACACCCATAGCAGCTTGATTTGTCCCCGCCAGCACCCACCTTCCGCATCGGCGGTTGTGCATCGCGGCGCTGGCGGGAATCTGCGGGCAAGAATCCGCGGGCTGCACGTTGACATCGCGGGCCTTCTCGATTAACGGGCACCGCTCACTCCGGTATAGGTCGCGTTTGCGGCTGGCCGGAACAATCGTCCGCAGATCGGCACGGATACAACATCGGCGCACTGACGTCGGGTCGTGGCATCGCGGCAGAACAGACAGGTGAACAATGTTCGCAATCGTGCGTACGGGCGGCAAGCAGTATCGCGTCGCCGAAGGAGACAAGATCGCGGTCGAGAAGCTGGCGGGTGAAGCTGGCGACACGATCACTTTGGGCGATGTCCTGCTCGCTGGTGAAGGCGACAAGCTGGAAGACGCTTCGAAGGTAACTGTTTCGGCAGAGATCATCGCGCAGGCGAAGTCGGAAAAGGTGATCGTTTTCAAGAAGCGTCGCCGCCACAACTATCGCCGCAAGAACGGCCACCGCCAGCAGATGACCCTGCTGCGCATCACTTCTGTCGGAGCAGCCAAGAAGGCCGCGCCGAAGAAGAAGGCCGAAGACAAGACGGAAGACGCGGCCTGATCGGCTGCCCACACGGATCGGAGCACTAAACCATGGCACATAAAAAAGCAGGCGGTTCGTCGCGCAACGGTCGCGATTCAGCCGGTCGCCGCCTTGGCGTGAAGAAGTTCGGTGGCGAAGCGGTCGTCGGCGGCAACATCCTCGTCCGCCAGCGCGGCACGAAGTTCTACCCCGGCACCAACGTCGGCATCGGTCGCGATCACACGCTGTTTGCGCTGGCCGAAGGCCAGGTGCGATTCCACGACGGCAAGCTTGGCCGCAAGTACGTGTCGGTAGACGCGATGGCAGAAGCCGCCGAATAACCGGATGGTCGATAAAGGGCCATCCTGACGGGATGGCCCCGCCGATCCACACCGGATCGGCCAGCAAGGGAGAGGGGCCCATAGCCCGTCTCCCTTTTTCATTTGCTCTCCCGACACATGGCATCCGGGTCGATCCGGACCTGGTTTGCCATGCGATTGCAACGTGCGTGTGCCAAGGGGTGCGCGCCTGAAGGGAGCGAGCAGTCATGTTCATCCGTAGTGAGAACCTGTTCTTCCGTCCGGCCTGGCCGGAAGATCGCGCGGGATTGTCCCGCATCGAAGTGCCTGCGCGGCACAATCCCCTGCACGCCATAAAAGGCGGGAAGGGGCTGGTCATAACCATGCCCGGATCGCGGGGTGCGAAGCTGATCGGCACTGCCGGTTTCCGCCCGCTGGAGCGTGAGTGGGAATCGCAGCTCTGGCTGGCGCCGGCATGGCGGCACGTGGGCCTGTTCGGAGAGGCGGAAGACACCTTGGCCGAACTGGCCGGAAGCCTGCCGCCGCTGGATGACGGTACGCTTGCGCTGCCACCATTGGTGGCGGCCTGAGCGCGCCTAGCCCGCGTTTTCGATCAGGGCGCGGTCATCCCGGTTCCACGGATGGAAACCGGGCAGGAAGTACGCGATCCATTCGGATGCGATACGCCTGACCATTCCCGGCTTGCCAAAGGCATAGCGAAGAACGCCCCAGTGGGCGCGCCAGCCGGTGATCCCGTCCTGTCGCAGCAGTTCGATCGCGCCCTGGTACCGCAGCATCATGAAATTGCGGGTGCAGACCAGCATCAGCAGTGCCTTCACCTTCCACCGGCGCAAGCGGGGCCAGTCTTTCGTTGCGTGGAGCCACGTGTCGTAGGCGACGGCCTTGTGCTCGATCTCTTCGATCGCGTGCCATCGCCACATGTCGGCAAGGGCGGGATCTGCATTGGCAAGAATGCTCCTGTCCACCAGCAGCAGGTGTGCGAACATCGCGGTGAAATGTTCCAGCGCCATCGTCGCGGCGAGGCTCACGATCGGAGGGCGGTTGCGCGCTTCGCCCAGCACAGCAGCGATCACCGCGTCCAGCCCTTTCGTATCGTAACCGGCATCTGCAACCGCACGGTTGAAGGCAAGGTGTTCGCGGCTGTGGTTGACTTCCTGCGCGATGAAGGCGCGGATTTCGCTGGCCAGCGGTTCGTCCACGTCATCCCTGAATACGCGCACCGATTCTATGAAATAGGCTTCGCCGCGCGGAAAGCTGAGCGACAGCGAATTGAACACGGCAGTGGCAAACGGATCGCCGCCAACCCACCACCGGGCGGACAGCTGCTGGCGAGAGAAACGCCGGTCCCGCACGATGATTGTCGGGTCTGCCGCCTTCGCAGTTGCAGCAAGATCCGCAGCATCTGTCGGAACCCCGATTTTTGTGCTACGCAACATAGGTTACCGAGGGTGGAGGGAACTGACAGGTATGTCAACGAGGAAGCGCCTCAGTCCGGCGGACAGTCGCCGGATCGCGCTGCGCGCGGCGCGCGAGATATTGATAGAGGCCGGGCCGCAAGCGGTAACGCTGAAGGCGGTCGCCGCGCGTGTCGGGCGTACCCATTCCAATTTGCTGCACCATTTCGGTAGCGCCGCTGGCTTGCAGAAAGCCCTTGCCGGCCATCTGGGCCAGACGGTTTGCGCCACGATCGCGCAAGCTGTCGCTGCCCGCAGGGAAGGTCGCGGAACGGCACGTGACGTCGTCGATCTGGTCTTCGACGCCTTCGATACCGAGGGTGCCGGAGCGCTGGCGAGCTGGATGACGATATCCGGCAACGAGGATGCGCTAGACCCGATTTTCGAAGCGATCCACACGCTGGTGGACGAGATTGGACCAGAGGGCGAAGACTGGCGAGGGGTCCGCGAAGCTACGATGATGCTTGTCCTGCAGGCCCTTGGTGAGGCGATGATCGGCCCCACGTTGGCTGACGCCCTTGATTTGCCGCACGGACACGCGCGTGAAACGGCGGCCCAGCAACTTCGCCTGCTGCTACCCCGCGGGGAAGAAGCGAAAGTCCCGGTCTGAGCTAGCTTTCGTCAGTCGCCAACGCGGCCTGCAGCCACTTCGGGAAGATGGCAACGTCGACATCGGCCACGCGAACCTGTTCCACCGCAACCGCCAGATCGGGATAGGCCATGCGCCGCCGATCCTCGTTCGATGCTTCTATCGGCACTACGGCAAGTCGGCGGTTGACCTTTTGCCGCCAGTTCATCCGCGCGGTGTTTTCCTGCCCGACATAGCATCCCTTGCGAAAGCTGACGCCGTGCAGTTCGGCGGCATTGCATTCCAGCCATAGCGTTCGGTCATGGCCCAGTTCCGCCCGCCCCTCCGTCACGCCCAGCGCCAGCCGGTGGGCGAGGTAGGCATCGTCGGCACAAGTGTCGTCGCTGGTATCGGCAGGGGCGAGCCAGCGCTGGCCGATCGCGGCCATGCGCGGATCGTCGGCCCCGCCGTCGCCGGGATGGGCCGTCCAATGCACACTCACTTTCTCGTCCACCGCGATGTCGATCTTGCGGCGCAGGCGATAGAGCGTGAGGCGCCTGACGAGTTCATCGACATGCTCGCCCTCGCAATCGATCAGCAGAGCATCCCTGGCCGGCCAGACGAAGAAGTCGAACAGTACCTTGCCCTGCGGAGAGAGGAGCGCGGCCCATACCGGTAGCGGGCCGTTCACGTCGTTGGTGACAAGGCCCTGCAGGAATTCGGCGACATCCTCGCCGCCGCGGCCCTGTTCCCCCGTCAACCGGATGATTGCCCGCTTGCAAAGCCGTGTTCCGCCTGCGCCTGTCATCAAACCACCTTTGCCAAACCTGTCGTCGCGGCTTAGAGCAAGCGACATGACTGAAACCATCCAGACCCCCCAAACCCTGCAAAGCCCGGAATGGGTCCTGAGCGGCGGAACCGTCCACACGCCGGCCGGGCCGGTCCGGGCCGATGTAGCAGTGGCCGATGGCCGCATTGTGGGAATTGGGGACTTTCCCGGCGTTCGCAAGGTCGATGTCACCGGCCTTGATGTCTTGCCCGGTGTCATCGACAGCCAGGTCCATTTCCGTGAACCGGGTCTGGAGCATAAGGAAGACCTTGAAACCGGCAGCCGTGCTGCGGTGCTGGGCGGGATTACCGCGGTGTTCGAAATGCCGAACACCAACCCGAACACCGATACGGCAGAGCGGGTGCATGACAAGCTGAAGCGTGCGCATCACCGGATGTGGTGCGACCATGCCTTCTATGTCGGGGCAACGGCGGAAAATGCGGAGAACCTTGCCGAGCTGGAGCGTATTCCCGGCACGGCGGGCGTAAAGATCTTCATGGGCGCATCGACCGGCAGCCTGCTGGTGGCAGAGGACGAGAACCTTGCCCGCGTGCTGGCATCGGGCCGCCGCCGCGTTGCCATCCATGCCGAGGACGAGGAGCGGATGAACGCGCGCAAGGACCTGCGCGTCGAAAACGATCCGTCCAGCCATCCGGTCTGGCGCGACGACGAATCGGCCATGCTGGCCACCCGCCGTATCCTGCGTCTTGCGCGCGAAGCGAACCGCCCGATCCACATCCTGCACGTGACGACCCCGGCCGAACTGGCCGTGATCGCGCAGCACCGCGACATCGCCTCGTGCGAGGTGACGCCCCAGCACCTGACGCTGGAGGCGGAGGATGCCTATCCCCGCCTTGGCAGCTATGCCCAGATGAACCCGCCGATCCGCAGCAAGGCGCATGTCGAGGGGCTGTGGCACTGGCTGCAGCAGGGTGTGCCCGACGTGATCGGTTCGGACCATGCGCCGCACACGCTGGAGGAAAAGGCCAAGCCCTATCCGAACAGTCCCAGCGGTATGCCGGGCGTGCAGACACTGTTGCCGCTGATGCTGAACCATGTGGCCGAAGGGCGCATGACGCTGGAACGGCTGATCGACATGACCAGTGCGGGTGTGCAGCGGATTTTCGGGCTGGTCGGCAAGGGGCGCATCGCGGTGGGCTATGACGCCGATTTCACCGTCGTCGACCGCAAGGGCAGCTTGACCGTCACCGAAGAATGGCTGGCATCGCGCTGCGGTTGGTCGCCGTTCACCGGCATGGAGCTTAAGGGCCGCGTGATCGGCACGATCATTCGCGGCAATACCGCCATGTGGGAAGGGCAGCTTGGCGAAAAGGCGACGGGCGAATCGCTGCGCTTCGCCCACGCGCTCTAGAGCGTTCGGCCCCTAGATCCGCGCGGAAGGGGGCGTGCGTCGCCCCCTGCGCATGATATCGGCGCAGAACAGCGCGACTGCGAACCAGATGAGGATGAAGCAAGCCAGTTGCGCTTGCTTCAACTCTTCGCGGAAGATGAGCAGCCCGCACAGGAACACCATCGTCGGCGCCATGAATTGCGTGAACCCAAGCGCCGAATATGTCATGCGCCGGGCTGCGGTGGCGAACAGCAGCAGCGGTACGCCGGTAATCGCTCCCGCTCCTACCAGCAGCAGGGCGGTCGATGCGTCGGATGTGAAATCACGCGTCGTGACCGGAATGAGCCACAGGCCGGCACAAGCAATCGGCGCGATAAGCAGCACCTCTACCGTCAGGCCAGGTAGCGCATCCACATGGACCTTTTTCCGCACCAACCCATAGAAACCGAAGCTGAGTGCCAGGGTGAGGCTGATGTAAAGCGTGGCGGCGGCTGCGAAGGCCAGAATACCGATGCCCAGTGCCGCCACAGCCACTGCGAGCCACTGCAGGCGCGAAAGCCTTTCGCCAAGGAAGACGGTGCCGATAACGACGTTGATCAATGGATTGATATAGTAGCCCAGGCTGGCGGCATAAAAGGCCCCGGCCTGAACCGCAGCGACATAGACTGTCCAGTTCAGGCTGATCAGGGCCGCGCTTGTTGCCAGCAGACCAAGGGCCGTGCGATTTGTCAGTGCGGCCTTCATCTTTCCGAACTCACCCGTGACGGCAAGTACGGCCACGCAAATCGGGATTGTCCAAACCACTCGCCAAGCAACAAGCCGGAATGGGTCGACCCCGTTCAGCTGCACTATATAGAGCGGGATCAGCCCCCACATGAAATAGGCGCCGAGGGCGTAGGGCAAGCCGCCGCTGCGGCTTTGGGGATCGGATTTCCGGTTCACGATCCGCCCGTTAGGCGCAATTCGCGGGCACCGATAGAGCGTGCGTGCAATCCGGCGTGTGGAGCCGTTCTGTTTTTCCGGCGTTCAGATTGGGGTTGGTATTTATGAATGTGCGATCTGAAACACGATTTTCCCGGAGTTACCCCAATGTCCCGTTCCCCCTTTTTCCGCGCCGGCCTCGTTCTTGCCGCGGCGCCCATGCTGGCCGTCGGCGCTGCGCCGGTTGCGCAGGCAGCCGTATTCGATGCGCCGGTCGCATCGGTCTATCAGCAGGAAACCGTGTCTCACAGCCGTGACCGTTATGGTCGGCACGACCGGTATGACCGCTACGACCGCCATGACCGTTACGGCGAACGTTATTCCGACCGCGATTATCGCGGAGATCGCATCCGCCGCGACAGCCGCGTGTGGCGGGGCCGCGATGGCCGCTATTACTGCCAGAAGGACAATGGCACGACCGGCCTGTTGATCGGCGGCGCTGTCGGCGGACTGATCGGCAACGAAGTTGCGAGAGATCGCACTCTTGGTGCCATCCTCGGCGCGGCGGGCGGTGCCCTGCTTGGCCGGGAGATCGATCGCGGCAACACCCGCTGCCGCTGATCTGACGCGATTGTTCGATGCGACGCCGTGCCGGTCATGCCGGCGCGGCGCTTCGCATTTTCGCGCCTAGTGCCCCGCCGGTTCGGGCGCCGGGCCGTGGGCCTGACCCATGCGGCGCAAGGCCGTGACCTTGGCTTCAAGCGCGGTCCAGTCGTCATCCTTGTCGATGTGCGACCAGATATCCTCGACCTCTTCGATCAGCATCGATTGCGCCGTTTCGTCGCGCCAGTAATCGTGTTCGCATTCGGGAGGTCCGCAATCGGCCAGTGCGGCGCGCACCTCGGCAAATTCGGGTCCGTCGCCCAGCTTTCCCGCCCGCGCAGCCAAGAAAAAGGCGTCCGGCTGCATCCCGCTGGCGACCAGCGCCGCTTCGCCCGTTGCGACGAGCTTCGCGGCCTGTTCCTCGCTGGCCCCTCCAGCGCCCAGCCGCCACGCGAACCGCCGAGCGACATGGTGCGTGAAAAGTTCGGGAAACCGTTCGAGCGCGGCAACAAGTGGCGGGGCTTCGCAGATCGGGCGCAGCGCGATGGCCAGTTGCGCGCAGTTCCAGTGGATCGCCTCTGCCTGACGGCCAAAGGCATAAAGGCCCGCATGGTCGAAATAGGCGGCGGTGAAACCCGGCTCCCACCGCGGCAGCCAGCGCCAAGGCCCGTAATCGAAGCTTTCGCCCGAAATGTTCATGTTGTCGGTGTTCAGCACGCCGTGCACGAAGCCCGATGTGACATAGGACGCGGCAAGATCGGCCAGCCGCTCGACCACGAGATGCAGCAGGCGCACGGGCGGTTCGTCTCGCCCGGGTGCATCCTGTGGCGGGGTCGGGCCGGGATACTGCGCCAATGCATAGTCCACCAGCGCGGCAAGGTGTTCGTTATCGCCCAGTGCGGCGAGGCGCTGGAAACTGCCGATGCGGATATGCCCGTGGCTCAGCCGCACCATCACCGCCGAACGGGTGGGCGAAGGTTCGTCGTTGCGTTGCAGGCTCTCCCCCGTTTCGATCACCGAAAACGTCTTCGAGGTATTCACGCCCAGTGCCTCAAGCATTTCCGTCGCCAGAATCTCGCGCACCGCGCCTTTCAGCGTCAGCCGGCCGTCTCCGAAGCGGCTATACGGTGTCTGCCCCGAACCCTTGGTGCCAAGGTCCAGCAGGCGGCCTGCGCCATCGCGCATCTGCGCGAACAGGAACCCGCGCCCGTCACCGATGTCGGGATTGTAGTTGCGGAACTGATGCCCGTGATAGCGCAGTGCCAGCGGGCAGGGCAGGTTGCCTGCCAAAGCCTCGAACCGGCCAAAGTGCCGCGCCCATGCCTCGTCGTCCAGAGTGTCCAGCCCGACCGCGCCATCCCACCGCCGGTTGCGGAAGCGCAGCAGCGTTTTCGGGAAGTCGGCAGCGGCCACAGGATCGGCGATCCATTCGGCAATCTTTTCAATCGGTGTGTCTGGACGGTAGTTGGAAGGTTGCGGTTCGCCTGTCATGCCGCAATAGTGGGACTTGAACGACCCGTGCGCAAGTTGCGGGGCTGGGGCATGGGATTTCACGCGAATGACAATGGAACAGGCCGCCGCAGCCGGCGGCTGGCGCGATGGATATTGGCAAAGCGAGGATGGTCTCGCCTTGCATTACCGTGACTATCCGGGGCCGGATGGAAGCGGTGCGGTGCCGGTGGTCTGTATCCCCGGCCTTACCCGCAACGCGCGCGATTTTCACGATCTGGCACAACACCTGTCGATGCGCAGGCGGGTGATCTGCGTCGAATTGCGCGGGCGTGGCGACAGTGAATATGCCCGCGATCCGGCAACATATGTGCCGTTGCAATATGTGCAGGACCTGCAGCGCCTTTTCGCGGAACTTGGCATCCAACGCGCCGGCTTCGTGGGCAGTTCGCTGGGCGGGCTGGTGACGATGCTGTTCGCCGCGTTCGAGCCGCAGCGAATCGCAGGCGCGGTGCTGAACGACATCGGCCCGGCGATAGAGGCGCGGGGCCTTGCCCGTATTGCCGAATATGTCGGCGTGCAGCGCAGCTATCCGACATGGATGCACGCGGCCCGCGCGATGGAGGAAACGCGCGGCGAGGTCTATCCCGACTGGAAGCTTTCGGAATGGATCGCAGAGGCGAAGCGCGCCATGGAACTGGGCAGCAACGGGCGCATCACATATGATTACGACATGCGCATCGGCGATGCCTTCGATGGCACTGCGGTGGAAGTCGATGTCGACGCGATGTGGCGCTGCTTCGATGCCTTGGCAGGCAAGCCGGTGCTGGTCGTGCGGGGTGAGCTTTCTGACATTCTTTCGGGCAGGACCGCGCGGGAAATGGCAGACAGGATGCCGGGCGTCGAACTGGTGGAAGTGCCGCGCGTCGGCCACTTGCCCATGCTGGACGAGGCAGGCGTGCTTGAGGCGATCGACCGGCTGTTCGACGAGCGGCTTTCCGTTCCGGCCAAGGGCGACTAGACCGGCGCGGCCATGACGGGGAAAGCAACGAAAAAGCCGAAGAAGGCGATCACGGTCCTGCGCCGGCGCAAGGTCCTGCATGTCGGGATCGATTTGGCGCGCGCACCGTGGAGCGGAACGCTGGTGCGGGCCCTGCCGGCCAATGTGGAGAATCACGGCACGCATGCCGACGATGCGACCGCCTCAGTACTGCAATTGCACCGGCCGAAGTTTCCGCCGATCACGCCGCGCACGGGGCCGGGGCCGATGAACCGGATGGCCCGCGTGATGCGGGGCTATGAACTTGTCGTCACCCATGGTGACTACGCTTTTCCCGCTGTCATGGGGCACACCCTGTTCGGACAGGCACTGAAGCTGCCGCCGCTTGTGCACTACCACGATGGCGTTGGCGAGGTGGGCAAGGGGTGGTGGAGCCGGTTTCGCCACAAGCTGGGCATGGCGCGTACGCCCGTCGTGATCGTGCCGACGCAGGCCGCGGCCCGTTCGGTGACAGGGCAATGGGATGTGCCGGGCAGCCGCGTCCATATCCTGCCGCCGCTCTTTCCCCCTGCTCCGAAAGCCCCGCCAAAGGCCGATGCGATCCCCCGGCTGATGAAGCGCGGATCGGAAAAGTGGATTGCCGTGCGGGCCGGCGATGCGGTTTCCCTGAGCAGCCAGTTGGTCGATCTGATGGAAGCGCTGGAAGAGGATTGGCATCTCGTGGTTTTCGGGCCGGAGGGCGAGACAGCGGCGCTTCGCGATGCATTCGATGCGGCGGGGCAGCTTCACCGCCTGCACATGACTGCCCGTCTGCATGGCCCCGCGCCGGTTGCGGGTCTCTTCGATCTTGCCATCATCGATGCGCGGGACGGGCTGGTTCCGCCCGACATGCCGGCCCTGATGGCCGCAGGCGTGCCGTTCGTGGCGATCGGCCCCGACGGACTTGGCGAACTGCTTCCGGCAGAGAACCGTAAGTTGCTCGTCGATCCGGCCGATCCCTCTGCCGTCGCGGAAAGGGCTGCGGGACTGGCCGGCGATGCGGACATGCTGGAACAGGCGGGGCAGGCAAATGCCGCGCTGGCGGCGAAGTGGGCCGATCCCGTCCCGCACCTTGCGATATTGGCAGGCGCGCTCGGCCTTGCCTCCTTGGAGGATCGCTGAACCGGCCTTTCAGCCACGGTTAACGCCCGATTTGCTTGATCGCGGTGGATGGTTGGCGCGGGGGCAGGCTTTGGCGTTGAAAAGCCTGCCGCTCGCCCCTAAACCGCACGCGTTAACGAGTACCCGTCTTCGAATACCCATTGCCGGAAAGGCTTCTCCTTGGCGCTTCGCCCCGATCGTTCGACCACACCCGCCGACAAGAAAGCCGCGCAGGATGAAGCGCGGCAGGACGTTTTCATGCGCGAGGTGGACGAAGCCGTCCGCCAGGACGAGCTGACGACGGCTGCCCGCCGCTTCGGATTGCCCATCGGCATTGCGGTCGTGCTCGGCCTTGCCGGGCTTGGCGGCTACTTGTGGTGGGATGCACAGAACACGGCCAAGGCCGAGGAACAGGCCGTGGCACTGACGCTGGCGGTCGACCGGCTGGAGGCGAACCAGCCCGATGCCGCGATCGACAAGGTGACGCCGCTGCAGGGCAGCGAGATCGCCGGTGCCCGCGTACCCGCACAATTGCTTGAGGCGGGCGTGGCCCAGCAGAAGGGCGATGCCAAGCGCGCCGCCGAACTCTACACTGCCGTATCGGCGGACGGGAACGCGCCGGCTCCGATGCGCGATCTGGCGACGCTGCGGCTGGTGTCGCTGCAGTATGACGAGATGAAACCCGCCGACGTGGTGGCCAAGCTGAAGCCGCTGGCCGTGCCCGGCAATCCGTTCTTTGCCAGTGCGGGCGAGCTGGTCGGCATGGCCTATATCGAACAGGGCAAGACCGACCTTGCCGGTCCGCTCTTTGCAGAGATTTCGCGTGACGAAAAAGCGCCGGAGGCGCTGCGCGCACGTGCACGGCAGGTCGCGGGCCTGCTGGGAACAGACGCCATCGACGATGTCGAGGCGATCGTCGAACAGATCCAGCGCAACAGCGCTGCCCGGCAAGCGGCCATGCAACAGGCCGCAGCCCAGTCCGGGCAATAGGGAGCATGATGCAGATGAAGCATGATCGGGTTTCGCGCGGGACTGCCCTGCGTACGGCAGTGGCGGCAACCGCGATTGCGGCCTTGCTGTCGGGCTGCGGCGCGCTGAAGGGGGATGGTCCCGAAAAGACGCCGACACTTGGTGAACGCGTGCCGATCCTGTCGAAGATCGAGACGAGCGCGAAAGTCGATCCTGCGCTCGCATCGGTTCCGGTTGCGCTGCCTGCGCAGCAGGTCAATGCCGAATGGGCGCAGGCCGGCGGTGCGGCTTCGAAAAGCTATGGCCACTTGGCACTTTCCGCCACTCCGTCGCGCGCGTGGACGGCCTCCATCTCCGGCTCGACAGAGAAGCAGCGCCTTGCCGCCGCGCCCGTCATCGGTGGCGGCCGTGTCTATGCCTATGACACCGACGGCGTTGTCCATGCCTTCGACGAACAGAGCGGCGCCCGCGTGTGGGAACACTCCTTCAAGGTGAAGGGCGATGGTTCCAGTGCCGTCTTCGGCGGCGGGGCCAGCTATGCAGAGGGCAAGCTCTACGTCACCACCGGCACCGGACAGGTTGCCGCGCTGGACGCCGCGACCGGTGCGGAACTCTGGCTGGTCCAGCCCGCCGGCCCGCTGCGCGGTTCGCCGACGATCGCGTTCGGTGCGCTCTATGTGATGACACAGGACAATCAGGTCATTTCGCTGAACCTTGCCGATGGCGCGGTGCAGTGGACGGAGGCCGGGTCGCAGGGCCAGTCGGGCGTGTTCGGCGTTGCCGCTCCCGCTGCAGGGCAGGGCACGGTGATTGCCGGATTCAGCTCCGGCGAACTGATCGCCTATCGTTACGAAAACGGCCGCAACCTGTGGGCCGACGCACTGGCGCGGACCAGCATCTCGACCTCCGTCGGCACGCTGACCGACGTCGATGCCGACCCGATCATCGATTCGGGCGCGGTCTATGCGCTGGGACAGGGCGGCCGCATGGCGGCGTACGAACTGGTTACCGGCCAGCGGATCTGGGAACTAAACCTTGCGGGCATCTCTACCCCCGCGGTTGGCGGCAACTGGATCTTCGTGCTGACCGACGATGCCAAGCTGCTGGCGATTGCGCGCAATTCGGGCCGGGTCCGCTGGATTTCGGAACTGCCGAAGTATCGCAAGATGAAGGACGAGAAGGGCGAACTGTTCTGGTCCGGCCCGGTGCTGGCCGGCGATCGCCTGTGGCTGACCAACACCAACGGCGATGTCTACTCGGTCGATGCAGCCAGCGGTGTGGCTGCACCGTTTGCCGATCTGGGCAAGGCGATCAGCCTTGCACCGGTCGTGGCCAACAACACGCTCTACGTTCTGGACGACAGCGGCAAGATCACCGCCTGGCGCTAGGTGATGGCGCTATCCGGCATGGGCCGGATAGCGCGCCAGCGGTCAGAAGCTCTTGACCGCGTAGAGCTTGCGAACGTCCTCGTCCCAGTCGTCGTGATAGTGTGCGAGGCACACTTCCGCCGGAGTCCGGCCCGCTTTCACGATATCGCGTAGCGGGGCAAGGAAACCGGTTTCGTCGTCGCCCACGGAATTGAGCTCTCCGCGCGCGGCAAGGCCGGATCGCGCGATGTCCAGCACTTCGGCGGCAATGTCCTGCAGCGTCCCGCCGCCCGGAATCGGCGCCTTCAGCCCCAGTTCCGGCACGGTGTCGCGCAGCAGTTCGCGGCCCGCCATGTCCCAGCCTTTCACCAGATCCCATGCCGCGTCCAGCGCGGACTGATCGTACAGCAGGCCGACCCAAAGCGCGGGAAGTGCGCAGATGCGGTTCCACGGGCCGCCATCGGCACCGCGCATTTCAAGGAAGCTCTTCAGCCGCACTTCGGGGAAGGCGGTCGACAGATGGTCGATCCAGTCGCTTTCCAGTGGAAGCTCGCCGGGAAGCGCGGGCAGTTCGCCCTTCATGAAGTCGCGGAACGACTGGCCCGCTGCATCGATGTACTTCCCGTCGCGGAACACGAAATACATCGGCACGTCGAGCATATAGTCGACATAGCGTTCGTATCCGAAACCATCCTCGAACACGAAAGGCAGCATGCCGGTGCGATCGGGATCGGTGTCGGACCAGATGTGGCTGCGGAAGGAAAGGAACCCGTTGGGCTTGCCCTCGGTAAACGGTGAATTGGCGAACAGTGCGGTCGCCAGCGGCTGCAGCGCAAGGCCGACACGGAACTTCTGCGCCATGTCCGCCTCTGACTGATAGTCGAGGTTTACCTGGATCGTGCAGGTGCGCAGCATCATGTCGAGGCCGAGATTGCCGACCTTGGGCATGTAGCGGCTCATGATGCCGTAGCGCCCCTTGGGCATCATCGGCAGTTCTTCGCGGGTCTTGTCCGGCCACATTCCCGCGCCGATGAAACCGACGCCGAATTTCTCGCCGATCGCCTTCACTTGCGTAAGATGCCGGCCTGTTTCCGCGCAAGTCTGGTGAATGTTGACCAGCGGCGCGCCCGACAGTTCCAGCTGTCCGGCAGGTTCAAGGCTGACGGTGCCGTCCGGCCCCGACATGGCGATGACCTTGCCGTTCTCCTCTACCGGCTGCCAGCCATATTCGGTCAGCGCCATCAGGATGTCGTGGATGCCGCCGGGCTCGTCATAGCTGGGGGCGTGGAAATCGCTTTTGGCGTAAACGAACTTCTCGTGCTCTGTGCCGATGCGCCATTGGCTGACGGGCTTTTCGCCCTTTTGCATCGGCCGGATCAGCTGATCGCGGCTCTCGATCACGGGATCGCTCTTTGACGATTGGGTGCGCGTGCTCATGTCCGGCCCGTTAAGCCGCAACATCGATCGATGCCAGCTATTTCTAATGGCTGTCGCGTCAGGTCCAGTCGCCCATCGCGCCCATCCAGATCGCCATGGCCGCAATTGTCGCAGTCTCCGCGCGCAGGATGCGGGGGCCCAATGAAACCGGGCGCGCCTGCAGGAAGCCGCGCACTTCCTCGCGCTCCGCATCGTCGAAACCGCCTTCGGGGCCGATCAGGATACCGGCGGGCGGCAAGCGTTCGGCAAAGGCGCGGGCAGCGGGCGGAATCGCTTCGTCATCCGCGCCCTGTTCGTCGGCAAACCACATCACGGCATCTTCGGGCCATTGGCGCAATAGCTGTGACAGGCTGACCGGTTCGAAAATTTCCGGCAGCGCAGTTCGCGCGCATTGTTCGGCCGCTTCGGTGACGACCGTTCTTGCCCGTTCCATGTTGAGCGCATCGGCCACGCAGCGCCGCGTGACCACAGGGCGTATTTTCGCAACGCCAAGTTCGGTCGCCTTTTCCAGCACCTGGTCAAAACGCGGTTTCTTAAGAAGCGCGGGGCACAGCGTGAGATCGGGCACGTCCTCGCGCGGGCGCAAGCGTTCGACCAGTTCGACGGTCACGTCGCGCTTTCCGGCAGAAAGGACGCGCGCCGCCCACTCGCCTGTCGCATCGTCGCACAGGATTACCGCATCGCCCTCGCCAATGCGCATCACGCGTGACAGGTAATGCGCTTGCGGCCCGTCCAGCACGCGATGTTCGCCTGCCTCCAGCGCGGGTGTTACGAACAGCCGCGGGGCACTGCGCGGCGGCCATGCGGGGGTTGCACCCATCACGCGGCCTTTATCGCGCGGGTGGCGATGAAGGGGGCGAACAGGCGCGACGCGGCAGTGCCCTCATCGTCCCAGTTATCCTCGAACATGGCCGTCAGGTGCAGCCCTACAGCCATCTGGCCGCCGATCTGTTCGGTCAGCGTGTGGCTGAATTCAACCGTGCGGTTCTGGCGGATCAGTTCGTCCAGCTGCTCTGGCGGCAGGTCGATGTCGCGATAGGGAAGCGGGTTTGTGGCGACCAGTTCGCCGCGGTCCAGCGCCTGCCAGTCGAAGATATATCCCACCGGATTGTTGAAGCCAGCCAGCAATGCGCCGCCGGGGCGAAGCACCCGCGCGCATTCGCGCCAGACAGGCAGAATCTCGGGCGCGAAGCAATTGGACACCGGATGGAAGATCAGATCGAAACTCGCATCCCCGAATGCCGACAGGTCGTGCATGAACCCTTGTACGCAGGTGATCGATAGGCCTTCCCGTTCCGCGACAAGGCAATCCTGCGCCAGTTGCGCGTCGGAAGCATCGAAGCTGGTAACGTTCGCACCGGCAGCGGCCAGCACCGGCATTTGCTGCCCTCCGCCCGAGGCGAGACCGAGAACGTCGCGCCCGTTGATGTCGCCGAACCAGTCGCGCGGCACGGCCTTGGTGGGAGTAAGCACGACGCTCCAGTCCCCCTTGCGCGCACGGGCAATGGTGTCGGTGTCAACCGGCAGCGTCCAGCGGTCGCCATCTGCGACATGCCCGTTCCAGCCACGGCGATTGTGTTCGAGTACATCCATGAAACCGCCCATAGCATGAGTGCTCGCGCCTGCCAGCGGCTGGCGCGATGGGCCTGCGCGGGCTAAGGCAAAGCGATGGACCAGACGATCGTTCCCGATACAGAGCATCGCGGCCTTGTCGCGCGACTTCCGGCGGGCCTGCGCAATTATGCCCTGCTTGCCCGGTTCGACAGGCCGATCGGCTGGTGGCTGTTGTTCTGGCCAGGTGCCTGGGGCGTGTGGCTGGCCGGCGGGATCGAACGGATCGGGCTGGTGTTCTGGCTGCTGCTCGGCTCTGTCGTCATGCGCGGTGCGGGCTGTGTCTACAACGACATTCTCGACCGCGATCTGGATCGGCAGGTTGCGCGCACTGCCGCGCGCCCGCTGGCCAGCGGGGCGGTTTCGCTGAAGGCGGCATGGATCTGGCTACTGCTGCTGTGCCTGATCGGCCTTGTCGTCCTTTTGCAGTTGCGCTGGCAGGCGCAACTGGTCGCGCTGGGCAGCCTGCTTCCTGTTGCCTGCTATCCCTTGATGAAACGCATCACATGGTGGCCGCAGGCATGGCTGGGCTTGGTGTTCAGTTGGTGTGCAATGGTCGGATGGGTGGAGATCGGCGGGCCGAATCTGGCAATTCTGGCTGCGCTGTACGCCGGGTCGATTTGCTGGGTCATCGGCTACGACACGATCTACGCACTGCAGGACATGGAGGACGATGCCCTTGTCGGCGTGCGTTCGAGCGCGCGGGCATTGGGCAACCACGTCCGTTTTGGGGTCAGCGTGTTCTACGTTCTCGCCGTCTCATGCTGGGTGCTGGCATTCTGGCTCCTGCGCGAAGACTGGGTAGCGCTGATTGCCCTTGTTCCAGCGGCACTCCACCTCGCGTGGCAAGTGGCGACGCTGAGAGTGGAGGACGGTGCCAACGCACTCGCCCTGTTCCGCTCCAACCGCACTACGGGCCTGTTGGTGGCTCTGGCCTGCCTCGTCGCCGGAAACGCAGGCGTTTAGCGCCACGCGCGAACTCTACCGGCGAACGAGGATGCCGGTGATTCTCACGCAAGAGGATGCGAAACGCTGGGCGGAAACCAGTGATCGTGGTGAGGCGCTGCCGCCGTGTCGGTAGCGGTCGCACGGACTTTGCGTACCACATACCGACGAAGCCTGGACCAGATATCGTGCACCGGGCCAAGGTGCGGCGCGACGAAGGGCGGACGTTCGCGTATCTCAAGCATAGCTGACGACCTCCCATTCAATTCCGTCCCAGTCGAAGAAATAGAAGCGCCGGCCCGGATCGTAATCGCCGTGGTTGAACGGCTCCAATCCGGCGGCGATGACCGTCTCTTCGGCTTTGCCGATATCATCGACCTCGATCCCGATGTGATTGAGCGGCACCCCTTTCCCGAACCGACCGCCAATTCCCTCCTTCGGAGTGTAGAGCGCAACATACTGGTTCTTCGCGCCGAAATGGATCGTGTGCCCGTCATTCAGCGCCGGCCCCTCCCAGCGGCGATGCCAACCGCACAGCTTTTCGAGCAGGTCGGCCATGCGCGGCGCGTCCGACGTTGTGATATTGACGTGTTCTATGCGGGCGATGCCGGTCATCGGTTGGGTCCTTTCATTCGTTTCGATGCGGTGGGGATCCGCTCGCCGAGGGGGCACTGCGCGAATCACCACTTGCCTTATCCTGCAACCTCAAGTTAACTTGAGGTCAAGCTGTGAATTGCGGTTTGCGAAAGGGCATCGGGGTGGATGGTAACCAGCTGATTTCCATCGGAACATTGTCCGAACGAACCGGTGTTTCCGTGTCTGCGATTCGCTTTTACGAGGATAAGGGACTGCTTCAGTCACTGCGGACAAGCGGCAACCAGCGTCGTTTCATGCGTTCGGACATTCGCCGGATCAGCTTTATCCTGATTGCCCAGAAACTGGGTCTCGGCCTTGCCGAGATCGAGCGCGAGCTGGCCCGCCTGCCGCAGGGGCGCACACCCACGAAGGCGGACTGGGAAAAAGTCAGTCGCTCGATCAGAGAGGAACTGAACGAGCGTATCTCCCTGCTTGAACGCACGCGTGACAAGCTGGACGGGTGTATCGGCTGTGGCTGTTTGTCGCTCAAGAAATGCCGGCTCTACAATCCCGAAGACGAGGCCGGTGCATCCGGGCCCGGTCCGCGCTTCGTGCTCGGCTGACTATTCGGCGGCCAGCAGTTCCTCGGCATCGCCGAGATCGACACTGACAAGGCGGGAGACGCCCTGCTCGACCATGGTGACACCGAACAGGCGGTGCATCCGGCTCATCGTCACGGCGTTGTGCGTCACTATAAGGTAGCGGGTGTCGGTCTGCTTGCTCATGGCGTCCAGCAAGTCGCAGAAACGCTCGATATTGGCATCGTCCAATGGTGCGTCGACTTCGTCCAGCACGCAGATCGGGGCCGGATTGGTCAGGAACAGCGCGAAGATCAGCGCCACTGCCGTCAGCGCCTGCTCGCCGCCTGACAGCAGGGTTAGCGACTGCAGCTTCTTGCCGGGCGGCTGGGCGTAGATTTCCAGCCCCGCCTCCAGCGGATCGTCGCTGTCGATCAGGGCGAGATGCGCCTGACCGCCGCCGAAAAGCGTGGTGAACAGGCTGCGGAAATGGGTGTCGACCGCCTCGAACGCGGCGCGCAGCCTCTCGCGCCCTTCGCGGTTCAGGCTGCCGATCGATCCGCGCAGACGATTGACCGCCTCGGCCAGTTCCTGCTGCTCAGCCATCGATGTGCCATGTTCGGCCTCGGCCTCGGCCAGTTCGTCAGCCGCGACAAGGTTTACCGGTCCCAGCCGCTCGCGCTGGGCGGTGACTTGGTCCAGTTGCTCACCTTCGGCATCGGCATGGCGAACCGAATCCGATGCGAAATCGAGCCGTTCGGGCAGTAGCGGCGGCGGACACTGGAACCGTTCGCCCGACGTACGCGCAAATTCGGTGCGGCGGGCTTCCTCGTTCTCGGCGCGCGCAGTGGCACCGGCGCGCGTCTCGCGCGCATTGGCAAGTGCCTCGTTGGCGGCACTGAAGGCGGCGTCGGCCTGCTTGCCCGCGGTTTCGGCGGCGGCATGGGCGGCTTCGGCCTCGCCCAGTTCACCGGCCAGCCGGTCACGCGCCTTTTCGGCCAGTTCGATCTCGCGCAGCAGCGCTTCGGGGCGGGCGGCAGTGACGGCGCGTTCTTGCTCGATCTCCTCGCGCCGGCGGGTCATGTCGGCAAGCCGCCGTGCCGCATCGCCGGCGCGCGCTTCCCAACCCTTCATGTCGCCCTGCAAGGCTTTCGTCCGCTCCCGCCCGACGGCGAGGCCTTGATCGAGCGAGGCAAGGTCGGCCATGGCCGATTGCAGCGCGGTGCGGGCGCTGTCGTTGCGGGTGCGCGCGGTTTCAAGCGCGGCTCGCTGGGCGGAAGGGTCAGGCAGGGCCTTGCGCTGCTCCTCGGCCTGCATCACCTCGTGCTGGGCTGCGGAAAGGCGGTTGTGCAGGTCCTCCAGCCGTTCGGCCAGTTCCTCTCGCGCTTGGGCCAGCCGGTCGACCGCCGCTTCCGCCTGATCGCGGGCGCGCAGGGCGGCGCGTTCTTCCTCTGACGAGGTGTTGACCGCGCGTTCGGCGGCTATGCGCGCGTCGGTGGCCTCGGACAGTTCGGCATTGACGGCGGCGACATCGCTCTCTGCCCCTGCGACCGCGTCGCGCAAGGCGGGAAGCTGGCCCGCAAGCGCCTCCAGCCGGTTCGCCGCTTCCAGTCGTGCCGCTTCCGCCGCCCCTTCGCCGCGCGCGACGAAGCCGTCCCACCGCCGCAGCGCGCCGGTTTTCGTCACCAGCCACTCACCCGGGGCAAGCGCCTGCCCGTCGTCGCTTTCGCATACCCGGACCATGGCAAGACGCGCCTGCAACTGTTCCGGCGCGGACCGGACATGCTCGGCAAGGCTGCCGGTAATCGCGTCCGGCGCATCGGCCCCCGCCCAGAACCGGCCTTCCTCACCCTGAGCCGGAGTGCCGAGCGGCGCGGCGGCATCGCGGCCCAGTACTGCGGCAAGCGCGCGTTCGTAACCCGGTTCGGCCTTTAGCGCGTCTATCGCGCGGGTGCGGCCCTTGCTGCCTTTATCCGCCTTCTCGCGCGCCTTGCGGTCGCGTTCGAGCGCATCGTACTCACGTTCGATACCTGCCAGTTCGGCCTTTGCCGATGACAGTGCGCTGGATGTTTCGTCCCGCCGAACCGACACGGCCTCGCGGTGGGTGCGGGCAGTTTCCAGTGCCTCCCTTGCCGCCGCGACACCTTTTTCGGCCTTGCCGCAGCGGGCCTGCGCGCTGGTCAGCGCCAGGTCCAGTTCGCGCGGATCACCCAGTGCCTCGCCCTGCGCCTCACGCGTGGCCAGTTCCTGTTCCAGCCGCGCCAGCGCGCCGCGTGCCTGCCCGACAGCGGCTTCGGCCACGCGCCAATCGGCCTCTACCCGTGCCAGTTCCGCCGTGGCCTGCGCCAGCGCCAGTTCGCCCGCGCGCTGGGCGCGTTCGGCATCGTCCTGCCGCGCGATCAGCGACGGGCGGCGCGCCTCGTCATCGGCAAGGCGCTTTTCCGCGTCCTTCACATCGCGTTCCAGCCGGGCCATCGCCTCTGCCGCATCTCGGGTGGTGCGGTTGGCATCGCCTTCGTCAGCGTCCAGCCGTGCGCGCTGCCGGTCCAGATCGGCGAGTTTCTCCTCGGCCGCTTCCAGCTTGCCGGTCAGCACCGCCAGCATGTTCGCCTGCGCGCCCAGATCGTCGCGCCGGTCGGCCATCTCTTCTCGCGCCTTGGCCAGCGCTTCGGCGGCGGCGCGCTGTTCGCCCATCGCAGCATCGGTGCGTGCCTGCATCTGCGCGACGGCATCTTCGGCCTGCTTCGCTTGCGCCCGCGCGGCATTGGCGGCAGCGGCGGCATCGCGCCAGCGGGCATAGAGCACGCGCGCTTCCGCCGTGCGGATCTGTGCCGACAGTTCCTTGTACTTCTCCGCCGCGCGGGCCTGCCGCCGCAGCGAGCCGATCCTGCTGTCGAGCTGCGAGAGCAGGTCTTCCAGCCGCGCCAGGTTCGTTTCCGTCGCGCGCAGCTTCTGTTCGGCATCCCTGCGCCGCACGTGGAGGCCGGCGATTCCTGCCGCTTCTTCCAGCATGGCGCGGCGTTCCGTCGGCTTGGCGGCGATGACGGCGGCGATGCGCCCTTGCGATACGAGCGCGGGGCTGTGTGCGCCGGTCGCCGCATCGGCAAAGACGAGCGCCACGTCCTTTGCCCGCACGTCGCGTCCGTTCAGGCGATAGGCGGAACCGGCGCCGCGTTCGATGCGGCGGGTAACTTCCATTTCCTGTCCGGCGGCGGTTTCGGCGGACAGGACGACTTCGGCAAAGCTGCGTGGCGGGCGGCTGGCGGTACCGGCGAAGATCACGTCTTCCATGCCCGAACCCCGCATGGATTTCGCGCTGGATTCGCCCATGACCCAGCGGATCGCTTCCAGCAGGTTGGACTTGCCGCAACCGTTGGGGCCGACAACGCCGGTCAGCCCCGGTTCGATCAGCAGATCGGCCGGTTCGACAAAGGACTTGAAGCCCGAAAGGCGCAGCCGCCGGAACCGCATCAGGCTTTACCCAAGCCTGCCGTGCCGAGGCGCGCGGACATTACCTGGCGCCGGCCCGCTGCAACCGGGCCTTCATGTCGTTCCAGTCCATCGCTTCCAGCTTTTCGCCGTTGAGCAGGAACGTCGGGGTGCCGGTGATTTCGTACTCGGTCGCTTCGGTGCGCGTCTGTTCGGCCAGTTCCTCCGCCTTCTTGCCATCGGCAAGGCAGGCGTTGGCCTGATCCAGCGCAATCCCGCGCGCGGTGACGAAATCGGTAAGGCCCATCAACTGCGACAGCGCCACGAACCGCTGGTCCAGCGGCATCTTCTCGATCGCGGCCCGCTGGGCATCGGTCGACTGCTGCAACGCCTCGAAGAACTGGTGCTGGTTGCCCCAGATCTGTTCAGCCAAAGCGATAGAGGCCTCCGGCGTGGAGCAAGTCGCGAGCAGAGTGAGCGGCATGTCGAGCGAATTGAGCATGAAATAGCGCAGTTCGTAGCTTACCCGCCCCGAATTGACGTACTCGCCGCGCAGTTCGTCAAAACTGGCGGTGGCAAAGTCGGCGCAGTGCGAACAGGACAGCGCGCCGAATTCGACCAGCTTGATCGGCGCATCGGGGTTGCCCATCAGGTAACCGCCCTTTTCGGTCTTCACGACCGTGTCCGACCACTCGGTTCCAGCCGGCGGCGCGATGTTTTCGATCGGCGCGGCCTGTTCGTTCGTCGCAGCCTCTTCCGTCTTGTCGCAGGCGGCCAGAGCCAGCGGCGCGACGAGGAGCGTGAGTGCGGTGCGGAAATGGGAACGGGTCATGGGAACGGTATTAACTCCTGATTGCGGCAGGCTAACCCAGCCGCAGCGGCGTCGGGGAGGGTATCGGGTACTTTTTACACAGTCGCGACGTTAATGGCCGCAAGCGGATGCGATCACAAACGCAGATCGAGTTGAAATTTCAGGCTTTCCCAGTTGCTGGTGCCGGCCAGCAGGATACCGTCGATGGCGAATGACGGGGTGCCGGAAACGCCCTTGTCCCGCACGTAGCCAGCCGTTTTGTCCGAAAGGGCCTTGGCCATCGATTCGTCGGCAAGGCACCGGTCGATCTGTGCACGGTCGTATCCGCGGCGCTGCATCATGGGGTAGAAACCCGCGTCCTGGGCGATTGCCTGCCTGCGCACGGTGTAGGAACCGGTCGAATAACGGTTCTTCTGCGCCTGCGTGGCCTTGATCAGCTTGCCCAGCCATGTCGCCTGTTCGCCCATGAACATCGCGTGGTTGCGATCGAACCGCGCGGCAGGGCCGCAATTGGCCAGCATTGCCGCCGTCAGGTCGAAGGGGTCACGGACAAGGTGGCGCACTTCCAGCCGGACCTTGCCCGATCTGATATAGAGCAGGCGCAACGGATCGCCCGCCTCCTGCTCGAAATGGGAACAATGCGGGCAGGTGTAGCTGACATATTCGGTTAGCTGGATCTTCGCATCCGTCTTGCCGAACTGGTGGACGCCTGCCTCCGGATTGGCAGCGGCCAGCACGCCTTTCGCGCTGGCGGGGCTCAGGGCCAGCAATCCGCTTGCCAGCAGGACAATCGCGCTCAGGCGGCGCAAGGCGGTCATCAGTCTCGTTCCCCGTTCGCTTTTCCCAGTGACCGCGCCAGCGATTCCAGCACGGTGCGCAGTTCCGGATCGCCGATATCGCGCAGCGAATCGCCCAGTTCCATGGGGATCGGCTTTAGCGAAGGCGGCGCCTTGGGCCTGTCTTCAGCATGAACGGGCTTAACCTGTCCTTGCCGGATCTTCACTTTCGCCACGGCGCTGTACCCGAAAAAGCGGTTCACCCGCTCTATGATTTCGGGAACCACATGCTGGATCAGCGGGGCATGGGCGGGCAGAACGACAAGCTGCATCGTGCCATCGGATTTCTCGCCCGGCGGAAAGCGGATCGATTCGGGGGCGGAGACCTTGGCGTGGTGCGGCCCCACGATTTCCGGCCAGCGGGTCACGACGCTGGATTGCACGAAGCCGAAACGGCGAAACGCGGTGCGCCCGACTTGCGGCATGATATCGGCGATGGCCTTTGCCTCTCCGCCGCGCGGACGCTCGTAAGGCTTGGGCGCGGGGGCCTTACTCTTGCCCTGCGCCGGCTTCTTCCCCGGTATCTTCCCGTCTTCGCTTTTCATGATGTGCGCGGCCATGCCATAGGCACCGGCGTGGTGGCCAGTGGCAAGATCGAACCCGTGGGGAAAAGGCTGCTGGCTTGGTACGATGCCAACGCGCGCCGTTTGCCGTGGCGCATGATGCCGGGCAGCAACGAACGGGCCGATCCCTACCGCGTCTGGCTATCCGAAATCATGCTGCAGCAAACGACGGTGGCCGCTGTCGGCCCCTATTTCGCGGCGTTTACCGAGCGTTGGCCGACGGTCGGCGATCTGGCTGCGGCCGAGGATGCGGACGTCCTCTCGGCATGGGCGGGGCTTGGATACTATGCCCGTGCGCGCAACCTGATCGCCTGTGCCCGCGAAGTGGCACGGCGCGGCAGCGAGTTTCCCGATACGGAGGAGGGCTTGCGCGAGCTGCCCGGCGTGGGTGCCTATACCGCGGCGGCAATCGCGGCGATCGCGTTCGGCCGCCACGCCGTCGTGGTCGACGCCAATGTCGAGCGGGTGGTCGCGCGGCTGTTCGCGATAGAGGAGCCGTTGCCGGCTGCGAAACCGGCGATCAGGGCAGCCATGGCCGAGATTACGCCCGAATACCGTGCCGGCGATTTCGCGCAGGCGATGATGGATCTGGGCGCGACTATCTGCACCCCGCGCCAACCTGGCTGCCTGCTTTGCCCGCTGAGCGCGGATTGCACGGCGCGCGAACGCGGCATCGCAGCCGAACTGCCGAAGAAAACGCCCAGGAAACCGCGCCCCGTTCGCACCGGCACGGCGTTCTGGGCCGAACGGGACGGGCATGTCCTGCTGGTCAAACGACCGGGCAAGGGGATGCTTGCCGGTATGCGCGCACTGCCCGACGATGGCTGGGCCGCGCGCCGCGACGGGGATGGTGAACCGCCCTTCGGCGCTGGCTGGCAGCCGGTCGACGGAGCGGTCAGCCACGGGTTCACGCATTTCCAGCTTGAACTGTCGGTGCGCGAAGCCGAAGTCGGGCATGGTGTCGATGGTGTCGATGGTGTCGATGGTGTCGATGGTGTCGATGGTGTCGGTGGCGGCGAGTGGTGGCCGGTTGACCGGCTTGACGATGCCGGCCTGCCCACGCTGTTCGCCCGCGCCGCGCAATTGGTGCTGAAGAGCCGATAGCGGCGATTGCCTTGGCGCCAAGCGCTCCCTAAGCCTCTGGCAGGAGGACCTGCATTGCCCGAACACACCATGCCCATGATCACCGAACTGGATCGCGCCGATCATATCAGGGCCGATCCCGATGCATTGTCCAGCCTGATGGGGATGCGCGCGCGCGTTCTTCGGCTGACCGGGTTGCTTCCCGTTCAGGGCGACGATGGTGCGCTGACGTGGGGCTCTCTGGCCGAAGTGGACGAGGATGCCGAACTGGTATTCCTGGGGCTGGATGGTGACAGGGGATGTTTCGCAGCCGTCCCGCGCCGCCCGGTATTCGGTGACCGCGCAGGCTTCATCAATGCCATGGGTTCGTTGCACGACCGGCAGTTCGGGATTTATGCCGGTGCGCGCAGTATCGTCGACTGGCACGCGCGGCACAGGTTCTGCGCGCAATGCGGTTCGCATACTGCCATCGCCAAGGGCGGCTGGCAGCGTTCGTGCCTGAACGAGGATTGCGGCGCCCAGCATTTCCCGCGCGTCGATCCGGTGACGATCATGACCATCGAACATCGCGCGGACGACGGTAACCGCAGGGTGCTGCTGGGGCGGGGCCTTGGCTGGGGCGAGGGGCGCTATTCCGCGTTGGCGGGTTTTGTGGAGCCGGGCGAAACGGTGGAGGAAGCCGTTCGCCGTGAAGTGATGGAGGAGGCGGGGCTGCCCGTCGCGCAGGTCCGCTATGTCGCCAGCCAGGCATGGCCGATGCCCTCGCAACTGATGATCGGTTGCACCGGCGTCACGTTCCACGAACGGATCGTGGTGGACAGGACCGAGCTGGCCGACGCGCGCTGGTTTACCGAAGCCGAAGTGCGAGAGGCTATGTCGGGCCGGACCGGTGCGTTCATCCCGCCGCCGCGCTATGCCATTGCGCACCGCTTGCTGCGAATCTGGCTTGAACAGCCTTAAACGAATGGCGGTCTAGACAAGGCCCAGTTTGGAAAGCTTGCCCAGCAGCTTGCCGGGCAGGACATCGCCGGCATCGTCCCCTTCGGCCAGATCGGGCGGGGCGTCTTCGTCCTTCAGGTAACGCCAGCCCTGATGCGCGCGCTTGGGGCGCGAATGGACGCGGATCAGGCGCGGTTCGAGATCGATCGACCAGCGCCCGTTTTCCAGCTGCGCAAACCCGATGATCGGGCTGCGCGCGACGATGGCGTGTTCGTGAATCCAGTAGAGCGATCCGCCTTCCAGCTCCTCGACCCGCTTCGGGCAATAGCGCGTCGTCAGCGATACGCGCGGGCGATTGGCGAACCAGTTCTCGATGTCGGCGTAACTTTTCGCGCCGAAGGCGATCTTGGTCAGGTGAAGCGGCATCGACCCGATATGGGATGTGTGCGCTAACCTACCAGTCCCGATGCCACCGCAAGGCCGAGGAAAGCGAAGAAACCCATCGAATCGGTGATCATCGTGACGAAGACGGAGGATGCGACCGCAGGGTCCTGATCCAGCCGATCGAACAGCACGGGCACGGCAACGCCTGCGAGTCCGGCAGTGATGATGTTGATCACGACCGCCACCGCGATGACCACGCCAAGCAACGGCTGGAAGATAAAGGCCGTCGCGCCGCCGATCAGGGCGGCGACCGTCACGCCGTTCAGCAGGGCGACCCGCATTTCGCGCCACAGCACGCGCACGGTGTTCGACTGGGTCAGCTGGTTCATGGCCAGCGCGCGGACCGAAACGGCCATCGTCTGCGTGCCCGCATTGCCGCCAATGGATGCCACGATGGGCATCAGAACCGCCAGCGCGACCAGTTTCTCGATCGCCGCACCGAACATCGCGATGATGAGCGAGGCGATGAGCGCAGTGCCAAGGTTCGCGATCAGCCAGCGCACGCGTTCGGAATAGGACTGGCGGATCGGCTGGTTGATGTCGCCTTCGCCCGCACCGCTCATCAACAGGGCGTCTTCGCTCGCCTCTTCCTGGATGATGTGCACGATATCGTCGGCCGTGATCTGGCCGATCAACCGGCCCGAACTGTCGACTACGGCGGCGGAGATCAGGGCATATTTCTGGAAGCGAAGGGCAACCTCTTCCTGGTCCATCGTCGCCTGGATCAGGGTCTGGTCGCGCTTCATCACGTCGCCGATGGCGATGTGGCGCGGCGTGCGCAGGATCCACGAAAGCTGGCACGTGCCGACCGGACGGTGGGCAGGGTCGACGACAAAGACTTCCCAGAACTCGGTGGTGAGGTCGCCGTTGTCGCGCAGGTAGTCGATGAGGTCGCCGACGGTGATGTGTTCGGGCACCGCGACCAGGTCGCGCTGCATCAGGCGGCCTGCCGATTCCTCCGGAAACGACAGCGCATCCTCGATCGCGGCGCGGTCTTCGGGGTCGAGTTCGGCAAGGACGGCGCGTTGCTCGTCCTCCTCCAGATCCTCGATCAGCGCGACCGCGTCGTCGGTCTCCATCTGCTCTGCGATCTGGGCAACCGCGTCGGCAGACAGGTCCTCGAACAGTTCGTCGCGAACGTGTTCGTTCAGTTCGGAGATGACCTCGCCGGTCATCAGTTCGGCAATGGCCTTGCCGAGGGCGGGGCGTTCCTCTGCCGGGATCAGCTCGACAAGGTCGGCGATGTCGGCGGGGTGCAGCGGTTCGACCAGATCGAAGACACGGTCGTCGTCACCTTCGTCGACGGCGTCGCGAACCGCCTCGACATATTCGCGGGTCAGGCGATCGTCTTCGTCGAGATGCTCGATCTCGCCCGCCTTCTCATCCTCCGCGCGCGCGGCATCACGCTCTTTCACGCGCAGCACCTCTTCCTCGCCAGCGCGCTCTTTTTCCAGCAGGGAGGGATCGTCGCGGTCCATCTTGCCCTTCGCTTGCGTTGGTGGAGAGGTCGCCGGCGCGGCATGACCTTGCGACTGTAACTAGAATGCTGCGCCGCAAAAGCAACCGCCTAACAAGCCGGTGTTCACCGGAACCATTCATGGTACGGCTGGGGACAGCTTGTGGATAATCCTGTGGGCAGGTCTGGGGAGCGATCGGGGATAGAGCGGGGATGACTTTGCCGGACCAATCCCTATATCCGCGTTCCATAGGGGTGCCCGGACGTGCGATGCGACCGTGTGCCCGTAACCACCTATTCTGGAGCTGACATGGCCGAAACTCTCACCTTTTCCATCGACACCGGCGACGGCGCACCCAAGGACGTTGTCATCAAGCTGCTTCCCGAGATTGCTCCGGGCCATGTCGCGCGCATCAAGGAACTGGCCGGCGAAGGGTTCTATGACGGCGTGAAGTTCCACCGCGTCATCCCCGGCTTCATGGCGCAGGGCGGCTGCCCCAACGGGACCGGCATGGGCGGTTCGGACAAGCCCGACCTGCAGGCCGAGTTCAACGACCACCCGCACGTTCGCGGTGTCTGCTCGATGGCGCGCACCAGCGCACCGCACAGCGCGAACTCGCAGTTCTTCATCTGCTTCGACGACGCCCGTTTCCTCGACCGCCAGTACACCGTCTGGGGCGAAGTGGAGAGTGGCATGGACGTGATCGACGCCCTGCCCAAGGGTGAGCCGCCGGCAAACCCCGGCAAGATCGTCAAGGCGACGGTTGCCTGAACGAAAACGTGACCGGCGCGGGGCGGCAAGCATGAAGCTGCCGGCTCGCGCCATTGCGATAACGCTCCTGCCCGCAGTCTTGCTGCTGGGCGGGTGCACGCACCGGATCACCCGCCTGCCGCACGACTGCGCGGGCGAGGGTGGATGGTGCCCCCGATCGCGCGAAGTCGCTCGCCAGACATGGGGCTATGCGCAGCTCGCCCAGAATGCCTATTGGCAGGAGGCGGAGGAGAGCGACGATTATCTCGACCGCGAATATCTCCTGCCGCCCGATCTGAAAGAGCGGTACGCGACCGTCGATGACCATTACGGCTATGCCTATTCCCTGTTCGACCGGTTTGACGAGAAGGGCGGATTGTCCGAGGTCGTGCTCGTCTATCGCGGAACAGAGGGGCCGAAGGACTGGTGGCACGGCACCTTGCTGGGGCGGCAGGGACCGCGGGGTCTGACGACTTACCGGCAAGTGAGGGCCGGGCTTGACGAGGGCGGGTATGCCTCTGTTCCCGTTGCCCTTGCCGGGCACTCGCTGGGCGGGCGGATCGCCGATCACGTCCTGAAAAAACTGGTCGCCGAAGACGGCGCGTTACCCGCCACGTTGTCCAGCTACCTGTTCAATCCCAATGCCAGCGGCACTGCGTTGGCCCCGGCAGGGGACTGGAAAGCCCCGGTGCACGTCTCCGTTTCGGAATCCGGTGAAGTTGCCGCCTGGGTCAGAGTGCTGACGAATGACAAGGAGTGGGACGGTTATGTCATCGACTGCCAGACGACGATCAATCCTGTCGCCAAGCACTACATGCGCCGCCTGGCGGACTGCCTGACCTGGGTCGCGGCAATCGACGATGCAGGAGCGGCGCTGTCTGTGGAAAGGAATGCCATCGGTCCCCCGCCGGTGAACCGCATTCATCCGGCGGAGTGAGGACGATTAGAGCCCGGCGCTGACCAGCCAGTCGTGGAATATGCGCACCGGGCGGCTTTCCAGCGCGCGCGGCTTGCACACGAACCAGTAGCTGTAGGGGCTTTCGACATTCAGGTCGTATAGTGTGGCCAGACGATTGTCGTTCGATCGTGCGATGTGGTCGCCATGCATGATTGCAATGCCCAGTCCCTGTGCCGCAGCCTCCAGCAGGAGCGGCCCGCTGTCGAAATGGTCCACGGTGGGCAAATACTTGTCGCCCATGCCCGTCGCCTCGCGCCAGACATCGAAGCTTTTCACCATTTCGGAATGGAGCAGGAAGCTTTGTTTCGAAAGCTTTACCGGATCGGGGACGTCGCCCAGTTCCTTTACCAGCTGGCGCGATGCGATGGCATGGACCCGGTTGTGATCGAGACGCACGCAATGCAGCTTCGCATCCGGCTCGTCGGCCAGCGTGATCGCCGCATCCAGCGTATCGCCCAGCTTCGGCACCGGATGGGCCGAGGAATCGAGATCGATGTGCAGCGTGGGATAGAGCCTGCGCAGTTCGGGCAGGCGCGGCATCAGGCGCTGGCCGCCGAAAAGGGGCATGACGCCAAGGCGCAGGCGCATGATCTTGCTGTCGGCCATCTGACGGCCGATCTGTTCGGCAAGCTCGTCAAGGATGGGGGCCACCGCTTCGAACAGCGCTTGGCCATCCTCGGTCAGCGTCATGGCCTGGTGCTTGCGGTTGAACAGCTTCTTGCCGGTAAACTCTTCCAGCGCCGAAAGCCGGCGCGACAGTGCAGAGGGGCTGATGGCAAGCTCGTCCGCCGCCGCCTTGGCCGAACCGAGGCGGGATATGCGCACGAAAGCTTCCAGCGAGCGCAAGGGCGGCAGGCGACGGGACAGCATCACGCCGCCTGGTCTTCCGTGGTTTCGTGTTCGACGACTGGCGGATGCAGGCGAAGCCGTTCGACATGGCGTTCGTTGCCGGCGATCACTTCAAGTTTCCAGCCGCTTTCGTGATCCATGATCTCGCCCACGACCGGCACCTTTTCAGCCAGTACGAAGGCAAGCCCGCCCAGCGTATCGACGGCCTCTTCCACTTCGGCAAGGCGCGGATCGACGCGGCGGGCGACTTCTTCCAGTTCGGTGCGGGCGTCGGCATCCCACATGCCCTCGTCCAGCGGGACCAGCAGATCGACCGGCGCGTCGTCATGCTCGTCCTCGATATCGCCGACGATCTCTTCGACCAGATCCTCGATCGTGATGATCCCGTCCGTTCCCGAATATTCATCGACCACGATGGCAAGGTGGACGCGGCGTGCACGCATGTCGGCAAGCACGTCGAGAGCACCGCGCGCCTGCGGCACGTAAAGTGGCTGGCGCATCAGCTTCGTCCAGTCCGCCGGCGGCGTCTTGTCGCAGGCGAGGTAGGGGAAGACATCCTTGATGTGCATCATGCCGATGACATGGTCGAGTGTTTCGGAATAGACCGGCATGCGCGAATGGCCGTGCTCGGCAAAGGTCGCGACAAGCTCTTCCCAGCTCGATGCCCGGTCGATGGCGATGATTTCTCCGCGCGGGATCGCCACGTCGTCGGCATCGTGTTCGCTGAAATGCAGGAGATTGCGGAGCATCTGGCGCTCGATCGGGGAAAGATCACCCTTTTCCGGCGGAAGCCCGTCGCGCTGCTCTTCCTCTTCATGCTCGTCGATCGCTTCCTCGATCTGGGCACGCAGGGACTGGTCGCCCTCGTTCCCGTCGAAGAAATCGCGGATCCGGTTCCACAGGAATCGCTTCTCGCCCCGTCGCTCAGGCTCCGGGTTGCGCGAATCACCACTGAAGTCGCCGTCCGTCATGGCGGCTGTCTCACTCCTTTACGGGTCAGGCCCTGTCCCCGTAGGGGTCGGGAATGCCCAGTCCGGCGAGGATTCGCGTCTCAAGCGTCTCCATCGCCACGGCTTCTTCAACACTCTCCTCGTGGTCGTAACCGACGAGATGGAGCAGGCCGTGGACAAGCAAATGGGTCGCGTGGTTCGCAAGTGCAACAGATTTTTCGTCCGCCTCTCGCGAACAGACCCCGAACGCCATGATGATATCGCCCAGCATGGCCGGCGCGCCGGGGCATTCGGCGACGCGTAAAAGTTCTTCTCGCGACAGCATGGGAAAGCTCAATACATTGGTAGGCTTGTCTTTTCCGCGCCATTGGCGGTTCAGGCCGTGCACTTCCTCGTCATCGGCCAGCACGACGCTGACAAGGATGTCCTCACTCGCGATTTCAGGGACTTCGGCGGCCACGGCAGCGGCAGTTTCTGCTGCCCAGCCGTCCCAGTCGATCGAATCCCCCCAGATCGGATCGACATCCAGTTCCAGTACAGGGGAAGTCATGGGATCGCGTCGGGGCCCTCGTAAGCGTCGACGATGCGGCCCACGATCGGGTGGCGCACCACGTCTGCCGCAGTAAAGCGCGAAACCGCGATCCCCTCGATCCCTTCCAGCCGCTTTACCGCGTCGGCAAGGCCGGAATAGGAATCGCCGCCGGGGATATCGACCTGCCGCGGGTCTCCGCACACCACCATCCGGCTGTTCTGGCCGAAACGGGTGAGGAACATCTTCATCTGGGCGGGCGTGGTGTTCTGCGCCTCGTCGAGGATGACGAAGGCATCACCCAGCGTGCGGCCGCGCATGAAGGCGATCGGTGCGATCTCGATCTCTCCGCTGGCGATCCGGCGTTCGACCTGTTCGGCCGGCAGGCAATCGTAAAGTGCATCGTAGAGCGGGCGCAGGTAGGGATCGACCTTTTCCTTCATGTCGCCGGGCAGGAAGCCCAGACGCTCGCCCGCTTCCACCGCAGGGCGCGACAAGATCAGGCGCTGGACCGATCCGGTGATGAGCTGCGCAACCGCCTGCGCGACGGCGAGGTAGGTCTTGCCCGTACCTGCCGGGCCGAGCGCGAAGATCACTTCGTTGCTGGTGAGCGCCTGCATGTAGTCGATCTGTGCGGCCGAACGGGGCACGATCGTCTTCTTGCGGGTGCGGATCATGACCGGCGGGCGTTTGTCGTTGCCGGTGATGATCCCTTCCAGCGTCGGCTCGTTCGACATCGCGATCAGCGATTCCACCGCGCCCTGATCCAGTTCGAACCCCTGTTTCAGGCGGGTGTGCATGCCCGACAGGACATCGCGGGCGCGGGCGACGGCTTCTTCCGGTCCCTCGATCTGGATGCGGTTGCCGCGGGCCGAGATATAGACGCCCAGCCGGTTCTCTATATGGACCAGATTGGCATCGAACTGCCCGAACAGCATGCCGAGAACTTCGGGGTTCTCGAACTCCATTTCGGTGCGGGCGCGGCTGTGCGTCGCGGCCATGGGTACAGCGGGGGTGCTTGCAGCGGCTTCGTGGCCGTTGCCGTTGACGGATGCTGGAACGCGCGCTTGCTTGCGGCTCACTCGATATCCTTGTTCGGCGCCGGGCGGGTTGCCGGTTCCCGTCAGGTTCGGGCCCCGCGCGACTCGGTTACCTGTTGAAGATAGGACACCCGCGCGCCGTGACAAGCCGCCACAACCGCCTATGCCCGGTCCTGATCGCCCGTTTCCACATACTCGCAAGGGGACGGATCGGGATGGCACTGGCGCCCGAAGATGACGGTCTCGCCGTCGCTGAGCATCAGTTCGCCATTGGCTCCACGTGCGATGGAGGGGCCGCGAGCCAGAAAATCGCCCAGCGTGCGCATTGCCGTCTGCCGGTGGCTGTCGCACGTTGTCTGCACGGCAACGTCACTGGTCGCCATCCGGCCCTTGCGCACGTTGGCCTGTCCGCGGATCGCGTCGGGGCAGTCCATCCAGACCGCGAAGTCCCCGCCCTTGAATGATAGCACCGGCGGGCGCGCGCCGCCGTCAGCTATCATCAGGCGGAACGGCCCTGCCTCCAGCGGCGGGGCGGGCGTATCGCGATAGGCGCTTTCCATCTGGGAGAGGGTCAGGCTGCCCTTGTCGGATGTCAGCATGATCTTCCCCTCGGCATTGCGGGAGATGAGCGGGCGATTGCCGAGCACTTGCGCCATCGCGCCGTCAGGGCTTCCCTGCGGGCAGGCCACCAGCGTCGCCATGGCGGGGCCGGCGGCGAAGCTGGCCCGCGTTTTCACGTAAAGACCCTCGTGGTGGTTGCAGGCCTGCCAGTAAAGCATCGAATCGGTGAAATGGACGGTGGCGAGATCGGAATAGCGCTCGGCGAGAGGTTCGCCGTCGATGGCGATGACCAGCCAGCTCGATCCGGCAAGATCGAAGGCGATAGGGGCGAACCCGGCGGCGAGTTTGTTGTCTGCCCCGGATGCGACCGGCGAAGGCGCGACCGGATCCGGCGAGGCAGGCACGATGGGTTCATCCTCGGTTTCCACGACAGGCGTGCTGCCGCAGGCGGAAAGTGCGAGCAGCCCGCACGAAAGAAGCCATTTCAGGGAGTTGCCGCGCTCTACCATGTCGGTTGCGCTTTTTCGCCAAACTGTCCTGCCGCGCAAGCGAAATGACAGTGCGGGACCAAGTAATGCTTCCGTCAGACAGTAACGGCGGACAAGGAATTCGGCCCCGCTTCCACCAGTTGGACCGTGACGAGATCACCGACCTTGCATTCGCCGGTGAAGTGCGCGGACTGCAGCCACGGCGTCTTGCCCAGCCACTGCCCATCGCGCCGGCCGGTGCGTTCGACCAGCACGTCGCAAGTGCGCCCGACGCTGGCAGTGTTGAATGCCAGCTGGTCGCGTGTGATGGCGGACTGCAGGCGCTGCAGGCGCTCGTCCATCACTTCGGCCGCGATCTGGTCTTCCATGGTCGCGGCGGGCGTGCCGGGGCGGGGCGAATACTTGAAGCTGAAGGCAGCGGCGTAGCGGACCTGTTCGACAAGGCGCAGCGTCGCTTCGAAGTCTGCGTCGCTCTCGCCGGGGAAGCCGACGATGAAATCGCCGCTGATGGCGATGTCGGGCCGCGCATCGCGCACGCGTTCGATGATGCGGAGGTAGCTGTCTACACTATGGCTGCGGTTCATCGCGGCAAGGATCGGGTCGCTGCCCGCCTGCACCGGCAGGTGGAGGTAGGGCATCAGCTTGCCCACTTCGCCATGCGCGGCGATCAGCGCGTCGGTCATGTCGTTGGGGTGGCTGGTGGTATAGCGGATGCGGGCAAGGTCCGGCATCGCGGCCAGTTCGCGGATCAGCCCGTCCAGGCCAATGGCGCGGCCCTTTGCGTCTTCGCCGGTCCACGCATTCACGTTCTGGCCCAGCAGGGTTATTTCCCGCGCGCCCTGATCGACCAGCAGTTTCGCCTCTTCGACAAGATCGGCAAACGGGCGGGAGATTTCGGCGCCGCGGGTATAGGGCACGACGCAATAAGTGCAGAACTTGTCGCAGCCTTCCTGCACCGTCAGGAAAGCGGATGGCGCACGCTTGCGGCGGGCGGGAAGGGCGCCGAACTTGGCCTCTGCCGGCATGTCGGTATCGGTGACGCGCTCGCCCGCGCTGGCCTTGCCGATCATTTCCGGCAGGCGGTGGTAGGCTTGCGGGCCGACGACCATGCTTACGCCCTTGGCGCGTTTCATGATCTCCTCGCCCTCTGCCTGCGCGACGCATCCGGCAACGGCGATCATCGGGCTGGAGCCATCGTCGCGGCGCCAATCCTTCACGATCCGGCCAATGTCGGAATAGACCTTCTCCGCCGCCTTTTCGCGGATATGGCAGGTGTTCAGCACGACGAGATCGGCGTCCTCGCCCTCGCCTGCCGCTTCCATGCCTTGGGCGCCGAGAAGCTCGGCCATGCGTTCGCCGTCATAGACGTTCATCTGGCAGCCGAAGCTCTTCACGCGAAAACTTTTGGGGGCGGTAACCTTGTTCATGGCCGCGCCCTTACGCGCTTTCGCGCAGGATTTGAAGATCGCGCCGGTGTCGAATGTCAGGCCGGTTCGGCAAATCCGTGTTTGCGCATCCAGCCGGCCTCGTCCTCGAAACGCTCACGGTTCTTTTTCGGTTCGCCGCGCTGCACGACAAAGCTGTCGAAGGGACTGTATCCGAGGAAATCCTCGCAACAGATCTGCATCACGCCGGGCATGCCATCGGCCCAGTTGCCGGTCAGCATTTCCCGCCGGATGCGGATAGCGCGCGCGGGATCGAAACGGACGAGATCGCCCGGAACGGTTGTCAGCGAAGTGAACGCGGTGAATTTCGCCGCAGTCACGTCGATCGCCCAATCGACGTCGCGGTAATAACGGACCATCTCTCCCTGCCACATGTCCGAGAACCGGGGGCCTATCGCAGGTATCTCATAGGGATCGGTACCGAAGCGGAACAGCGTTGTGGTCAGCTTGCCGCGCAAGATGACGTGCCGGAACACGCAGCCGTCCAGCGTGAAATAGCCCGGTCCTGCCTGTCCCATCGTGTCGATCAGGCAATCTTCGACCGCCGTGCCGCTGAGCGCGCAATTGTAGTGTCGGCAGCCGATTGCCTCGCAATCGCGGATGGTGCGCCATTCGCCGGGATGGCGGCTGGCCAGCATCGTGCCCATCACCTCACAATTTTCGAGGCGGTAACCCGAAACGTGGGCCGGATGATCGCGCCCGCTCAGCGTGCGCAGATCCAGCTCCTGTCCGACAATCACTTTCATCGCGCCGCTCCAGCCCTGGTTAGTGCCGACTGCACCGCCGACGCGATGGTCTTGCGCCCGTCGAGTTCGTGGCCGGTCAGAGGCGGCAGGAAATGGAGCGTGACCGGCAATTCGGCAACGCGGCCAAGGATCCTGAAGAAATTGTCGAGCCCGGGTTCATCGCCCGCCCATGCGATTTCTTCGGCCAGATCGCCGAAATCGACAAGCACCGGCTGAACCGCAACGTCGCGGGGCGGGGGATCGATGGCGGACAGCAGCGCACTCTTGAACGGAAGCAGGTCCCTTCCGTTGCCCGTGGTTCCTTCGGGAAACAGGGTGAGGACCGGCGAGCGTTCGAGCGCGCTTCGCACCTGGTCGACCTGTCTGGCCACGGTGGCGCGGCGGGTGCGGGCGATGAACACGGTGTCGTTCATCTCGCACAGCCATTTGAGGAAAACACTGTCGGCAAGCCCGTCATGAGCGACGAATGCCGTGCCGGTGGACGCGGCAAGGATAGGAATGTCCAGCCAGCTTACATGATTGGCCAGCAGGATCGTGCGATCGCCGGCACGTTCGCCGCTGCGAGTGATATTCACGCCTGCGATAAGGCATATCCCACCCAAGAAGATGCGGGGCAGGCGACTTTTGCGGTATATGAGCTGTGACGCGAAATGGGCAGGGATGCAGGCCAGAAGCCAGCCGATCATCGCGGTGATACGGATGCCGATCAGCATGCCGCGCATGCGATCAGTCCCGGTCCAGCCTCACGCCATAAAGCTCCATCCTGTGGTCGACGAGGCGAAAGCCGAGGCGTTCGGCGATCTGCCGTTGCAGCGCCTCAAGCTCTGGATCGACGAATTCGACGACCTTGCCCGTTTCCACATCGATCAGGTGATCGTGATGCGATTCCGGCGATGCTTCGTAACGGGCCCGTCCGTCACCGAAATCGTGACGATCCAGAATGCCCGCTTCCTCGAACAGGCGGACCGTGCGGTAAACCGTGGCGATAGAAATGCGCGGATCGATGGCGACCGCACGTTCGTGCAACCGTTCGACATCGGGATGGTCTTCGCTGTCGGAAAGGACGCGGGCGATCACGCGCCGCTGTTCGGTAATGCGAAGGCCGCGTTCCGCGCACACCGCTTCAATGTCGATACGATTGGTCAAACTTCAGGAACCTTCGAAACGCAGCAGGTTGCCGGGCAGGGCGATAATAGAAGCCCAGCGCCAATCCGCAACCTGCTGCGTATTCGATTTCGACAGTCGCAATAAGGTGCGGTGTCAGGCTTTCTTCGCAGCGGCCTTGCGGCGGCCCGGCTTGCGCCCAAGACCGATCTTCTTAGCCAGTTCGCGGCGCTTATCCGCATAGTTGGGGGCAACCATCGGATAATCTGCCGGCAGGTTCCAGCGCGCGCGGTATTCTTCCGGCGTCATGTTGTAATGGGTCATGAGATGACGCTTGAGCATTTTCAGCTTCTTGCCGTCTTCAAGGCAGACGATGTAGTCGGGCTTGACCGAGGCGCGGATCGATACCGCCGGTTCGGGCGGTGTTTCCGGCTCGCTCGCCTCGCTGCCGAGACCTGCAAGCGCGCTGTAGATGTTGCTGATCAGCGTAGGCACTTCTTCAACCGCGACCGAATTGTTGCTCACATGAGCCGCAACGATGTCCGAAGTTAGCGTAATCAGCGTTTCCTTCATGTCCATGGCGGACTGTTCCATCTCGAAATTACCTTTCTTCTCCGGCCAATTCGATAACGCGCGGGGGTGCGTTGTAGGGGGAGAACATGTTCGATTGGCCGTGGCTGGCTATACGTGGTCATATCGCTCTCAACAAGCGGTTCTTTTGGAGAATAATACATGATGAGTTAGCGATTTTTTGTAATTACGATGTATTTAAATTCATGAATTAATCGTACTTTCTACATAGTTTTCCCAACTGATGCAGAAAGCGTCAGTGCGTTTCGTAAGTTGCCATCGGCGCCGCGATAGTATGCTTTGCGCAATCCGACTTGGTGAAAGCCGAAACTGTCATAGAAATGACGGGCCGGATTATCGTCTCTCATTTCAAGAAACAGCCGAGTAGTTCCGCGATCTGTAGCGGCCGAAAACAAGTGGCGCAGCAGTCGCGAGGCGAGACCAATGCGGCGATATTCCGGTGCCACGGCGATGAGCAACAGCTCTTCTTCGTCGCAAATCTGGCGGGTCAGGTAGAACCCTGCCGTTTCCACTGCCGCGGTGGGCGGCCCGATCACGCCGCTCGCATCGATGATTGCGTAGCGCGTGCCGGGGATCATGAGCGCCGACAGCAATTGCTGTTCGTTCCAAGCCTCTCCGTAGATCGGATCGAACGCAGCCAGCATCACGTCCATCATGCCGGAGAGTTCGGCGCGCGTTGCTGTCACGCCATCCCCCCGCCAGCTGGCTTCGCATCCGGCGCGCGGCCATAGATCGGGCGGATATCGTCCAGCAGCGCAGTTCGGGGAAGCGCGGCAAATGCGCGCGCATCGGGGGAAAGCGGCATCGCTTCACCGTGTTTGCGAAGTTCGATCAAGGCTTCGGCGCGGCTGCCGACAGCTAGAGCAGGCAGCCCGGCTTCGGCCGCCGCCTCAGGTTTCAGCGACCGGACCGGAGCCGTGCTCCGACCTTCGGCGTCGAAGCTTTCCACGAACCATTCGCCATGCCCGCCGGCATTGACGACGGCCAATTCCTGCTCTCCGGCTTCGATCCGGGCCTGCGCGGCAAGCAGGGCGAGTGTAGAATAGCCCACCAGCGGGGCGTGCCACGCAACGCCAAGCGCTTTCGCAGCGGCAAGCCCGACGCGGATGCCGGTAAAGCTGCCGGGGCCGAGTGCCACGGCGATGCGATCCGCGCGGCCCTTGTCCGGAAGTGCAGCGATCATCGGCACCAGCCGTTCGGCATGGCCGCGACCCAGTGCCAGCCATTCGCCGGCAACAAGTCCGGAGCCTTCGAACAGGGCGACGGAACAGGCGTCCGTCGCGCTGTCGATGACAAGCGTTCGGGTCATGTCGGGCTGACGCGGCGGCGGATCAGGCCGCGCGCACCTCGCTCACTTCGGGAACGTAGTGCTTCAACAGCCCTTCGATCCCCTGCTTCAGCGTTGCGGTAGAGGACGGGCAGCCCGCGCACGCGCCCTGCATGGTCAGGTACACGACACCTTCGCGAAAACCGCGATAGATGATGTCCCCGCCGTCGCCTGCCACTGCCGGGCGAACGCGGGTTTCGATCAGTTCCTGGATCTGCGCGACGATATCGGCATCCGCCGGATCATCCTCGAACTCGTCATCCGCCGGAACAGCGATCGCGGCGGCATCGCCGCCGGTGAAGAGCGGGGCTTCCGTTACGAAATGGTCGAGCAGGACCGCCACCACCTGCGGCTTCAACTGTGCCCAATCCGTACCGGGCGCGGCGCTGACCGAAATGAAACTGCTGCCGTAGAACACGTTGGTAACATCGCCGAGCGAGAACAGCGCGGAGGCGAGCGGCGAGATTTCCGCCGCTTCGGGATCGGCGAATTCGCGGGTGCCGTCCGCCATCACCTGCCTGCCGGGCAGGAACTTGAGAGTGCTGGGGTTCGGGGTCGTTTCGGTCTCGATAAACATGGTGCCGATTTAGGCCCCTTCGCGCCGCGTTCAAGCGCTGATTTCAGCCGGTCGGGCGCAATCGCCGCAAAGGAATGACGGTCATGTTCACTGGCGCTTCACGCTTGGCGACCATATATCTCGAATTATGACCTTCCTGCATCGTGTTGCGCCAGCCGGCGTCCTGCTCGCCTCCGTCCTTTCTGCTCCCGCATTTGCCCAGCCGGCTCCGGCTGCGGAAGCGGTGCGCGAATGGCCGCAGGTGGAGATGGAGCGGCCATGGATCTATCGCGGCAGCGACGTGCCGCCCGATCCGGAATGGACGTTCGGTGAATTGTCGAACGGCGTGCGTTACGCGGTGCGTTTCAACGAAGTGCCGCAGGACCAGCTTTCGATCCGCGTGCGCATCGATGCCGGATCGCTGCACGAAACGGAAAGCGAGCGCGGTTTCGCCCACCTGATCGAACATCTGACCTTTCGCGAATCGAAATATCTGAAGCAGGGGCAGACGATCCCCCGCTGGCAGGAACTGGGCGCGACGTTCGGTTCCGACACCAATGCCGAAACAACGCCGACGCACACCGTCTACAAGCTCGATGTGCCGGACATGAACCCGACGAAGCTGGACGAGACGTTCCGCCTGCTTTCCGGCATGGTCGAGGCGCCCACTCTGACCGAGGCGGGTGTGCGTACCGAAGTGCCGATCGTGCTGGCCGAAATGCGGGAGAATGGCGGCGCGGGCAAACGCGTTGGCGATGCTACCCGCGAAACCTTCTTCGCCGGAATGCGTCTTGCCGACCGGTCGCCCATCGGCACGGTAGCAACGCTGGAAGCGGCAAACCAGAAAAGCGTGCGCGCGTTCCATCACCGTTGGTACCGGCCCGAAAACACCGTGATCTCCGTGGCCGGTGATGTCGATCCGGCGGTCATGGTCCAGATGCTGGAGAAGTATTTCGGCGGCTGGAAAGTTTCCGGCAGTGTCGAGGCCGCGCCCGATTTCGGTAAGCCTGCGCCGGGGCCGGATGCAAAGGGTGCAGAAGGCGCGCTGGCGCCGGTCGATCGCCTGTCCGTTCTCGTCGAACCGGACTTGCCCACGAACGTCACCTATGTCGTGATGCGTCCGTGGGAGAAGGTGGCCGACACCATCGTCTACAACCAGGGTCGCCTGACCGACCAGCTGGCCATGGCGATCATCAACCGGCGACTGGAAAGCCGCGCACGCGACGGCGGAACCTACCTTGCCGCGCAAGTGGGGCAGGACGACGTCAGCCGTTCCGCCGACATGACATTCGTTTCCGTCCGTCCGCTGGGCGACGACTGGCGCGGGGCGCTGGCCGACGTGCGCGCGGTGATTGCCGACGCCATCGATTCCCCGCCGAGCGAGGCGGAAATCGCCCGCGAATTCGCCGAGTTCGAGAATGCCTTTGCGATCGGCGTCGAAACGCAGTCGGTGCAGCAGGCGTCGGACCTGTCGAACAATATCATAGAGGCGGTCGACATCCGCGAGACGGTTGCCGCGCCCGATACCGTGCTGAAAGTCCTTGCCGGAATGAAGGGCAAGGTCACTCCGGACCTGATCCTGCAGCACACGCGCGAGCTTTTCTCCGGATCCGTAGTGCGCGGGCTGCTGAATGTGCCCGATGCCACCGATGGCGATGCCGCCGCGTTCCGCGCGGCCATGCTCGCTCCGGTCGAGGCGGACGGTTCGGCGCGGGTCGAGGACAAACAGATTTCCTTTGCCGAACTGCCCTCGCTCGGCACGCCCGGTACGCTGGTGTCGCAGACGCCCACCGGCATCCTCGATGTCGAGACGCTGACCTTGTCGAACGGCGTCAAGGCGCTGGTTTATGCCAGCGATGCCGAACCGGGCCGCGTATCCGTGCGCGTGCGTTTCGGTGAGGGGTACAAGGCGTTCACGGCAGAGGATGCGCCCTATATCGACCTTGGCGAATATGCGCTGATGGGTACGGGCATCGGTACGCTGTCGCAGAATGATCTCGACCAGATTTCCACCGGTCGCAAGATGGGGCTCGACTTCACGATCGGCGATGGCGACTTCATGTTCGGCGCGGAAACCCGCGCGGCCGATCTTGCCGACCAGCTCTACCTCTTCGCCGCCAAGTTGCAGATGCCCCGCTGGGACGAAAACCCGTTCCTGCGTGCCAAGGCGGCGATGCAGTCGAGCTACGACAGTTACGGCACTGCGCCGCAGGGCGTGATGCAGCGCGATCTGGAAAGCCTGCTTCGCGGCGGCGATCCCCGTTTTGCCACGGCGACGCCGCAGGAACTGGAGCGCGCGACCTTCGCCGGTTTCCGCAGGGTTTGGGAACCGATCCTTGCCAGCGGACCGGTGCAGGTCGAGATCTTCGGCGATTTCGACAAGGCGCAGGCGATCGATGCGCTGAACCGCACCTTCGGCGCGCTGCCCCCGCGGGAGGCGGCCAAGCCGCAGCCCGACCTGTCGAACCTGCCCAAACCGTCGGATGTTCCGGTGGTGCTCACCCATCGCGGCGATGCCAATCAGGCGGCTGCAATCATCGGCTGGCCCACGGGTGGCGGGCGTGACCGCGTTCGCGTTTCGCGCCAGCTGGCGATCCTGTCGGAAGTGTTCAACAACCGCCTGTTCGATGCCATGCGTGAACGACTTGGGGCAAGCTATGCGCCCAACGTCGGGTCGCGCTGGCCGCTTGATCGTGACAATGGCGGCATGATCCTCGCCATGGCGCAGCTCCAGCCCAAGGACGTGCCCGCCTTTTACGAGGAAGCTCGTAAGATCGCGGCGGCCCTGTCCACCACCCCGCCGACGGCAGAGGAACTGGCCCGCGTTACAGAACCGCTGCGCCAGATGATCAGCCGCGCATCGAGCGGCAACGGTTTCTGGCTGCGCGAATTGGGCGGTAGTGCCAACGATCCGCGCCGGCTGGACGATATCCGCACGATCATGCCCGACTATTCGGAAACGACGCCGGAGGCGATGCGGATGCTGGCCGGGGCCGCGCTGGACAACACGCGCGCCTTCGAAATCGCGATCGTGCCGGAGGGTATGGAGGCTAGCGCCAAGAAGTAGGGTTTCACTCGCCACGCGGGCATCCTGTCGCCTTGTCCGATCACTGTGATCGGACTATTTGCGGCTGAAACCTTTGCATTGCGCCGGTCTTGGGCGTATTGGCGGGCAATTCCGACAATTCGGACGATATTCAAGCGCCGCCCGACGGGATGGCGGCGACGAAGATACACTGCGAAGATCAAGTCAGGCGGAGCACGTAACGTGGCAAGCAACTGGAGCCCGGAAAGCTGGAAGGCATTCGAAGGAAGGCACCTTCCCGAATATGCCGACAAGTCGGCACTCGCCGATGCAGAGCAGCGCCTTTCGACGTATCCGCCGCTGGTGTTTGCCGGCGAAGCCCGCGCGCTGAAGGACGACCTTGGCGAAGTCGCGAACGGTCGCGGTTTCCTGCTTCAGGGCGGCGACTGCGCGGAAAGCTTTGCCGAATTCCACCCCGACAACATCCGCGACACATTCCGCGTGCTGCTGCAGATGGCCGTCGTGCTGACGTTCGCAAGCAAGCAGCCGGTGGTGAAGGTTGGCCGCATGGCGGGCCAGTTCGCCAAGCCGCGTTCGGCCCCCACCGAAAAGCAGGGCGATGTCGAGCTGCCGAGCTATTTCGGTGACAACATCAACGACATCAATTTCGAGGAAGCGGGCCGCCAGCCCGACCCCGAACGGATGGTCCGCGCCTATAGCCAGGCGGCGGCGACGCTAAACCTGCTGCGCGCATTCGCGACCGGCGGTTATGCAAACTTGCGGCAGGTGCACCAGTGGACGCTGGAACACATCGGCCGCAGCCCGTGGGGCGAACGTTTCGCGCAGATGGCTGACCGCATTGGCGAGGCGCTGGACTTCATGGAAGCGTGCGGCGTGAACCCGGCCGAGGTTCCCCAGCTTCAGGGCACCAGCTTCTATACAAGCCACGAAGCTCTCCTGCTCCCCTATGAGCAGGCGCTGACACGTCGCGATTCGCTGACCGGCGACTGGTACGACACCAGCGCGCATATGCTGTGGATCGGCGATCGCACCCGTTTCGAAGGTTCGGCCCATGTCGAATACTTGCGCGGTGTCGGCAACCCGATCGGCATGAAGTGTGGTCCTTCGCTGGATCCGGATGCGTTGCTGAAGATGCTCGACACGCTGAATCCGGGCCGCGAGGCAGGCCGCATTACGCTGATCAGCCGCTTCGGGCATGAAAAGGTGGAGGCAGGGCTTGCCCCGCTGGTCCGTGCGGTAAAGCGCGAAGGCCACCCCGTCGTCTGGTCTTGCGACCCGATGCACGGCAACGTCATCAAGGCGGCTTCGGGCCTGAAGACCCGCCCGTTCGAGCGCATCTTGTCGGAAGTGAAGGGCTTCTTCGCGGTCCACCGTGCAGAGGGTACGCATGCCGGCGGCATCCACATCGAGATGACCGGTCAGGACGTGACTGAGTGCACCGGCGGCGCCGTTGCCATCACCGACGAGGGGCTGTCGGACCGTTATCGCACGCATTGCGACCCGCGTCTCAACGGTGCGCAGTCGATCGAACTGGCGTTCCTGCTGGCCGAAGAGCTGAATGCCGAGGCCGCGGTGCGCAAGGCGGAAGCCGCCTGATTTTCACGGAAACGCAGGGTTGCGAGGCTTGATCACGGGTTAATTTGCCCCGCCTCGCAACCGTAACGCGTCTGGCGCATTGTAGGGGCATGGAAAATGCCCACCGCAAGGTCGCCCGTGACACCTCAAGGCAGGCGACCCCCACGCTGGCAGAGCGGTTCCGGCGCACCCGTGCGCTGAGCGAGGCGCTTGTCGCGCCGCTGTCCGATGCGGACGCGACGATCCAGTCGATGGAGGATGCCAGCCCCGCGAAGTGGCATCTCGCGCATACGACATGGTTCTTCGAAACATTCCTGCTGCGCGACCATCTCGACGGCTATTCGCGTTTCGACGAGCGTTATCCGTTCCTGTTCAATTCGTATTACGAGGCGGAAGGCTCGCGCATCGGTCGCTTCTCGCGCGGGATGCTGTCGCGGCCTTCGCTGGAGGAAGTCATCGCTTTCCGTCACGCCGTTGACGAGGCGATGGAAGCGTTGCTGGGGCGCGAAGACTGCGCGGACCTGATCGCATTGGGCGTCGCGCACGAGCAGCAGCATCAGGAACTGCTGCTGACGGATATCAAGCACGCCCTGTTCCAGAACCCGCTCGGTCCTGCGATCTACGCAGAGCCTGCACCGGCATTTCAGGAATTGAACGAAGGGTGGATCGAATATCCGGGCGGCATCGCCCAGATCGGCCATAACGGCACCGGCTTCGCCTTCGACAACGAAGGCCCGCGCCACCGCGTCCTCCTCGAACCGTTCGCGCTGTCACGCAGCCTCGTCACCAACGGGCAGTGGGACCAATTCATCGCGGACGGCGGCTACCGTGATCCCGCTCTCTGGCTTTCCGACGGCTGGGCGTGGGTTCAGCGCGAGGGTATCGCAGCACCGCTTTACTGGCACGATGACGAGCAATTCACGCATGCCGGATGGCAGAAGCGCGAGGGCGATGCGCCAGTCACGCACATCTCCTATTTCGAGGCTGATGCCTTCGCCTCCTGGGCGGGCCACCGCCTGCCGACCGAGTTCGAATGGGAAGCGCTGGCAGCCACGCAAGACCCGTCATCGGGCGACCAGCTGGACGAGGCTGGGCCCGTCCTGCCGCGTGCGACTTCTTCGTTGTTCGGCTCTGTCTGGCAATGGACGCGCAGCGGCTATCTTCCCTACCCGCGCTTCAGCCCTGCCGCAGGCGCGGTCGGCGAATACAACGGCAAGTTCATGAGCGGACAGTGCGTTCTGAAAGGCGCGTCCTGCGCCACGGTTCGCGGCCACTCGCGGGCCAGCTACCGCAACTTCTTCTATCCGCACCAGCGCTGGCAGTTCACCGGCCTGCGCCTTGCGAAGGATAGCTAGGGCGAAGGATATCAAGGAGCGCCAATGCCGGTTCAGGAAGCACTTCGCATCATCGACGAGGATGACAGCGGCATCGACCGCGCCTTTCGCAACGACGTTCTGCAGGGCCTGTCGCAGGACCGGAAGGCAATCCCCGCCCGCTGGTTCTATGACGAGCGCGGATCGGAACTGTTCGAGGAAATCACGAAGCTCGACGAATACTATCCGACACGTGCCGAAACGGAGATCCTGAAAGACAACGGCGCGGCGTTTGCCGATGCCATCGGGGCAGGGGCGGCAGTGGTCGAATTCGGTTCGGGCAGTTCGGCAAAGACACCGCTTCTGCTGCAGGCGATCGATCCGGCGGCCTATGTTCCGATCGACATCTCCGGAGATTTCCTGCGCGCGTCGTCAGAACAGCTGGCCGCGAAGTTCCCCTCGATCCCGGTGTGCCCGGTAGAGGCCGATTTCACCAAGAAGGTCACGATGCCCGCCGCGATTGCGGGCATGCCGCGCCTCGGCTTCTTTCCCGGTTCGACCATCGGCAATCTTGTCCCGCGCACGGCGGTCGATCTGCTGCGCGAAATGCGCAACACGCTTTGCGACGGGGCGGAAAAGCCTGCGAAGCTGCTGATCGGCATGGACCGTGTGAAGGATACAGCCGTGCTGGAGGCGGCCTATGACGACGCCCGCGGCGTGACGGGGGCGTTCAACCTAAACGTCCTGCATCGCATCAATCGAGAACTGGATGGTACGCTTCCCGTCGGAGACTTCATTCACCGAGCGATCTGGAACGATGACATTGCCCGGATCGAGATGCATCTGGAAGCCCGCCGCGATCTTGCCTTTTCCGTCTGCGGCCGCCGTTTCACCATGCACAAGGGCGAGACGATCCATACCGAAAACAGCCACAAGTACACCCGCCGCAGCGCCAACGCGCTTCTGCTGGCGGGCGGCTGGACGCCGGTAAGCCACTGGCGCGATGCGCAAGATCGTTTCATGCTGATCCTTGCGGAAGCAAGCCCGCTGCGCATGGCGCCCTGAACGGCGCAATCGTGGCAGTTTCATTGCAGTTGCGAACTTGCGCAGCGGCACTATCGGGGCTAACGGCAGCGCTCCCTTAGCGGCCCCGCAATCGTGCGGGTGTTTCCGCGCGAACATATGCAGCGAGTAGTTGAAATGGGTTACCGGGTAGTCGTCGTCGGTGCGACCGGAAATGTCGGTCGCGAAATGCTCACCATCCTGGCAGAGCGCGCGTTCCCGATTGACGAGATCGCCGCCGTCGCTTCGCCCCGTTCGACCGGCACCGAGATTGAATTCGGCGAAACCGGCAAGATGCTCAAATGCAAGAACATCGAGCATTTCGACTTCTCCGGATGGGACATCGCCCTGTTCGCGGCGGGCTCCGGCCCGACGGCCGAATATGCGCCCAAGGCTGCTGCTGCGGGCTGCGTCGTGATCGACAACTCGTCGCTCTACCGCATGGACCCGGACGTGCCGCTGATCGTGCCGGAAGTGAACCCGGACGCGATCGACGGCTATACGAAGAAGAACATCATCGCGAACCCCAACTGCTCGACCGCGCAGATGGTCGTCGCGCTGAAGCCGCTGCACGAAGCGGCGAAGATCAAGCGCGTCGTCGTCGCCACGTACCAGTCGGTTTCCGGCGCGGGCAAGGCGGGCATGGACGAGCTGTTCGAACAGAGCCGTGCGATCTTCGTGGGCGATCAGGTGGAACCGAAGAAGTTCACCAAGCAGATCGCCTTCAACGTGATCCCGCACATCGACGTCTTCCTCGACGACGGTTCCACCAAGGAAGAGTGGAAGATGGTCGCCGAAACGAAGAAGATCCTCGACCCCAAGGTCAAGGTCCACGCCACTTGCGTGCGCGTGCCGGTCTTCGTCGGCCACTCCGAATCGCTCAACATCGAGTTCGAGGAAGAAATCTCGGCAAAGCAGGCCCAGAACATCCTTCGCGAAGCGCCGGGCGTGATGCTCGTCGACAAGCGTGAGGACGCCGGATACGTGACGCCGGTCGAATGCGTGGGCGACTATGCCACGTTCATCAGCCGCGTCCGCGAAGATCCGACGGTCGACAACGGCCTCGCGCTGTGGTGCGTGTCTGACAACTTGCGCAAGGGCGCGGCCCTCAACGCGGTGCAGATCGCGGAACTGCTGGGCCGCCGCCACCTCAAGAAGGGTTGATGACCGCACCTGCTCTCGAAAACGTCACGGCGGCGGACGGCACGAAGCTTGCCGTCCACCGCACGGGCGCGGGAAAGCCGATCGTGCTGTTGCACGGGTTGTTTTCCAGTGCAGAGGTGAACTGGATCAAGTTCGGCACGGCGCAGATGCTGGCCGATGCCGGGTTCGACGTGATCATGCCGGACTTGCGCGCACATGGCCTGTCGGAGGCTCCGCACGGGGACTATGCGCATAACGTGCTGGTCGACGACCTGCGCGCGGTGATCTCGCACTACCAACTTGGCACTTTCGATCTTGCGGGCTTCTCGCTCGGCGCGCGCACCTCTCTCAATGCCGTGATCGACGGTGTGCGGCCCGAACGGCTGGCGCTGGTCGGCATGGGCTGGGAAGGGCTGGCCGGCTGGGACAAGCGTATCGCCTTCTTCGTGGATGCCATCGACCGGTTCGATGAAATCCGCATGGGCGACGCCGCGTTCTTCGCGAAAAGCTTCATGAAGACGCAGAAAGTGGACCGCGTTGCCGCCCGCGCGCTGCTGACTTCCATGCAGGGCACCGACCTGTCGAACCTTTCCGCCGTGACGATGCCGACGAAGGTCATCAACGGCGACAAGGACAACGACAACGGTTCGGCCCAAACGCTGGTCGAAAAGCTGCCCAACGCGACGTTTGCCGAGATTCCCGGCACGCACATGAGCTGCGTTTCCGAACCCGCGCTGGGGCAGGAACTGGTGCGCTTTTTCGCGGACTGATCCTTAGCGGAACGGCGGCTCGTTGCCCCCGCTGTTCAACGAAACGGCGGTTCGTTGAATGCGCGCAGCTTGCGGCTATGCAGCCGGTCGCCTTCCGCCTTCAGCAATTCGCACGACCGGATGCCGATCTGCAGGTGGCTGGCGATCGCCTGCTCGTAGAAGCGGTTGGCCTGTCCCGGCAGCTTCAGTTCGCCGTGGATCGGCTTGTCCGACACGCAGAGCAGCGTTCCGTAGGGCACGCGGAAGCGATAGCCCTGTGCCGCGATCGTTGCGGATTCCATGTCGATCCCGACCGCGCGTGACAGGGACAGGCGATGTCCGGTCTTGGTCACGCGAAGTTCCCAGTTCCGGTCGTCGGTGGTGACGACCGTGCCCGTACGCATACGCCTCTTCAGGTCTGCACCCGCCGTGCCGCTGATCTCTTCGGCAGCACCGGCCAGTGCCTGCTGAACCTCTGCAATGGCGGGAAGCGGGATTTCGGGCGGCAAGACAGCGTCGAGCACATGATCGTCGCGCAAGTAGGCATGGGCCAACACATAGTCGCCGATCTTCTGGCTGGGCCGCAACCCGCCGCAATGGCCGATCATCAGCCATGCCTCTGGCCTCAGGACCGCGAGGTGGTCGGTAATCGTCTTCGCGTTGGACGGGCCGACGCCGATGTTGACCAGCGTAATGCCCCCGCGGTTGGGCGCGACAAGGTGATAGGCCGGCATCTGGTGACGCCGCCAAGCGGTGTCGGACAGGCGCACCCGCGCGTTCCCGGTCTTTTCGGTCAGCATCATGCCGCCGGCACCTGCCAACGCGGAAAAGCCGCCTTCGCCCAGCTGCCCGCCGGCCCAGTCCACGAATTCGTCGACATAGCGGTGGTAGTTGGTGAAAAGAATAAAACGCTGGAAATGTTCGGGATTGGTCCCTGTGTAATGCTCCAGCCGCGCGAGGCTGAAATCCGTGCGCAGGGCATCGAACAGGGACAGCGGCATCGGGTCGCTCGGCTCGAAAGCGTCGATCCCGTCGGCCAGTTCGTCCCCGATCAGCGACAGTTCGGTGGCGGGAAAATGGCGCGCAAGTTCCAGCGGGCTGACCCCTGCCAGCACGGCGCCTGCCTCTCCATCGACGACGTAAGGGAACGGGATCTCCTGCCGCGACCGGCCGACTTCGATCTCGACGCCGTAATCGGCAATTAGCAATGACAATTGTTCGGCAAGGTAATCGCCGAACAGCCGGGGCCGCGTGACGGTCGTGGCATATGTGCCGGGCCGGGTCAGTCGCCCGAATGCGCGGCTGACCGTGGCGGGGGCATCGCTTTCGCGAAACTTCAGGCGCACTTCGGGATAGGCGTAGGTGCCATCGCTGCGATTGGCCGCATGGGGGCGGGTTCCGTCTCGCGCAAAGGCCAGCAGGTCGGCGCGAAGGCTGTTCTTCGCCGCGTCGTAGATCCGGGTGATCTCGGCAATGATTTCCGAAGTGTTCTTCATGGATGGGATCTAGCGCCGGATGCGTGACAATTCAAAGGCGTGTTGTCGCAATCGGCATCGACATCGAACAGGTGGCGGCAGTTTGATCATTTTGCTTGGCGCTTGCCGTGCGACAGTCTAGCGGGCTGCCACGATGCGAAAAATGCTTCGCCTGCAACGCCCTAGCGCATGGGTCTGGCTGCTGCTGGCAGCTGCCATCTTCATGCGCGCGGTCATGCCCACCGGGTACATGGCGCAGGCGAAGGGCGACGAAATCGTCGTCGGCATCTGCAATTCGGATGCGACATGGCGCATCCCGCTTCCGGCCAAGCACGACAAGGCTAAGGATCACAAGAACCAGGCGCCGTGCGCCTTCGCCGGATTTGCCCAAGCCGCGATTACAACCCCGCCATCGCCGCAATTTGTAGCGCCCGATCCGGTTGTAGAGATCCGCACACCGCACCCGGTTCGTCCGTTCTCTACAGCGCCGCCCCGACTTCTTCCGCCTGCCAGAGGCCCGCCGCTTCCTGTCTGACCCGATTGCCCGCGCATCTTGGCGCAGGGCCGGACCATTTTTCAGACAGGAAATATTGCAATGAAAACGCTTCTTACGAGCGGTGCTGCGGCACTGCTCATCGCTGGCGCACCCTTGGCGCATGGACAAACAGCGGGGCTTTCGTCCTCCGCTGAAAACCCCGAGATCACGGTCACATCCCCGTTGCTCCACCCGAGCGCCGGGCTGATGAATGACCACATGCACGAAGGCGGAGAGGCCATGATCGGCCTTCGCTTCGAGCGTCGCCGCTATTCGGGCGAGAACATCAGCGGCACCGACACGATCGCCGATGCCGATATCCTTGCCGCAGGCTACACCGTGCGCGCCCAGTCCATGGAAATGGACATGGTCATGCTCGACCTGATGTACGCACCTTCGGACAAGGTCACGCTGATGGTGATGCCGCATTACATGTGGCACCGCATGGAGATGGTCGGGATCGACCCCATGGCGGGTGATATGGACATGGGCATGAGCGATGGACATTCTGGCCACGCCATGTCGCTGGGATATGGCCAAACCCATGCGCACGGCACGGAAGGTTTCGGCGATACGCTAGTGTCAGCCTCCTACCGTTTGATGCAGGATCGTCGCGTGCGGGCCCATGCTACGCTGGGGCTGTGGCTGCCGACCGGTTCGACCGAGCGGAAGAATGCCGACGGGACTTATGTGCACTACATGATGCAGCCGGGCGGCGGGACATGGGATCTGGAGCCGTCCGTCACCGTATCCGGTTCGCAAGGCGCGGCAGGCTGGGGCCTCCAAGGGTCCTACCGCTGGCGGACGGCTGCCCGCAATGATGCGGGATTTGCGTTTGGCGACAAGGCGCAAGTGAGCGTGTGGGGCAGCTATTTGCTGGCGCAGGGGCTGGGGGCGACCATTCGGGCCGAATACGAACATGAAGGGTCGATCGGTGGCCATTACGACGGGCCGCACAAGCATTCCTCTCCGGCCGACCGTCAGGAAAACTACGGCGGAGACACCGTGTCGCTAGGCCTTGGTTTCAACTGGCTGCTTCCGGTTGGCACGCGAGCACCGCAACTCTCCACAGAGATCGTGGTGCCCGTGCATCAGGACCGGAACGGCATCCAGATGCCGCAGGACTGGAGGCTGTCAGTGGGCCTAAGCCAGACGTTCTGACGTGAACGGGAAGGCGCAAGGGGACTACCCTTGCGCCTTTTCGGCGACTTTCGCGCGCAGTTCACGGGCAACTTCGCGGCGGCATTGGCGGCGGATGGCGGGCGCTGTCATCGCCGATGTGTCACAGGCCGACATGGCGGCTTGCACGATACGGCGGTCCAGCGCTTCGCGGTGGGACAGTTCGACCTGCGTAAAGCTGAACGTGACAGTGCTGTCTTCCGCCATTGCGGGTTGGGTGATGCCCAGCGCAAGGCTGGTAGCGATTATGATGGTGGTCGTACGTGGCATCGTCCTTCTCCTTTGATGCAGGAGATTTTGGACTTGATGCGATCGCGGCTATAGTTCGCGGGGCATAGCAGGCGGCTATGGAATCCGTAGCGCGAAAGGGGCGGGCGATGGATGCGGAACCTGGAGAGTGCCCGGAACCGGATACGCATTGCCCCGCCAGCAAGGCGGCGGACCTGATCGGCGACAAGTGGGTGCTGCAGATCGTGCGGGCAATGCTGCTCGGTGCGCGCCGTTATTCGGACCTGGCGCAGGCGATCCCGCGCATCTCTCCTGCCGTGCTCAGCGCCCGGCTCAAAACGCTGTGCGAGCAGGGTATCATAGTGCGGCGCGAAGGGGCAGGTGCGACATCCCCGACCTATCGCCTGACCCCTTCGGGGCGGGAACTGCAGCCGATCGTGGAGCAGCTTGCCGTTTGGGGCATGAAGTGGGCGGCCCGCAACGTGCGGGAGGGAGATGTCGATATCGGGGCACTGATGTGGGACCTGCACCGATGCCTGGCAGTATCGGAACTGCCCGATGGCGAAACGGTCATCCGCATCGGGCTGAAGGATGCAGAGCGGTATCCGGCGTGGTGGATCGTTGCCGCAGGGCACTCTGTCGATCTGTGTTGCGACGATCCGGGCAAGGATGTCGATGTCTACCTGACTTGCGGACTTGCCGACCTGATCGCGCTGTGGCGGGGCGAGGTGGAGGTTCGGGCTGCGGTCGAGGAAGGAACGCTGCTGATCGACGGTCCGCGAGATCTGGTCCAGTCGGTCCACCGCTGGTTTCCGCACTCTCCGATGGCGGCAAGCTGACGTGAAAAGGGCGCGGGAAGCGATCTGCTCCCCGCGCCCTTTTTCATGAAGCGCCGATGGCTGGGAAGGCTCAGGCCTCCTCTTCGCCCTCGACCTCTTCCTCGACCGCGATTTCGCCGGGTTCGGCGTTCGGGTCGAAGGCTTCGGTGAAGCCGCCCTTTTCCTGTGCTTCTTCCTCGAACATCGCGGCAAGGACGTCGACGCCTTCGCTCTGCAGCGAGGCTTCGTCATCCGAGCGGGCGACGTTGGTCTTGACCGTGACGCGCACTTCCGGGTGCAGGGCGATAGTCACGTCGAACATGCCGATGGTCTTGATGGGCGAGCCCATGATGACCTGCTTCTTGTCGACGTCGAAGCCCTTGTCCTTCAGCGCGATGGTGATGTCGCGGACGTTGACCGAGCCGTAGAGCTGGCCGGCGTTCGACGAGGCGCGGATCAGGACGATCTCGGTGCCATCGAGCTTTTCGCCGGCCTTTGCAGCGTCGGTGCGGCGTTCGGCGTTTTCAGCCTCCAGCCGTTCGCGGTTCGCTTCGAAGACCTTCTTGTTGGCTTCGTTCGCGCGCAGGGCCTTCTTTTCGGGAAGGAGGTAGTTGCGCGCATAGCCGTCCTTCACGGTGACGACGTCACCGATCGAGCCCAGCTTCTCGATGCGTTCGAGCAGAATGATATCCATGGATCCGCTCCTTACTTAACGATGTAGGGCAGCAGGCCGATCTGGCGTGCGCGCTTGATCGCCTTCGACAGCTCGCGCTGCTTCTTGGCGGAGACGGCGGTGATGCGCGAAGGCACAATCTTGCCACGCTCGGACATGAAGCCCTGCAGCAGGCGCACGTCCTTGTAGTCGATTGCCGGAGCGTTCTTGGCAGAGAACGGGCAGGACTTGCGGCGGCGGAAAAACGGACGGGCCATCTCAGCGATCTCCCCGGCGGCCGCGGCGTTCACGGTCGTTCTTGCGCATCATCACCGAGGGACCTTCCTCGTGCTCTTCGACCTTGATGGTCATGTAGCGGATGACGTCTTCGTTGATACGGGTCTGGCGTTCGAGTTCCGCAACGACACCGGCGGGGGCGTCGATGTTCAGCATCACGTAGTGAGCCTTGCGGTTACGCTCGATCTTGTAGGCGAGGTTCTTCAGGCCCCAGGTCTCCATCTTGGTGACCTTGCCTTCGTTGGCCTCGACGATTTCGGTCGCGGTGTTCGCAAGCGCATCGACCTGAGCCTGGCTCAGGTCCTGGCGCGCCAGGAACACATGCTCGTAAAGCGGCATGCGTCTTGTCCTTGTATCTATGCCGATCGGCTGACCTTTGCACCGGATGTGCAAGGCCCCTCCGGCCTTCTGCTTTCCCCGCTGGACGGCGGAGAAGCCGGGCGCATAGCCGATTCCGGCCAAAAGGCAAGCACAAAGGGCAGCAAGGCATGTCGTGCAGGGTGACAAAGGTGACACCCTGTCACCCGGATCGACCAGCGCGTGAACCGCAGAAAACCGGGGGTTTTGAAGCACAGCGACTGGGTGACAGGGTGTCGGGGAAATCGGGCTGGCCGGGGCGATGAGCATGGTGCGAAGGTGTAGTGCCTGCGCACGATGTAGGAAAATAACGCCGACGACCAGACGGCGTTTGCGGATACTAACCCTCTGCTATCGTTACCAGCCGATTTCGGATGTCACGAAAATTCAGGAAGCTTGGAAGTTCGCTATCGCCCGGCTCCATGGTGTCCAATGCCGCCAGCGCGGCAGCGGCTGTCGGCCCGACGTCGTCACTGCGTTCCGCCCCGATGAGAGATGTTGCAATCAGCACGGCGGGCATTTGTTCGTCCAATGGCAAGGCATGGTGCTCTTCCAGTCGCGTGCGCACCCGATCGTACATATCGGAACGCTTGCTGACCGCAACGAGAAGAGCCTGATCCATGTACGCACCAGTTCGATGCATCGGATGGTTTCGTTCGGTTTCGATTGCGTCTTCCAATGCTGCGATTGCGCCGTCGATGTCGCCCGACGCCGCAAGCGCGGTCCCAAGGTACAATCCCGCTCGTGCATGCTGGTCCGGTGTGTCGAGCGTCAGCACCTTGCGACACAATTCAGCCGCAACCGCGGGATGCGAGGCCAGCAACGTGTAGGCCTGGATATTCAGATACTGGGCCTTGTTGCGCGCCCGTTCCAGGCAGCTGAAGAAGGCTTGCGCGATCTCGTCGTTCCATTCGATCTGGCGATACCAATCAGACATTCGGCGATCCCTCCCGAATCAGCGCACGACGTTGTCCCGAATATCATCAAAGTCCGCTTTGCACTCCCCAATTGCCCTTATCTTTCAATGCCCCCGCGTTGCAGATTTCGCAACCAACCCGACGAAATCATCACGCGCGGCGCTTGCGGCAGATCAATTCGCAGATGCAACATCGCCGGTAATCTCCACCCCATCGCCGGCACTGGCTCCGGCACATGAGGCCGAGGAGACAATCGATGAGCATGATTGCTGCTGAAACAACCGTCGTAACGCGCGATTCCGTACACCTTGCGGTTCGTCCCGCCGAGCCGCGTGACGAAGCGGCGCTCGAAGACTTCTTCGACAACGTGAGCGACGACGACCGCCGCTTCCGCTTCTTCAGCGCGCAAGCGCATGTCGGGCATGACCAGATTGCGCCATTGGTCGAGGTGGATCACTGGCAGACGGAGAATTTCCTTGCCTTTGACACCGCGAACGGGGCGCTCGTCGCAACGGCGATGCTGGCTTGCGACACGCGGATGGAAGTGGGCGAGATCGCGGTATCCGTCCGCGCCGATTACAAGGGGCGCGGGGTCGGGTGGGCCATGCTGGATGTGTTGGGTGGGGCGGCGAAGGAACGCGGGTTGAAGCAGGTGATCGCTATCGAGGACCGCGATAACCACGCCGCCATCGAACTGGAGCGCGAGCGCGGCTTCGAACCCCGGCCGTTCAACGACGACCACGGGTTGGTGGTGCTGACGAAGACGTTCTGACGGCTTAGGCGCCGCCGTGGGGCAGCCGGTCGAGGATGCCCTTGGCGAAAGTGCTGAGGGTATCGTCGCGCGCGCCCATAATGGCGATGCGGTCGCCGGCTTTCGCGATTTCCACGATGCGATCGGCGCAGGCATCGCGTGACGGGATGTGTTCGGCCTGACCACCCGCTTCCGCGATCCATTGCGCCAGTTCCGCGCTGCCCAGTGACTTGTCCACGGTGCCGCCGAAATAGACCGGATCGCACAGGATCACGCGGTCTTCCGGCAGCAGTTCCTCGGCCATGACTTGCGCCAGTTCGCGGCCCATCTGGCGGATCGGGCCGAAACCGTGGGGCTGGAAGAAGGCGATGACGCGGCCGGCATGCATGCGCAGCGTGCGCAGCGTGGCGCGGACCTTGTCGGGGTTGTGTCCGAAATCGTCGATCACCGCGATGCCGGATGCGCTGGTGCCGACCACGTCGAACCGGCGCGCAAGCCCCGTGAACGATCCAAGCGCCGCCACGGCGTCACCGACCGGAACGCCCGCGCAGACCGCCGCCGCGATGGCGGCCAGTGCATTGGACAGGTTGTGGCGGCCCGGCACTTGCAGGACGAGCGGATATTCCGCCCCGTCGTGCCGGTCGATCACCGTTGCGGCCTGCCGGGTCGGCCCGTCGGCGATGGAGCCGGCCACGATGCCGATCTGGGCCTTTTCCTGTTCTATGCCGAACGTCAGCGCGCGTTTCGCACGCGGCAGCAGGGCCAGTGCCTCCGGATCGTCGGCGTTGATCGCGGCAACTTCGCTGGCGGCAAGGAAGTCGCCGAACAGCACACGCAACTCGTCCATCCCCTTGTGGTCCAGCGTCACGTTCAGCAGCACCGCGACCGAAGGGCGGTAGAGCGCGATGGAACCGTCGCTTTCGTCCACTTCGGAAACGAAGACCTTGCCGCGTCCGGCCCGCGCACTGGCGAAAGGTACGTCGGGGGCGACGAAGTTCTTCATCACCGCGCCGTTCATGATCGTGGGATCCGTGCCTGCCTGCGTCATGATCCAGCCGGTCATGCCGGTGACGGTCGATTTCCCGCTGGTGCCGCCGATGGCGATGGAGCTGGGCGCGGCGTTGAACAGGGCGGAGAGCAGTTCGGCGCGGCTGGCGCGCAGGCAGCCCATCGCCTTGGCCCGTGCGACTTCGGGCACGGTATCCTCGATGGCGGCGCTGGCGACCAGCACCTGGTCCGCGCTGGTGATCCCGCTGCCGTCCTGCGGGAACAGGTCGATGCCTTGCGCTTCCAGCCATGCGAACTTTTCGGGCGTGCGGCCCTGTTCGCGGCTGCGGTCCGATCCGGCGATTTTCGCGCCGCGTGCGTTCAGGATGCAGGCCAGCGGCAACATGCCCGATCCGCCGATCCCGCAGAAGAAGAACGGGCGGCCGGAGAGGTCCTGGGCTTCGGAGAAGTGGGTATCGGTCATCGAAGGTGTGGCTATTGCCTCATGCCGCGCTTGGCAATCGGGGGTGGGGGGGATAGCCACCGCATCATGACTATTCGTGTCGGCATCTGCGCCCCTTCGGCAAGCTTCCCGCGCGAACTCGTCGCGCCCGTCATGGCCGTGGCGGAGCGGTTTCCCGATGTCGAGCTGGTGTTCCACGACCAGTGCTTCGCATCGGACGGGCATTTCGCCGGAAATGATGAACAGCGGCTTCACGCCTTGCTGGACGTTGCCAACGATCCTTCCATCGACGCCGTGTGGTTCGCGCGCGGGGGCTATGGCTCCAACCGCATTGCGCAGGCCGCGGTGACATTCCTTTCGCGAGAGGCGGACGACAAGGTGTTTCTCGGTTCCTCCGACGGCGGCTACCTTCTGGGCGCCCTGTACAAGGCGGGCATCGGCCATCCGGTCCACGCGCCGATGCCGCTGGATGTGAAGCGGGAGCGGGGGGAGGAGGCCATCGCCCGCGTGCTCGGCTGGCTGACCGGTGACCCTGCCACGCTGGAACCCACGCTGGGCAACGATCCGACCGTGGCGTTCAACCTGACCACGCTGGCGATGATGGCGGGTACGGAACTGATGCCGGACTTGCGCCACCATGTCGTGATGGTGGAGGAAGTGAGCGAACATCTCTACGCGGTCGACCGGCTGTTCTTCCACCTTGTCCAGACGCTTGGACCCATGCAGATCGATGGATTGCGGCTGGGCCGCGTCAGCGATGTTCCCGAAAACGACCGCCCGTTCGGTTCGACCGCGCTGGAAATCGCGCGCGACTGGTGTTCGCGTGCCACGATCCCGTTTCTGGGCCGCGCCGACATCGGGCATGACTATGCCAACCGCATCGTTCCGTTCGGCAAAGCCGACAGGAAATTGCCGCTGGGGCTTGCCCGCGCCCGCCCGCCTGCCTAACCGGCACGGCCAAGAGGAGATTTGAGCATGAGAGCTTTCGTTTTCCCGGGGCAAGGCAGCCAGAAGGTAGGCATGGGCGTGGACCTTGCCACCGCAAGCGCCGCCGCGCGCGAAGTTTTCGAGGAAGTCAACGACGCGCTGGGGCAGGACCTTGCAAGGATCATGGCCGAGGGACCCGAAGAGGCCCTTACCCTGACCGAGAATGCGCAGCCCGCGATCATGGCCAATGCCATGGCGGTGGTGCGTGTGCTGGGCCGCGAATTCGGCGTTTCGCTTAATGAAAAGGGCGATTTCGTCGCGGGCCACAGCCTTGGCGAATATACCGCGCTATGTGCTGCGCGCTCGTTCTCCGTCGCGGAAACGGCAAAGCTGCTTAAACTGCGCGGACAGGCGATGCAGGCGGCTGTACCGGTGGGCGTGGGCGCGATGTGCGCTCTGCTGGGTGCCGATATCGACAAGGCGAGCGAACTGGCCGCTGCCGCAGCCGAAGGTCAGGTCTGCACTGTCGCCAACGACAACGATCCGACGCAGGTGGTGCTGTCCGGCCATGCCGAAGCGATCGACCGCGCCATCGCGCTGGTGAAGGAATTCGGCATCAAGCGCGGCGTGAAACTGCCGGTTTCCGCGCCGTTTCACTGCCCGCTGATGGGCCCTGCGGCAGAGGCGATGGACGCGGCCCTTGCCGCAACACCGCCCGCCGTGCCGATCCTGCCGGTGTTTGCCAATGTCACCGCGCAGCCGGTTGCCGATCCGGGCGAGATTCATCGCCTTCTGGTCGAACAGGTGACGGGCCGCGTCCGCTGGCGCGAAAGCGCGATCGGCATGGGCGCTGCGGGCGTTACGCATTTCGTGGAACTGGGCGGCAAGGTGCTTGCCCCGATGATCAAGCGGTCCTTCCCCGATGCCGTCGTTACCAGCGTGGTGACGATGGAGGACATGGATGCGCTGGCCAGCGAACTTTGAGGGGCTACTGATGGAAAAGATGTTTTCGCTAGAGGGCATGACCGCGCTCGTCACCGGGGCCAGCGGCGGGATCGGATCGTCGATCGCGGTTGCATTGGCGCGTCAGGGGGCGCGGATCGCGCTGTCCGGTTCGAACGGGGAGAAGCTGCGCGCCTTTCGCGATCAGCTGAACGAAGAGATCGGCGGCGATCATGTCGAGATCACCTGCAACCTGTCCGATACGGTGCAGGTGGAGGAATTGGTCCCCGCGGCGATCGATACGCTGGGCAAGCTGGACATCCTGGTGAACAATGCCGGCATCACCCGTGACGGGCTGATGATGCGGATGAAGGACGAGGACTGGCAGCAGGTCATCGACATCAACCTGTCCGCCGCGTTCCGCCTGATGCGGGCCGCCACGCGCCCGATGATGAAGGCGAAGTTCGGGCGCATGATTTCCATCACAAGCGTCGTCGGCACCACCGGCAATCCCGGCCAGATGAACTATGCCGCGGCCAAGGCGGGCCTGACCGGCCTGACCAAGAGCCTTGCGCAGGAACTGGCCAGCCGCAACGTCACCGTGAACTGTGTCGCCCCCGGCTTCATCCGCACGGCGATGACCGACGTTCTGCCCGACGCGCAGAAGGACGAGCTGAACAAGCGCATCCCCGCCGGCCGCATGGGCGAGGGCGAGGATATCGGCGCGGCAGTCGCCTATCTCGCGTCGAAGGAAGCGGGCTACGTCACCGGCCAGACACTGCACGTCAACGGCGGCATGGCGATGATCTGATGTTATCGTGCGGCGCGCGCCTGTAGTTGCCTGAAAGCTACTCCGCAGGCGCGACCCGCACCATGACATGCCGGTACGGCGTGTCTTTCCACATCACGTAGATCGGGTCCGCCGGATCGGTCGAAACCCCTTCCAGCATCGCCGCATCGGGCAGGATCAGCATCAGGTGCGGGCCTTCGATCACCCAGTCGTTGTCCGGCGTCGGTTCCGGGGCGGCAGGATCGATGTTGCTGACGCCCTTGGCCCCGCGGTCGCCCTGCAGCATGTAGGATATGCCGAACGTCGTCGGCGTGAATGGCTTTCCGGCCATCATCGCGCCCATCATCGCTTCCCATTGGGCATCGTTGCACATCGGGCCGGTGCTGGCCGAAATGGGGTGGCATACGAAACCGTTGCTGCCTTCGTGCAGGACATTGCCCGCGCCATTGACGACGGTGGCTTCCGCGCTGACGGATGGCGGGCCGGCGCTTCGGGCGTTGGCGATCAGGCTCGCGCTGTCCGTTCCGGCGTTGCCGGTTTCTTCGGCAGCGATGGCGGTTGACGGGAATGCGGCGATCAGGGCGCAGCCGAAGGTGGCTACTGCGTGGATGTAGCGCATGTGGCTTCCTCCTTATCGGTCCAGAGGATCGTTGATGCGACCGCCGCCACGATACGCCTGTTGGCACCGATTTTCCACCGGACGGCCCGCCACGCGGCAAGCGGGGATGCCAATCCGGCGAGTTCCGCGCCCTCATCCCCCCTTTTATCCCCAGAATCGACCTGTTCCCTTTCCGTTCGCCTTGTCCGACACTGACCATCCGCTAGGAAAGTTTGACCGTATTTCTGCCCGGTCGGATTCCTTTTTCCCGTCGGGCAAAGGGGGATCTGATTGAAATGAAGGCGACGATCGAACGGGCGACCCTGCTGCACAGCCTTTCCCACGTGCAGTCCGTGGTGGAACGCCGCAACACGATCCCGATCCTGTCCAACGTGCTGATCGAGGCGAAGGCCGACGGCACCGTGCGCGTCATGGCGACCGACCTTGATCTGCAGGTGGTGGAATCTATGCCCGCCGCATCGGTGGAAAGCCCCGGCGCGATCACCGTATCGGCCCACCTGCTGTTCGACATTGCCCGCAAGCTGCCCGATGGCTCGCAGGTCAGCCTTGAAACCGCGGACAACCGCATGGTGGTGAAGGCCGGACGCAGCCGCTTCCAGCTGCCCACCCTGCCGCGTGACGATTTCCCCGTGATCGTGGAAGGCGACCTGCCCACCACGTTCGAGGTTCCTGCCGCCACGCTGGCGCAGCTGATCGATCGCACCCGCTTTGCGATCAGCACCGAGGAAACGCGCTACTACCTCAACGGCATCTTCTTCCACGTGGCCGACGACGGCCCGGGCGGACAGCCGGTGCTGAAGGCCGCGGCGACCGACGGTCACCGCCTTGCCCGTTTCACCATCCCCCGCCCCGAAGGCGCGCAGGGCATGCCCGACGTGATCGTGCCGCGCAAATGCGTCGCCGAACTGCGCAAGCTGCTGGAAGAATCGCTCGACAACAATGTGCAGATCGACCTTTCGGCCAGCAAGATCCGCTTCACACTGGGCGGAGAGGGCGGCATCGTCCTCACCAGCAAGCTGATCGACGGCACGTTCCCCGATTACAGCCGCGTCATCCCGACGGGGAACGACAAGCTGCTGAAGCTGGATCCCAAGTCGTTCTTCTCCGGCGTGGACCGCGTGGCAACGATCGCCACCGAAAAGACCCGCGCGGTGAAGATGGCGGTCGACAACGACCGCGTGACGCTGTCGGTCACTTCGCCCGACAACGGCACCGCGGCAGAGGAAATCGCCGCGGCCTACGGCAGCGAGGGGATGGAGATCGGCTTCAACGCCAATTACCTCAAGGACATCCTTGCCCAGATCGAGGGCGACAATGTCGAGCTGCACCTGGCCGATTCCGGTTCGCCCACGCTGATCCGGCAGAATGATCAAAGCCCTGCCTTGTATGTTTTGATGCCGATGCGGGTTTGATTGCCCGATACTCGGCTGTAAATGGCGCCCGCTTGCGCTTCCGGTGCTCACGACCATTAAGGTCGCTGCGCTCCGGGTCGCAATCGAACACCATTTTCGCTGTCGTCTCGACCAATCAGGTAGTCCGGTAGAGAGCTGGAATTCGGGGCACCGCAGGTGACTCCCGCAAGGCCGACCGGCCGCCGCCGCTTATTGCGGCGTAGCCAAGGGGCGCGGATGCGCCCCGCCCGGCGCTTGAGGGGCCTTCAATAGACTGCGATCATCTCTCCTTCAGCTTGGGGTAAGGTCGGTCCGTCCAATGCCCCGCGCGAGGCGGTTGCCGTGGCTTGCCGGTGCAGGCTAGGGCAACGCCGGAAAACTGGAGTAGCTTATGATCCGCAACATCGCCTTTGCATCCGCCGCTGTCGCGCTCGGCCTGTCGGCATTGCCTGTCGCCGCTGCCGCGCAGGGAACCACGGACCCGGACTTGCGCTGCGCGACATGGGCGCTTGTCGCCAGTTCGCAGGAACAGGACGAGAGCAAGAAGCGCGGGCTTGGCTTCATGATGAGCTATTTCATGGGCCGCTACGAAGGCCGGACCGGTGAGGAAATCGAGACCCACATCAAGCCTGACACGGTGATGACGATCCTCGGCAATGTCGAGGAAGCCAATTCAACCTGCGCGCCGCTGGCACAGGCCTTCGGCCAGCGTCTCGACATGACGATCAAGGGATTGCAGCCGGCACCTGCCGCGAACCCTGCTGCGGGCGACGGGCGCTGATCGGCTGATGCCGTTTCCGGGTGGTTATTTCACCGCCCGGATCATCGCTTCGATATCGGCAAATTTCTCGCGCGGGGAACCGTCGCGGGCGGCGGCGGCTTCGGCTTCCTCGATCTTCTTCCAGTCACGGAAGGTCACGATGTCGAGGCACCGGCCTTGTGCCAGTTCGTCGAAGCCCGCGCGGCCTTTCTTGCCGCCCCTGCCAAGCAGGCCGGCGTCCATGTCCTCGACTATCTTTTCGATGATGGCAAAGCCGTCCGGCTTGTTGGTGCCGATCGTGCCGGTTGGCCCGCGCCGCGCCCAGCCCACGCAATAGAGGCCGTTCAGGATGCGCCCCTCGTCATTGGCGAAGCGGCCCAAGCGCTCATCGAACGGGACCCCTGGTATATTGGCGCTGTGATAACCGATGCAGCTGACCACCAGACCGCAGGGGATCGTATAGGTTTCGCCGGTGCCGACGGCGCGCCCCGCCTTTACCTCCGTGCGTTCGACTTCGATCCCCTCCACCTTTCCGTTGCCAAGGATCGACACGGGGCTGGCGAAGAAGTCGAAGTCCACCTCGATCGGTTTGTCGGCGTGGATATGCTCGGGAATGGCGGCGAAGCTGCGCAAGTGGTTGACCGATTTGCGCAGGCCCGGCTCCAGCATGGCATCGTCGCCCTCTTCGGGAAGGTCCGCCGCATCGACGCGCGGGCTGGCTCGTTCCAGCCTTGCCAGTTCGCCCAGCTCCTTGGGTGTCATCATGATCTGGTGCGGTCCGCGCCGGCCCAGCAGCACGATGCGCTTCAGCTTCGATTGCATCAGGATGTCCAGCGCGTGGGCTGCGATGTCCGATCCCTGAAACTCCTCATCGGTTTTTGAAAGGATCCGCGCCACGTCCAGCGCGACGTTGCCCATGCCGATGACGACCGCCGTTTCGCCCAATAGATCGGGGTCCAGATTGCGGAACTGCGGGTGGGAATTGTACCAGCCGACGAATGCGGCGCTGCCGTAGACGCCGCGAAGGTCCTCTCCCCCGATGCCCAGCTTGCGATCGTGCGGCGCGCCGGTGGCGATCACGACGGCGTCGTAAAGCTCCTGCAACTCTTCGATCGAGATGTCTGATCCGATGGTGATATTGCCGACAAAGCGGACATTTTCGGTAAGCGCCGTCTTTTCATACCGGCCCGAAACCGCCTTGATCGTCTGGTGATCGGGGGCGACGCCGGTGCGGATAAGGCCGTAGGGAACGGGAAGCCGGTCGAACACGTCGACCCTGATATCCTCCCCCCAATGCTTCAGCGCCGCTTCCGCCGTGTAGTAGCCCGCCGGACCCGAGCCGATCACCGCAATGTGCCGCAACGCCATTCCCCTTTCGTGAAGGTCATCCCATTGTTCGAAAGCTATCGCCTGCGCGGGAAAAGGGAAGGGGGGCGGCCCGTCAGGCTGTGGTCAACACGCTCTTTTCAGCGAAGAACGCGGCCAGTTGCGGCCCGATCTTCTCCGGCACGGCCAGCGGCAGCAGGTGATTGCCCTGCCGGATTTCAAGCGTGGCCGCCTGCGGGATGAGGCAGGCAAGGGCCCGCTGGTGCGCGATGGGGACGATGATATCCTCAACCATGCCCGCCAGAAGCACCGGCATGCGCAGAAACGGCAGCAATGGCGCAGCGGTCCAGCCCGCCAGCGCGCCCACCTGAATACCCACGCCATTTGGCGTTGGCGCCATGAACCGGCGCAGCAATCCCGCGCTTGCGCCGCCTTCGTGCAGCAGCGCATGGAAATTCTCTGTCAGCTTGGCAGGCTGGATATATTCGGTGGGGTCGAGCAGCCGTCGCAGCACTTCCGGATTGGCGACCGGTAGCGGCAGTCCCGAAGTCGTGGCCACGAGCGCAAGCCGCTGCATCTTGCGCGGCGCGGTTACCGCGATCTGTTGTGCGACCGCGCCGCCCCACGAAAAGCCGAGCACGTCGAAAGGACGGTCCGGCAGCTCGCGATCCATCAGCGTCACCATCGCGCGGGCCATGCGCGGGATCGTGTAGGGCAGCACCGGATCGGGCGACTGGCCGCAACCGGGCATGTCGGCGCAGATGATCGGCCGGCCGGGAAACTGGCGCGAAAGCGGCTCCATCAGTTCGGCGTTGAAGCCGATACCGTTCAGCATCAGCAGCGGCACCGAATCGTGCGCTGCCCCGGCGCCCCTGCGCCCTACCCGGAGAGTCAGTCCCTCGACGGTGACCTTGCGAAACGTGAATGCCATGAGGGATCGGGCGCTAGCAGCTTATTGCGCGTGCGGACAGCGGACTCTGGATCAATTGCGCAAATTGCATGATGGAACGGTGCGCGACGTTCCCTGCTGACATATAACCCGCCAACCGCTAATGGCGCGCGCATGACCGAACTCGCGCAGATCCGCAATTTTTCCATCATCGCCCATATCGACCATGGCAAGTCGACGCTGGCTGACAGGCTGATCCAGTTCACCGGCGGCCTGACAGAGCGTGAGATGAGTGCACAAGTCCTTGATAACATGGACATTGAGAAAGAGCGCGGCATCACCATCAAGGCGCAGACCGTGCGCCTGAACTACACCGCGAAGGACGGGCAGACCTACGAGCTCAACCTCATGGACACGCCCGGCCACGTCGACTTCGCTTACGAGGTGTCCCGCTCCCTCGCCGCGTGCGAAGGCGCGCTGCTGGTGGTCGACGCGGCACAGGGGGTGGAGGCGCAGACCCTTGCCAACGTCTACCAGTCGATCGAGCATGACCACGAGATCGTCCCCGTCATCAACAAGATCGACCTTCCCGCCGCAGAGCCGGAGAAGGTGAAGACCGAGATCGAGGACATCATCGGCATCGATGCGTCCGAAGCCGTGCTGGCCAGCGCCAAGTCCGGCATCGGGATCGAGGAGATCCTTGAACAGGTCGTCGCCAAGATCCCCGCCCCGTCGGGCGACCGCGCCGCCCCGTTAAAGGCGATGCTGGTCGATTCGTGGTACGACCCCTACCTCGGCGTCGTCATCCTTGTCCGCGTGATGGACGGGGTCATCAAGAAGGGCCTGAACGTCAAGTTCATGCAGGGCGGGACGGAACACCTGATCGACCGCGTCGGCTGCTTCACGCCCAAGCGTACCGACCTGCCCGAACTCGGCCCCGGCGAAATCGGCTTCATCACCGCGCAGATCAAGGAAGTCGAACAGGCCAAGGTCGGCGACACCATCACCACGGTGAAGAACGGCGCGACGAAGGCGCTGGCCGGATACAAGGAAGTGCAACCGGTCGTCTTCTGCGGCCTGTTCCCCGTCGATGCCGCCGATTTCGACAAGCTGCGCGAATCCATCGCGAAGCTGCGCCTCAACGACGCCAGCTTTTCGTTCGAAATGGAATCCAGCGCCGCGCTGGGCTTCGGCTTCCGCTGCGGCTTCCTCGGCCTCCTCCACCTCGAAATCATCCAGGAACGCCTGAGCCGCGAATACGATCTGGACCTGATCACCACGGCGCCGTCCGTCGTCTACCGCATCGAACTGCGCGCCAGCCGGACGGAAGACGCGGGCGAGATCTACCTGCACAACCCCGCCGACTATCCCGATCCCAGCCGGATCGAGACGATCGAGGAACCGTGGATCAAGGCCACGATCTACACCCCCGACGAATACCTCGGCTCCATCCTGAAACTGTGTCAGGACCGTCGCGGCATCCAGCGCGACCTCACCTATGTCGGCGGCCGCGCGCAAGTAACCTACGAACTGCCGCTGAACGAAGTGGTGTTCGATTTCTACGACCGCCTGAAATCGATCAGCCGCGGCTATGCCAGCTTCGACTACGAACAGATCGGCCTTCGCGAAGGCGACCTTGTGAAGATGACCATCATGGTCAACGGCGATCCGGTCGACGCACTATCCATGATCGTCCACCGCGGCGTTGCCGAAGATCGTGGGCGCGGCATGTGCGAACGCCTGAAAGACCTGATCCCGCGCCACCTGTTCAAGATCCCGATCCAGGCCGCGATCGGCGGCAAGGTCATCGCCCGCGAAACGATCTCTGCCATGCGCAAGGACGTTACCGCGAAGTGCTATGGCGGCGATATCACGCGTAAGAAGAAGCTGCTGGAGAAGCAGAAAAAGGGCAAGGCGCGTATGCGGGAGTATGGCAACGTCAGCATCCCGCAGGAGGCGTTTATTGCGGCGCTGCGGATGGGGGAGGAATAATGAAGCCCCGCATATAAGGGGCCGATTGCGCAGCAATCGGAACCTTAGATGCGAGAGGCTGTAATTACGGCCGGGGGCCGGGCGGGCCTAAGCCCGCGCCGTGCCCTTCGACGTCAAGCCGCGGCTTTGCCGTGGCTGGGTTTTTCTTGTTCCTTTAAACGTATGAGTGGATGCTTGTCATTTGATTATTCCGGGTCATGCAGTGACTAGTTGGTTGTGGCCCTCTTGACGTTCCCTTTGTTGTCGGGTCTCAATCACGAGGCAACCTCGTGTCGCGACTAGCGGCACTGTGGGGGTGCCTGAGTTAGCAAACCTTTTTGCTGGACTTAAATTGTTAAGGTCTGGCGTAATGCAATCGTCTCATCTAAGCCCCTGCCTAGAGGTGACGATATGACGACGATTTTAAGCATCTTCAACAATAAGGGCGGGGTCGGTAAGACCACATACATGTACCACGTTGCGCATATATTGGCGGAACGAGGTAACACTGTATTAATGGTTGACTGTGATAGCCAGTGCAACTTGACAGCATATAGCCTTTCTGACGCCGAAATCCGCAGATCATGGTCGATCGAAGGTAATAGCATCTTTCGAAATATCGAGCCTGTATATCGTACAACTGGCGATATACGTGCGCGTGCACCTTCTCGCGCCTTACATTCCCGGGGCGATCTCTTTATTGTACCGGGTGACCTACGCCTCAGCGATTTCGAAGATAGACTGGGCGATACTTGGAACTCGGCAAAGGGTGGTAGCGAGCCAGATATAAGAGCGCAATCAGCTATTCATCGTTATATTCATTCGGCCGCTGACAAGGTAGATGCAGATCTCGTATTAATAGATTTGGGTCCGAACCTCGGAGCGCTTAACAGGGCAGTATTAGCGACATCAGATTACTTTATAACTCCGGTCGCACCTGATCTTTTTTCTATTCAGGGTACTGAAAATTTAGGAAACAAGCTTCTTTCTTGGAGAAAGGATTGGGACCAGGTCAACTCGTCTTGGTCAAATTCTAATCTATCTATTCCTTCAGGTAGTCCCGCATATTTGGGGTACGTTATCCAGCAGCACAATATTCGATCAAATCCTTCTGGCATGACTCGCGGGTGGCAGATTTATGGCGATGAGTTGGTTCCGGCTATAAAGAAAAACATCGTCGAAAAATTGGAAAAGATAAATCAAGTCGTTACATGGGAGGGGGCTGACTACAAGCTCGGGCAAATCCCCAACCTGCATAGTCTGATACCGTATTCTATGGATGCCAAAAAGCCGATATTCTATTGTAATAGCGGTGACGGGCTGAATGGTGCGCACATTACGAAGGCTAAGGATAGCAGGGACCATTTCAGCGATATAGTTGAGACTTTGGAGGCTGTTATCGACCCTGAATTTTAAAACATCGTTCTCGCTCCCCCCCCATCCTGTTCATCAACGCCAACGTCGCGTTCGGATCGACATCCACCATCGCCCCAGCCCCGCGAGGGCTGATCGGACGAACGCCGGTGCCGCTCCAATCGCGCCGCGGTACCCTTAGCTTGGCAGCGAACTTGGTCGGTGTGAGCTGCGACTAGCCTCGCCTGCGGCTCGGCAAGTCTCGCTCAACTCCCGCTTGCGGGAGGGGGTGGGGGTGGGTGAGGCTGGCGTTGTCGTTCGATTGGCTGTCTGCCATGTCGCAAGCGTAGCCGATGGCGTCGGTCAGTCCGTTCGCGATCTTGTCGAATGCTTTGGTCATAGCTGGGTTGTACGCAGAGGGTAGCGGCCCCGCACCTTATTTGTCTGAGTCCCTCAAGCGCCGGGCGCGGGCCATCCGGCCCGCTTGGCTACCTCGCACAAGCTCGGGCGGCCGTTCGGCCTTGCGGGAGTCGCTTCGCGCCCCGTTTTGGTGTTGGCCAGCGGACTTGGCTTGGTTGTGGTGCCTAATTGGTCGCCGTCACACGCATCAACTGGCTCGGATAGCTCGCCTGCAAGGCGCGTGCTTCTTCCGCCGTTCCGCTCAACCATCTTTCATGATCCTCGGCCAGCAGCACCACGGGCATCGCCTTGGGGTGGAGCGGGGCGGTCAGGGCATTGGGTTCCGTCGTGCAGAACGCGAACACCGGTCCGCTCTCCGTCTTGCGCCACAATCCGGCGAACGCCGCGATCTCCTGATCCTCTATCGTGAACCAGTATTGCGCGGGCCTTCCTTCCCCGTCCTTCCCCGCCTTGGGTTCGGCAAAGCTGGTAAACGGCACAAGGCAGCGGTGCGCCGCAAGGCTCCCCCGCCACATCGGGCTGTCCAGATTGCGGGCATTCGTGACATGCTTTGTGATCATCTTCGTCTTGCCCTGCACCTCCAGCGGAAAGCCCCAGTGCATGGGGCCAAGCCGCCTTTCGCCATGCGCGGAAACGATCACCGGCGCTTCCATGCGCGGATAGATGTTTTCGGCCCACTCGAACGCGTTGCCCTGCGCGGCGTCGAACAGGTTCGCGATCTCCGCGACGGACTTTCGCATGCGGTAGAGGTTGCACATGCGCTAAGGCTACTGCGGTTGCGCGCTTTGCTCAATCGCGGGGCCGGCCCGCGGCGTTGCGGGGGAAGGGGGCGGGCGGCTCCTGCCAAGGGTCGGCCACTCCCAACATCACCCGCAGCTTGCGTTGGTGCGAAATCGGGTAGCCTAAGTCGATGGGATCACACTTCAGGAAATCGGGAATTGATCTGATGGTCATCGGGGTAGGTCCTTTTTGTTCTGGGCCCTCAAGCGCCGGGCGCGGGCCATCCGGCCCGCTTGGCTACGCGCCAATAAGGCGCGGCGGCCGTTCGGCCTTGCGGGAGTCGCCTTCGGCGCCCCGATTCAGTGTTGGCCATCTTGGTCGTCCTGTTGCGCCGCTTCTTCTGCCGCCCTCGCATCCTCGTCGCGTTCGGCTTCCTCCATCCTCTCGCGCATCATATCCAGCTTCCTGTTGATGCTCTCGACCGTGGCGGCTTCCTCCTCGGCCCATCTTGTCGTCAGTTCGCGCTCCCACTCGGCGCGCCATTCCTTTTTCAACCTCGCCAACATCGTGCGATCCAGCGCGGACAGGCCTCTCGCCCCGTCCGCTGCGAACCTTTCCGGCGCGCGGTTCCTCAGCAGGAACATCAACAACCTGTCATTATAGATCCGCCTCGTGCCCACCACGGCGCCGAAGTGGTACACGGGCACCTCCACACCATTGAGCGCCCTTTCCATCGCCACATCCTCCAGCCGCTGGACGCCCAGCGCCAGTGCGGCTTCCCAAGCCTTGCGAAAACTTTCCGCGCCCGGCTGTCGCCGCAAATAATATGCGCTTTCCGGCGTCATGTTCATCGTGCGCGCTGCGGTCTTCACACTGCCGGTATCGGCCAGCGCCTCGATAAACCCCGTCTGCCGCTGTGGCGTCCATCCGTCGTGCCTTTGGCACTTGCGCGGAACGGGGGTGAAGGCGGGAAGCGGCGCGGACTTGCGCCGGTTGTCTTTAAGGCGGGGTTGCTTGTGGACGGTCACGACAATTCTCGCTGCTGCCAAACGGGGCAGGGGCCATGCCACAAGCGGACCTGTGTAGGACAATAACACGGGTGGATTGCGCAAAAAGGGGGGCGATTTGATCTTCGTCATGGATCGCGGGCCGGTGGCTTGCGAAAACGCGGATGTGGTCGCGATGTGGAGGAGGCAGGATATGCCCTGCAACGAAGGCAAGATCGACCGCGCGTTGCGCGTTCTCGTTGGGCTGGTGCTGATCGCGCTGGTCTTCGTTGGCCCGCAAACCGCCTGGGGATGGCTCGGCCTGATCCCGCTGTTGACGGGGCTGTTCGGGTTCTGCCCGCTCTATGGCCTGATCGGCGTGAATACCTGCAAGTCGGAGTAGGGGCTAGGCTTCCGGTCTGGTCCAGATCCACGCACCCCCGATCAACGCTGCCGCCAGCGTGATCAACGGTGCGGGCATCGGGGCAAAGGCAAAGGCAACGATCGCACTGACGGCAAAGGCGGCAAGCGCGGCCCGCTTGCCCTTGCGGCTGATCGCGCCCTTTTCCCGCCACGCCACGATATGGGGGCCGAAGCGCGGATGTTCGACCAGTCGCCTTTCCAGCGCGGGGCTGGATCGGGCGAAGCAGAACGCGGCAAGGATGACGAACGGCACGGTGGGCAGCAGCGGCAGGAGCGCCCCCACCGTGCCAAGCGCCAGAGAGGCGAACCCGCCCGCGAGATAGAGCGTTCGTTTCAGATCACTGCTCGCCCTGCGCGCCTTCGCGGGCAGCGGGCACTTCCTGCGGCTGGCCAACCGGCGGCGCGGCGGGTTGCGCATTGGGCTGGGCGGCGGGGGGCTGGTCGTCCGGATCGCCTTCGCGGAACACGGTGCCGGGCAGCTGGATGCCTTCTCCCTCCGGCAGTTCGGGGATTCCTTCTAGGATGAATTCCACCTCGCCCTCCGGCAGGTTGTCGATGTCGATGGCGCTCATGTCCGCCTCGTCCGCGCTCGTCGTGCGTTTGGGCACGGGGCGCTTGATCGCGGCGGCCTTGATCGGCAGGTTCAGCGGTTCCAGCTTCACCCCGCTCATGAACTGGCGCCAGATCTGCGCCGGATTGCCGCCGCCGTGGTTGCCGGGAATGGCAGCGTTGTCGTCGCGGCCGACCCACACGGCGGTGATCATGTTGCCGGCAAAGCCCACGAACAGCGCGTCGCGCCCTTCCTGCGAAGTACCGGTCTTGCCGAAAGTCGGTTGCCCGTCGATCAATGCCGCGCGGCCGGTGCCGTGGTTGGCGGCATTATAGAGCAGCGTCAGCATCGGCGCCCATTCGCGCTGCGGGTCCAGTTTGCGCGAACGGTCCCGCCCGCCGGTCACGATGCCATGCGGGCGCACCGGATAGCGGCCGCCGGCAAAGGCGGCATAGGCACCGGCCAGTTCCTTCAGCGTCAGGCCCGCGGTGCCCAGCGCCATGCTGGGCGTTTCGGGGATCTCGGACGCGATGCCCAGATCGCGCGCGGCCTTTATCACCGCGTCGTGCCCCGCCATGTCGGCCACGCGGATCGCCGCCGTGTTCGAACTGATGGCAAAGGCGCGCGACAGCGGCATCGGGCCGTAATATCCGGAATAGGCATTGCGCGGTTGCCAGCCGTCGACGTCGATCGGGCTGTCGCCGATCATCGTGGACGGTGTCATCCCGCTGCGTATCCCCGCGAAATAGTCGAACAGCTTGAACGTCGATCCCGGCTGGCGCTGCGCCGTCGTTGCGCGGTTGAAGGCCTGCGGCGTCCATTCCTTGCCGCCGACCATGGCCGCGATCGATCCGTCGGGGCGCAGCGCGATTAGCGCCACTTCCGCCCCGCCCAGCCGGGCATTGCGCACGACACGTTCGGCCCGCGCCTGCGCGTCGGGTTCCAGCGTGGTCTGCACTTGTCCGGAGAAATCCTTGTCCATGTCCTGCATCAGCCAGTCCACGAACCACGTGCCGCTCGGCCCGTCGTCATCCTCTGCGCCGGGCGTGACTTTCGGGTCCGCTTCGTCCTTTGCCGCGTCTTCGGTAATGAAACCGGCATAGGCCATCGCGCCCAGCACGACGCGCATGCGTTTCACCGATGCTTCGTAATCCACCGTGGGGGCAAGCCGCGAAGGGGCCTTTACCATGCCCGCCAGCAGTGCCGCCTGCCCCAGCGTCAGCTCGTCTGGCGTACGGTCGAAATAATGGTGGGCGGCAGCGACAAGGCCGTATTGGCCTTCACCGAAATAGCACAGCTCCAGATAGCGCGAGAGAATCTCGTTCTTGCTCATCCATAGCTCGGCCCAGTCGGACAGGATCATCTCCTTGCCCTTGCGGGTGAAAGTGCGATCCTGCGTCAGGAAGGCGTTTTTCACGTATTGCTGGGTGATCGTCGACCCGCCCTCGACCACGCCGCCTGCCTGCAGGTTGGCCAGCGTCGCGCGCGCCAGCCCGCGAAAATCGATGCCGCCATGGTCGAAGAAACGCCGGTCCTCGATCGCAAGGAAGGCCTGAACGACATGATCGGGCAATTGCGCGGCGTCGACCGGGGTTGCCGTCTTCGGCCCGCGATGGGCGATAAGGGTGCCGTCACGGGCCAGAAAGTCGATGCCCTGCGGCGGGGGCGGGCCGCCCAGTTTCCACGGCGGGGCGGCATATGTTTCCCACGCGACCAGCAGCGCCAGCGCCACGAGCAGGGCCTGAAACCACAGCGGCCAGCCACGGAACATGCCGTAACCGCGCCCGGCGCCGCCGGAAATACGTCGGCCTACACCGTGCAGGGGAGGCTGGCCGGTGGTGCCGTCTGGAAAGGTTTGCGTATTCATCCTGGCCTTGTCGTGCAGTGGGCGGGGTAACCGGTCGAACGGATCGTCCCGCATTGTCGGGCAAAACGCGGGCGAGGACGACAGGAATCTTGCGTGTCGAACGCACGAAATTCGCAAATGGGACCCGGATCGCTATGCCGCAGGTGCGAAAAAACATGTTTTGCGAAATTTTTTCAGCCCTGCGAATGATCCGGCCAAGAGGCGCAATCCTTACCCGCAATGCGCCGCAATGACGAACGCAACTGGTTAACCCGGCCTTGTCGATGATGACGTTTGCAACCGGTTCTGTCGAAAGCCGCCGATAATATGCATTTTCGATGCCGGAAAAGTCCCGCATTTCACACGGGATAGTCCGATAACGCGTAAACGGTATCCAAAATACATAATTTTTCGATCACGCAGCGGGATTAACTTTGCTCCCTCGGCGTTAGGGTAAGTTAAGAAGACGCTGCCTCCCAAACCTATGGGATTGGGCGGTTTTTAGCAGTTTCATAAGGATCGGGTTTAACCGTTAATTAGGCGGCCCTGCCATAGCTCTGCGGTCCTTGGCGACGCGCAACGGATCATTTTCGAAGCGGTCGTGTCATGTGGAATGGCCCTCTTCGGAGTCTCGCGGGCAATGGTATCGATGACCAAAGCACGGCACAGCCTGGGTCTCGTCGGTCTTTCGCCGATCGAATGCGCGAAAATCGCGACGTTTATCGAAAGCGAGGCCGAGGCCGCCGGCTGCCCGTGGCTGGTGCTCCATTCCGACAGTTGCGACGCACTGATTGTTCCAGCCGACGTCGAATTCAGCGCCGACCCCTATCAAGTACTCATCCGGCTCGTTCGCTTTGGCGGCACGCCGGGCGAGGGGCTTTCGATTACCACGCCGATCAGCGCACGGGAACTCATGGACGTATTGAAGCAGGCGCAGGAACTGCTGGGCAGGCAGCAGAAACCCGCGGCCACCGGCAGCCTTCGCGTGAAAATGGAAGACTGGGGCGGGATGCCCGCCAATGACCGGCATGATGTTCCGGCCAGAGATATCCCGGCAGGCTTTGGCACCACGGCACGTCACATGACCGACGGGTCGGCCGCGCTGAAGACGGACCCTTATGCCGTTGCCGCGCAAATAACCCATCCGCATGCGCAGCCCAGCGCCATGGCCACGCCGCAGCCGGTGCAGCAGATGCCGCCGCAACCGGCCGCGCACGCCGGTTATGGCGAGGCGGGCGAGTTTTCCGCCGCGTGGGACCAGATCGCCGTCGCGCTTTATTCCATCGTGCAGAATTCCGCGCCCGCCGTGGCCGAAATCCGTGTCGAAAACCTCGACATGATCCGCATCGATTTCCGTTTCCGCGCCTACAACTCGCGCATTCCGCTGGAACAGGTGAACACCCACGGCCATCGCATCGCGATCCGGTCCACGCTGGTGGAAGCCTATCGCCCGCCGATCGTGAACCTGCCGGGGGAATCGCTGGACAAGCTGTTCTGGTTCATCGGCAGCCAGGCGTTTCACGGCATGGCCGCACCATGGCTGAAGCCGGAGGAGCGTTATCGCCTGCGCCGCTGGCCCAACTTTACCGAATTGAACCACGCGGTTGCAGACATGCGCACGGCGGCGGCCATCGGCAACTGCTACCTCAATGCGGCAGAGCTTTCGTCTGCGGCGGGGATCACGCCGGAGGCCGCGACTCGCACATTGAATGCCTATTCGCTGATGGGCCTGCTCGAAATTCAGGCCAACCGCTCTGCGCCGCCGGTGGTGTTCACGCCGCCGCCGCCTGAAAAATCGGGCGGACTGTTTTCCAAGCTACGCACGAAACTGGGGCTTTAGGACCATGGCCGAACACGTCATTCTCTTTGCAGGGCCGATGGGTGCGGGCAAGACGACCGCGATCGAAAGCCTTTCCGAAATCGAGACGATCCGCACAGAGGCGAACAACACCGATCGCGAGACCGCGGACAAGGATACCACTACCGTCGCGCTCGACTATGGCGAGATCACGGTGGGCGATGAAGACAAGGTGCGTCTTTACGGCGTGCCCGGCCAGCGCCGGTTCAATTTCATGTGGACCATCCTGAAGGAACGCGCGGTCGGCCTTGTCCTGCTGGTCAACAACGATGCAGCCGATCCCATTCAGGAACTGGCCGACTTTCTCGACGAATTCGGCGACCTTCATGAAAAGGGCGGCGTTGTCGTGTGCGTCACCCGGTCCGACGTCGCGACCAGCCCGCATATCGACCAGTATGCCGAAAAAATCCGCGAAGTGCTGCCCGGACGCATGATCCCGGTCTTCACCGCCGATGCCCGCAACACCGATCAGATGCGCACCTGCCTGATGAGCCTGATCGCCAATATCGAAATGACGGCGATGATCGCCGCAAGCCAGGAACGCGCAGCATGAACAACGCCGCACCCAGTGCCCACAAGGATCCCCACATAATTGCCTGCGCCGGCGAAGTGCTGGAAGGGCTGAACGAATTCTGCCGTTCGCTGCGCTATGCCACGTTTCTGACCGACGACGGGTTCGAAGTGGCCAGCTTCGGCGGCGACGACAAGCAGAACCGCCGCGTCGCATCGATGGCCAGTTCGATGCAGGCGCTGGGCGACGCGGTCGCCAAGGACCTGCGCATCGGCGCGGCCGAATACATCATCATCGCGGCAGAGACCGGATACGTGATCCAGATGCGCGTGCCCGACCAGCTGATGGTGCTCGCCGCCCATTTCGACGCGGCCGAAACCGTGGGCAAGGCGCTCTCGGTCGTCCGGCTGGCGGCATCCAACATGTGCGCGATGATCCGCCGTGAAGCGGCGTAGGAGGAAGAGTTTACCGACCCAGGCTTTGGCGGGGCAGGGGTCGGTTCAAATTAAACCGCTGATAAAAAGGAATATAAATATGGCTAGCATCAATGAAACCCTTGAAGAACTGCTGACCGTCGATGGCGCGAAGGCTGCTGCTGTCGTCGATTCGGATTCGGGCATGGTCCTGGGCAAGATCGGTGGCGGTCTCGACCTCGACGTTGCCGGCGCCGGAAACACCGAAGTGGTTCGCGCCAAGCTGAAGACGATGAAGGCCCTGGGCCTTACCAAGGACGTGATCGACGACATCCTGATCACGCTGTCGTCGCAGTATCACATCATCCGCCCGATGGCGCAGCGCCCGGCGGTGTTCATCTATCTCGTGCTCGACAAGTCGAAGTCGAACCTGGCCCTTGCCCGCATCAAGACGGCCGAGTGCGAAGGCTCGCTCGCTCTCTGAGCTGACGGAATATAGTGGCGACCGGTCCCCACGACCGGTCGCCACGGTATCACCCGGACGACGGGGTGGGCCTGAAGAAGGCTCACCCCGTTTCGCATTTGTCGCAGTGCCTTCGGTGGACAGGGGTGCAAGCTTCACTTGGCGTTCACGAGGGGCGAGGCTATAGGCGGCGCATGACAGCCTTCGATCGTTCGGCCAGCCCGCTTGTAAAGCCCGTCCGCATCCTTGCGCTCGCCCTTGCGGCTGGCGCCATGTCGCTGACCGCGGCCTGTGCCGGCGGCGGCAAGCCGGAAGATACCGCATACGTCGCGCGCGACGTCGAATCGCTTTATTTCGCGGCCAAAGACCGGCTGGACCGCGGGCAGGTGAAACAGGCCGCCGCCCTATTCGACGAGGTGGAGCGCCAGCACCCCTATTCGCCGTGGGCCCGCCGCGCCCAGTTGATGAGCGCGTTTTCCTACTACGTTGCCAAGGATTACGGACAGGCGATCAGCGCGGCACAGCGCTTCCTGTCGATCCACCCCGGCAACAAGGACGCGCCCTATGCCAGCTACCTGATCGCGCTTTCGTACTATGAACAGATCAGCGACGTGGAGCGTGACCAGCAGACGACGGCTCTGGCCAAGACCGCGCTGACCGATGTCGTGCGCCGCTATCCCGAAAGCGACTATGCCGCCGATGCGCAGCTGAAGCTGGACCTTGTCAACGATCACCTCGCCGGCAAGGAAATGACCATCGGCCGGTTCTACGAAAAGACGGGCAAGTGGCTGGCCGCCACGATGCGCTTCCGCAAGGTGGTGGACGAATACCAGACGACCAGCCACACGGCGGAGGCACTGTACCGCCTGACCGAAACCTACCTCGCGCTCGGCCTGCCGGAAGAGGCGAAGAAGAGCGCGGCCGTGCTCGGCGCCAACTATCCGGGCGACGAGTGGTACGAGAAAGCTTACGAGCTGATGGAAAAGAAGGCACCCGGCTTCACCAGCTGAGGGTGTCCGGCAGACTCCGGTCTTCCGTCGCGCGGTTGCCAAACGGGGCTTGCTCGGTCACAGTTCCCCCTTCGGACGGGCACCGGCCTGATCGCTTCGACGCGATCGGCACGAAGGGTGCCGATTGAGGAGGAGGCCCCCATGAAACGCCACCCGCGCCTTTGCCTGGTCGCGCTTATAGCCCTGTCGGCCTGCAACATGCATGAACCGGACGTCGCATCGACGCCGGTGGTCGATCCCGCCCCCGCTTCCGCTGCAACCCCCGATTATGCGGCGATTGTCGCCGAAACCGCGCGTCCGCAAGAGGACCGCGCCGCCGATGCAATGCGCAAGCCCGCCGACATGCTGGCATTCGCGCAAGTGCAGTCGGGCATGGCCGTTGTCGACATGCTGCCGGGCGCGGGCTATTTCTCGCGCCTGTTCGCGGGCACGGTGGGCGATAAGGGCCGCGTCATGCTCTACGTTCCCGACGAACTGGTCGACAAGAAATGGGTGCCGCTGGAAAAGGCCGAAGCGCTAAAGGACGAGATGGCCAATCCCATCGTCTCTGTCGCGCATTTCCCGCTGGCCGGGCCGGTGCCCGAAGCGATGGGCGAAAACTTCGACGTCGTCTGGACCTCTCGCAATTATCACGACTTCCACAATGTCGACGGGTTCGACGCCAAGGCGTACAACGCGATGGTGCTGGACCTGCTGAAGCCGGGCGGCATCTATGTCGTGCTGGACCATTCCGCACCGCAGGGGGCCGGCGCGTCGGCCACCGACACCACCCACCGGATAGAGGGCGAGTTCGTGCGCCGCGAAGTGGAAAGCGCAGGCTTCCTCTATGACGGGTCGAGCGCGGTTCTGGCCAATCCGGAAGACGACGGGACGAAGGGCGTGTTCGATCCCGCGCTGAAGGGGCACACCGACCAGTTCGTCCTGCGTTTCCGCAAGCCCGGCTGAAGCGGCTGGCGGCCGTGCCGTGCCTTGTTCACAGGTGGCGGCACAGGGGGGGCGTAGCCGTGCCGAAACTGGTAGAATGAGCGCCATGCCGCTGTCTGCGATCCTGCCCCTGCTTCAGCTGGCCGCCGTGGCGGAAGCGCCGCCGGTGCCGGTCGTGCAGAGCGCGCCGCAAGTTGCGTGCGCTGCCCCGGAAGCAATTGGTGATGTGTCGCTCGACGGGGTGCCGGACGATCCGGCGCAGGCAAAGGCAGCCGCGCCGCAAACCTACATCCTGCCCGAAACCGGCTTTGCATTCGTCATTCCCGGCACGGAGGAAGACGCCGCCGCCGATCCGGTATTGCCTCCGTGTGAGCCGGTTGTGCCCATGCCGGTCCGCCCGCGCGATCCGGCCATCTTCGGCTTTTACGCCCTGCCGGTTACCAGCCAGCGCATTGCCGCGCGCTGGCAGGAAGGGCGGCTGCTGGAACTGGCCGAAAACGACGCTCTTGCAGCCTCGCTTTCGTGGGGATTGAACCGTCCGGGCACAAACCCGCTGGAACTGGTCAACAGCCGCGTGAACAGCGAATTCCGCCAGACCGACGACGTGGCCGGCGACAGCTGGGCCAGCGCGACCGAAACGCTGGTGAAGGGGGCGGGCGACTGCGAGGATCTGGCGATCCTGAAGCTCGCCCTGCTGGCCCGCGCCGGGCTGGCGATGGACGACCTGTTCCTCGTCATCGTGCGCGACACGGCGCGGAAGATCGACCACGCCGTTGCCGCCGTGCGCTACGAAAACCGGCTATGGGTGCTCGACAACCGGATAGACCGGCTGCAACCGGCAGAACGGGTGATGGATTATGTGCCGCTGCAAAGCTTCTCCGGCCCGTGGGCATGGACTTACGGCTACAAGGGCGGAACCAGCGCAGGGCGCACCGTGCGCGCGGCCTATCGGCAGGCGGGGCGGTAAGGGCGACTTTCGGTGTTTCGGGCGGCTTGCGGGGATGGCGGGAATGGGGTGGGAAGCGGCCATTCGCGGGATCGTATGATCGAGGTCCGCTAGGTTTAGAAGCAGACCCGTGCCGGACAGATCAGGCAGGAAAATGAATTCCGCACAGTTTGTTGCCGTCAGGATCACGAAAATAAGCCAATTCGATGGTGCCCATGCAGGCAGTTTCGCGCGGTCCGGGCGGGGCTTCGATCGAGGTTCCGCCAGCGGCTACGGCGGTATCGTGAAGCTGCTTCACCTGCTCGGGCGAGTCGCAGGAAAAGGCGACGGTGCTGCCGTTGGCGACGCTTGCCGGTTCGTCGTTGATTGGCTGGCTGACGATGAAGTTGGTTCCGCTGCCGTTATTGTAGATCAGACGTGTATGGCCGCTGTCGGCGATATTCCGCGTCCCTTCCCCTGCACCCAAGATGCCGAGCACCGTGTCGTAGAAACGCTTGGATCGTTCAATGTCGTTCGATCCGACCATGGTGTGAAAAAGCACGCATACTCTCCTGAAGGCTGATCAACTTCCGATCGCCATTAGCGGTCTCACCTATCAGGCACGTAGCTCGCAGTCACCCCGGCTCTCGAAATGCGGGCGATTGGGTCGTTAGCCGTCAGACAACTTCTGGCTGTATCTTTCGGAAAGATGCCATGCCCCTGCAGGACAGCCCCATGCCCTCAGGCCGCGACTGCTTCCGCCTCTAGCGCGCCTGTCAGCGCGGCGACGAACTGGTCGGTTGCCGCTTCCCAGCTATATTCCGCGCCGTAGCGGGCGCAGTCTTCGCGGCGGCATTGGAGGGCGCGGGCGATGGCGGCGCCGAGATCGTCGTCCACCGCGCCGATCGGGAACAGCTGTTCGTCCAAACCGCCGCATCCTGCGGGGCCGATGGCGTTACGCCGGGAAATGGCCATCTACGAACAATCTTGCAGCGTCAGGGCTTGCGGGAAATCCGTCCTGCCAAGGTGCGCAACACGGAAAAGAAGACTGCGCGTTCCTGATCCGGAATGCCATCCATCAAGCCGGCAATCATTTGTTCTTCAACCAGACAGGCCGCTTCCAGCCGCTCCAGCCCCTTGCCGGTTATCGTCAACCCGGTGCGGTTACGCCCCGGTAACGGTTCGCGCGACACCAGGCCTGCTTCTGCCAGTTGGACGGACGTCGCCATGGACGACGCGCGATTGACGCACAGCTTCCTTCCCAACGCCGCCTGTGAAATGCCCGGATGCTGTTCGATGATGGCAAGCGCCGTGACCCAGCTTGGCCGCAGGCCCAGCGGCACCAGCCGGTCACGATAGGCGCTGTAAAAGGCCGCCCCGCCAAACGACAGCCAGACACCCGGCCGGTCACGAAAGCGCGCGATCCCGTCGGCATCGGGCACATAAGTCGAAATATCTGGCGATCCCTTGCTCACACGATGGCGCTAGCAAATTTTGAGTGTATGGCATACATACGCTCAAAATTCGGGAGACCCTGTCGATGTTCCTGCGCAATTGTTGGTACGTTTTTGGATGGTCGCGCGATGTCGTGGCGGGCGGGAAGCCTGTCGGTCGGGTCATCATCGGGCAGCCGATCGCGGTCTGGCGCAGCGATGCCGACGGCCGGTTGCACGCGGCAGAAGATCGCTGCCCCCACCGCCACGCCCCGCTTTCGGCCGGGCAAGTCGAAGGTGAGGCGATCCGCTGCCTTTACCACGGCATGAAATTCGGCACGGACGGCCGGTGCCTGCACGTGCCATTGCTGGAAACCGCCCCCGACATATCCATCCGCATTTATCCGGTGGTGGAAAAGGACAGCTGGATCTGGATCTGGACAGGCGATGCCGACAAGGCGGATGAAAGCCTGATCCCGGACGCCTTCGGGCTGGATAACCCGGATGAACCGATGCAGGCGAACAGCATCGAATACGATGCCAACTACCAGCTGATCCACGACAACCTGTGCGATCTGTCGCACGTCGATTTCGTGCATGAAAGCACGCTGCGGCTGGCGTCCGGTGCCTGGTGGGCGCAAAGCAAGCCGCGCATCACGACGCGCGACCGCGCGATCCGGTTCGAACGCTGGTTCGTCAACGCGGACCTGCCCGGCGGGCAGTCCGGTGAGAAGGTGGATACATGGATCGCCTATGATTTCGTCGTGCCGGGTATCTTCATCATGCGCGGCGCGCGATATCCGGAAGGGACCGCGGCGCGATGCGGGATGCAGGAACCGGTTGGCATCGAACCGCATACCCGCAATATCGAGCAGCAGGCGGTTACCCCGATCGACGAGGCGCGTACCGCATACCATTTCGCGACAGGGTTGATCGGCAACACGCCGGAACTGACGCAAAAACTTGCACAGCGTATGGGCGTGGTGATCGCCGCGTTCGCCGAAGACCGGACCATGATAGAGGCGCAGCAGCGCATCTGGAACAGGACCGATCCTTCGGTTGAGAAATATTTCCTGCCGCAGGACAAGGGTCCGCATCTGATGCGCAAGCTGATGGAACGGCTGGTCCGCGAAGAGCGGGAGGCTGCAAGTCAGGGCGCGTGAACGCCAAAGCCGGCGTTCCTGCTCTCCACCATTAGCGCACGGGCAGCGGGTGGGCCGGCTTCAGGCCGCGACCGGATCCACTTCCAGTGCGCCTGCCAGCGCTTCGGACAGTGCGGCGACGAACTGGTCGGTTGCCGCTTCCCAGCTATATTCCGCGCCATAGCGGGCGCAGTCTTCGCGGCGGCACTGGAGGGCGCGGGCGATGGCGGTGTCGAGATCCTCGTCCACCGCGCCGATCGGGAACAGCTGTTCGTTCATGCCGCCGCGCCCTGCGGGGCCGACGACGTCGATCGGGCCCTGCACCGGAAAGCCCGCGACCGGCACGCCGCAGGCCAGTGCCTCCACCATGACAAGGCCGAAGGTGTCGCTGCGGCTGGGGAAGACGAAGCAGTCCGCCGCGGCATAGGCGCTGGCGAGCGCGGTGCCGGTCAGGCGGCCCATGAAATGCGCATCGGGATAACGGGCCTTCAGCGCGGCGAGCGCGGGGCCGTCGCCCACCACGACCTTGCTGCCGGAATGCTGGCAACGCAGGAAATCGTCGAGGCCTTTTTCCGGCGCGACGCGCCCGACGTAGAGCAGGACCGGACCCGGCAGATTGGCGATGGCCGGATCGGCATCGACGTTCGGGTGGAACAGTCCCGCGTCGATCCCGCGCGACCACGGCATGACCGGCGCGATACCGCGCCCGACCAGTTCCTTACGCAGGCTGGGCGTTGCCGCCAGCACGGCGCGGCTGGGTGCGTGGAAACACTGCATCATCGGCCAGAACCGTTCCGGCGACAGGCCGGTGCGCACCGCGACGTAATCGGGAAAGCGGGTGTGGAACGCGGTGGTGAAGGGCACGCCGTGCTTCAGGCACCAGCGGCGGGTGGCCCAGCCGATCGGCCCTTCGGTGGCGATGTGGACGATATCCGGCGAAAACGCCGCCAGCCTGCGGGCGGCGCCGCGCCAAGGGGCCAGCGCCAACCGAATTTCGTTATAGAACGGCATCGGCAGGTTGGCGAACAGGTCCGGCGTGATCGTCATCACCTCGTGCCCGCGCGCGGCAAGGCGGGAGATCGTTTCGTCCAGCGTGCGAACGACACCGTTTACTTGCGGCTTCCACGCATCGGTGGCGATGGCGATGCGGGCAGGAAAGGTCGTACCGGCAAGTGGCATCAGGCAGGAACCTCGGCGGGAACGGGGGCGGCTTCGAACGGCTTTTTCGCGGCGCGGGCGCGAACTTCGGCGGCCCAGTCGAGGATTTCGAAATGCCCGCTGGCATCTTCCACCAGCGCGGTGCAGCTTTCCACCCAGTCGCCGTCATTCATGTATTCGATCTGGCCGATCTTGCGGATTTCGGCGCAGTGGATGTGGCCGCAGACCACGCCGTCCACCCCGCGTTCGCGCGCGGCGTGGGCAACCGCTTCCTCGAAATCGCAGACGAACTGGACGACGTTCTTCACGCGGTGCTTCAGGTATGCCGAAAGCGACCAGTAGGGCAGCTTCATCGCCTTGCGCGCTTTGTTGAACCAGACGTTGGCCTGCAGCAGCATGCCGTATGCCTGATCGCCCAGAAATGCGAGCCAGCGGTGATAGAGCACGACCCCGTCGAAGGCATCGCCGTGGGTGACGAGCAGCCGGCGGCCGTCGGCGGTTACGTGGATCGCCTCGAACGCGATCTCGATCCCGCCGAAGTGCATGCCGGCGTAAGATCGCAGCATCTCGTCATGGTTGCCGGCCACCAGGATGACGTGCGTGCCGCGGTGGGCCATCTTCAGGATGCGGCGCACGACTTCGCTGTGTGCGTCGGGCCAGTACCAGCCCTTTTTCAGCCGCCAGCCATCGACGATGTCGCCGACGAGGTAGAGCGTTTCGCATTCCACCGAATGCAGGAAATCGAGCAGGAGTTCGGCGTTGCACCCCTTCGTGCCGAGGTGGACGTCGGAAATGAACACGGTGCGGAACTTGCGTTTCGGCACGAAGCCGCGCGGGCCGCCGGTGTCGGGAAGGTCCAGCCATTCGGGCGCGCGACCGGGAAGCGAGAAGGCGGCTGCCTCCTTGCCGAGGTGGGTGAAGACACTGCTTTCAATCCGATCGACCTTCATCGCGCTGGCCCCCATCATTGGCTTCGACGGGGCCTTTGTCTCATGCGCAGGTTGCGGTTGTGCGTCGTTGTGACGGGCCGGTTACAGCCGCGTGAATGACTTTGTGGATAAGCGGGGCAAAGCCTGTGCGCGGGTGCGGGAGAAGCTGTGGGAGAATGTGCCGCGCGGGGCTGACTGGCGCGGCGCGGACGGATAGGACATAGAGCGAACATGCTGACGCAACTGGCCATCCGCAACATCGTGCTGATCGAGGCGCTGGACCTGTCCTTCGCGCGCGGCCTTGGCGTGCTGACCGGCGAGACGGGGGCGGGCAAGTCGATCCTGCTGGATGCGCTGGGGCTGGTGCTGGGCAACCGGGCGGACAGCGGGCTGGTTCGTGCGGGCGAAGACAAGGCCAGCGTTACCGCCACGTTCGAATTCGCGCCGATGCCCGACGGACTGGCCGAAGTGCTGGACGACGCGGGCGTGGAAGTGGAACCGGGCGAGGCGCTGGTTCTGGGCCGACAGGTCAAGGCTGATGGCGGGTCGAAGGCCTTCGTCAACGGGCAGCCGGTGGGCGTGGCGACGCTGCGGGCGCTGGCCCCCTTCCTTGTGGAACTGCACGGGCAGCATGACGATCGCGGGCTGGTGAACGCGCGCGGGCACCGCGCCCTGCTTACCCGTTACGCGCAGGCGGACGAGGCTGCCGTGGCAGAGGCCTGGCGGCGCTGGCAGGCGGCGGAAAGCGATCTGGCGGCGGCACACGCGGCGGCGGACAACGCGGCGGCGGAGCAGGAGCTGGCTGCGGCGCATCTGGCCGAACTGGAACGGCTTGCCCCGCAGGAGGGTGAGGAGGAAGACCTCGCCGGACAGCGCGCAGACATGCAGAAGGGCGAGCGTCTGTCGGAGGATCTGTCATCCCTGCAGCACTTGTTCGCAGGGTCGGATTCCGCACTGGCGCAATTGCGCGCCGCCGCCCGCCGGCTGGACCGGATCGCGCCGGAGCACGAGGCGCTGGCCGAAGCGCTGGCCGCGCTGGACCGCTGCCTGATCGAAGGGGGAGAGGCGGAGGCTGCGGTTGACCGCGCGCTCGATGCCCTGAGCTTCGATCCTGCGCGGCTGGACGCGGTGGAAACACGGCTGTTCGATCTGCGGGCGGAAGCGAGGAAGCACGGCTGCGCGGTGGACGAACTGCCCGCCAAGATGCGCGAGTTGCGCGAAACGCTGGACGCGATCGAGGGCGGGGAGGCGCGGATCAAGGCGCTTTCCGCCGCCGCGTTCGAAAAGGGCGCCCATTACCGCGCATTGGCCGAAACGCTGTCGGCGCAGCGGGTGGAAGCGGCGAAGCGGCTGGACGCGGCAGTGGCAGCGGAACTCGCGCCGCTGAAGCTGGATGCGGCGAAGTTCAAGACTCTTGTCACCCGCACGGCGGAGGATCGCTGGGGCCCGCACGGGATGGACGCGGTGGAATTCCTGATCTCCACCAATCCCGGCGCGCCCTTTGCGCCGCTGGCCAAGATCGCTTCGGGGGGCGAACTGTCGCGCTTCATCCTCTCGCTGAAAGTTGCCTTGGCCGAAGAGGGCGGGGCGGCCGTCATCATCTTCGACGAGATCGACCGCGGCGTCGGCGGCGCGGTGGCCAGTGCCATCGGGGAACGGCTGGCGCGGCTGGCCTCTGGCGGCCAGCTTCTTGCCGTGACGCACAGCCCGCAAGTCGCGGCGCGCGGCAATATCCACTTCATGATCGCCAAGTCGAGCGAGGGCACGGTGACGCGCACTTCCGTCGGCCAGCTGGATGCGGGTGGACGGCAGGAAGAGATCGCGCGGATGCTGTCCGGCGCGGAAATCACGCCGGAGGCACGCGCGCAGGCAGAGCGGTTGCTCGAAGCCTGAACATATCGGGCAACGCCCCCGCCAACGGCAGGGCCGCCGCCCGTTTCGCCGCGATCAGACCGTGTCCATCACGCCCATCAGCACGAAAGCCACGAGCAGGATCGCCATGCCGGCGATCACGAGGATCCAGCGCAAGTTGTAGTCGGGTTGGTGTTCCCGAAACCATTGGGGCAGGTGCATGACGCTCTCCTTTCCCTTGCCCGTACGCGCCCCGCACGCGCGGAGTCGCTTGAACAGGTGCGATTATACGCCTTTTTGGTGCGGTTTCCCAGCGATGCGGCGGGGTGGGGTAGCGCAGAGCTAGCGGCCTGCGACTGTCTTACGTGTCATGCCGCCACCCGTTCCTCCGGCATCGAGATGTAGATCAGGCTCGCCATCGCGATCGTGCCGAAGAAGAACGAGCCGTAGAACGGGCCTTCGCCCAGCGGCATCTGCCACAGCTGGTATCCGGCGACCGCAACGCCCTGAAACAGGCCCCACCAGTTCAGCACCGCGCAGCCCGCGCCGATCTTTGCCCATTTCTTCGCGGCGAGGAACGTGGCCGCATCGGCATCGCGCGCGGCGAAGATCTTCCATGCCCCGTAAAGGCCGAGCAGGCCCGCCGCCATTTCCAGCGCGAAGACCACGACCATCGCCACGACGATCAGGATGGCGGGCGGGACGGGCAGCAGCGTGACTGGATAGGCCGCCTGGTCCACGTGGCTGGTCGTGTAGACGAAGAATTCATAGGCCGGGCCCACATTGGCGATGTTGTGCAATACATACAGCAGCGCCATCAGCCCCGAGACGGCGCTTGCCATCGCTTTCAGGATCCGGTCGGTCATGCGTGCAGTCCCCCAGTTGCTTCGGCCAGTGGTTTCGGCCCGCTGTTTCGACAGGGCAATTCGGCCCTGTATTTCTGCGCCCCGGCGGTTAGATAACATGGAAATACAGGGCAGGGAAAACGCGTGACCGAAGCATTGGAAGACCTTGGCAGCATGAGCGAGGCTGAGGCCGCGAACCAGTTGATGCGGCTGGCGCGGCAGATCCGCCATCACAACAAGCTGTACCACGCAGAAGACGCGCCGGAGATTTCCGACGCCGATTACGACGCGCTTGTCCGCCGCAATGCCGCGATAGAGGCAGCCTTTCCGCACCTGATCCGCGATGACAGCCCGTCGAAGGCCGTGGGGCACGAGGTTGCCGCGTCGCCGCTGGCGAAGGTTCGCCACGAGGTTCGGATGATGAGCCTCGACAATGCATTTTCGGACGAGGAAGTGCGCGATTTCGTCGCCCGCGTGCGCCGTTTCCTGTCGCTGCCCGAAGACGAGCCGATGGCCTTTACGGCAGAGGACAAGATCGACGGATTGTCCTGTTCGCTGCGCTACGAACAGGGCAGGCTGGTCCGCGCCGCGACGCGCGGTGACGGGCAGGTGGGAGAGGATGTGACCGCCAACGTCGCCCACATCGCCGACATACCCCAGCAGCTGCACGGCAACGTGCCCGACATTTTCGAGATCCGGGGCGAGGTGTTCATGGCGAAGGCCGACTTCCTCGCGCTCAACGCCGCGCAGGAGGAAGCGGGCGGCAAGCTGTTCGCCAACCCGCGCAATGCCGCCGCCGGATCGCTGCGGCAAAAGGACGCTAGCGTGACGGCCAAACGTCCCTTGCGCTTCTATGCCCACGGCTGGGGCGCGGCGAGCGATTTGCCGGGCGCGACCCAGTTCGGCGTGATGCAGGCCATCGGCAATTGGGGCGTGCCGATTTCGGCGGCGCTGTTCCGCTGCCGTTCGGTGGACGAGATGCTGGAGCATTATCGCCAGATCGGCGCGATGCGGGCGGACATGCGCTATGACATCGACGGCGTCGTCTACAAGGTGGACCGGCTGGACTGGCAGCAGCGGCTGGGCTTCGTGGCGAAGGCTCCGCGCTGGGCGCTGGCGCACAAGTTCCCTGCCGAACAGGCCCAAACTACGCTGGAGGCGATCGACATACAGGTCGGTCGCACCGGCAAGCTGACGCCGGTGGGGCGTTTGACGCCGGTGACGGTGGGCGGTGTCGTCGTGTCCAACGTGACGCTGCACAACCGCGACGAGATCGCGCGGCTGGGCGTGCGGGTGGGCGACCGCGTGGTGATCCAGCGCGCGGGCGACGTCATCCCGCAAGTGGTGGAGAACCTGTCGCGCGACGAGGAACGCGACGCCTACCTGTTCCCCGACCATTGCCCGATCTGCGACAGCGAGGCGGTGGCAGAAGAGGGCGAGGTCGACGTGCGTTGCACCGGCGGCCTGATCTGTCCGGCCCAGCGGACAGAGCGGCTGAAGCACTTCGTCAGCCGCGGCGCGCTGGATATCGAGGGGCTGGGCGAGAAGACCATCGACGAGTTCTTTGCCTTGGGCTGGCTGGAAAGCCCCGCCGATATCTTCCGGCTGAAGGCGCGGCGGGACGAGATCCTGAAGCTGGAGGGGTGGAAGGAAAAGTCGGTCGACAACGTGATCGCCGCAATCGATGCCAAGCGGGAACCCGATGCGGCGCGGCTGTTGTTCGGCCTTGGCATCCGGCATGTCGGCGCGGTGACGGCGCGGGATCTGATGAAATCGTTCGTGACACTGCCCGCCCTGCGCGACGTGGCCGAACGCGCGCGCAACGGCGCGGGCGAAGTGGCAAGCGAGGCCGTGTCCGACCTTACCAGCATCGACGGTGTCGGCCCCGTGGTGGTGGAAGCGCTGGGCGACTTCTTCCACGAGGATCACAACAAGGCGGTGTGGGACGACCTGCTCTCGGTCGTCTCTCCGCCCGACTACGTGGTCGAAACGAAGGACAGCGCGGTCGCGGGCAAGACGGTGGTCTTCACCGGCAAGCTGGAAACGATGAGCCGCGACGAGGCCAAGGCACAGGCCGAGCGGCTGGGCGCGAAGGCGGCGGGCACGGTGAGTGCCAAGACCGACCTTGTCGTCGCCGGACCGGGTGCGGGATCGAAGCTGAAAAAGGCCGCGGAACTGGGCATCGAGGTGATCGATGAAGCGGCGTGGGCGGAGATCGTCGCCGCAGCCGGATAGGTTTTTCACGAAGCAAGCGGATTAAACCGGCGGGGCCATTCGTCTGTCCGGGGTGAACTTTTACCCCAGGACAGGAATTTCCATGACGTTTGTACCCCGTTCCGCCGCGCTAGTTCTGGCGCTGGCCGTTCCCCATGCCGTGAATGCCGAGCCCGTTGTGCAGGTCGGCGTGGGCGCCGACTATTCCAGCGGCGACTATGGCGCAGAGGACAAGACCGAACAGCTTTCCGTGCCGGTTTCAGTGCAGGTCCAGTCGGGGCGGGCGTGGGTTCGCGCCTCTGTGCCGTACCTCAATGTCAGCGGCCCGACGGGCGTCGTCGTCGGTGGCGGCAACGGGTCCGTGGGCGGCGCGACGGGCGGTGTGGTTGGCGGCGGCGGCCTGATCGGCGGCCTGCTGGGCAGCGACACAGGCAGCACGCCAAGCAGCGCCGAGACATACGAGATCGTCAACTATTCGCGCAGCGGCATCGGTGATGTCGACCTGTCTGCCGGTTATTCCGTGCCGCTGGGCCGGCGCAGCTGGCTGGGCGCGGCAGGCGCGGTGAAGTTGCCGACCGCGTCGGAAGAGAAATTCCTTGGCACCGGCACCACCGACTATACCGCCGCAGCCGAACTGGGCCACGATTTCGGCGGCTTCACCCTCTCTGCCAATGGCGGGCGGCGCTTCAACGGCAGAAACGAACGATACGCCTTGCGCGATACCTGGCAGGCGGGCGGCGCGGTGCGGGCGCGCGCGTCGGACAATCTCACGCTCGGCTTGGGCTATAGCTGGCGCGAGGCGGCGCTGGCGGGTTTTGCCGAACGCAGCGAGGCGAGCGCATCGGCCAGCTATCGCCTGAACGGCGGGCTGACGCTGCAGGGTTACGGCTACACCGGCTTTACCGAAAGCAGCCCCGACATTGGCGGCGGGGTCCAGTTGCTCTATCGACTGGGCGGTTGAAACTGCCCGAAGGATGATTGCCTTGCCGATCGAGATCGTTCCGCTGGCGCCGGAACGCGCCGACCTGTTCATGGAACTGTTCGACGGGGAAGGTTTTGCCGACAATCCCGGATGGTCCGGCTGTTACTGCCGCTGCTACCACTTCGACGACGCCGGCGGGGAGTGGGACGAGAGTGCGGGAACGGCCAACCGTGCGGCGTCTTGCAGCCTGATCGCGGATGGCACGATGCGCGGCTGGCTGGCGCTAGATGACGGTCGGCCCGTCGGCTGGATCAGCGCCGCGCGCAAGAACAGCTACATCGCCTTTCGCGATGCAGACACGCCGGGGATGAGCGGCGACGATGTCGGTATGGTCACCTGCTTCCTCGTCGCGCCAAGCGCGCGGGGGCAGGGCGTGGCGCGCAAGTTGCTGGATGCGGCGCTGGCCGGTTTTCGGGCGGAAGGGCTTTCATGGGCCGAGGCGAAGCCGGCGAAGAACCCCGACAGTGCCGCGCGCAACTATCACGGCCCGCTGAAGCTATACCTCGACAACGGGTTCGGGATCGTGGGCGAGTTCAGCGAGCGGCAACACCTCGTACGGCTGGCGCTCTGACGATCAGTCGGCGACGGCGCCCGGCACCGGTGGCTTGCCGGTGCGTTCGTCGATGACGCCCACCTCATCCTCGGTCACCTCGTCCTGCGGCACGGCTTCGGGCGCGCCCATCGTCTGTTCGCCGTCCAGCGCGCGCGGGTCGTGTTCGCTGCCGCAGATCGGGCTCATCCTGTCGCCGTGGCGATTGGCCGCGCGGCGCACCGTCACCGCGGCAATGCGCGACTGTTCGATCGATGCGGCGGTGTTGTTGAAACTGGGCGAGATGACCTGCGGCAGGACGCAGCCTTCGCGGTTGGCATAATCGACCGCGGCGTCGCGCTGGTCGTTTCGATCCGGCGCGCGTGCGATGGCGGGGGAACAGGCCGCGATGGCCGCGAGTGTCAGGATCATCTTGCGCATAGGCATGGTTTGTAGCCCTGCGCTAGTGAACCGGCATTGAATGCAGTTCCGGCGGCGGCGAATGCGGTTCCGGCGGCGGCACCCATTTCATCACGCCGCCGGGAAACGGTGTCCACGCGCCCGTCTCTATCCCCGCCATGCGCAAAGTCTGGCCGGTCCATTCGTTGCAGGTCTTGTAGACGGTGTAAGTGCCGCGCGCGTCATAAAATACGTCCTGATCGGTATAGCCGGGATATACGGCGCGGGTTCCCGTCCGTTCCGGCAAGTCGCGCAGCAGCGCGCGGACAAGGCGGCGGTATTGCGCGCGGCTGATCCGCATCGGCCTGAAATTCGCGGAAGGTGCGGGGCGGACCCAATGCTCGACATGGTAGAGCGCGTCGCCGCCCACGCTTATGACGCGCAGCACCGTCAGTGGCGAGAGATCGCCCCATGTCGGCGTGTCGAGGAATACCGCCCGCTCGCCCCAGCTGATCGCGACATGGGTATAGGGGCGAAACGGGTTCGCCGTGTCCGATGGCGGGAATACGCGGGTCCAGTCCATATCCGCGCTGCGCAGCGGAACGGCGATGGTGGTGTGCACGCCGTTGGTGCCGACGATGATGTCCACGCAGCACTTTTCGATAGGCGGCGTGGTCAACACGCGGTTGACCGGAAACGACGATCCGATCCAACCGGCAAGGAAATAGCACCCCACCGCCAGCGCCAGCCAGCCAAGCACGGCGCGGACAGCGTTCAGCGCGCGTTTCGTCTGCGCAGCCACAGGATCGACCAGTCGCCGTTCGTCATCCGGCGCGCCAGCCGGAAACCGGCCTTGAAACAGGCGCGGCGCACCCCCTCTTCCTGCGTCGTCAGCAGGCCTGCCAACAGCAGGTGCCCACCCGGCAGCACGGCGCGTCCGAAATCGGGCGCGAGTTCGACCAGCGGCCCGGCAAGGATATTCGCGATCAGCAGGTCGTAAGGCGCGCGCGCGGCGATCAGCGGACTGTCCGTGCCCGCCGCCACCGTCATCACCAGCCGCCCCGGCCCTTCGCCCAGCGGCACGCCGTTGGTGGCCGCGTTATCCTCCACCACGCCCACGCAGACCGCGTCGATGTCGCTGGCAAGGCCATGCGCCATCGACCACAAGTCGCGCGCGGCAAAGGCCAGCAAGCCGGTGCCCGTGCCGATATCGGCGTAGTTGCGCACATTGACGCCCGCCGCCTTCATCTCGGTCAGCATGGCAAGGCAGCCGGCGGTCGTCTCGTGCTGCCCGGTGCCGAAGGCCTGGCTGGCGGGAACCGTGAAATCGGTCACGCCCTGCTCTTCCACTGCGGGAAAATCGGGGGTGTGGACATGGAACCGCCCTGCGCGGATCGGCGCGACATCGGCCTGCGACAGGCTGACCCAGTCGGCATCGGGCAGTTTTTCGGCCTTCAGGTCCGGCGCGTTGTTCGCAAACAGCGCGGCCAGCGCGGCGTGGTCGGCCTTCGTCGGGCGGCGCGGGTAGTATGCTTCCAGAACCCAGTCGTCGGGCCTGTCCTCGGCAATCTCGCTGCCGGTCAGCACGACCTCATAATCCCAATCCAGCGCATCCTCGTGCGCGAGGAGGGCGGACTGCACCTGTTCCTTCGATCCGTGGGCGACGATTTTCCAGCTCACTGTCCGGCTTCCTTGGCAAGGCGTGCGTCAAGCGTGCGTTCCAGCTTTTCGGCATAGGCGCGACAGGCTCCGCTGTCGACGAGGGTGCCTTCGACAATCCGCTGGCGCATCCCGCTTGCGCTGGGGTGCGGGGTCAGCAGGATGTCGCAGTCCAGCGCGCGGACCGCATCGATGCTTTGCCGGAACGTGGCGACAAGATCGGGATGGTCGGTAAACCGGTAATCGTCGCGCGATACGGGGCTGAGGCTGTCGGCATAGACGATCGTGCGGCAATCATCGCCGTCGCAGGCACGCCACTGCCAGCTTGCCGCGCCCAGCGTGTGGCCGGGCGTCGGCACCATCGTCAGTTCGATGTTGCCCAGCGTGACGGGCTGGCCGGGTGCGACCGTTTCCACAGTTGCGACCGGGCTCATTGCGGGATGAATGCCATATTGCGGATCGTCCTTGCCGACATTGCCGGCCTTCAGCACTTGCGCGGCGATATCGTTCGCCATCACCCGCGCCCTTGTCCGTTCGGCCGTGCGCGCCACGCCGCCGGCATGATCGTGATGTTCGTGACTGATCAGCAGGACGCGAATATCGCCGGGCGCAAAGCCCAGCTGCGCGACATTGGCCAGAACCGCATCGGCGCCCACATCCGATCCGGTGTCGATCAGGACATGGCCCTCATCTCCAGCAATCAGGATGGCCGAAATGCCGCAGGTGCCGACGTAATATGTATTGGCGTGCACGTGAAAGGGCGGGCCGGGCTTGTCCCACTCGTCCCAATCCGCGCAGGCTTCGGCATATGGCGCTGCGGGGGCGAGCGCCGGAATCGCGGTCTGCCCCGCATTTTCCGGTCCGGCCGCGACGCATCCGCCGCTTGCCAAAAGGGCGCTTGCAGCGAACGCGAAACTGGCCTGTCTGAATTCCATCCGGCGCGATTAGGGCGCGCTCCGGCATGCGGCAAGACCGCTTGCGACGGACCGAGCATCCGTCCGGCATCGCCGGAACCGGCCCAACTTGTGCAATTCCCCTCTTGCCTAGCAGGCCGGTGCCTGCCATTCGCGCCCGCAACAAGCGATAAATGACAGGTCTCCGCGCGGGGATTCTGTGCGCATCGCAACGCAGGACACGGGGACACGACACATGGCGAAGGCAGCGAACAGGCCACTTTCTCCGCATCTCTCGATCTGGAAATGGGGTCCGGCAATGGCCGCCTCCATCCTTCACCGCGTTTCGGGCAACGGCCTTGCGGTGGCAGGTCTGCTGGTGCTGCTCTGGTTCCTTGGCGCGTTGGCATCCGGGCCGGAAGCCTATGTGGACTTCGCCCGCCACGCCGACAGCTGGTACGGCATGGTCGTGCTGGTCGGCATCTCGTGGTCCTTCTTCAATCACCTTTCCAGCGGCATCCGGCACCTCGTGCTGGATACCGGCGCCGGGTTCGAGGTCGATTCGAACAATTCCTGGTCGATTATCTCGATCGTCGTCGGCGTTCTGCTGACAGCGGCCTTCTGGGCCGTGATCCTGCTGGTCTGAGGAGCGGATAGATGGGTAACGGAACTCGCATCGGACAGGTTCGCGGCCTCGGCTCGGCCAAGCACGGTGCGCATCACTGGCTGGTCCAGCGCTTTACCGCGATCGGCAACCTCGTCCTTGTTCTGTGGTTCGTGTTCAGCCTCGCGATGCTGCCGGACTATACTTATGCCACCGTCCACAGCTGGCTGGCCGCGCCGTTTGCCGCCACCGCGATGGTGCTGCTGGTGATCTCCACCTTCTGGCACGCGCGCCTTGGCATGCAGGTCATGATCGAGGATTACGTCCACGGCGCCAACCGGTTCGCGGCCATCGTGCTGCTGAACCTCGTCTTCGTCGCCGCCGGTGTCTTCGGCGTCGTCTCCATCATCCGCATCGCGCTGGGAGCCTGATCACATGGCCGACGCAAGCACACAGCCTGCCTACAAGATCATCGACCACACTTACGACACCGTCGTCGTGGGTGCCGGCGGTTCGGGCCTTCGCGCCACGATGGGCAGCGCCGAAGCGGGCCTGAAAACGGCCTGCATCACCAAGGTATTCCCCACGCGTTCGCACACCGTTGCGGCGCAGGGCGGCATCGCCGCATCGCTGGGCAACAACACGCCCGACCACTGGACGTGGCACATGTACGACACCGTGAAGGGGTCTGACTGGCTGGGCGACCAGGACGCGATCGAATACATGGTCCGCGAAGCGCCGCAGGCCGTGATCGAGCTGGAGCATGCGGGCGTTCCGTTTTCGCGCAACCCCGAAGGCACGATCTACCAGCGCCCGTTCGGCGGCCACATGCAGAACATGGGCGACGGCCCGCCGGTTCAGCGCACTTGCGCCGCGGCCGACCGTACCGGCCACGCCATGCTGCACGCGCTGTACCAGCAATCGCTGAAGTACGACGCAGACTTCTATATCGAGTACTTCGCCATCGACCTCATCATGGTCAATGGCGAGTGCAAGGGCGTCATCGCCATGTGCATGGACGATGGCTCCATCCACCGCTTCCGCGCCCACGCGGTCGTGCTGGCAACCGGCGGCTACGGCCGTTGCTACTATACCGCGACTTCGGCCCACACCTGCACCGGCGACGGTGGCGGCATGGTGCTGCGCGCCGGCCTGCCGCTGCAGGACATGGAATTCGTGCAGTTCCACCCCACCGGCATCTACGGCGCGGGCGTGCTGATCACCGAAGGTGCGCGCGGCGAAGGCGGCTACCTCACCAACAGTGAGGGCGAGCGCTTCATGGAGCGTTACGCGCCTTCCGCGAAGGACCTTGCATCACGCGACGTCGTTTCGCGTTCGATGGCGATGGAAATCCGCGAAGGCCGCGGCGTCGGCGCGGATTCGGACCACATCTTCCTGCACCTCGATCACATCGATCCCAAGGTGCTGGCCGAACGGCTTCCGGGCATTACCGAAAGCGGCAAGATCTTTGCCGGCGTCGACCTGACGAAGCAGCCGCTGCCGGTGGTGCCGACCGTTCACTACAACATGGGCGGCATCCCCTGTAACTATCACGGCCAGGTCGTCACGATCGGTGCCGATGGCGATCCGGAAACGGTTGTCCCCGGCCTCTACGCCGTTGGCGAAGCGGCCTGCGTCTCGGTCCACGGCGCGAACCGCCTTGGCTCCAACTCGCTGATCGACCTTGTCGTGTTCGGCCGCGCCACCGGCCACCACCTCAAGGACAACATCAAGCCGAATTCGGCGCACGACAACCTGCCCAAGGACAGCGCGGACTTCGCCCTGTCGCGGCTCGACCATTTCCGCAACGCCAGCGGCGGTTCGCCCACGGCTGCGGTGCGTGACGAGATGCAGCGCACGATGTCGGCCCACGCCGCCGTGTTCCGCACCGACGAATCGATGGCCGAAGGCAAGGAAAAGCTGACGAACGTCTACAAGCGGATGGAGGACATCTCGGTTGCCGACAAGTCGCTGATCTGGAACAGCGACCTGATCGAGACGCTGGAGCTGGACAACCTGATCAGCCAGGCGACCGTCACCATGCATTCGGCCTTCAACCGCAAGGAAAGCCGCGGCGCCCACGCGCACGAGGATTTCCCCGACCGCAACGATGCGGAATGGATGAAGCACACCGCCAGCTGGTTCGACGGCTGGGGCGGCAAGGGCGGCGCGGTCAAGCTCGACTACCGTCCGGTGCACGAATACACGCTGACCGACGATGTCGAGTACATCAAGCCTAAGAAGCGCGTTTACTAAGGGCTTGCGGGGCACGGCGCTGGCGTGAAGCGCGTCGTTGCCCTGTTCTCCTGCCTGCTGGCCGGTTGCGCCGCTGCTGGCGCGACCGAGCCGCCCGCAGCGCTCGGCCTCGACCCGTTCTACCGGCAGTACCTTGACGCTGCCGGCATTCCGGTCGTCGCATCGGAAAAGCCGCCTGCCGAAGCGCTGGAACGCGCGCGCACCATTGTCGAAGGCATGCTGGCCTTTCGCCCGGACTTGCGCGACGCGCTGATCGCACAAGGCTACCGCGTTGCCGTTATCGCGGAAGAGGAAGCTCTGCTCGACCTGCCAGAGCATCGCGACTGGCACAAACCCGCACGCGACGATCCGCGCCTGACCCGCTGCGAGATCAAGCATTACGAAGAGCGGATCGGCCGCCTTTCCGATCGCGAGTACTGGGACCAGCGCGCCCGTGCCATATCCGGCCCGACGACCACCGCTGCGGCAGAGGACCTGCTCGGCCTGCCGTCATCGCGCTGGTATGGCGAGACGATCTTCGTGCACGAGTTTGCCCACAACGTCCTGCTGGTGGCAAAAGATGCCGATCCGGCCCTCTACGCGGCGGTGGAGCGGGCCTATGCCAACGCGCTGAAAACCGGATTGTGGCGCGACGAATATACCGTCACCACGCTCGACGAATACTGGGCAGAGGGGACGCAGTTCTGGTTCAACTCCAACCGGCTGCAGGTGTTCGACGGGCAGCGCATCCTGTCTGACGAGGATCTGCGGGCTTACGATCCGGCGCTGCACGCGGCGCTTGCCCGCGCCTATGGCAATGTCCATCGGCTCGATGCCGATCCGTTCTACCTGTCGGATGCGCGGCTTCCCGTCGGCCCGATCCCGCAGAACACGGCAGAAGTCTGCTGACAGCACGGGTGTTATTGTCGGTTTAACCGGCGCGAACTAGTCTGTGCTGCAAACCGGTTATGTGGGGAACGGGACATGGCGCACGAAGTCCGGCCGGACGGGTCGTTGCGGTTTCGCATGGGGGAACAGCCGCTTTATCAGGTGATCGTCGTGATCCTGGTCGCGTTTGGCATCGGGGTCATGTTTCTCTATGCGCTGACGACCGAACAGGGCACCGAAATCGTGATCCGCAAGTTCGCCACCGGCTATCACCTGCCGGTCTGGGGCTGGCGAATCCTGTTCGCCATCGGCGCAGCGATCGGTATCGGCGCGGGCAGTTTCATCCTGCTGGGCCTGCTGCGCGGCAACCACCCGTTCGTGCGGGTCGAGGACAGGCGCATCGTCGTCGGCGGATTTGCGATGATCGCGGACAAGGCCATGCGCTGGGACGAAGTGGCAGAGATCAAGCGGTTCCGTATCATGGGTGACGATGCGATGACGCTGAAGTCGAAGTCAGGCAAGAAGCTGCAGGTTTCCGCCCATACCTTCAAGGACAAGCGCGATTTCGCGATTTTGGCCAATCAGTGCGCGGTGCGCGTGCGCCGGGCGAGGGAAGGCATCGAACCCGGCCCGCGGCCCGGTTAACGCCGGTAACGCAGGCGAGACCGGTCCAGTTCGTCGATGCGCTCCACGCCCATCAGGTTCATGCCGCGTTCGATCTCGTTCTTCATCAGGGTGAGCGCGCGTTCCACCCCGGCCTGCCCGGCGGCGGCCAGCGCATAGAGGTAGAGCCGACCGCCAGATGCCGCGCTTGCCCCTTCGCACAGGGCTTTCAATACGTGGGTGCCGCGCCGGATGCCGCCGTCGCAGATCACCTCGATCTCTCCGCCTACGGCGTCGACGATTTCGGCGATCTGGTCGAAAGGCGCGCGGCTGCCGTCAAGCTGCCGTCCGCCGTGGTTCGATATCCAGATCGCGTCGGCCCCGATCTCCACCGCGCGGCGCGCGTCGGCGGCGCTCATCACCCCCTTCAGCGCGAACGTGCCGCCCCAGTCCTGCCGGATGCGCGCCGCCGTGTCCCAGTCCATCGCCCCGTCGAGCATGGTGTTGAAGTATTCGGCGATAGACACGGACTTGCCCGTCCCTTCAACGACATGGGTGTCGAGGTTGGGCAGGGCGAACTTTTCGCGCAGCACATAGTCCAGCCCCCAGCGCGGGCGGGTGGCATAGCTGAGCAGGGACGAAGCGGTGAAGCGCGGCGGCGTTGTGAAACCCGAACGCTGGCACCGTTCCCGATTACCCGAAACGCTGGTGTCCACCGTCAGCGCGATGGCATCGAATTTCGCGGCCTTGCACCGCTCTATCATGCTGGCATTCAGCCCCTTGTCCTTGTGGACGTAGAGCTGGAACAGCTTGGGCGTGGAGACGAGGGCGGCGATCTCCTCGATCGAAACGGTGGCAAGGCTGGAAATGCCGAACCACAGCCCGAACTTTTCCGCCGCGCGGGCGACGGCGCGTTCGCCCTGGTAATGGAACACGCGCTGCAGCGCGGTGGGTGAGAGGACGAGCGGCAGCGCGCTCTTGCGCCCCATGATCGTGCAGGACGGATCGACTGTGCCGACCCCGGACAGCACGTTCGGCACCAGGTCGACATCGTCGAATGCGGAAGTATTGCGCGCCTTCGTGATCTCGTCGTCTGCCGCGCCGTCGATATAATCGAACACCGGCCACGGCAGGCGGCGCTTCGCCAGAAGGCGCATGTCCGCGATGTTGTGACAATCGGTCAGCCGCATGATGGCGCGCAGTCTGCGCCACGACGCCGGTCGGCACAAGTTGGTCGTTCGTCGATTGCCGCCACCGCTGTGTTTACAGATGTAGTCATATCGTTTACGTCTGTAATCGTTAGTCGCGCAAAAACCGGAAACCCCATGGACAAGCCCGCCGCACCCGAACGCATTTCCGACGCCGAGCAGGCGGTGATGGAGGCATTGTGGACCCGATCGCCGCTGACCGCCGCCGAAGTCGCGGATGCCGTGGGGGCAGATCGGGGGTGGAGCCTTGCCACGGTAAAGACCCTGCTTTCGCGCCTTACCGCCAAGAATGCCATTGTGGCACAGCCTGACGGACGGCGGTTTCTCTATTCGCCGCTGATCGCGCGGGCCGACTTCGTGGGTCAGGAATCGCGCCGCCTGCTCGACCGGCTGTTCGGCGGGCGCGCGGCATCGCTGGTTGCCCATCTGGCCGAGGCCGAGGAACTGACCGAGCGCGACCTGAACGAGATCGAGACCCTGTTGAAGGAGCTGCGGAAATGACCGGGGACTGGTTCGCTGTCGTATCCGGCTGGGCGGTCGATACCGCGCTATATACCGGCGCGCTGATCGCGGCGGTGCTGGTGCTGCGCAGGCCGGTGGCGCGGGTGTTCGGCGCGCGCACGGCCTATGCGCTGTGGCTGCTGCCGCTCATGCGTTTCGTGCTGCCGCCGATCGTGTTGCCGGCGTGGATGCGGCCTGCGGAAGTTTCCGGTTCCGCCCTGACGGTCGATCCGGCGTCGCTGCCGGTGGTGGCGGACACTTCCGTGGCAGAGCCGCTTGTTACCTTCGCGATGGTGATGAACGCGGCCATCGCGGTCTGGCTGGTCGGCGCGGTGCTGTTCCTTGGCTGGCGCATCGCCTGTTATCGCGCGATGACGCGGCACCTGACGGACGGTGCATGGCCGGTGGGGGATGCCGGTTCGATCCGGCTGGTCGAGACCCCGGCCGTTTCCGCACCGGTAGCGTTCGGTGTGCGCCGCCGCGTGATCGCGCTCCCGCCGGGCTTCATGGCGAGCGAGGACGTGGCCGCCCGCGACTTCGCCATTGCGCACGAGATTGCGCACCACCGCGGGCAGGACCTGATTGCCAACCTTGCCGCCCAGCCGCTGCTGGCGCTGCACTGGTTCAACCCGTTGGCGTGGATCGGCTGGCGAGCGATGCGGCGCGATCAGGAAGCGGCCTGTGATGCCCGCGTCATGGCTGGCCGTACCAGCGAAGACCGTGCCCGTTATGGCGAAGTCATCGCCGCGTGCAGCCGCGAGCAAAGCACAGCGCCCCGTCTCATGCTGGCCGCGCCCATGGCCGGTTTCCGCGAAATCGGACCGGTGTTGGGCGAAAAGGCCATTGTCCACCGCTTGAGGAGCCTTGGCATGAATACCACCACCCGCCGCCACCGCACCGGCCTGCTGCTTGTCGGCACCGCAGGCCTTGCCGCGCTATCCGCCACGGCCAGCGTGTCTTATGCAGAGGCCGAGCCCTCTGCTGTCGGCACTACGGATGTGCCTGCCTCCAGCGTAGCCGAAGCGGCAGACGCGGCGAAGATTCACATGATCGTGAAGGATGGAGAGGGCGGCGATTTCGAATGGCATTCCGACGGCGAGGAACTCCCGCCCGAGGAACAGGCCAGGATCGAAGCGGAACTGAAGCGCGCCGAGGCTGAAATCGAACGCGCGGGCGCAGAGATCGAGCGTGCGCATGCGGAGCACGAGCGCGCGATGGAAAAAGTGGAGAGAGTCCACAAGATGAAGGTCCTTGCCCTGACCGACGTGCCGGAAGTCGAGGAAAAGGTCTCCGCCGACGGCAAGGTCCGCACCGTCCGCATCTTCCGCCACGCCGAAGGTGGCGAGCGGGCGATGGTGCGCGAAATGGTGATCGACGAAGGCCGGATCGAGCGGGACGCGATTCAGGGCGCGATACGCGGCATCGAAAAGGCGCGCGCGGCGCTGGCGGGCGACGCAAGCCTGTCTGCCGTAGTGCGCAGCGAAGTGCTGGCCGAACTCGATGGCGAGCTGGAAGAATTGCGCGCCGAACTGGCCGGAAACTGAACCCGCCGCGCATCGATTAACTCTCCATTCATCGCTGTATTTGCACGGTTCGGCGCAGCGATCATCTGGGGAGAATCGTCATGGAAATTTCGCACCGGCGGACTAGATCGCCGGGAATCAAGCTCTTGTTCGCTGTTCTGGTGGCCGCCGCGCTCGCGGTGCCGCTGTTCATGGTCTACGCCCTTGTGTGGGACCGGCAGGAACAGTCGAACACCGCGCGCGGCACGATAACGCGCGGCTGGGGCGGGGCGCAGACCGTCACCGGTCCGGTGCTGGTCGTGCCCTATGCCGTCAACGTGACGGAGACCGAGGTGGTGGACGGCAAACAGGTCCAGAAAGTCCGCCGCGTCACCCGCGAACTTTTCATTTCGCCCAAGGCGCAGGAAGTGACGACCAGCCTCGATCCGGAACGGCGCCAGAAATCGATTTACGAATCCGTGATCTATCGCGCCAAGATCGCGGGCAAGGCCAGTTTCGTGGTGCCGGAAGACGATCTCGACCGGCTGGATATCGATGCCGGTGCGCTGATGCTTGATCGTGCGGAACTGCATTTCGGAGTGTCCGATCCGCGCGGGATGGAAAGCGCAAGCAAGGTCGTCGCGAGCGGCAAGGCGCTGGCCGCGCGGCCCGGCGGGGGGCTGGAATCGACCGGCCGATCCGGTTTCTTCGCGCCGCTTTCGTGGAACGGGGAGGGCACGCTGCCCGTCGCGTGGTCCTACGACCTTCGCGGCAGCGAGAACCTTTCGCTGATCCCGCGCGGCGGCGATACCCGCTGGCACGTGAAGTCGGCATGGCCGCACCCCAGCTTTGCGGGCAGCTTCCTGCCATCGACCAGCGAGATCGGGGAGGACGGCTTCAGCGCCGAATTCTCCGTCCCCGACCTCGCGCTGGGGCAGGGGCTGGTGACGACGCAGGATTACGCGCAGCCGATCGTCAGCGGCCCCGGCGTCTATGTGGAAACGGCGATGATGGATCGCGGCGGTGCCGGCGGGCCGAGCATGGTGGCCAGCGTCGCGATGGTGGAGCCGGTGGACCTCTACAGCCGCATCGACCGTTCGGTGAAATACGGGTTCCTGATCATCGGGTTCACCTTCCTGGCCTTCCTGATGTTCGACATCGTCGCGGGCGCAAGCGTGTCCGGTCCCGAATATCTGCTGACCGGCGCGGGGCTGGTGCTGTTCTTCGTGCTGTTGCTGGCGTTTTCCGAAGTGATCGGATTTGCCGCCGCCTATGGCGTGGCGAGCGTTGCGATCATCGGCCTTGTCACCGCATACAGCGCGGCGGTGCTGAAAAGCTGGGGCCGGGCGAAAGTGATCGGCGCGCTGCTCGTCGGCCTTTACGCGCTGCTGTTCGTGCTACTCAGCCTTGAGGCGTGGAGCCTGCTGATCGGTTCGATCCTGCTGTTCTTCGCGCTGGCCGGCGTGATGTACGCGACGCGCAACGTCGACTGGCAGGGGCTGGGGCGGGCGGCTGACGTCGAGGGCTGATCTGGCCTGATGCCAAGGAAGGGGCCGCGATCCGGTTTGGGTCGCGGCCCTTTTTGTCAGCAATTGGGTGGTAAGCTGACGCTAGTTTGGATTTCGGATGCGTCGCTTTTCACTCCAGCTTGCCCAAGCAATGAACCAGCCGAAAATCGCAATGAACGGCTGGATGTAGCTGAACAGAACGTAGGGTAGTTTGTAATCCATGCCAGTGTAGACGAGATGTTCAAAAGATTTCGAAAAAATGCCGAAAGCTGCAATCGTTGCGGCCATCAAGATCAATCCCCACCGCTTAGCATCTCGGAATAGCGCGTTCTTCAAGATCAATAGAAGCATCGCGAGGATAACAAGACCGCTGAAGGCATCTACGATAGGCGGGAGTGGCCCCTCATAAAAACCCATTTTGCTTTGCGGGACGAGCCACAGACCCACTGTTGCGCAATAGGCAAATTCGAGGGTGCGAAGATACTTGGCTTCAATATGCATCAACGCGTTATCGGCTGATTGACCAATGTCCGCAATCGGGTCGCAAGCCGCTATAACCCGTCCGTCATCCCGCGCAGGCGGGGATCCAGGTACACCGACAGCGGCTCCGCACTGGATTCCCGCCTGCGCGGGAATGACGAAGTGTGGGGACGGTCAGCGCCAGCCCGCCATCACCGCCGCACATCCGCGAAGGTATCGCACTGGTCCTCGTCACCCGTGCGCAGGCCCTTTTGCAGCCATTGCATGCGCTGCTGGCTGGTGCCGTGGGTGAAGTTGTCGGGGGACACGCGGCCTTGCGTCAGTTTGTCGTCGCCGATGGCGCTCGCCGCGGTGAGGCCTTCCTCGATATCGCCCGGTTCGATCAGCTGCGGGTTCTTTGCCGCCCAGACGCCCGCGTAGCAATCCGCCTGAAGCTCCATGCGTACCTGTAGCTGGTTGGCTTGCCTTGGGTTCTGCTGCTGCATCTGGCGCACCCAGTTGCTGGTGCCCGTCAGCGTCTGGACATGGTGGCCGTATTCGTGGCCGATGACATAGGCGCGCGCAAAGTCGCCGCCTGCGCCAAGCTGCCTGTCAAGCTGGTCGTAGAAGCTGGTGTCGATGTAGATGCCCTGATCGGTCGGGCAATAGAACGGGCCCATCGCCGCCTGCGCCGCGCCGCAGCCCGAACGGCCCGTCCCGTCGTAGAAGTTCAGTGTCGGCTGCTCGAAATCGATATTGGCCGCGGCGAACAGCGGTGCCCACGTCTCGTCCAGAGAGGAAAGGGCCGAGCAAGTCTCGCGGCTGTACTGGTTGACCGAGCAGGATTCCTCCACCGTGCGGCCGCTCGCTTGCCCCTGTCCGCTGCCGGTTTGCTGCTGCACCTGATCGATCGTGCCCAGCGTCGTCATCGGGTCGATGCCGAAGACGACCGCGCCCAGAATCGCGATCACGACAGCGCCGCAGCCCAGCTTTCCGCCGGCGCCGCCCCCCAGTCCGCCTTGGCCCCGCTGATCGTTTACGCGAATATTCTTGGAAAAATCATTGAGCCGCATCGTTTGTCCTCCATATATCCGGCCAAAGACACGACCGACCCACCTTTCCGACAAACCTGAAGGAGACGCAAATGTTCCTTACCGGCAAGACTGCGCTTATCACCGGATCGACTTCCGGCATCGGCCTCGCATATGCCAAGGCGCTCGCCGCCGAAGGGGCGAACATCGTTATCAACGGCTTTGGCGATGCTGACGAGATCGAGAAAGAGCGCAAGTCGCTGGAGGAAGCGAGCGGCGGCAAGGCGGTCTATATCAACACCGACCTCACCACCGCACAGGGGTGCGAGGAACTGATGCAGGGGGCCTTTGCCGAATTCGGCGCGGTCGACATCCTGATCAACAATGCCGGTATGCAGCATGTCGCCCCGATCGAGGAATTTCCGGTCGACAAGTGGGACAAGATCATCGCGCTCAACCTGTCGAGCAGTTTCCACACCTGCCGCCTTGCCGTCCCGAAGATGAAGGAAAAGGGCTGGGGCCGGATCATCATGACGGCCAGCGCCCATTCGCTGACCGCATCGCCGTACAAGGTCGCCTATGTCTCGGCCAAGCATGCGCTGGCGGGCATGACGAAGACGCTGGCGCTGGAACTGGCGCAGGAAAACATCACGGTGAACTGCCTGTCGCCGGGCTATGTCTGGACGCCGCTGGTCGAAAACCAGATCCCCGACACGATGAAGGCGCGGGGGATGACCCGCGACGAGGTGATCAACGAGGTCCTGCTGGAGCGGGAGCCGACCAAGAAGTTCACACAGCCGGACGATCTGGCCGCGCTGGCCGTGTTCCTGTGCCGCGACGTGGCCGAAAACATCACCGGCGCGAACTTCTCCGCCGACGGCGGCTGGACCGCGCAGTAGGTCTTTCAGGCCAGTAGTAACGACAGGGGCGCGATGGGGGCAACGGGGGCACGTCTGACGATCCTGACCGGCGCGATTGCGCTGCTGGCCGCTTGCGCCCCTGCTGCCCCGCCCGTCACGCCGCTGTCGCGCGATGGTTCCGCGCTGGAACAGGCGCTGCATGCCCATGTCGACATGCTCGCCTCCGACGCCTTTGCCGGGCGAGAGGCGGGGACGATCGGCGAGGACCTGACGCTTACTTACCTGGAGGAGGCCTTTGGCGCGGCAGGGCTGCGTTCGGGCACGCTCGACCCCGGCAATCCGTGGCGAGAGCCGGTTTCCTATTCCCGCAATGGCCGCACGCTGGACACCTACAACTTTATCGCCCGCCTGCCCGGAAGCGAGCCGCAGGCGGGCGCGGTGCTGGTCATGGCGCATTGGGACCACCTCGGCTACGGCAGCCGCTGCCGCGCCAACGGGGATGACCGGATCTGCAACGGCGCGGTCGACAATGCCAGCGGCCTTGCCATGCTGATCGAGATCGCACGCACGCTGGCGCAGGGGCCGCAGCTGGACCGCGATGTCTATTTCCTGGCCACCGGGGGCGAGGAGGACGGGCTGCGAGGCGCCAGCGCATTCGTTTCCGATCCGCCGGTGCCGCTGGAAAACTTCGTCGCGGCCTTCAACCTCGATACAGAGGGGATTGCCCCGGCCGGTGCGCCCGCGGTCGTGCTGGCCACCCCCGATCCGGCCACCACGGACAAGCTGATGCGCATCATTTCGGGCACCGCGCACGAACAGGGCGTGGAACTCGTTCCGCCCGACGGACGCAACCGCAAGTTCCTGCGGCGGCAGGATGGCTGGGTCTTCGATGCAGAGGGTATTCCCGCTGTCCTGATCAGCACGGCATTCGCCCAGAAGGAGCGCCTGTCGAGCTATATGCGCGGGCGCTATCACCGTGCGGATGACGAGGCCGCTTTCGTCGAACTGGGCGGGGCTGCGGACATGGTCCGTTTCCATGCCGCGCTGGTGACAAGGGTGGCCGATCCGGCCCGGATGCCCCGCGCGACGCTCACTCCGGCAGGGGGCGGCTGAAATAAGCGCATTCGCCCACTAGCGGCGAAGGGACGAGGTGGTTACATGGGCCGCCACGAATCCCTCCCTCTTTTCGCGACAGCAGGGCCCATGGCAAACCGTTTCACCACTTCCGACATCCCCCTGGGCCTGACGTTCGACGACGTCCTGCTGCGTCCGGCGGAAAGCTCGATCGTCCCTTCGCAGGCCGACACGCGCACGAAGCTGTCGCGTTCGATCTCCTTGAACATCCCGATCGTGTCGAGCGCGATGGACACCGTGACGGAAGCGGACATGGCCATCGTGATGGCCCAGCTGGGCGGCATCGGCGTGCTTCACCGCAACCTGACCATCGAACAGCAGTGCGCCGCCGTGCGGCAGGTGAAGCGGTTCGAAAGCGGCATGGTGGTGAACCCGATCACCATCGGACCTGACGCGACGCTGGGCGAGGCGCGCGCGATCATGGAGGCGAACCGCATCTCCGGCATTCCCGTGGTGGAAGCTGGCGGCAAGCTGTGCGGCATCGTCACCAACCGCGACGTGCGCTTTGCCGCCAATGACGCGCAGCCGGTGAAGGAATTGATGACGGCGGAAAACCTTGCCACCGTCCACGCCGGGATTTCGTCAGAAGAGGCGCGCCGCCAGCTGCACCAGCGCCGGATCGAAAAGCTGCTGGTGGTCGACGATGCCTATCGCTGCATCGGGCTGATCACGGTGAAGGATATCGAGAAGGCGGTGACCTACCCCAACTCGACCAAGGACGCATCGGGACGCCTGCGCGTCGCGGCGGCCAGCACCGTGGGCGACAAGGGCTTCGAACGGACCGAGGCGCTGGTCGATGCCGAAGTCGACCTGATCGTGATCGACACCGCGCACGGCCACAACAGGGACGTCGCGCTTTCGGTCGAACGGGTGAAGAAGCTTTCGAACTCGGTACAGGTCGTGGCCGGCAACGTCGCCACGGCAGAGGCGACGAAGGCGCTGATCGGCGCGGGCGCGGATGGCATCAAGGTCGGCATCGGCCCCGGTTCGATCTGCACGACCCGCATCGTGGCTGGCGTCGGCGTGCCGCAGCTGACCGCTGTCATGGAATCGGCAGAGGAAGGCGAGAAGCACGGCGTGCCGGTGATCGCCGACGGCGGCATCCGCACTTCGGGTGACGCGGCAAAGGCGATCGCGGCGGGCGCGAGCTCTATCATGGTCGGATCGATGCTGGCCGGAACCGAGGAAGCGCCGGGCGAGACGTTCCTCTATCAGGGCCGCGCCTACAAATCCTATCGCGGCATGGGCAGCGTCGGCGCGATGGCGCGCGGCAGTGCCGATCGTTATTTCCAGCAGGACGTGAAGGAGCAAATGAAGCTCGTTCCCGAAGGCATCGAAGGGCAGGTCCCCTACAAGGGGCCGGCGCGTGACGTCATCCACCAGCTGGTCGGCGGGGTGAAGGCGGCGATGGGTTACACCGGCTGCGCCGACATCGATTCCCTGCGCAAGAACGCGGAATTCATCCGCATCACCAATGCAGGGCTTCGCGAAAGCCACGTTCACGATGTTGCCATCACGCGTGAGGCACCGAACTATCCGACCAGCGGTGGCTGATGCCTGAAAAGACCGCAAGGGACACGCTGAAGCTGGCGACCAGCGCCTACTGGCTCTGGGCGGAAAGCTGCTTCGTGATCTGGTCGCGCAGCTGGATGATCATATCCGGCGCGCCGGGCTCTCAGGCAGAGGCGCAGCGCATGGTGCTGGAAAAGGTGCAGGCGGGCAACGAACTGATGTGGCAGGCGATGACCGGCGGCCTTGGTACCGGACTTTTGGCTGCGCAGAAAAGCGTGGACCAGCTGGGCCGCAAGGTATCGGCCAACCGCCGCCGCCTCGCCAAAAAGATATGACCCCCGCCGCGCGCATTCAGGCGGCTATCGAGATTCTCGACACCGTGATCGCGGCCGTGCGCTCGGCCAATCACGGCTCTGGCGGCGCGAGCGCCGACAAGCTGGTGGCCGAAGGGCTGAAGGCGCGCCGCTATGCCGGATCGAAGGACCGGCGCGCGATCCGCGAATATATCTACGCCGCGATCCGCGCTTGCGGGCCGGTTCCTGCTACTGGCCGTGCCGCGATGTTGCGGCTGGTGCAGGTGGAGCCGGACATGGCAGCGCTTTTCGACGGATCGAACTATGGCCCCGCACCGATCGATGTGGGCGAGCCTGTGGCCGAAGGCGGCATCGCACCCGCGTGGCTGGAACAGAAGCTGGCAGACAGCGGCGTGGCGGGGGAAGAGGCGGCAGCGCTGCTGGAACGTGCGCCGCTCGACGTGCGAGTCAACACGCTGAAAACAGCGCGCGACACGCTGGACCTGCCCGAAGCGGGTGAGGCGATCGCCGCGCCCAATGGCCTGCGCTTTCCCGCCGGTACGCCGGTCGAACGCTGGGATGCTTTTGCCGGTGGCGCAATCGAGGTGCAGGACGGCGGCAGCCAGCTTGCCTGCGCCGCCGTGGCCGCACAGGCGGGCGAAGTGGTGATCGACCTTTGCGCAGGGGCGGGCGGGAAGACGCTGGCGCTGGCCGCGCAGATGGCGAATGGCGGCACACTGATCGCCGCCGACACCAACCGCGATCGCCTGCAGCGTCTGACCCCGCGTGCCGAACGCGCCGGTGCGAGCATGATCCGGACCGTGCTGCTCAATCCGGGCCGCGAACTGGAAGCGCTGGGCGAGTGGCAGGGCAAGGCCGATGCCGTTCTGGTCGACGCGCCCTGTTCGGGCACTGGCACGTGGCGGCGCAACCCCGAATCGCGCTGGCGATTGAGCGAATCGGAGATCGCCCGATTCGCCGCAACGCAGCAACGCCTGCTCGAAATCGCGGGCGAACTGGTGCGCCCCGGCGGGCGGATCGTTTTCGTCACATGCTCTCTGCTCGATGCCGAGGGCGCGGACGTCGTAAACCTTTTTCTTGAACGGAATCCGCGATTTTTACCGTTGCCTGTCAAGCTTGCGACAGGCGAACCGCGCGGACCCGGCTGGCGGCTTTCACCCGCGCGGGATGGCACCGATGGATTTTTCATCGCACGTATAGGAACCGTCTGATAGGTTAAGCGTGTTATGGCAGTTGTTAACGAAGCAAATTTTGCTGCCAGTCGGAGCAGGACCAGGGAGCTGTTGATGCGCTACATGCCCATTGCCGCCGCCATTTCGCTTTTCGTTGCGGTGAGCGCGAGCACCAGTTTCGGGCAGGCTCCTGTCACAAACGATCCGCGCGTTGCGGATCTTCTCAACACCGGCAAGACGGCGCTGGCCTCCGGCGATTTCGATGGCGCGACGGACAGGTTCGAAGCCGCCCTCGTCCTCGCCCCCGGCGATGCGCGCGTGTACATCGCGCTTGCCAATGTTGCCCGTGAAAAGGGGCTGCAGGGCCGCGCGATCCACTATTTCCGCGAAGCGCAGGAAGCCGATCCCGGCAACCTTGCCGCGATTTCGGGCGAAGGCGCGGCAATGGCGGAAAAGGGCGCGACCGCAAAGGCGGAACGCAACCTTGCCAAGCTGCAGTCGATGTGCGGCAGCAATTGCGCAGAAGCCGGCGAACTGGCCAGCGTGATTGCTCGCGGCCCGCTGCCGCAGGTCAAGTCGGCAGAGGCCAGCCCGACGATGGCAGACCCCGCCGCCCGTAATTGATCGGGTTGTGCGGCCATTCCAGGCCGCCAGCGCCGGATATCTCAGAGATGCGGGCGGAAGATTTCCAGAACGGCTGAATAGACCGGCCGTTTGAACGGGATGATGAGGTCGGGCAGCAGTTCGGCCTCTGTCCAGCGGTATTCGTTGAATTCCGCCGGATCGTGGGCGTTGAGGTCGATGTCCGCATCGCTGCCGGAAAAGCGCATCAGGTACCAATTCTGGCGCTGGCCGATATAACGCCCGCCCCACAGCTTGCCCTTCAGTTCTTCCGGCAGGTCGTAGAACAGTTCTTCCTCGGTACGCGCGATGACCTCAACCTTGTCGCGCGCGATGCCCGTTTCCTCGTACAGTTCGCGGAATGCCGCCTCGTCCGCGTTCTCGCCCGGATCGACGCCGCCCTGCGGCATCTGCCACCAGTCGCCTTCCTTCGTGTCGATCCGCTTGCCCACGAAAACGCGGCTGGCCTCGTTCACGATCATCAGCCCGGCGCAGGGGCGGTAGAGGGCAGGGTCGCGTTCGGCCATGGGGAATCCTTTGATAGCGGTGGATGTATCACCATATCGGTATTGCACAATTGCCGCGCAACATGTCTGGTCAGCCTCGCATATCAGGGTGCAAAGTTTTTCTGAATTGAAACCCTGCGCCGGCGAAACTAGGTGCCACGGCACAATCGGGCCGATGCCGCGCTGGCAGGGGCCTCGGCAAGGAAATGCAAATGGCGTCAGTCAACACCACCGCCCCAGAAGCAGTCGTCGTCCGGTTCGCGGGCGATTCCGGCGACGGCATGCAGCTGACCGGCGGTCAGTTCACGCTCTCGACCGCGCTTGCGGGGAACGACCTTGCGACTTTCCCCGACTTCCCGGCGGAAATCCGCGCGCCGCAGGGTACGCTGTTCGGCGTCTCCGCCTTCCAGATCAATTTCGGATCCACCGCGATCGAAACCGCGGGCGATGCGCCGGACGTGCTGGTCGCGATGAACCCCGCCGCGCTGAAGGTGAACCTTGCCGCGCTGAAACCGGGCGGGCTGATCATCGCCGACACCGGCGAATTCACCAAGCGTAACCTCGACAAGGCGAAATACGACACCAACCCGCTGGAAGACGGCAGCCTTGCCAAGTGGGACGTGCTGGCATTCGACATCAGCGCGCTGACGATGGAATCGGTGAAGCCCTTCGGCCTTGGCAACAAGGAGGCCCTGCGCTGCAAGAACATGTGGACGCTGGGCCTTGCGCTGTGGATGTTCGACCGTCCGCGCGACCCCATTCACCAGTGGCTGAAGGGCAAGTTCGCCAAGGCCCCCGAACTGGCCGAAGCGAATATCGCCGCGCTCGACGCTGGGCACGCCTATGGCGAGACGGCGGAAATTTCCGGCCCGCTGAAGCAGGTGCATGTCGATCCGGTCGCTTCCGAACCGGGCCTCTACCGCACGATCACCGGCGCCGAATCGATCAGCCTCGGCCTTGTTGCCGGTGCCCAGCTGGCAAAGCTGCCGATGTTTTTCGGCGGCTATCCGATCACGCCGGCCTCCGCGATCCTGCATCACCTTGCGCGGCTCAAGGAATTCGACGTCCAGACTTTCCAGGCAGAGGACGAGATCGCCGCGATCTGTTCGGCGATCGGCGCGTCCTATGCCGGCCAGCTTGGCGTCACTTCGTCCTCCGGCCCCGGCATCGCGCTGAAGGGTGAGGCGATGGGCCTTGCCATCATGACAGAACTGCCGCTCGTCATCGTCAATTCGCAGCGCGGCGGCCCTTCCACGGGCCTGCCGACCAAGACGGAGCAGTCGGACCTGTATCAGGCGGTCTATGGCCGCAACGGCGATGCGCCGATGCCGGTGATCGCCGCGCGCAGCCCCGCCGATGCGTTCGAATGCGCGATCGAGGCTTGCCGCATCGCGGTTCAGTACATGACGCCGGTCATGCTGCTGACCGACGGTTATATCGCGAACGCCGCCGAACCGTGGAAGGTGCCGGATCCGGCCAGTTACAAGCCGTTCCCGGTGACGTTCCTGACCGAGAAGAACGACGGCGAGAACCTGCTCCCCTATGCCCGCGACGAAAAGGGCGCGCGCCCGTGGATCAAGCCGGGCACACCGGGCCTGATGCACCGCATCGGCGGGATCGAGAAGGCGCAGGGCACCGGCCACATCGACTATTCGCCCGCCAACCACCAGGCGATGACCGACGCGCGCAAGGCGAAGATCGACAATATCGACGTGCCCGATCAGGACGTCTGCCTTGGCAACACGACCGGCAAGCTCGTTCTCGTCGGCTGGGGTTCGACCTACGGCCCGATTCATCAGGCCGTGCGCCGCGCGCGCAAGAAGGGCCTTGATGTCAGCCACGTCCATGTCCGCAACGTCTGGCCGCTGCCAAAGAACCTCGGCCCGCTGCTGAAGGGTTTCGACAATGTGCTGGTGCCCGAAATGAACACCGGCCAGTTCAAGACCGTTCTGCGCGACCAGTATCTCGTCGATGCGCAGCCGCTGACCAAGACCAGCGGCCAGCCTTTCGCCATTGCCGAGATCGAGGCGGCCATCGCCAAGTTCTTCGACGGCGTCCCCGGTAACGAGGGCGGCGAAGTCGAAGTCAACGAAACCCAGCTTCCTAGCCCCGAAGCCATCAATCCCTGAAGGTCAGAACCATGAACGACATGACCCCCGTTACGACGACCCTCAAGGACTGGGAAACCGACCAGGAGGTACGCTGGTGCCCCGGTTGCGGTGACTATGCGATCCTGAAGGCGGTGCAGCGCACGCTGCCGCAGCTGAATGCCGATCCGGCCAAAACCGTGTTCGTGTCCGGCATCGGCTGTTCCAGCCGCTTCCCCTATTATGTCGAAAGCTACGGCTTCCACACGATCCACGGCCGTGCGCCCGCGTTCGTCACCGGCATCAAGCTGGCGAACCCGGAACTCGACGTCTGGATGGTAACGGGCGACGGGGATGGCATGTCCATCGGCGGCAACCACACGATGCACATCCTGCGCCGCAATCTCGACGTGCAGATCCTGTTGTTCAACAACGAGATCTACGGCCTGACCAAGGGGCAGTATTCGCCCACCAGCCGCGTCGGCACCAAGAGCCCGTCGACCCCCGCCGGTTCGGTCGACCGTCCGGCGCAGCCCTGCGCATTCGCGCTGGGTTCGGGCGCGCGTTTCGTGGCGCGCGGCTTCGACGTGTCGAAGAACCTGCCCGATGTGCTGAAGGCAGCCCACGCGCACAAGGGTGCGGCTTTCGTGGAAATCTTCCAGAACTGCATCGTCTACAACAAGGACGTCTTCAACGACTTCGCCGCGCCCAAGGGTGCGGAGGACCAGCAGCTGTGGCTGGAAGACGGCCAGCCGATGCTGTTTGCGAAAGGCACCAAGGGCCTTGCCCGCGATGTCGATCACATGACGCTGAAGGTCGTGGACGTAGTCGACGGCGATTGGGAAGCGGCGGGTGTGATGGTGCACGACACCAAGAACCGCGCGCTGGCCCACATGCTGGTGGAACTGCCGTTCGGCCCGTTCCCGATGGCGCTGGGCGTCCTGTATGACGATCCGCGTCCGGCCTACGACGCGGTTGTCGCCGAAGACCTGGCCAAGGCGCGCGAAGGCAAGTCGCCCGATCTCGCGGCTCTGCTCGCCAAGGGGCAGACCTGGACCGTAGACGGCACTGCGCAGGATCCGGTTTGAGTGTTTTCCGTCCTCAAGTAGCGAAGCGGTAGGACGGAAAAACACACATGGATAACCTGACACACAGCCTCGTCGGCGCCGTAATGGGGCAGGCGGGGCTGAAGCGGCGGACGGGGCTTGCAATGCCCGCGCTGATATTCGGGGCGAACCTGCCGGATATCGATGCGGGCTGCGTGGTCTATGGCCTCGAAAGCCTCGCCATGCGGCGCGGGCTGACGCACGGGCCGATCGCGTGGGTCGTGCTGCCGCTGCTGCTGGCGGGCTTCCTTTACTGGTTCGACAAGTGGCAGGCGAAGCGGGGAACGCGGCCCGATGGCCGGTTGCCGGTGCATTTCGGCTGGCTTTACGCGCTGTCCCTCATCGGCTGCCTCAGCCATCCGGCGCTCGACTGGCTGAATTCCTATGGTATCCGCCTGCTGGAGCCGTTTTCCAGCCGCTGGTTCTATGGCGACGCGATCTTCATCATCGATCCCTGGATCTGGGCAGTGCTGGGCGGTTCGCTGTGGCTCTCGCTGCGGCGGGAGAAGGCGGAGAAGGCGCAGTGGCGCCGGCCCGCGCTGGTGGGGCTTGCGGTCGTGCTGGCCTATATCAACGCGAACCTGATCGTAACCGCCAGCGCGCGGGCAGCCGCGCCGCAGCGCGATGCGATTGCCGTGCCGGTGCCGATCGAGTTCTGGCGGCGCGATCTCATCGTCGAAGCCGATGGCGTGATCTATGCGGGCAAGGCGCTGATGGGCTGGAGCTGGCCCGCCGGGCTGGATGCCGACGCGCGGGTGTTGACGCCGCGGCCGTCCTGCCTTCACCCGCTGCAATTGCCGCAGTTCGCGCCCGATGACAGGGCGCTCGCCGCCTTCCTGTTCTGGTCTCGCGCACCTTATATCGAGCCGGTGGAGAGGGATGGCCGGATCATCGATGTCCTGCACGATGCGCGCTTCACCGGCGACGCGGGCAGCCGTTTCAGCGTCGAGGTTCCCGTGCCGGACGAGGCGGAGGCATGCGCGTTCGATTAATGCACCGTGGGCGAACGTGTCGTCGGGTCGAGGTGTTCCACCGTCTCGCTCTTGGCCGCAGCCTTCGCCGGGTTGAAGAACAGGACAGAGGCAAGGAATGCCCAGCCAACCCCGCCAAGCCACCCTGCCGCAACGTCGCTGGGAAAGTGCACGCCCAGCCAGACGCGGCTCAACGCGATCAGGGCCGACAGTATCAGCGCGCAGCCGATGATGGTGAGGCGAACCGGTTCGCGCCGACTGAGCGTGGCAAAGGCCAGCGCGATGGCAAGGTAGACCATCGCCGAATTGAAGCTGTGCCCGCTGGGAAAGGAATTGCCGCCCGCTTCCGTCAGGTGCGGAACGATTTCCGGTCGTGCTCGTCCCACCAGCGCCTTGATGCCGACCTCGATGGCCGATCCGGCGGCGGCGGTGAAGGCCATGAGCAATGCCTCTCGCCGAAGCTTCAGGAACAGCAGCGCGACGGCAGAACCGATCACCACCAGCGTCAGCACCAGCGTTCCGCCCAGCGCGGTCATGTCGCGTAGCGCTTCCAGCACGGCTGGCGATCCGATGGGCAGGTTGTCCGGCCCGTTACGCCAGAACAGCAGGCCGGTGCGGTCGAACGCGGCGGTCATGTCGTGGTGGACCAGCCACGCCATCACGGCAAAGCCCGTCCAGCAGATCGCGGTGGCCGCAAGGGCCTTGCGCGGATCGATCCGCCAGCCGCGTTCGGGCAGGACCACGGTTTCGGGGGGCAGATGCCCGTCGTCGGTCAAAGGATCGTGCATGGTTGATGGAACCTTGGGACTGGGGAATCCGTTCCCGGTGGAAGCCTAGGGGATTTCATGACCAAGCCTATCATCGTCTGGCTCCGGCGCGACCTGCGTCTTGCCGATCATCCCGCATTATTTGCCGCCGCGTCGTCAGGGCCGGTGATCCCCGTTTACGTGCTGGACGATGAAAGCACCGGCAACCGGCGCATGGGCGGGGCTTCGCGCTGGTGGCTCCACCATTCGCTGGCATCGCTGGAAAAATCGCTGGGGCGGCACCGGTCGCAACTGGTCTTGCGCCGGGGCGATGCGGTGCGGGAAATCACCGCGCTGGCCAAGGAGGCGGGTGCCGAACAGGTTCATGCCATCCGCCATTACGAACCATGGTGGCGAAAGGCGCAGGGGAAGCTGGCGAAAGAGGTCGATCTTGTCCTGCATGACGGCAATTACCTGCTGCCGCCCGGCGCGGTGACGACGGGGTCGGGCGATCTGTACAAGATTTACACCCCCTTCGCGAAAGCCGCGCGCCAGTGCCTGCCCGCGCGCGAACCGCTGGACGAACCTTCGCTGACGAACCCCGATACTTGGCCGGCGTCAGACACGCTTGCCGACTGGAACCTGCTGCCCACCAAGCCCGATTGGGCGGGTGGTTTCGCCAAGGCATGGGATGTGGGGGAAAAGGCGGCGCACGACCGGCTGGAGGAATTTACCGACGCGGTTTCGGATTATGAAGACGACAGGAACATGCCGTCGATCGATGGTTCCTCCCGCCTCTCGCCGCATCTCCATTTCGGGGAAATCAGTCCGGCGCAAGTGTGGGACCGGCTTTCGCGCCATACCGGCAAGGGCGCGGATACCTATCGCGGGGAACTGCTGTGGCGCGATTATGCGCAGAACGTGATCTGCCAGTTTCCCGATTATCCGTCGCACAGCTATCGCGATTATGGCGAAGGGCTGTGGCGCAATCCCGACCGCGGGCACCTGATCGCAGAGGATCTGGCGGCATGGCAGCAGGGGCGCACCGGATATCCTATCGTCGATGCCGGAATGCGGCAATTGTGGGCCACCGGCTGGATGCACAACCGCGTGCGGATGATCGCGGCCAGCTTCCTGGTAAAGCACCTGCTGATCGACTGGCGGCATGGCGAACAGTGGTTCTGGGACACGCTGGTCGATGCCGATTACGGCAACAACGGCGTCAACTGGCAGTGGATTTCCGGCACCGGCGTCGACAGCAACATGTTCCCGCGCATCATGGCTCCGCTGACGCAGTCGGAGAAATTCGACGCGGGCGACTATATCCGCGAATGGGTGCCCGAACTGGCCGACCTGCCCGATGCGCAAATCCACGATCCCGACGATGCGCACCGGCCCAAGAGCTATCCGGCCAAGGTCATCGGCCACCGCGAAGCGCGCGAAAGGGCGTTGGCCGCGTGGCGTGATGTCAAATCGAATGGCTGATTTGTCTCGCAATTTGATCTGTGCCGGTTGATCGCCGCGCCTGCGCAAAGCATAAATGCACTCGATGGGACAGGGACACACACGCGGCCGGCATCTTCTGGATGCCGGGCTTCGTTTTCAGCACGGCACCGGCTGGCTGGCCCGGCTCGTCTCCGGCGGGGTGGACCGGATCGTCGAACGTATCGACGAAGGGCTGGATCACGGCTCCATCGAAGTGCGCTTCCCCGATGGCTCGACCCGCACGCTGGGCGGCAGGGGATCGGGTTTTCATGCACGCATCACCGTGAAAGACTGGCGCGCGGTGCTGCGGCTGGCCACCGGCGGGTCGGTCGGCTGCTATCGCGGCTGGGAAGCGGGGGAATGGGAAAGCCCCGATCCGGTGCCGATCTTCGCGTTGTTCATGGCCAATACCGACGGGCTTGGCGAACTGGGGCGGGCGAAAGGCCCGTGGCGCTGGGCATCGCGGCTGGCGCACTGGCTGAACCGCAATACGCTGAGCGGGGCGAAGGCCAATATCTCCGCGCACTACGATCTCGGCAACGATTTCTACGCACCGTGGCTCGATCCGACGCTGTGTTATTCCAGCGCGCTTTTCGCCGGAACGGATCTTCCGCTGGAACAGGCGCAGCGTGAAAAGGTGCGCGCGCTGGCAGAGCGGCTGGACCTGTCCAAGGGGGACGAGGTTCTGGAAATCGGCTGCGGCTGGGGCTTCCTTGCCCGCACGATGGCGAACGATTTCGGGGCGAATGTCACCGCGATCAGCCTGTCGGACGAACAACTCGCCCATTCGAGGCAAGCGAACGCGCGCGACGCGGTGAAAGTCGATTTCCGGCATCAGGACTACCGCGACACCACCGGCACTTACGATGCCATCGCCAGTGTCGAGATGGTGGAGGCATTGGGCCGCGAATACTGGCCGACATACATGGATTGCATCGCCCGCTGCCTGAAACCGGGGGGCAGGGCCGCGATCCAGTATATCTCGATGCGCGACGACCTGTTCGACGCCTATGCCCGCAGCGCCGATTTCATCCAGACCTTCATCTTCCCCGGCGGATTGCTGATCCGGACCAGCGAGTTTCGCAAGTTGGCGCAGGAGCGCGGGCTGGAATGGCGCGACCAGCACGATTTCGGCATCGACTATGCCGAAACGCTGAAACTATGGCGCGAAAGTTTCGACCGCGCGGCAGCCGAGGGGTTGCTGCCGCGCGGGTTCGATGCCCGGTTCATCGGGCTATGGCGTTTCTACCTGATGTATTGCGAAGGCGGCTTCAGGGGAGGAGGGATCGACGTTCACCAGGTCACGCTGGTGAAGCCGACCTGAAGCCGTCTTCGCGAACTCTTAAACCCTGCGCGCGTTCTGCATCGCACCGCGATAGCGGTTCACGATGTCGTCGTAGACGATCGGGCTAAGCAGGTTCTGGAAGGCGCAGCCGACCAGGTTGTTCTGCCACCAGATCACCTCGCACTGCAGCGCGGCAAGGCCGGGAAGCTTGAGCCAGCACAGCGTGCCGACGGCAAGGCGGTTGACGCAGATGGCGGAAAAGCCGCCAAGCGACAGGTCCTGCACCTCGCTTGAAAATCCGTGTCCGCCGGCCGGGCGCAGCGTGACGGGTATCGTCAGCTGCAGACGCGGAGAGCTGCGATCTTCCTGCGACGCCGCGAAATAACGGTCGGAGAGGAAAAATTCGGTCATGGCGTTCGTTCCCATACCAGAGGACAACCATGGCCGACTGCATGCTCACGCACGAATCGGCCGTTCTTGAGTTCCACCAGTGTGCGATAAACGCGGTTAAGACGGAGTTACTTCGGATCCTTAACGGCGATAATTTCACCGTTGCCGAAGTCTTTACCAAGAATGTTGGCAATGAACTGCGCCACCACCTCGGGCGGCTGCACGGTTGCCGGATCCTCACCCGGAAAGGCCCGCGCGCGCATTTCGGTACGGGTGCCGCCGGGGTTCACGATGGCCGTGCGCACCTTGCTCGTATTCGCGTTTTCAAGGGCGTAAGTGGCCAGAAGATTGTCGAAAGCGGCCTTGGTGACCGAATAGCCGGACCAGTATGCCCTGGGGCTTGCCCCTACGGTGCTGGTAAGGCCGATGACCCGCGCAGCCTCGGCCTTTTTCAGCATCGGGTGGAACGCGGCCAGCAGCGTCTGCGTCGCCAGCACGTTAACCGTCAATGCGTGGCTGAAAGCCTTCGGATCGAGGTCCTGCACCGAAGTATGCGGCACGAAGACCGCCGCGTTGATGACCAGAACGTCCAGCGCGTCCCAGCGTCCGGCGATGGCCGTGGCCAGACGCGCGATCGAGTCGGGCTCTGCCAGATCCATCGGCGCGATCGTCGCGCTGCCGCCGGCGGCGTGGATCTGTTCCTCCACCTGTTCCAGCTTGCGGGCATCGCGCGCGGTCAGGATCACGTGGGCGCCGCGCGCGGCCAGTTCGATGGCCGTGGCCGCACCGATCCCGCGGCTTGCCCCGGTGACGAGCGCGAGCTTCCCCTGAAGGGGCTTGCCGGTCGCGGTGTCGGTCATCAGGCGGCCTTTTCGTCCAGCTTCTTGCCCAGCAGCGGCAGCTGCGGGGTCTCACGCTCGGCCAGATCGGTCAGGCTGGTGGGATATTCGCCGCTGAAGCAGGCGTCGCAATATTGCGGGCACTTGGCCTTGCGCTCGCTTTCGCCGACCGCGCGGTAAAGCCCGTCGATCGACACGAAGGCAAGGCTGTCGGCCTGAATGAACGAACGCATCGCTTCGGTATCCATGCGCGCGGCAAGCAGCTTGGACCGTTCGGGCGTGTCGACGCCGTAGAAGCAGGAATGCATCGTCGGCGGGCTGGCGATGCGCATGTGCACTTCGGATGCGCCGGCATCGCGCATCATCTGCACGATCTTGAGGCTGGTGGTGCCGCGCACGATCGAATCGTCGATCAGGATGATGCGCTTACCCTCTACCAACGCGCGGTTCGCGTTGTGCTTGCGCGCGACGCTGGAATGGCGCTGGCCGTCGCTGGGTTGGATGAAGGTGCGGCCGACATAGTGGCTGCGGATGATGCCCAGTTCGAAGGGAACGCCCGATTCCTGCGCATAGCCGATGGCGGCAGGCACGCCCGAATCGGGCACCGGAATGACGATATCGGCATCGGCGGGGCTTTCGATGGCAAGCTGCTGGCCGATCGCCTTGCGCACGGAATAGACCGAGCGGCCGCCGCTGATCGAATCGGGGCGGCTGAAATAGACGTGTTCGAAGATGCACGGGCGCGACGCGGGCTTGCCAAAGGGGCGGTGACTGCGAACCGAACCGTCGAAGTCCACCTCGATCAGCTCGCCCGGCTCAACCTCGCGCTCAAACTTAGCGCCGACGATGTCGAGAGCGACGGTCTCGCTGGCAAAGACGGTGGCATCGCCCATCTTTCCCATAACGAGCGGGCGGATGCCCAACGGGTCGCGGCAGGCGGCCATGCCGTTGTTCGTCATCACGATCAGCGAATAGGCGCCCTCTACCAGCCGCAGCGCATCGACGAAGCGGTCCAGCATCGTGGGATAGCGGCTGGTGGCGACGAGGTGGATGATCACCTCTGTATCGCTGGTCGACTGGAAGATCGCGCCCTTGCGCACCAGATCGGCGCGCAGGTGCATCGCGTTCGAGATATTGCCGTTGTGGGCGATGGCGAAACCGCCGCTGGCCAGATCGGCATAGAGCGGCTGCACGTTGCGAAGCCCTGCGCCGCCGGTGGTGGAATAGCGCACGTGGCCCGCGGCCATTTCGCCCGGCAGCTGGGCCAGCGCCTCTCCGGTCGAGAAATTCTCGGCGACGTGGCCGGTGCCACGGCGGGAATAGAATTCATTGCCGTCGAAGCTGGTGATGCCGGCAGCTTCCTGCCCGCGATGCTGCAGCGCGTGGAGGCCCAGCGCGGTTACGGCGGCGGCGTCGCGCGCGCCGATCACGCCGAATACGCCGCACTCCTCGCGCAGCTTATCGCCATCAGTATCGAGGAAAGGATGGCCAACACCCATTCCGGATTGGTCGAACTCGATGGCCGTCATGCCGTGGATCTTCCGCTTGTTGCCTGCCGGGGGCTGCGTGGGTTGACTAGCAGAAAGGGTGCTGCGCGTCACCTGCGCCGTTCGGGGCGCCTTTGCCCATGTTTCACCGCGATTACAACCGGCGATTGCCTTGCTTTTTCGCAACCGCACAAATGCCGACGCGGGTTGCCAGTCGGGGAACCGGGGCCTAATCAACCGCGTTGAAGGCACCAGTCGGCGCGCACCCCATGTCCTGCGCCGCATAGCAGGCAGTTTCCCGGTTTGATTCTCTCACCTTTCGAATGGACCATCGCCAAGCGCTACATGCTGCCTGGCAAGGGCGAGGCGTACATCGCCATGGTGGCGGGCATCAGCCTTGCCGCGGTGATGCTGGGCGTGGCTGCGCTGGTCATCGTGATGAGCGTGATGAACGGCTTCCGGGCCGAACTGCTGGACAAGATCGTGGGGCTGAACGGCCATGCGGTGATCCAGGCTTACGGAGGGCGGCTGGATAACTGGGAATCCGTGTTGGAAGACGTGCGCAAGACGCCGGGCGTGACGCGTGCCGAACCGCTGATCGAACAACCGTTGCTGGGCAGCTACGAAGGCCGCGCGGAGGCCGTGCTGGTGCGCGGGTCGACGCCCGAATCGATTGCCGAGCTGAAGGACAAGAACCTGCTCGGCAATCTGGACCTGCTGCAGCCGGGCGCGGGCCGCGTCGCGATCGGTTCGCGGCTGGCGCAGAACCTTGGCATCCGCATCGGCGATGTCATCACCGTCATCAACCCGCAGGGGCGCACGACGCCGTTCGGCACCGTGCCGCGCGAAATCGGCTATGAAGTGGCCGCTATCTTCGAAATCGGCATCTACGACTATGACAACGCCTATGTCGTCATGCCGATGAAGGATGCGCAGACGCTGCTGCTGATCGGCGATTCGGTCGGCATGATAGAGGTGATGACCGAAGACCCCGACACCGTTGGCGAGACGCTGGCCCCGCTGGGCCGGAAGCTGGCAGGCCGCGCCGTGGTGAATGACTGGAAGACGATCAACGCATCCCTGTTCGAGGCGCTGGCCGTGGAACGCGTGGCGATGTTCGTGGTGCTGTCGATCATCGTGCTGGTCGCCGTGTTCAACATCCTGTCCAGCCTGATCATGCTGGTGCGTGCCAAGACGCGCGATATCGCGATCATGCGCACGATGGGCGCGACGCGGCGTTCGATCCTGAAAATCTTCGTGACGGCAGGTTTCCTGATCGGCACGCTGGGCACCGGCGCGGGCCTATTGCTGGGCTTCGTCGCGCTGGAATTCCGGCAGTCGGCGGTGAGGCTGGTCGAACTGCTGACCGGACAGGAATTGTGGGACCCGTCCATCCGCTTCCTTTCCGAACTGCCCGCGCGCACCGATCCGGGAGAAGTGATATTGATCGTGCTGATCGCGCTGGTGCTCTCGTTCCTCGCCACGCTTTACCCTGCGTTCAAGGCGTCGAGCACGGACCCGGTACAGGTGTTGCGCTATGAATAATGCGGTTGTCGAACTGAAGGGCCTGACCCGCTCCTTCACGCAAGGGGGCGTCACCATCGATGTCCTGCGCGGCATCGATCTTGCCATCATGCCCGGAGAGATCGTGGCCCTGCTCGGCCCGTCGGGTTCGGGCAAGTCGACGATGTTGCAGGCGGTGGGCCTGCTGGAAGGCGGCTTTGGCGGCGAAATCGCGATCTGTGGCCAGCGGGCGGAGAAGTCCAACGGCGACGCGCGCACGGCGTTGCGGCGCGAACACTTGGGCTTCGTGTACCAGTTCCATCACCTGCTGCCCGATTTCGACGCGAACGAGAACGTGATCCTTCCCCAGCTTGTCGCGGGCGTTCCGCGCGAAGAGGCGGAAGTGCGGGCAAAGGAATTGCTGACCGCGCTTGGCCTTGGCCACCGGCTGACGCACCGGCCCAGCCAGCTTTCGGGCGGGGAGCAGCAGCGCGTGGCCGTGGCCCGTGCGCTGGCCAACAAGCCCGATCTGGTGCTGGCGGACGAACCCACCGGCAACCTTGACGAGGCGACGAGCGACCGTGTGCTGGAGGAATTCCTGCGGCTGGTGCGCGGGCAGGGCAGCGCCGCGCTGATCGCGACCCACAACGAGCGTCTGGCCGCGCGGATGGACAGGGTTGTGCGCCTGCACGAAGGTGTGCTGCACCACGCCTGAATTTCCCGTAAATCAGGGAAAAAACGGATGCCTCGTGCGTTGATGGTGTGAAACACCGTAAAACGACGAAAGGGGGATTTGATGAGCGAACATCCCAGCACATTCCACGCAGAGCCGCTTGATCCGAACGCCAGCGACTGGAACGATCACGCATCGCTGCACCGCCGCGCCGAAGGACAGTCGAGCGATATGTTGCGCGGCCTCAACGTCATCCGCGAAGGGACGTTCGCGGAGATGATCCGCTTCGTGAAGATGCTGCCGGAAAGTGACCGGACGGGTCTTGTCATCCAGAAGTCGGGCGACCGCGTGTTTACCCTTGGCGAGATCGAGGCGCTGGCCCGGCGGGACGATTTTCCCGCCGCGTGATCGCGGGCGTCGAAGCGGGGCAGAAAGACGGGGACACCCCTGTTGAAACGCGCACTGCACTCTCGCGCGGGGCGGTTCGTTTCGTTAGCGTGACACCATGTCCTTCGCGCCCTTCGTACCCCTTCGCGTCTTTTCCAGCTTCACGATGCTGGAAGGCGCGATCGATCCGAAGAAACTGGCCAAGCTGGCCAAGGAACGCGGCTTTCCCGCCATCGCCATCTGCGACCGCAACGGCCTTTACGGCTCGATCGCCTTTGCGGGCGCGGCCAAGGATGTCGGCGTGCAGCCCGTCGTCGGCACGCTGCTGGCCGTCCAGCGCCCGAATCGCGATACGATCGACTGGATCGCGCTCTATGCGCAGGACGAGGATGGGTGGAACAACTTGTGCCACCTCGTCTCCAAGGCGCACCTCGATCGTCCGCTGCACCTTGACCCCCACGTGCCGATGGGTGCGCTGGAGGGGCATACCGACGGGCTGATCTGCCTTACGGGCGCGGGCGAAGGCGCGCTGGCGCGGCTGCTGGCGGCGGAGCAGGCGGAAGAGGCCGCAGCCTATGCCGACAGGTTGCAGGCGCTGTTCCCGAACCGGCTATATGTCGAGATTGCGCGCAGCGGCGCGGAGAACGAGGCGGAGAGCGAGGACGCGCTGATCGACCTTGCCTATGCGCGCGACCTGCCCATCGTCGGCACGAACCCCGCGCTGTTCGACGAGGCGAGCTTCCACCCCGCGCACGATGCCATGCTGTGCATCGCCAGTTCGACCTATATCGATAACGAGGACCGCCCCCGCGCGCCCAGGGATGCATGGGTGAAACCGGCGGATGCGATGGCACAGGTCTTCGCCGATCTGCCCGAAGCGCTGGCCAACACGATGGTCGTCGCCCAGCGCTGCGCGTTCATGCCGCCCTATCGCAAGCCGATCCTGCCCAGCCTTGCCGGCGATCTGGAGGGTGAGGCGCGCATGATTACAGAGGACGCGAAGCGCGGCCTTGAAAAGCGGCTTGAGCCGTATGGCGAGATGGAGCCGGAAGAGCGGCAGAAGTATTTCGACCGCCTGCAGTTCGAGATCGACATCATCGTCGGCATGGGCTTTCCCGGCTACTTCCTGATCGTTGCCGACTTCATCAAGTGGGCGAAGGATAACGGCATTCCGGTTGGGCCGGGCCGTGGTTCTGGTGCAGGTTCGCTGGTGGCGTGGGCGCTGACGATTACCGATCTCGATCCACTGCGGCTCGGCCTGCTGTTCGAACGTTTCCTAAACCCCGAACGCGTGTCGATGCCCGACTTCGACATCGACTTCTGCGAAACGCGGCGCGGCGAGGTGATCCGCTACGTCCAGAAGAAGTACGGGCACGATCACGTCGCGCAGATCATCACCTTCGGCAAGATGAAGGCCCGCGCCGTGCTGCGCGATTGCGGCCGCATCCTGCAGATGAGCTACGGCCACGTCGACCGGCTGACCAAGATGGTGCCGAACCTTCCGGCAGACCCGTGGACGCTGGACCGCGCGCTGAACGGCATCGCCGAGTTCGCGGGTGAGTATAAACGTGATCCCGAAGTGCGCCGGTTGCTCGACCTTGCGATGCAGCTGGAAGGCCTGCCGCGCAATTCCTCCACCCACGCCGCGGGCGTGGTGATCGGCGACCGTCCGCTCTCGCAGCTCGTCCCGCTCTACCGCGATCCGCGTTCGGACATGCCGGTGACGCAGTTCGACATGAAGCATGTCGAATCGAGCGGCCTTGTTAAGTTCGACTTCCTCGGCCTGAAAACCCTGTCGGTGCTGCGCAAGGCGGTTGATTTGCTCAAGCGGCGCGGGATCGAGATCGATCTCGATGGTCTGCCGTGGGACGACGGGGGCGTGTTCCAGCTTCTGAAGCAGGGCAATACCGTCGGCGTGTTCCAGCTGGAATCGGAAGGCATGCGGCGCACGCTGGCCGCGGTGAAGCCGACGCGGTTCGAGGACATCATCGCGCTCGTCTCGCTCTATCGCCCCGGCCCGATGGACAACATCCCCCTGTTCGGCCAGCGCAAGAACGGACAGGCGGAAATCGAATATCCGCACCCCAAGCTCGAAGGCATCCTGGCCGAGACGTACGGCATCTTCGTCTATCAGGAACAGGTGATGCAGGCCGCGCAGATCCTTGCCGGATACTCGCTGGGCGATGCAGACTTGCTGCGCCGCGCGATGGGCAAGAAGGTGCAGGCCGAGATGGACGCGCAGCGAACGCGATTTGTCGAAGGCTGCAAGGAAGTCAGCGACATCGACGCGAAAAAGGCGAACGAACTGTTCGACTTGATCGACAAGTTCGCCGGCTACGGCTTCAACAAGTCGCACGCCGCTGCCTATGCGTTGCTCGCCTATCAGACCGCGTGGCTGAAGGCGCATTATCCGCACGAATTCTACGCCGCATCGATGTGCTTCGACATGCACCAGTCGGAAAAGCTGTCGGTCTTCGTCGACGACATGCGACGCTATCCCGGCGGCGGTCTGGAATGCGCCGGCCCCGACATCAACATGAGCGAGGCCGAATTCACGGTCGAGCCGACCGACGAAGGGCACCGCGTCCGCTACGCGCTGGCGGGCATCCGCAACGTCGGCGAAAAGGCGATGGACGCGATCGTCGCCGAGCGCGAGGCACGGGGCAAGTTCGATGGCCTGAAGGATATGTTCGAACGGCTACCCGCAGGTTCGATGAACCGCCGCCAGCTGGAAGGGCTGGCCTGTGCCGGTGCGCTGGACAGCCTTGAGCCGAACCGCGCCAAGGTCATCGCCAATGCCGACATGCTGCTCGCCGTGGCCGATGCCGCCGTGCGCGAAAAGGAAAGCGGGCAGGGCGGGCTGTTCGGCGGGGAAGACCATGCCGAGGCGGACTTGCGCATGGTCGAAACGCCCGCATGGCCGCGCAAGGACCAGATGGAGAAGGAGCGCGAGAATTTCGGCTTCTACTTCGCGGCCCACCCCGTCAGCCAGTGGCGCGCGGTTGCCAGTTCGCAGGGTGCGCGATCCTATGCCAGCCTGATGGCCAGCGGGTCGGAAGACGGCGGCGGCAGCGGGCGCACCAGCGCGGTGATGGCCGTGCTGGTCGAAGGGGCGAACAAGCGCCAGACGCGCAAGGGCCGCGATTTCGTGATGGCCGATTTCTCCGACCAGTCCGGCCAGTTCAGCGCATCGTGTTTCGAGGAAGGGCTGGTCGACAGTTTCCGCGATTGGGCAAAGTCGGGCGAATGCGTGCTGCTGAATGTCGAGCTTGACCGCCCAAGCCCCGAAGAGCCGCCGCGCGTTACCGTGCGCGGGGCAAGAGCGCTGACGGCGGTGAAGGGGTCGGCGCGGATGGAACTGCGCCTGACGATCGACCGGATCGACGCCATCGGCGAGCTGGCACTCGCTCTGCCGCGGGCAGAGGGCGCGACAGGTGAAGTGATCGCCCGCCTGCTGTTGGGTGAAGGGCGGGAGGCGACGATGCTGCTGGGCCGCGATTTCGCGCTGGACGGCGAACTGGCCGACCGGCTGGCAGAGATCGCGGGTGTCAGCGCCGCCGCATTGTCGGCCAAATCGAAGCAGGCGCTGCGGCTGGTCGCCTGATCCTCAGTCCGATTCGAGCCAGCGGCGCATTTCGGCGTCTTCGCGGTCGGCTTCGTATTCCTGCTGCATCCTGCCCGTTTCGGCGCTCATCTTCAGCGCGTCTTTCTGCATCTGCGGCAGGTTGCGCATCATCGCGCCGGTGTTCTGCATCTGCACTTTGGCATTGTCGAACGGTCGCTTTTGCATCGTGGAATCGACCAGTTCGCGAAATCCGATCTCCTTCATCTCGTCCACCGCCGGGGCGGCCGCGCCGTCACTTGGCGAACCGCCGCCGGTGCACGCGGTTTTCACCTGAACCGCGTCCCTGCGGGCCTGGAAAACGGTGGCCGTGCAGCCGAACCGCGCATGGGCGCCTTCCGCCGCGAAACGGACCTTGTCGGCGGAAACCTTGCTGATTGTCAGGTCAAGATTGCCGAAGGGCATCTGCCCTTTGACGGGCGCTGCCGTCAGCAGCCGGTCGACGGCCTGTTCCGTCGTCAATGTATAGGCGGGGCCATGCGCCGTATCGAGGCGTTCGAACGTGCCGAACTTGAAGGGCGGGGCGAAGAACGTGGCAAGCCCCACGCCGAAGACGGCGACGCCGCCCAGAACGATTTCCTTCATAGCCGGGTAATCCCCCTGATTTGCGAAGAAAATTCTCGCACACAGAGTTTGCCCAACCGTAAACGCGATAGTTTACAGCAACGACAGCTGCCCGTCTGCCGAAGGCGCGCGAAAGCGGGAGCAGTCCAGCGTCACCTGCCGCTGCGGAATCCTTGCGCGCCGGATCGCCAGCCGGAAGCGTTGCCGGAACAGGTCTGCCCATGCCCCTTGCGGGCGGAAGCGGGCGTGGAAGTCCGGTTCGTTGTCCTTGCCCCCGCGCATTGCGCGCACGGTGTTCATGACTTTCGCCGCGCGGTCGGGGAAATGCGTGTCCAGCCATTCGCGCATCAGTGGCGACACCTCGTGCGGCAGGCGCATCATGATCCAGTTGGCGGATTGCACACCAACCGCGCCGGCCCGTTCAACGATGCCTTCCATGAATTCGTCGGTGATAGCGGGAATGACCGGCGCGATCATGCAGTTTGCCGGCACGCCCGCATCGACCAGACGGGCCAGTGCATCGATTCGCTTTGCAGGGGCAGAGGCGCGCGGTTCGAGCAGGCCCGACAGGCGCGGGTCCAGCGTGGTGACCGAAAGGCTAACGGCGACGAGATCCATCCGCGCCATCTGCGCCAGCAGGTCCAGATCCCGCAGCACACGCGCCGATTTGGTGGTTATGGCCACGGGGTGCCGCACTTCCAGACAGAGTTCGAGGATCGCGCGGGTGATCCGGTAACGCGCCTCTATCGGTTGGTAGGGATCGGTGTTCGTGCCCATCGCGATCACGGCGGGGGCATAGCCCTTTTTCGCCAGCGTCTTGCGCAGCAGGCTTGCCGCGTCGGGCTTCGCAAACAGCTTCGTTTCGAAATCCAGCCCCGGCGACAAGTCGTGATAGGCGTGGGTCGGTCGCGCAAAGCAATAGACGCAGCCATGCTCGCAACCGCGATAGGCGTTGATGGACCGGTCGAAGGGAATATCGGGAGAGGCATTGAACGACAGGATCGCGCGCGGGTGCTCCTCCGTCACCGTCGTGCGCAGTTTGGGGGCAGGACCGTCAATGCCCGCCGCCTCGTCCAGCCAGTCGCCATCCGCCTCGCGCGCGGCAAGGCCGAAGCGCTGCGGCACTGCGTTCGAAGGCGCGCCGCGACCGGAAAAGGCACGAATCGGCATGAGCTTATTGTATGGCCGAGCACGGAACATAACAAGAACTACTAGCGCCAAGCGATTGAACGACCTATGGTTCGGGCATGAGCGAATTCGGACCGTTTCACTATCGTGTAGAGGAAGCAGAGGCCGTCGTGGCGGGCCGGATGGCGATGAAGGCGCGCATGTTCAGGCCGCCGGCGAAGTGGCTTATCGTCGCCATTGTGGTCGTCGCGGTGCTGTTGCTGGTTCTGGACGCGATGGACGGATACCTGAACCTCGCATCGACTTTCGCGCTGGTCGTGGTGCTGCCGCTGCTGTGGGTGGTGCTGCTGGTGATGGCGCCCATTCAGGCGCGGCGGCAATACCGGCAAAGCGCGCAGTTGCGCGACGATCATACCCTGTCCTTCGATGAAGATGCGATCACTTTCATCGGCAGTCGCGGCACGGTGCGCATCCCGATGGCGGAATATCGCGAAGTGCTGGCGGGGAAGGGCGTGATCCTGCTTTACCAGACGGAGATGTTCTACAACCTCGTGCCGACCTGCGCGCTGGGCGATGCGGCGGACGAATTGCTGCGAAGGCTGGAAGCAGCAGGCGTCAGGCGGTTGTAGGGCTCAGCCGCGATAGATCCCGTCCTTGTCCGGACGGATTCTGGCGGCGCCGAGGATCGTTTTCACCGTGTCCGCTGCCAGGGCACGCAGGTTGGGACCCGGCCTGCCCGGCGGCCCTTTGAAATCGGCGTCGACATGCGGGCCAGCCTTGCCGGTGCGCAGCCATGCATCCGCTTCGGGCAACAGTGCGACCAGTCTGCCGACCAAGGCGCGGCAGGCGTCACGGTCGTCGCGGATATCGTCGTATCGGAAATCGCTGGACCATTGATGCCGGTCCGATCCGTCTTCGCCTTCGTGCCACAGACGGGCGCGCTGCTTGCGGTCATGGTCGGCAATCGCTGGCAATCCGGCCTGTGACGGATCGGATTTCAGCAGGCGGCGATAGCGCGCTTCGCTGAACGGGGATCGCGCCATGTCGGTCGAAAAGCCGCCGCCGTACTTGTCGGTGCGGATGGCAAAGCCGTGCCACTGCCCGTCGGCAAGGCGGTGAAATTCGGGGTATTTGCCGTCAAACCCCAGGCGGACCAGTTCCGGCTCCAGCAGCTCGCGGATCGCGGCGCGGACATGACGGTTGGATTTCGCCGCGTCAGCCATGTTCGCCTTACTTCTCGCGTAGGCGCGGGATCAGTTCCACGAAGTTGCAGGGGCGGTTCCGGCTGTCCAGCTGTTCGGCAAGAATGCCGTCCCACCCGTCCTTCACCGCGCCGTTCGATCCGGGCAGCGCGAAGATATAAGTGCCGCGCGCCACCACCGCGCAGGCGCGCGACTGGATCGTGCTGGTGCCGATGGTCTGGAAACTGATCCAGCGGAACAGTTCGCCGAAACCGGGTATTTCGCGCGTCTTTACCCGGTCCAGCGCTTCTGGCGTGACGTCGCGGCCGGTCAGGCCCGTGCCGCCGGTGATGACGACGACATCGATGGTCTCATCCTCGATCCATGCGTGAAGCTGTGCGGTGATGAGGCCGACATCGTCCTTCAGGATGCGACGGTCGATCAGCGTGTGGCCCGCGTTGTGGATGCGGTCGGCAAGGATGTCTCCGCTCGTATCCTCGTCCGGTCCGCGCGTGTCCGATACGGTCAGCAGCGCGATGCGGATCGGCTTGAAGGTGCGGGATTCGTCGATGGCCACCGTGTAACGCCTTTCTAGCGGGTCGCGCCCGACAATACCGGCTTGCCGTTCCGTGAAACCGCGCTGGCACCGCCGGGGCCGGGGAATTTCGGCCACAGGTTCTGGGCAAAGGCTTCGCGCACGTCGGACGTCTCACCATCCTGCCGCCGGTACATCAGGTAGTTCTTCGTCACGATCGCGACATAGCCGCGCGTTTCCCAATAAGGGATCGATTCCATCCATAGCAGCGGATCGCCGAAGTCGCGGATTTCGGTGTTCCAGCGCGTGATCGGCGACAGCCCCGCGTTATATGCGGCCATGATCTTGGGCAGCAGGCCCTGCGTTCCGCCCGAATCGCGCAGCATCTCCAGATTGCGCTGGCCGAAGCTCATGTTCGTGGCCGGATCTTTCAGGTCATAGCTGCCAAGGCCGAGCGATGGCGCATGGTGGCGTGCGGTGCCGGGCATGATCTGCATCAGGCCGACCGCGCCCGCGGGGCTGACGGCTTCGGCGCGGAAGTTCGATTCCTGCAATGTGTGGGCGTAGGCGAGTGCGGGATCGACGCGCCACCCCTCGTTCGGGGCCCAGCGCGTTACCGGATAGCGCGTTGCCGGATCGGCCTTTGCCCCGCGCGGTGCGTTGTACGCCATGTAAAGCTGCGTTCCCGGCAGGCCGAGCGCGCGGGCAAGGCGCGACAGCGAATCGAATTCGCCCGGATCGCCGATGCTGGCCTGATGGCGCAGCACTTCGTCGGCCAGTCCCTCTCGCCCGATTTCCACCAGCGCGATCGCCGTCTTCACATTTGGTTCGCCGGCGATCTGCTGCCAGTCGCGGGCGGAGAAATCCTGCCCGACGGCGGCCTTGGGCAGTTCCATGCCCAGCTGTTCCGCCGCGATCATGCCATAGAGCGTCTCGCTATATCCGGCGGCGGAGCGCAGCGACGGATCGGCCAGTTCCGGCTGGCGACAGCGGGTGAAACTGCGCGCTGCCCAATAGAGCGATGCGGCGCGCAATTCCTCGTTCGCGGCGGTTTTCGATGCGTTGGTGAAGCCGTCTGCGGCCAATGCGCAATCGCCCAGCCGCCATGCGGCCAGCCCCGCAACCCACCAGCCTTCGCCGACCCATGCGCCGGTGCCGCCATTGGCGACATTGCGGGCCAGTGACAGCGCAGCGGCATCGTTGTTCTCGATATAGTAGGACCATGCGACCTTCTGCCTCCATTCGGCCCGCGCCTCGCCCGAAAGCGTGGCGTCCACACCGTCCAGCAGGATGCGTGCGCCCGCCGGATCGTCGTTCTTGATCCGGTCGGTGATGGCGTTCGCGATCTCGTCCGGCATCGTCATGTCGCCGGTCTTGCGCGGCAGGATGCGTTTGGCAGGCGTGCGCATCGAGACCAGCCGCTGCGTGCCCGGCAATTGCGGCCCGCTTTCAAGGCCCCGCTTGATCGCCAGCCGCCCGATCTGTCCGGCCTGCGGCAGGTCCGTTCCCATCGCCAGCCACGCGTTCAGCTGGTCCAGCCCGATCACGGGGCTTTTCGGATTGAGGTAGTATTCGGCCAGCGCCACCTGCTTCATCGGCTCGTCCGGCCGCAGGGCAAGCCGGGCTTCCACTTCCGTCCAGTTTTCCGCATCGATCAGCGCGAAGATGCCGGAATAGAACGCGCGCTGTTCGCCGTTCAGCTGGTCCGGAATGCGGACGGAGGCCGTGCCGGGCACGGTGGTGTTGGCGTGGGCGGGTGCGGCGATCGCGGCGGCGCTTCCGGCAAGGGCCAGCGCGGCGCAGAAACGCTTCAGGCGTGACGTTCCGGGGATTGACGGGACCATCATGGCAAACCTTATGCGGGCAACAGGGTAAAGACTGACTGAACGGCGCAAAAGCAGGGCCGCAGGCCAGTCACATGGCACCACGTTGAATCCACTGGGCTTTTTCGTCAATCCCTGTTGGCGAATGCAAGCCAGCGTTGCCAGAAAATCCTTTTGTATCCGGCCCTTGGTGCCATCTGGGCGAGTGGATAAGCCGCAATTACGGGGATTTCGCGCGTTCCGGCGACAACCACGCCCGTGCCGTCCGCATCGAATTTCTCGGGCGCAAGCAGGGCGACAACCTCTCTCGACAGGACGAGCAGACGTTTTGGTGCGACGAGCTGGACATGGCGGCGCAGAACCGCTCCCATTCCGGCTGCCGCGATTTCTGCCCAGTCTGCCGCAGGGGTGAGCCGGGGGAGGGCGGACGCGCGATAAATCGCCCCCGGCGCAAGGCCCATGGCCCGTTCGATCGCATCGAGAAGCGCGCCCTCCGGCCCCGAAAGCAGGGTGCCGGTGTCGACCGATTCGGGCTGCGCGACGATCACCATCAGTTCGGCGCCAGCCGCACCGCGCGGGGGCACACGCCTGTCTGCCGGCCCGCTGTCCAGCGACGGTTCGGCCAGCCACCACGGCGCGAACGCCTCCAGCCGGTCCGGCCAGTGATCCGTATTGTCGGATACAGCCGCGACATCGGGCGTGGACGGGCCAAGCGGCCTTGCCGGAGGAAGTTCGACCGGCGCGATACGCGGCGGTGCATCGGGTGCATTCGCCGCCTCTGCCGCCGCCAGCATGTCCTGTGCTTCGTCGATGAAGGCAAGATCGACGCCCGCGTCCTGCCAGAACGCGGCGTGCGATTCGATCATGGCCTTCCAGTCGGAAGCGTTTCTGGCCAAAGTTCCAGTTCCCTAAAGCGGCGGGCCTTGCGCATCTGCTGCGTCAGCCACGACTACACGCAGGCTTGACGTTGCGCTTTGCAGCAATCAAGGCCTGATGTGAAAATCGAACGGATAAGATTGCTAGGGGAAGTTGGGAAGATGAGCGAACGGGAATCGATGCCCTATGACGTCGTCGTTGTCGGCGGCGGCGTGGCGGGCCTTTCGGCGGCGATCCGGCTGAAGCAGGTGAACCCCGAAATCGAAGTCTGCATCCTTGAAAAAGGATCGGAGATCGGTGCGCACATCCTGTCGGGCGCGGTGATCGATCCGCGCGCGCTTGATGAACTGTTCCCCGACTGGCGCGATGAAGGTTGCCCGATGGCGGAAACGCCGGTGACGGACAACCTCCACTGGGTCCTGACGCGCGGCAAGAAGTACTCGCTTCCGCACATCGCGATGCCGCCGCTGCTGTCGAACGATGGCAACTACACCGGATCGCTGGGCAACCTGTGCCGCTGGCTCGCCGAAAAGGCCGAGGAGCTTGGCATCGAGATCTTCCCCGGCTTCCCTGCTGCCGAAGTGCTTTATAACGACGATGGCTCGGTAAAGGGCGTGGCCACCGGCGACATGGGCGTTGCCGCCGACGGCTCGCACAAGGGCGACTATCAGCCGGGCATGGAACTGCACGGCAAGTACACGCTGTTCGCCGAAGGTGCGCGCGGTTCGCTGACCAAGGAACTGAAGGCAAAGTACGACCTCGAGGCGGATTGCCAGCCGCAGGTCTATGGCCTGGGCATGAAGGAACTGTGGGACATCGATCCCGACAAGCACGTTCCCGGCCGCGTCATCCACACGCAGGGCTGGCCGCTGAGCGAAAGCGAAAGCTGGGGCGGCGGGTTCCTCTATCACCAGGCGAACGGGCAGGTTGCTTTGGGTTTCGTGGTGGCGCTCGATTACAAGAACCCGTGGGTCTATCCTTTCGAGGAATTCCAGCGCTGGAAGCAGCACCCCGAAATCCGCAAGATCCTCGAAGGCGGCAAGCGCGTGGCATACGGCGCGCGCGCCATCAACGAAGGCGGCTGGCAGTCGGTGCCCAAGCTCGGCTTCCCCGGCGGCGCGCTGATCGGCTGTGCGGCAGGTTTCGTGAACGTGCCCCGCATCAAGGGCAGCCACACCGCGATGAAGAGCGGGATGCTCGCCGCCGAAGCGATTGCAGAGGCGATCGCCGCTGGCCGCGAGAATGACGAGGTGGCCGAGTACGAGGCGAACCTGCGTAACAGCTGGATCGCGGAAGAACTGAAGAAGGTGAAGAACGCCGAACCTGCCGTCGCCAAGTTCGGCGGCGCTCTGGGCACCGTTCTGGCCGGTGCCGACATGTGGATGCGCACGCTGAAGATCGGGTTGCCGATCACGATGGGGCACCACGCGGACTACGAAAGCACGGGCCGCGCCGATCTTTACAAGAAGATCGACTATCCCAAGCCCGACGGCAAGATCAGCTTCGACCGCCTTTCCTCGGTGTTCCTGTCGAACACCAACCACGAGGAAGACCAGCCCTGCCACCTGAAGCTCAAGGATCCGTCGATCCCGGTTGCGGTGAACCTGCCGGTCTATGGCGGCCCTTCGCAGCGGTATTGCCCGGCAGGCGTCTATGAATTCACGGGCGTCGAAGAGGGCGAGCCGAAGTTCGTGATCAACGCGCAGAACTGCGTCCACTGCAAGACCTGCGACATCAAGGATCCGAAGCAGAACATCATCTGGACCACGCCCGAAGGCGGCGGCGGACCGAACTATCCGAATATGTGAGGGGTGGGTGATCGGAGCCTGACTTCACGACGACACAACCTTCGTCATCCCCGCGAAGGCGGGGATCCAGCGAGGCGCGCGTGAACCGTGAATTCAGCCCGATAGTCTATATGCTGGCCTCCCGGCGCAACGGCACCCTTTACATCGGGGTGGCATCGAACCTGATTGCGCGCTTGCACCAACACCGCAGCGCAGAGATCTAAGGTTTCGCCAAGCGATATAATGTGCATCGGCTGGTATGGTTCGAGCAGCATGCGACGATGGAAAGCGCTATCGTCCGCGAGAAGCAGTTGAAAAAATGGAACCGTGCGTGGAAGCTGCACTTGATCGAGGAGAGTAATCCCGATTGGCTCGACCTTGCAGTCGACTTTGGATTTGAACCTTTGGCGCAGGCTGGATTCCCGCCTTCGCGGGAATGACGAAAGTGCGATGACCCTCTCCGAAACCGCCTACGCCAAGATCAACCTAGCGCTGCATGTTCGCAGGCGGCGGGAGGACGGGTATCACGAGCTTGAAACGCTCTTCGCCTTCGTCGACGATGGCGACAGGCTGACCGCAAAGTTCGCCGACGAGGACAAGATCACCGTTTCCGGCGAGTTTGCGGGCGCGCTCGACAACCCCTTTGACAACATCCTGGCCCATACGCTGACCAAGTTTCCGCGCGGCGAGGGCTGGCACGTCCATCTCGAAAAGAACCTGCCCGTCGCGGCGGGGCTGGGGGGCGGGTCCGCCGATGCGGGCGCGCTGATCCGCATGATCGCCGCAGAGCAATCGGTGCCTAGCGACGTCATGCAACGCGCCGCAACGCTGGGCGCGGACGTTCCGGCCTGCGTCTGGTCCGAAATGAAGATCGGCACCGGCACGGGCACCGATCTCGCCAAGGTTCAGAACGACCTGAAAGGCACGCCGGTCTTGTTGGTGAACCCGCGCCAGCCCGTGCCCACGGGGCCTGTATTCAAGGCGTGGGGTGAATTGGGCGGCGGCAAGGATCGCGGCCCGCTGCCCACCGGCACGGCGCGTCAGATCGCCACCGATGGGCGCAACGATCTCGAAACGCCAGCTATCGCGATCTGCCCCGCCATCGCCGATGTCCTTGCCGCGATGCGCGATACCGCGCCGTGGCTGGCCCGCATGTCGGGATCGGGTGCGACCTGTTTCGCGTTGTACGATGACCCTGCGGCGCGCGACGGTGCCGCGCAAACCATCGCCGCCAGCCATCCCGACTGGTGGCAGATGAGCGGAGCGATACGTTGACTTTCACCCCCTACCGCACCCTCGGCACGCCGCAACCGGGCGGGATCGTTCTGGTTGCCGACCATGCCAGCAACGCCGTGCCCGAAGGCATCGAACTGGGCGTTGCACCCGGCGTGATGGACGAACATGTCGCGGTCGACATCGGGGTGGACGGCGTGGCCGAACGCATGGCCCGCCGCCACGGCATCCCCGCGCATCTGGCCACGCTCAGCCGCCTCGTCATCGACCTCCACCGGGAGGAGGATCACCCCGGCCTCATCCCCGAAACCAGCGACGGGCACTTGATCGCGGGAAACATCGGCGCGGACCGGCAGGGGCGGATCGACGCGTTCTACCACCCCTATCACGACGCGCTGGAGGCTTGGTTGGAAGCAGCGCAACCGCGCCTTATCGTCTCGCTCCACAGCTTTACCCCGCGCCTTGAAACCCGGCCGGAGGAAGCGCGCCCGTGGCAGGTTTCGCTGCTCTACAACCAGACCTCGAACCCCGCCTTCCACGCGATGCGGCTGTTTGCCGATCAGGGCCTGATCGTGGGCGATAACGAGCCTTATTCGGGCCGCGACCTCAACGCGACGATGAACCGCCACGCAGAGGACAAGGGCCGCGACTACCTCGCCATCGAAGTCCGCAACGACCAGATCGCCGACGAGGCGGGGCAGGCGCGCTGGGCCGCCCTGATCGCGGACGTCGCGCAAAGGACGGTGCTGGCGATGGGGTAGGGCGGTTGGTCGGGTCTATGGCTGCTTAGCGGACTGGCGGCTAGCGACCCCAAAGGCCGCCGGATTGCCGAAAGCGATAAAGCGTTAGGCTGCTTTAGCGAACTACCGCAAGTTTTATGTCCATTGGTTCGGTATCCTGGTCGGTCCTGGCTGACCGCGCCGATGCACGCGTTATGGCGATCGCGATCTGGTGATTGGCACTTCTCATGACGGATTTCAGGCAAGTGTGCAGGAAGATCGAGATTTCGAATGGCACGTCATAAAATCCGCAGACTTGCTTGGCGGCGTGTGTTACCCGCGCCCTCAACTCGTCTTGCCCCTCCTCTGTATCAAGTCTGATATCGGCATAGCCGACCCTGACCGATTCCTCTGCCTCCGTGGTCGCGGGATTGGCGACCGCAGGTGCTGCCAGCATCATCGATGCAGCAACAGGAAATGCGAACATTGCGGAACGGTACATGATTGTTCTCCTTCGTCGCATGAGCGTGGGCGAAGGATGCGGCCGACAAAGGGTAATGTGCGAGGACGATATCCTGATATTTACCTGATGAATCGATGAATACTGGTGCGGTTCAGTTGGTGGGGGACTTGGCCTCTACGCGGGTTGACTTGGTTGCCCTTGGCAGCGTTCCCGTCGCATTGACTCGCTTGCCCCTTCACCATAAGTTTCAGGCGCATCGAATATTACCGGGTCACCAGATGATGACTGTGACCAGAATAGATCTCGCTCACGAGGTGGACTTCAATGCGGGTCCGCTTACGATCCTGCCCCGCACGCGCGAACTGATCGGTCCCGATGGCGAACCGATAGTCCTTGAACACCGGGTCATGCAGGTTCTGGTTGCGCTCGCCCGCGCAGATGGCGGCATCGTTACCCGAGACGATCTGATCGACAGTTGTTGGGACGGACGGATTGTCGGCGAAGATGCCATCAATCGCGTCATCTCGCGGTTGCGCAAGGCGGTGAGGAAAGTCGGCGAAGACATTGCCAGGATCGAAACCCTCAACAAGATCGGCTATCGGCTTATCCTTGACGCGGAAGGACGATTGGCCCGCCCACCCTCGCGCTTGCCGACATTATTCGCCATGGATCGCAGAGGGGTCATGCTCGGTTCGGGTGCCCTGGCGTTGCTGGGTGGCGGTGCATGGTACAACCGGTCGCGGGAGCGAGGCGCGGTTTCACCCGAAATCAGGGATCTGCTGGATCAATCGCGGCAGCTTCTGGGGCAAAACACGCGCGATGCGCAAAACCAGAGCATCGGCCTTCTCAGGAACGTCGTCGAACTGGCTCCGACTTTCGCGGACGGGTGGGGCCGGCTGGGCATCGCCTACGGCGTGGTCTCGCACTATCGTGAGCGACCGGAGGCCCAGAGCCTGCGCGTGCGGGCCGAGTCCGCGGCGCAACAAGCACTGGAGCTTGATCCCGACAACGCCTGCGGTGAAATCGCCCGGTCGGTCGCGCTGCCGCTTATCGGACATTATCTTGAGCGGGACCGGTGCCAACGCCGGGCACTTAAGGCCGAGCCCGATAATTATGACGCCATCGTCTATACAGCTACTGCCCTTCCCTGCGTCGGACGCAATCTCGAGGCCGTGTCCCTGTTTCGCCGTCTGCCGGACGGCCCTCTGACCCCGGCAGATCACAACAATTTGATATTGGGGCTATGGAGCGCAGGGCAGATCGAAGACGCAGACCGTGAACTGGACAAGGCCGCCTCGCTATACCCCACGCAGGTGTCTATCTGGCTGACCCGATTGTATATAAAGCTCTATAACGGCGAATTCGACGCTGCGATCGCACTTGCACACGATACGCGGAATGCGCCAACGGGAACCGTCCCGGAAAGGGTGGCTAGGTTTGACACTCTGGCAAAGGCATTGGAAACCCAGGACAGCAAGCAGGTCGACGCGGTCACCCGCTTACTCGTCAGTCGGGCACGCTTATGTATGTATGAGGCGGAACTGGCCTTGAGAGGTTTAAGTGCCCTTGGCCGAGTGAACGAAGCGTTCGACGTTGCAAACGCCTACTATTTCAGCAGCGGCTACAGCGTCCCCGATTTTTTCTTGCCGGGGAGCGATTCCAAACCTGGAAGCAGCGTATCCATCGACCAGCGGCAAACGCGACTGTTGTTTGAGCCGGTGACCGCGCCCATGCGTGCAGATCCTCGATTTGAAACCCTGGTGTCGAAAATCGGACTCGAGCGGTATTGGCAAACATCCGGCTCGCCGCCTGATTACCGCAAAACCTGACCTTCGCGTATGATCGTGTCGACCTGATGTTCCGGCGCGAGAGTCCACTCTCGACCTTTTTACGGGTATAGTATCGGGCATTCGACAACGGCTACGCTTCACGCCATATCGGTCATTCGGCTCCTACCGGCACAACCCCGTAACTCGCCATCGCATCCCGCAATCACAAACCATTTTCCTACACGCCGGCGCCGCGTCATGATGCGCGCCGCTCTTTGCCATCGTTGGTCCTTGCCTGCACAGTGTCACCCGTGACGCGTGCGCTCAAAGCCAGCTTTCCTGCGGGCTTGCGGCTGTTGGACATGGGTGACAGGGTGTCACCTTTGTCACCCTGTCGTGCTTATTCAACGTCGCCGCTGAACGCGATTTCCTGCAGTTTTTCGCGGGTCTGTTCGAACATCACGTCGACATCGACATCCTCGCCCGCCTCGATCCGCTGGGATATCATCGTCACCGGATAAAGCACGATCGAGGTGCCCGGCCAGTTCAGCGCCGGAACGCGGCCGTATTCATCGTCCACCGTGATCCAGTCCAGCATCAGGTCATCCGCCAGCGCATCGCCCAGCGCGATGCCGAGTGCCTGCAGCTTCCAGGTGTCATCCGCCTTTACCCATCCATGGGCAAGGTTGGCGCGCACCACGGCGAGCTTGGCGTCGGTATCGTCGTAATTGTCTTCAGCCTTTTCGCTGAAGTGACCCTTGATCCACGATCGCGACTCTTCGAGCCACTCTCGCTCCGGGTCTTCGAGCCGGTAGCGGGGAATATCGTCCATTGCGGGGGAGCATAGCACGCAATGCGGCACTTGCGAAATCGTGACCGCAGACATGGCAAAGCGCGCGATTGGGGCCTAGACTTGCCCGCCGCTGCCGCTAGTGACGGGCAGCGAAATTCTATCCGGAGCCAAGCAAATGCCCGCCTATCGTTCACGCACATCGACCCACGGCCGCAACATGGCGGGCGCGCGCGGCCTCTGGCGCGCGACGGGCATGAAGGATAGCGACTTCGGAAAGCCGATCATCGCGATCGCCAATTCCTTCACCCAGTTCGTGCCCGGCCACGTCCACCTGAAGGATCTGGGCCAGCTGGTCGCCGGAGAGATCGAGGCGGCGGGCGGCGTTGCCAAGGAATTCAACACCATCGCCGTCGATGACGGCATCGCGATGGGCCACGACGGCATGCTCTATTCGCTGCCCAGCCGCGACCTTATCGCCGATTCGGTGGAGTTCATGGTGAACGCCCACTGTGCGGATGCGATCGTCTGCATCTCCAACTGCGACAAGATCACGCCGGGGATGCTGATGGCGGCGCTCAGGCTCAATATCCCCGTCGTCTTCGTGTCGGGCGGCCCGATGGAAGCGGGCAAAGTCGTGCTGAAGGGCAAGGAAGTCGCGCTCGATCTTGTCGACGCGATGGTTGCCGCCGCCGACGACAGCGTTTCGGACGAAGACGTGCAGGCCATCGAACGCTCCGCCTGCCCGACTTGCGGTTCGTGCAGCGGCATGTTCACCGCGAATTCGATGAACTGCCTGACCGAAGCACTGGGCCTGTCGCTGCCCGGCAACGGTTCGATGCTGGCAACCCACGCGGACCGCGAGAAGCTGTTCCGTGAGGCGGGGCGCACTGTCGTGGACCTTTGCAAGAAGTACTACGAGGAAGAGGACGAAAGCGTCCTGCCGCGCAATATCGCCAGCTTCGCCGCGTTCGAGAATGCGATGAGCCTGGACATCGCGATGGGTGGGTCGACCAACACCGTGCTCCACCTGCTCGCCGCCGCACATGAAGGCGAAATCGACTTCACGATGGCCGACATCGACCGGCTTTCCCGCAAGGTGCCGTGCCTGTCGAAGGTAGCCCCCGCCAAGTCCGACGTCCACATGGAAGACGTCCACCGCGCCGGCGGCATCATGGCGATTTTGGGAGAGCTGGAGCGGGCCGGCCTGATCAATGCCGATTGCCCCACCGTGCACAGCCGCACGATGGGCGAGGCGCTGGAGCGCTGGGACGTGGGCCGCACGAACAGCGACAGCGTGCGCGAATTCTACGCCGCGGCGCCGGGCGGGGTGCCGACGCAGACCGCGTTCAGCCAGAACCGCCGCTGGGACGAGATCGACACCGACCGCGTCGGCGGGGTGATCCGCAACGCCGAAAACGCGTTCAGCAAGGACGGCGGACTGGCGGTGCTTTACGGCAACATCGCGCGCGACGGCTGCATCGTGAAGACGGCGGGCGTCGATGAAAAGATCCTGACCTTCAAGGGGCCGGCCAAGGTGTTCGAAAGCCAGGAAGCGGCAGTCGTCGGCATCCTTGGCGGGCAGGTCGTTGCGGGCGACGTCGTCGTGATCCGCTACGAAGGGCCGCGCGGCGGGCCGGGCATGCAGGAAATGCTCTACCCCACCAGCTACCTGAAGTCGAAGGGGCTGGGCGCGGCATGCGCGCTGATCACCGACGGGCGCTTTTCGGGCGGCACCTCGGGCCTCTCCATCGGCCATGCCTCTCCCGAAGCGGCCGAAGGCGGCGCCATCGGGCTGGTCGAGGAGGGTGACCTGATCGAGATCGACATCCCGAACCGGACGATCAATGTCGCGGTGACGGACGAGGTTCTGGCCGAGCGCCGGATCGCGATGGACGCGAAGGGCGAAGCGGCATGGGCCCCCTCCCACCCGCGCCCGCGTCGGGTTTCGACCGCGCTCAAGGCCTATGCCGCGATGGCGACGAGTGCCGCGCGCGGGGCAGTACGCGACCTGTCGTTCATCACGTCGCGACGCTGATCCCGCGATGACCTTCGCCGCCGCCGATCAGGTGCTCACCGTCGCGCAGATGGTCGCGGCGGAAGAGCGGCTGATGGATGGCGGCACAGACGTTCACGAACTGATGCAGCGCGCGGGGCGCGGGGCGGCGGAATATGTCTGGCGCATGGCTGCGGGCGCACCCCACGGGCATGGCGTGACGGTGCTGTGCGGCCCCGGCAACAACGGCGGCGACGGGTACGTTATTGCCGAGGCGATCCGCGAACGCGGCGGCGAAGTACAGGTCGTCGCCGCGCGCGATCCGGGCACGGATGCGGCAAGGCGCGCGGCCTCGCTCTATCGCGGCAGGGTGGCCGATGCGGGTGACGCGAAGGGCTGGATCCTTGTCGACTGCCTGTTCGGCACCGGCCTGTCGCGGATGCTGTCGGACGGGATGAACGCGCTGCTGGCGGGTCTTGCCGCGCGCCACCACCGCACCGTTGCCATCGACGTGCCGAGCGGGATCGACAGCAATACCGGCGCAATCCTTGCCGCGAACCTTCCGCACTATGCGCTGTGCATCGCGCTGGGTTATTGGAAGCGTGCGCATTTCCTGATGCCGGCGATGGCGCATTGGGACATGGCGAGGCTGGTCGATATCGGCGCTGCGAAAGCGCGGGGTGGCGCTGTCACGGTGTCGAAGCCGCAGCTCTCCGTGCCCGCGCCCGATGCGCACAAGTATCGGCGTGGCCTTGTCGCTGTTGTCGGCGGCGCGATGTCGGGGGCGGCGCTGCTTGCATCGCGTGCGGCGGCCCACGGCGGGGCGGGTTATGTGAAACTGCTGGCGCGTGGGGAGTGCGGTGCTCCCGATTGGCTGGTGGTGCAGTCTACCGGCGATGATGGCCTGTCCGATGCGCTGTTGGACGAGCGGATTGCCGCCGTGCTGGTCGGGCCGGGGCTGGGGCGCGACGACAATGCGCGGGCGCGGCTGAACGCAGCACTGGCCAGCGGGCACCGCGCGGTGCTCGATGCCGATGCGCTGATGTTGCTGGACCGGCCGGCAGCCGGGGCGATCCTAACCCCGCATGAAGGCGAACTTTCGCGGCTGGAACGGCATTTCGGGCTTTCCGGCGGCGGCAAGCCGGACCGGGCACAGGCCCTCGCGCGTGCAAGCGGAGCAGTCGTTGTCGCCAAGGGGCCAGACACGGTGATCGCCGCGCCGGACGGCAGGATCGCGTTTGCCGGAAAGGCACCAAGCTGGCTGTCCGTTGCGGGCACGGGCGATGTGCTGGCAGGGCTTTGCGCCGCGCGCCTTGCAGTTACCGCCGATGCCTGGGCGGCGGCGAACGAAGCGGTGTGGCTGCATGGGGAGGCCGCGCGGCTGGCGGGGCCGGCGTTCCATGCGGGGAACCTTGCCGATCATGTGCAACCGGCGATGGCGAACTGTCTGTGAGTGAAACCGAAGAAATCCTGCGGATCGCCGCCAAGGGCGATGGCGTCACCGCGTCTGGCCGCCATGTGCCGCTGACCGCGCCCGGGGACATCGTGGCACCCGATGGTGCCGTCACACCGGGGCCGCACCGTGCTGAACCGCCGTGCCGCCATTTCGGCAAATGCGGCGGATGCCAGTTGCAGCAGCTGGACGAGGAAAGCTGGACCGCGTTCGTGCGGGATCGTGTTGCCAATGCCGCCACGGGGCAGGGGCTGGAGGCTGTGCATTTCGATCTGCCGCACCTTTCGCCCCCGAACAGCCGCCGCCGTGCGACGCTTCACGTGGAAGGGAAAGGCCGTTCAGTCCGGATCGGTTTTCGCGAAGGGCGCAGCCATGCGCTGGTCGATCTGGCCGAGTGTCCCGTCCTCGCGCCGGAACTGTTCGCGTTGGTCGAACCCTTGCGCGGTATGTTGCGCAGTTTTGCGCGCAAGAAGCTGTCTGCCGACATTCACCTGACGCTGGCCGATCAGGGCGTCGACTGCAACGTGAAGGGTTTCATGCCCGAAGGGCTGGCGGAAACAGAAAGCCTGATCGCCTTTGCCCAGAAGCTGGGCGTTGCCCGCCTGACGCTGGACGATGGCTATGGCCCCGAAACGCATTGGGAGCCGGAGCCGGTTACCGTCATGCTTGGTGGCGTTCCGGTCTCACTGCCGCCCGGAAGCTTTTTGCAGCCCACGCGCGAGGGAGAGGCAGCACTGATCGCCGATGCCCGCGAGTGGTTGGCAGGTGCGAAGACGGTGGCCGACCTGTTCTCCGGCCTCGGCACGTTTGCATTTGCGCTTTCGGATGGCGCGAAAGTGCTTGCGGCAGAGGCTGCGCGCGATGCGCACATGGCCTGCAAGGCGGCTGCGGGTGCGGCCCAGGCGAATTCGGGGCGGCAGGTGTTCGTCCAGCACCGTGACCTTTTCCGCAACCCGCTTCTGCCTGCGGAACTGAACCGTTTCGATGCCGTCCTGCTCGATCCCCCGCGCGCCGGCGCGAAGGAACAGGTGGCAAGGCTGGCCGAAAGCACCGTGCAGCGCGTGTGCTACATCAGTTGCAACCCGTCCAGCTGGGCCAAGGATGCGGCAACGCTGGTGGCGGGCGGATACCGGCTGGAGCATCTGCGCCCTGTCGGCCAGTTCCGGTGGTCCACTCACGTCGAACTGGCCAGCCTCTTCGTGCGTTAGGTTCTGGCCCTAATTCAGCACCGACAGTAGCGCCCTGATCGACAGGATCAGCATCACCAGCGTCGAAACGACGAACAGCGCGCCGCGAATTTTCACCACGTTGATCTTCGCCTGGTACACCGAATGCACCACGCGCAGCACTAAGTAGGCCCATGCCAGTCCGTAGTCATATCCGCTTGGCCCACCGATCGAGAGGATCACCACGGCGGCGTAGAACACCGTCGGCTGCTCCATCAGGTGCATGTAGTTGTGGGCGGGCCAGTCGCTGCCGGGCGGCAGCATCTTCTGCAAGTCGACACCGCGCGCGCCGGGTGCGGCCTTGTTGATGTCGATCTTGGCCTTGGTGAAGGTCTTTACCCGGTCGACGGCCATCCAGATCGCCATCACCATCGTCCAGACGACCAGCAGCGCTGCCGGTATCAATATCGCCTTGTCGGGCATTGCCCCTGTCTCCATCCCCGTTTCGGAGCGGCAGTGATGCGGCGCAGTCACTCTCTTGTCCAGACCGTCGCTTGTTCTGTCATCTGAGGGGACTATATGCACCGCTCACGCAGTGGCATTCCCCAAGGTTCGGGAGACGAGATTTGAGTAAGGTTCTGGTGATCGGCGCAGGTGGTGTCGGTTCGGTCGCGGTCCACAAGATGGCGATGAACAGCGATATCTTTTCGGAAATCGTGCTGGCGAGCCGGACGAAATCGAAATGCGATGCCATCGCCGAATCGGTGAAGCAGCGCACTGGCGTGACCGTGGAAACGCACCAGATCGATGCGGACGACGTTGCGGCAACCACGGCGCTGCTCAACGCGGTGAAGCCCAAGCTCGTCGTGAACCTCGCGCTTCCCTATCAGGACCTTTCGATCATGGACGCCTGCCTTGCCGCGGGTGTCGATTACATGGACACGGCGAATTACGAGCCGAAGGACGTCGCGAAGTTCGAATATCGCTGGCAGTGGGACTATCAGGAGCGGTTCAAGGAAGCCGGCCTGATGGCGCTGCTGGGTTCGGGCTTCGATCCCGGCGTCACCAGCGTATTCGCGATGTGGCTGAAGAAGCACAAGCTGAAGACGATCCGCACGCTCGACATTCTCGACTGCAACGGCGGCGATCACGGGCAGGCATTCGCCACCAACTTCAATCCGGAAATCAATATCCGCGAAGTGACCGCGCCCGCGCGCCACTGGGAAAACGGCGAATTCGTCGAGACCCCGGCGATGGGCGTGAAGCAGAGCTTCGACTTCGAGGCAGTTGGCCCGAAGAACATGTACATGATGTATCACGAGGAACTGGAAAGCCTCGCGAGGTTCATCCCGGAAATGGAGCGTGCGCGCTTCTGGATGACGTTCGGGGACGAGTACATCAAGCACCTCACCGTCCTGCAGAACGTGGGCATGACCCGCATCGATCCGGTCACCTACAACGGGGTCGAGATCATTCCGCTGCAGTTCCTGAAGGCCGTGTTGCCTGAACCTGCGTCGCTTGGCCCGACGACAAAGGGCAAGACCAACATCGGCGACATCGCGACGGGCGAAGCGCTTGACGGTTCGGGCGAGAAGACGTTCTACATCAAGAACATCTGCGATCACGAAGACGCTTACGAGGAAACCGGCAACCAGGCCGTATCCTACACCACCGGCGTTCCGGCGATGATCGGCGCGGCCATGGTGCTGACCGGCGCGTGGAAGGGTGACGGCGTGTTCAACATGGAGCAGTTCGATCCCGATCCCTTCATGGACATGCTGAACAAGCACGGGTTGCCGTGGACGGTCGAGGAACTTCCCGCGCCGTTGCCGTTTTAAGTTTCATGCGCGCGCTGTTTCTTGCCCCGATCCTGCTCTTCGCTGCCGCCTGCACGCAGGCGGTGGCCGACGAGCCGGTGCCTGCCGATGAAATCGCCGCCCCTGATGCGCAAGCGCCGGTCAGTGCCGGTGCGGCCGATGCGGAGTCCTGCAAGGCTGCGGGCGGTTTCCTTGACCAGAGGGGGCGGATGCAGAGCCTGATCTGCGTTCATCCCTATGCCGATGCCGGCAACGCCTGCACCGACAACCAGCAGTGCGACGGCAAGTGCGTGACGGCGGTGGACGACGGGCCGGACGGCGAAGTCGTCGGCTCGTGTCAGGCAGACGATGCGCTGTTCGGCTGCTATGCCGAAGTGGTGGACGGCAAGGTCGTCCGCGCGATCTGCGTCGATTGAACAGGCAGGACTGAAAACATGGAAACCCGTGCCGGCGATCCCGGGGCCTTTGCGCGCTTTGACCTGAACCTTGTCGACAGTCCTGCCTTCGTCGTCGATACGGCCAAGCTGCGGGACAACTTGCGCGTACTTGCCGATATCCGCGACCGGGCGGGGATCAAGGTACTCTCCGCGCTCAAGGCATTTTCCATGTGGTCTGTCGCTCCTACGATCGGCGAATATCTCGACGGGGTCTGCACATCGGGCCTGTGGGAAGCACTGCTGGCGGCAGAGCATTACGACGGCGAGATCGCTACTTATTGCGCCGCCTACAAGGAAGAGGACATGGAGGAGATCCTCCGCCTTTCCGACCATGTCATCTTCAACACTCCGATGCAGCACGAGCGGTTCAAGCCGCAGATCGAGGCAGCGCGCAACCGCGGCGAATCGTTCGATGTGGGGCTTCGCATCAACCCGATGCATGCCGAAGGCGAAGTGCCACGCTATGATCCCTGCGCGCCGCATTCGCGGCTCGGCTTCCCGATCGACCAGCTGACCGAGGAGCATCTGGAGGGCATCGACGGCCTGCACTTCCACACTTTGTGCGAACAGGATTTCGAACCGCTGAAGCGCACGTGGGAAGCGCTGCTGCCGTGGATCGAGGAAGTGATTCCCGATCTGAAATGGCTGAACTTCGGCGGCGGGCACCACATCACGCGCAGCGATTACCAGCGCGACGATCTGGTCCGGTTCCTGATCGACGTTCGCGATACCACGGGCTGCGAAATCTACATGGAACCGGGCGAGGCGGTTGCTCTGGATGCGGGCATTCTTGTCGGCACGCTGCTCGATACGCACTGGAACGGCATGCCGCTTGGCATCACCGATGTTTCGGCGACCTGCCACATGCCCGACGTGATCGAGGCACCCTACCGCCCCGCGATGCTGGGCGAACTGCCGGAGGAAGCCGGTGTGGAGCCGGTGCGGCTGGGCGGTCCATCCTGCCTCGCCGGAGATGTGATCGGCGACTATCGCCTGCCGTTCAAGCCGGAGCCGGGTGCGCGTTTCGCGTTCCTTGACCAGGCGCATTATTCGATGGTGAAGACCAATACCTTCAACGGCGTGCCGCTGCCTTCGATCTGGCTGTGGGACAGCGAGACCGGCATGCTCGATAAGGTGAAGGGCTTCGGCTACGACGCCTTTCGCGACAGGCTGAGCTAGGGAATACCGCTACGAAAATTGGCGGAGCGGTCCGCGGACGTGGATGGTTCGGACTAACCCGGGGTATCGGCGGACCGTCAGGAAGAGGCCGTCCGGACAAACGGCTCTATTGATCCACAACCCCGTTCCACGACCGCGGACAGCTCTCGCCAATCCAGGCCAGCAAGTTCGCGGTTGGGAAAAGGCCAGACGGGCGCCTTTCAAAACCGCAAGGGTGCGCGAAGCACCCCGCCTGCTGCGATCACCTGCGCTGGAACGGGCGCATGCGATCACTGTGCCAATGAAGAGACGGATTCTCCCCCCGAGGCACCGCTTTATGTCGACGCGACCGATAGCCACGACCGGGTCTGCGACCCGCCGGAACCAATCCCCCAACTGGTGACCGGAACGAGAGGCACCTTGCGCCACTCCGCCCCCCTTCACGAGTTGCACCGGACTGCGCATCCTGTTGCAACTATCGTGCAACCTGGTTGCATATCTGCGGTAAGCCGTTATTTCGGCGGCATGAAGCGAGTTTCTGACCTTGCCGAAAAACTTGATATGTTGCTCAAGGCCTGTTCGCTCAGCCGCGTTGCGCTGGCTCAGCAGGTCGGTGTCGACAAGTCGCTGGTAGGGCGTTGGGTTAAAGGGACAATTCATCCCGGCGAACATAATCTTGCGCGGCTGACGGGCGTGTTCCAGCAGCATTACCCGACCTTCACGCTGGCCCATTGGTACGAGGAAACGGCCGATCTGGCCAAGCGAATCGGCCTTGCGATCCGCCCCGATGCCGGTGCGCGGATTGAAACTATCCCCGACGGGCCATTCGCCAAGATCGTCGCCACGTCCGAACCGGAGATCGAATTCAGGGCCAAGGCCTATGAAGGTTTCTGGCGCACCACCCGTCCATCGCTCGTCATGCCGGGCGAACTGTTTCACGATTACGGGATGTTCCGGCTGAACGATGAGGGCATGATCGATGTCCTGATGGAAGGGGCGGGGCTCACCTTCACCGGCTGGATGTTCCCGATGGCGGGCAACCTCTACGTATTCCTGTTCGATCCGGTCGGGCGCACGCCGCTGATCGTGCTCATGAAGGGCGTGACATTGCCACGGGCCAACTCGCTGGAGGGGTTGTTGCTGCTCTCGGCGCTGGATCCGGCGCGGACCCCAGCGGCCTTTCCGATCGTGCTCGAACGCGTGGGAGACCTTAGCGGCGATCGCGAGGTGGATGATGCCCGAATGCGTGAGATCATCGAAGCTCAGCCCGCGCCGCTCGAACCGCTAGGCGAAGACGTTTTGCGCAAGGCGACCTACCGCGACGTGGGGCCGGAAGTAGCAAAGGCGGGAGGACCGCTGTTCATGGCGGTAACGGGCGCGTTGTCGCACGGTTCGACCTCGAACGGCTTGCGAGGCTGATCCTGCGCCCTGCCGCGCCATGGGCACGGCTGGCGGCGTGGCATGGAACGGCATGGCCTTCACCCCGTTCCCCTCACACACTGCAAGGGCGGATCTGCAGGCTCCACAAGGTTGCCTGTCATCGATTTGTCATCAAAAACACGGCGTCGAACCGCGTTTTAAACTTGCAGTTCATGTCGGCTGTTTTATATGCGCCCCTCGCTGCCCCAAGGGGACTTCCTAACCGCAAGGCAGCCTTGTCTGAAACGCCATGTTTTGGGGGTCCCTTGAGTTGCACCATCATCCTGACGCCACTGCTGTAGTCCGCGACCTCGCTCCGGACGAACCGGTTATCCTCAATCGCCCGCACGCAGCAAAGCGCGCGGCGCGGTTCTTCGTGCAGAAATTCCCCGGCAAAGTGCTCTATGCGGTGAAGGCGAACCCTTCGGCCGACCTGCTGCTGCTGCAGTGGGAAGCGGGGGTCACGCATTACGACGTCGCCTCGATCGCCGAAGTGCGGCTTGTGCGCGAGACGCTGCCGGAAGCGACGCTGTGCTTCATGCACCCGGTCAAGACCGAGCGCGCGATCGAAGAGGCGTATTTCCGGCACGGCTGCAAGACCTTCAGCCTCGATTCGGTCGAGGAACTGGAGAAGATCGTTCGCGCCACTACCCGTGACGGCGCGGCTGCCAAGGACTTGCGCCTTTGCGTGCGCCTGCGCGTCTCTTCCGAATATTCGGAACTGTCGCTTGCCGCGAAGTTCGGCGTGGACCTCACCGAAGCGCCCGCGCTGCTTCAGGCGACCCGCCAGGTCGCCGACTGGCTGGGTGTGTGCTTCCACGTCGGTTCGCAGGCGATGACGCCGTTCGCCTATGTGCAGGCGCTGGAACGCGTGCGTGCCGCGATTGCCGAAGCATCGGTCGTCATCGACATGATCGACGTCGGCGGGGGCTTCCCGTCGGTCTATCCCGGCATGGAACCGCCGCCGCTGGAAGACTACTTCAAGATCATCCACCAGCACTTCTATGCGCTGCCGATCGCCTACAACGCGGAATTGTGGTGCGAGCCGGGCCGTGCGCTGTGCGCGGAATACAATTCGATGATCGTGCGCGTGGAAAAGCGCCGCGGGAACGAGCTGTTTATCAACGACGGTGCCTATGGCGCGCTGTTCGATGCCGCCCACATCGGCTGGCGCTTCCCCGTCCGCCGCATCGCGGCAGACGGCACGGCGGGCAACGATGTCGAGGCGGAGGACTTCGCGTTCTACGGCCCCACCTGCGACGATGCGGACTTCATGGAAGGTCCGTTCCAGTTGCCGGGCGACATCCGCGCGGGCGACTATATCGAGGTCGGCATGCTGGGTGCCTATGGCGCGGCCATGCGCACCGGTTTCAACGGTTTCGGCACCGGCCCCGTGGCTACGGTCGACGATGAACCGATGAGCAGCCTCTATCGCGGCGACCGCGACGATCCGCGCGTTTCGGACAACGTGGTCTCGCTGCGCTGATTTGTACCTTCGATTCCGGGGCGGTAAGGTCCCGACGGTAATAGACCGTTAGCCTTACCGCCCTAGGACGTTTTCCCATGTCATCGACCACCACGAAGGCCGCGGGCAAGTTGCTGGCCGCGATTGCCTGCCTGATGCCGCTCTTGCCCGTCCTGCTCTGGCCGGGGCTGGGCATACTTGCCTCCATCGCGCTGGCCGCCATCGGGCTGGCTTTCTTCAAGGCTTCGCGCAAGCCGGCACTGGCAATGGAATGGAAGGGGCGGGCAGGCTCAATCGTGCTTGGCGCTCTGGTCGGGGCGGGAATGGCATGGGGCATCGCCAATCTCGTCCGCCCGCTGGTCGAACAGTGGTTCGGCAAGGGGCTGAACATGTCGGGGCTGGAGCAGGTGGCGGGCAATCCGCTGGTCTTCGTGATCACGCTCGCGATTGCGCTGGGCAGCGCGATTATCGAGGAAGTGATCTTCCGCGGCTATGTCATCGGCTGGGGCGCGCAGATCTTCGGCAAGGGCTTCGCGCCGTTCCTGATGTTGCTATCCAGCGCCGTGTTCGGCTGGGCGCACATGGACTACGGGGCCAGCGGCGCTGTCGTCACCGGCTTTGCGGGTTTCGTGCTGGGCACGCTCTACCTGCTGTGCGGGCGACGCCTGCTGCCATGCATTGCCGCGCACATGACGTTCAACCTGATCGGTACGACCGCGCTCTACCTGTCCTGAAAACCCGGTCGCCGTGCCGCAGGATCAGGCGGCGAGCCGTATCTCCATGCGTTCCCAGATCTCGACCAGCGCCGTGACCAGATCGGTCATCATTTCCTGCGTATGGGCAGGGCCGGGCGTGAAGCGCAGGCGTTCGGTGCCGCGCGGAACGGTGGGGAAATTGATCGGCTGGACGTAGACGCCATATTCGGCGAGCAGGATGTCGCTGATCTTCTTGGCCATCACCGGATCGCCAACCATCAGCGGCACGATGTGCGTGGTCGAATCCATGACCGGCAGCCCTGCATCGCGCATCGCCTGCTTCAGGAAGGCGGCAGCGGCCTGCTGGCCCTCACGCTCCACGCTGCTGGACTTCAGATGCCGTACACTGGCGAGCACGCCCGCGACGAGAACCGGAGATAGCGAGGTGGTGAAGATGAAGCCGGGTGCATAGCTACGCACGCAGTCGATGATCTTCTTGTCCGCGGCGATGTAGCCGCCCATCACGCCGAACGCCTTGCCAAGCGTGCCTTCGATGATGTCGATGCGGTCTGCCGCATCGTCACGTTCCGAAATGCCGCCGCCGCGCGCGCCGTACATGCCGACGGCGTGCACCTCGTCGATGTAGGTGAGAGCGTTGTACTTTTCAGCCAGGTCGCAGATCGCGTGGATCGGGGCAACGTCGCCATCCATCGAATAGACGCTTTCGAACGCGATCAGCTTGGGAACGTCGGGGTTTTCGGCCGCCAGCAGTTCTTCCAGATGCGCGACATCGTTGTGCCGCCACACGCGCTTTTCGCAGCCCGAATTGCGGATGCCCGCGATCATGGATGCATGGTTCAGTTCGTCGGAAAAGATCACGCAGCCCGGCAGCAGCTTGCCAAGCGTCGTCAGCGTCGTGTCGTTGGAGACATAGCCGCTGGTGAACAGCAGTGCGCCTTCCTTGCCGTGCAGGTCGGCCAGCTCGGCCTCCAGATCGACGTGGTAGTGCGTGTTGCCGCCAATGTTGCGCGTGCCGCCCGAACCTGCACCCACATCGTGCAGGGCGTTTTCCATCGCCTCGATCACCTTTGGGTGCTGACCCATGGCGAGATAGTCGTTGGAGCACCACACGGTGATCGGCTTGGGACCGTTGTGGCCGGCAAAGCAGCGTGCGTTGGGGTAGGCGCCCTTGTTGCGCAGGATGTCGATGAAGACGCGGTAGCGACCTTCGCTATGGAGCCGGTCGATCGCTTGGTCGAATACCTGATCGTAGTTCACAGATGCGCTTCCGTCGTTTTCCTGACGGCTGGCGACACGCAGGTTGCCATTCCGGTCTTTCGACCGGAGCCCGTCCCGTTCATGGCGCGCATAGTCCATCAGGCTTCTCCATGCAAAACATTTGCGTGCGGAAGACTGGCCGTGCCCGGTTCGGGTGCGACCGGTTGGCCGCCACCCTTCGCCCCCTCGCTAGGGGTAGCGACCGCCAACTCCTCTGCCGCACGCAGGCTACGGTTTCCTTGAGGCAGGTCAAATTGACCTAAAGGACGAGGATATCTTCGATTCCCCGCGCACCGAGTGCCGGGCGCAGGGCATCCAGCCGGGCATCCGCACTGGTGAACACGGCCCTATCGGGGATGCTTCGCGCGAACGACTGGCCCTGCGTCAGCTGCGCGATTCGGCGCGCGATGCCCGCTGCGCCATCGACAAGTTCTACTTCGGAGCCGAATACCTCCCGCAATTCGCCGGACAACAGCGGGAAGTGGGTACAGGCCAGCACCAGTACGTCGATCGTGTTGCCGCTGGCCATCATCGTCAGGTCTTCTGCGGCCTTGCGGATCGCACCAAGATCGACCGGATCGCCACGCAGTTTCGCTTCGGCGGCGGCGACGAGATCGGGTGCGGCAAGGCGCAGCAGGGTCTTTCCCTGCGCAAACTCCGCCTCCAGATTGTCGACATAGGCTTGCCGGATCGTCGCTTCCGTTCCGATCAGGCCGATGGTGCCGGTTTTCGTCAGGGCGGCTGCGGGCTTGATCGCGGGAACGGTGCCCACGATCGGGATGTGCAGCACTTCGCGCACCATGCCCAGCGCGATCGTGCTGGCCGTGTTGCAGGCGATGCAGGCAAGGCGGGGGCGGAACCGTTCGGACATGCGACCCAGCAGGCCCGCGACCCGCGCCGCGATCTCCGCCTCGCTCTTGCTGCCATAGGGCAGGCCGGCCGTATCGGCCGCGTAGATCAGCGGCGCATCGGGCATCAGCGCACGCACCGCATCAAGCACCGACAGCCCGCCGACGCCCGAATCGAAGATCAGGATCGGGGCATCGGGATCGGGGCTGGCGTCCTGGTCGCTCATCGCCTGTTTGCATGGGCAAAGCCGAAACGCTTGGCAAGCAGGTTCGCTTGCTTGTGCCCGTAACATCAAGCGGCTAGCGTCCGGCGCGAGAGAACCGGTCAACCTTGGGGTGCGCCCCTGCCGGAATAGAGGAATCCTACGACGTGTCAGTCACTGCGCTGATCTCGGCCCTGTTGCTGGGCTATGTATTCGGTTCGATCCCGTTCGGCGTGATCCTGACCCGCATGGCGGGGGCGGGGAACCTGCATGAAATCGGATCGGGAGGGACCGGCGCAACGAACGTGCTGCGCACCGGCCGCAAGGGGCTGGCTGCGGCGACCTTGCTGCTCGATCTGGCAAAGGGCGTTGCCGTCGTATTCCTCGCTCGCGGTTTCTTTCCGGGGCTGGAGGCAATTGCCGGCTTCGCGGCCATCGTCGGCCATTGCTATCCCGTCTGGCTGCGCTTTCGCGGCGGCAAGGGCGTGGCGACGCTGATGGGCGTGGCACTTGGCCTTGCATGGCCGATCGGGCTGGTCTTCGCGGTCGTCTGGCTGGGCGTGTTGGTGGCAACCCGCATATCTTCCGCTGGGGGAATGAGCGCGGCCATCGCGGCGCCGATCGCGGCGCAGTTGCTGGGGTATCAGGTCTATGCCCCCGCGCTTGCGGCGATGGCGCTGGTCGTCCTGTGGCGACACCGCGACAATATCCGCCGCCTGCTTGCGGGCAAAGAACCGCGCATCGGCAAGAAGGGCTGATCCGCGACCGTAATGCCGATCACGCAGGAAGAAGCTTTCGCGCGCATTCGCCTGTTGCGCTCCCCCAATGTCGGCCCTGTCACGTTCCGCCACTTGCTGGCGCGGTTCGGCAACGCGGTGACCGCGATCGAGGCTCTGCCCGATCTTGCCGCGCGCGGCGGCAAGCGTCAGCAGGCTGCGCCTGTCGACAGGATACGGGCGGAGATCGCGGCAGTGCGCGATGCCGGTGCGAAGTACCTGTTCCACGACGATCCCGCCTATCCGGCGCTGCTGCGCGAAGCGCCATCGGCACCGCCCATCGTCACCTATCGCGGCGATCCGGCACTGCTGGCGCGCCCCGCGGTTGCCATCGTCGGTGCACGCAATGCCAGCGCCGCCGCGCTGAAGCTGGCCCGCCAGTTCGGCGAAGCACTGGCCGGTGAAGGCAGGCTTGTCGTGTCGGGCCTTGCCCGCGGCATCGACGGCGCGGCGCACGAAGGGGCGCTGGCAAGCGGCGCAACGGCGGCAATCATCGCGGGCGGTATCGACATCGCCTACCCGCCGCAGCATGCAGAATTACAGGAACGGATCGCCAATGAAGGCGTGTTGATTGCCGAACAGCCACCCGGCACCGAACCGCAGGCGCGTCACTTTCCCGGCCGCAACCGCATCATCGCGGGCCTTTGCGCCGGAACGCTGGTGGTGGAAGCCGCTCCGCGATCGGGCTCACTGATAACCGCAAGGCTGGCGGGAGAGGCGGGGCGCGAGGTCATGGCGATCCCCGGCAACCCGCTGGATGGGCGGGCGCGCGGCTGCAACCAGCTGATCCGCGAAGGCGCGATCCTGGTGCAGACGGCCGGGGACGTGTCCGAACTGCTGGACGGGTTCACCGGCCAGCCGCGCAGCACCTTCCGCGAGGACCGCGAGGATTATGCATCGTTTGCCGTCGATCCCGCTGCGGAACCGGAACCGGCAATGATCGAAAACCTGCTCTCCTCGTCCCCCGTTCCTGTGGACGATATCGTACGTGCCAGCGGCGAGAGCACGGCTTCGGTGCAGCTTGCCCTGCTCGAACTGGAACTTGCCGGTAGGCTGGTGCGCCACGCGGGCGGGCGGGTTTCGCTGAACGGCTGAGCACCGAACGTGACCGCATTTGTAAGCAGTGTTGCGATGACAACGCTGGCATTGAGGTGTGGGGCTGGCGGGACGGCAAGTGATTGTCCCGCGCTGACTTCACGTCACCAAATGGGGGATTTGATGAAGAAGATTTCGGGATTTTTCCTTGCTGTCGCATTTGCACTTGGGCTGGCGGTGCAGCCGGTTCAGGCCAAGGGTGATGAACCGCTGTCGATCAAGGATCGCGGGGCGATGGACGGCGCGGCGCAAGTCGCCGTGGCGGCCTTCAATGTCGGTTTCATTTTCGAATCGACCGATCAGACGAAGAAGACCGGCGGGATGATGGGCGCGTTCGGCGGTGTGACGAAGGCGAAGAGTACGCTGGTCGGCGTGACGCCGGAAATGATGCAGGCCGTCGTCGATGCCGCATACGCCGACTTCATGGCGAAGCTGGCCGCGCAGGGCGTAGCGGTTGTTCCGGCTGCGGAATTATTCGCGAACGAGGATATCCGGAAGGCAGCAGACGGAACAGGGCCCATCGAAACGAAGATCCAGCTTGAAAAGAAGAGCAGCGGCATCGCGACTTTCGTGAAGCCGACGGCGCTGCCGCTGCAGCTAACGCTTCAGGGCGATCTTGTCGAAAAGACCGGCGGTTTTGCCGCGATCGGGAAGGGCTTTGCCGCCGGTGGGCGTCAGGCCGCGATTGCGCGCTATGTCAGCGAAACCGGCATTCCGCTTGTCAGCGTGGTCTATCTGATCGACTTTTCCGACCAGAAGCGCCCCGGTGCGTTTAGTTTCGGCGGGCTGAAGGTCAATGCGAATCTGTCGGTCGTGCCGGAATATTCGAAGCTGACCGTTGTAGGCGTGAATAAGCAGGACGAGCTCGTGCTGGAGCAGCAGGTTTCAGTCGACGGCGATTTCATCGAGCAGGCCGACGCGACAGGCGGTACCGAAAAGACCGCACAGGCCGCAGCAAACATCGGCGCCGGTGTTGCCGCAGCCAAGGGGCTGGGGCTGCCGATGATCGGCAAGACGCGCAAGTTCGAGTTCGCCGCCAAGCCGGGCAATTACGAAGAGGGCGCTGCCAAGGCCGCGATGCTTGCCAACGACGTCGTCCTGGCCGGTTTTGCAAGCCTGCGCTGACCCGTTCCCGATGATTTGAACCGGGGCCCGGTCGCGTCTTTGCGGCCGGGCCTTGCTTTATCGGCTTGACCAACGCAGGGGGCGGTACCCAGATTCACACGCGTATACGCGTAGGGACGTCCTGTTCCCGCGCCCGGGAAATTTGAATGCAGCTTGTTATCGTCGAGTCGCCTGCCAAGGCGAAGACAATCGAAAAATACCTCGGGTCGGACTACAAGGTCCTTGCCAGCTATGGCCACGTCCGCGACTTGCCGCCCAAGGACGGTTCGGTGCGCCCGGACGAAAACTTCGCGATGGACTGGGAGCTTTACGGCGACAAGCAGAAGCAGGTGCGCGCCATCGCCGATGCCGCCAAGCAGGCCGACCGCCTGATTCTCGCCACCGACCCTGATCGTGAGGGAGAGGCGATTTCCTGGCACGTTCAGGAACTGCTGACCAAGCGCAAGGCGCTGCCCAAGGAAGTCGAGCGGGTCACGTTCAACGCCATCACCAAGAAGGCGGTGACCGATGCGATGGCCGCCCCGCGCGAGCTGGACCGCGACCTGATCGACGCCTACCTCGCCCGCCGCGCGCTGGACTACCTATTCGGCTTTACCCTGTCGCCGGTGCTGTGGCGCAAGCTGCCCGGTGCGAAATCGGCCGGCCGCGTGCAGTCTGTCGCCCTGCGCCTGATCGTGGAGCGCGAGCGCGAGATCGAGGCGTTTCGCCCGCAGGAATACTGGAACGTCCTTGCCCGTCTGGAGCATGACGGCACGAAGTTCGACGCCCGCCTCGTCAAGTTCGAGGGCGAGAAGCTCGAACGCCTGAGCCTTGGCGACGAAGGCGTGGCGATGCGTGCGAAGAAGGCGGTCGAGGACGGCCTTTTCACGGTCGAGAATGTCGAGACCAAGCCGCAGCGCCGCAATCCGGCCCCGCCGTTCACCACCAGTACGCTGCAACAGGAAGCCGCGCGCAAGCTGGGCTATTCGGCCAGCCATACGATGCGGCTGGCGCAGGGCCTGTATGAACAGGGTGCCATCACCTATATGCGTACCGACGGTGTCCAGATGGACCCGAGCGCGATCAGCGCGGCGCGCAAGGCGATTTCGGACCGTTTTTCCGGCCATTACCTTCCCGAACAGCCGCGCCACTACCAGACAAAGGCCAAGAACGCGCAGGAAGCGCACGAGGCGATCCGACCCACCGACTTCGGCAAGGACCGGGCCGGGCAGGGCGATGCGGCCAAGCTCTACGATCTCATCTACAAGCGCGCGATGGCCAGCCAGATGGCGTCTGCGGCGCTGGAGCGCACGACCGTCACCATGCGCGACGGAACGGGCCAGAACGAGCTTCGCGCGACCGGACAGGTCGTGAAGTTCCCCGGCTTCCTTGCGGTTTACGAGGAAGGGCTGGACCAGAAGAGCGAAGATGACGAGGAAGGCCTGCTGCCGTTCATGAAGTCGGGCGACCGTCCGGCGAAGACCGGCGTCGAAGCCACCCAGCACTTCACCCAGCCCCCGCCGCGCTTTTCCGAAGCCAGCCTCGTCAAACGGATGGAGGAACTGGGCATCGGGCGTCCGTCCACGTACGCCTCGGTCATCCAGGTGCTGAAGGATCGTAACTACGTCCGCACCGAAAAGAACCGCTTCTTCGCCGAGGATTCAGGCCGCCTGCTGATCGCTTTCCTCGAACGCTATTTCGAGCGTTACGTCGCCTACGATTTCACGGCTGGCATGGAAGAGGAGCTGGACGACGTTTCGGGTGGCAGGGTCGACTGGCACGCCGTGCTCGAAGCATTCTGGCGCGACTTCAAGCCGAAGTCGGACGAGGTGATGGAGCACAAACCTTCGGAAATCACCGAGGAGCTGGACAAGTTCCTTGAGGATTACCTCTTCCCGCCCAAGGAAGACGGCAGCGATCCACGCGCCTGCCCGCTGTGCGGCGATGCCGGTAGGGAAGGGGGCCACCTGTCGCTTCGCGGCAGCCGCAACGGGCCGTTCATCGGCTGCTCGAACTATCCCGAATGCAAGTATACCCGCAACTTCGGCCAGCCGGGCGAAGACGGCGACGAAGGCGGGGACGGTGTCGTCGGCCAGCATCCGGAAACAGGCGCGGACATCTTGCGCAAGACGGGCCGGTTCGGGCCCTATATCCAGATGGGCGACGGCAAGGAAGCGGCGCGGGCGTCCATACCCAAGGATATTCCGGAACTGGATCTGGAATGGGCGGTCAAGCTGCTCTCTCTGCCGCGCATCGTGGGCAGCCACCCCGAAACGGGCAAGGAGATCGAGGCGAACATCGGCCGCTATGGCCCCTACCTTCGCCATGACGGCAAGTACGCGAAGCTGACCAGCACTGCCGATGTGTTCGACACCGGCATGAACGCAGCCGTGACGATGCTGGCCGAGGCGCAGAACCGCGGCGGACGCGGCACGCGGGCCAAGGCAGAGCCGCTCAAGACATTCGGAGCGCATCCCGAAAGCGGCGGCGAGATCAAGCTGCTGGCGGGCCGCTATGGCCCCTATGTCACCGACGGTACGACCAACGCGACGATCCCGCGCGATGTGAAGCCCGAAGACGTGACCGAGGAACTGGCCGTCAAACTGATCACCGAGCGTGCGGCCAAGGGACCGGCCAAGAAGAAGGCGAAGAAAGCAGCGCCGAAGAAAAAGGCCGCACCCAAGAAGAAGGCACCGGCCAAGAAGGCTGCTGCCAAGGACGAATGACGACATTGCCTGCCAACCGGGAACCGGACCGCGCTTCCATGGTTTCCGGTTTATGCTGCAGATGCGAAATGAAGGTCGCGCTGTGATCGACGGCGGCGCGGACGCGATGCCTGCAAAAGTGCAGGCAGCAAGGCTGGCGAGGCGCTCCGACGACGGCCATCCCGGCGTTCCGACCCCGCGTCGCTGGCTGGCCATCGCGGCGATCTCGTTCGGCAATGCGCTGCTTGTCGTTGACGGGGCGATTGCCAACGTCGCGCTTCCCACCCTTTCGCGCGAACTGGGCGTGACCGCTTCGGTCGCGACCAACGTTATCGTGATCTATCAACTCGTGCTCGTCATGGGGCTTTTGCCGATGTCGAGCCTTGGCACCCGCATCGGTTTGCGCCGCGTCTATCAGGCGGGGCAGGTCCTGTTCTGCCTGTCATCTGCTGCATGTTTCTTCGTGGAAACAATGCCCCAGCTACTCGTGCTGCGAGCAGTGCAGGGGCTTGGTGCGGCGATGGGGTTGTCGGTGTCGGTCGCGTTGCTGCGGGCGATCTATCCGTCCAAAACCCTCGGAGCAGGTCTTGGATTTAACAGCGTTGTCATCACCAGCAGCCTCGCGATCGCGCCAACCATTGGTGGTTTCATCCTTGCCCACTATGCGTGGCAATGGATTTTCGTGATGGCCGCGCCGCTTGCCGTGCTTTCGCTCATCGTCGGCCGAGCGCTGCCGACGGGGGGGAGGCGCGATGGATCGGGCGACATCGTCGGTTCGGTCTGGATCGCGCTTACCATGGCCATGCTGATCGGCGGCGTACAGTTGGCGAGCCATTCGATCATGGCCGTCGGCATCGGTGTGGTCGCCTGCGGCGTGATCTCGCTCGTCATGCTGGTCAGGCGTGAGCGTAGACGCAGCGATCCGGTGGTGCCTGTCGACCTTATCGCCACGCCGGTGATCGGGCTTTCCATGCTGGCTGCGCTGGCTGCGTTTCTGGGGACAGGCATGATCATCGTGTCGCTGCCTTTCCGGCTTGAACAGGCGATGGGCTTTACTCCGGATCAGGTTGGCCTGCTGCTGATGCCGATCCCGCTGACGCTGATGATCGTGAACCCGGTTTCGGGCTGGCTGTCGGACCGTGTGGCCGCGACGAAGCTGGGCGTCTCCGGCCTCATCGTGTCGATCATCGGGCTGACCCTCTTGGGAACGATGCCTGCCGATGCCGGCGCTTTCGCGGTCAGCTGGCGCCTTGTGATCTATGCCGCCGGCTTCGGGTTCTTCATTTCCCCCAACTCACGCCTTATCGTCGGCAATGTCCCGATCGATCGCACGGCGTCGATCGGCGGAACGATGCAGACGGTACGCATGTTCGGGCAGGCCGGTGCGGCCAGCATCGTCGGCGTGTTGTTGGCGCTGGGTCTGGGCGAGGGCGGATTTCCCGCGTTGCTGTCGGCAGGGATGCTGTCGCTGGCCGCGATATTCTCGCTGATCAGGTTCAAGAGTTACAAGCGCCGGATCGCAGCGGGCTGAACGCTCAACTCTCGATAAAATTGCGCGCTTCCATGCTGCGATCGCGCGCGGTCGGCGTCATCCGTTCCAGCATGGCAGAAATGATGCGCCGCTGCTCGTCCTCGTCCGCGAAAGCTTCCTTCAGCATCACGAACGTCGTCATGTCCGCGACAACCAGCCAGCCGTTCGGGGACCGGATGATCTCTGCAACCGCGTTCCACCGGACCGCATATTCCACGCGGCCGTTATCCATGACGAACCTGTCGTCGGTAAGGCGATAGGTCACTTTCACCCGTGCCGGCATCCCGCGTTCGTACATGCCCAGCATATAGCGCCGGTGATAGCTGCGCGTCGCAAGGTTGAGACCGAGGCCATAGCCGAGCACGGCCAGCGCCACGGCCAGCGCGCTTTGCACCGGAGCGAAAAGCAGCGAGACCGCCGGATTGATCAGGAACATCGCGGCATTGAGCGTCGGCCCGATGGCCAGCGCGATCGTCATGCCCAGCACCGCGCCAACGATTGGGAATACCCGCGCGAACCATAGCGATCCCACGGCGCGGGCATGGGCCTGACTTGCCTCGCTAATCGCCTGCTGCGCGGTGATCTCCCCGCTCAGTTCTGCGATCAAAGGCGTCTCGCTCATTTCACCCAGTCCAGACCCAGCACTTCATAGAACTCCCGGTTTTCGGCCCAGTTCTCTTCCACTTTCACATGGAGGAACAAGTGCACCTTCTGCCCGAGAAGTTCTGACAATTCCTTACGCGCCGCCTCTCCGATCGCCTTGATCCGCGCGCCGCCCTTGCCAAGCACGATGGCTTTCTGGGTATCGCGGCCAACCACGATCTGCTGCCGGATCTCGACCGATCCGTCCTCGTTCTCGCGATAGGCTTCGGGCCGCACCGCGCTGTCATACGGCAGTTCGTCGCGCAGCTGCAGATAGAGCTGTTCGCGCGTCACTTCCGCCGCCAGCAGACGCTGCGAAGCGTCCGAAACCTGATCCTCGGGATAGAGCCACGGGCCTTCGGGCATCATGTCGGCAAGCGCCGACTTCAATTCGGGCACTCCATCGCCGGAAAGCGCGGATACGAAGAAGATTTCGGCAAAGTCCGCCTTTGCCGAAAGGTCTTGCGCCAGCACCAGCAGCGCTTCCTTTTTCGAGGCGTCGACCTTGTTGAGCACCAGCAGCTTGCGCTCCTTGCGGCCGGCCAGCGTCTCGATCAGGGGCTCAAGCTCGTGACGGCGCAGCTTTACACTGTCGACCACCAGCATGATCGCATCGGCTGCCTCTGCGCCTTCCCATGCGGCGGAGACCATGGCGCGGTCCAGCCGCCGCTTCGGCGCGAAGATGCCCGGCGTGTCGGCCAGCACGATCTGCGTTTCGCCCTGCAGGGCAATGCCCAGCAGGCGCGCGCGCGTTGTCTGCGCCTTGGGGCTGGTGATGGCGACTTTCTGGCCGACCAGCGCGTTGACCAGCGTGGACTTGCCCGCGTTGGGCGCGCCGATCACGGCAACGACGCCGCAGTGTGTTCCGGTATCGGCCCCGTTTTCGTTATCAGCCATGTTCATCAAGAAACCTTTCGGCAGCGGCAGTTTCGGCCTGCTGCTTGGAATCGCCTTCGCCCGTTGCCTCGCCCACGCCTCTTACCGAAACCCGCACGGTAAAACGCGATGCGTGATCGGGGCCGGACCGGTCGACCAGTTCGTATTCGGGCGGCTTGCGGCGATTGCCCGCCGCCCATTCCTGCAATGCGGACTTGGGATGCTTCTTCTGTCCGGCGCGTCCTTCTACGGCATCGCCAAACCAGTTGCGCACCATCGTGCGCGCGGCGGCGAAGCCATGGTCCAGCTGGCAGGCGCCGATCAGGCTTTCGATAATGTCGCCAAGGATATTGTCGCTTTCCATCCCGCCGTCGGCACGCGCCTGCTTGCCCAGCCGCATGTGGGCGGCAAGATCGATCGAACGGGCGACGCGCGCGCAGCTTTCGCGGCTGACCAGCGCGTTGAGGCGCTGTGATAGCTTGCCTTCGGGTGCGTCGTTACGCTCGAAAAGCCATTCGGCGATGACCAGGCCGAGCACCCTGTCGCCCAGAAATTCCAGACGCTGGTAATCGAAAGTCTCGCCCGTGCTGCCGTGAGTCAGCGCCTCGACCCAGACGGTAAGCTCGCGCGGGGGCTGGCCGGCCTGCAGTGCGATCCAGTCCAGCGTTTCCTTGCTCAGTGTCATCGCGACATGGCCTAGAACGTTTTGCCCAGCCGGTCCCACCGTGCGGCGGTGAACCATGTCCATGGCAGCAGCCACGAGGAGGAACCGTCGGTCGACCACATCATGATCTGCGCCTTGCCGACAAGGTTTTCCATCGGGACCATGCCGACGCCGCCGCCCACTTCGGCGGGAAAGCGGCTGTCTTCAGAATTGTCGCGGTTGTCGCCCATCATGAACACGTGGCCTTCGGGAACCGTGAAAGTGCGGGTGGTATCCTGCGGTGTCGTCGTCAGGTCCAGCACTTCGTAGCTTACCCCTTCGGGCAGGGTCTCGACATAGCGAGGATAGCGGCAAACGGCTGCGCCTTCGCCGTCGCGATCCTCGAACTGCGTGCCGGTGCAGGGGGACAGGCGACCGCCCTGTATGGCGGCGTCGATCATGTTCTGGGTCACGGGCAGCACGAAATCGTCGATCCGGCGCTTGGGCACGGCATCGCCGTTGATGAACAGCTCGCCGTCCATCATCCGGATCTGGTCGCCGGGCAGGCCGATCACGCGCTTGATATAGTCCAGCTCTGCCGTTGGCGGCGCCTTGAACACCGCGATGTCGCCGCGTTCGGGCGTACTGGCAAAAATCCGGTCCGGAATCAGCGGCAGGGAGAACGGCAGGGAATAGCGATTGTAGCCGTAGGACCACTTGGCGGCGAGCAGGTAGTCGCCGATCAGCAGGCGCGGCAGCATCGATTCAGACGGAATCGAGAACGGCGAGAAAATGAAGCTGCGGAAGATGAAGACCACCACCGCCAGCTTGATCAGGAAGACGGGAAAGCTGTCTTCCTTCTTTTCCTTTTTGACGGGTCCGTCGGCAGCCGCCGTATCGCCCGATTTCGCGTTTTTCGTACCGAACCTGAATTTCATTCCAAGGCTTTCATCTGTGCCTACTGGTAAGCCTGCGCGGCATAGGGCAGTAAGCCCATGTTGCAAAGCAAAACGAGGATCGACGCCCGCGATGACCAATACCGCTGACTGCTGGACACGACTTGAACAGGCTGAGCGGGAGACGCTGAAGGCGCTCTTTGCGGCAGACGACGGGCGGGTCGGACGGTACAGCGGTACGCTGGCACCGGGGGACGGGGATATCCTGTTCGACTGGTCGAAGACGCACCTGTCGGACGAGCTTGTCGCCGGGTTCGAGGCTCTGGCACAGGCCGCCGGTTTCGATGCGGCGCGCGAGGTGATGCTGAGCGGCGACATGGCGAACCCGACCGAGGGGCGCGCCGCCGAACACACCGCACAACGCGGCATCGGCGCGGACGAGAGCGTGGCAGAGGCCGATGCGTTCCATATGCGCATGCGCGGGCTGGTAGAGGCGATCCACGATGGCGTGTTCGGGCAGATCAGGCACCTGATCCATATCGGCATCGGCGGATCGGCGCTGGGCCCTGCGCTGGCCATCAACGCACTGGCGCGGCCCACGGCGGAGTGGCGCGCGCCGGTCGACGTGCATGTCGTGTCCAATATCGATGGCAACGCGCTGGAAGCCGCGTTCGAGGCATGCGATCCGGCCACGACGATGATTGCGGTCGCGTCGAAGACCTTCACCACGATCGAGACGATGACCAACGCGGCCAGCGCGGTCCAGTGGCTGGAGGAATCGGGCGTGTCCGATCCCTATGGCAAGGTCGTCGCGCTGACAGCCAGCCCGGACAAGGCGGTGGAATGGGGTATCGACGAAACGCGCGTCCTGCCGTTTTCTGAAAGCGTGGGCGGGCGCTATTCGCTCTGGTCCTCGATCGGCTTTCCCGTCGCCATGGCGATTGGATGGGACGGATTTGCGGCGTTCCTTGACGGGGCGGCGGCGGTCGACCGGCATTTTGCCGATACAGACGGATTTGCGAACCTGCCGCTGCGCGCGGCCTTTGCCGACCTGATGTATGTCCAGCTGCGCGGCTGCCAGACCCGCGCGGTGTTCGCCTATGACGAGCGGCTGGGCCTGTTTCCCGACTATCTGCAGCAGCTGGAGATGGAATCGAACGGCAAGTCGGTAACGGCCGATGGCAAACCGCTGGGGCGGCAGAGCGCGCCGATCACCTGGGGCGGCGTTGGCACCGATGCGCAGCACGCGGTTTTCCAGTTGCTCCACCAGGGCACGATCGAAGTGCCGGTGGATTTCATTGCGGTAAAGCAGCCGGGTCACGATCTGGATCCGGCCCACCACGCCATCCTTTTGACCAACTGCTTCGCGCAAGGGGCGGCACTGATGGCGGGCAAGGAGAACGATGATGCGGCGCGCGCCTATCCGGGCAACCGCCCGTCGGCCACGATCCTGTGCGATGCGATGACACCGGCGACGCTGGGCGCGCTGATCGCGTTCCACGAACATCGCACCTTTGCCAACGCGGTGCTGCTGGGCATCAACCCGTTCGACCAGTTCGGCGTGGAATTGGGCAAGCAGATCGCCAACCAGATCGCGGCGGGAGAAGGCGACGGTTTCGACCCTGGTACAGAGGCATTGCTGGCCGCTGCGGGCCTGAAGGACTGATCGCGTGCCTGCCTGACGCAGGCATGTATCAGTAAATGTCTTCCCGCGTATCCAGCATCAGCACGCCGGACGGATCCTCCAGAACCTCGTCGCGCTTCGGGTGGTTCACGATCCGGCGGCCTGCTTCCAGCAGGGCGTCCAGCGTCCCGAACTCGCAATCGCTGCCGTCGATGGTCAGCCCCTTGATGTCGGAAAGGTATTCGGGGCAGTCGACCGGATCGTAGATGGTGACCTTGTTCCCTTCCCTGTGGCCGAAGCCATAGAGAACGTCCGGTCCCTCGTCACCGCTTACCTGCAGTACGTACCAGTCCTTCGCGACCTGCCGCACCATCAGGGCGAGCGCGCCTTCGTCCTTCACGTAGTAGATGTAGCCGCCGCCGGGAAAGCGCAGCAGGCTGGACGCCTGTACGTCGTCGTTGCCCATGTCGTAGGAGTACACGCCGCTTTCGATCGGCTGTTCGGAATCGGCTGCTGTCATCAGGGGTTTGTCCGATTGCCAGCATCCTGCCAGTATCAGGCTGGCAACACAGGCAAAAGTCGCGATGGCGGGGGAATTCGGTCGTCGCATCGTGGCACCCTCCACCCGCAACAATACCGCAAACCGCGCAATTCCGCCAGTTTTGCGGTCTGGGAACCTTACGCCACCAGCCGCGATCGTTCCGCACCGTCAAGCCCCGGCAGACCGCGGTGGCCGTATATCGGCGGCGGACTGGACATTATGCGCGGCGATCACGACTGGCGAAATTGCGCCAAGCGCCTATTTGAAGCGTCGAAAGACAGGAGAACGCATGGCCGACTACGACTACGATCTGTTCGTTATTGGCGCAGGTTCGGGCGGAGTCCGGGCTTCGCGCGTTGCGGCGGCGCATGGGGCAAAAGTTGCAGTTGCCGAAGAGCACAAGGTCGGCGGCACTTGCGTGATCCGGGGGTGCGTGCCCAAGAAGCTGCTGGTTTACGGCAGCCACTTTGCCGAAGACCTTGAAGATGCGGCAAATTATGGCTGGTCCTTCGAAAATGCGAAATTCGACTGGGCACGCCTTCGCGACCATGTCCTGAACGATGTCGATCGTTTGAACGGACTTTACGAAAAAACCCTCGAAAGCCACGGGGTTGAACGGATCATGCAGCGCGCGATGGTTAAAAGCGCCCATACGGTCGAACTCGCCGACGGTCGCGAAGTGACGGCAAAATACATACTCGTCGCAGTGGGCGGCTGGCCCTTCGTGCCGCAGTTCGAAGGGGCCGAACACTGCATCACCTCGAACGAGGTGTTCCACCTCGACAAGTTGCCCAAGCGCATCGTCATCGCCGGCGCTGGCTATATCGCGCTGGAATTCGCCGGTATCTTCAACGCGCTTGGCTGTCACGTGACGGTCGTGAACCGTTCCAACGTGATCCTGCGCGGATATGACGAGAGCCTGCGCGACCGGCTGCTCCAGATCACGATGAGCCGCGGGATCGAGTACAAGTTCCACTGCCCGTTTCAGAAAGTGCAAAAGCGCGAGGACGGTGCCTTCGACGTACACCTTGAAGGGCAGGACCCACTGGTTGCAGACCAGGTGCTGGTCGCCACCGGCCGCCGCCCGAAGACGGACGGGCTGGGGCTGGAAAATGCCGGCATCGAACTGGACGATGGCGGCGCGATTCCGGTCGATGAATATTCGAAGACCAGTTGCGACAGCATCTATGCCGTTGGCGACGTGACAGACAGGATCCAGCTGACTCCGGTGGCCATTCGCGAAGGGCAGGCCTTTGCCGACACGGTATTCGGCGGGAAACCGAGCACGGTGGACTACGCCTGCGTGCCCAGCGCGGTATTCTCTCAGCCGCCGCTGGCGGGCGTCGGCCTTACAGAGGGTGAGGCGCGCAATACTTATGGCAACATCCGCGTTTATTCATCGGATTTCCGCCCGATGAAGAACGTCTTTGCCGACCGGCAAGAGCGCGGGCTCTACAAGCTGATCTGCGAGGAACCGACCGGCAAGGTGCTGGGCCTGCACATGATCGGGCCGGATGCGCCGGAAATCCTGCAGGCGGCTGCCATCGCGGTAAAGGCGGGGCTGACCAAGGCGGACTTCGACGCCACGGTCGCGCTCCACCCCTCGATGGCCGAGGAACTCGTGCTCATGCGCTGATCCGGCGGGGCAATCGGTGGCAGGGCATTCGGGGGCGTGGCATTCGGGGTCTGGGCAATCGAAAAATTAACCCTGTCCCTGCTAGCGCCGCAGGCCGGGCATGATAGACATGCCGTCACTTGCGCCAGTCCATAGGGGGATCGATGGCCGCGCCCGACTTGTCCTTGCTTGCCAAACGTCGCTTCGGGCCGATCTTCGCGGTCCAGTTCCTTGGCGCCTTCAACGACAACCTGCTGAAGTTCGCGCTGCTGTTCCTTGCCAGCTTCACTGTCTTCTCGGCCGAACCGGGCAAGGCGGAGATGCTGGCCACGATTTCCACCGGCCTGTTCATCCTGCCCTATTTCCTGTTCTCCGCCATGGCGGGGGAACTGGCCGACAGTCGGGACAAGGCGTGGTTGGTGCGCCGGATCAAGCTGCTGGAAATCGGCATCATGGCGCTGGGGCTGCTCGGTTTCTGGCTGCAGTCGGTGCCGGTATTGCTTGGCGCGCTGTTCCTGTCGGGCCTGCAGTCCACGTTCTTCGGACCGGTGAAATACTCGATCCTGCCGCAGCACCTGAAGCGGGAAGAGATCATGGGCGGCACCGGCCTGATCGAGGCCGGTACTTTCGTTGCCATCCTTGGCGGGCAACTGCTGGCAGGGCTGGTCGAACCGTGGGAAGGCGGACTGATCGCGCTGGGCCTTTCCATCACCGGTTTCGCCTTCAGCCTGTCGGTGCCTGCCGCGCCGCCGGTGCGCGATCACGTGATCCGCAAGAACGTGTGGAAGGGGACGCTGGAAATCCTCGCCATCGCGCGCCATGGCCGCGGCATCTGGCTCGCGATCCTGGGCATCAGCTGGTTCTTTGCCTGCGGGGCGGTCGTCGTTGCCGAATTCGCGCCGCTGGTCAGCGGAACGCTGAACGCGCGGCAGGAAGTGGTGACGCTGTTCCTCATCGTCTTCTCGCTTTTCGTTGCGATCGGATCGCTACTGGTGAACCGGCTGCTGCGGGGCGAGGTATCGGCCAAGTTCGTGCCGGTTTCAGCAGTCGGCCTCGCGCTCGGCCTGATCGACCTTTACTTCTCCACGCGCGGTTATGGCCCGGCGACACCCGGTGCGAACATCGCCCAGTTTCTCGCCGCGCCCGGATCGTGGCGCATCCTCATCGATCTGGCTGTCATCGCGCTGTCGGGTGGGATGTTCATCGTGCCGCTCTACGCGATCCTTCAGGTTCATTCCGACCCCGACGAACGCTCCCGCGTGATTGCCGCGAACAACATCGTGAACGCGGGCGTCACCGTGTTGCTGGTCGCGATCATGACCGGATTGCTTGCCGCCGGAATGGACGTTCCCGTGCTGCTTGGGGTGCTGGGCCTGATGACGCTGGTTGTCGCGGCGGTCTCGATCTGGCTACTGCCCGAATACCTTTTCAAGCAGGTTATGGCCTTCGTTCTTCGCGTTCTTTATCGCGTGGAGGTTACCGGCATCGAGAACATGCCGAAAGCGGGTGAAAGGGCGGTAGTCGTCGTGAACCACCTCTCTTTCCTTGATGGCGTGTTGCTCGGCGCGTTCTTGCCCGGAAAGCCGACCTTTGCCGTGCATACCGCGATTGCCCGCAACCTGTGGCTGAAACCGTTCTTCAAGCTGTTCGAGATTTTTCCGGTAGACCCCACGAATCCGATGTCGGCCAAGGCGATGGTGAAGGCCGTGCGCGAAGGGCGCACGCTGGTGATTTTCCCCGAAGGGCGCATCACCGTGACCGGCGCGCTGATGAAAGTGTTCGATGGCCCCGGCATGGTTGCAGACAAGGCGGATGCGCCGATCGTGCCAGTCCGCCTCGACGGGCCGCAATATTCGGTGTTCAGCCGGTTGAAGGGCAAGGTGCGCCAGCGCCTGTTCCCCAAGATTACCATCGATATCCTGCCCCAGCGCCGCTTCACCATCGAAGGCGAGATGAGCGCGCGCGAACGCCGCGCCATTGCCGGACGGCGGCTCTATGATGAGATGAGCGGCATGATCTTCGACACCAGCGACGTGTCGAAAACGCTGTTCTCTGCCTTGTGCGAGGCGCGCGAATTGCACGGCGGCAAGACCGGCGTGGTGGAGGATGTGACGCGCACCGTCCTGTCCTACGACCGGCTCGTCGTCGGCTCCGCGCTTCTGGGCAAACGCCTGTCCGAAGGGACGGAGAAGGGCGAGGCGGTCGGCCTGCTGCTGCCCAACATCAATGGCGTCGCCGTTGCTTTCTTCGGCTTGCAGGCGATGGGCCGCGTGCCCGCGATGCTGAACTTCACCGTGGGAGAGGCGAACCTGAAATCCGCCTGCGCCACCGCAAAGATCCGCACGGTCGTCACCGCCCGCGCATTCGTGGAACAGGCGAAGCTGGAAGGTGCGGTTGCTGCGCTGGAGGGTGAGGGGATCGCGGTCCGCTATCTTGAGGATATCGCAGCCACCGTCGGCACGCTTGAGAAGCTGTGGGCGGCCTTCACCATCGGCCGGATAGAGGCGCGGCACCGCAAGCTGGCGATTGCGCCCGACAGCGCGGCGGTGATCCTGTTCACCAGCGGGTCGGAGGGCGTGCCCAAGGGCGTAGTCCTGTCGCACCGCAACCTGCTGGCCAATTGCGCCCAGCTTGGCGCGCGGATCGATTTCAACCCCAGCGACATCGTGCTGAACGCCCTGCCGGTGTTCCACAGTTTCGGCCTTACGGGCGGGACGCTGCTGCCGGTGCTGAACGGGATCAAGACCGTGCTCTATCCAAGCCCGCTCCATTACCGGATCGTCCCCGCACTCGCCTACGACGCGAATGCGACGATCATGTTCGGAACCGATACGTTCCTGTCGGGCTATGCGCGGATGGCGCACGGTTACGACTTCTACTCGCTGCGCTATATTTTTGCCGGCGCGGAAAAGGTGCGGGACGAGACGCGGCGGACTTATGCCGACAAGTTCGGGCTGCGCATTCTGGAAGGATACGGTGCGACGGAAGCCGCGCCCGTCATCGCGGTAAATACGCCGATGCACTTCAAGGCCGGCTCGGTCGGCAGGCTGCTTCCCGCGATCGAAGCGAGGCTGGAAGAGGTGCCCGGCATAAACGAAGGCGGCAGGCTCTACATTCGCGGGCCGAACGTCATGGCAGGCTATTACATGGCCGACGAACCGGGCGTGCTGCAGCCGCCGGAGGGTGGCTCGCACGATACGGGCGACATCGTCACCATCGACGACGAAGGTTTCGTCACCATCCGCGGGCGCGCCAAGCGTTTTGCCAAGATCGGCGGGGAAATGGTCTCGCTTCCGGCGGTGGAAGGCTATGCCGCGCAAGTCTGGCCGGATGCCGACAGCGCGGTCGTCACCCGCCCCGATCCGAAAAAGGGCGAGCAGCTCGTACTCTACACGACGGCGAAGGACGCTGACGCGCGCGCGATCCAGAAGTGGGGCAAGGTCAATGGCATTGCCGAACTGATGATCCCTCGCGAAATTCGCGTGGTCGAGGCCCTGCCGGTGCTGGGCACGGGTAAGATCGACTATGTCACGCTGAACGCCATGGCGCGCGAAATCACTTGACCTGTAAAAGCGCGAGAGGCCGCCCGGACGAACCCGACGGCCTCTCCCAAAATTTCGGCGCGTTTCGCGCTTGGCGGCATCAGCCCCGGATCAGGCGTTCCCAGAAGCTGGGCGGGTCCATCGGTTGCAGTGCGCCGAACTTGGCATAGCGCTGCGACGCGTCCGAAAAGGGACGCGGAAGAGTCCAACGGTCGGGCGAACTGCTGCGATAGCTGGGAGTGAACATTTTATCACCTCATGCATTCGTTACTTGTTCGTTAAAATTCGCAATCGCGGAAAAAGTTTCCGGCGTCGACACGATTAACCAAGATGACCCGTTGCGGATCGGAGGTGAAACGACCGAAATTGGGGATTGACCGGAGCATTCGATGGTTAATCGGATCGCAAAAATATTTTTGCGAACAGGCTGATTCGCAGCCGAAATTAACGAATTGCCGCTGTGCGGAGGAGGGTGATTCGCGTGAAAAATGGCGCACTCTGAGGGAGTGTTCGGCCCTTTCGGTCCGCACGTCTCCGCTTCACTCCGACTCCGAAATTCGCCGCCTGCACCGACCCGTCATTTCCGCGCCGGGCATGATGAAGATGAGAACTGGGTAATCCGCAGCTGAGCCCTGCCCAAAATGCAGCCGCCCCTGACGTGGTGAGCCGGATTGATCACACCAACCAGATAAGAACGCGACAATACGCGCGCCTTGTCGATAAGTGGGTGTCGGTCATGGGGCCTCGTCGATTCGAATACGGGACGCATTCGCTCAGACGGGCAAAGGCAGCGATGATTTATCGGGCACTGGTAATATTCGCGCGTTTCAGATTCCCTTAGGCCATTGCTGGGTCGAAAAAACCGTCCCATACCTCGGTCTTTATGCTGAAGACGCACTACTTAGGGCTGATCGGACCCAAATCTGGACCTAACATGGTCGTTGTTTCATTGAGCGACCGCTTTCGAAAATTGGGTAATTGATCGGCACTGATATCGATGGGTTCGGGCGGACCTGCTCGATTACTTGGCTTCATCGTCGTCTCGAACCCCAGCGAGAAGCCGCATGCCCCATCAGTGGCGGCATAGGGCTTCTCGCTGGTACGGCGAGATCACAAACGGATTCGCAAGCCTACATCCAAATTATGACCATGGTGTTCGCGAATGTGTTCATAACCGCCGAGATCGGTGAAGTGGGCCTTGCCGACGCTGAACCAGCGGTATTGAGCCGTAAGGCTGACGGAATCGGAAACTCCCACGCTCGCCCCTGCCATCGCCTGGTAGGCCAATTCGCCGGTACGGTCGTTCAGTATGAGCATGGGCTCCTCGTCGGGGAACGGAGCACGGGCAGCAAATAGCCTGCCCTTCACTTCGGCATAGCCGACGCCGCCACCGATATAGGGACGAAAGTTGCCCTCTCCGAAGTCGTAATAGCCATTAGCCATGACGCGCCAGGTCTTGTGCCCACCTTCTGCCGGGATATCGCCGGTGGGTGGCACGATCGCCTCGTAGTGGTCGGCGGTGTTTTTCGTGTAGCCGCCTTCCACTTCGAGGCGGACACGATCGAACTGACGCCCGACGGCAACTTGCGCGCCCCAGCCTGCGTCCATCTTGTACTCGGTCTCGGCGTAGCCGGTGGGGATCGGCAGATCGACAATGAAAGTGTGCGAATCGTCGAGAAGCGAGAGCGTTCCCGATGCTGCGACATACCAGCCATCCTCTGCGCTTTGCGCGGCTGCTGCGGTGGGCAGGGTGAGCCCGGCGACAAGGACGGGCAAGAATACTGTTAATCTCATGATCGCAATCCTCCTCACGTGATCGTGAAGGATTGAATGGACTTCTCATGGCCCCGGACGAATGATGGAAGACCGATCATTTTCCGACTGTTTGCCGATGGCGTGCGAAGGTGACTGAACATCCGCGAAAAGCACCCGTCTCACAGCGCCTAGGCGATGTGATGTGACATGATCATCTTACGGACTTTCTGCACGATCAATGCAGTAGTATATCCTTGCTCGCAGACCGAGCTCGCGATTTGCGAACCGGTGAGAGGTTCGAACCAATGGACGCGCAACGTTCACCATTGCTCACCGTGCGCGACCTGGCGGAGCGGCCCCCATTTGCGATCGGCAGCCTTACGATCTCGCCTGCGACGCGCGTGGTACGTGGCCCAAGCGGGGAGGTATCGGTCGAGCCGCGCGTCATGCAGGTTCTTATCGCGCTGGCAGATGCCGCGGGCGCGGTGGTCACGCGCGACACATTGATGGATCGTTGCTGGGGGAATGTCTTTGTCGGCGACGACAGTCTCAATCGCGCGATTGCAGGTGTCCGGCGTATTCCGGAGCGGGTGGGCAGCGAAGCTTACTCCGTGGCAACCGTTTCCGGGACTGGCTACAGATTGGTAGCCAACGATGTGCCGCATTCTCCGATAGCGGGCAAGGCTGCCGGGCACGCAGCAAGCCAGTTGTCTAAACCCGTCACTCGTCGCGCTTTGATCGGGGGCGGAGCCGTCGTGGTCGCCGGGGCGGGAGCGGCCTACTTGTGGCAAGGCCGATTACACGAAGCCGATCCGGTCGAGCGGCTTATCGATGAGAGCCGGATTGCGATGCGGGCCGGAACGCCGGAAGGTGGCAAGCGCGCCGTCATGCTGCTCGACCGCGCTGTGGCGCTCGAACCGCGAAATGCGGACGCCTGGGGTTTGCTCGCGCTGACGATTGCGCGGATCGACGAACATGCCCTGGGAACGACAAGTTATCCGGTGTCGCGAGTGGACGAAGCAGCCAGTCGGGCGATCCGGCTGGACGAGGATAATGCAGATGCCGCCGCCGCACGCGCCATTGCGATTCCCTATTTCGGTGACTGGCTGGAGGCCGAGCAACGGTTCGACAAAGTACTCTCCGACCATCCCGATCATCTGGAAACGCAGGATTCGCGGGCGTTCCTGCTAGCCACGGCGGGCCGGATAACGGAAAGCGCGAATGCGCGCCTCGCCATGAACAACGACTTGTTCGATCCGGAAATGCAGTACCGCATGGTTTATGGCCTGTGGTTCCTCGGGCAGATCGAAGAAGCGGATCGCGTGGCCAGCCGTGGGATTTCTATGTGGCCGGGCCACGCAGGGCTCTGGTTTGCACGTCTATGGGTTATGACCGGAACCGGCAGGTTCGAACGGGCGCTGGCCCACGTCGATGACGAGGCCAGTCGGCCAGCACTGCCACCGCCGATGTTCGAGACGATCCGCGCCGCGATCCTGGCCGCGAGCGACCCGGGATCGGACCGAGCGCAGGTTGTGGCGCGCGTAATGGCGAGCGTAACGCAAAACGTAGCCGCCGTGGTGAATGCATTCATGCTCCTCAACCTGATGGGTGAGGTCGATCGAGCCTTTGACCTTGCTGATGCATACTATCTGGAAAAGGGACCGATCATCGCGGCTGTCAGTTGGCGGCCCGGCCAGCCCGTCGTGCAGGACCAGCGCCGCCGCAAGACCAACATGATCTTCACACCGACCGCCGAGCCGATGCAGCGCGATCCACGGTTCATGCCGCTCATGGCAAAGATCGGCCTGGCCGACTACTGGAAGCGCAAGGGCGTCGTTCCAGATTTCCTTGCATCCGCTGGCAGGGCCTAGAACCGCGCGTCCACACCGATGCCTGCCTCGCGCGGGGCGCCCGCTGTGCCGAAAGGGGGGGCATTCGGTGTCCGCGAAGTGTCGAAAAGGTAGGTCATGTAGAAGCGATCGAAGAGATTGCGGGCGAAGCCGAACAGGGTGATGCGTCCGAAGCGCCGTTCGATCCGCGCGTCGACGACCGTCGACGGACCGACGCGTAGAGCATCGCTGTTTTGGTCTCCGCTGAAATACCCGCTCTGGTGGCGTGCGTGAGCGGAAAAGACGGTAAGGCCATCCACCTTCCAATCAAGCGTGATAGAGCCTGAGAAATCCGGAGACCGTTCGAACTCGAGGCGGGCGTCAGGATATTCGGGCAGCACCCAGCCCCGGATCTCGGTTTGCAGCAGCCCTATGCCTGCGCCGAGTGTCAAACGCTGCAACAGGCGAAAACTGCTGCCGAATTCCAGTCCCCACGTCCTTGCGGATGGCGCATTTGCGAATTCGGGCGACAGGAATACCGAACCGTCGGGCAAGGTTAGAGGCACCAACTGCTGACGCTGGGCGTCCGTTATTTTGTTGTAGAATGCGTTGACGGTCAGCCAGCCTGTATCATCGGCAAGCTTCGTCCGGGAAAACACTTCGAAGTTCCACAGCCGTTCTGACGCGAAACTGTCCTCCGATTGCCTTACAAGGCTGATCGAGGTGCCGCCCGGATTGAACGCACGTTGGGCCGTAAGGCCGATAATCGTGTTGTCGGCAACGGCTAGCGCGACGCTGAACTTCGGTAGAAATGCGTCGAAGCGACCGTCGTAATTGAGCCCGATCGCACCGACCGTTCCAAGACGCTGCTGCCGATCACGCTGATAGCGAAGGCCCGCCGTTATCGTGAGCGGTTCGGCGAGATTCCATGTCGCCTCTCCAAACAATCCGAAACTGTCTTGCCTGTCATTGAAGTTACCGGTGCCGATGCCAAGTCCGGTGATATCTATGAACTGGTCTTGCCGGGTGTGGAGCCGACTGGTGCCTATCAGTAACGCAATCCGCTCTGTCGGTTGCCAATTGAAGATCGCTTCGGCCGAATAATCGCGGGTATCGGCATTAGTGCGCCCCAGCCCGGGCAGGCCGAAGCGTTGCAGCCGAACGTCGCCGGTCGAGACGGTGAGCGTCGATGTGAAATCACGCCCCAGCTCACCAACTGCGCGCAGGGTGAGGGAATCGGCTCGCACATCCATCACGCCGATTGTCTGTTGCGGGACCGGCAGTTTCCGCTCCTTGAACGGAGCCGTCACCCCTTCGAACTGCGGAGTGCGCGATTGCGCATGGGCGTATACGCCCTCGATGCGCAGACCGGGTGCTTCGCGTGGTTCGTAGAGCATCTTGACGCGGGCGGTCGCTGCCCTGTCGTCGTTGATGTCAGCTTCGGCAATCCCGTCTGCCATATCGCTTGCGGTACGTCCTTCGAACCAGTCACCGGCAATGCGAAAGGCGAGTTCGTCTTCAACGATCGGCCCTGAAACCAGCGCCGACAACTGGTGCCTGTCCTTCTCGGCCACTACGGTCCGGGAACGTGCCTCCCAGTCATAGCCCGGCGTTGACGTCGTCACGAAGATACCGCCGGCTATCGCGTTGCGTCCCTGCGTCGTCGTCTGCGGGCTGCGGAACACTTCGACTTGCGCGACGTCCCACACCGATTGCGTGCCCGAGATGAATTCGTAGAAACTTGCTGGCCGACCATCGATCTGGAGCGTCACGCGTGGACGGGCTCCGCCCAGGAACGCGAACAGGTTGCGCAGTTGTCCTGTCGAATCCTGCCCACGGATCGCGGGGCCCTCTTCTCCCGAACCGAGTTGAACGTTCGGCACCATCGCGATCACTTGGTCCAATCGGTCGGCGCTGGCGGCCTCGACTGTATCAGCCGTGATCACTGACACACTCGACGAAGTCTCCATCTGATCCCGCGCTACGCGCTCTCCGGTCACGACGATGGGATTATTCTCGACCTGACCTTCAGGAATCGCTTGCGCCAGCGCGAGGCCGGGGCCCACGGCGAGGCAACTGCCGCAAAGTATCAATCGTGGAAATTTGGCGCGCCGCCATCGCGCCATGGCGCGGATCATTTCCGGCACAGACACATCAGGAACCCCATCAGATGCGTTCACCAGGTGCGACATATCGCACGGTTTCGAATTCCAGGGTATAGGGATTGAGGACCGGACCCATGATCGAGATTGCCAGCTCTCTGGCCTCTGGGCCCATCAGTCGTCCCTGGACACGGCCGTCGAAACTGCTGCCCGGCACTTGGAATGTTGCCGACAGTTCGCCAGTCAGCGGATCAAGGTGTCCATTCTGCAGCTCGTAGAAAGTCGGTTCGTAAGGTCCCCAGGCGTCGGCCCACGCAATCTTCGCCTTCCCGGTCACAACTCCGGTTTCGAAGTCTATCTCGATATCCCACGGTTGGTTGACCGCATCCATTCGGAACACGGTCGTGCCGTTGGAAGGTAAGTCTTCGATGGCGGTCTCCAGACCGAACAGAGCCGAGCAAGAAAAACCGTCACCCCAAATTTGCAGGAGCCCGATATAGTAGAAGGGTCTGCCGTACAGACGATCGATCGAAACAAACGCGCCAAATGGCGTAGGCGATCCGTCAGGCAGCACCACATCGAGGGTGCCGCCGTTGCGGGGAGAGGAATAGGTCAACAGTCCTTCTTCAAGATCCGGCATTGCGAACCGGTACGTATCGGGATCGGCAGCCCAGGAGAATTGATAGGAAGCAGGATCGACGAGTTCGGTCCCTGCTTGACCGCTTATCCAGCCGACAAGCGTAAAGTCTCGTGGTCCGCTGATGCCAAACGGGGCTGGTGGATAGGGGCTGGGTGTAGGCGATGTCGTGGGTGTCGGTGAAGTGGTTGGCGTCGGTGTAACCACGCCGCCGCCCGATGACTGCGATGACGATCCTCCACCACATGCCACCAGTACGAAAGCCAATGCAGCCACGCTGCTCTTGCCTTGTTGCTGCCAGTTCATCGCTTCGCTCCTTCACCATCCGAGGGCATCTGCCTCACCGTGATGATTGAAGTCCTTTTGCTCTCCAGAACGCCATGATGGAGACCTGATGATTTTCCGATGTTGCGCGGGATCTGATGGGCAACGCCCGAAAATGCTCCATTCACGATGCGCTACGTTTAATGCATGCGCCATCAGGGCAATTTCTGGATGCACGGTTGCGGGCCGAACTCTTTGCAACCGCCTGTCGCGATATTCAGCGATATGACAGGCTGTAAGAACGGCCAGACCCAGCCGACTAACGGCATCCTTCTGGATTTTCACAAGTCGAAGGGTCTTGCTTTTGCTGCCGCGCTTTGCGTGCGAAACTTCGGCGGCATAAATCCGCGAAAAATGAGCGCGGCTCATGTTGCATCCATGCTGCATGGACTGGTCGGAAGCCCATGGAAAAGCGGGACGAACATATCCGGCGCTATGCGGAATTGCTGGAGGGACGGGCCAAAATTCAGGTGACGCAAAATGCCGCACCTGAAATTGGCTACAAGCAGCCTCCGCCGCAAAAGAAAGGCATCCCCCGGCAGATTGCAGAGGAAACCGGCCTGTCGGTCGATACGGTCCGCCGCGCTCTCAATCCCAAGCCCGCGCCAGAACCCAAGGCACCGCAAAATAGGGTCGTCTCAATGTCCCCTTTGATACACCAGGATGCCGTCCCGTTCGACTGCAGGCTTTACGACCAAATCATCCTCGGAGATCAATTCCAAATCGATCTGCGGTGGAAGTAGAGCATCAAGGTCTTCGGCCCATTTCTGCCTCTCGAAGATCCAAGTGGTAAGCTCATCTTCGTCGCCTCGCATGGGCTTGATGATGACCGCAACATCAAGATCGCTGCCTTCCGTCGCACTACCCTTTGCGTACGAACCAAAGATGTAGGCTGACTGGATGGGTTCATGGCGGTCAGCCCAAGCGCGAATAACATTCCGCCAAGCCTTTGGGATCAATTTGCGCTCGTTTGTTTCCTATACGTTACCTTTGTGCAGGATAGGTAATTTATTAAGTCATTGATTTATGGCGCGCCCTGCAGGAGTCGAACCTGCGGCCTCAGGATTAGAAGTCCCGTGCTCTATCCAGCTGAGCTAAGGGCGCGTGGGGCCGCAATAGCGTGCTTTTCGCGAGGCGCAAATCGCGATAGGCACCTGACTCGTGGACATTGACAATCCTCCTGCGGCGCATCCGCCCGCTCGCCCCGCACGTGTAGAGGGCCGCGCCGCTGGCCATCGCCTTTTCCGCTACTTCGATTTCGTGATGGCGGCCTTTGTCACGATCCTGCTTCTGTCGAACGTGATCGGTGCGGGGAAGCGGGCGGTGGTGGATCTGCCTGTGCTCGGCCTCTGGCCCTTTGGTGCGGGGGTGCTGTTCTTTCCGGTCTCCTATGTCATCGGTGACGTGTTGACCGAAGTTTACGGCTATGCCCATGCCCGTCGCTGCATATGGGCCGGGTTCGGCGCGCTCGTCTTCATGGCGGTGATGAGCTGGGTGGTCGTGGCCCTGCCGCCGGACGAGGGCTGGACCGGACAGGCGGCCTACGAACAGGTGTTCGGGCAAGTGCCGCGCATCGTTTTGGCCTCCATCGTCGCGTTCTGGGCGGGCGAGTTCGTCAATTCCTATGTGCTGGCGCGCATGAAGGTATGGACGAAGGGGAAGGCGCTGTGGAGCCGCACGATCGGTTCGACCGTGGTGGGCCAGGGCGTTGACAGCGCGATCTTCTATCCGCTGGCATTTCTGGGTGCTGCGGGCTGGACCGGAGAGCAGGTCGCATGGGTCGCGCTGACCCAATGGGTGCTGAAAGTCAGCTGGGAAGCGCTGCTGACGCCGGTTACCTATGTCGTGGTGGGCTGGCTGAAACGCCGCGAAGGGGTCGATGTCTATGATACCGACACCGATTTTTCCCCGTTCGCGAAGGCGGATTGACCCGCTGATCCGTCAGTCTGCAATCAACCCGATCAGAATGTAGACAAGGATCAGCGAGCCAAAACCGGCAAGCGTCGCGACAACCCACAGGATGCGGACCAGCGTGACGTCGATCTTGAAATAGTCGGCGATGCCCGCGCACACGCCCATCAGCTTGCCGTCACGCTTGTCGAGATGGAACTTGCGCGGGGATCGGCCGCCACGGTTGTCGATATTGCTCACGCCGTCATCTCCTGCGAGGCGACCGGCGGAGCGGCGAAGTCGACCGGCGTTACCGTGGCCGAAATCGCGGCGAGCGAGAAGGCGAGGGCGGCAAGAGCGGCTGTCGCGTTTGAAAGGGCGGTTGAAAACTTTTCCATGATGTCTGTCCCCTAATTCTATCGTGAATACGGCAACGTGCCGTTCATGCCGGATACATTGCAGAGACCGTGCCAATCTGGGAAACGACTATTAATCAACATGATATAGTGTTGCGCTCGTAGACGGCAAAGCGGCTGAATCCAACTATCGGTAATTTTCACCACTAGTTGGCATCACGTGTTTTCGCTTTGCCTCACTCTCTCTCGACCCTAAGCGCAAATGCGTGCTCGACCGCATTCGTCTTTCCGATTTTCGCAACCATGCAGCGACACGGCTGGAAGGCACCGGGCGTTTCAACCTGCTCATCGGTGCGAACGGTGCGGGCAAGACCAACGTGCTGGAGGCGCTGTCCCTGTTCGCCCCCGGTCGCGGCCTGCGGCGGGCGCAACTGTCCGATATTGCGCGGGAGGGGGCCGATGAGCATGCGTCGGGCGGGTTTGCCGTGGGTGCGGATCTCGTCAGTGGCGTGACGCCCGTGCGGATCGGCACGGCCGTGCGCGTCGATGCCCCGGGCCGGCGTATCGTACAGGCCAGCGGCGCGCCGCTACCGGCATCGCGTCTTGCCGAATGGCTGTCGATCGGATGGCTGACCCCGGCGATGGACCGGCTCTTCACCGATAGCGCGGGCAACCGTCGCCGGTTTCTCGATCGCATGGTGCTGGCGCTCGATCCGGTCCATGCCACCCATTCGTCCCGCTATGACAAGGCGCTGCGCGAGCGGAACCGGCTGATGGGCGGCGATGCGCGGCCCGATCCGCAATGGCTGGACGCGCTTGAGCGGGAGATGGCGGAAGCCGGTGCCGCGATCGCCGCGGGGCGCGCGGCGACGGTCGCGCGATTGTCGGAAGAACTGGCCCGCGTGCGCGATGCGCCCTTTGCCCGCCCTAGCCTGGCGATCGAACCCGCTGCGCCTGCCGATGCGGGCGAACTGGCAGACTTGTGGCGCAAGGGCAGGCCGGCGGATCGCGCGGCGGGGCGCACGCTTGTCGGGCCCCACCGCGACGATCTGGCCGTGGCGATGTCCGGTACGGGGCGGGCGGCGGCGGAATGTTCGACTGGCGAGCAAAAGGCGATGCTGATCGCGATCACGCTTGCCCACGCCGGACTTGCCGCCGGCTCGCGCCCGCTCGTCCTTTTGCTGGACGAAGTGGCCGCCCATCTCGATCCGGTGCGCCGCGCCGCGCTGTACGAGCGGCTGGCCGTGACCGGCGCGCAGGTCTGGATGACGGGAACCGAGGCCGAGCCGTTCTCCAGCCTCCCCGAACGGCCCGGTGTCTGGCGCGTCACGGCGGGTGCGGCAGAGCGGCTGGAGCAGGTTTAATCGATGGCGTCGGCGATTTCCTCGACCGAGTGTTCCACCATTGCCTTCACCCCCTGCGCCGTTGGATGGACCTGATCGTCCTGCACCAGCGACCGGTCGAAGATCAGCGGTTCGATGAAGAACGGGACCAGTTCGGCATCGTACTTGTCGGCAAGGTCGGGGAAGATCGCGTCGAATTCGTCGGCGTAATCGCTGCCAAGGTTCGGCGCGGCGCGCATGCCCATCACCACCACGTCGATATCGCGCTTGTCCAGTTCGGCCATGATCGCATCGAGGTTGGCGCGAGCCTGCGCCGGGGATAGACCGCGCAACATGTCGTTCGCGCCAAGTTCGACCAGCGCGACGTCCGGTTTCACGGTCATGGAATCGAGCACGAACTCCAGCCGCTGCCGACCGGCGCCCGTCGTGTCGCCCGATACGCCCGCGTTCTGCACGCGCACATTCATGCCGCGCCCGCGCAGCGCGGTTTCCAGCTGGGCGGGATAGGCCTCTGCCCGCGCAAGGCGGTAGCCGGCGAATAAGCTGTCCCCGAAGGCGAGCACCAGCACCGGCTTGCCGACGGGGGCATCGGCCTCGCCGGGCTGCGATGTTCCCGCATCGCCGCTTGCCTGTCCGCAGGCCGCCAGCAGGATAGCGACCAGTACCGCCACGAAATTGCGCATGTTCAAATTCCTTGCAGCTTTGTCCTTTCATGCCAATCTAGTGCGTTCCATGCAAAAAGCCCGTGAAGCGCCGCTCCGTCCTGCCATCAACGCAGAGAATCTCGTTCTGGAACTCGGCGCGCAGAAAGCGCCCGTCACGATCCTGAAGGGGGTCGATCTTGTCGTGCCGGAGGGGCAGACCGTGGCGCTGCTCGGCCCGTCGGGTTCGGGCAAGAGTTCGCTGATGGCCCTGCTGTCGGGCCTTGAACGGGCGAGCGGAGGTAGCCTCAACGTCGCGGGTGAGGATTTTTCCGGCCTTTCCGAAGACGCGCTCGCCCGCGCACGGCGGGGCAGGATCGGCATCGTGCTTCAGGCCTTCCACTTGCTGCCGACGATGACCGCGCTGGAAAACGTGGCGATCTCGCTTGAGCTGGCCGACATGCCCGATGCGTTCGACAGGGCGCGGGCGGAGCTTGAGGCGGTCGGTCTTGGGCATCGGCTGGATCACTATCCCGCCCAGCTTTCGGGCGGAGAGCAGCAACGCGTTGCGATCGCGCGTGCGCTATCGCCGCGCCCCCCACTGCTGTTCGCGGACGAGCCGACCGGCAATCTGGACAGCGCGACCGGTGCGCAGATCGTGGACCTGCTGTTCGCGCGGCGGGCGGAAACCGGGGCGACCCTGTTCCTGATCACGCACGATCCGGCGCTGGCCGGAATGTGTGAGCGTGTGCTGGAAATGGCCGACGGGCGGATCGTTTCGGACAGCCTTGCCGCATGAGCGCGGTGTTGCGCCGCTGGACCATTGCCCTGCGCCTTGCGCGGCGCGATTTTTCGTGGCGGTTTCGCGGGCTGCGGCTGCTGGTTATATGCCTGTTTCTTGGCGCGGGCGCACTGGCGGCCATCGGCACGCTTGAAACCGCGATCCGCGACCAGTTGGCCGACCGGGGGCAGGCGATCCTTGGCGGCGATGTCGAATTCGCGATCTACGCCCGGCAGGCGAACCCAGAAGAATTGGCCGCGATGCAGGCGATGGGCCGCTTGTCCAGCGGCATGCGGTTGCAGGCCATGGCCTCCACGCCGGACGGAGCGGTTTCGCCCGTGCAGTTGAAATCGGTGGATGCGAATTGGCCGCTCTATGGCACGATGTCGTTGCGCGATGGCCGCACCGTTGGTGCGCCGCCGGAGGGCGAGGCATGGGTCGACAGCGGCGTGCTGGACAGGCTGGACGTGGCGGTGGGCGAAACGATCCGGCTGGGCGAGGCCGATGTGCGGATCGCGGGGGTGATCGGAGAGGAACCGGATCGCCTTTCCGAAGGGTTCGCACTGGGCGCGCCGGTTCTGGTTTCGAATGCGACGCTGGAAAAGACCGGACTGGTGCAGTTCGGTTCGATGACGCGCACGAAGTACCGCATCGCCTTGCCGCGCGGCAGCGATGCGGACGCGGCGGTCGAAAGCTTCGAAAGCCGGTTTCCCGATGGCGGCTGGGGCACCCGAACGCGCGACCGTGCTTCGCCGGGGGCGGACCGCCTGATGGCCAACATGGGCGAGTTTCTCGGCCTTGTCGGGCTTGCCGCGCTGGTCATTGCCGGTATCGGCATTGCGGGCGCCGTCTCTTCGTGGCTCGAGGGGCGACGGGGCACGATCGCGACGCTCAAAGTGCTGGGTGCGACGAGCGAGGACGTGCTGCGCATCCACGTGTTGCAAGTGCTGGCCGCCGCGCTTGTCGGGATCGGCGCGGGCCTTGTCGCGGGGGTTCTGGCCGTACCGGCACTCAGCGCGCTGCTTGAAGGGTTCTTGCCGGTCGAGGCGCGCTTCACGATCGACGCGCTGGCGCTGGTTCGGGCCGCGCTGTTCGGGCTGTTGGTGGCGCTGGTCTTTTCCGCCCCGCCGTTGCTGGCATCGCGCTCGGTAACCGCGATGGCATTGCTCAGGGCGCGGATCGCACCGCCCGAGGGGCTTTGGCGCAAGGCGGCGCTGCCGGTCGGCGCAGGGCTTGCCGCAATTTGCGCGCTGGCGCTCGCCACGTCGCATGAAGTGGTGCTGACGGCGGGCTTCCTTGCTTCGGCAGCAGGCGTGCTCGGCGTGCTGGGGCTAATCGGTTTTGCCGTGCGCAAGCTGGCGGCGCGGGTCCCGCGCAGCGGCGGCTCGCTGGCTTTTCGCATGGGCATCGCCGCGCTCGACAGGCCCGGTGCGGCCACGGCCGCGCTTGTCACCGCGCTCGGCTTCGGCCTAGCCGCGTTTTCCGCCATCGCCGTCATCCAGACGAGCCTCGATACCTATATCGACGGAACGGTGCCCGACAAGGCGCCCGACTATTTCGTGCTGGACCTGCCGCGCGACAGGGAAGCGGCATTCCGCGCCGATGTGGAGGCGCAAGTGCCGGGCGCCCAGGTCCGCACGGTTCCGGCGATGCGCGGCGCGATCCTTGCCTATGGCCCTGCCGACAACATGACGTGGGTCAGCGATCTGGAAGAGATCCCCGAAGGCGCATGGGCGCTGCGCGGGGAACGCGGGCTGACTTATGCGGCGCAGTTGCCGGCCGGCAACGTCGTGTCGCGGGGCGAATGGTGGCCCGCCGACTATTCCGGCCCTCCGCTGGTGTCGATTGACGAGGAACTGGCGCAGGCGCTTGATCTGAACATCGGTGACAAGCTGGTCATCGGCCTGCTGGGCGTGGAGCGGGAGGCGACAATTGCATCGTTCCGCCGGATCGAGTGGGACGACATGGGCTTCAACTACGTTCTGGTATTCGGCCCCGGCGCGATCGACGATGCGCCGCACAACCTCTCGGCCTCCGTCATTCTGCCGGAGGGCGTGGAGGGAGGATCGCTGCTGCGTGTGCTGGTGCGTGAATTTCCGACCAGTTCGGTGATCGAGATCGGCGGCGTGCTGGCACAGGCGCGCGAGATCCTGTCCAGCCTCTCGGTCGCGATCCTCGCGGCGGCTAGCGTCGCCGTCTTTGCGGGGCTGGCAGTCCTGCTGGGTGCGGTGGCCGCAGCGCGGGCGCGCGAGACTTACGATACCGTCGTACTGCGCGTGCTGGGTGCGAGCAGCCGGCAACTGCTGGGCGCGTTGGTGTTGCGCTATGTCCTGCTTGCCGCAGTGCTGGGCGTGATTGCGCTGGGCATCGCGGCGGGAACCGGCTGGTTCGTGATGGACCGCCTGTTCGAATTCCCGTTCCGGCCCGACTGGCCGGTTGTGCTGGCGGTATTGTGCGGCGGGGCGGCGTTGATCGTTGCCGCCGCCACGCTCGCATCGTTACCCGTTTTGCGCGCCCGGCCCGCCAGAGCCTTGCGCAGTCTTTAGAGCGCGAAGCCTTCAAACGCCGCGCGCAAGACCTTCCTTGGGGTCCTCGCCAAATCGGTTGGGTCCGCGCGTCCCTTCGATCAGATCGAAATAGAGCAGGACGAAGAAGCCGATGATCGGCACGAAGCTGATCAGCAGCCACCAGCCCGACTTGTCGACATCGTGCAGGCGGCGCACCGAAAGTGCGAGGGCGGGAATGAAAGTGCCAAGTCCCCATACGCCAAGGGCCATCATTATCACGGCGGCCATCGGACCCATGGTGTCCGGCTCGCTACCCTCCATCGTCGCGCCCATTCCGCCGGTCAGCACGATGGCGACGGCATAGATGATCAGGATCAGAAGCTGGAACATCCAGAACTCCTTGCGGCGAGACCGCCCCGAAAAATCGAAGTAGCGCCGATAGGGCATTAACATCCATTCCATCTGAATTCCCCCTTCGCATGAATGCGTTCCGACAGCTTATCCCTGTTTTCCTTTCCAAAAGCAAAAGGGGCCACGCCATCGGCGCAGCCCCTTTCCCTCCCTGTAGCCGGAGAAGGCCTCAGAACTTGTAGCGGGCCGTCACGCCATAAGTGCGTGGTTGGCTGGGATAGCCGGAGATGCTGAGCGGCTGGATCGGCGTGTCGAAGATCGAAAGCAGGTACCGGTCGTCCAGCAGGTTACGGCCCCAGACAGAAACCGACAGTCCGTTCTGCATCGCGTAAGTCAGCGACGCGTTAACATCGTTCACACTGCGGGTGAACTGCCGCGCCGCGTCGATCGCGGGGGTTTCGCCCTCCTCGTCGATGAAGCCCGGGAGGCCTTCCACGATCATCACGTCGCTCTCGTAGTGATAGTCGCCGCGCGCGATCAGCGCATCGCCGTTGCCAAGCTCGTGCGTGTATTCCGCCGACCACGTTGCCGAAATCGGCGGCACGCCTGCGACTTCATAGCCGGTCAGGTCGCCCACGCCCGAAATCGGGAAGGACACGTATTTGCTGTCGAGATAAGTCACTGCCATGCGCAGCTTCAGCGGATCGATCGGACGCACGCTGCCGTCGAATTCGAAGCCGGTGGCGCGCTGCTTGCCCGCGTTGGTGAGGAAGAAGCCGGTGCCGGTGAAGATATTCGACTGGAACCCCGAAATCGTCTGGCGGAACATCGCGAACGAGAAGTTCGCCGGACCGAAATCGCCCTTGAGGCCCAGTTCCCAGACTTTCGCCTTTTCGCCGGTGGCAAAGCGGCCCGAATAGGTCTGGTTCGCTTCGTCCAGTCCCGCCGCCTCGATCGCGTCACGGTCGGAGGGGAAGGGCCGGCTGTCGCGCGACAGGTTCACCGAAGGCGCCTTGTAACCGCTTGCGTACGTCAGGTAGGCGTTGAGACTGTCGGTCAGTTCGTAGGCGGCGCGCAGCGTGTACGATACATTGTCGTCGCTGATCCTGCCGCTTTCCACCGAGTTCGGCACGTCCACGAATTCGGGCAGGTATTGCAGGTCCTGCAAGGCCAGCAGCCGGTTGACTGTCTCATCATTTTGAAACGCTGTGGCATAGTCCTGCGCCTGTTGCTGGGACGCACCGTTTTCCAGCGCTCCGAAATAGAGCGCGTAATAGCCCAGTTGCTGCAGATCGACTTGCGAGAACACGTCGTCGGAACTGACGTTGGCCGAATAACGCTTCTTGTCCTTGGTATAGTTCAGGCCTGCGGTCAGGGTAAGCCGGTCGGTGACTTCGAAATCGAGCTGTCCGAACAGGCTGAACGCCTTGTTGTTCAGCGTGTAGGCTTCGCGCAGACCGCGATCGCCAATGAAAAACTGGCCCGTGTAATCCTGCGGCGTGATCGTCGGATCGACCATATTGGCCAGCACGGTCAGCTGTGACAGCTGCGCCTCCAGCGCGGGTAGGTTGAGCGCGCCGTCGCTGATGCCGAATATGCCGATGTTCGCGAACTGGCGCAGATCGTCGCCGTAGAACAGCTCGTTCGCCTGCTTGATGCTTTCATCGAAATAGAACGCGCCAAGCAGGATATCGAGCGCGCCGACAGTGGCTGTCGCGCGGAATTCCTGCGTGAAGGTGTGGATCGAGAGGTCCTGGAAGTTACGGCTGATCAGGTCTGCGCCGGTAAAATCGGAATCCTGGTTGGTGATCGCATCAACGCCGCGATAGGCCGTGATCGAAGTCAGCTTGAACGGACCAAAACCGAAATCGACCTGGCCGGAAAGGCCCCAGTTCTCGATGTCGTTGGTGCTGGGGAAGTTGGAATAGATGACGTCGGCATAAGGATTGGCCGGATCGGAATTGCCCGCGCCAAGGCCGAAGGGCGGCGGTGCGACGATAGCCGCGCCGATATCGCCCTGTTGCAGCAGCACGTTGGCGCAGCAGTTCTCGTCCGTCTTCTCGTAATCGCCGATGATGCGGACTTTCAGAAGGCCGTTCGGTTCGAACAAAAGCTGTCCGCGCGTGAACCAGCGATCACGCTCGTTCGTCTTGCCGCCGGTGCTGAGATCGGTGAAGTAACCGTCACGCTTGTTGATGCCGCCGCCGATCGATGCCGCGATCGTTTCGGAAAGCGGGCCATAGACGTTGGCCTTGGCGACCATGGCGTCGAAATTGCCATAGCTGACTTCCGCTTCGCCGCCGAAGGTAAAGCGCGGCTCGGCAGTGACCACCGAAATGACGCCCGCGCTGGCGTTCTTGCCGAACAGCGTGGATTGCGGCCCTTTCAGCACCTCGATCCGCTGCAGGTCGGGCAGGTCGTTGATGCGCGCGGCGGAACGCGAACGGTAGACACCGTCGACGAAGACGCCCACCGATGGTTCGATGCCGGCATTGTTCGCGCCGTTGCCGAAGCCGCGGATAATGAAATTGGTGTTCGCGCTGGATTGCAGTTGCGTGATCTTCAGCGAGGGGGCGACGCTGGTCAGGTCCTTCAAGTCGCGGATTTCCGCGCGTTCCAGTTCCTGCTCGGTCGTGACCGTTACGGCGACCGGTGTGTCCTGCAGCGTCCGCTCCCGCTTCGTCGCGGTGACGATGATCGCATTGTTGTCATATGTGGTTTCTACATCGCTCGCAGGTGCGGCATATTCTGCCGGCTGGGCATATTCCGTTTCCGCGTCATCCTGTGCAAAAGCCGGTGCGGCGGCAATCGCGAGAACGGCGGTTCCGGTCGAAAGCGTATTGCGAAGAACCACCTGGCCGCTGCGAATCGGTTTCATCGGCAATCATTCCTCTTCAAGGTTAAGACAGCGATCATGCTTTGTTTTCAGGGGGAGATCGCCACTTCTATGTCGGTTATCCTACGTTTTTGCCGATTTCGTATCAATGAATGAAATGTGACATCTGCAACCAAAGGCAACAATGTTGCGCGACGGTCACGCTAAATCCCTTGCTGCGTCGCACCAATTCGTTTAGGGCGCGCGCGCCTCGACGGTGACCGGCCGCGTGAGCACTCACCGATCCGATTTATCAGAACCAGAGGCCCAAACCATGGCAGCCGAGCTGCGCAACATCGCCATTATCGCCCACGTCGACCACGGCAAGACAACGCTGGTCGACCAGCTGTTCCGCCAGTCGGGCACCTTCCGCGACAACCAGCGCGTGGAAGAACGCGCCATGGACTCCAACGACCTCGAAAAGGAACGCGGGATCACCATTCTCGCCAAGCCGACCTCGATCGAGTGGGAAGGCCTGCGCATCAATATCGTTGATACGCCCGGCCACGCCGACTTCGGCGCGGAAGTGGAACGCATCCTCTCCATGGTCGACGGCGTGATCCTGCTGGTGGACAGCGCCGAAGGCGCGATGCCGCAGACCAAGTTCGTCACCGGCAAGGCGCTGGCGCTGGGCCTCAAGCCCATCGTCGTCGTCAACAAGATCGACCGTCCCGACGGCCGCCCCGCCGAAGTTCTTGACGAAGTGTTCGACCTTTTTGTGAACCTTGGCGCCAATGACGAGCAGCTGGAATTCCCGATCCTCTACGCATCGGGCCGCAACGGTTATGCCAGCGAGGATATCGACGCGCGCGAGGGCTCGCTGACCCCGATGTTCGAACTGATCCGCGACCATGTTAAGGCGCCGGGCCTCGATACCGAGGCTCCGTTCAGCTTCCTTGCCACGCTGCTTGACCGTGACAACTTCATGGGCCGCGTGCTGACCGGCCGTGTCCAGTCCGGCACGATCCGCGTCAACGACCCGATCCGCGCCATCGACATGGACGGCAAGGTGCTGGAAGTGGGCCGCGCGTCCAAGCTGCTTTCGTTCCGCGGGCTGGAGCGGGTGCCGGTGGACGAGGCACGCGCCGGCGACATCATCGCGCTGGCCGGCCTTGAAAAGGCGACCGTCGCCAACACCATCGCCGACCCGGCGGTCAGCGAACCCATCGCCGCCCAGCCGATCGACCCGCCGACACTGGCGATGCGCTTCGCCGTCAACGACAGCCCCTTCGCGGGCCGCGAGGGCGACAAGGTGACGAGCCGCATGATCCGCGACCGCCTGCTGCGCGAGGCGGAAACCAACGTTGCCATCCGGGTCACCGAGTCTGCCGACAAGGACAGCTTCGAAGTTGCCGGTCGCGGCGAACTTCAGCTTGGCGTCGTGATCGAGACGATGCGCCGCGAAGGCTTCGAACTGGGCATCAGCCGCCCGCGCGTGCTGTTCGTGGAAGAGAACGGCCAGCGCACCGAGCCTTACGAAAGCGTTGTCATCGACGTGGATGACGAGTTCTCCGGCACGGTCGTCGAGAAGATGCAGCGCCGCAAGGCCGAACTGACCGAGATGCGCCCGTCAGGCCCGGGCAAGACCCGCCTCGGCTTCCGTGCCCCGTCGCGCGGCCTCATAGGCTATCATGGCGAGTTTCTTTCGGACACGCGCGGCACCGGCATCATGAACCGCCTGTTTGACAGCTACGGTCCCTACAAGGGCCCGATCGAGGGTCGCCAGAACGGCGTCCTTATCTCGAACTGCACCGGCGAGGCTGTCGGCTACGCCCTCAATGCCCTTGAAGATCGCGGTATCCTGTTCGTCAGCCCGCAGGAAAAGGTCTACGAAGGGATGCTGATCGGCGAGAATGCCAAGCCCGACGATCTCGAGGTCAATCCGCTCAAGTCCAAGCAGCTCACCAACTTCCGCTCGACCGGCAAGGATGACGCGATCCGCCTGACCCCTCCCAAGCGCATGACGCTGGAGCAGGCCATCGCATACATCGACGATGACGAGATGGTCGAAGTGACGCCGCAGTCGATCCGCCTGCGCAAGGCTATCCTCGACCCGAACGAGCGCAAGAAGGCCAAGCGCAAGGCCGACGCGGCCTGATCTGAGCTTCATCCTTCGAGAGGCCCGTCCGGCCAATGGGCGGGATGGGCCTCTCTTTATGCCTGCGACGTGACGCGAACCGGCGGGGGTTGGCAAGGCGCTGCGAATGCCTACGTCGCAGTGATGCCAGCGACAGGATGATGCCATGCTCACCGAAATCACATTCCATCACGACCTTCCCGACGCGCAGATCGCCGGCTGGCTTGCGGAGCGGCTGGGCCGTGAACTCGATCGGCGGGACGGCACTGTCGCGATCAGCGTGCCCGGCGGCTCCACGCCGTTTCCGATCCTTGCCGCACTGGCCAAAAGCGACAAGGGGCGCGATCTGGACTGGGCGCGGCTGGAAATCTGGCCGGGCGACGATCGCTGCGTGCCTGCCGATCACGAGGCCAGCAATTACGGCCGGATCGCGAAAACGCTGGCGGCCACGGGCGCAAGGATCGTCGAACTGACGGAGGATGCCGCGCCGCCCCATTTCGCGCTGGTCTGGCTGGGCATGGGCGGCGACGGGCATGTCGCTTCGCTGTTTCCCAATACCGATCCGCAGGTTGACGATGCGCGGCAGGTGCGGCGGCTTACCCCCGATCCGCTGCCGCCCGAAGCACCGTTCGACCGCGTGACGATGACCCTGCCCAAGCTGTTGAGCGCAGAGGCGTTGATGTTCGTCATTCGCGGTTCCGACAAGCTGGCCCTGTTCGAAGCTGCGGCCAAGGGGGAGAACGACCTGCCCGTCGCGCGGTTGTTGGGCCATGCACGCGGCGAAGTGAACTGCTTTGCCTGATATCCCGCTTGCGGGTCTGCTTCCGGCGTGGCTGCATCGCAGGCTGCTGCGCATGGCGGAGCTGGTCCGCCGGCGCTGGTGGGCATGGCGCAAGCCGGCGTTGCGCGGCTGTGCGGTGATTGCCCGCAATGCCGATGGCGATGTCCTCATGGTTCGCCATTCCTATCGCAAGCGGGGGGAATGGCATGTCCCGACCGGCGGCGTGCGCAAGGGAGAGGAACCGGCAGTGGCGGCAAGGCGCGAACTGGCCGAAGAGGTCGGCGTCGCGCCGGACACGCTGGTCGCCGTTCATGTCGAGGAGATCGACCTGCATGGCGCTCGCAACTCGGTCACGGTGTTTGCTGCCGCGATCAGCGGCGATCCGGTTGCCGATGGCCGTGAAATTGCCGAACTGCGCTTCTTTGCGCACGATGCCCTGCCGCCGACCACGCCGGAATGGGCGCGGACCTATATTGCCAAGGCGGTGGCCTCGAACCTCTAGGCTTTGGCCCTAGACCGCGTTGCTGAACTTGCGCGCGCTGCCGATGCGATAACTGTCGAAACATGCGGCGATACCGCGCGCATAGGGCAGGGCATTCGCCGAAAGCGTCAGAACGCCGCCCTCTATCGTGCAAAGGCCGGCATCAATGAATTGTGCCAGGCGCGGCGATGCGCCGGCCAGCAGGGCTTCGTCGATGCGCGTGTGGCCGTGGCACAGGACGCCGGTAATCGCTTTGGCGCGGCGGCGGTCCTCTGCCGAACGGGCCACGCCCATGAACGTCGGGTGGCGCCCTTCGGCAATGGCGGTGCGATAGCGGCCCGCGTTCTTCTCGTTCTGGTAGATGCCTTGCGGAAAGCAGCTGATGGCACTGGCCCCCAGCCCGATGGTGACGGGCGCGGCATCGTCGGTGAAGCCCTGGAAATTGCGGTGCAACCTGCCCGACAGCGTCGCGCGCGATAGCGGGTCGCCCGGCAGTGCGAAATGATCGAAGCCGACGGGATCGTAACCGTGATCGACCAGCCGTTCGTAGCCTGCCTGCATCATGTCGAAGCGTGTTCGCGCGTCGGGCAGGTTGCTGCCGTCGATCCGTTTCTGGCGCGGGAACATTTCGGGCAGGTAGGCAAGCCCGAACAGCGCGATCCGGTCCGCGCCAAGCTCCGCCGTCTTGTCGACGGAGGCGAGCAGGCGGTCATGATCCTGCCCCGGCAAGCCGTACATCAGGTCGAAATTCAGCGATTTGACGCCCGCGCGGCGGAGCATGTCGGTCGCGCGTTCGATCAGTTCGACGGGCTGGACACGCCCGATCGCCTGCTGGATGGCGGGATCGAAGGTCTGCACCCCCATCGAGGCCCGTTCGACGCCGACGTGGGAAATGACCTCGCGCCACGGTTCGGTCAGGCTGCGCGGATCGAGTTCGATCGAGATGACCGGATCTGCCAGCGGAAAGGCAAGTGTCAGCGCATCGATCAGACGCACGAAATCTGTGGGCGCTATGGCATTAGGGCTGCCACCGCCGAAGGCGATGTACCGCACGTTGCAATCCTGCGGCACCGCGGCGCCGACCATCGCGATTTCGTGCATCAACGCTTCGAGATAGGCGGCAAGCCGTTTCTGCCGGTTGGCCGCGCCGGTGTTGCAGCCGCAGTACCAGCAGATTTCGTGGCAATAGGGGATGTGGACATAGAGCGAGATGTCGCTCTGCGTTTCCTCCAGCGCGTTATAGAACGCCTGCGGTTCGGCAGGGCCGAATTCGGCTGCCGTGGGATAGCTCGTGTAGCGCGGGACCGGCACGGCCAGGAGATCGGGAAGGTAGGGCCACATCACGGGTCCGATCCTAATGCGCGGCGGTCAGCCGATCATTGCGCTCGATCAAGGAGCTTGCGGCGTTTCGTGCGGCAGCCCTTGGCGCAGCACGGCGTGGTGCCGCGATCGGGCAGGGCGTCGCCGACGGGCAGCGCCATCGTGCCGCCCGCGCAGAGCGAGACGATGATGCTCCGCTCCGCATCCTTAGGCGGCATACCGGTCACGGCGGGCAACAATGCCACTGCGGCCAGCGAGGTGAGGAGGCCGTTCACTGGTCTTCCTCCTCCTCGATCAGGATGCGCTGCGCCGCGCCGTCCAGATCCTCGAACTGGCCACTGCGCATCGCCCAGAAGAACGCGGCGAGGCCGAGACCGCCCATGCCGAGCGCAACGGGAATGAGGAAGATCAGCCCGTTCACTTTCCGCTCCCTGCCACGCGAGCCTTTGCCGCGCGGGCCAGCAACAGCGAATTGCCGACGACGATCAGCGAAGACAGCGACATCGCGATGGCGGCAATCATCGGCGTGACATAGCCCATGACCGCGACCGGCACGGCGAGCAGGTTGTAGATCACCGCCATCGCGAAGTTCTGCCGCACGGTTCGCATCGTCGTGCGCGCGACGCGAACGGCAAGGGCGACCGGCATCAGCGCATCGCCGACGAACACTGCGTCCGCTGCCTGCTGGCTGACGTCGCTGGCACCGCCCGGTGCGATGGAGACATGGGCCGCGGCAAGAGCGGGGCCGTCGTTCAGCCCGTCGCCGACCATCAGCACTTTCTGTCCGGCACCCCGACGCCGTTCCAGTTCGGCCAGCTTGTCCGCAGGGCTCATCCCGCCTTGCGCAGGGATGCCGAATGTTACTGCCGCTTGCGCCACGGCCTCGCTTGCGTCGCCTGATGCTATTGCGCCGGGAATGCCGAGCCCCGCCAGTGCGTCGATCGTGGCTTCGGCATCGATGCGCCATGGATCGGTAAACGGGATCACGGTCGTGGCATCGCCTCTGCAATAGGCGACTGACATACCCGATGCCGTGGCCTCGGGGCGCAGCAGGCCGACTTCCTGCCCTTCGAACATGCCGCGCAGGCCTTCGCCCGGCGTTTCGGCAATGTCGCTGACGGGAAGGGGCGTTACCCCGGCCTCGCGCAGGGCGACGGCAAGGCCCTTGCTCAGCGGGTGGCGGCTGCTTTGGGCAAGAGCGAGCGCGATGCCACGGTCTTCCTGCGACAGCGTCGTCACCGATACCGGACGGGGGCGGCCGACGGTCAGCGTGCCGGTCTTGTCGAGGAGGGCATGATCCGCCTCTGCCAGCCGTTCCAGCGCGCTGCCGTCCTTGATCAGCAGGCCATGCTTCATCAGTGCGCCCGCCGCCACGACTTGCGCAGCCGGAACCGCTAGGCCCAGGGCGCAAGGGCACGTGATGATCAGGACCGCGATGGCGATCAGCAGCGACTGGTGCACGCCCGCGCCCGCCAGCATCCAGCCGACGAAGGTCAGCGCCGCCAGCGAATGGACGGCGGGCGCGTATAGCCGCGCCGCGCGATCGGCGACGCGGACATAGCGGCTGCGCGATTGCCCTGCCTCGTCCATCAGCCGCGCGATGTCGGCGATGGCGGTATCTTCGGCAGCGGCGGTTACGCGCACGGTGACGGGGGCGAGCAGGTTTATCGTGCCCGCATGAACGGTATCGCCGGTTGCGGCCACTTCCGGTGCGCTTTCGCCGGTCAGCATCGACCGGTCGAAGCTGCTGGTGCCCGACAGGATCACGCCGTCGGCTGCCAGTGCCTCACCCGCAGCGACTTGCATTTCCATGCCGGGGGCGAGGTCTTCTGCCGCCACCCAGCGGGTTTCGCCGTCGGGATAGGCGACTTGCGCGCCGCGACCCATGCGGCCCAGCAGCGAGGCAATGCCCGACCGTGCCCGATCGCGCATCATTGCATCCAGCACGCGGCCTGCCAGCAGGAAGAACAGCAGCATGACCGCGCCGTCGAAATAGGCGTGTTCGCCGCCGGTCAGCACTTCGTAGGCGCTCATCCCCGTTGCCAGCAGCACGCCGATGGAGATCGGCACGTCCATGTTGGTGCCGCGAAACTTCAGTGCCATCCATGCGGACGAGAAGAACGGACGACCGGCATAGGCGACAGCGGGCAAGGCGATTGCCGCCGACAGCCAGTGGAACATTTCCTTCGTGATCCCGTCCGCGCCCGACCAGACCGCGACCGAGAGCAGCATGATATTCATCATGGCAAAACCCGCCACGGCCAGCGCGCGCAGCAGGCGCTTGGTCTCGGCGTCGTCGCGGGCCAGCGGGTTTTCCGCCATCGGCTGTGCTTCGAAGCCAAGGTGCGCGAGTGCATCGATGATCTGCGCGTCAGTGAGATTCGGCGCGTGGCTGACCGCGACGCGCTTGGCCGAAAAGTTCACCCGCGCGGTGGCGACGCCCGGCACTTGTACAAGGCCGCGCTCGATCTTTGAGATGCAACCTGCGCAGCGGATGCTCGGCACTGTGAACCGGCTGTCGACACAAGGGTCGGCAGTCATCGCAGTAGTGGCGACCGGCGCGTTCATGGCCCCGTTCTCGTCAGCCCGCGCTCTCCGCGCCATTCGCTGCCGTTCGCGTCTATCGCGATGCGCAAGGTCCAGCGATCTTCGGGCAGGGCCGAGGTGCTGGTCCATTTCCCGTCGGAGCCGTAGACGAAGACGAGTGCACGGTCCGGCTGGTGGCCAAGCGGATGGCGGGCGGTTGCGGTGACTTGCGCGCCCACCGGTACGCCGCTGGTGGTCAGCGCGATCTTGCCGTCGGCGTTGCGCGCGGCATCGACGGTGTAGCCGAGCGCGTTGGAGGCTTCCGCCTTGTCCAGCCAGTTGTTGAATTCCTGGCTGGCGACATAGGAATTTTCGACCACCACGCCGCCGAAACTGCTACTGGCGAGCGCGGCCATCGTGAAGTTTACCGCGACTACGACCCCGAACCCGCAAACAAGGATCGCGGTCATGTGCTTGCCGGTGAAACGGGCCTTCCGGGGGGCGGAATGCGTCATCGTTTTCGTCCTATTGCTCGGGGGCGTTGAAGCCCGTTTCGCTCTGGTCGCTTTCCCCTTCGGGCGACGTCACCACGAAGTGGAATTCCTGCCGTCCCGTACCGCGTGGGGCGACGACGTAGACCCGCAAGGGCAGGGCCACGTCGGCGGCAACTTCGCGCGTGATCGTACGGGCCGCCCCGTCCTTCGACATGTCGTCGGTCCACATTTTCGCGCCGGGCAGGCCAGTCAGAGACAGTTCCATCTCGCGCGGGCGCGACTGCATGTTGCGCAGCTTCACAGTATAGCTGTTGCGCACCGATCCGTCACTCATCAGCATGTAGGGCGGATTGCGGTCCGGCTGGACCGTGATGCCGGTCCTCTCCCTCGTGCCCAGTGCGAACAGCAGAGCCACGCCGATGGCCGACCAGACGCCGAAATAGATCAGCGTGCGCGGGTGGGTCAGCGTCTTCCACACGGGGCGCGGTTCGGCCCCTGCCGCCTCCCGCTCGCAATCTTCCAGCGTGGCATAGTCGATCAGCCCGCGCGGGCGGCCGACTTCCTTCATCACCCGGTCGCAGGCATCGATGCACAGCGCGCAAGTGATGCAGCCGATCTGCGGCCCTTCGCGAATGTCGATGCCGGTGGGGCAGACCGCGACGCACTGGTTGCAATCGACGCAGTCGCCGAACTGATCCGGGTTCTTCTGCGACTTTTTCAGGCTGCCGCGCGGTTCGCCGCGCCAGTCCTTGTACGTGACGATCAGCGATTTTTCATCCAGCATCGCGGTCTGGATGCGCGGCCACGGGCACATGTAGACGCACACCTGCTCGCGCATGAAGCCGCCCAGCCAGAACGTGGTGCCGGTCAGCACCGCGACAGTGGCATAGGCGACCGGGGCCGCGTTTCCGGCCCAGAAATCGCGGGTAAGGGTGGGCGCGTCGGCGAAGTACATGATCCATGCACCGCCGGTCCAGAATGCGATGACGAGGTAGATCGACCACTTCCAGAAGCGGCGGGCGATCTTCCCCGCGCTCCACGGTGCCTTGTCCAGCCGCATCCGCGCATTGCGGTCGCCATCGACGAAGCGGTCGACATGCTGGAACAGGTCGGTCCACACAGTTTGCGGGCAGGCATAGCCGCACCATGCGCGCCCGACCGCGCTGGTGACGAGGAACAGGCCGATCCCCGCCATGATCAGCAGGCCTGCCACGAAATAGAACTCGTGCGGCCAAATCTCGATATCGAACATGTAGAAGCGGCGGTTCGCCAGATCGATCAGCACCGCCTGATCCGGCGCATAGGCCCCGCGATCCCAGCGCAGCCAGGGCGTGCCGTAGTAGATGCCCAGCGTCAGGACCATTACCAGCCACTTGAAGCGGCGGAACGGGCCGTCGATGCGCTTGGGATGGACCGTCGTATGCTTTTCGTAGAGCGAGACGGGCGGGACGGCAGGGGGAGGCGTGGAAGGCTTCATAGCCTTCGCACCATCCTCCGCCCGTGCATGCTCCAGCAGATCGCTTTCCGGGAGGGGGTCCGGCTGGTTGCGATCAGTTGGTTGCATCTGTCTCTTGCTCCGCAGGTTCGGCATTCGCCTCCGCCGCCTGTTCGACGAAGTTCTCGCCGCCGCCCAGCGAGTGGACATAGGCCGCCAGCATCTTCACCGTCACCGGATCGAGCCGCTGCCCCCACGCCGGCATCATGCCGTAGCGGGCGTTGGTCACGGTGGCGGTCACATCGTCGCGGCTGCTGCCATAAAGCCAGATGGCATCGGCAAGGTTCGGCGCACCGAATTCGCGCATGCCTTCGCCCGACGGGCCGTGGCAGATCGAACATTGCGTCTCGAACGTCACTGCGCCGCGCTGCGAAGCCGCGCTTTTCGGTTCGAGGTCGGACAGCGTGCGGACATGGCTGACGACGTCGGCAATTTCGGCTGCGCTCAGGATGCCGTCGCGGCCAAAGGCGGGCATCTGGCTGAAGCGGGTCTGGTCGTCGCCCGGCTGGCGGATGCCGTGTTCCAGCGTCTGGTGGATCGCCTTGAGGTCGCCGCCCCACAGCCAGTCGTCGTCGTTGAGGTTGGGATACCCTTTCGATCCTGCCGCGCCCGCGCCGTGGCACTGGACGCAGTTGACCTTGAAGGCCGCCCGGCCGCCCGCGACTGCCGCGCGCATCAGGTCGCTGTCGGGGTCCAGCCGTTCGATCGGCGTCTGGGCGAGGGCGGCAACAAGTTCGGAACGCTTGTCGCTGGTCGCCTTGATATCCTTGGCCAGATCGCCGCGGCTGGTCCAGCCAAGCATCCCTTCGGTCCCTTTGGAGACCATCGGGATCGCCGGATAGGCGACGACATAGCCGATCGAGAAGACGATCGTGGCATAGAACGTCCACAACCACCAGCGCGGCAGCGGGGTGTTCAGTTCCTCGATCCCGTCCCACTCGTGGCCGACGGTTTCGGTGTTGGTGGCTTCGTCCAGTCTCTTGTCAGCCATCGTTCTCGTCCTTGAAGATCATGGTCGCCGCTTCCTCGTTCTTGGCCCGTGCGCCCGGCCGGAAGGGCCAGGCGACGAGGACGAGAAAGGCGAGCATCATGATGAGCAGGCCCCAGCTGTCGGCCAGATGCCGCAGCATGTCGTAGATGGAGTGATCGCTCATCGACCCTTCTCCGTGGCCAGTTCCTCTTCCGCAGCTGCGGCGTTGACGTCGACCATCGTGCCCAGCACCTGCAGGTAGGCGATCAGTGCATCCATCTCCGTCAGCTTTGCCGGCTTGCCGTCGAAATCGCGCAAGTTGACCCTGTCGCCGTAGCGTTCGGCGAGGCCTGCCGTATCGGCATCGGGATTGGCCTGTGCCTTCATGTCGGCATCCGCATTTTCGATCTGCGCGTCGGTATAGGGCACGCCGACCCGCGACAGGGCGGTCAGGTTTGCCTCCATGTCCTTCACGTGCAGCGGCGTTTCGGCCAGGAAGCCGTATTGCGGCATCACGCTTTCGGGCACCACGGACTGCGGATTCTTGAGGTGCTGGACGTGCCATTCGTCGGAATAGCGTCCGCCGACGCGGGCAAGGTCGGGCCCCGTCCGCTTCGACCCCCACTGGAACGGGTGGTCGTACATCGATTCCGCGGCAAGGCTGTAGTGGCCATAGCGTTCGACCTCGTCGCGGAAGGGGCGGATCATCTGGCTGTGGCACACGTAGCAGCCTTCGCGGACATAGATGTCGCGCCCTGCCTGCTCCAGCGGGGTGTAGGGACGCATGCCCTCCACCTTCTCGATCGTGTTGTCGATCCAGAACAGCGGGGCGATTTCTACCAGTCCGCCGATGGTGACGGTGGCGAAAGCCGCGACGCCCAGCAGGGTGACGTTCTTCTCAAGCTTCTTGTGCTTTTCGGTCATGCTCATGGCGCTAACCCTCAGTTTGCCATTGCCGGAACGAGCGGACGGTCCGCTTCGGCGTCGTAGGCGGCATCGTTCATCGGCTTTTCCGTGCGCAGCTTGCCCGCGATGGTGGCCCAGACGTTGACGACCATGATGACCGCGCCCGTCAGGTACAGGATCCCGCCGAATGCGCGCAGGACGAACATCGGGTGCAGCGCGGCGACCGTTTCGGCGAAGGAGTTCACCAGGTAGCCGTCAGCGCCGTATTCGCGCCACATCAGCCCCTGCGTGATACCGGCAACCCACATCGACGCGGCGTAGAAGACGATGCCTGCCGTCGCGAGCCAGAAGTGCCAGTTCACCATCCGCAGGGAATAGAGCCGCTCACGGTTCCACAGGCGCGGTGTCAGGTAGTAGATCGCCGCGAAGGTGATCATCCCGTTCCAGCCCAGCGCGCCGGAGTGGACGTGCCCGATGGTCCAGTCGGTGTAGTGGGAGAGCGAGTTCACGCTCTTCACGCTCATCATCGGGCCTTCGAACGTGCTCATGCCGTAGAAGGCGAGGGACATCACCATCATGCGGATGATCGGATCGGTGCGGACCTTGTCCCATGCGCCGTTAAGCGTCATCAACCCGTTGATCATACCGCCCCAGCTGGGCATCCACAGCATGACAGAGAACACCATGCCCAGCGTCTGCGCCCAGTCGGGCAGCGCCGTGTAGTGGAGGTGGTGCGGACCTGCCCAGATGTAGAGGAAGATCAGCGACCAGAAGTGGATGATCGACAGGCGGTAGGAATAGACCGGCCGTTCGGCCTGCTTCGGCACGAAGTAGTACATCATGGCAAGGAAGCCGGCGGTCAGGAAGAAGCCCACCGCGTTGTGGCCGTACCACCACTGCACCAGTGCACCCTGAACACCCGCGAACAGCGGATAGGAACGGCTGCCCGTGATCGAGACCGGCACGTCGAGGTTGTTGACGATGTGCAGCATCGCAACTGTCAGGATGAAGGCGAGGAAGAACCAGTTGGCCACGTAGATGTGCGGTTCGCTGCGCTTCACGATCGTGCCGACGAAGACGGCGAGATAGGCGACCCAGACGATCGTCAGCCACCAGTCGGTGTACCATTCGGGCTCTGCGTATTCCTTGCCCTGCGTCACGCCCATCAGGTAGCCGGTTGCGGCCAGCACGATGAACAGCTGGTAGCCCCAGAAGACGAAGCGGGCGAGGCCGGGGAAGGCGAGGCGTGCGCGGCAGGTGCGCTGGACGATGTAGAAGCTCGTCGCGATCAGCGCGTTGCCGCCGAACGCGAAGATCACCGCGCTGGTATGCAGCGGGCGCAGGCGTCCGAAGTTGAACCAGGGCTCCAGGTTGAGGATCGGGTAGGCGAGCTGCAGCGCGATGAACAGGCCGGCGGCGAAACCGGCCATGCCCCAGAACACCGTGGCGATGACGCCCCAGCGGACCGGATCGTCATCGTAGCGCGACGGATCGGCGGGCGCCTTGATGATGCCATTGGCAACCGCCGCATAGTCGGTGCGGGTTACCGTGACGCCCAGCGCCAGCAGCGCCGCGATGGCGACGATGCCCATATGGACGGCAAAACCGTCATCCGCCGCCGCGCCCATGGCTGCGATGGCAAGAATGAATATGACGAGCCAGATGCCCGCGCGAGTGAGAACCGTTTCCACGGTCGTCCCCTTTCTCAAAAGCCCAAGGGTTTGATCCCGGATGCCCCCTTGGTCTTGCGCGGCCCGGTTCGCATTGATGCATGTCAAACCGATTGTCGTCTAAGACTTTTGTATGAGGATTCCTGTTTTTGCGTTCGATCAATGCGGCGCCGACGCCGCGCTGCCAGATCGATGCATGCCGAAGTGACTGGCAAGTTACCGAGGCGGATATAGTTCACGAATTCGGTTTCTTCAGTAATTAAAGTCAAGTTAATTTCTGATGAAATCTTCGATTCACGAATGAAATCCCGAAGATGTAGAGCTTTCATCGCGCCAGGCAGGGATTCTTAACTCTGTTTATAAAGCGATCGGTTCAATCTTCAGTGTAGACCGTAAGGGCAGGAATACCCTGCCCCAGGGAGGAAAATACGATGAGGAAGTTCGTTCTTGCCGCCAGTGCCGCCATGGCCGCGGCCATGATTCCGGGCGCCGCACATGCCGGCAGTCCGGACGGAAAGATCCAGATCAAGCTGCAGGGCAGTGCCGTGCTGCCTGACGGAAAATTGACCAGTATCCCCTATGTAGATCCGGCGCTTGTCGACGTGCTGCCGGAAAATCCGAATACCAAGGCGGACGACAATGTCGTGCCGACCGTCGTGTTCGAATACTTCCTGACGCCGAACGTCAGCCTTGAAACCTATTGCTGCGTTACCAAGCACAACGTGACCGGCACCGAAGGTCTGGCTGGTGCGCAACTGGTTGACGACATCTATCTGATCCCGGCAACCGTGACGGCGAAGTATCACTTCACTGAAGGCCCGTTCAAACCCTACGTCGGCGTCGGCCCGACCTACTTCCTCTACGTGAAGGACAAGGCCGGCCAGACCGCGCAGGATCTGGGCGTGTCGGACATCGACATCGACGACGAACTGGGCTTCGTCCTTCAGGCCGGCGTCGATTTCAAGCTCAACGACAACGGCCTCGGCCTCAGCGTCGATGGCAAGAAGTACTTCATCGATGCAACCGCGCACTACTATGACGCAGACGGCGTCGAAGTGCTGACCACCAAGCACGAACTTGATCCGTGGGTGGTAAGCGTCGGGCTTGCCTATCGCATGTGATGAAAGCTGGCGGGGCGGGGGTGGCCCGAAAGGGTTAGCCCGCCCTGGCCACCAGCTCTTCGCGGTCGAGGATTTCGACCGCGCGACGGGACGGCAGGTCGATGACCCCGTCCCGTTTCAGTTTGGTGAACTGGCGACTGACAGTCTCGATCGTGAGGCCGAGTACATCGCCGACCTGCTGGCGTGAGAACGGCATTTCGATCGTGTCGTGCCGCGAATTGGCAGGATCGGCGCACGTCACCGGCTCCAGCCGCTGCGAGATTTCGAGCAGGAACGTGGCCAGCCGCTCTTCGGCTGACTTGCGGCCCAGCAGCAGCATCCATGCGCGCGTCCGGTCCAGCTCCGCCAAAGTGCGCTCCAGCAGCTTGTGCTCCAGCCGGGGATGTTGGCGGGCGAAATTGTCGAAGTCGCGGCGGGCGAACACGCACACGCGCGCATCGGTCAGCGCTTCCACGCCATAGGGGGTCGTTGCACCGAACGGGCGGCCGATGAAGTCGGAAGGATAGACCAGCCCGACGATCTGTTCGCGCCCGTCCTCCATGCTGTTGGACAGTTTCAGCACGCCTTCGATTACGTTGGCGACGAGGACTGCATCCTCCCCTTCCCACAGCAACTGTTCCCCGGCGCTCAGTGTCCGGCGACGACCGATAGCGTTGAGCAGCTCGACCTCGTCGAATTCGAGGTCGGCACAAATCGCGCGGTTGCGCACGACGCAGGTCTGGCAGGAATCCATGGCCCGGCCTGTACCAGTGAGGTGCCCGCCGGGCAATCGTTCTTCGCCATTGCAGCAGGGCTTGGACAACTCGCAGGGTTGATCCACAGATCGACAGGTTGTGTCAAAGCGGTACGAAAATTGCCGAAGTGTCTGTTTTGGCGTGATTTATCGAGGCGAGTCGAGGATTCGCCATGAAATTAACTGCGCCCGTTAGGATTGCAGCGCAGTAAATTACTGCGCCGAAAGGAATTTTTTTACGACTTGGTAATTGTTTGACCTTTTTCGGTGCTGCGATCAGATTCGAGAAGTGCCGGATGGGGCGGCATTTTTACCCGTTTGGGGATGTTCCCGTCTACAGTTCGGTCATCACGGTCAGCCGGAAATAGAGGCCGGAACCGATGTATTTTGGACGCGCATGGGTGCGCATGCGTCACAGGGGTAAGAATTATGACTTTCGTGAAGAACTTTTTCGCTGATGAAGCCGGTGCATCGGCTGCTGAATACGCTCTGATCATCGCCGTCGTCGGCGTTGGCATCGGCGCTGCCGCTCTGGTTCTGGGCGCCAACGTCAAGCAGGCAATCGACGGCGCTTCGGACGACATCTACGACTGTAACAATGGTTCGGCCCCGGCTGACGTTGAAGGATCTGATTACACCATCGCGAGCGGCTGTAACGTTACAGCTAACTAAGAGCGAGCTGACCGTTCAAATTATTGACAGGCTCCGTCGAGAAATCGGCGGAGCCTTTCTTGTCTTCGGAGCGCTAAACCGAGCTTTTGATTGCAATGTCTCAGTTACTAACAGGTAGAAGAAAATCAGGCTCATAGCTTGGCCGTCGCAGTTCTTGCTGATAAAAGGTGGTTGCCAAGGGGGGTAAATCATGGGCAGTCGTAACCTCATCTATATCTTGATCGCGGTCGGTCTGGGGCTCGTCGCGGTCGTGCTGGCGAACTCCTATTTCTCGGGGATCGAGGAAAAGCAGGAGCGCACAGCGCAGCAGCAGCAGCTTGCACGGATCGTGGTTGCGACGCAGCCGCTCGATTTCGGCAGCGCGCTCACTGCGGAAAATATCCGTCTTGAGAATTTTCCCGCCAGTTCCGTTCCCGTCGGTGCCTTCTTCTCAGTTGAGGAGTTGTTGCAGGGCGGTAACGTCGCGCTGCGGCCCATCGTGCCTGGTGAGCCGATCCTGGCCGACAAGTTGAGCGGTCGCGCGGTCTTGTCGGCGAAGCTGCCGGAAGGCATGCGTGCCTTGTCGATCCCGATCAACGCGACGAACGCCGTTTCCGGTTTCATCCGGCCGGCCGACATCGTCGACGTGCTGTTGACCCGTAATCTTGGTGAGGAAGAGCAGGTGACCGAGGTCATTATGGAGGCGGTGCAGGTTCTCGCCATCGGCACGGTGCAGAGCGAGAATGCGACCGAACCGGGCCTTGCCGGTACGGCGACCGTGCTTACCGACCTCTACGGCGCGCAGAAGCTGACCCTGGCCCGCAAGATGGGCGAGATGAGCCTGGTCCTGCGCAATGTCGAAGGTGCGGAGGAAGGTCCGGGCGTTGCGGTCATGACGCGCGATGTCAGCCCGATCCGCAAGAGTGCCTACAGTTCGGGTGCAGCGCCTGCGCCCGTTGCGAACGTATCATCGGTTTCCGCGTCGTCGACACCGTCCGCGCCCGGAGCTTCCGCGTCGGCACGCCCGCGCGGTCCCAGCATGACGGTGATCAGGGGAACCGCGCCTACCGATTATCCGGTTGGCCGGTTAGGGGGGAATTGATCCAATGCTGAAACATTCGATGACGGCAATCGCTATTGCGCTGGCGGGCACGGTATCTGCCCCGGCCATGGCTCAGTCCGAAGGGTACAGCCTTCACGCCGGATCGCTGGAAGTCTCGCTGAACAAGAGCGAGGTTGTTACGGCGGATCGGGCAATTTCACAGGCGATGGTGGGTAATCCCTCGATTGCTGATGTCCTTCCGATTTCGGACCGTTCGATCTACGTGCTTGGCAAGGCCGTCGGCACGACAAGCCTCACGCTCTACGACCGTGCCAATCGCGTCATCGCGGTGATGGACGTGAGTGTCGGGCCCGATGTCGAAGGGATCAGGCGCGAACTGTCCGCCCTTATGCCGAGCGAAAAGGTCGACGCGCGTATTTCTGGCGGAAAGATCATCCTGTCGGGTAGTGTTTCCAGTGCTGGCGCGGCGGGCCGTGCGGCGCAGATCGCAGAGATTTTCGCAGGCGACGAGGTGGTCAACCTCATCACTGTCGGTGGTAGCCAGCAGGTCATGCTGGAGGTGCGCTTTGCGGAAGTAAGCCGCACTGTTGGCGAGCAGCTTGGCGTTCGCGGGTTCGGTGCAGGTAGCGACGTGGAATTCGCCATCGGCGACGGTGCATCCGCAAGTACGGCGACTGGCGGTCTGTCGGTCGACGGCGTCAGCGGGGCCTATGGCATTCTGCACACGCTGTTCTCGATCGGCGATCTCGATATCGACGCCTATCTCGACACGCTGGAGAGGAAGGGCCTGTCAAAGACGCTGGCTGAACCGACCCTGATTGCGCTGTCGGGCGAACCGGCCGAGTTTCTTGCCGGCGGCGAGTTTCCCGTTCCCGTTGCCCAAGGTGACGGCGATGCGATCACTGTCGAATTCAAGCCGTTTGGTGTTGGCCTGGGCTTCACTCCGACCGTCCTTTCTGACGGTGTGATCAACCTGATCGTGGAACCGGAAGTCAGTTCCATCGATGCATCGGCATCCCTTACGGTTGGCAGTATTTCGGTGCCCGGGGTCCAGACCCGTCGCGCGAAAACGACGCTTGAACTTCGCGATGGCCAGAGCTTTGCCATCGCCGGCTTGCTGCGTCAGGATTTCCAGACTTCGGTCCGGCAGTTGCCGATCCTCGGCTCGATCCCCATCCTCGGTTCGCTGTTTCGCTCCACCAGTTTCCAGAAGGGTGAGACCGAGCTCCTGATCGTGGTTACGCCGCGGCTGGTCAAGCCGATCAAGCCGGAGCAGGTTCGCCTGCCCACCGATCGCGTGGAGGACCCTGATGTGCTCGACACGCTTCTGGCGGGCGACGATTACCAGCCGGTCGACCTTGCACCCAATCCCAGCCAGGAGGGCACGGGCTATGAATACTAAGATCCTCGCATCCTGCGTATTTCTTGCCGCTCTGAGCGGTTGCGCCACTTATGGCAGTCCGGAAGCAGGCAAGTTCAACCCGGAAGACTTCGGCGAAGCAAACCGCATGACTTATGCGGCAATGGTGGTCGATCCCGATCCGGAGTATGATGGTCCGATGGAAGGCAGCGGCGAACGCGCCGCCACCGCTGTCGAGGCATATCGCGAAGGTAGTGTGCAAGAACCTGAACGAGTCACGTCTACGCAAACGCGATAAGGAGGCGGTTGATAGCAAGGAGGCGGGCACTGCGCCCGAAGCTCTATGTTGAACAAGTGCGCGTACAAGCTGCTGAAGGACGATGCCGGCGCGATCGCGCCGCTATACGCCCTCGCACTTTTCGGTTTGGTCGGCATGGCCGGTGTCGGATTCGACTACGCCCGCGTCATGGCGATGGACACTGAACTCCAGAATGCAGCTGACCAGCTTGCGCTCGCCGCCGCCACGCAGCTTGATCAGAAGGTTGATTCGATTGGGCGCGCGGAAACTGCGGCGACGAGCGCTTTTGCCAGCGACGTTAGCGCTTTCACCAATATCACGCGCCTGTCCAACATTGATGACGACGGTGATGGAAAGCCTTGGATCATCGAAAATGTCTCGTTTCGGTTCTGGCAGGGTTATGATCGCGCAGCTGATGCCCCCGTTACCGAGATTACGGATAAGGATGATGGAAGTAATGCTCAGGTTGTAGAGGTAACCGTGGGTCAACGGGCGCTTCGCTATGCGTTGACGCCGATCGTTGGCGCTATAGTTGGGCGTGCTGGTGCAACGGCTATGGCAAGCATGGAATCGGCCTACTGCAAAGTTCCGCCGATGATGGTCTGTGCGCCAACAGGTGATCTCGACTTCGGTGCTTTCGATCCCGACACGAATACCGTGAACAATAGGGGTGAGGGTGCGCGACTGCATCTATCGCCATCGTCAACGGCGAATGATCCGATGGCGCCAGGTTTGTTCGGATTCCTGAATTTCCCGTATCCCGGTCCTGGGGGGAATCCAAACCAGACGCTGGGTTGGAATGTCACCAATCCGGGATGTACTGGCGAAACCGTGGAAAGTTTGGGTGGTGATCGGGCGTTGCAGGTCGATGCGCTCAACACTAGGCTTGATATCTATCGCGCTTCAGCTCCGAACTGCGCGGTAGCGGGTGACTTTTGTCCTTCGAAGAACGCGACCAAAGATCAGTTCATAGCGACTTCAACGCTTAACAATACGACGGCCACAGATGCTGCGACGGCATATGCTGCGATGACCGATGCCAACTGCCCGGACCTCAACCCGAACGGAAATCCAAGCTGGGTGCGTTACGACGATGTGGTGGCGACCAACGGCGTGGATTCGACCAATCTCAGAAATCCCGGATATCCGCGCGATACGTGTCACGTGAACGGTTCCTGTTCAGCTGACGTGTTCGGCAACGGCTCCTGGAATATCCAGACCTACCTGATGACCACACACAGAAGCGCGGTCGACACCAACGGTGACGGGGCTTTCGATACCTATCCGGCAGCATCGGGGCTTGGATCGACTTCGACGCGATATGACGTGTATAAGTGGGAAAACACCGATGCCGACATGAACGGAGTTCCCGATCATGTCGCCAAGTACAAATCGGGGTATACATTAGAAACTTCGGGTGGTGGTAAGTTAAAGGCGACATATTACTGTGCTTATCCGAAGCCGGTAAAAAGCAATGGTATCGCGCCCCCAACTACGATCAAGGATCGTCGCATTTTGTCCGTCGCTGTTGTCAACTGCACAGGTGCTAAGCAGAACGACCCGGTCGACATACTGCGCTATATCGATGTCTTTCTGGTCAAACCCGCCAAAATCGCAGGTGATCAGGAATTCTACGTCGAGGTTGTCGGTGAAGACGTGAATGGTGGCGCGAACACGACATTCCAGAACTTCGCCAAGCGGAAGGCGGTGCTGATCCGATGATTTTGCGCCGCCTTCTTGAAGATGAATCGGGTTCGCCGTCTGCCGAGTTCGCACTGGCGCTACCAATGATTCTGCCATTGATCTTCGTAGCTATGGAGGCGGGTAATTTCTTCTGGAGCCAGCAGAAATTGGTTCAGGCGGTGCGCGACGGAGCCCGCTATGCCGCGCGCGTAAACTATGGCCAACTTTGCCCGACCCTCGACACGACGGTCAGGGATAAAGTCAAAAACCTCACGCGCAGCGGATCTTTCAGCACCACAGCGCCCTCAAAATTGCCAGGCCTTACCAATGGCGATGTTACGGTTACTCCAAATTGCGCAGCATTCGTCGATACGGGTATTTACACGGGTTATGGAGCCAAAGGCGCTATCGTGACCGTTGCGGTAAACGGTGTCTCCTATCGGTCGTTGCTCGGGTCCCTTGGTTTTATTGATAATTCGTTCAAGCTAGCTGCCTCAGCACATTCGCCGGTGATCGGTATATGACGGGGCGCTTTTTACGAGAGGTGCGCGGCGCCAGTGCTGCAGAATTCGCACTGATTTTACCTGCCGCCCTGCTTTTGTTGTTCGGGGTCGTGGATGTCGGGCGCTATGCTTGGCAACTTAACCAGTACGAAAAGGCAGTCCAGCTTGGCGCTCGCTACGCAGTGGCGACGACTGTGATACCCGGCGCACTGGCAGCAGATGACGCATTTCTCAACCAGAGTTGCAATGGTGCGACGCTGAATTACGGCGACACGATCTGCGCTGATGCGATGCAGCCAATCACGTGCGAGATTCCCAATGGCGGCAACGATACCGATCAAGTGACGTGCAGTTGCGACGCAACTGTGAATTCTGGCGCTTGTTTGAGCGCCAGCCCCCGACCGTTGGCTTTCGCAGCGATTGTGAGCAGAATGCGTGTGGCATCGAAACGGATCCAACCTGGTGAGGTCAGCATTGGCTACATCGGATCGGGATTGGGCTATCTGGGTGATCCGGCAACATATAAAGATAGCAATGGTGTGGCGGTGCCCCTGCCGGACGCCGCGCCCATCGTTACAGTGAAGTTAACCAATATGCGCTACCAACCCATCACGCTGACTTTGATCGGCATCGATGTTCCTTATCCTGATTTCTCTTATTCTCTCACTTTGGAGGATGGAGACGGGACAGTCGCGAGCTGAATACGATGGGTAAACATGAAATACTTTCGCAAACTGGAAGCGGGATGAATGGGAAATTGCCTTCGGGCGTCTATGTCGTCGCCGGAGAGCGGCATGCGTCGGCGCTCAAGGTGGCCATGGGCGATGCCGTTGTCGTTGCCGAGATGGGCGCATCGGATGACGTAGGCGACGAAATCGTACGCAAGGCGTCTATCCTTGTCCTTGAAGTTGATCCTGCTCAGCCTGCCTCGCTTGCCCGCGTTTCGGAAATACGCGCAAAGCGGCCATCTTTGCCTGTTGTCGTCGCGCTGGAAGATGCGAACCTCAGCCTGGCGCGAACCCTCATTCGCCAGGGTGTCAGCGATGTCGCGACGTTGCCGTTCGACACTGCCGAACTCACTGGCCAGTTGCTGGAAATCGCGGCCAGCCAATCACCGGTCACGGAAGCGCGCCTTGCCCCGATGGTCTCTCTTGTCCGCGCCGCGGGCGGTGTCGGGGCGACGACGGTGATCACGCATCTCGCCGAGGCGCTGGCCGACTGGAACGGTGTTAGCCAGGACGTTTGCGTTATCGATCTCGACCTCCAGTTCGGACAGGTTGCGAACTATCTTGGCCTCAATCCGCAGACGACGGTACTCGATCTCCTCGAGGCATCGGAGCGTCTCGACACCGACCTCATCCGCGATGCGGCCATCTCTGCTCCGCAGGGTATTTCAGTCATCGGCGCACCCAGCGTCATCGCTCCGCTCGAAGATGTCGATGTCGACCGTCTGCTCAATCTGTTGACGGTCGCGCGCCAGTCGTTCGATTTCGTCCTGCTCGACCTGCCGTCGAACTGGACGAACTGGACCCTGTCGGCAGCACTGGCCTGTAACGAGATCATGGTCGTGACCGATCAGTCGATCACCGGGCTGAGGCAGACGAAACGGGTTATCGAACTGTTCGACATGATGAACGTTTCCAGGGAGAACGTGCGTGTCGTCGTCAACCGCGTGGGTAAGAAGCTTTTCCAGGCAATCAGCGTGAACGAGGTCGCAGACACGCTGAGCCGTGAGGTATCCGCCACCATCGCCCGCGACAAGGGCGACCTGCAGATGGCGCAGGACCAGGGCATACTGCTTTCGCAAACCAACAGGAAGGCCGCGTTCGTGAAGGACGTGGATCGCCTTGCCGATCAAATCTGTGACCGGATCCAGGGGAACTGAGCATGAAGTGGTCGGTCAAGCGCACTGAAGAGAAGATCGAGGCGCCGGAGTTCAGCGAACCTGCCCCGTTGCAGACGCTGGACGGCGAACAGGACGAGACGAAGCGCCGCGCGCTCGATCTCAAGGTTTCGATCCACCGTGCCTTGCTGGACCGCATCAACCTTTCCGCGCTGGAAAAGATGCCGCGTGAGCAGATCCGTTCCGAACTGAGCGACATCATCGCCGAAATCCTCGTCCAGCGGCACGAGCCGCTCAACAGGACCGAGCGTACCGCGCTAGTGGACGATGTGCTCGACGAATTGCTCGGCCTAGGTCCGCTGGAACCGCTGCTGCAGGACGATTCCATCACGGATATCCTCGTCAACGGTCCGAAGATCGTGTTCGTGGAACGCAACGGCCTGCTGGAGCGCGTTCGTACCGAGTTTCAGGACGACCGCCACCTGATGCGGATCATCCAGAAGATCGTGAGCGCCGTCGGTCGCCGTATCGACGAATCCTCCCCCTTCGTAGACGCCCGTCTTGCCGATGGTTCGCGCGTTAACGCCATCGTCTCGCCGCTGGCGGTGGACGGATCGCTGCTCTCCATTCGTAAGTTCGCCAAGAAGCGGATCGGCATCGATCGCCTGATTGAGCTGGGCTCCGTGCCGCAGCCGATGGCGCACGTCATGCGCGCCGTCGTCGCATCGCGCCGCAACGTCCTGATCTCTGGCGGTACCGGCTCGGGCAAGACGACACTGCTCAACGCCATGTCGTCGTTCATCGATACGCGCGAACGCATCGTCACGATCGAGGACTCGGCTGAACTCCAGCTGCAGCAGGAGCACGTGGCACGCCTCGAAACCCGCCCGCCGAATATCGAGGGCAGGGGCGAGGTGACGCAGCGCGACCTGGTGAAGAACGCCCTGCGTATGCGCCCGGACCGCATCATCGTGGGCGAAGTTCGTGCCGGCGAGGCTTTCGATATGCTCCAGGCGATGAACACCGGCCACGATGGTTCGATGACCACGGTTCACGCCAACACGCCGCGCGATGCGCTTTCCCGTCTGGAACAGATGATCGGCATGAGCGGGATCGACATCAGTTCGAAATCGTCGCGCGCGCAGATCGCCACGGCTATCAACGTCGTGATTCAGGTCGGACGCCTTGCCGACGGTCGCCGCCGTGTCCTCAGCCTGTCGGAACTGACCGGCATGGAAGGCGAGACGATCACCATGCAGGAAATCTATCGTTTCAAAATTTCGGGCCGCGACGAACACAACAATGTGATCGGCCGGTTTGAGGCGACCGGCATTCGCCCGAAATTCCACGCCGAAGCCGTTTCGGCAGGGATCGAACTCCCCGCCGAGCTGTTCCGGCCAGATTTTGATATGAACTGACATGATTGACGACCTTCTCAAAATCATCACGCTGATTGCCGTTTTCGGCACAATCTTCCTGATTTCGCAGGTCGCGCTGGACTGGTCTTTCAGCAAGTCCGCGCATGTCCGGGCGATCAACAAGCGCCTGAAGATGATCCGCGAAGGCAGCACGCGCGAAGAGATCATGGCACGCCTGCGTAAGGCGACACCGCAGCAGATGGCCAACCTGCCCTCGTTCATGGTGGGGCCGGTTCTGCGGCTTCAGAAAACCATCATGACGGCCGGCCTGCCGATCAATGCCAGCCAGATAATGTTCGTAATGATGGGGGCATTCGTTCTGGTCATGGCCCTGATCCTGCTGGGTATCGGCGGCGCGGGGCTTGCCTTTTCCGCGGGCATTTTCGTGCTGGCCCTGGTAATTGCGCTTTGCGCTGCGGTCTTCCTGCCGCTGATGGTCATCAGTTCCATCGCGCAGCGCCGACGCAAGCGGGTGGAAGAACAGTTCCCGGTAGCGCTCGACGTATTCGTCCGCGCGCTACGCGCAGGTCATCCGATTGCGTCTGCCATCGAATTGCTGACGACGGAGATGGAAGACCCGATCGGCAGCGAATTCGGCATCGTCGCGGACGAAGTCGCCTATGGCGCCGAACTGACGGATGCGCTGAGCGCGATGGCCGAACGCTGGGATCTGGAAGATATCCGCATGTTCGTCGTCAGCCTTGCAGTGCAGAACGAGACGGGCGGCAACCTCGCCGAAATCCTCCAGAACCTGTCCGAAGTGATCCGCGCCCGCGCCAGCCTCTATATGAAGGTGCGGGCGCTGAGTTCGGAAGGACGCATGACGGGCTGGATGCTGACCATCCTGCCGATTGCGACATTCCTCGGCCTGTTCTCGGTCAATCCGGAATTCTATCTCAGCGTGGCGGGCGAATCGATGTTCATCATCGGCTTCATCTGCCTGCTGGCGCTATATGCCATCGGATTCTTCTGGATCCGTAGCCTGGTCAACCTGAAGGTCTGACGATGATCGAACTCATTCTCGCCAATCAGGCCACACGCATCGCCACCCTTTTCGGGATCTTCATCATTGTGGTCGGCATTGCGTTGATCGTGATGACGATCGCGAACCGGCGTGCGCGCGTTCGCGCGGGGCTGCAGCAGATTGCGACCGGTTCGGTCGTCGCCGATACGCCGCAGACGGCAGCCAGCCTGCGGCAACGCGAAAACCTCAATGCCTGGGCCCGGCTTGCCGACATGATCGAGCGTACGGGCCTCGATCTTACGGACACTAAGGATGAGCGGCTTCGCGACAAGCTGATCGCCGCCGGGTACACCCATCCTGCGGCACCGCGCATATTCACACTCGCACGCATCCTGGTGATGGCGTTCCTGCCGCTGATGTTTCTGATCCTCGCCTATGGCTATATGGAAGAGCCGCCGGGCTTTCTGACGATCTACATCGGCTGTTCGTTCATGGGTCTGCTTGGCCTTTATTTCCCGAACCTGTTCGTTCAGGCAAAGGCGGATCGCCGCAAGGAAGAGATCGTCAACGGCTTTCCGGACTGTCTCGACCTGTTGCTCGTCTGCGTGGAGGCCGGCCTTGGCATCGAAGCGGCGATGGACCGTGTCGGCAGGGAAATGGTGAAATCGCACCCGCTGGTTTCGCAGCTTCTGTCGATCGCCGTGCTTCGGTTGCGTGCCGGCGCCACGCGCGAGGAAGCGTTCCGCAGGTTGGCCGACATGGCCCGCGTGGATGAAATCCGTTCGTTTACCACGCTGCTGATCCAGTCGGACAAGCTGGGTACCAGCATGTCCTCGACGTTGCGTGTCTATGCCGAAGAGATGCGTGAAAAGCGCCGGATGCGGGCCGAGGAGAAGGCTCACCGCTTGCCGGTTCTCATCTCCATACCTCTTGTGGTATGTATGTTGCCTACGATGATCGGCGTGCTGATGCTGCCGGCATCCATCCGCGTCGTTCGCGACATCTTCCCGATGATGTCCAGATAGCGGTTCGAATGAAGGGGGGAAACAAGATGCGCAAGATTGCGACCATAGCCGGGCTCGTGCTCGCGGCCACTTCGCTTGGCGGCTGCCAGTCGATATTCGGTTCGGGCACGGCCAGTGCCGACCTCAACGACATCGACATGACTGATTATTTCCAGCAGCGCCTGACCATGGGCAAGCTGCATCTGCAGGGCGGACGGCCCACGCGGGCTATCGTCGCCTTCCGACAGGCTTCCTACGATCCGCGCTTTGCGGGTGAGGCTTTCAACGGCATGGCCATCGCTTATGACCGGATCGGTCGCGCCGATCTTGCTGCCCGCTATTTCGCCCAGGCTGTCGAGGCGGCGCCGGGCGATGAGCGTTTCGCTCGCAACCTTGCGCGCCTTGAAGGCCGTGGTCCGATCCCGCTTCCAGCTCTGCCGGAAACGGCACCGGTCGAAATGGCGGTGACCGATTTGGCGTTGCCCGATGTTCGCGGCGCGGTGACGATTTACGAAGCGCCTGAAGATCTGCGCGGCCCGGTCAAGGTCGAAAAGGCACCTGCGGTTACCGTCGCTCGCGTTGCGCAGGGGCAGGTGAGCGTCGGTGTGAAACAGAACGGCAGCGTCACGCGCATGGCCGGGCAGAGCGTGGAGCCTGCGAGGATTACCGTGGAAACGCGCGGATCGGGCATCAGCGCTTCTGATCGTGTGGCTCAGCGGGCGCGTCGCAATGCGCAGGCACGCAAGGCCTATCCCATCAGGATCGTGTTGCGTTCCGACAAAGCCAGCGTCCGGCCCTGATCGCACCATTCCTGATCGCGCCAATTTCAAGGACTGAACCAGAGTGAACACCCCCGCCGTCGCGCTTGCCGCGATTTTCACCCTGTTCGCGCTGACCGGCGCGATCTTCGATATCCGCACCCGCCGCATTCCGAACTGGCTGAACGCGGCTTTCCTCGTGGCGGGACTGGTTCTGGTTCTGGCACTGGGCGGTTGGCAGGACGCGCTTTCCGGGTTCGGGCATTTTGCCGGTGCGTTGGTCGTGGCGATGATCATTTTCGCGTTGAAGCTGTGGGGCGGCGGCGATGCCAAGTTCTATGCGGCGATGGCAGCGTGGTTCCCGATCACGGAAGCGCTGGGCCTGTTCGTCAGCATTGCCGTTGCCGGGTTGTTCGTGGCCCTGGCCTGGCTACTGATCGCCAAGTTTACAGGGCGGAAGCTGAAGAGGGGCGACAAGGTCATGCCCTATGGCGTGGCCATCGCGGCGGGCGGCATCATCATGCAGCTTTCGAACCCGGCGCTGGGGTTCCTGCCCTACTGACGTTTTCAATGCAGACTATGGCGAAAGCCGCCGTCGGCTGAAACGGAACGCCGCCTTGCCAGCAGCCCTTCGATGCGCAGGGCCAGATCCTCCGGCGAAAACGGTTTCGTGACATAGTCTGCCGCACCGGCCTTCAATGCGGCCAGAACGTCCTGCTGGCTGCGACGGGCCGTCATCATGACGACGGGAATATCGCGGTGAAGCGGGTTTTCCTTCAATTGTTCCAGCGTATCCATGCCCGACAGGATCGGCATCATGGCATCCAGCAGGATCGCATCGGGCAAGCGGTGATCGATCTGGTCGAGAAGTTGCTGCCCGTCCTCGACAGTCGCGACTTCGTGGCCGACGGCGCTCAGCCGGTGCCTGACCATCTCGGCAAGGATTTCGTCGTCGTCCGCGACAAGGATATATGCCATGTGCCCTCCAGAACCTGATCGCATTATAGGCGTTGCCACAGGCGGGCGGGCGGGCGTGTCGGGAACGGCACAGGGACGACAATCATTGTTGGGGCAATGGAGCAGACGCCGATAACCGATCATTCGCGACGCAGGCGCGCCCTTGCATCGGCAAGGGAGCGTATGACCCCGCGCAAGCTTGCAACGCTCGTTGTGGTCGCGCTGATCCATGTCGGCGCGGTCTTTGCCCTGCTGCGCGCCTTTGATATCGATGTCGTGCCCAAGGCCATCGAATCCATCACTTCGATCTCCATCCCGTTCCAGCCGGAGCCCGAACCCGAAAAGGTGGAGGAGATCGAGCCGGAGGGCGCATCGGGTGCGGAAGCGGCCAAGGCCAAGCCGAAGGAAATCAGTGCGCCGCCGGCGCGCGTTCCCAAGAAAGAGTCGCCGCCCGCACCGCCGGTTTCGTCCACCGGCAACGAAAACCGTTCGGGCGCGGCGGAGCAGGGAACAGGCACCGGCGGCGGTGGCCCCGGCATCGGCACCGGTAGCGGTGGCGAAGGTACGGGCAGCGGCGGCGTGCCCTTCGCCCGTCACGCGGAGAAGATCGCCGGCGAGATCCGCACCCGCGACTACCCGCGTTCAAGTGCGAGCGACCGTGATGGTGCCTATGTGATCGTGCATTTCACGGTCGCGCCCGATGGCACCACGCGCAATTGCCGTGTCGCCCGGTCCAGCGGCAACGCCGAAGTCGATCGCATAACCTGCCAGCTGGTCATCGAACGTTTCCGCTATCGCCCCGCGATCGATGGGGACGGCAACCCGACATCGGAAAAAGTCGGTTGGAAACAATGGTGGTGGCAGTAAGGATGCTGTCATATTGTGCAAACGCGAATTTATATCGCATGTGCGATAAACATTTGTTGATTACGCACCAAGCGTGATAACTTTGCGATCAATTGCTGTCTTTTTCAGGTGATTCTCGCACCTGCGAAGGAACCTGCTCCGCTTTGATGGATTGCCATCCGGTGACGGGTCTTGAATCGCGAAGGCTAGGCATATGACCGATATAGGCAGGACAGTCGAAGCGCGTGCGGCGGGTACACGGGCTGGCGTCGTGCCGCTTTTCCCGGCTGGAGCCTCGCGGAATTCCGCCCGCCGCCTGGCGGTGATCGGAACCTACATTCCGCGCAAGTGCGGGATTGCGACCTTCACGGCTGATCTGGTGGAGCAACTGGGCCGCTTTCACTCGGACGTCGCCACCGACGTATATGCGTTGGTCGATCCTGCCGCAGGCATCGAATACTGCGGCATCGCCGGAACGATCGAACAGCGGGAACGCGAATCGTATCTGGGGGCCGCGCGCACGATCAACGAAAGCGGCGTGGATGCCGTCTGGCTGCAACACGAATACGGTATCTTCGGCGGCGAATGCGGCGAGATGGTCTGCGATTTCGTGGACAGGCTTGCCGCGCCCCTCATCCTTACGCTGCACACGGTGCTTGCCGAACCGTCGGCCAAACAGCGGCAGGTGTTGCGCCACCTTCTGTCGCGGGCATCGCAGGTGATGGTGATGTCGGCGCACAGCGCGGACCTGCTCTGCGCCATGTATGGCGTCGGCCGCGAACGCCTTACCGTCATTCCGCACGGCGCGCCGGACAGGCCCTTCGGCCGGCAGGAACAGTTCCGGCAGATCCTGGGCCTTTCGGGCCGCCAAGTGCTGATGACGTTCGGCCTGCTCGGCCCCGGCAAGGGGATCGAGACGGTGATCAAGGCGCTTCCGGCCATTGCCGAACGCCATCCGCAAGTTGTGTACCGCATCGTCGGTGCGACTCATCCCGATCTCGTCGCGCGCGATGGCGAGAGTTATCGCGAGGGCCTGGAACAGCTTGCCCGGCGGCTGGGCGTTGCCGGTCATATTGAGTGGGTGAACCGCTTCGTCGACACGGACGAGCTGCTGGACCAGCTTGAGGCGTGTGACATCTACCTGACGCCCTATCCCGGCTTGCAGCAATCGACATCGGGAACGCTCAGTTATGCCGTCGCGCTGGGGAAGGCGGTCGTGTCGACGCCGTACCTGCATGCGCGCGAATTGCTGGCCGATGGCGCGGGGGTGTTGATCGAACCGGGCAGCGAGCAGGCAATTGCGCGAGCCGTGACCGACCTGCTGGACCGGCCCGAACAGCTCGATGCCGTGCAGCGCCATGCCTATGCGAAGGGGCGTGAGACGATCTGGCCGCGGTTTGCCGATGCGGCAGCGGCGCTGGTGGACAAGGCGATGGCCAGTCCGGTGGCCAGTGCGGCCAATACTTTCGCCACGCCGGGCCTTACCGGCTTTGCCGCCATGTGCGACGATGTCGGCCTCATCCAGCATGCGATCGGCACCGTACCGGACAGAAGCCACGGCTACTGCATCGACGACAATGCCCGCGCGCTGATCCTGATGAACAGGGTCGATGCGATGGCGGCGCAGGATGCCGACCGCCTTTGCGGCATCTTCGCTTCCTTCATCCAGCATGCGTGGAACCCGCAGAAAGGCCGGTTCCGCAACTTCATGGGCTATGATCGCCAGTGGTGCGAGGAAGTCGGTTCGGATGATTCCAATGGCCGTGCGATCTGGGCATTGGGCGACACGGCGGTGCGCGGCAGGTCCGAAGACTTGCGCTGGTGGGCGCGCGGCCTGTTCGATGCCGCGCTGGACCGGTTTGGCGATGTGGATTCGCCGCGGGCCATTGCCTTTGCGATGCTGGGCGCTGTCGGTAGGCTGGAGGGGGAACCCGATCATGCCGGTGCAAAGGCCTTGCTGGAACGGGGCGGCACCATGCTCAACGCATTGCTGCAGGATACGCGCCGGCCGGACTGGGCGTGGTTCGAATGCGTGGTCGGCTATGACAATCCGCGCCTGTCTCAGGCATTGTTGGAAGCGGGCCGCCTGCTGGAACGGTCGGAATGGACCATGGCGGGCCTTTCCAGCCTGCGCTGGATTACCGCGCAGCAAACCTCTCCCAGCGGGAATTTCCGCCCGGTAGGTTCGGACAGTTTCCACCAGCCGCACGAAATCCTGCCGTTCGACCAGCAACCGCTGGAAGCGCAGGCCGCGGTAGAGGCAGCGGCAAGCGCCTTTACGGTCGATCCCGATGCCTTCTGGTTCCGCCACGCCTGTTCGGCCTATCGCTGGTTTCTTGGCCGCAACGATCGCGGCATCGTGCTGGCCGATGTCGCAACCGGCCGCTGCCGCGACGGCATCACCCCGCGCGGGGGCAACCGCAATTGCGGTGCGGAATCCATATTGGCGTTTCAACTTGCCCATCATGGCATGGTAGCGCTGGCACAGAGGCAGCAATCCGATTCGGGCCCTCCCCATTCGGACGGAGATATCATTGAGAACAACCGACTATCCCGAGAGCCCGCTGCGCATTTCAGGTGAGCGTCTGCTGGCGGATCCCTCGCGGGTCGTTCTCAGGCCCTTTCATCTTGGATGGCAGGCCCGCACCGCCGATGGCAACCGTGCGTTCAGGCTGGTGCAGGACATCCTCTCCCTGTCTGAGGAGCAGGCCGAAACCGAATATCGCCGCGTTCAGCACGATTTCGCCGAACGCCATTGGCAGACCGAGCGCATGTTCCTTGAACGGTATGCCGAGGTGGAGGAAGTGCTGGGGCTGGGCGGTTCGCGTTTTTCCGAAATGCGCCGCAAGCTGATCGGCAGCTATTTCTGCCACGAATATACATACGCCGCTGCCGCGCTGATGAACCCCTCCATCGTGCCGCATCCCGACCAGTCGGGCATGTCGGACGGGGCATGCCGTTTCGTGATGTCGCTGCGCGCGGTGGGCGAAGGGCACATCAGTTCCATCGCCTTCCGCGAAGGGATCATGGAAGAGGGCGGAGAGTTCTCCCTCTGGCCGCAATCCAGCTTTGCTACCGCCGCCGATAGCGCGATTGCCGAAGTGGCGGGCGATCAGGCCGTGACTGTCTATCGCCATTCCGATTCCAGCCTTTCGAACACCGTCATCTTTCCGGTGACGGAGCAGCAGGCCGGCGGGCTGGAGGATTTGCGACTGGTCCGTTTCGACCATGGCGACGGCGATTACGAATGGATCGGGACCTACACCGCCTATAGCGGCAGGGCGATCCGGTCGGAACTGATGCGCACCCGCGATTTCAAGAGCTTTTCTCTCGAACCTATTATGGGGCAGGCCGGGCGCAACAAGGGCATGGCCCTGTTCCCGCAGAAAGTGGGCGGGCGCTACGCGATGGTGGGGCGGCAGGACGGCAAGAACCTGTTCCTGCTGACATCCGACACGCTGGCATGCTGGGATGACGAAGGCGCGCTGTTGATGGGGCCGAAGTATCCGTGGGAGTTCATCCAGATCGGCAACTGCGGCAGCCCGCTGCTGACCGAACATGGCTGGCTGCTGTTCACGCATGGCGTTGGCGCGATGCGCAAGTATTCGCTGGGCTGCGCCTTGCTGGACAGGAACGATCCGTCGAAGGTGCTCGCGCGGTCGAAGGTGCCTGTGCTGACGGCGGTGGATGACGACCGATCAGGGTATGTCCCTAATGTGGTCTATACCTGCGGTGCGCTGTTGATGGGGCAGGAACTTCTCGTGCCCTATGGCATATCGGATAGTGCGGTCGGTTTTGCCACGTGTACGGTCGATGAGCTGATGCAGATTATGGAATAAGGTGTTGTGAATATGGCGCAAATCGTTCCGGTCGTACTGTGCGGCGGAAGCGGGACGCGCCTGTGGCCGCGGTCGCGCGCGGACAAGCCCAAGCCGTTCATCCCACTGGTTGGGGAAGAGCCGCTGTTCGTGGCCACCCTTGGCCGTTGCGCCGACAGGGAGATGTTCGCCAGCCCGATCGTCGTAACCGGCTCTCCCCACCTCGTTCACGTGGAAGGGCAGCTGGATGACGGGCACGGGCAGGTCATCGTCGAACCGGTGGCGCGCAACACGGCAGCGGCCATTGCCCTTGCCGCATGCCGCCTGAACGAGGACGACGTGATGCTCGTCTGCCCCAGCGATCACCATATCGCCGATTGCGACGCCTTTATCGCGGCGGCGCGCCGTGCGGGCGAACTGGCGCGCGATGGCTGGCTGGTCGCTTTCGGCATCACGCCCGATGCGCCGGAAACCGGCTTCGGGTACCTCAGGCAGGGCGACGAGATCGGCGACGGTGCCTGGCGTATCGCCCAGTTCGTGGAGAAGCCGGATCGGGAGCGGGCCGAGGCTTTCCTGCTTGCCGGCGGGTATAGCTGGAACGGCGGGCTCTTCGCATTTCGGGCAGGCACTTTCATGGACGAACTTGCTACCCATCGCCCCGATATCGCCCGCCACGCGCGCGAAGCAGTTGCCGCGGGGCATGAGGATGGGCGCCGCTTCTATCCCGAGGCCAAGGCATTCGGAGAGATCGAGAGCGAAAGCGTCGACTACGCGGTGATGGAAAACACCGACAAGGCGGCGATGGTGCCGGTGCAGATGGGCTGGTCCGACATCGGCAACTGGCATGCCCTGCATCTGGCGGTGGATGCCGACGAGGCGGGAAACGTCGCGCGCGGTCGGGCCGAACTGGTCGATTGCCGCAATGTCATGGTCGATACCGACGGACCGCGCGTGTCTGTCATCGGGCTGGAAGATGTCGTCGTCGTCGTGGACGGAGACGAAGTGCTGGTCACCACGCGGGAGGGCGCGCAGAAGGTGGGCAAGCTGGCCGGAGCCAGCAACCAGTGATCCTGCCGACGATCAGCGTCGAGAAACCATGGGGCAGGGACAGTCTGCCCGCCCCCTTCACGACCGGCGCAGGCCAGCGCATCGGCGAGATCTGGTTCGATCCGCCGCCGCAGTTGCCGCAACTGCTGGTGAAGTACATCTTCACCGGCGAGAAGCTTTCGGTTCAGGTCCACCCGGACGATGACCAGACCCAGGCTGCGGGATTGGGCCGGCAGGGGAAGTCCGAATGCTGGTATGTCATCGATGCCGAACCGGACGCCACACTTGGCATCGGATTTGCCGATCATGTCACGGCAGAGGACATGCGCGCCGCCGCGCTCGACGGTTCGATAGAGAAGCTGCTGGTCTGGCATCCGGTGCAGACCGGCGATTTCTTCTACATTCCGGCCAACACCGTCCACGCCATCGGCGCAGGCGTCAGCCTGATCGAGGTGCAGCAGAACAGCGACATCACTTATCGCCTCTACGATTATGGCCGTCCGCGCGAACTGCATCTCGATGCAGGCGTGGCCGTTGCCAGCGGGACGCCCTACGACATGGAACTGTTTCGCCATGTGCCCGGCCACGGGACGCAGCGGCTGGTGAACGGGCCGCACTTCATCCTGGACAGGATAGATGGCGAGATTCCCGAGATGAACGCGCGCGATTATCCGGCGCAGCTTCTCGTCATTCCGCGCACGCCCGGCATTCGCGTCGGCGGCGTGGAGGTTGCCGTGGGCGAATGTGCGCTGGCGCCAGCCATCGGCGGTGTCGACATTGCCGATGGCGCGCTCTGCCTTCTGGCGCGGCCGCGCTGAGAGCCCTTTTCCCCCGGCGCCGGCGCGAGTAGAGCAAGGCCATGATCGTTCAGTCCATTCAGCTTGCGCTTGCGCCCGTCTTCGTCCTCGTCGCCATCGGCAATATCCTGAACATGCTCGCATCGCGCCATGCCCGCGTGGTCGATCGCACGCGCGAGATGCAGACTGCCTTCCTGAAGACGACAGGCGAGGAGCACGATGCCAGCGTGCGCGAACTGCGGATGCTGGCGCGGCGCACTTACCTGATCGGTCGGGCACAACTGACGCTGGTGCTAAGCGGCATCACCATCGGGATGACGGTCGTTCTGATCTTTTCCAGCCAGTTCATCCACGCGTCAACCGAACCGTTCGTCGCGATCTGCTTTGCACTGGCAATCGCGTTGCTGCTGTGGGGCCTCGTCCTGTTCCTCATGGAAACGCGCGTTGCTGCCGAACAGCTGCGCGTGCCGCTCAGCTTCCTCGAACTGGATCGCGACCTCTGACCGGTCAGGCGAGGAGCTTGCGCCCCTTGTCTTCCAGCGCGCCCTGAATCATCGGTTCGACGAAGGACAGCGCTGGCGGAAGGTCTATGGTGAAGACAACGGCCGCATCCTCGATATCGACGTTGCCTGACAGTTCCTGCCCCATGGCGCGGATTGTCATCACCATGCGGTCCTCACTGGCCCAGCTAGTTTCCACGTCGGCCAGCCCGCCCGGCACGAAACCGGCGATGCTGTCCTGCTTTTCGTCGAGGCGACGGCGCACCTCCGCCTTGGGGAGGGAGTGCGGCACGGCTACGCGCATGTCAGTTTTCCTTGGGTAGAGATCAATTGTCGCCCGAAATGCGGGGCGTGGGGTCTACAGGGGGCAGGGCAGGTGGCTCGTCCATCGTGCCACCGTACTTGTAATCGAGATATCGTGTGCGCACGGCCAGCGCGTCCAGATCCCCCTCAGCAAGCTGGCGCGTAACCGTGTCGATCTCGCGGCTGATACTGGCAAGGCTTTCCGTCACTTGCCTGTCGGGCGTGCTGCCCGCGCTGTCCTGATCGCGAAGGTGACGCGGGATTTTCGTGTAGCTGGTGACCACGTCGGGCAAGTCGCGGGTAACGAGATTGCGCACCGAAACGGCGGCCGGCGTATTTTCATCCAGCCCGCGCAGCTGGGCGCCCAGTCCGTCAAGTTGCACGCCGATGCCGTCGACGATGTTGCGGGCAGGGGCCGGCAGGGCAGGGCGCTGCATTTCCAGCCACAGCTCTGTCCGCGCGACGTTCTCGCCAAGGCTCCCTTTCGGCAAGGTCTTCAGCGTCGGCACTTTCAGCTTCGGGTATTTCGCCAGAACTCCGATCGCCACCGCCATCAGCAGGACCGTGACGAACAGACCTTCAAAACCCAGCGCGCTGACGAAGATACCGTAGCCCATCGCCGCGATGACGATTGCCGCAAGCGCGATCAGGATGCGCTTCAGCTTTCGCGTCGCGTGTTCGCGCTTCAATCGGGCCGAACCGTCGCCGATCGACGCACGGCGTCCGCCGGCGCGCTGTTCGATCAGCGAATTGCGCCCTTCGGTCATGATCCGGTCTGCATCATGGGTGCTGTCGTTCATTTCCGCGTCGCCCGCGTCCGGTCCTATCCGTCGATGCTCAGCAGCGGGTTGCCCTGCACTTCGACTTGCGCCTTGTTCGCGCCTTCGGCCCGGGCGATGTAGCCGCGCGATTTCTCCACCTCGTCAGACAGGGTGTTCACGGTCTGCTTCATCGAATCGAGCGCCTTCAACTTGAACGTGTCGATCGTGTCCATCGTGTCGTAGATGTTCTGGAACGCGCGCTGCAGCGTTTCCAGCGGGATCGTGCTGGACGCGGCCTGTTCGTGGATCTTGCCGGTCTGGTCGCGCAGCAGTGTGCTGGTGCTGTCGATGATGCCCGCTGTCGTGTCGTTCAATGCCGTGATCTGGCCCAGAACCAGCCGCTGGTTCGTCATCGCCTGTGCCACCGTCACAGCGGTGCGCAGGGCGGATACGGTCGTCGTGCTGGCGCGGTCGACGCCCTTCACCAGTTCGACGTTGTTCTTTTTCACCAGATCGAGCGCGAGATAGCCCTGCACGCTCACCGCCATCTGGGTCAGCAGGTCCTGCGTGCGCTGGCGGGTATAGAACAGCGCGGTTTCGCGGATTGCTTTGGCCTTGGCCGGTTCGCTGGCATCAAGGTCGTTGGCTGCTTCCTCCAGCTTGTCGTCCAGCGTCTTGGAGATGTGGATCATCTGCTCCAGTTTGCCCATCGCGTCCCACAGCTTCTGCCGTTCGACGTCGATCGCCGCATTGTCCATCAACAGCTCGTCCTTGCCGCTGGCAAGGCGTGCAAGGATCGCCTGGATGTGCCCCTGCGCGCTGGTGTAGCTGTCGAAATAGCCCTTCAGCTTGTTGCCGAAGGGGATGATGCCGAACAGCTTGCGGCCCGTCAGCTTGCCCTTGCGACCGGGATCGAGATCCTCGACCGTCTGGCGCAGTTCGGTAAGGTCCGCGCCGATGCCGCTGTCCGCGTCCATCGCGCGCACTGGCCGGTCGAGGAAGCGGTTCGACATCGACGATGCCGCCATGATCTCCTTGCGGCCCATGTTGGTCAGCTGGTCGACCTTCTTGCCGAATTCGGGCGAGTTCGCATCCTGCGCGACGAGATCGGACACGAACAGGTCGACCTTTGCTTCCAGCTTCGACTTCGTCTCTTCGCCCACCGGCACAAGCCCTGCGGCCTTTTCCGGCTTTACCTCCGGTACGGGGCCGGGCGCTTCGAGGGTCAGTTCGGTCGCGGTCGCGGTTTCAGTCGGCTGCTGGGCCATGGTCATCCCGTTCGAAAGAGGCGGAAATCGCCCCGTGGTCTGCAACTGTATTAGCGATGTAAGACACGCCTTTCAAGGCACCTCACTCGGTTCCGTCGATCTGGCGCGTGACATGCGCCAGCCATGCGTCGCTTTCGATGTGACGCAGCATGGAAAGATTGATCGCCTCGCGGATCGGGCTGTCGGCAGGAAGGGCCATGCCATAATGTTGCCGGCCGAACGATCCGGGAAGAACGCGCAAGTCCGCCGTGTCGCTTCCGTGCGAAAGATCGTAGCGCAGGATGGGATCGTCATGGACAAAGGCGTCGATCTTCCCGTCAGCCAGCGCGGCCAGACCGTCGCTGACCCCGTTATACCCTGCGGACGCGATGCCGTCGCGGGCTAGCCACTCCTCTCCGGCGGAACCGGCGATGGCGCCGACGCGCACACCGTCAAGGTCCGACGGGCCGGTCACGCGCCCTTCCAGCCGGCCCGTGGTGAGCGAGGATGCGATCATGCCGGTGATGGTCGAGATGATGAGCAGGGCGGTGAACATCCAGATCAGCGCGACGATCTTTCCGGCAGGCGTGCGCGGTGCCTTGTCGCCATAGCCGACGGTGGTCATCGTCACGGCGGCGAACCAGAACCCGGAGCCGAGCCCCTGCGGCCCTTCGGGAAATTCGGCGCTGTTGCGCTTTCGCTCGGTCATCCAGAACAGGAAGCCCACGAAACCCAGCATTGCCACCAGCACCAGCAGCGTCTTCATGAAATCCCACGAAAAGAACTGGCCGAGAAGGGCGAGCCAGCCCGGCGCTTCCTTGCGCACGGCGATGCCGAAGCCGGTTGCGTAGAACGGGTGGCTGAAATCGACGCTTCTCTCCCGCTCCTGCGTGATCGTCAGCGCGCCGACGCTGGCATCGTAGGTGCCGTCCGCCACGCCATCGACCATTCCGGCAAGATCGCTTTCGACCAGCTCGTAGTCATAGCCGTTGGCTTCGGCGACGACGCGCCATAGTTCGATGGCGAGGCCTTCCCAGTGGCCGTCCTCGCTCTTGATCGCGAATGGCGGTGCCTCGCGCGTGGCGACCTGCATCCTTTCGGGAGCGGGGGCGTTCTGTGCCATGGCTGACAGGGGAAGCCATGCTGCCAGAAACGCAAGGATTGGTGCGATGAGCCTGCCGGTCGTGCGGTTCATGCCCGGATCATGCAGCAATCGGCAGACCATGCAAGGGTGCAAGGCCCCTCGCTTACCGCTTTCGCGCGGTGCGCGATGGCGCTAGAAGCCGTTCACAACAGTTCGGGAATACGAAGAATGATCCGCAAATTCGTTCATGGCGCGGCGCTTGCAGCTCTCGTCGTCGGTCTTGCCGCGTGCAACACGGTAAAGGGGCTTGGCGAGGATATCAGCTCTGTCGGCCGTGCCGGAGAGGAAGCGATCAACTGACCGGCCCCGCCGGTCAGCGGTATTCGTTCCAGCTCTTCGTCAGCATCACCGCGCAATTGATGATGCCGACCAGAGAGTAGGTCTGAGGGTAGTTGCCCCACAGCTCCGATGTCTTGGGGTCGATATCCTCGCTCAGCATTCCGGCGCCGGTGCGGCGGTCCAGCATGACTTCGAACAGGCGGCGGGCCTCGTCCTCCTGCCCGGTCAACGATAGCGCCTCGATCAGCCAGAACGTCGCCACGTTGAACGCGGTGTGCGGGATGCCGAAATCGTCCTTGCTGTCATAGCGGAGCATCTGGTCGCCGCGGCGCAGCGATTTTTCGACAACCTTCAGCGTCGAATGGATCTTCGGATCGTCTTTCGAAATGAAGCGCAGGTCGAGCAGCTGGATGATGCTGGCATCGCGCATGTTGCCGCCGAACGTGGAGGAGATCAGCCCTTCCTCCTCGTTCCAGCTCCGCTCCATGATCTCTGCCCGCAGACGCGCGGCATTTTCGCGCCAGTAGGTTTCGCGTTCTTCCAGTCCCAGTACCTGGGCGGCGTGGGCCAGCCGGTCGCACGCGGCCCAGCACATGGCCGCCGAATAGGTATGCACGTGGGTGGAATTGCGCAGTTCCCACAGCCCCGCGTCGGGCTTGTCCCAGACGGACAGTGCGCGTTCGCCCACCTTTTCCAGGTGGCGGAAATCCTCGACGCCGGAAATGCGCAGCAGCCGCCGGTCGGCAAAGGCCTGCGCGCTCGACAATACGATCTGGCCATAGGCGTCGTGCTGGATCTGGAACCATGCCGCATTGCCGATGCGCACGGGACCCATGCCGCGATATCCGGCCAGGTGCTCTGCCTCGCCCTCCGGCAGTTCAGGGTTGCCGCGCACGTCGAACATCGGGTGGATGTGACCACCCTTGGCATTGTCGACGATGTTGCGCAGGAAGCCGAGGTAGCTTTCCAGCACGTCCAGCGCGCCGATGCGGTTCAGCGCCTGAACCGTGTAATAGGCATCGCGGATCCAGCAATAGCGGTAATCCCAGTTGCGACCGGAATGCGCGTGTTCGGGGATCGAAGTCGTCAACGCCGCGACGATGGCGCCGGTATCCTCGTGCTGGCACAGTTTCAGCCCGATGGCGGCGCGGATGACCGCGTCCTGCCACTCGAACGGAATCGCAAGGCCGCGAACCCAGTGGCGCCATTCCTTCGCCGTACGGCTCAGCATGTCGCCGACCCCGCTTTCCAGGCTGGTGGAGAAGCTCTCGTCCGGTCCGAAGAAGAAGTGCAGTTGCCGTTCGACGCGAAACGCCGTTTCCTGCTGGACCAGCCCGATGGGGGCATCGGTTGTCAACCGCATCGCCATTGCCGGAATGCGGTACGTGATGTGGCTGGACCCGAAGCTGCGTTCGGGCTTGGTGGCGCCATATTCCGCCGCAGGGCGAAGCGCCATGCGGATGCGCGGCGATCCCTTTACTGGGCGAACCACGCGGGCAAATGCAACGGGGCGATAGATGCGCCCCTTGTCGCGGTAGCGCGGGCAGAAATCGATCACCTCCAGCGCATTGCCCTCTTCATCGGCATATTGCGTCTTCAGGATCGGCGTATTGCGGATGTAGGACTGGCCCACGACGCGCCCGCCTTCCATCGCGATGGACCAGAAGCCAAGTGCGTCGGCACCCTTCCCGTGGTCGAGCAGGGAGCAGAACACCGGATCGCCGTCGACACGCGGGATGCAGGCCCATTTGAACGTGCCATGGCGATCGACAAGGGCAGAGGCCTGGCAGTTGCCGATCGGCCAGAGTTCGAGATCGGCCAGATCGTCCGCAGCAGCGGCGATGGCAGCGTCAGCTTGATTCGGATCGCTCATTCCTTCGGAATTTAGGCGGCTGCCGGATCGTGTGAAGCCCTTTGCGCCGAATTCTTTTGCACTGCGGCATTTTCCCTGCCCGCTCGACAGCGGGGCCGCGAACGCTAAAATGGGCCATTGCGCGCCGGATTTGTCGCGCAACGGCATTGGTTTGATATCGGTTCGAGGCAGGGTAGCGGCACAGGGGGCATGGTCGAACAAAAAACAGCGGTAACCCGCGCGAGGACAAGCTTTAGCGCGGTCCTCCTTTCATTCCGGCTCTGGTGGCGTCATGCCGTCGTCCGCACGGTCGATCAAGCCGCCGTGATCGAGAACCGGCGCGAGGAAGCGGTGATTTCCGCGCGCTACATGTTCATGCTGGCGATGGCGGCGGGCATCGCCGTGCTGGGCCTCTTGCTGTCCTCGCCTGCGGTGGTGATCGGCGCGATGCTGCTTTCCCCGCTGATGGGGCCGATCATCGGGCTTGGCTTCGCGCTGGCGACGGGCGATTTCGTGTGGCTGCGCAAATCGCTGCGCGCTCTGGGCGTGGGTACGCTGCTGGCCATTGCCTTCACGGCGCTGATCGTCGCGCTTTCCCCGCTGCAGACGGTGACGCCCGAAATCGCGGCGCGCACGCGGCCCAACCTGTTCGACTTGTTCATCGCGCTGTTTTCCGCGCTTGCCGGCGCATATGCGATGATCCGCGGGCGGGAGGGCACGGTTGTCGGCGTGGCCATCGCAACCGCGTTGATGCCGCCGCTGGCCGTTGTCGGCTTCGGTCTTGCGACCCTCAACTGGACGGTCTTTTCCGGCGCCCTGCTGCTCTATGTCACCAACCTCATCACCATCGCGATGACGGCCATGGTGATGGCGCGCCTCTACGGCTTTCGCACCAGCCTCAGCGAAAACCAGACACGATTGCAGGATGCGGTCGTCATTCTGGCCTTCGTCGCGCTTGCGATCCCGCTGGGCCTGTCGCTGAACCAGATCCGGCAGGAAGCAACCTTCACCCGGCAGGCCAATGCGGCCATTTCGGACAGTTTTCCCGGCAAGGCGCGTATCTCGCAGATCGATATCGACTTCGACAGCGAACCGGTGGCCGTGATGGCCACGGTGCTGACGCCCCAGATCATGAACGGGGCGGAGGATCAGGTAACGCGTCGGTTGTCGCGCCTTATCGACGGGCCTGTGCAACTGACGCTGGACCAGTTCGAGGTGGGGACGAGTGCGTCCGCCGCCGAACAGGCGCAACTTGCCGCCGCACGTGCGCAAGAGCAGGAGGCCAGCGACCGCGAGGTGCGTGATCTTGTCGGCCGGCTGGCCCTGATTGCGGGTGTTACCGACAGCGATGTCCTCGTCGATCGCGAAGCACGCAAGGCGCAAGTGTCGGCCAAGGCTCTCGCCGGGGCGGACCTTGCGACATATGCCGAACTGGAAACACGCATCGCGCGCAGCGTGCCGAAATGGAAGGTCAGCCTGCTGCCGCCCGCCAGCGCGCTTCCCGAAGTCACCATTGCCGAAGGCGAACTGGACGAACGCGGTCAGAAGGCCGCCGACCTGATTGCATGGTCCGCATCGCGGATCACCGCGCCGGTCAGGCTGTCGGGTGGGGCCGGGGACGTGGCGATCGTTCGCGAGGCGCTGGAACAGAAAGGCGTGCCATTGACGGTCGAGACCCTTCGGCGCAACACCGGCAGCGTTCGGGCCGCATGGGCAACGCCCGACACCGAAACGGGAGGGGAATGATGGCTGTCGAAATACGCATCCTGCTCTATGCGGCGATCCTGCTGCTGGTGCATGTCTTTGCCGAAGTGCATTTCAAGACGAAGCAGTACGGCACGAAATGGAACATGGGCGCGCGTGACGAGGACTTGCCGCCGCTCAATCCCGTTGCCGGACGGCTGGGGCGGGCAAAGGCGAACTACCTTGAAACGCTGCCGGTCGCGATCATCGTGCTGTTCGGCGTTGTCGTCGCGGGACGGACGAGCGAGATGACGGCGCTGGGCGGCTGGCTCTGGCTAGGTGCGCGAATCGTCTATCTGCCGCTTTACTGGGCGGGTGTTCCGATGGTGCGGACGCTTGTTTTCCTGGTCAGTATCATTGGCCTTGCGATGGTGGCCTGGCCGCTATTCGCTGCATGAAAGCAATAATTCAGCCGGTTTTGCCGGTCTGAAAAAATCGGGGCGGCCCTTCGCGGGGCCGCCCTCTCCTCTCCAACCTTTTGTGTCCGTAGTCTCAAGCTGCGAGCTGATAAGGCTCTATTTCGCCCGACAAATAGAGCTTCTTGGCCTTGGCGCGGCTCAGCTTGCCCGAAGAGGTGCGCGGCAGCGTGCGCGGCGGCACCAGTTCGACCACGCAGTTCATGCCGGTGATCGAACGCACCTTGTCGCGGATCTGGTCGTGCAGTTTCACCCGCTCGATGGGATCGGAAACGCGGCAATGGACCAGCACGGCGGGCACTTCCTCGCCGTTTTCGGCCTGCACCGCGAAAGCCGCGATATCGCCTTGGTGGAAGCCCGGCAGTTGTTCCACGGCCCATTCGATGTCCTGCGGCCAGTGGTTCTTGCCGTTGATGATGATCATGTCCTTGGCGCGGCCGACGATGAACAAGTAGCCGTCCACGGTGTAACCCATGTCGCCGGTATCCAGCCAACCGTCCACAAGGCACGCCTCGGTCGCTTCGGGATCGCGGAAATAGGAATGCATGACGCTGGGGCCGCGGCACCACACCTTGCCGATGTGGTGATCGGGCATTTCACGCCCTTCCTCGCCCCGGATGGCCACTTCCATGCCGCGCACGGCCTTGCCGCAGTTGACGATGGCGCGATAGCGGGCAGGGCGCGACAGGTCGCGCGGCGTGCCGGACAGGCGCTCTTCCTCCACCAGTTCGACCTTGATGCCTTCGCCCGGCGGCATGATCGTTACCGCCAGCGTCGCTTCGGCAAGGCCGTAGCTGGGCGTGAAGGCATTGGCCTTGAACCCTGCTTCGGCGAATGCGTCGACGAAGTTCTGCATGACGTCGGGGCGGATCATGTCGGCCCCGTTGCCGGCCAGCCGCCACCGCGACAGGTCGAAGCGTTCCGAAACGTTAGACTGGCTGGAAATGCGGCGGGCGCAGATGTCGTAGCCGAACGTGGGCGAGTAGGAGATCGAATTGCCCTCGTTCCGGCTGATCAGGTCCAGCCAGGCCAGCGGGCGGCGGGCGAAATCCTCAGTCTTCAGGTAGTCGCCCGAAACCTGGTTCGCGATCAGCGAGAGGAAGCAGCCGACAAGGCCCATGTCGTGGTACCACGGCAGCCAAGAGATGCAGCGATCGTTGTCGGTAAGCACCATGCCGTGCGAATGCGCGGCAAGGTTCGACATCAGCGCCCCGTGGGTCACGGCAACGCCGTGCGGAAAGCGGGTCGAGCCGGAGGAATACTGCAGATAGCAGATGTCGTCGGACTTCAGTTCGGGCAGGGCGACTTCGGGTGCCTCCCGCTCTCCAAAGCTGCTCCAGTCGATGCCGTCGCAGCCCTGCCGCTCTGCCGCGGCGGAGGCCATCGCTGCGATCTCTGCCGGATAGAGCAGCATGGTCGGATCGCTCGACTGCAGCTGAACGGCCAGCTGGTCGATATAGCTTTCCTTGCCGCCGAAACTGGTCGGCAAAGGCAGCGGCACCGGCCATGCGCCGGCATAGACCGCGCCGCAGAACAGGGCCGCGAATTCGGTGCCGGTTTCGGCTACCAGTGCGATCCGGTCGCCCGGCCGGATGCCGCTCGCCACAAGCCGCCGCGCCATGGCGAGAGCGTCTTCGCGCAGTTCCGCATAAGGATAGACCCGCGTCAGCTTGCCGCGCGGATCGTGGAAATTCAGCCCGCGAGACCCTTGTGCCGCATAGTCGACCGCGTCGGCGAACGTCGCGAAGTCGGCAAAACGGCGCGGCAGTGCATCCGCGTTGGGGGTGGGTTCAAGGGGGGCGCCAGCCGTGGGGGCGGTTTGCGTCATAAAGCTGTTGCTTTCCCGTCAAGTTGCAAAAAACGGTTCGCTTTAGTCGCCTTCAGGATTAATCCGCCATGAAACCGGACTTTCCTTCGGGCCCTTCGCAAACTCGTCAGGTTTGATGCGTGGCCTCTGATCCCAAGGTCGTTCCCAATGTTACGAGACTGTGGCACGAATATGGCGCGATGACTTCGGATGAGGGCGAATATCCACGGAAAAGGCGCTCTGCAAGGGTAAGAATGCCCCTGAACGCCGCTTCGCTTGACGAAATGGCGCTTGCCTATGTCGCGCGTTTCGCGACCACGGCGCAAGGATTGGAGCGGTATTGCCGGCGCAAACTGCGTGAACGGGGCTGGGAAGGGCAGGACGATGGCGCGCCCGCGCCGGATGTCGCCGCGCTGGTCGAACGCTTTGTCGCCAACCGCTATGTCGATGACAGCGAATATGCCCGCGCGCGTTCGGGAAGCCTGCTGAGGCGCGGATATGGCGCGCGGCGGGTGGGCCAGGCGCTCGATGCGGCGGGCGTTTCGGCAGAGGATCGCGACGTGGTCAGCGAAGTCGAAGCACGCAGGGCCGCCTTGCGGCTGGCCGAAAAACGCCGGTTCGGGCCGTTCGGCGCGGACGGGGCACCGCCTGCCGACCGCGCGGTGCGCGAAAAACAACTGGCGGCCATGTTGCGCGCTGGCCACCCGCTCGATACGGCGCGGCGGTTGGTCGAAGCGGCGGATGCCGACATGGCGCGCGAATGGGCCGATGTGGCCGGTGAAGAAGGATCGTGATGCGAATTAGTGTTTTGGCGTGTCTGCTGGCCGTACCGTCGGTCGCGGCCTGCGCCCAGTCGCCTCAGGTGCCAGCCGCAGCGGCCAGTGATGCGGTTGCGGCAACGCATCCGGTGTCCGGCTATGCGCTGGTGCCGGTTTCGGTGGAAAGCGGGGGCAAGGTCCACGCTTTCACGGCCGAATACGTCAGCACCCCGGCCGAGCGGGCTCAGGGGTTGATGTTCCGCACCGAACTTGGCGCGGACGAGGGGATGTTCTTCGATTTCAGCACGACCGATCGCGTGTCGGTGCCGCGCAGGTTCTGGATGCACAATACCGTCATCCCGCTCGACATCATCTACGTGCGTGATGACGGTATCATCGACAGCATCGCCGCTGACGCGGTTCCCTATGACAATACGCCGCGCCCTTCGGACGGGCCGGCGATGTTCGTGCTGGAAATCCCGGGCGGACGCGCGGCGGAACTGGGTATCGGTCCGGGTGACAAGGTTCGCTTCGAACGGCCTGCGGGGCGATAGGGCAATCGCGTGGTTGCGGACGGGCGCGCTTGGGGCTAATCGCCCATGCACGATGAACCCAGCCACGATGGACTGTGGTGACACGATGAGCATGCGGGTAAAATGAGCATACTGGGCAAGATCTTCACCTGGTGGAACGGCGCCACTTTCAGCACGCTGCTCGACACCGGCCGTAACGGTACGCATGTCGGCACCGATGCGCAGGGCAACAAGTACTACCGCGCGAAGAAGCCGAACACCCAGGGCAACGAACGCCGCTGGGTGATCTACAACGGAGCGAACGATGCAAGCCGCGTGCCTGCCGAATGGCATGGCTGGCTACATGGTTCGTTCGACGACGTTCCCGAATCGAACCTGCCCCCGCCGCGCATCTGGGAAGTGGACTACACGCCGAACGCTACCGGCACGATGGGTGCCTATCGCCCCGCCGGCGCCCTTGAAAAGGGCGGCGCGCGCGCCCGTGCCACCGGCGATTACGAAGCCTGGTCGCCGGACCAGTGACCGGCCGCGCCCCGGGCCAGTTCAGGCGCAGTTTCGGGCGCGGGCTGGGGCTGGCGGCGTTGCTGCTGCTGGCCGCTTGCGGCAGTGAGCCGGAACCGGCGGAGACTGACGAGGGCGTGAAGTCCGAGCAGGCGGTTGCAGCACCGGCAGAGACCGAGAAACTGGCCGCCGATGCCGAACCGGTGATTGGCGAGGACGGGCTGCCCGAAGGTACTCCTATGGCGGAACGTGTCGCCACGCTGGGCCTGCTGAACAAGCGCAACAACCTGACGCAGGATATCGAGCTAAAGCCGGGCGAGGAACAGCGCGTCGGTGATGTGCTGATCAGGCTGGCGACTTGCGAACGCCGCCCGCCGTGGGATCCGGAGCCGGAAGAAGGCGCTTTCGTGCAGGTGTTCACGACCGGCGATGCCAAGGATGAAAATCCGGACTGGACCCGCATTTTCTCCGGCTGGCTGTTCCTCAACAGCCCGTCACTCAACGTGGTAGAGCATCCGATCTACGATGTCTGGATCAAGGATTGCGCAATGACTTTCCCGGGCGAAGAGGACGCACCGGCCAAGGACTGAAACCCTTGCGGAAGGGAGCGGTAGGGCGCTTCTTCCACCGGCCTGCACGCCCTTGCCACCATTTCGAGATAACGGGCCTGCGGCATGGCCACGGCGCCAAGGGAGGCGAGGTGGCTGGTCATGAACTGGCAATCGAGCAATTCCATGCCCGCCGCGCGCATGGCCGCCACCAGCCAGCATAGCGCCACTTTGGAAGCATCCGATTCGCGACTGAACATCGATTCGCCGCAGAACACGCGGTCGAATCCCACGCCGTACAACCCGCCGACCAGTTGCCCGTCGCGCCAGCATTCGACCGAATGGGCGTGTCCCAGCTTGTGCAGCAGGACGTAGCTTGCGGTGATCCGGTGGCTGATCCAGCTTTCCGAAACGTCGCCATCCTCCCCGTCACGCGGAGCGGCGCAGCCGGCGATAACCTGTTCAAATGCCTGATTGCAGGTGACGGTGAACCTGTCGCGGCGCAGGGTTTTGACCAGCGACCGGGATAGTGTCAGCCCGTCCAGCGGAAAGATCGCGCGTTCGCGCGGCTCGATCCACATGATTTCCGGATCGTCGCGCGTTTCGGCCATGGGGAAGATGCCGCTGCGATAGGCGAGCAGCAGCAATTGCGGATCGATGACCGACTGTGCGTCGGCGGGCGGCGTTGCCTTTGTCATCGCGCGCAAGGATGCCGCGCAATCGCTGGTTTGTCACCAGCGAGCTGCATTCATCGTCAAGAGATGCTTGTCACCGCCCGCGAAGGCGGTTAGAGGGCGCTCCACCTGCAGGAGTGTAGCTCAGTTGGTAGAGCATCGGTCTCCAAAACCGAGGGCCGCGGGTTCGAATCCTGCCACTCCTGCCACTTTCCCGGTGTTATGGCGCAATTGCACCAAGGTTCGTACATCGAAGACATCTCGGCGCGACCGGTTGACAGTCCAGATCCTCATACTTCTTGAGGATTGTGGCCACATGGTTAGGCGGCGGTTCGCATTAGGCCTGAGTTTTAGGTCCGAATCGATCCCTTGATCTCTGTTCGAGCTATTCGAGTTCCGTCATCCCGCCGCTAAATCTGCGGCAAGGTTGGGGATCTAACCCTGTCCAAAAATATTGCTACCGGTCAGCAAGAGAGGTCCGGCTCATTCCAGAGAAGACGACGTACGACTTTTCCGGTTAGCTACCGTCATGCTCAAGTTTCAAACTGGCTTCAAAGACGTCAGAGAAAAATTTCCCGGTAGCCTCATCTGCATTGTCCAGATCCATCAACGCTGCACGGTTTTTGATGTGGTAAAAAGGTGCAGGCCGGCCCGAGGCCGGGACGTCAGTTCGCTCTATCAAGAGGCCATGCTTCATGAGGATTTCCGTAAGCGCTGTCGCGGTCCCACCTTGCG
>NZ_LRSE01000029.1 GCF_001634625.1 Croceicoccus bisphenolivorans | reverse complement strand
GGGGGCGGCGGCGGGGGCGGCGGTGTCGGCGCGCCGAAATTGTACCCCAGCGTCAGCATCAGCGAGTGGGTTGCGAGGTCGGTTTCGACTTCGCCGCCTTCATACTTGATATCGTCGTGACGGAAATAACGATACTTCAGGCCGATGTCGACGTTATCGCTAAGCGGGGCACGAACGCCGGCAAGGGCCTGCCATGCGAAACCCGTGTCGGAATCGCTGAAATCCAGATCGGCGATTTTCAGCTTCGTGCGCGCAACACCGACACCGCCACCAACGAAACCCTGAAGGCCATCGTCCGGACCGAAATCGAGCAGGCCGTTCAGCATGAAGCTCAGCGTGCGGAACTTGATGTCGATATCGCTGTCGTCGAGTGTTCCCGATTCGCCATCCTCCGTCAGATCGGCGCCGTCGTCGTTGGCCATCTTGTAAGCTGCTTCCGCTTCCAGACGGAGCATCCCGAAATCATATCCGACGATGCCGCCGAAATCGGTGCCGTAGTCCCAATCGACAGTACCGCCGTCACCGGTCGGTTCGCCATCGTCGATGATAGCGAAATCAGTGTCTTCGGGTATCATGACGCCGGCATCGAGTTCGATGTACCAACTGTCGTCGCGTGCTAGGGCCGGTGTGGCCATCGCCGTCGAGGCGAGTGCCAGGCCAATAACGACTTTCCTCATTATTTCCTCCAGTCATCAGTTGCGACCCTGATACGGATTTTCCGCCGTGCGGGAGCCTTGGCAGGCCTATGGCCCGGGGCTCGCCTCAAGCGGCGGAGATGTCATGCGAACGCGCCGTTCCGAGCGCAAGAATGGTCGTCCCTTGGAGGCAGGCAGCATTGATTGAGGGAGACAGCGCCGGGAATGGCAGGTGCCGAATCCGTCATGATGAACCTGTGATGCCACGGATGCCCCCCAGCCGAACGCAACAGACAAAGAGTCCATTTTTATTACCGTGATATTACCACTGCATAAGTTATGCGCAATGGCGAGTTTTACCCGGCATTTTCAGCGGGTGGCCGCCTTCTTCCCGAACGCTGCCCCGGCTTCTGGTTCGTCGCGCCCGAGAGGTCATCGAGGAATGGTGGGCGCGGCAAGGATTGAACTTGCGACCCCACCCGTGTGAAGGGTGGGAATACGGACATTAGCGGCCATCTGTGGACACATTATAGCACTGAAAATAAACCATTCTTGCATATATGCGTCCACCCATGTATTTCATGCTTGTTTCATGGATTTTCATGGATGGCGAACTGGAATGGTGGACCTCAGCAAGATCGGCGAACGGCAGCGATTAAAGTCCAAGGCGGGAGATGAACCGCATTGGCAACGGCTCCGGGCGGGCTGCTATGTCGGCTACCGGCCCTCAAAGCGTGGAGGAAAAGGGTCTTGGTTTGCCCGAGCCTACGATGTTGATGCTGGAAAATACGCCCGCAAGAGTTTGGGTGATTACGGTTCGCAAACCGGGAATGAGGTTTTCAACCATGCAAAGCTCGATGCGGAAAAATGGGCTGAACTAGTCGAGGCCGGTGGAGTTCAGTCGCAATCGCTGGAGACGGTCGCTGATGCCTGCAAAGAGTACCTGAAAGTTCGACCTGGACTGATTGCAGAAGGTGTATTCCGGCGCCACGTTTTCTCAGACCCAATTGCAAAAGTGAAGTTGGATAAAATTCGTCGGCGACATCTTCGTGAGTGGCGCAAGCGGTTGGAGGAAGCGCCTGCGTTGCTCACTCGAAACAAGGATGGAGAAAGGCGCACCAAAGTTCGTTCAGTTTCTACGGTCAACAGGGACATGGTGCCACTCAGGGCTGCGCTGGGTCGCGTTTTGCAGCCGGGGCCACCGAACACCGAGGCTGCCTGGCAAGAAGCTTTGAAACCTGTCAAGGGAGCCGACAAGAGGCGCGACCTATATCTAGATCGTGGTGAGCGGGAGCGTTTGCTAAACGCTGCAGATGCCGAAATAGCTCCATTCATCCGGGCTCTCTGCGTTTTGCCTCTTCGACCTGGGGCGTTGGCAGGTCTTTGTGTGAAAGATTTTGACAAGCGAACTCGCACGCTCACCGTCGGGCAGGACAAACATGGCCGTCCTCGTCAGATTGCGGTTCCAGAGATCATCGCGAATTTCCTGACCGAGCAATGCAAAGACAAACTGCCGGCAGCTTCGATTTTTAGACGGCAGGACGGCCGGAAATGGACGAAGGATGCATGGAAAAATCCAATTAAGGCAGCGGTCAGTGCCGCAAAATTGCCACTGTCGGCGACCGCGTACACATTGCGTCATAGTGTAATCACAGACTTAATTCGCGAACGTTTGCCCGCATTAACGGTCGCGCAGCTCTCGGGAACAAGCGTTGCTATGATTGAACGGCATTACGGCCACTTGGTACGCAACGACGCAGAAGACGCGCTAGCTGCCTTGGCGATTTAGATCGGTGCTTCGGTACCGAATTCGAGTCGGATCGAACCAATCTCTAACTTCAAAGCCGCCAATGGCGTAGAACGTCCCGTACATATCGCGGTGTTTCACCATTCTTCGGAATCCCGCCGGCGCGGCGCACCGCACCGGGACCGGCATTATATGCAGCGAGGGCGAGATGGACCACGCCGAACTCGTCGAGCATCTGCCGCAAATAGCGCGCGGAGCCCTCAAGGTTGGCGCGCGGATCGAAGCGATTGGCGACACCTAACTCACGTGCCGTCCCCACCATCAATTGACCTAACCCACCCGCGCCGGCCTTGCTGACCGCGAGCGGATTGTAGCGAGACTCCGTCCATACGAGTGCGTCGAGCAGGCCACCGGGAAGACCGAACCGAGCTTCCATTGCCATCACATGCGGCAGGTAGAGTGCACGACGATAATTCGTTGCCTTGCTGCTTCCTGAGGGCCGGGCGGTGACTGTCGCCATTTGCTGCATGGGTGGTAGGGGATCGGCACTCCTTTTGGTGCCGTCCTGACCCTGTCGGGCCCAGATCCCATGCTCGAAAAGCCGAAATTCCCCATCGCGATCGGCAACCCGATAGCCGGCTTCCTCGTCGTTACCGTCATTGGCAATTGCGGGTGCGCCCAAAACCACCGCCAGCCCGAAGGCCATTGCGAAGAAATGGATTGGTTGGCGCATCTTTCCTGTTCCCGACTGGACGACTCGATATAGAACATATATAGAACATCCATTAATGGAAAGACCATGCGAGCGTGCAGAGTGGAGGCTGCACCGGGACGGGCATCGCTTAATTGAAAAAGGCGCGCCCATGTCCCGAAAGTCCCCGATTTCATCGCTCGAACGCCGTGCCCGGCATATCGTCGAACAACTCGATGGCACCTGGCACGGCAGGAAGGGCATGTGCCGCTGTCCTGCCCATGACGATCGCACACCGTCGCTGAGCGTGACGCTGGGCCGCCAGGCAATCCTGTTCCACTGCTTTGCCGGCTGCAGCAACGATGCGGTCCTTGCCGCGCTCAACCATACCGGCGTCCGGTCGCGGGATCTGTTCGATGCTGACCAGACCGTCAACGAGAACGATATCCGGCATTCTGGCCCGGACCGGAACGCCTGCCGCCTGTGGCGCGAGGCCAATGCTCTCTCGGCTACCCCTGCCGAAGCCTACCTGCGATCCCGCGCGATCGAAATCGCATCGCCTGACCTGCGCTTTCACGAACGCACCCCGCTCGGTCCGAAGGGCGAGGCCCGGTTCCTGCCTGCCATGCTGGCGGCGGTGCGCAACGATGAAGGCGTCATCGCAGTCCATCGAACCTTTCTCGATCCGCAGGGCCCTCGTCTCGCGATGTTCGACCGGCCCAAACGCGCCCTGGGCAGCCTGCAGACAGGCGCGGTCCGCCTTGCCATGGCGCGGGGCGGAAAGCTCGGTCTTGCCGAGGGCATAGAGACCGCACTCGCCGCAACCCGGCTCTCCGGCATTCCGTGCTGGGCGACACTCGGCAACGAACGCTTCGGCCTTGTCACGATCCCCGAAAGCGTGCGCGAACTGTTCCTGTTTCTCGATGCCGATGACGGCGGCGACCTCGCGCAGGAACGTGCTTGCGGTGCCTATGCGGCTCCCGGCCGCCGGATTGTGATCCGGCGCCCGCGCAAGGCTGGCTACGACTGGGCCGATGTCCTGTCTGCCAGGGATGGCAAGACCCGGTCCCGACAGACCAGAGGGGAGGAAGCTCCTGCCTGATTGAGGCCCCGACGAGGTGAGGGTCTTTTTCTCAGGAGGAACTCATGCCCCAATCAGCCCTGCAGTTCGAATTTTCCGAGCCATCTGAACCACTGGTCCTTTCGGCGGCGCGCCAGCTTGCCCCGTTTCTCGCATCTGGCGTTGTTCTGACCCGCCGCATCATCAGCGATGCGCTGAGCGAACACTTCGGAGGAAGCGATGCCGACGGATGCTGGTCGGTGACCGAAGCGCATGCCGCGCTCGAACTGGCGCAGGTCCTCTGGCTGATGGGCCAATCCGAACTGACGGTCACCACGCCGCCTGACTCCGCCGAACAGGTCTTTGCCGGACTCGAAACGCGCATTCCAACCCAAGCCAACCGCAGCGAGGAGCAAGTCGAACTCCAGCAGTTCGCCACGCCGCCACGGCTTGCCTGGCTGGCCGCGCGCGCTTGTCCTCTGACCAAATATGATCGCGTGCTCGAACCTTCGGCCGGCACCGGCATGCTGGCGCTCTGGCCGGCCAAATCTGGCGCACCGCTCGATCTCAACGAAATTTCCGGATCGCGCCGGGCCTGTCTTACCGCGTTGTTTCCGCAAGCGATGGTGACCGGGCACGATGGCGAACTGATCGACGAACTGTTGGTGCCCGATTGCTCGCCAAGCGTGGTGCTTATGAACCCGCCCTTTTCGTGGAGCGCCGAGCGCGGCCATGATGGCCGGACCGGTGCGCGCCATCTGCGTTCGGCTTTCACACGCATCCAGTCCGGTGGGCGCCTGGTTGCGATCATGCCCGAGTGGTTCGATCTGCACCGTTTCGTGGCGAAGCTCCGCGGTCCGCTCACCCCGCTGCTCAACGTCACGATCGACGGCGCATTCCGTCAGTCCGGCACAGGGATCGCAACGCGCCTGCTGGTGATCGACAAGGATGACCGTGATGTCGCCATCGCGACGGCCCGCACCAGCGATCTTGCCGAGATTGCGGGGCTGATCGATGCGCTCCCCGTTCGCGAAAGTCTGGGTGCGACACTGCCTCTCATCCCGGCCCGGTCAATCGGTGCGCTCCGGTTGGTTCCGCAGGCGCGACGAACGCCGCTCGCTCCTCCCGTTCGCGTCGCGCCGACATCGGAAGCCGAGCCGGTCTGCTACGAGGCGCTTGCCGATCCCGCGGCGATCGACGAGCAGGTCGGACACTACCTTCCCTATCGCCCAAGCCGGGTGGTTATCGCGGATGCGGCCATGCATCCGACCGCACTGGTGGAATCGGTCGCGATGGGCTCGATCGCCGCGCCGATTCCCGAAGCCGTCCCGCAACTGCCTGCCGGCCTAATTGCCAAGGGTCTGCTTTCAGCCGCCCAGGCCGAAACGCTGATCTACGCCGCAAATGCCCACGCGCGCGATATTGCCGGAACGTTCGAATCTGAAGACGAGGGTTGCGTTCTCAAACCCAGCACCGACGGGAAGGCCTATCGCATGGGCTATTTCCTTGGCGACGGGACCGGTGCCGGGAAGGGCAGACAGGTCGCCAGCGTGATTCTCGATCGCTGGGTGCGCGGCGAACGCCGTCATATCTGGATCTCGAAGAACGAGGCTTTGCTGGAAGACGCGCGTCGCGACTGGAGCGCGCTCGGCGGGCTGCCGCTCGATATCCAGCCGCTCGCCACATGGAAGCTCGGCACATCCATCACGATGCCCGAAGGCATCCTGTTCGTGACCTATCCGACGCTGCGTTCGGGTCGCGGCGATGCAACGCGGCTCGAACAGATCCTCACATGGGCCAGCGAAGACTTCGACGGGATCATCGTATTCGATGAAGCCCATGCCATGGCGGGCGCAGCGGGCGGCGAGGGTGCTCGCGGCAAGGTCAAGGGTTCCGAGCAGGGCATTGCCGGCATTCGCCTGCAGAACTGCCTGCCTCGTGCCCGCGTCGTCTATGCTTCGGCAACCGGCGCGTCGGACGTCAACAATCTTGCCTACGCTACACGGCTCGGTCTCTGGGGTCCCGAAACCGCGTTTCCCGACCGCACGAGCTTCGTCGCCGAAATTCGCCAGGGGGGGATCGCGGCGATGGAGCTGGTCGCCCGTGACCTGAAGGCGCTCGGTCTTTACACCGCCCGCGCACTCTCGTTCGCCGGCGTCGAATATGACGTGCTCGAACATTGCCTGACGGCGGACCAGAGCGCGGTTTACGATGCCTATGCTGAAGCCTGGGCGATCATCCATGCGAACCTGAAGGATGCGCTCGAGGCTACACGGATCGTCGACGCCGACAGTGGCGACACGCTCAATGGTGGTGCCAAGGCGGCTGCGCTCTCGGTCTTCGAAGGGACCAAGCAGCGCTTCTTTGCCCAGCTGCTTCTCTCGATGAAATTGCCGAGCCTGTTGCCGGCCGTCGAGCAGGCGCTGGAGGCTGGAAATTCAGTCGTTGTCCAGCTGGTCTCGACATCCGAAGCTATGCTCGATCGCCGGCTTGCCGAACTGTCCGATGCCGAACGCGCCTCGCCCGATATCGATCTGAGCCCGGCATCCTTCGTGATCGATTACCTCGAAAAGAGCTTTCCGGTTCGTCTGATGGCCGTCTTCACCGACGAGAACGGCAACCCGCGTTCCGAGCCGATGAGCGACGCGGAAGGCCGTCCGGTACTCTGCCGCAGTGCCCTTGCGGCGCGCGACCGGATGATCGAGCAGCTCTGCGCCTTGCCGCCGATCGCCACTGCTCTTGACGCGATCCTCGAGCGTTTCGGCACCGACAAGGTCGCCGAAGTGACCGGGCGCAGCCGCCGACTCGTCATCGGGCCGGACGGGAGCCAGGTTCTCCAATCGCGCTCGGCGCGGTCCAACGTGGCCGAGACCCGCGCATTCATGGATGGCATGAAGCGCATCCTCGTTTTCTCCGATGCGGGCGGAACGGGGCGGTCCTACCATGCCGATCTCGATTGCCCGAACAGGGAACGGCGGGTGCATTTCCTGCTCGAGCCGGGTTGGCGCGCCGATACTGCGATCCAGGGTCTCGGACGGACCAATCGCACCAACCAGGCATCGGCGCCGCTGTTCCGTCCGGTCACCACTGATGTGCGCGGCGAGCGCCGCTTCATCTCGACGATCGCAAGGAGGCTCGACAGTCTGGGCGCGCTGACCCGCGGCCAACGACAGACCGGCGGGCAGAACCTGTTCGATCCCGCCGACAATCTCGAAAGCACCTATGCGCGCGAAGCGCTGGTCCGCTGGTTCGGCTTGTTGGTTGCAGGCAAGCTCGATGCGGTCAGCCTCGACCGCTTCGAAGAACTGACGGGCCTGCGGATCGCGGCGCCTGACAGCGGCATGGTCGACGACCTGCCGCCGATCCAGCGCTGGCTCAACCGGATCCTCGCCCTGCCGATCGGCTTGCAGAACGCGATTTTCGACGAGTATCTCGCCTTGGTCGAAGCGCGCGTCGATGCCGCGCGGCAGGCGGGTACGCTCGACCTTGGCGTCGAAACGATCCCGGTCGAAAGCTTCGAGGTCCTGTCCGACACGCTGCTGCGCACCGATCGCGTGTCCGGGGCGACCACACATCTTCTCGAAATCGAGATCGCCCGGGCGCTGCGTCCGCTGTCGCTCGAACGGCTCGATGCGCTTCACGGGATTGGCGACAGGCACCATCGCTGCCTGCGCAACGCGCGTTCGGGCAGGGTTGCGCTGCTGGTTCCTGCCCGCAGCCTGCTCACCGACGAAGGCAAGCGCATTTGCCGCCACGAACTGATCCGACCCTTGAAACGCACCTACCTGTCGGACGATGCGCTGGCAGAAAGCAGTTGGGATGACATGGGCGATGCCGCATTCCGGACAGCCTGGAACGAGGAGGTGACCGAAGCTGGCGCCAGCTTGAAGCGCGAACGGCTTTACCTTGCTACCGGCCTGCTGCTGCCGGTCTGGGACAAGCTTCCCGCCGAGCATGTGCGGGTCAGTCGGATTGCGGCGAGCGATGGCCGCTCGCTGATCGGCCGCGAGGTGCCAGTCGCTTTCGTCGCCGACCTGTGCCGGGTACTCGGTATCGAGGGTGGGCAGGTTCTGCCGGTTGGCGAGGTGGTCACGGCTGTCCTGCAATCCGGACGCCCACAGGAAATCGCCGGACCCGATGACCTCATGTTGAAGCGCAACCTCGTCAACGGTTCGCAGCGGCTCGAGCTTACCGGGTGGTCGGCCGCGCGGCTCGACTGGTACAAGGCGCAAGGCTGCTTCACCGAGATCATTCGCTACAAGACACGGCTCTTCGTGCCGACCGACGGAGCAGCCCAGATCCTCGAGCGGCTTGCCGTTCGCTAGTTCGCATGTCGGCGCGCTTGGCTGTTACTCGCAGCCAATCCCATCATTATCGCGGTCGAGGTGCCGCCCGTAACCGGGATCACCCCGCCTGACCGGTGCTGCGCCTGCCGTGCGAGCGGCGGCGCAGTTCGGGAAATAGGTGCTCGATCCGCTGCTGCGTTGAGGCGGACTGGCGGGCGCGGCGCTGGACCCGCGATGGCAGTGCCGCGTTCCGGCCTTGCGATCATAGTGACAGCCGTCCGCTGCAAGGCCGCCGCCATGCGCCAGAACCGGACCCGCGTTGCCGAGCATGGCAAGCGGGGCCGCGAAGAGTAGGGCAAGCGGCCCGAGAAGTTTCATGTCTATTTCCCCCAAAGACGCGATGACAAATCCCCAGATGATGCTAGCCCTAGCCCACTAACGCATGATGAAGACAGGAAAATACCGAGCCCATGGGGCCAAGACGCCAGGTTGCAGGAGCGCTTTTCCTGTTGTTGGCCCTGACCGCAGCCATGGTCGCGATCGGCGAGGGCTGGATCGTGCTGCCGAGGTGAACGAGATGCCAGAAAAGCCCCAGCCGAAGACGAGCCTCGCGCTTCGCATCGAGTTTAGCCTTTTGCTAACCGCATGGATCCTATCGCTGGTCTGGATGATCGCGAACGTGGTGCACTGGCTGAACTGAATGCGGCAGGACAACCCGATCCGCAGTCACCGCGTGACGGCCTTCTGCAACTGGCTCGAGACGGTGCCGTTCGGCGAGGAATTCGACGAGCGGCCCGAATATGCCTTCTTCACCGATCTCACCGAAGACGAGCTGGTTGCCGCCGAGCATGAACTGGTGCGTCGCTACGCGGGCCTCGCCCACCGCGAGGACATGAAAGCTCTGACCGGTCCCGGGCAAACTGCTCCGCGTGCTTCGGACAACGATCAGTGATCCCCATGCCTCGACCTGCAGGACGGTGAATGGCCTAACAAGGTGTAAACAAGTCACAGAATAAAATATAAAAATCCGGTTGATCTCTCGATTTCTTCCTTTATTGGAGCGAACACTCTCTTCCGGGGGAAATGAAAGAGGGAAATACATGAGGACTATTATTCTGTCCGGCTCGATCATCGTGTCGGCTATTGCTACGCCTGCGCTCGCTCAGGAAGCGGATGCTTCCGGTTTCTACATCGGCGCTCTGGCTGGTTACGACAGCGTCGAGCTCGAATACGATGGCCTCTCGGGCGACGAAAGCGATGTGCTGTACGGCGTGGTCGCAGGCTATGATGCCAATCTCGGCGGTGCTGTAGTCGGTATCGAAGCCGAAATCGCCGATTCTGGCGTTTCGTCGACCGCGACCGATATCTTCGAGCTCGACGACAGCGCAACGCTCAGCGCCAGCCGCGACCTCTACATCGGCGCACGCGTCGGTGCCCGCGTGACCGACAGCATCCTGCTCTACGCCAAGGGCGGCTACACCAATGCCCGCGCCAAGCTGAGCTACACCGACTCGTTCGGCGACACCTACAGCGATTCCGATACACTCGACGGCTACCGCATCGGCGCCGGCGCCGAGTACACTTTCGGCAACTTCGGCTTCCGCGCCGAATACCGTTATTCGGACTACGGCGAGTACAGCTACGAGGGCGTCAGCACCGGCATCGAGGCGCGTCGCAGCCAGGTCGTCGGCACCATCGTCTACGGCTTCTGATCAGATAATCTGCCCCGGATGAGAGAACGGCCCGACCTCCTGCGAGGTCGGGCCGTTTTGCATTGCATCGGCTTGAGCTTCCTTCGGATAAAGAACGCAGTCTCTAGCGCACCGAGAAGTCAAAAATCCGTGCGCTCATGGCGCCGGCAGTGCCGCCGCTGCCGAGCGAGAAGATGAAGCCATACTCGCCGGGTTCCATCACGGCATCGGCCTTCACTTCATAAACGCCGGGGCGAACCATGTCGTAATGGAAAGGAATCCGGTCCTTGTCCATCACGCCGCTCTTGGCTCCGGCAATGTTCATGCTTCCGACCCGAGCTTCGCGGCGACCCTTCTTCTGCTTCAGTTCGACCAACGTAAACTCTGCCGGCGACTGAACTGTCGTATTCAGGCCGTTTGCCCATGCGTTTGACGCGCTCGCATCGCTCGCGTTGTCGAAAAAGAAGTAGAAGACAGGCTTGGTCGTCGACTGCACCGGGGCGATTTCGTCCTGGATCGCGACCTTGACGCTGGCGGAGGCAATCCCGCCGGTCAGGGCGTACCCAAGTATGCCACCGGTCTTCGCCTGGTTTGAAACCGTGGCGTTCATCCTCTTCATGCGGGCGTCTGAGCCCGATCCCTGCAGGAGATAGACGCCTGCTGGATGCGGGATCATCGGATCGGCCGAGTCCAACGAGTACTCCGGCTCGGAATTCGCGCCTGCGCTGAGCATCGCCGCAATGACCGTGGACGAAACGCCTTTCTGCTTGAGCTCGATCATCTCGTCGGTGCTCAAATCAAAAGTGGCGCTTTCACTTTCGATCTTGGCCACGATCGCCTCGTCGCCCAATCCCATCTGGGAAAGCTGCAAGACATCGTTGACCGATAACGTCTCGGCCAAGGCCGGCGAACCAGCCATCAAGCCAATTGCGGCCAGAGCGAACGACAAGGATTTTTTCATGAGCCCCCTCACATTGAACTGAAGGCCCCTGTTGCATCCATTGCCAGGCATTTCAACTCGCAGTGCCAATCATTTACCCCGGTCCGACCCGACCGTTCGGTCCATTTCACCATGAAGCAAGAGGGGAGGGGGCTTTGCCCTGATTGCGCCCAAGGATGCCGGTTGTCGGCATGCAAGGTCGCTCAATCAGGAGTAAATGCCATGATCAAGACCATCCCGCTCAACAAGCTTGCCCCTTCGCCGCGCAATGTGCGCAAGCACGCCGATCCTGCCGCCGATGCCGAACTGAAAGCCAGCATTGCCACAAGCGGCCTGTTGCAGAACCTCATCGTGCGTGCCGGCGCGAAGGGCAAGTTCGAGGTCGAGGCCGGCGAACGTCGCCGTCGCGCGCTCGTGGCCCTGGCCGATGACAAGGTCCTGCCGCGCACCCATCCGGTGACCTGCCTGGTGCTCGACGAGACGGCAAGCGATGCGGTCGAAACCAGCCTTGCCGAAAACTTCCACCGCCTCGCGATGAACCCGGCCGACGAAGCGCAGGCCTTTGCCTCGCTCCTCGAAGCTGGCGCCAGCAGCGAGGAAGTCGCCCGCCGTTTCGGCCTGACGGTCCGCTTCGTCGAAGGCCGCCTGCGGCTCGCCAATCTCGCTGAACCGGTCCTTGCCGCCCTGGCATCGGGTGCAATCACGCTCGATCTCGCCAAGGCCTATGGCGCGACTTCGGACCAGGCGATCCAGGCCCTGGTCTTCGAGCAGGTCTCCTCGGCCTATTTTGCGCCCAGCCCCGACAGCATCCGCCGCATGGTGCTGACCGGCACCGTGCGCGGCAGCGATCCGCGCGCGCGGTTTGTCGGACGCGATGCCTATGTCGAAGCCGGCGGGCGGATCGAGCGCGAGCTCTTCGATGACGATGACAGCGAAAGCTGGGTCGACGTTGCTCTGCTCGAGGATCTCGCGCGGGCCAAGATGGAAGAACAGGCGAAAGTCCTTGCTGCCGAGCACGAGATCGCCTGGGTGCGCCCGACGCTCGACAACTATGTCAGCCACGACGTGCTCGAGGGGCTGCATCGTCTGCCTGCCGAACCCGCACCCTTGAGCGAGGCGGAACTCGCGCGGCTCGACGAACTCGACAAGTCGTTCGACGAGCATGCCGCGATCCTCGAGTGCGAGGAAAGCGCCGAGGAAGCGATTGCCGCCGCCGAAGCGACGATCGATGCGATCGAGCGCGAGACCGATGAAATCCGCAACCGCCCGCTGGTGCTCGACCCCGAGTTCAGGCCCGATGCGGGGATGATCCTGACCCTCGGCCGTGACGGCACGCCGGTGCTCCAGCCGCATTACTACACCCAGAATGCCGAAGTACTGGCACCGGAGGACGATGCGGTCGAAGTGGTCTCGGACGGCACGGGCGATGCCCCGCGCCGTGCGACGCTGTCGAAGCGGCTTGTCGACGAACTCGCCATGCAGCGCCGCGACGTCCTCGCGCTCCATATCGCGTCCGATCCGTCGCTTGCGCTCGATCTCCTCGTCTTCACGCTGGCCGATGCCGATACGCACGACTGGCGCGCACGTTCGGCAACAACCTTGCGCGGGCCGATCGCTGCAGGGCCGGTCATTGGCTTCGAGGCGAAGGATGCGCCGGCGACTGCGGCGCTTGCCGAACTGAGGGGCGGTCTCGACGAAAGCTGGCGAGCCGGCGACGACATCGTCGCCCGCTTCAAGGCGTTCTGCCTCCTTGACGAGGAAGCACGCGCCTCCTGGCTCGGCTTTGTCGTCGCCCGCACATTCGAGGCGAGCCTCAATATGGTGGGCGACCGGGCGATCGCACTCCACGACCACCTGGGTTCGGATATCGGCATCGAGATCGCCCGTTGGTGGCGGCCCACGGCGGCGAACTACTTCGACAGGGTGTCGAAGTCGGTGATCCTCGAGGCATTGTCCGAAGTCGGCGGATTGGATCTTGTCGCGCGCTTTGCCGCATCGAAGAAGGGCGAACTGGCGGAAAGTGCCGAACGCGTGTTCTCGGGCAATTTCATCACCGATGCGGCGGTGCGCGAGGCGGCGCTCACCTGGGTTCCCGAAGTCATGCGTTTTGCTGCGCCCGTGAGCGATGCCGACGATCACGTGGTCGACGACGACGCTGATCAAAATGCTTCGGATGCTGTTTCCGACGACGTCGCCGGCGACGACGACGGTCCCCGCGAGATGGCCGCCTGACCTCCTCCTGACAGGACAGGCCATCTGGCAACAGGGTGAGGCGGCTCCTTCCGCTCGGAAGGGGCCGCCTCTTCTCGTGGCTCCGTTGGCAGAGAGGGGAGGGTGCCCTGGCGCCTGATGGACCGGACGAAGCGGAATTCGTCGCGGCCGGATCAGGAGAACAGCCATGCCCCGCAATCACAAAAAGTCGCGCACCCGTTCGCGTATCGAGTCCGTCTCGCCCGCGCAGCGTATCACTGCCGAAATCATCAAGCGCCTCGAGGAAGGCACGCGTCCCTGGGTCAAGCCGTGGCGCGGCGTGCCCTCGGTGCGTCCCTTGCGCGCCTGCGGCATTCCCTATCAGGGCATCAACGTGTTCTGGCTGTGGCTGGTCGCCGACATGTGCGGTTTCGCCTCGCCCTATTGGATGACCTATCGCCAGGCAGTGCGACGTGCAAGTCGCATGAAAGGAGTAA
>NZ_LRSE01000028.1 GCF_001634625.1 Croceicoccus bisphenolivorans | reverse complement strand
CGTGGTCTAATTTTGCACCGCCGTTCTCAACGGGCGATCAACAAGCACATGCATCAACTGCGGCAGCTGCGGAAGTTTGCTAAGTCGCGTGCGGGGTACATGGGAAGCTAGTTATCTTCCTCGGGTCGCCGGAGGTTTTTCTCCATCGCGAGCACTGTGACGATGAGGAAAAACTGATCGCAATGAATGCACTTGAACCTTGAACCAGCGTTAGCCTGATCTGCCCAGATAAACTGTTCGCCGCCGCAGGCCTCGTCGGGGCACTTCACCGTCACCTGCTTCGCCTCGAACGTGCATTCGTCCTTATCGGGTGTAACGATATAGGGGGCACCGCAGGTCTTGCACTGAGCCTCTGTCTTCTTGGTTCCGGGATTGACTAATGCACGCACTGTTCCGTCGCATCGCGTGCAGGGTACGGTGCTCGTCACATTAAACACCAAGTTCCAAAGGTTGGAGTTGAGCACCGACTGCACTGCTTCTGCTGCCTTCTCGCATCGCTTGCGCAGTCTCGCCGGATCGTTGGCCTTGCTGCTCTCCCGCTGTGTTGGTGTTGGAATATGCAAGCGGCTGCCTAAGGCGTCGTAGTGGTCCTTGATCTGACGAAGCGAAAGAACTTGCTCGCTCCCCAAGTCTACAAACTCATCGCTTCCCGGCTCGCCTGCTGGTGCCTTACTTATCGATAGCGAACCGCCTTTGTCCGCGCTCGGGTCGATTTCGAGTAGCGCGCTCATGACTCGGCGAGGCTGCCAATTCCGCCATTCCTTCTCGGGGAGATTGTCTTTGTAGGCCACTGCTCGGCTATAAGTCAGTGCTTCAAAGGCAATCCGTAGTTCGAGCGCCGCGTATCGCAAACTCTGCTCTTCGTTCTTGGCGAGCAATGACTTGGCGCGTTCCAACGCATCACGGGCTTCCTGGCGGTAATCCGGCATGCACTGAGCATAGAAAAATGCCCCCGCCGAAGCGAGGGCCAAGGATGGTTCATGGTGCCAACCCGCCTCTGCAAGCCATCTCGGCACGGGAATTGCCGAAATCGTATGACCAACTATTCTTGCAAGCTGGGCCCTGATACGCCAATGGCCGTCAACCTGTTTCGGGCTGGGGTATGGTCGCGGTGTGTTCTCGCATGATCACCCGACTGGATAGCTACCCATACTGCACGAGCGTATGGCTGGGCGTGCGATACTGCGACCCTTCGTGCGTCCAGCCAACCCAAGCATTTCCCCCAGAAGCAAGAGCAAAAGCAGAGCAAGGCTTGCCCATTCGTAGTCGGAATGCGCTGCAAGCGTCTATTGATCCCCAATGCAATGACGGGATTTTTCATTAGATTATCATTTGACATAGTTGGTCGCGCGTCATAGCTGGCGCTCGTCGTGATCGAGAGAGTAAATCTCTGACTCAAGACAATTTGTTAATGGGGGTTTACCTACATGCGTACTATCGTAATCGGCCTTCTGGCCGCCTGTTCTGTCGCGTCCGTTGCACAGGCTGAAGCACTCGACGGCCCGTTCGTCGGTGTCGCCGTTAGCCGCGATGCCTACGAAGTGAAGGCGGAAGGACTGGACCTGGGCTACACCAGCGTATCGGCCGACGGGATCAGCGCCAACGGCGTGAGCGGCAGCATCTATGCCGGCTATGATTACCTGATGGCTGGCAACGTGTTCTTCGGTGTCGAAGGCAACGCCACGCTTTCCAACGCCAGCATGTCGCTGTCGTATGATGACGGCGATTATTCCTACGGCACCAAAGTTGAAGCACAGGAAGGCTTCGGCCTTAGCGCGCGCCTTGGCTATAAGGTTGCGGGTCAGACCGGCATTTATGCTCGCGGCGGTTGGCAGACCACGAAGTTCAAGCTGAGCGAAAGCGAAGACGGCGATACGCTGTATTCCGAATCGGACTGGCAGGATGCGTTCGTTTATGGCGCGGGAATTGAAACCGCGCTGGGCACCAGCACTTCGATCCGCGTCGAATATGTCAACGAAGACTATGGCAGCGCCGGCATCAACGGCGGCCTGGGCGTCAACGGCGTCCGCGTTGACAACGGCAAGGTTTCTCTGGGCCTTAGCTACGGCTTCTGATCTCCTGGTAGATCAGCCTCATGGAAAGGGCGCCCCCCAACGGAGGCGCCCTTTTTGTATGTGATACCGGATTAGTTCGGGTCGCTGATGTAGCAGCCCGGTCCGTGGAAGTTCACTCCGTGCATTGTGAAGCTACCGGAGCCACTATTCACACCGTCCTCGTCGCACTGTCCGGACGGGTCATCGTCCTCCAGATCGGCGTCGGGGTCCATTTCGTCCAAGCGGTCGATCAGGCGCTCTGTCAGGGCTTCTAGATCGTGGCGGGACAGCATGGGGATGGCCTGCGCCAGAAGGGTGAGCGGGAGCGCCGAAGCGCCCACGATTGGATTGGTGGCCATGCTCACACCTCCAACCTTGCGAAGTCGGATTGCAGGATTTCCATGCAGTCAGCAGGGAAGTCGCAGTCGTTCCAGACTTCATCGGATTCGATCATCGTCGCCTTGAACATTGCAGCGGCAATCGTTGGCGCAGGTGTCAGGGCCAGTTCCCGGCTTGCCCGCCAGTACGGTTTGCAGAACCGCTCGGTCCAACGCTTGTCGGATTCCTCGCCCTCTTCGAAGATCCTGCGGCGTTCGGCTTCTGCGCCGGGATGCTTGCGCCATTCGGGGCCGTAGCGATCCGCCAGCATTATGCATTCGAGCTTGCGCCGTTCCTGTCCTTTTGCGGTTTCGCCAAATTCCAGATCTGCCTGTTGCAGGGCATCGGCGCGAAGATAGGCCCGGAGCGCCTTGTCCCATGCCGGATCGGTGCCGAGAGTGGCCAGCGCCGCCCCGTGAAGGGCGACGCGCTTGGCGATGGTGTCGATGTCAGCCATTATGCATCTCCCAGCAAACGGGCGATGTCGGCAAAGCATTGTTCGACGTAATCAGCCGTCCACGGGATAACGTCACCATCTTCTTCGCGAAGCTGCTCCAGCTTCCAACGGAGCGCCCGGTTATCCGGTGCGGGCGTTTTCATCAGATGCTCGCGGGCGTCGGCAACCTGCTCGCCAAGTTCTTCGGCACGGGCATCCAGCCTATCGATGTCGTAGCGGCCTCGGATGCATTGCACCTTCTGTTCTCGGTCTTCCGCTGCTGTGACCAAGCGGCGTTTCATCTCGTAATGTTCGCGCAGTCCGGGGAGATCATCCAAGCGCATGTGACCCGCATCGAGGTCGGCAATCTCGCGCTGGGCAATCCTGACTTCCATGCTGTCTGCGGTCGTGTAGCTACGCTTGCCGCAATAGTCGGCGCCGGGAACCGTGGTGTGGGGGATGGCATCGCATTCAGCTTTGCACTTCTGCCATGTATCCCACCATCCGGGGGTGAAGGCGGCGTCTGCGGCTGCGATATTGTCCAGAACGGCCTTCGCGGCCTCCCATTGCGAGCGATCCACGACACGCGCACTGGCGGTGGGGATAGCTGCAAATGCAGCTGTGGCAGGGATGGCGGCAAGCATTGCCCGCCGGGTGGTGGTTGGGGTAGTGATGGTCATAGTCGTTCCCTTCTGCGAAAAGGGGTTTCGATCAGACCGGGCGTTTGGGGTGGCTGCCCCTTCGCTCGGTCGTCATGGCCGGTCGCCAAGACTGATAGAAATCTATCACCAAATATCGAATTGCGTCAACCACCTTTCTGATATAAATCTATCAGTATGGACAGTAGGCAATGCAAGATGGCCCGTAATGGGCTTGGCTGGAAAGCGCAGGAATTGGCGGATCGCGCTGGAGTGAGTTATCCAACGCTTCACCGCTTCGAATCCGGACAGGTGATCGCGGACGACAGTCGGGCCAAGATTGAAGAGGCGCTGACTGAAGCTGGCGCTCTATTCACTCGTCGAGGCGGTCGGATTGGCACAACCGTTCCAGAATGATCGAAGCGAAAACTTCTTCTCGATCTACTTACGCCTACGCTCTTGGCTTGTAGCGCGGGTCGAGCACCGTTGCGTACCTTCTGACCAATTCGGTTTCTGCTTCCGCCAATTCGTCGAGCGAAAGGTCGGCAAACTGCCAGTAGTCAGGATGCAGTCGGAAATCCCGATCCGGATCGATGTTTTGCAGCCAGTTGCAGAAGCGTAGGATACGTGGCGAAGTCATAAGATCGCGGCAGCCAATTTCACGCGATGCTAATAGCAAGGCTCACTCAAAATCTTCGCGAACTTACGAGACCGGCGGCTTTTCGACGGCAGTCTCAATCTGCATATCGACGAACAGCGCATAAATGGCACTGCCAGCGCTGTCGATGTACTGCTCCATCATCAGTGCACCAGCAGAGGAAAGCTCGACCATGGAAGCACGCTGATCCGCTTTCGACGGGTAGCGACGTATCAGCCCTTCTTCTTCAAGGAGGGCCAACCAACGAGAGCCAGTCGCAGGCGCGACCTTGGACGAAAGGCAGACGGCTTTCGTTGTCAGACCTTTCTTGCCCCCGTCCCCATCGACAAACAAGGTGAGCAGAATGTCCCAGGATATGTTGCTGAACAACTCCGGTTCGAGATGTTCATGACGACAATCTCGAAGGTTTAGGAGGAGGCGACCTAGTGTTGAACGGTCGAACGTCTCATCGGCTTTTGCGTGGGTGCGATTCGTGGGATGACCGGACTTCCCGCGCTCAACGTTATCACGCCAATCGAACAGTAAAGCTTTCTCTTCGGCGTCCTTGGCCAAACCGCCCATCATCCGTTCGAGACGGCGCAACTTCTGGGCGATTTCGATAAATTTTTGATTTGCCATGGGAATCCGATTTTGATTGCCGGGTCTCCCTATAAACATATCGATGCTGGCATTGGAACCCTCGCAATCCGCAGCCCTTTCGAGCACATAGGGCATCACGCCGATAGATTGCCTGAATTGCCGACGCTGTTCGAACGTGCAGCAGCGTTCAAGGCTTCAACGGACTGCTCGATAGACCTCAATTCCATGAGGGCGGTTTCCAAGATCGCACCAGCACGAGTCAGGCCCATTGCATCGACGGCGGCAAGACACTCTTGGACCCCGTCGATCGTTTCGCTGAGCTGCGCTCTATTCAATTTGTTCAACTTACGACCCCCAAGCACGTAAGCGTCATTATGACGTATTTAACTTGTATTGTTAACGCCGCATTTAGGACTGGCCTTGTTTGGCACGAGTGCTTCTTACTGAGTTGAAAATCGTAGAAATCTCGACTGGCAATGCTTGCTGGTAATGTCCGGTTCTCAACGCCTGACCCAAGGTTCGCTTGTCCGGTCTACAGACATGGCGCCGGGATATGGCGTGCACAACGTCAGGGCTTCTGCTTGCGAACCGGTCAGCCATCGATCCCAATTTCTAGGTTCCAGCAGCACTGGAGAGCGGTCATGCACCCCTTCGACCGCCTTGGCCGCGTCCGTCATCACCATGGAATAGACCGCCCCCCATTCGGCACTGTCGCGCCATATTCCGGCAGCGGTGAAGATGGGTTGATCGGGGATGCTGAACCATGTGCGGGTTTTGTTGCCCTTCGGCCCTTCTGCTTCGGCAAATGCGGTCAGAGGAATGAGGCACCGGCGGTCCCGAAAACTGGCGCGCCAGAACCCGCTATCGAGTTTGTCGGTGCGAGTGTTGTTGACCGGTTTGGGCTTGAGCATCTGACCCGACTTGCCACGAAGCGCGAGCGGGAAACCCCATGTCATCGTGCGCAGGGCTTCACCATCAAATACCAAGCCGGGATAGCCTGGGTAAACCTCTTCGCCTGCATTGCCGGACGCGACGGACTGCGGGTTAAAGAGCTGCGCCACTTCGTCAGCTGACTGGCTCAATTTGTAGAGATTGCACATCCCTGATCGTTCCCCGCGCTTGCCGAATCGTTCTGCAATTGTTCCATTGCTGTTATGGCAGATTACAGTAGCCCCAAACCTGTGGACCCGCTCTGGTATCGCCGCACTTGTTGGCTCACGATCCATTGTCAGTGCGGTCGGATGGTGCGTGAAAAGGTGGCGACGTTCGAGCGCAGGCACCGGCTGCCCGAAGACCTCTGCTTATATCAGCTTATCGACCGGTTGCGATGTAATGCGTGCGGGAAGAGCGCACCACGGGTGGTTGTCGATGAGAATCGACGCTAGATCATATCATGAACATTCTTGCATTTTCAGCCTCGGTGTGCTACACGCGTAACACACTCAACGTCGAGATGACAGTCGAGGCAATATGCAGGATACGCACGTTAGTTTTCGCGCTCCAGAAGAGGTGGTTTCCGCCCTTTCGCAGCGCGCACGGATCGCCGGTTGCACGGTGTCCGAATATCTCCGCAACATCGTCAGCGAGAGTGTCGGCCCACCCGAGGCTCCCAAGGGGCTGCATGCCCGTGCGGCCGAAGGTGATGCTGTCGCGCTCACGGAACTGGCTGGGGCTTACTACGCCAAGGCGCTGAACGGCGACATGCCACCGGAGATCGCCCTTGCCACGGCCACGGTCTATTCCCGCTTTGCCGGAATGCATGGCGGCAGGTCGGAACTGATCAATCACATGTTCCTGACCGAGCAGTGGGCGATGGCCCTTGATGCTCGCGGGCTGGAAGAATTGGCAAACCTTTATCAGTCGGAAGCCGTAGCAATTGCGGACCTCATGGCCTCTGAAGGCGACGAGGAAGTCGGCAGCATGCTCGTTGCGGCTGCTGAACGCCTCGGTCCTGACGTTCTGCGCACCGCCCGCTCCATCGTCGAAATCGCTAATGAGGGGGCTGTATAATGGCCACGCACTTCTCCGTTCCGAGTGGTGGGATTTTTGGCTCGCGCCCCTCGCTGTCGAGCATTCTCCCCAAGCCTGAAGAAATGACACCCCCCGCAACGGGCGCGTTTGGCAGCCCGCTCCCTGCATTCATGACGCCGGGGATCAATCCCGGTGCACCTTCCCTGCCCAACGTCCAACAGCAATCCGCACCGCCGCCCGTAACACTGGATAGCGGTGGGAATGCACAGCCACATTGGACCATTGACGGCTTCGACAAGATGCGAGAGCCGTTTACTCCCAAAGGCTATCCGCGCCCCGGCGAACTGCCGGAAGTGCCCAAGCAGTCAACGCTTGGACAGATGATCTCGCAGGGCTTCGACTACGAGGCTGCGCGCAATGCACTGCTGCCACCTGAAAAGAAGCGCTCCGGACTGGTGAAGGCGTTGGAAATCATTCTGCCTGGCCTGATGTCGCTGTCGGGCAATCAGGCGGGGGCGAACGCACATATCCAGATGCTGGCCAATCGTCGGCAGGACCGTGCAGACCTCGAACGACGGGCAACTGATCTGATCCTGAACTGGAAGCACGACGACTGGAAGCGGAAGAACCAAGCCTACTACGACGCAATCAAGCCCTTCACCTCTGGGCGCGACCGAGTGCAATACGATCCCGCGACCGGAAAGTCCGATGTCCTCTATGATGGCCGACAGGACTTCGAGGACTACGCATCGACATTGGGCCTCAATCCCGGTTCGGAAGAGTATTTCAAGGCGGTCGAGGATTACGTTCTCCGCAGTTCCGGCCCGTCTGCACACGAACGCGATGTGCAACTGGACGATCACCGCACTTCGAACGACGAACAGCTTGAAGGCGTCCGTTACGGCAACCGCGTGCGCATGGAAAACCTGCGCCAAGGCAATCGAGCCGCGATGGAAGGCGTGCGACAAAACAATCGGCTGACCGTCCGCAACACGCCACGCCCTTCCCGTTCGGCAGGCGGAACCGACGACATCCCGACCGTAAAGACGCCAGAGGAAGCCATGCGCCTGCCCAGCGGGACACGGTTCCGCACTCCTGATGGCAAGTTGAAGGTCGTTCCGTAATGGCTGGCGATCCGTGGGCGGCATTCGATGATGACGACGGTTTCTCCGGCTTTCCCGATGCCGTGGACGGTGACACTCTGCGGATGCCGTCCGGCCCTAACGTGCGCCTTTGGGGTGTCGATGCTCCCGAGCTGAACCAGCAAGGCTGGGGCCGCGACTTCAAGCCCGTGCCGATCGGGCAGAACGCGAAGGCATCGCTCAACGACATTGCGACCGGCGGGAATCTCTCGCTCGGTGAGTTGGTGATGAAATCCTACGGGCGCGACGTTCGCCCCGCCACTGCCAATGGGCAGGATGTGGGGTGGTCTTTGCTCAGGGAGGGTAATGCCCTTGCTGCGCCGAACTATCTGGGCAATGACCCTGCGCGTCGGGCCAGCTATCTTGAGGGAGAACGGCTGGCCCGGCAGAACCGTCTGGGCATACACAACACGTTTGCGCAGGAGCCTTCAGCCCATCGCAAGAATCCAGATTACGTGCCCGACCGGCAGACGGTGGCGCGTTTCTGGGACACGCCCACGCCGTTTGCGGGACTGCGCAAGGACATCGAAGCCGGTTACGTCGATCTGCTGAAGTCCGGCACCGCAGATGACATTCTCGCTTATGCCAAGGAAAACAGCTTCACGCTCGATCCGGCGGATGTGCGCGGCTACGTCACCGACAGGGATGCGGGCCTATCGGTTTCGACGGTCCCGACCTATCTCGATACCCCTGCCCCGCTTACCAACGTAGGCGATGGCAGGACCGGCGCGACCATGCGCGGAATTGGCGATGGCGTCCTTGCCGGTGGTCTGGATGAAGCCGGGGCCGTGGTGGACATGCTGGGCCTGACACCGGGGCGCGAGAACATCTGGAACAGCGACCGTCGCCTTGCCGACATCTGGGCGAACAACCAGCAACAGAACAGCGCGATAACCGGTTACGACGACATGGCGCATCCGGGCTGGCGCTTGGGTGGTCAGATTGGCGGAGGTCTGGTCGTCCCGTTCGGGGCGAAGGCCAAGTCCGTGCCCGAACTGTTCAAGGTTGGGGCCGCGTATGGCGGGCTTGAAGGCTTCCTCGGGACTGATGGAGACATTGGCGAGCGTGCCGTTGGTGGTGCCATTGGCGTGCCTGTCGGCGGTGCTGTAGGCGCTGCGGGCGGCAAGGCGCTCGATTACGTGCTTCCGCGTCTCACGGCCCGCCTGAAGGGCAAGAACAAGCTGGGAGAGGCCGCAGAAGGTTACGCGGACGAAACGGCGCAGGGTGCGGCGCAGGATCAATGGGCACAGTTTCCCGATGCCCGCCCCCGCGACATCATCGATGTGCGTCGGGTAGATGCTCCGATGACCGAGGCACAGCTTCGTGCCGCGTCGGACAGGATCAATCCGGGCGACGTTCTCCCCATCCCGTCGAACGTGGTGGCCGATGCTGATGAAGCGGCTGCGATCAATGCCGGTCGTTTCGAGCAGGCCAAGCCGGTGGACGAACGCGGGCAGCTCGCACGCCAGACCGTGACCAACTGGAAGGGCGAACCCGTTTCCAAGGTCGGGCCGGTCGATCTGGTCGGCTTCCTTCGCCAGCGTGGCGGGCTTGCCGATCAGGGCGGCGAACTGTCGCACATGGGGCTTACCAACGCTGCGCGCCGTGATGATTTTGTAGGGCAGGAAACCCGCTTCGGTCCGCTGGTCAACGAACAGGGCATGAACCTTGACGATGCGGCCCGTTCTGCATGGGAAGCCGGCTACTTCCCCGAACTGTCGGAGCGACCCACGGTCAACGAGTTTCTGGACGGGCTGCGCGATACCTACGAGGGGCGCAATCGTCGTTTCCTGCCTGACGATCAGGCGCAGGTTGCCAACTACTACGCGGTGCAGTCAGACCGCTTCGACCTCGAACAGCGCATTGCGGAAGACGGACCGATCTGGCGCGATACCAGCGTGCCTTCGGACGAGCCGCAGTTTCCGCCCGTGGAAGCATACGAGGATTGGGGTCCGACGCCTCCGGACTTCGCAGGCAACATCAACCTGTCGAAGCTGGATAGCCCGCAAGACATCACGCGGGCACTGGCGCAGACGGAAAAGCGGGTCGGTTTCGACGCTGCGACCAGAGGGCGGGTCACGCACGCCGAAACCGAGCGCCTCGCTGCCGAGCTTAACATGACGCCCGAGCAGCTACTGTCTCGGCGCAAGGGAGAGGCATTCAGCGCGGAACAGGCCTTGGCGGCACGCCAGATACTAGCGAAGTCCTCTAACGAACTGGTGAACGCCGCGAAGCGGGTCCGTGCGCTTGAAAACCCCGGCGATGAAATGCTGGCCGAGTTTCGCAACAAGTGGATGCGCCATGTTGCCATCCAGGAACAGGTTGCGGGCATGACGGCGGAAGCAGGACGCGCCCTTCAGCAATTCCGGATGACGGCAGATAGCCGCGCCGTGCGTGGCGATGTGCTGGGCGCTCTCGTGCGTGCTGGTGGTGGCAAGGGCGGACTGTACGACGCTGCGGGCCTGATCCTTGATGCCGTCGAGATGGAGCCGGGCAAGTTCAACGCTCTGGTCGAGAAGGCTGCAAAGCCCAAGTGGAAGGACAAGCTCAGCGAGTTGTACATCAACTTCCTGCTGAGCAATCCGCCCACGCATGTCGTTAACATGGTGTCGAACACCCTGACCGCGATTGCGCAGGTGCCAGAACATGCAGCCGGAGCGGCGATTGGCGGTTTGCGCCGTGCTGTCAGCGGAAGCGAAGATCGTATCCTCGCCAGCGAAGTGGGCGCGCGGGCCATCGGTCTGTTGCAGGGTGCCAAGGAAGGCGCTGCCATGTTCGCCAAGGCGCTTCGGACCGGCGAGGCTTCGGACTTCGTGACGAAAGTCGAGGGCGACGAATACAAGGCGATATCCGGCCTCAAGGGCGAGATTGCCCGCATTCCGACACGCCTGCTGACTGCGGAAGACGAACTGTTTAAGGGCGTTGCCCGCCGCATGGAGATGAACGCGCAGGCCGTCCGCATCGCCCACAAGGAGGGCCTGAAGGGCGAGGAAGCCAAGGCACGGATTGCCGAACTGGTGTCGAACCCAACGGATGACATGTTCGCCCGCGCTCTGGATTACGGGCGCTATCTGACGTTCCAGCGTAAGCTTGGGGAGTTTGGGCAGGGGCTGTCACGCATTACGTCGAGCAACCTGCCGGCCAAGGTCGTTATCCCGTTCGTCCGCACGCCCATCAACCTGATGAAGTTTGCAACCGAGCGCTCCCCCGCAGCGCCATTGCTTCAGGAATGGCGGCGCGATTTCATGGCTGGCGGCGAACGTCGGGACATGGCGATTACCCGCGTCATGCTCGGCACCGGATTGGCGATGACGATGTACGAGGCCGCGCTTGAGGGGAAAATCACCGGCGCAGTGCCGCCCGATCCAGCCAAGGCCCGCCTGATGTATGCGGACGGATGGCAGCCTTACTCTGTGAAGATCGGGGACCGCTACGTTTCCTATTCGCGGCTCGATCCGCTCTCGACCACGATTGGTGTTGCGGCGGATATGGCAACGCTGCCGGGCGGGCTGAGTGACAAGCAGCAGGAAGACAAGGCTGCGATGCTGGTTGCTTCGATCATGGGCAACCTTGCCAGCAAGACCTGGCTGTCGGGTGTGTCGTCGTTCGTTGAAGGCCTATCCGATCCGGGCCGCTATGCCGGTAACTGGCTGCAACGCACTGCCAGCGCCATGGCGGTTCCAGCTGGTGTTGCGGGCGTGGCGCGTGCGATCGATCCGGTTTCCCGCAAGCGTGAAAGCATCGGCGAAGCGATACAGGCCCGCGTCCCCGGCATGTCGCAGGGGCTGCTTCCCCGCCGTGACATCTTCGGGGAGCCAATCGAGAACGACAGCCTCGGGCCGGATCTCATCTCGCCGTTCTGGCAGTCGAAGGCGAAGAACGATCCCGTCATTGCCGAGATGCTGCGGATCGGGAAAAGCGTCAGCGCACCGGGCAAGCAGTATTCCGACGACGGCGAGCGGGTGGACTACACGCCCGAGGAGTATGACCGCTACCATGAGATTGCTGGCCGTCTGACCTATAACGAACTGCGCTCTTTCGTGAAGTCAGCCGACTACTCGACTATGACCGATGCCGAGCGACGCAAGGGTGCCAAGCGGGTCATTTCCAAGGCGCGCAAGGATGCCCGGGCGGCGTTGGTGGATCCATCGTTCAAGATGCCCGCCAAGGGTCAGGAGCCGGATGCATGGGTGAAGCCCACGGCGGCGGAGGCCTTCGATCCTTGGGCAGATTTCGAGGACGCAGAATGAACACACATCGTCGGGAGACTGAAGTGGAACAGCAAGACGAGAAAAAGCGCGAGCGGGCTCTTCCTGAAAAGAAGCCAGATGAGCGCTGCTTCCAAGCCGACACATTTGAAGAAAGTGCGTTCGCATGACCCTGAGCCTCATTCACGCCTTCGTCTTGAACCGGGCGGATGGACCCGACACAAACAACGTCCGTCCGTCCGACTGGAACGCGGAACACACCTTGACGATGGGTTCCGGCTACCTGCTGGGCAGGACGGATGCCGATACGGGCGTGGTGCAAGAAATTACCGTTTCGGGGCCTCTTCAGCTTACCAGTGCAACGCTTTCCCTGCCGACGATCCTGACCGCCATAAACACGCTTGGCGATCCTTCCGCAGATCGTTTTTATGGGTGGGACGACAGCGAAGGTGGACCTAATTTCTTCAGCCTTGGCAGCGGACTTATTTTAAGCGGCACAACCATCTCCGTAGATACAACAGGTATTTACAGCGCTGGCGGAACTGACGTTGCTCTGGCTGATGGTGGTACAGGAGCAAGTCTTGCCGATCCCGATGCAGACAGCATCATGTTTTGGGATGACAGCGCAGGCGCGGTGACGTGGCTCACGGTTTCCGGCTTGGCGTCCATTTCGGGCACTGTCCTGTCGGTATCTGCCGCCACCGCCTCGGACGTAAACACCGGCACCAGCACGACGGTTGCTGTTACGCCGGGTGCCTTGGCAGGGTCGAATTACGGGAAATACATCCTACCCTTCTTTTTCACTACCGCACCGACAGATGGTGAGACGCTGCTGATCCACGTGGCGGGCGTAGACTTCACCATCCCCGCAGACTTCACGAGTGCCCTGCAATCCTATGTCGGCACGAACCCGACCAATTCCTTTGCGCTCGACATAAAGCAGAACGGCACGACCATCGGCACAATCTCGGTAAGCACAGGCGGTGTTGTCACCGCGACCACGGTTGGCGGCACGGCAAAATCCATCACGGCGGGCGACTGCATCACGGTAATCGCTCCGGGCACGGCTGATGCCACGGCGGCGAACATGGCCTTCACTATTCTAGGGGCGAGATAATGGCAAACCGCTGGCTCTTTGTCGGGGGAGACGTTGGGACAGTTCGGAATAGCGCCTCGGACACGATAACAACGAGCACCTATTTCGACTCTGCCTATTCGGATTGCGCGATTTTCTGTGGTGACGCAGGCGACAGCTTCATTGCCGATTTCATCGACAGTTCTGGGTCATCTGATGCGGCGACGGCAGGTGAGACGCTTTTCGTACATGTTTATTGGGTGGAGATGCAGACCGCTACAACTGCCGGAAACGCGGTTTGGAGCCTTCTCAATGGAAGCGATCAGCCGTGGCTGTCAATTCGGACCACCAGCACAGCAGGTGTGTACGGATTCTATTACAACAGCAATACTGGCGCATCCCCGACGTGGACGCTTATTGGCTCGACATTCACTAAGGCGTCAGTCGGCAATGCCTTCGACATCAAACTGACGCTCGGTTCGCCACACGATGTCGAACTATACACTGACGCCGTTCTTCTGAGATCAACGACATTCTCGAACGCGAACCTAACGTCGATTGACGCCTGTAAAGGAGAGCGTCCTACTGGCGCAGATCAAGCGTTCTCGCAGATTATGGCGTCGGTCGGCATCAATACGATTGGGGGGCACGTTTATACGAAGCGCCCCGAGGGAGCCGGTTCCAACTCAGGGATGACAGGGGCTTACACGGACATTGACGAAGTCGGGATAAATGACGCAGATATTCTGTCTTCGGGAACGTCAGGACAGAGGTCCACTTTCGCTTATGCCGATCTTGGCAGTTTGCCCTCTGGCTATGCCGTGGGTGACGTATTCCTGTGGACGCGAGCGAAAAATGACGGAGCCGCGCCTGCCAACATCAAGCCGGTCAGGCGCGATAGCGGTTCGACGGATAATGTTGGGTCGGCACTTAGCGGGATCGGGACGGGCTTTGTGAATTTGCCCACGCGCTACTCTGGCCTGACCATCACAGAATTTAATGCCAGCGAATTTGGCGTGGAGAGCTCGACGTGACAACCTCAACATCGCGGCAGGCCGCGTTCGCACCCGTCATTGCAACCGGGCTGCAGATCACAAGGCAGGCTGTTTTTATCCCGATGATTGATAGCTCATTGAATGGTGGCGGCAACATGCCACGCCGCAGGATGGCCAGTTTCGTCAACTGACCGTCCGTAGAGACAGCGCGAACCTACAGCCACAATCTGACTGAATGGGACTACGCCGGTCTGTGAATTTAGCCGCCCAATTTCCACACGCCGGAATAAGCGTCTTGGCTGATGGTGCAAATGTAGGAGTTGCCTTCCCACAACTGAGCGCGTTGGTCTGAATCCAAGGTGCTGAGTACGTTCAGCGCACCTGCGGTGTCCTCGCTCTGAAACTCGACGGTACGTCCACCATCGGCAAGCCTGAGTTGATATGTGTGCATTGGTCGTAAGCGCTGTTTTCAGCCCACGTCGCCC
>NZ_LRSE01000027.1 GCF_001634625.1 Croceicoccus bisphenolivorans | reverse complement strand
GCGGCGGGGGCGGAGCGGAAGCACCGAACTTGTAGGTCAGGCTTCCGTAGATCGCGTGATCGTCCGTCTCTCCGTTGAACCGGCCCTGGTAACCGACGCGTCCGGTGAAGTTATCACCGAGCAGAGCCGCAAGGCTGAGCCCGCCGACCACCGAGCTACGACCGATTTCCGGTGCGAAGGCGGTGAATTCCGAACCGCTGTCCGCTGCGAATGCCGCAGTGTACTCGAACGGATCGTCGTTCAGGTCGTAACGGTAGGCAATCTTCGCCTCCGGCACGATGCCACCCAGATTGCCGGCCCACTTCAGACCCGCGAGGAGCGAGGTCTGCGATTCGGACTGGCTATCCACTGCAAGCGCTGCTGCACCGCCGGTTTCTTCGAAGCCGGAGTACTTGACGCGGGTGTAGTCGACCGCCGCGAAGGGCGTCAGCCACGAACCGCCGAGGTCGAAGCGCAGGCCACCTTCGCCGTAGAGCGAGAGGACCTTGGCATCCGGGCTACCGCTGAGCGTGTCAGCGATGGTGCCGAATGCGACATTGCGCGTCGATTCACCGTTCAGGTCGCTGTAGCTGCCGATACCGCGCAGATAGAAGCTGCCGATGTCGTAAGCTGCCAGCAGGCCTGCCTGCCAACCGTCGGATTCGATCCGGCCGTTGTAGCGATCGTAGGTCTGGTCGCTTTCACGATAGCCGCCGAAGGCACCGATCGTGAAGTTGCCGAAGGTGTGGTCGATACCCAGCAGGGCGGACCAATGCTCACCGTCGTACCCGGCAGCGATACCGTCACCGTCAACCGACACGTCGTTGTAGCCGACGAGCGCCCAAAGGCGGGTTTCGCCATCGCGATCCTGGCACTTCTGCGGGCCATCGATGCTGATTGCACAGTCGATCTGGTCGGAGATAATGCCGTTCATCTGCATCGAGTTGTTACGCAGGCCCTGCAGATAGCTGGCGTACATGTCGCCAGAAAGCTGGTCGAGCGCATCTGCGTATGCAGCACTGTCAAGCGTGAACAACTGGCCGACGAGGTTGCCGAGGCCGTTGGTCGCAACGTTCGGATAGACCGCTTCGATACCACCACCCACGGCGGACTGGTTGACCGTAAGGCCATCCACTTCGTCGAAGGCAACGCGGCCGAACAGCAGGTCGACGTTTGCGGCATCGTCATAGACTGCCTCAACCGTCAGCAGCGGCGTGCCGTTGGTCATCACAACCGATCCAAACTCGCCGTTCAGCGTGTTGGCATCGATCACGTCTTCGAACGTGTAGCTGTCCGCATAAACGCCATCCGGAGCCGAAGGACGAACCTCGAGAGTGGCATCCGTGATGGTGGCCGTGTCGGCAACCACGAACGGATAGTCACCTTCCATGTCCGAGTAGCTCGGCAGCTGGAGAGCAAGTGTCGAGTCCGGCGCAACCGTGAAGTCGGCCACGTAGACTGCCGCCGGACCGTCGTAGGACGGGTTATCCGTCGGCTGGTTGACGAGGTACAGCGTACCGCCATCCGTCACCGCGAGCGAACCTTCCAGTTCCATGCCCGGATTGATCACACCGTCGAGCATGGTTTCCCCTGCCGATACGCTGATCATGTCACCGGCAGAGATGTCGATGTCACCATAGACGCTGCTGTCGCCAGTGAAGTTCAGGGCTGTCGGCGTCGTCATGGTCGACACGTCGATCGCCGTGCCGCGCTGCCACGTTGCGCCGCCATCATGGCTGACTTCGGCGACGATCGAACCGCCGTCGTTGTTCAGCGTGAAGACATCGCCTTCACTCGGGGTGCCCAGGCTGTAGCTGGTCGCCAGGATGCCCGTTGCCGAAGCAATATCGGCTTCGCTGTCGACCTGTGCACGAACCTCGATGGAACCGGTGTTGTCGATCGTCAGGTTGTTGACCGGTGCAACCGCCACGATGCCGACTGCTTCGGCTTCGTTGGAACCGGCGCCCGATGCAGCGGCCATCACATTGAGGCTGCCTTCGTTCACGACAGAACCGCTGATCGCCGTCGTCAGGGCACCCGAAGTGGAGCCGTAGTCGAAGAGACCCATGCCGATCGCGTTGGCATAACCGTTGCCGGTTACGAGAGCGGAGACGTCGATCGTACCGTCGTTGGTGACATCGAAGCTGCTGTCAGTGCCGTCCGTGAACGCGCCATAGCCGCCTGCGAAAGCGTACGCGTTGCCGGTTGCCGAAGTGCCGGTCGCAGATGCCATGGCCTCTGCATTGACGCTGAAGGTGCCGGAGTTGTCGAAGCCCAGCATGGCATCGCCGTACGCTTCCTGCGTTACGCCGACTGCGGAAGCGGAGGCATCGGCACTCTCGCCGCCCATGGCGCTCGCAATCGCATCAACGGTGAAGCTGTCGCCATTCGAGAACGATGCCATGCTTACGGCATCGACGCCGGTTGCAGACACTTCCTGGCTGACGCCCTGAACTTCAGCGTCTGCTTCGGCGTTCAGGCCGGTTGCATTTGCGGTAGCCGAGGCATCGAAAGAACCGGTATTGGCCAGCTCGACCGTAGCGGTCTCGCCGTTGGCCGACTGGAACACCGCCGCGTCGATCGTTGCCGAAGCGTCGGCATAGACACTCGTCCCGCCGGTGGCCGAGCCGGTTGCCGTCGCATCAACCATGAACGACATGGAGCCGCCGTTCGCAAGGCTGGCAACCGCGTTGCCATTGTCGGCATATGCCGACTGTTCGATGCCATCCAGTTCGGCATCGGCTTCGACCTGTTCGTTGCCGTTTGCCGTGGCGGAAGCTGCAACATCGAAGCTGCCGTCGTTGACTACATCGACCGATGCATCACCGTTCGCCGAGTATGCGTACTGGTCGAGACCGGTGTAAATCGAAGCGTAGGCATCGGCATCACCTTCCGCCGAGGCGAAAGCGGTGTTCGAAATGTCGACTGTACCGGTCGAAGTGTTCACAAACGATACGTCAGCCAGGCCACCGGCACCCGACGCCGTTGAACCGTTTGCGTTGGCGTGCTGATGGATCTGGCTATCATCGGCGGACGCTTCAGCATTGGCATCGCCGCCACTGATTGCCGAAACGTCGCCGGTGACCGAAATCGAGCCGCTGTTTTCGACAGTGGCCGAAGCCAGTGCGCCATTATTCGAATATGCGTGCTGCGAAATGATATCGTAGAACGAGTTCGATGCATTCGCGCTTGTATCGCCCGTGGCGACCGCCGTCACATCGACGGACAGCGTACCGGTGTTGGCGAATGCAACCGATGCAGCACCGGCCTCGGAATTCGCCGTCTGGTCGATCACGTAGAACGCCGAAGCATCAGCCTCTGCCTCACCAGCCGTAGCGGACGTGTTCTGCGACACGGCGAGGGCGCTGACGTTCACATCGATCATACCGTCGTTGGTCATCATCACATCGACGTCGCCATCGGCGGAATAGCCGTCCTGATCGATGATGCTTTCTGCCGAGGCATAAGCATCCGCCAGACCCAGCGTAGCGTTCGCAGTAGCGTTCGCATCGACGGTCAGAACACCGGTCGAACTGTTGGTCGCAGTGATCGTAACGCCACCGGAATCAGCCGAGGTGGAAGCATAGGCATTGCCATCCTGCTCGATCACGGTTTGCGCCGTCGCCGAAGCGCTGGCGCTTGCACCGTTCGCCAGCGCGTTTGCGCTGAAGTTGATCGTGCCTTCGTTCGTCACGTCGAGCGAAACGTCGCCGCCGTAGTAGGCATCACCCTCCTGGTCGATCAGGTCGCTGACTTCAGCGTCGGCCTCTGCATATGCATCTGCGGTCGCGGTTGCGATTGCCGCGATATCGAGCATGCCCGTGTTGCTGGCAGTAATGTCGACATTATTGCCCTCATAAGCGTCGCCATTCTGGAAAACGACGCCGTCGACGGATGCATCGGCATAGGCGCTGCCAGCCGTTGCGGACGCGTTGGTTGCAAGGGCCGCAGCATCGGCCGTGACGACGAGGTCACCCGAATTGGCAAGAACGACCGAGGCATCGCCGAAATCGGCCGATGCATTCTGGGAGACGGCATTGGAAACCGAGGCATCGGCCAGTGCATCACCGCTGGAAGCAGCTGCATCGGCAAGCGCCGAGACTTCAATCGAACCGTCGTTGGTCAGTTCGGCAGATGCCATTTCAAGGCCATCTGCATTCTGCTGAATGGCCGAAGACACATAGGCGTAAGCACCGCCCGAGGTTCCGGCAACCGTTGCGCCGGATGCGTCCGCGATCGCGGAGATCGTCAGGCTGGCGTCGGTGGCGTTGGTGATCGTGGCAATCGCGGTGTCAGCCGATACCGACTGGTCGATACCGGGTTCGACACCGGCAGATGCGTTGGCGAGTGTGTCGGCACTGGCCGAGGCATCCGCGATGATCGAGAGATCACCGTTGTTGGTGATGGTGGCCGCGCCAGTCAGGACAGAGTTGGCCGCCTGGTTCACGCCGGCACCGACGAAAGCATTGGCGTCTGCCGAGCCCGCGGCATTGTCTGCCACGGCGATCGCGGTGATGGTGTACGAACCGTCGTTGGTGATGTCGATTGCGGCGTCCGACAAGGTCGCCGTACCGGTCTGCGAAATCGCGCCTTCTGCAGAGGTGGTGACGTTGGCATCGACGGTCAGTACGCCGATATCGGTCTCACCCGACGTGATGTCATCGCCGATGTCGCTGATGGTTAGCAGCGATTCTACAGCCGCTGCATTGTTGGGATCGCTCAGCCCCGGAACGACCTGTGTATAGGCCGGAACCGCGACTGAAATGGCGATCGTTGATGCCCCCAGCACCAACACCCGCTTCGACATTATCATGTAGGTTTTCCCCAGTCTCGTGTTGTGACTTGGCCTTGGGGTACGTTCCCCAAATCCCAAGTCAATCAGATAGGTAAAACCAACAGGGAATTTTAAGTTCCCGTTATTATTTGACTTTTTCGTAACAAGATCGTCACAATCCCGCTAAGCCGCAGAAACGCGTGGGTCGAAAAAATGAGCCGTGGCATAATCGGGATGAACCGAGTTTGACGTGACGAACGGTTGCCGAAAGGCAGTTTGTCAGTTCGTTCCGGCCCCGTGCGCCGGCCCGCCCAACCCGCCGCCAAGTGCCACGAACAGGTTGGCCCGATTCTGCAATTCGGCCCGCCGCGTGGCGATCAGGGTCTGCTCCGCCTCGAACAGGTTGCGTTCGGCATCGAGCACCTCGAGGTAGTCCGCCACACCTTCGCGGTAGCGCAATCGGGCGATGCGGGCGATGGCCTGCTGCGCCGCCTGCGCACGTTCCAGCGTGGCGACCTGATCGGCAAGGAAGCGTCTGCCCGCCAGCGCGTCGGCGACTTCGCGGAACGCGTTCTGGACGATCAGATCGTAGTTTGCGACCTGCTCCACTTCGCGCGCCCTGGCGAGATCGAGATTGGCCTCGCGCGCGCCGAAATCGAAGATCGGCAGGTTGATGCTCGGCCCGAAACTCCAGCCCAGTCCGTCTGTCGAGAACAGCCCGTCAAGTTGGCCGGACGAGAAGCCCGCGTTGCCGGTAAGCGAGATCGACGGGAAGAAGGCCGCACGGGCCGCGCCGATGTTCGCGCGCGCGGCGCGAAGCTGCTCTTCCGCCGCGATGATGTCAGGCCGCGCCAGCAACAGGTCCGACGGCAATCCGGCATCGAGCCGGCGGCCATCGTTTTGCCGCGTCAGCGGCAACCCTTCTGGAAGATCGACAGGGATCGTGCCTCCAACCAGAACGGCCAGCTGGTTGCGCAGCCGCGCGGCGGAGAGCCGCTCTGCCGCAAGCTGCTGCTCGGCCTGGGTCAGTAGCGTTTCCGCCTGCCGGAACGGCAGTGCAGAGGTGACGCCCGCATCCATCCGCAGGCGCGCGATGCGCACCCCTTCGCGGCGGCTGTCGGCGGTCGCTTCGGCGAGCGCGATCTGCTCCTGTGTTTCGAGCAGTTCGAAGTAGGTGTTCGCGGTCGATGCCACGAGCGAGAGGTAGAATGCCCGCTGTGCCTCGACGGTTGCGAGGTATTGCGCCCTTGCCGCTTCGCTCAGGTTGGCGACACGGCCCCAGAAATCCAGTTCGAACCCGGATACGCCAACGCCGATCTCGTAACGGTTGTACGTGATGGATTCGCCGTCCGCTCCCACAATCGCGGTCGCCGGCTGCCGCGTGCGCGTGGCCGAGCCGCTGGCACCCACGGTGGGCAAGCGGTCACTGCGCTGGATACGGTATTGCGCTCGCGCCTGCTCGATCCGGGCGGTCGCGGCAACAAGGTCGCGGTTTTCATCGATGGCTGTCGAAATCAGGGCAACCAGCCGCGGATCGACGAACCATTCGCGATAGGACAACTGCGATGCCGTGACCGTGCCTTCGGGCGCATTCTGCGGATCGTAGACGGGCGCGCTCGACAGTTCGGGTCGCGCATGTTCGGGCGCAAGGTTTGCGCAGCCCGACAGGGCAAGCGCGGTTGCGACAAGCAGGACAGTGCGTTTCGTCATGCCTGCTCTCCATCCGGTGTGGTCGAAGTGGGCAGTACCGGGTCTTTGCCGAACTTGCGGCGCACGATCAGGTAGAGGACCGGGATCATGAAGATGCCGATCACCGTTGCCGCGATCATGCCGCCCATCACGCCGGTGCCGACCGCGATGCGGCTGGCCGCGCCGGCGCCGCTGGCCATCACCAACGGGATCATGCCCATCGTGAAGGCAAGCGAGGTCATGATGATCGGGCGCAGACGCAGGCGCGCTGCCGATTTCACCGCATCGATCCGCCGTTTGCCCGCAGCCTCCTCCTCGATCGCGAATTCGACGATGAGGATCGCGTTCTTTGCGGCAAGACCGATGATCGTGATCAGGCCCACGTTGAAATAGACGTCTGCCGACAACCCGCGCAGGATCGAGAAAACCACCGCGCCCAGAACGCCAACCGGAATGATCAGCATCACGGCCAGCGGAACCGACCAGCTTTCGTAGAGTGCGGCCAGCAGCAGGAAGATGACGACAACCGACAGTCCGAACAACATGCCGATCTGGCCGCCGGCCTGCTTCTCCTCATAGGAAACACCGGTCCATTCAAAACCGATCCCGTCAGGCAATTGCGATGCGAGCCGTTCCATTTCGTCAAGCGCCGCGCCCGACGACTGGCCGGGTGCCGCCATGCCCGAAAGCGTCATGGCCGGATAGCCGTTGTAGCGCGCAAGGTTCACCGGTGCCGCGGACCATTCTGCCGTGGCGAATGCGCCGAACGGCACGAGTTCGCCCGCAGTGTTCGGAATGCGCAGCGCCAGCACGTTTTCCGGCGTCATGCGGAACGGTGCATCGGCTTCCACCAGCACCCGCAGGACGCGACCGTTATAGTTGAAATCGTTCGCATAAGCCGAGCCGAAGTTGATCGACAGGGCATTGTTCACGTCCGTCATCGACAGACCGAGAGCGCGCACCTGAAGACGGTCGATGTCGATGTCGAGCGTTGGGTTATCGCCCTGTTCCTCCGGGCGGATATTGGCGATGACCGGGCTCTGCATCGCCATGCCCATGAGCTGGTTGCGCGCATCGACCAGCGCCTCGCGACCGAGGCCGGCGCGATCTTCCAGTTTCATGGTGAAACCACTCGCCTGACCCAGCGACTGGATCGGCGGCGGCTGGATGACGAAAGCGACCGCGCTGTCGATCTTTGCGAATTCTGCCGTCGCCCGTTCCAGCAGGGCGCTTGCGGAATTCTCGCTCGACGAGCGTTCGCTCCAATCCTTGAACGTCGTAAACATCATCGCGTTGTTCTGACCCTGCCCGAAGAAGCTGCGGCCGCGGACGACCACGACGTTTTTGACTTCCTCTTGCGCTGACCAGAACTGCGCGATCGGCGCGATGGCGGATTCCATCCGCTCGGTCGTTGCACCCGCCGGCCCCTGCACCACCGTGATCAGGTAACCCTGATCCTCGTCGGGAAGGAATGCGGTGGGCAGGCGAAAGAAGAGCAGCAGCGTCACAGCGGCCAGTGCGATGAAAACGGCCAGCCCCCGCATCGGTGCGGCGAGAATGCGATCGTTGGCGCGCCCGTACTTGCCGGTCATCGTTTCGAACCAGTCATTGAAACGGGACATCGCACGCGCCGCATGCCAGCGCACAAGCGCCAGTCGCACGCGCCAACCCTCCCCTTCCGGCTTCGGCTCAGCGGCTGCCGAACCGCCATGTTCGTCCGGTTTCAGGAACGTGGCACATAGCGCCGGGGTAAGCGACAGGGCGAGTGCGGCTGAAAAGAAGATCGAAACCGCAAGCGTGACGGAAAACTGGCGATAGATTCCGCCCGTAGACCCCGGGAAGAATGCCATCGGCAGGAACACCGCGACAAGCACAAGGGTAATGCCGATGATCGCGCTGGTGATCTGGTCCATCGCCTTGCGCGTCGCCTCCAGCGGGCCAAGACCCTCTTCGCGCATGATCCGTTCGACATTCTCGATCACGACGATCGCATCGTCGACAAGGATGCCGATGGCCAGAACCATGCCGAACAGCGACAGGACGTTGATCGAGAAGCCGAAGGCATAAAGCCCGATGCAGGCCCCCGCGAGCGCAATGGGAACGACCAGCGCCGGTATCAGGGTCGCTCGCCAGCTTTGCAGGAACAGGTACATCACGAGGAAGACCAGCGCCATCGCTTCGATCAGTGTCTTGATCACTTCCTCGATCGATGCCTGCACGAACGGCGTGGTGTCATAGGGGACGGACCATGTCACATCAGGTGGCAGCGTGCTTTCCAGCTCGGCCAGCCGGGCCTTGACCCCGGCCGCAGCGTCCAGCGCATTGGCGCCCGTCGCCAGCTGGATGGCCATGGCACCCATCGGCTTGCCGTTGAATTCGGTCCGCGTATCGTAGCTTTGCGCGCCCAGTTCCACGCGGGCCACGTCGGCAAGTCGCACTGCCGCACCGCCGGTGCTGGCGCGCAGGATGATGTTTTTGAATTCCTCGACTGTGCTGAACCGCCCTTGCGACGAAATCGTCGCGGTTATCTGCTGGCCCTGCACAGTGGGCAGCTGACCGATCGCGCCGCTGGCATTCTGTGCGTTCTGTTCCCTGATCGCTGCAAGGACTTGCGCGGGCGAAAGATCGTACGATGCCAAAGCCTGCGGATCGAGCCAGATGCGCATCGCATATTGCGAACCGAACAACAGCACGTCGCCCACGCCGGGCACGCGGCGCAATTCGTCCACCACCTGCCCCGAAGCGATATTGCCGAGATCGGTCGCAGTCAGCTTGCCGCTTTCGGACGACAGCGCAACGATCATGAGGAAGGCGGAATTGGCCTGGCGGACGCTTATGCCCTGCTGGCGAACGGATTCGGGAAGCCGTGCCTCAACCGTGCTCAGCCGGTTCTGAACTTCCGTCTGCGCGATATCGATGTCCGTGCCCGCTTCGAAAGTCAGGGTGATGCTGACCGTTCCGTTGGAAAGGCTGGACGAGGACATGTAGAGGAAGCCCTCCACCCCGTTCAGTTCCTGTTCGATCACCTGCGTGACATTGCTTTCCAGCGTCTGCGCATCGGCACCGGGATACACGACGCTGATGGTCAGCGACGGCGGAGCGACTTGCGGGTACTGCTCAATCGGCAGGGTGCGCAGAGCCAGTATGCCCGCCAACAGAATGCCGAGCGAAACCACCCATGCGAAGATGGGCCGATCGATGAAAAAACGGGCCATGTCCTACTTTGCCCCGCCCTGTTGAGCCCCGTCCGGCTGCTTGGAACCAGGCTTCGACGTTGCGGCCGGCTTGGCATTGCGGCCGGTCGAGATGTTGGCCGGCTTCACCGGCATTCCGGGGCGCAGCTTCTGAAGATTGCTGACGATCACCTGATCGCCCTCTTTCAATCCGCTGCGGATCACCCACTTGCCCTCGGTCATCACGCCAAGATCCACGGGTCGGATCGCCGCATTGCCGTCGCTATCGACAACAAAGACGGTACCGCCGTTCTGCGCCACGCTTACCGCGCTTTGGGGAACCGCGATGCCTTTCGCAATCTTCCCCGCGTAGATCTTCGCACGCACGAATTCACCGGGCAGCAGGATACCGTTGGGGTTGGGAAACTCGGCGCGCACTTCAACGGTGCCGGTCGCCTCGTCGACGGAATAAGCAAGGAAGTCGATATAGCCGGGCACGGCATAGTCCCGCCCGTCGGCCAGTATCAGCCTGACCGGCACGAGGTCGTTATCGTCAAGCTCGATCTCGCCCTGTCTTGCCCGCTGGAGCAGATCGAGCATTTCGGTGGCCGACTGGTTGAACCGGACATAGACCGACCTGGTCTGCTCGATACGGGTGAGCAGCGTTCCTTCCGCTTGGCTGACAAGCGCACCTTCGGTAACTTGCGCACGGCCGGACCGGCCCGAAATGGGCGCGCGCACCGTGGTATAGCCAAGCTGGAGCGATGCGGCGTCAAGCTGCGCGGAAATTTCCGACACGCTGGCCCGCGCCTGCCGGGCGGCAGCCACGGCGGCATCGTATTCCTGTTTGCTGATGGCGTTTTCCTCGACCAGCGGACGATAACGATCGACCACCGCATCGGCATTCGCGGCCGTCGCCCGCGCGCGGCGCAGACTTGCCTCCGACTGCTCGTAACTTGCCCGCAATTCGCGCGGATCGATGCGGAACAGCGGCTGTCCGGCAGCGACGAACTCACCCTCTGTATAGAGCCGCTGCTGCACGATGCCGGTCACCCGCGCGCGCACTTCGGCCGTGCGGACGGGCTCCACGCGGCCCGGCAGTTCGATAACGTTCTGCAGGTCTTCCGCTTTCACTATAACCGTGTTGACCGAAACGGGCGCAGGGGCAGGGGCATCCCCGCCACCCGAACAGGCGGCAAGGAGGACAGCGAGGCAGACCGCGAGGGAGCCTTTCATCGACAAGGTAACTTTCCACTTCATTGTGCGAGTGCGAAGGTGTAATAGGCATTACACGACATCGCCGCAAGAGCGATTCGATAGAAAAGGAGATGGAATGAACGATAAGATCGAATGTGAGAGGCTGGAGAAGCGACGCGAAGCGATTCTCGAAGCAGCCCGCTCCCTGTTCGTATCGAAAGGTTACGACCAGACGACATTGCAAGACGTGGTCGAACGCGCCGGTGGTTCGCTGGCCACCGTGTACAAGCTGTTCGGGAACAAGGACGGCCTGTTGCATGCGGTCGTCTTCGCGAAAGTCACTTCCGACGAAGATATCATTCGCGAGATTGTGCGATCCAACCCTGATCCGGTCGTCGCTCTGACAAAGATCGCCGCCAGGCTCGAATCGATCTATCTGGATCGCGAAGCAATCAATCTCGTGCGCGTAGTGATCGCCCACAGTATCCGCGATGTGGAGTTCGCCAGAAAGTTCTTTTCCACCACCGGAACATGCACGCGCGCGGCCATAACCGATGCATTTTCGGGTTGGCAGGCCCAAGGCTTCAAACTCGACGGCAGCCCCCGCGCCTTGGGTGACCTGTTCGTCAGCGTGACGATCGGCGACTTGCAGACGCAAGCCATCAGCCACGGCATCGAAGGATTGCCCAGCGAGGAAATACGCCGCTTCCGCCTTCGCTTTTTCCTGAAAGGTTGCGGCCTGATAGACCGCTGCGACGCCGATCGAACAATGACCCCCGGCGACACTGGCGCGATCAATTGAACTGGCGCAGGGGTCGGGCGGCAGCCACCGTTCAGATTGCGGGCCGGTCGGTCAGAGCCCGCATCTCCGGAAGGCAGGCGGGCAAACGATCAGCGAATTCGCGCTCGCCATCACCGATCCTGTAGAGAAAGTAACGCTTGCCATCGTAGCCCGCAGGGACGCGTGCAAGCTCGCGAATAACCGAAGACGGGGGAAGCGCCGAACTACCCAGAAAATAGAAAGTCCCTTGCTTCGCGCTACGCTGGACAAGCCATGCGGACAGTTCGCCGGTATCGTCGAATTCCATTCGCCGGTCCCAGCGAATCACATCCTGCATGCAATCACGCCCGATTTTTTCGAACCTGATGCCGGTCATTGCCGAAATGCCCTGCCCGTGCTGCGCGGGGTAAACGGCCCAGTGGGCTTCGCTCAAGCCCAGCTGACGTATCTTGCGCGCGGCCTGCGGCGCGGTATCGAACGGACGCGACAGGGCTATTCCCGCTGTCACCAGCCCCATCGCAGCAATGATCCACAGCCACGCCCGGAACAAGAGGTGGAGGTCGTGACCCTGCTTCACGGCACGCCATTGCAAGACGATCAGCAAGATCCCGACCAGCATGACATGCCGGTTCATCAAGGCATAAAGCGCGACGAAGAAGACGAGAAGCAGACCGAGAAAGGCGAAAATCGCCACCCTGTCCTCGAACCTGCCGCGAGTCTGCACGAAACAGATGGCAATAAACGGCAACCACAGGATCATGCTGGCTGCCACCGGCAGGGGCATGTCCCACTGCGGCCCGTGATCCCCCACCTGATAGGGCAGCATGACAGCCGATACGCGCGCCATCCAGACGATCAGGCCGGTGATATCGTGGTCGGATGGCCGGTAGACTGGCACCACATCCGGCGCGGGCAGGACTGTCCAGGCGGCAAATACCCCGGCCACGACCCACGCCGCCGCGCCGGGCCACCAGATGTCCCGCTCGCGCCAGCGGAACCACACGATGAAAACGGAAATCACCCCGAAAAGGAAATCGGTAAGCGGCAGGAGGACAATCGCGATCCAGAACAGCCGCCGCCGGTCCCATAAAGCCACGGCGAGGAAGACCAGCATCACGCCCAGCGTATAACTGCGCGACACGGTGTTGAATTCGAACAGCACGAATTCGGACAGCGCTATCAGCAATCGCAAGTGGCGCGGGAAAGGAGATCTGAAAAGAATGAGATATTGGGTCGCGAACCCCAGAACGAGCGCGGCGACAGGCAAGGCGAGGTAAGGCCCCGCCAGAACGGCAATCGCCCGCAGGAACAAGTGCCAGAGCGGCGGATGCCCTTCATAGGTCAGGTTTTCGAGCAGTATCGCCATATCCGGTGACTGGACGGCGATCTGCAGCGCCTGCCACTCGTCCACGAAGGGTTCGTGGCGGAAGACCAGAACTGCCTGAAGCAGGAAAACGAAAGCGCAAATCGCCCACCAGAGCGGACCGGATTCCATACTCGCGGCAAATCCCTCTGCCTTCGAACCGCCACCGGATCCCGGGGAGCGACGCGTGTTGGCCGATACGCATGGCCGGCCCTTCATGTCGTACATCTGGTACTCGCGCTTGGTGGTTCTACGGCAATCGGCTCACGCATAGGGCAAGTCGCCGGACATCGGTAGTCATCACAGAAGTCACAATATGGTCAAACATCAGACGCCGACTCGACTTGCCAAAATGTGTAGTGCCAAAATTGACTGACCATCGCGAACCGTTGCCGCCAAGATAACCGCAAGTTGAGACAGTTTGTCCGTCCATATCCCGTGGCTGGCCATACTGAACCCACAACCATCTGATTGTAGGTCATTATGTGATCGTCTGGTTATCAAAAAGCATATGAAGACCAGTTCGGAACTGCCCATTTAACTTCGAGCTTTGAAGGACTTGGGAATCATGTTAACAACTCGTTAACAAGTATTGTCACGAGTCGCAGGCGAATACCCTCGTCACTCGGCAGGGTTCGTTTGCGTATGAAAGTGTCGAGATCGGGTCGCAGGCAGTCATAGTCCGCAAGCTTTACTGTCACCTGACAGCCCCCTCTCGCGCTTGGTCGGGCGGAAGCCTTTTCCGTCTAAATGACGTGGTGCGCCTATGCACCACGTGGGGTCAGGAGGTGCAGGTGGCAAAGCGGCATGGCATCATGGGCAGGCAATCGTGCCTTCCGAATGCATGGCGTTCTGCTCGTACGGCACCCTGCCTGCCGATACCCGTGAATTCCGTGGCTCGCTCATGCAATTCGGGTGAGCGTGCCATGCAATAGCTCGACAGGCGTCGCGGCAATAGCCGTCGGCGCCTTTTCTTTTGCGCTTGATTATTGGGGAATTGGGCCATGCTTAAGATTTTCGACATCCGCAAGACCGACAATGACGGTAACAGCTTCAACTATACTTCCGGCGATGGCTTCTACGGTCCTGACGTAACGACGCAGACATGGACGAACATCGATCCGCTGCCGTTCTACGTGAAGCACCTGAACTTTAAGGAATCGCAGGATTACGGCGCTACCGGCACAGGCCTTTTCGCGCCGTTCCTGAACATCAATGGCGGCTCGACCATCCTGGGATTCAACACGGACCAGGATGTTCCGGGCAGCGACAAGTCCACGGACATCTCAAACCCTAATACCAACGCCCTGCAGTTCTATGAAATCCCGATCGTCTATCTCGATCTGGACGGCAATGGGACACCGGAGGCATATTACCAGATCAACCTCGACATCAACGAGAACAACAACATCGACGTTTCGCTGGAAGCTCTCCAGCTCTACGTGTCCGAGGCTGGCGATGGTGTGAACGGCACCGGTTACGCAACGCTGGACGACTTCATCGTCGGTGGAACCCGTGCGTTCGCCGGCGATTTCCAGATCGTCTTCGACCTCGATGACCTCGACCTCGACGGCGCGGTCGACAATGGCGGCGATGGGGCGCGGATGCTCCTTAGCGATCTTGGCGCCGGCCAGGGCAAGCAGGACTACATCTTCTATTTCCCTGTCGAGATGTTCGGCGACGTCGATCCGGAAGATTTCCTCACGCTTTACTCGCAGTTCGGCCCCGATCCGGCGGACGACGCGGGCTTTGCCGAATGGAATACGCTTAAGTCCACGCAGATCCACGGCATCAAGTTCAACGACGTGAACGGCGACGGCGTCTATCAGTCGGCTACGGAGACCCTGCTGAACGGTTTCACGGTCTATATCGACATCAACGGCAACAACCAGCTCGACGTGTTCGAACAGTGGGCCGTTTCCGGTGAGGCCGGCTCAACCGGTGCATTCACCTTCTTCAGCCTGCTGCCAAACTCGAACTATGTCATCCGCGAGGTGCTGAGCGAATCGGACATGACGGCCGATTTCATCGCTGCCAACGGTGGTGATGCAAGCGCCTTCCTGCCGACCGGCATTTGGGACCAGACCACGGGCAACTCGGACGGCGACCACATCGTCGTCGTAGGCAGCCCCGGCAATTACACGGTACAGGTCGGCAACCACGAACTGACGCCCGATTTCACGGCGGTAAAGACTATCGTCTCGATCAACGACGGCCCCGATGCCGGCGGCG
>NZ_LRSE01000026.1 GCF_001634625.1 Croceicoccus bisphenolivorans | reverse complement strand
CCGTGGTCTAATTTTGCACCGCCGTTCTCAGTGGTGCCAATATCCGCCCAGGCTCTTGCAGTGATCACCGAGATATTCCGGGCTGCTGGGATTGACCCCGATGACGCTCACAAGCAATCCCAGATCCTGTTGGCTTCGAAGGTCACCAATACGAACAGTGTCAGCGGACTATCCAAGGCCTGGAAACGGATCAGAGCAAGCGTGGACGAGAAGCTCGGCTACGAGGCCGGACACTTCACAATGCATGATATTCGACGGACGGTGGCGACCGGACTCCAGCGTCTTGGCATACCGTTGGTGGTTTCTGAGGCGGTCCTCAATCACCAGTCAGGATCAGCTATGGCTGGCGTCGCTGGGGTCTATCACCGTCACCAGTATACCAACGAGAAACGGGAGGCGTTGGCGCTGTGGGGTAAGGAGGTAATGCAGATTGCAGCCAAGTACCCAGTCGAAGTCAAAGACGGCTAATCTCACTGGGGTTCGCAACCGCTACATATCCGCCCAGCTAGAAACGGCAGGATGATGGGCCTTGCTCTGGCCATCGTGGGTCGATCTTTAGAAACGCCATTGTCGAAGCACCTCTCGAACATATCCGGGCGTCTCGCCATTCCGGGGAATGCCGCCTGCGCGTTCCACAGCGCCGGGACCCGCATTGTAGGCAGCCACCGCGAGGTGAACCACGCCGAACCTGTCGAGCATCTGCCGCAGATACCGCGCCGCGCCGAAGATGTTGGCCATAGGATCGAAGCGATTGAAGACCCCGAGTTCTTTAGCCGTGGCTGGCATCAGCTGTCCAAGACCTGCTGCGCCTGCAGGGCTGACGGCAAAGGGGTTGTATCGAGATTCTGTCCATACGAGCGCATCGAGCAGGCCCGCGGGCAATGAGTACTTCGCTTCCGCCGCATAGATGTGGGGAAGGTAGCTTGCTCGCCTGAAGCCGGACGGGCCACGTGCGGCCTTGGGTTCGTATCTGTAAGGCAGGTTCACCCGGCCATTTTGTGGAACAGTAAGACCAGATGCTGGGCCGGCCTGACGGGATGACCATAGCCCATGCTCGACCAGCTGGAAGCCGTTCGATGTTTCAGCAATCCGGATGCCTTCGGAGTGACTGACGGCGGCTGCGATTGTGGCTGGCGCGGACAAATCCTGGGCTCTGGCGGAGGTAGCAGAGGTGATCGCGAAGCCTGCGACCAAGATAGCTTTCATTGTCATTTCTCGATCCCTGTATAGCCGAATCGAGTGAGAACATATAAAGAACATATGAAGTAGGAAAATGGTTTGGCGCTGGTGCAGAGCGGAGGCTGCGCGGGGAGGGCACCTCAATCGGGAGAAGGTCGATGCCCACGTTAGACAATGCTCATCAACTCGAACGCCGCGCCCGCACCATCGTCGAAAGCCTTCAGGGGACATGGAGTCGGGGCAAGGGCATGTGCTGCTGCCCGGCGCATGATGACCGAACTCCTTCACTAAGCGTGACGCTGGGAAGAAAGGCGATCTTGTTTCATTGCTTCGCGGGATGCCTGAATGAGGACGTCATTGCGGCGTTGGATCGCCAAGGTTTTCGCAGCCGCGACCTGTTCAATGGCTCAGACGTCAGGTCCATCGAACGGCAAACTCATGGCGACTTCAGTCCCAATGCGCGGCGCTTGTGGCAATCGGGGACGGCGATCTCCGACGGCCCTGCCGCACAATACCTTGCGCAGCGCGGACTTCTGCCCGCATCCGATCAACTCCGATACCTGGCGCGTACGCCGCTCGGGCCGCGCGGCGCTGTCCAATTTCTGCCCGCGATGCTGGCCGCAGTAACGTCCGACATTGGCATAATCGCGGTACACCGAACGTTTCTCAACGTGGAGAGCGGCAAGCTTGCCGCTTTCGACCGGCCCAAGCGTGCGCTTGGCTCCCTTGGTTTTGGTTCCGTCAGGCTGGCGCCGCCGGTGCAAGGGCGTCTTGGACTTGCCGAAGGGATCGAGAGCGCACTTTCAGCAATGCAGCTGTTCGGGATTTCTTGCTGGGCAACGCTCGGGAACGAGCGCTTCGGACTTGTTGCGATCCCGGAGGGCGTGCGCGAGCTCCATCTGTTCATCGACAATGATGCCGGTGGCGCTCTCGCCGAGAAGCGAGCTTTGAAGGCCTACGCCGCGCCTCATCGTGTCATCCACTCACGAGCACCGGCCTCGTCCGGTTTTGACTGGAACGATGAGCTGAAGTCCCGGCTTGCCCGAAAACCTGAGCCGTTGGGCAGAGGGGAGGGGGCCTTTGGCTGATTGAGGCCTGCCCGCTGCAGGACCTCGTCAGGAGGTTTCCCATGTCCAACTCTTCCCTCGCTTTCGCATTCGATCCACCATCTCCGCCGCTTGTCATGACGGCAGCCAAAGCAATGGCGGTACAATTGGCAGCAGGCAGCGCGCTTTCGCGCAGCGACATCAACCGCACGATGACGGACCACTTCGGCGGAACCGATGCACTCGGGGCATGGTCAGTCCGTGATGCTCACGCTGCGCTCGAGCTGGCGCAGGTTCAACACCTGCAAGCATCAGATCAAATCCAGCTCTCGAGCCCGATCGACGAGGCGGATCAGTTCTTCTGCTGCCTTGATGACCGAATTCCGACCCAAACCAATCGCAGCGACGAGCAGATCGAATGGCAGCAATTCGCAACGCCGCCGCGCCTTGCCTGGCTTGCTGCTCGGGCCTGCGCGCTGGCCACTGGCGAACTTGTGCTCGAACCATCGGCCGGAACGGGGATGCTCGCGGTCTGGGCCGCCAAGGCCAGCTCGCGCCTTGCCCTCAACGAAATCTCGCCGCTTCGCCGCGACTGCCTGAGCGCCTTGTTCCCTGCGGCCCGAGTGACCGGCTATGACGCTGAGCTGATCGACGAACTGCTCGATCCAGCCATCATCCCGAGCGTCGTGCTGATGAACCCTCCCTATTCCCACGGCATTGAGCGAGGGCACGATAGTCGCACTGGCTCGCGCCATCTGCGGTCGGCCTGGAACCGTCTGGCGTCCGGGGGGCGGCTTGTCGCGATCATGCCTGAATGGTTCGACTGTGCGAAGTTCTTGGCGGGGTTGAAGGGACCGATCTCGCTGCGGCTCATTGCCGCCGTCGAACGCGCGTTCGTCAGACAGGGCACCGGCATCACCACGCGGCTGTTGGTCTTCGACAAGGTGGAAGGCTCCCATGAGCCTGTCGCTATCCGCACAAACGACTTTCGCCAGCTGGTCGATCTTGTCGATGCTTTGCCGGCTCGCGCCAGCTTGGAGGCTGTTACTGAGCAATCGAGCCTTCCGGCTCGTGCGCCGTTTCGCCTTGTGGCGGTGCCGCGCAGGCCGTTGCCGACACCAGCCAGGATCACGCCTCCAGCCTCCGCCATCGGGTCGCTCACCTACCAGTCGCTCGAAACTCCTGCGCGGCTTGCCCCTCAGGTTGGCCACTATCTGCCCTATCGCCCGAGCAGGATTGTGATCGATGGCGCGGCCGAGCATCCGACGCCGCTCGTCGAATCTGTTGCCATGGGGTCGATCGCCGCACCGATGCCCGAAGCAGTGCCGCAGCTTCCCAACGGTCTGGTTGCCAAAGGGCTGCTTTCGGCTGCCCAAGCAGAGACTCTGATCTACGCGGCAAGCGCCCATGTGCGCGATCTTCCCGGCCGGTTAGAGCCCGAGGACAAGGGTTGTTCGCTCAAGGCATCTGCGGAAGGCCAGACCTACCGGCAGGGCTATTTTCTTGGTGATGGAACGGGTGCCGGCAAGGGCCGACAGGTTGCGAGCGTCATCCTCGATCGCTGGGTGCGCGGGGAGCGACGCCATATCTGGGTTTCGAAGAACGAGGCACTACTGGAAGATGCTCGGCGCGACTGGGCTGCGCTTGGCGGCCTGCCCATCGACATCCAGCCGCTGGCGTCCTGGAAGCTGGGCACCCCGATCGCGATGCGCGAGGGCATTCTCTTCGTGACCTACCCGACCCTGCGGTCAGGTCGAAACGATGCGACCCGCCTCGACCAGATCCTCGCTTGGGCGGGTGATGACTTCGAGGGCGTGATCGTGTTCGACGAGGCGCACGCCATGGCCAATGCTGCTGGCGGCGAAGGATCGCGGGGCAAGGTCAAGGGATCGGAGCAAGGCATTGCCGGGGTGCGTCTGCAGAACCTCCTGCCCCGGGCAAGGGTGCTCTACGCTTCGGCCACCGGAGCGTCCGACGTGAACAACCTCGCCTATGCGACGCGCCTCGGGCTCTGGGGGCCGGAGACCGCCTTCGCCAATCGCGAGGCTTTCGTTGCCGACATTCGCGATGGCGGAATTGCAGCAATGGAACTGGTCGCGCGGGATCTCAAATCACTCGGCCTCTACACGGCCCGGGCCCTTTCGTTCGCCGGTGTCGAATATGAAATCCTCGAACATTGCCTGACCGAGGATCAGATCACGGTCTACGATGCCTATGCCGAAGCCTGGGCGATCATCCACGCCAACCTGCGCGAAGCGTTGGAAGCCACGCGGATCGTCGACAGCGAGACCGGGGGCACGCTCAACTCGGGTGCCAAGTCTGCAGCGCTGTCGATTTTCGAGGGAACCAAGCAGCGCTTCTTCGCGCAGCTGCTTCTGTCGATGAAGCTCCCCAGCCTGCTGCCGGCGATCGATACGGCGATTGCCGACGGTCACGCTGTTGTCGTCCAGCTCGTCTCTACGGCAGAGGCCATGCTCGATCGGCGACTTGCCGACCTGTCTCACGAGGAACGCGAAGCTCTCGAGATCGACCTCTCCCCGCGGGAATACGTGATCGACTATCTCGCCAAGAGCTTTCCCGTCCGCCTGATGGCGGTGTTCACAGACGAAAACGGCAACCCTCGGTCCGAGCCGATGAGTGACGAGCAAGGCGCACCTGTGCTTTGCCGCTCCGCGCTTGCCGCGCGCGACCGGATGATCGAGCAGCTCTGCGCCCTGCCGCCGATTGCTACTGCGCTCGATGCCATCATTGAGCGCTTCGGCGTTGACAAAGTGGCGGAAGTCACCGGTCGCACACGTCGGCTCATCGTCGGCCGCGATGGTCGCCAGAAACTCCAATCCCGCTCGCCGCGAGCCAATGTGGCCGAAACCCAGGCATTCATGGACGGTGCCAAGCGCATCCTGGTGTTCTCCGATGCCGGGGGAACCGGGCGCAGCTACCATGCCGATCTGGCCGCGAAGAACCAGGCTCGCCGCGTCCACTTCCTGCTCGAGCCGGGGTGGCGGGCTGACGCCGCAATCCAAGGCTTGGGACGGACCAATCGCACCAATCAAGCATCGGCCCCGCTGTTCAGGCCCGTGACGACAGATGTGCGCGGCGAGCGCCGCTTCATCTCGACGATCGCTCGGCGCCTCGACAGCCTCGGCGCTCTGACCCGCGGACAGCGCCAGACCGGTGGCCAGAACCTGTTCGATCCCGCCGACAATCTCGAAAGCATCTACGCCAAGGAGGCGCTCCATCGCTGGTTCGGCCTGTTGTTCACCGGCAAGCTCGAAGCGGTCAGCCTCGGGCGCTTCCAGGAGCTGACAGGCCTGCGGATCGAGGCGCCTGACGGGTCGATGATCGATGACCTGCCGTCGATCCAGCGGTGGCTCAATCGCATCCTGGCGCTTCCCATTGCCCTGCAGAACGCGATCTTCGATGAGTTCATGGGACTGGTCGAAGCGCGCATCGATGCCGCCCGGCAGGCTGGCACGCTTGATCTCGGCCTGGAGACCATCGCGGTTGAGGACTTCACGGTCCTGTCCGACACGCTGCTGCGCACCGATCCGGCATCGGGCGCGACCACCCATCTGCTGGAACTGGAAATCGCCAGAGCCTTGAAGCCGCTCACGTTGAAGCGGCTCGAGGAGATCCACGGCCTCACTGGGCAGCGGCAGCGACCGGTTCGGAATGCCCGCTCTGGTCGGGTCGCCCTGCTGGTCCCCGCTCGCAGTATTCTTGCCGATGACGGCACGCGCGTGACCCGCTTCGAACTGCTGCGCCCGTTGAAGCGCACTCACATCACCGAGGACCAGCTCGCTGAGAGCAGCTGGGAGGCAATTTCCGTCGACGCTTTCCGCGAAGCTTGGGCGGCCGAAGTTGAGGAAGCGCGGACCAGCCATAAGCGCGAGCGCCTCTATCTTGCGGCGGGCCTTCTGCTGCCGGTCTGGGACAAGCTGCCTTCGGACTTCGTTAGGGTGAGCCGCATCTCGGCGGCGGATGGCCGGTCGCTCCTTGGCCGGGAGGTTCCTCTCCATTGTGTTCCGGACCTGTGCCGGACGCTGGGTCTGGAACGCGAGCAAACGCTTTCCGCCGACGACATCGTCCAGACCGTCCTGGCGACGGGCCGAGCCATGGAATTCGCGGGACGCGAGCAGCTCATGGTCAAACGCAGCCTGGTCAATGGCTCACAGCGAATTGAGCTTACGGGATGGAGTGCTGGTCGGCTCGACTGGTACAAAGCCCAAGGCTGCTTTACCGAGATCATCCGCTATCAGACCCGGCTCTTCGTGCCGATCGAGGGCGCGGGGAGCGTGATTGCTAGATTGGCATCATCGGCATAGTTCCTTGCCAAATGGCATTATTCACGGTATATGATGCCATATGGAGAATTCCCATGCTGGCTCTGCAACCCGTTGATACTGCCGTTACCGCCTTCCGGCCCGATCCAATTACCCAGGACGAGGCAGCTGCCATGTTCCGAGCAGCCATCAACCTGTTCGCCAAATGGGAACTGACCGACGAGCAGGCGGCAACGCTGCTCGACATGCCGGTGCGCTCCTATCGCCGATGGAAGGCGGAAGGCCCCGGGCGCATCTCGCGCGATGGGCGCGCGCGTCTTTCCAACCTCATGGGGATCCACAAGGCGCTTCGCATCATCTTCTCGGAGGCGACCCGCGGGTACACTTGGATCAAGGCAGCGAATGAAGCGTTTGGCGGAGCCAGTGCGCTCGACGTGATGCTGGGAGGCGAGCTTACCGACATCATGCGGGTGCGTCGCTACGTCGACGCCGAGCGCGGTGGCTGGTGACCGAAACAGCAGAAATCCCCGTTTCTAGAGTTGAGTGGAAGGGCGCTGTCAGGCTCATCCGCAGCGTCTTTCCGCCGATCGACCTGTTCGAGGACGTCGCCGATCCCGCGGACTGGCCGCTGCTGATCTCGGCCGAGCAGAAGACCAATCCACGCATTATGGCGACGATTGGCAATCTCGACCTGGTACCGATCAACCGACGCGTCGGCGGAAACGGAGCCTCCTACCTCATGGCGCCGTTCACCCATGTCAGCATTGACCGGCCAAGCCGATTTACCGACGGAAGTTATGGCGTGCTCTATGTCGGCGACCGGTTTGAGACCGCGCTGTTCGAGACGATCCACCACCATGCGCGGTTCATGGCACGAACCAAGGAAGCGCCTGGTTGGACCTCGCAGTTCCGGGAGATCGTCATGACGGTCGATGCAGGCCTGCATGATCTCCGGCCTCAGGCGGGGGAGCCGGTTCCGGCGCTCGATCCCGACAACTATGCAGCATCTCAGGCGCTCGCGCAGTCCCTCAGGACAGCAGGATCGGACGGGATTGCCTACCCGAGCACCCGGCATACGGGTGGGGAATGCGTCGCGCTCTTCTACCCAGACTGCGCATCAAATCCCTTGCAGAGGCGTCATCTCGACTATCACTGGGATGGCCAGCGCGTTGACCTTGTCCGTGATGCCGGATCAGGGGCTGTTTTCCGCATCGTCGATTTGCCCCCCGATCCTGACTGATCGCATGAGTTGGGCTGTAGGATGTCCGAGAAAAGCTCCGGCCAGCGGACTCAAGTCTGCGCACGAGCCTTCACGATCTCATGCAGGGCTTTGTCCGGCGAAACTGGGCCCTTGTACAGCGGGCTACACGGTGTCTCCGCTAGCTTGGCGGAAATCGCCAAAAGGTCGTCATCATCACCCTTTTCATAGGCATAAGCGGCCAGCCAGAATTCGGCCTGTTTGACGAATTCATTGAGGATGCCCAGAACGCTCCGGTTTGCAGTCTTTGCGTACTGGACCTTGTCCATCCGCCAGATTTCTTGCGCGATGAATTCGGGCGGCACTCCGTGCTCTTTCAAGACGAGCGCTAGCTGGCCAGGGAACCGTCGAGCGAGCGTGGCCGTCGGGGCCAGGGGCATGAGCACGGGAAGTAGCGTGCGCTCAGAAACCATCAAAGCGACTTGCGGCTTCCAGAACAGGACGGTGGCATACCAGTTGCCCAGCGCGGTGTCGCTTTGTCCGGGCTGAGCGATCTCTGGTTTGATCCGATCTAGCAGTTTCTTGGTGCAGTGGAGATGGAACATGGCCGTTTGGAATAGAGCTCGCTGTCAAGGGTGTCCACTGACGCTACGGGCATCGCCGCTGGGATAACGAGAACTGCCGCGCGCAGCTTTGAAGACAGGCGCGTTATGAGGAGTTTCGGAGCAAACAAGCCTGAAGACATTGTGACCAACGTCGCCGGACACATCGCTGGCGAGGCGAGCCCGATCATGATCCTCGAGCTGCGTTCAACTCAAAGATTTGTAGGCGTGAGCCAAGTCCTTGTGGTACTCAGCAATGATGCACACGTTGCAGGCGCAGTTCTCGGACGTAGACGATCTTCTCAGAGAAGCGATACGTGGTCATTTGCAGGGCCACGGTTCGTTTGTGATCGAAAACTCAGGGCGTATTGGGCCACTTGTCGAGTTACTGGCCGCCGCTCAGCAATTTCCGAACGAATATGCATCCGTTTCCTTCGCAGGGTCGTTCGCCCCGAAAGTTCGCGATGCTTGGGCAACAGGCCAGCCGTTCGGCGGGGGCTTCAGCGACCGAGCCGGAGCGTTTCCTCTGCCGTTAGAGAACCCTGTAGAGACCCGAGATCCGGTATGGGAGCAATGGCTCCTCCATGCAGAAAATGTCGCCAAAAACAGAGGCTTTCCTAGTGGGCTCGTTGCATCGCTAGTAGGTGCATTGGGTGAGATGCAGGACAATGTCTATGAGCATAGTGGCGCTGCCCAAACGGGGCTGGTCGCCTATGCAGTTACGGATCGGACTTTCGAGTTTGTGGTGGCTGATCGTGGCATAGGCGTTCTTGAGACGCTGCGGCAGAACCCAGAATACGCCCACCTCCCTGATGCCGGGGCGGCGCTTACGGAGGCAATCAGGCCAGGGGTATCGCGCTTCCCCGCTTCGAGCGGACGGGGTCAGGGATTCATTCAGCTTTGCAAATCAATGGTAACAGACCGGGTCGAGCTTCGCTTCCGCTCCGGTGATCATGCCCTCACGTTATGCCCAACCAATGACCCCCTGAACGGGCATCAGCGGCTCAGTCATACCTCAGCCCTCGCGGGCCTGACGATCAGCGCGATATGGCGTGCGGAGACCCCGTGAAGTGACGTTGCTCCGCCGCTCTGCGTGGGTGCGCTCCAAGATGATATGGTGGCTGTGAAGCGCTGCGACGTTTTGTTGCAGCAAGGCGTCGATTGGTGCGCCACGCGGCGTTGGATGCTTGCGCCACACCAACTTTCCATCGTGCCGGAATTGCGCTTCTTGGCGGCAGCGGGTCTTGGTGAAGGCATCGGTATCGATCATCGTCACCGCCGCAAAGGCTGCGCGCAGCGGTTCCAGTGCCCGGATACCGCCACGAACCACCAAGCCCAGCGGCTGGGGCACGCGCGCAGCAAGCGCGGTCAGCTGCGCCACATGCCAATCCAGCCGTTCGCCACGGCCCGTGCCCGTCGCGAACTCGAAGGCCAGGCATTGAATCTCCGGGCGTTCGGCGATCAGCTCAGCCCAGCGCTCGTAGTCCCGTTCGGTACGCGCGTTGACATGCAGCGCGGTCGGAAGACCAACCTGCATCATCTCAACCGCCGCCAGCAAGATGCGCTTCATGGCATGCATATTGTCGGTGCGGGGCACATCGGTCAGGACGCTGTAATTGGGGGGCGTGATCAGCGCGATGTCGAGGGCTGCCAACTGCTCCAGCATGGCATCCCTGTCTGTCGCTGCCCAGTAGCGTTCGATCCTGCGGTCGCGTGCTACCCCTGAAATCACCAGTCGGGCGTTCGGATCGATACCGAATTTCTGACTCAATGCGGCCCTGTTGGGATAGCGCAGCGTGTCCGTGTCGATGTCCAAAAGCGCATAGAGCGGCAGCGCCACAATCGGGGAGTTGAGCGTGCCGACGCGCGCCGTGGCGTGCTCGATCAATGGAACCATCGGCGGCAACGCTTCGATGGGGACGATTGGAGCGCGGGGCGCGTTCTTGAGTTCCAATCCATTGACCTCTCGAAGGCGTTCCACAAACTGCTTGGGGTTGCCCCGGCAAACCAAATCGCACGCTTCCTTGTCTTTGCAGCGGCAATAGTCGCCACAGTCGAAGAAGCTGGCGCTGTTATGCGCACCGCCACAGATGGGACGATCAACGCAGCTCACGCAGCCCAGCGAACAAGGCATGGTGGCAGCATCGTCCCACAGGCGCTGCGAGTTGCGCACGATGCGGTGCATCGAATGGTTGTTGGCATTCTTCATTGCAAACGAAGCTCCACGCTGTTGCCGAACAGGCTAACGCGCTCGACGATTCCGAGTGCGACGCCGCCGCAGTCGGTAATGGTGGTGCGCATGTCGGACGGCAGGCCGTTGACGGCACCGATGCGGCTTTGCCCCCGGCACACCATGGCGTTGCCGGACCCACACTGCACGACCAGCTCGTCGCCCGCCCGAACGCTCATGCCGGGGTCGATATCTGCCGTAATGGTCCGCTGCTGTGACCCGAAGCGGACATCGAACAGGCCAGGCTGCTTGAGGCGGTCCACCCCCTTGTTCCAGCGCTTGCGCCAAGGCTGGCCGGATTGTTCACGAATGAAATCAGCACCCATTACACGGCCTCCATAACGGGGCTGAAGAGTTTGGTTTTGCCATGCCGCACTTCTTTCAGCATGCCCTTGGCGGACAACGTCGCCAGCCGGTTGTTCCAGGCGGTCGTGCCGATCTTGTCATCGGGGCGGAGCTTGGCCAGCTCCGGCGCGGAAATCGGATGATGCTGGGCAATCAGGTGGATGGTGCTCAACTGCCCCGCGTCGAGTTCCCCAAGAATGTGCGGGTCAGTGGCTGCGCCGTCGGCGCTGAGAGCACATGCCCAAATGGCGTCGTTGCGGCCCCGAAGGTAGGTCGCCAGTTCTTCCTCAATGGTCGGATTGGCATTGGCGACCACCGGATAGATCATGCCAGCCGCGTTGCGGCAGAAATCGCGAAAGCCCATAACGGCTTCGCGAAGGAACGAACCCGTCGCGATGTCCACTTCCGCGAAATCGAGGAAGGCAAGGGTCGGCTCGGCCACCGGCTTCGTCTTCGCAATCAACTGCGCAAGCATCTGCCGTCCCATGGCGCTACCGGCCAGCGTTGCGCTGCCGGTTGGGTTGGTCAGCATCGGGTATTGAATCATTTCACAGTCCTCACTCATACAAGTGAGATAGGTGAGGGCGGGCGGTTCGTCAAGGTTCGTGGGTCAAGCTTCGCCGATGTTGACGACAATCCGGGTAACCGCTGACATACCGGACGTTCAGCGCGCCAGTTTGGCGCGGCAGAACCGGTTTTTCGCCCATTGTTGCCGATAGAGCGTATCAATGACGGGGCCGGGGACATAGCCGTCGCCCCCAAGGCTCAGTTGAAAGAGGGATTACGGCGAGAGCCGGTGTACCGCCCTTACGCGAGTGTCATCAACAGTCGACTGAGGTTGAAGCAGATGCGAAGTGTTGCGGCAGGATAACGCATAGTGATGTCGCCAGACCATTGAGCGCTCGGCTATGAAGCGAGCGAGAGGGCTTGTGCATGATTGTTTCCAGCTTGACCTATCGATCGGTGCGTCCAAGCATGGTGTTGGGGGTGAAACATGTTTTTGTTCGACAATGAGACCAAGGTCGATTTGCTCAATAGTGAGCCGATCGCCGCGTCGATCGTGGCACTGCTGCGAGATAATCCATCTAAACCGATTACGATTGGCGTGCACGGCGATTGGGGCGCCGGGAAATCAAGCATTCTCGAGATGATCGAGAATCAGTTCGATAGCCTTGAGAATTCGGTCTGCCTGAAATTTAACGGCTGGCGGTTCCAAGGCTTCGAAGACGCCAAGATCGCTTTGATAGAGGGAATCGTTTCCGCGCTGGTAGAAAAGCGCCCGATGCTCACCAAGGCCGGCGATGTGGTGAAGGACATCTTTAGCCGTATCGATTGGCTGAAAGTCGCAAAGCACGCCGGCGGGCTCGCGTTGACCGCGACGACTGGTATGCCCTCTCCGGATCTAGTGGCTGGCCTCGTTGGCAAGCTCAACGAACTCGCCGCCGATCCCGCTAAACTTGCTACGAAGGCGAACCTTGACGCCGCGGCGGAAGGTGCGAAAGGCCTACTGAAGCCCTCTTCGAAGAAAGTGCCGGAAGAGATTCAAGCTTTCCGGAAGGCGTTCGACGAGCTCTTGCAGAAAGCCGGGGTCGATCAATTAGTCGTGCTGATCGATGATCTGGACCGGTGCCTTCCTGACACTGCGATCGAGACGCTCGAAGCCGTACGGCTATTCCTCTTCACCGATAACACAGCTTTTGTCGTGGCTGCCGACGAGGCCATGATCGAGTATTCCGTCCGAAAGCACTTCCCCGAACTGCCCGACAGCACCGGTCCGCGCGATTACGCCCGCAATTATCTCGAGAAGCTGATCCAGGTGCCTTTCCGCATTCCGGCGCTCGGCGACGTTGAGACCCGCTCGTACGTAACGTTGCTTCTAGTTGGCGCAGAGCTCGGCGAGGAGCACGTCGGCTTTACGAAGCTGATCGCTGAAGCACGGGTTGCTTTGCGCGAGCCTTGGAAGGGCGGCGGCGTCGACGCGGCGTTATTGCGCGATACCCTCGGCAATCTCGGCGACAAAGCTCAAGCCGTGGTCGCAGCGTTGACCCTAAGCGACCAGATTGGCCCTCTGCTCGCCAAAGGCACATTCGGCAATCCGCGCCAGATCAAACGGTTCCTGAATGCGCTCTTGCTACGCGAACACACTGCTCGCAATCGACATTTCAGCGAAGATTTTAAGCGCACGGTTCTCGCTAAATTGATGCTAGCAGAACGCTTCATTCCGCGTCTGTTCGACCAAGTCGCGAACGACGCTGCTCGGGATCCGGAAGGTTTTTGCAGGCGCTTGGACAGGCTTGAGGCGGGTCCAGCGTCGGAGTCTGACATCGAACTCGCGGCCGAGCCGGCGTCCGACGAAGGCACTGCCCGACGCAAGACGAAACCCGAGACTACACCCGCACCGGCCCCCGCGACCGATCCAATCCTCGAAGAATGGCGGGTCGATGACCGTGTCACGGAATGGGCCAAGCTCGAACCGAAATTGATCGGCGTCGATCTGCGCCCCTATCTGTTCATCGCTCGCGACCGGAAGGATTTCTTCGGCGGCGCCTCTACGCTCGGTCATCTTCAGGGCATCGTGGAAATTCTAATGCTGCCCAAGGTCGCGATCGGCGCGCAGGGGGCTAAGCTCAATGAACTTGTGCCCGCAGAGGCCAGCAAGGTCTTCGAAGGCGTCCGTTCCAGGATCATGTCGAACGAGGATTTCAAGCAGAAGCCGAAGGGCATCGACGGCATCATAGCCCTCGTCACCGCGCATCCCGCGCTCGAACCGAGCCTGCTCGATCTCATAGAGCAGCTGCCTGCTGACCGTTGCGGTCCCTGGCTGGCCTCAGGCTGGAACGCAGCGTTGACTGCGACGCAATCTGGCCAGCGGTTTGCTCTGATCGCGAAGAGGTGGGCCGAGCAGGATGGTAACGCCGCCCTCAAGATGGCGGCGAGCGCTGCTGTGTCGCTCAAGGGTAAGGTGAAGAACTGATGGGTACCTCGACGCCCTTCAGCGGCCCAAAAAGCGGCAACCCACTCGTTCCTGATTTCGTTGATGACGACACCGCTGGCGCAGCTCCACCGACGGCACCGGCACCGCAGGACGGAGATGGAGTTCCGCCCGTCCCGGGTGCGCCAGCGCCACGCCCGGCGCCCATGCCACCGCCAATGCCAGATCGATTTCGAAGTGCCCGCCGGAACTTCACCAAGTTCGCGAGTTCTGGCGGTAGCGATCGCCGAGCACTTGGACGCGCCGTATCCCAATACGTGTCACAGGCCGCGGGAGGCTCGGTTTCTGCCGCTCGGAGGATGGGTTCGTCACGCGGAGCCGCAGCGCGGATAGCCGGGTTCCTCGGCGACGTTGGCTCGCGCGGGCTGCAAGCAGCCCTCGCGACTCTCAACATGGCGGGATTGGCCGGAAGGCCAGCGGCCGAAATCCTGTCGGCACTCGTTGAGCACTTCTGCCCGGAAGGTGGATCGATCGACGAGGGCATCGCACGCGACGCTTTCATGGAGACCGTCATTGATCTGGCCGACGCTGGCGTAACCGACATGGCCAACCTTACGTCTGAACAGATGCGGACCGTGCTCGAACTCTACGTCGCCCACACAATCGAAGATCGGATCTACAACGACGTCGGGATAAAGGGGGTCGAAGTTCCCTCGGACATCAACGCCGCCGAAGCCGTGCGTGACCAACTCCACGATTTCATTCTCGGCGGTGTCGCAGATGCCTTCAGCGAAGCAGCGATCGACTTCGCTGCGATCGATTCAACCGCGCTCGGACAGACAATCGACCGCATCTACCAAGCGGCCTTCGACATTCTCGAGGCGCTCGGCGAAGAGGAGTCTCAGAAGTGACCCGGCACCTTATCGTAGGCCGGCTCGGCCCAAGCGATCGTACGAGGATACCGAAGGCAGCCGACGAGCAGATGACGCAGCTAGCATTCGGCCCTGCCGATGGCCTGGCATTCGGGATAGGCCATGCGCTAGACGATTTGCGAAAGCTTGGCCTCCATCCGAGCGAGATTGGCGCAGACCTCCTAATCCTTGCCGCACATGTTCACGCCGCCGATACGCGGATCTCGCGCGCTAGCGAGGCGCAGGATGGATGGACGCGCGAAATCCGGTTAGTCGTCCCAGTCAGCGATCCAGCCATGTGGCGGACGACCGAGCTGACAGTTAAGCGGGCGCTCGACTTCCTTACGGGCGATCGTTGGCAAATCGGGTTCCGTGCGCGCCCGCGAACCCACCAAGCCCTCGTGGTTGCACCCGACAATAGACTTGGCGGCATCCCATATGACGGCATTAGCCTGTTTTCGGGTGGGCTCGACAGCCTGATCGGTGCGATAGACCGGCTGAGTGCGGGTCACGCGCCGCTGTTTGTCAGCCATGCGGGCGAGAGCGCCGTCAGTTCGTCACAGGAGGCATGCTTTGAGGGGCTCAAGCGGCACTTCAAACGCAACGACCTCGATCGCTTGCGCGTGTGGATGACCTTTGAAAATGGGTTGGTTGAGGACGTCGCGTCGGAGTCGACGACGCGGGGAAGGTCCTTCCTATTTTTCGCGTTGGCCGCCGCTGCCGGTTCCGGACTAGGACGCCAGTTTGAGATACAGGTTCCCGAGAATGGCCTGATCGCGCTCAACGTACCGCTGGATCAGCTCCGCCTTGGCGCCCCTAGCACGCGAACGACCCATCCCTTTCATATCGCTCGTTGGAATGACCTCCTGCGCCAGCTCGGAATTTCGGGCTTTCTGATCAATCCCTACTGGAACAAGACCAAGGGGGAGATGGCGTCCGAGTGCGCGGAGCAGGCGCTGCTGATGAAGCTTGCTGCGAGTTCGCTCTCCTGTTCGTCACCCGCCAAGGCGCGCTGGCTCGGACTGCCGCAGGGGCATTGCGGACACTGCCTTCCGTGCCTGATCCGACGCGCCTCGCTGCTCGGTCGTGATCCGACGCCCTACATTCTCGACGACCTCAAATCCGTCACCCTCGACACGCGGAAGGCAGAGGGGATACAGGTCCGGTCTTTCCAGCTCGCAATCGAGCGCATGCGGCGGAAACCCGATCTTGCAACAACGCTCGTTCATAAACCCGGAAGCCTAGCCGACGTGTCCCACCAGACTGCAGATCTCGCTGACGTCTATCGACGCGGTCTAGCCGAAGTCGGTCGCCTGCTGAAAGGCGTCCGGGCTGCGCCCGGATGACCGCCCTGAACAACGTTGACGGTGCAGCGCTCGTCGATTTTCATTGTCACCTTGATCTGTATCCCGACCATCAGGCCGCTATCGACCAATGCGAGCGCGAAGCCGTCTATACCTTGGCTGTCACGACGACACCGAAGGCCTGGGAGCGGAATCATCAACTGACGTCCACGACGAAGTTCGTCAGGGCAGCGCTCGGACTCCACCCACAGCTTGTGGAATCGCGATCACACGAGCTCGCGCTCTGGAAGGAGTTGGTAGACCAGACGCGGTACGTCGGTGAGGTCGGCCTCGACTCGGGCCCGAGATACTTTCGCTCGCTGGATCTGCAGAAACAGGTGTTCGGCGAAATCCTGGATCGATGCGCTGAACTCGGAGATCGAATCCTGACGGTTCACAGCGTGCGCGCGGTAAAGCTCGTGCTCGACTCGCTCGAGGCTCGCTTTCCCCAGGGACGCGGCAAGGTCGTCATGCACTGGTTTACCGGCACGCTTGCGGAACTGCGACGCGCCGTCGACATGGGGTGCTACTTCTCGGTTAACCTTGCGATGCTCGAAGGACATCGCCGCAGGGCGCTCGCCGCGGCAATACCGCTCGATCGAGTGCTGACTGAAACCGATGGTCCGTTCACACAGATGTTGGGACGCCCCTCCCATCCGGTCGACGTATCTAACACGGTATTGGAACTCGCCGGCATTCACGGGCTCGATGGGCCGGCGATGGCACGGCGTATCACGGGAAACCTAAGGGCGCTGATCGGCTGACTACCACGGCAGGAGTTGCGGTCAGTCTAATTGGCAGCTCTCGTCAAGACCGGACGTCGACCGAAGCCTATGTGAATGACCGACCCCTGATCGTGTGCTTCCATTCTCGGCTCCTACGTATCCGAGTGACGGCTATCCTGTTTCGCGCGTTTCAAGCTGATGTTCTGGACCGCCCAAACTCATATTTATTCATCATTGCACCGGGCTCACCAAAAGATCCGCTGCGACCGCATCAGAGGGGAGTGAGCTTTGGCCTGATTGAGCCAAAATGGGCGTCGATAGTCGATGCACCGGGCTCACAATCAGGAGTGTGTCCCATGATCAAGTCGATCCCGCTGAACAAGCTCGTCCAGTCTCCCCGCTGTCAACGGCGGCGTAAAAGTCGTCCAT
>NZ_LRSE01000025.1 GCF_001634625.1 Croceicoccus bisphenolivorans | reverse complement strand
GGGACGCAGCGATGCGTCCCGCCTACCCGACAAGGAGCTGGGCGGACAGGTCCGCAAGGGCGAGAAGGCGACGATCGCGGTCTTCTACAAAAGCTATACCAAGGAGGTAGAGGATCCCACCACCGGCGAGAAGGAGGACCAGGCGCGCCGGGTCCTCAAGAGCTTTCCGGTGTTCAACGCCGACCAGGTCGATGACTTGCCGACCCGATTCCGTCCCGCAGCGCCGGTACAGCCGGTGGCACCCGCCGGCCGGCGCGATGAACTCGACGCCTTCTTTGCGAAAGTTCCGGCCAAGCTGCGGCACCAGGGATCGGAAGCCTATTACGAACCCGTCGCCGACCGCGTGACGATGCCGCCGGTCGCGCTCTTCACCGGCTACGATCATTATTATGCAACGCTCGCCCACGAGCTGTCGCATTGGACCGGGCATGCAAGCCGGCTCGCGCGCGACCTCAAGAACCGGTTCGGTTCGGAAAGCTATGCCGCCGAGGAACTGGTCGCCGAACTCTCGAGCGCGATGCTGGGCGCCGAACTCGGGCTGCCGGTCGCGCATCTCGATAACCATGCCAGCTATATCGACCACTGGCTCCAGCTCCTCAAAAAGGACGACCGCGCGATCCTGACCGCCGCCGCGCGTGCCGAAGCGGCGTCCTCGCTGCTGTTGAAGCTGGGCGGACGGAAAGTCGACGGCAGCGATGCCGTCGACGATGATCATGGGCACCATGATGGCATCGAGCGCGGCGATGCCGCGCTCGCGGCCTGAGGGAGGGCGGATCATGGGACGTTCCGTCAGCTATCCCTCCGGCGCCATTGTCGCCTTTCGCCTGATCGGTGCCGACGACGATGATGATCAGGCCTGGGAATACGAATGCCTCGTCGACTGGATCCGAACCGAAGCGGCTCGCGCCTTTCCATCGTTTCGGGATCACGATGGTTGGCGCGGGCGCGAGGATCGCATCCGCTTGCGCAACGCCTACGCCGATTGCGGGATTTCGACCTATTGCGGGCTTGCCGCGGTCTGGCTCGTCGAGCGCAACGATGGGGCCTATTGGGACGCCGATGCATCGACCGCCCGGTCGCCGCGCGCGCAGCGCTGGCTCGGGCAGGTCGCGGACAAGTTCACGATCTTGTTCGGCGAACTCGAATGCCTCGGGCGCTTTTCGAACGGCGAGGCAATCTACCGGCGGCGAGACGCTGCCTAGCATCGTCCGTTTCAAATGAGCAAAAATGTACTATATCGTGCATATGAAAGGATTGGTGTGATGGCGACTCTGGCCCCTGAAGCGGCAGACCGCGGAGCGGTTCTGACCGCCGCTGTCGCGCGCATCGCCGATCTCTGGCAATGGAACAACGGCAGGCTCGGGCAAGTGCTTGGCCTGTCGCCGGCCACCGTGTCGCGGCTGCGGCACGGGCAGGCGAGGCTCGATCCGGCCTCCAAGTCCTTCGAGGCCGGACAGTTCCTGCTGCGCCTGTTCCGCAGTCTCGATGCCCTGCTCGGCAGCGACGACGATGCCGCGCGCCGCTGGCTCGAGGCCGACAATCTCGATCTCGGCGGCAAACCGATCGACCAGGTCGGCACGATGCGCGGGCTCATGGGTCTATGCGACTATGTGGACGCCTGGCGCGCTCGCGTCTGAACACCGCGCCTATCGGGGAAGGGTGTGGCGCGTGGTCGAGGCCCAACACCGCATCTCGACCGGCCGGCTTGCGTCAGATCCTGCGGCTCAGGCCCTGCTCGAAGATCTTGCCGAAGAGGTGAAGCCGACCCTGCCGGCCAGCGCCGCGCATCTCGACTACCTTCTCGCATCGCCCTTTCGCTATGGGCACCGGCAGGCCAGCCGCTTCCGCCGCGCCGACGAGCGACCGGGGATCTTCTATGCGAGCGAAGCCGAAGCGACCGCGATTGCCGAGACAGCCTATTGGCGGCTCAAGTTCTTCTCGCGCTCGCCGGGTTTTGTCCCGCCCTCGACGACCAGCGAACATTCGAGCTTTTCGGTTCTCGTTGCCAGCGAGGCTGCGCTCGATCTGACCAAGTCGCCGTTTGCTTCTCATGAAGCAGTCTGGGTCGATCCTGCCGACTATACCGCCTGCCAGGACCTTGCTGTTGTCGCTCGTGAGGCGGCGACCAGCCTGATCCGCACGATGTCGGCGCGCGATCCCGAACGCGGTTGCAATGTCGTCGTGCTCGATCCGGCGGCCTTTGCCGAGCGCCGTCCGAAGCCGGGGCGGACCTGGCATCTGCGCTTCGAGAACGACCGGCTCGTGGCGCTGGCGGCGTTTCCGGCGCGCGAGCGTTACGAGTTCACCGCAGCGGGCTTCGGGCTCTGATCCGGTCGGACCCGAAGCATTTGGGGTGATGCCCCTGCCGGTCCGCCGTTCCCGTGGGAGAAGCCGGAGCGAGAGAGGCCCTGGGCCGGTCGGCTGAGGCCGCAACCCGCCAGCGGCAGGCCCGTGTTGGTCGGCGGTGATCGTTCCTTGCATCATCACGCGTTCGGCATTGATCTGACCTCGAGGCGCCCGCGCTGTCGCCGAATGGCCGACCTGCCCGCGCCAGCCTGCCGCTCGGGGGTTTCCCGCTTGCGCGGTGCGCCCCCAGCCTTGTCCCGGCCCTGACGGGCTCTCGCCGGCGCTCCCCATCGGGACCTGCCGGCACCAACCGTCAGGAGGACAATCCCATGCATTCGCAATTCCACGACCAGTTGGCCGGCCTCGACCTCACCGGCTTCTCGATCGGTCCGGCGCCCGTTGGCGACGCCGATTTTCCGACCACCGAGCAGGCATCCCAGACCCTCGAAGCGATCTGGTCCGATCTCTTCGCGATGTTTTCGGGCACCGCGCTCGAAGCCGATGCCGAGGATATCGGATGGGCTTTCGTCAACCTCTTCCACCGCTCGGCACAGCGCAAATCCAGCGCGCTCGACAGGGCCAGCGACGAGGTCCGCGCGCTTGTCGCGAGCGCCGATGGTTCGGAAGTCCATACCAGCGATCTCGAAAACCAGGTCGAGCGGGCCCAATGCGCCGAAGCGGCCATGCTGGCGATGGAAGAAATGCGCGAGATCGCCGCATGCCTCTACCTCAACGAGTTCGGGTCCTCGTGGAAGCCGGTATCGAGTTCGCGGTTCAACCATGGCGCGATGCTGACCTCGGCGCTTGTCGAAGGCCGCGAGTTCCTCCGCGCACGGGCGGCCTCCAAGCGCCGCGCGGCGATGCCCGAAGGCACGCCCGTGGTCTTCGCTGGCGGGCGTCCGAAGTTTGCGACCGACGATGACGCCAAGGCGTTTGCCACCAACGTCTGGGCGACCCTCGACAAGGTTCGGAATCGTGTTCCCGACATGGTGCTGGTGCATGGCGGTGACACCAAGGGCTGCGACCGGCTTGCCGCCTCCTGGGCCGAACGCCGCGATATTGCCCAGGTCACTTTCTCGCTCGACCGGCGCATGGGCGCGCGTGCCGGGTTTCAGCGCAACGAGCGCATGCTGTCACTCGATCCTCGCTACATCGTCGCCTTTCCCGGCAACGGCGTCCTCGAACGGCTCGTCATCGAGGCCAAGGCACGCCGGATCACCGTTGTCGATCGCCGCGGCCCGCTGGGTACCAGCCCCAGGGCGATACGGCAGGTTCACCAATGACCCATGTCCAACGGTTGCGTTGCTTCCCCGCAGCGCAGCCGTTTCCTGTACGATTTCGGCCAGCGCGATGATGTTGGGCGTGTGTTTGCTGGTGGAGCCGACCTTCTCAGGCTGATGGTCGGCTACCTTGCGGAGCTGCATGGAGGAGATGGGTGAAATCACCCTTCTTCGCAAGCACATCCGCCAGGGAATAGCGGCCGAGGATATCGAGAAACGCCCCGAGCGCCTCGTCCAGCACGCTGGTGAGGCCGCAAGCGGGCGCAATGACGCATTCCCCGCATTCGACGAGATCGAAATCGTCCTCGGTATATAGGATCAGTTTGCCAACGTTGATCTGTTCGGTTGGCATTGCGAGGCGAATCCCGCCCGACCGGCCCCGAACGCTTTCCAGATAGCCTGCACCGACGAGGTCGCTGACGACCTTCATCAGGTGGTTTTGCGAAATGCCATAGGCGACCGCGATCTCGGAAATCGAGCACAAGCGGTCCGGCCGCGAGCCCAGGTAGAGCAGCACGCGCATCGCATAATCGGTGTAGCGGGTGAGCCGCATTGCCCGGATCTCCAAAAGATGTATTTCCATTGCATGTTTTTGCGGCGCCGCATAGATGCATCATCAACGCATGTTTCTGGAGTGGTGAAATGAAACTCGAACGGATCGACGACGACGGCCTCCGGCGCCTCGTCGAAGCGTTCTATGCGCGCGTACGCGTCGATGAAGAACTCGGTCCGATCTTCAATGACGCGATTTCGGACTGGCCCGAGCATCTCGGCAAGCTCACGGACTTCTGGACGTCGGTGATGCTGACGACCGGGCGCTACAAGGGCCAGCCGGTCCCCGCGCACATGAAGCATCGCTCGCGGATCACGCCCGAACTTTTCGAGCGCTGGCTCGGTCTCTGGGCTGAGACGACGGATGCGATGATGGAGCCTGACGCCGCCAGGGCCCTCCAGGACAAGGCACGGCGGATCGCGCAAAGCCTGCAGCTGGCGATGTTCTTCCGGATCGATGCCGACCAGCCGACAGGGAGTAATGGAATTCCCGAGCGGGTCGCCGCGTCATGAGCGGTGCCCGGACACAGGGCGGGCCGCAACCCTATCGATCGACGCCAATCTTCGATGAAGCTACATTGCCATCCGCGCTGCGCGAACGTCACGATACCAAGCCCGGTGTCTGGGGGCTGATCCGCGTTCTGGAAGGCGGATTGAAGCTTACGATCCTTGATCCGCCATCCGAGACAATTCTCGAGCCGGGCCATCCGGGTGTCGTCCTTCCCGGACAAGCGCATTTCGTGACGCCTCTGGGCACGATGAAGATGCAGGTCGACTTCTACAAAGAGGCTCCGCTGATCGGGCGATAATCCAATAAGCCCAATCCTCTCGTGCTCGTCATGACCCGCAATTCGACCTGAAAGTTCTTCGTGCTCAAATTCCTGATTTCGCGATCGGCCTCGCTTCTGCCGCAGGCCGCGATCGGCCATCTCGGTTGGATGCGCGGCGCCATCGGCGGAGGGCTGGCCATCCTTGCCTCGGGCCTTGTTGCCCTCGTGCTGCTCGGCACCAACAGCGCCGCGCTTCCGGTCCTGGTGGCGCCGCTCGGCGCCTCCGCAGTCCTGGTGTTCGCCGTGCCCGCCAGTCCCCTGGCGCAACCTCGCTCGGTCATCGGCGGCAACCTCCTGTCAGCGGCAATCGGGCTGACCCTTGGACATGCGATCGGACAGCCGGTCCTCGCTGCCGGGCTCGCCGTCGGCATCGCGATCGCGGCCATGTCGGTGACACGATGTCTGCACCCTCCGGGCGGCGCATGTGCTCTGCTATGCGCGCTGGGTGCAGCGGGGCCGGAAGCCTGGGGCTGGGCATACCTGCTGCCGATTGCCATCAATGTCCTTGCGCTCTCGGCAGGTGGTTGGTGCTACAACAACCTGACGGGTCACCCCTGGCCGCACCATGCCGTTGTTCCGACAGCGCCGCCGACGGGAGCCGGTCTCGCCTATAGTCATGAGGACCTCGAGGCCGTCCTTGCCGACTGGAACGAAGTGCTCGATGTCGACATCGATGACCTCGATGCCATCTACCAGGCGCTGCATCGGCGTGTAACGAGCCGCTAGTTCGTGCGACCGCGCTGAGCCGGACTGTCATTCCCGACATTACGCCCACAAGGCCGTGCAGGCCGCCCCCAACACGAGGGCGCTCGACAACGTCGGGCGGCATTATGACCGTGTTAATCATGTGGCAGGCTTTGCCTGCTATGTGTTCGACTAATTTCCTCTCCCTCACTCGGCCTCGCCATCGGCGGGGCCTTTTCTTTGCGGTGTCGGTCACTAGCTAGGCGGCTGAGGGAGGGAACCCGGCATGCCGCTTCGGATCACCATGCACCGCAGCAACAATGACGACCCGCTGGAATGGGTCTGTCTCGGAGATCTGGCCGAGGCGATCACGGTCACATCTGAGGCGCTCCAAGCAGGAGATTGCGTCGCTGCGCAGGTGTGGAGTTCGGACGGACAGCTGCTTCACGAAGACGCCAAACTCGGGTAAATCTTTGCACAGCCGCGCCAGCCAAGGTTGTACCGGCACGGCAGCAGCGTTAGCCCGGATCGAGACATCAGGGGGGCAAGACCATGTCGAACTATTCCACGCACCAGGGCAAGCCTGACCGATGGTCGCATCTGGTCCAGAATCTCGACCCGTCGCAGCGACGCGCGCGATACGGGCGGCTCCAGCCGCTGGAAACCCCGTCGCTGTTCGAGCGGATTTTCCGTCGTCGAAGCTGACTTGACGTACAGAACGGGGCGCTGCCGGGACGGGTGACGGCGTGACCGTCGACGCCGGTAAGCGGCTGCGCGATTGGCGGGCCCTTCGCGAGATGATGCGGGTCACCTACTGCCGATCCTGCCCTGCCTGATTATCGCAGACTGAACCGATCGAGGGCCATGGTCGCCGCGAGTACGCTGCCCAGCTTATGGTCCATCCGGCGTTCCATCCCGGTCCCGCGCTTGTCCCTGATCGCGGCCGCGTCTCATACGACGAGTTGTCGAAGGGATGGCCTATCCGTCATGCATTTGCTGGCATGATGGCGAGCGGATGACGCACGTCGATCCACGAACAGGGCCAGTGGCAATCCTCCGCCGGCACCGAATCCCAGTCCGGCTTTGTCGCGAACATTCCTGAACCAGGTCAGCTGATCCCTGCAACTCGCAGCCCTGCCGGCCGTGTTGGCAGCGTCTCCTCCGTGCGATTGCGGTGCAATCGCCGGGGCGCTGCCTGCCCGCACCACCCGGCGTCTGCGGGTTCCCCTTGGGTCCGTGACCCTGCGGTGCAGGTCTCCCATGCCCTGCTTCTGACCGGAGTTCGCAAGCCGGAAATGGTTTCCGGTTTGAGAATAGAAGGAAGTCTACCCATGACCAATATCGCAATCCTCGTCGGCCGTATCGCTCGCGATCCCGAAACCCGCACCACACAGGGCGGCACCACTGTCACCACGATCTCGCTGGTCACCGACCGTCCGGCCCGCGACAAGGACGGCAAGACCTACAAGGACGAGAACGGCTTTACCGCCAAGGACAGCGAGTTCCACCGCGTCACCTGCTTCAACGGCCTCGGCCAGAACGTCGCCAAGTACTGCAGCAAGGGCCAGCTCGTCAGCCTTGAGGGCCGCATTCACTACACGCAGTGGGACGACCAGGACGGTAACAAGCGCTACGGCTGCGAGATCCTCGCCGACAAGGTCGACTTCCTGTCGCGCCCGAACCGTTCGGACAACCAGGACGCCCCGCCGATCGACGAAGACTGACCGGCACGGTACAACGACAAGGCCCCGCTGGCACGCGCCACCGGGGCCTTTCTTTTGCTTGTCCTGCTGGAATTGCTGGGCAGGTGCGCGGAAATTCACGCCCGCATTACGGCATCACGGCGTTACACTCAGGCGCTCGAGCGCGGCATCGAGGCCCATGTCCGATGCCTGTTTGACGAGCCGCTTGAGCTTGCCGGCCTCGAGCGTTTCGGCGCCGCATTCGAGCAGCATCGTGCCCAACTCCTGCGCGGCTTTCTCGCGTAGCTCTGCTTCCCTGACATCGAGCTCGGCGCGCTGTTCGCGCAGGCGGGTGAGCGCATCGCGCGCATTTCTGGACCTTGCCATGTTCGGTTCCTTACCTTGGCTAAAGGTCCCCTCGCAGCGCATCCTGCCACAGCGCAAATGTTCTGCAAAGGTTCTTGTTGGCGGGGAGGTGAAGGCATGTGCTTCACCGAGAGGTGGGAGGTCTCTCTCGCAGTCCCTGTCATGGTGATGGAGGCTTGGGGGCCCGCGTCAAGGACGGACGGGGCCCCACCATTTTGCCCGCCACCGGATTGCATCCGGCAGCGAACAAAACCGTTACCCCCACCGCCGCTTCGCGGCCGCGTGTTCCACGCGGTCCCTGACCCGGTCCGTCGCCCCCATCGAGCGCTCCTGACGATGCGAAGCATCGAACTTCAGGAGGAATTGATCATGCACACTTGCAGCCAACATTCGTTCCGGCCGGACGCCGATCAAACGGCATTCATCGCGGCCATGGATACGGCCAACGCCCGGGCGCAGCACAGCTACTTCACCCAGTATATCCTGACCGATGTCGAGGCCGGATATGTCACCATCGACGAAGGTGATTACGGCGCCTTGCCGGACCGGTTGATGGCCCGGGTGGTCGACGCGGTGCCGGGCCAATTCAGCGACGAATTCTGATCCAGGGTATGCGTATTACACGAGGAGGAAGTCCGGTCAGGGCTTCCTCCTAAAATTTTGCTCAACATACCGGATGTTGCGCAACCTGCTTTCCTGGAGGAGGAACGCCGAGCCTTCAATCCTGCCATTCGGGCAAGTCAAAATGCTCGAGGCGGTCCGGCGATGTGAGCATTTTCACCGCAGCCGCGGCGAGCGCTTCGGCTTTGCTTGGAAACGCTTCGGCGGACGATATCGACACGCCGTTCGAATAACTGACCTTCGCCTGGAAGCCATTGCCGCTGGGCAACGCACTGAGGGTCACGCTGGTCACCTTCCGTATTCCTGTCCTGTACCAGGAAACAGCAGGCAACATACGCCGATCGGTCGCGAGGAGCCAGCCTCGCCGGTACCGCAAAGCCGCCTCAGACCGGGCCGCAGGCGCGCCCACAGGAGAGAGCGGAAAATCCCTCCATCCGGATTACGCTCCTATCACTGGACCTCGCCTTCAAAGCTGGGAACAGGGAGCACACCCCACGCGACTTGTCGCACCGATTTGAAGTCAGAAAGATAATTAAAAACAGAGATTTGGTGGCGAAATTGCCAAAATGGCAGCTTTCCCATTTCTTTTCATGACTGGGGCAAATGTCCTGCATTGTTCATGATGCGGGGAAGCGGATGCGCGGAATTCTGCCATGTTCCTATGTTCTTGACATGTTCTCGTTGTTCCTGTAGTTCGAAGGTGCCTTTCGCAGCGTGAATCCAGGCTACCTGACCCAAGGAACCCGGATCCATGACCCGCCCCGTACCCATCCAGGTCTATGTTTCGCCCGAGCTTGCGGACCGCGTACGCAAGGTCGCCGAACGTCATGACATGACTGTCAGTGCCTGGCTTCGCTCGCTGCTGTCGCGCGCCTGCGACGAGCAGGAACTGGCATTGCAGCACGACACCTCGATCACCCGCATCCTGCGCATGATGGTCTTTGCCCGCGTCGGCATCGATGGCCTGCTCGCCGGTCATGCCGACCCCACGCTGCGCGACCGGATATACAAGGTCTACCGCCGCCAGTGCGCGGCGATCGGCCTGACCTCCACCGCAACCGAGGGAGGCCGCGATGAAGCGTAATCTCGGGAATTTCACCCGCGGCAGCCAGCTCTTGGGGCACTTCGGCTTCATGTTTGCCGCCGGACTCAAGTGGCCGCTGATCATCGCGGTCGTCGCGTTCGGCGGGCTCGCTTCGTGGCTGGTTGCGCATGGCCTCGACGACTATCAGGTCTATCTCGTGTGGATGCGGATCTACACCATGGGCTATACGTTCATGGAGTTCGATCCGGCCAAGACCGTGAGCATGGAAACGATCTTCGGCGGCAGCTTCCAGCTCCCCATCGCTCGCGTCGAAACCTACCCGCCGGTGGTCCGCGCGTGGGACACGATGCTGGACCTTGTTAGTACCGCGTTTGCCTGGACCATGTTCGCGCTCGTGCCTGCATTTGCGCTGTTCTACTGGATCGCCGAACGTTTCGGCAGTCTTTCGAAAGAACGCCGCCACGAGCGCGGCGCGTCGCTGGTGCCGCTTGTCGAGCTTGCCCGCGAAATCCGTGACCACAACCGCGCCGAACGCCGCCGTGAACTGACCGAAGTGCTGGGCTGGCGCCGGCATCTGTGCCTGCCATCTGAGCGGCAGGAGGTCCTGCCCTACCGTCCATCGCATATCGCGAAGCTTCCCTATCCCTGGCGGCTCGAGCAGAGCCATGCGATGCTCATCGGTACGACTGGCATGGGCAAGACCGTGGCCCTGTCGGACATGGTCGAAGAGGCACGCGAGCGGCGCCAGCGCGCGGTGATATTCGATCTCACCGGTGCCTTCATCGAGCATTTCTACGATCCCGCACGCGACGTCATCCTGAACCCATTGGATGCCCGCTGCCCGCGCTGGAACATCTTCGACGAGTGCCGTTCCGAAGGCGAATTCTGGGCCGCGTCCGAAGCGCTCGTGCCGCATGACGGCGGCGGTGAAGCCCAGTTCTGGGTGATCGCGGCGCGCGCGCTTTTCGTCGAGTTTTGCCTCAAGCTGGTGGAAGCGGGCGATGCGACCAATGAGGCGCTGGCGCGGCGGCTGATGAGCGCCGACCTCGCCAAGGTCCATGCCATGCTGCGTGGCACGATCGCCGATCCGATCACTGCGCCCGAGGCCGCGCGCATGGCGGAATCGGTGCGTGCCGTGTTCAACGTCAATGCCCGTGCGCTGAAGCTGCTGCCCAGCGAAGGCGCGCGCTTCTCGATCCGTGAATGGGTTGAAGCCGACGATGGCGAGGGCGGCTTCGTGTTCCTCTCCGCGCGCTATGTCGACCTCAGCGTCTGCACCCAGCTGCTCACGCTCTGGCTCGATCTTGCGATGAACACGCTGATGACGACGGCGCGGTCGGATGACCTCAAGATGTGGTTCTTCATCGACGAGCTGGGGGCGTTGCATCGTCTCCCCGCCCTCGAAACCGGCCTGCAGACCGCGCGCAACTATGGCGGCGCGATCGTCACCGGGATACATGCCTATGCCAAGCTCCAGGAAGTCTACGGCGAGCATATGGCCGAAACCCTGTCGTCGCTTGCCAAGACCAAGCTGATCCTCGGCACCGGTGACTACAAGACCGCGACCTGGTGCTCGGAAGCCATCGGTCATGCCGAAGTCACCGACAAGGACGAGGCGCATACCTACGCCTATAACAATGCGCGCGATGCGGTCAGCCTGACGCCGAGAAAGCACATCGAAGCGCTGGTCCTGCCCGACCAGCTGAAGGACATGCCGAGCCTTACCGGTTATATCAAATTCCCCGACGGGTTTCCGGCAGCGCCCATCACGCTGACCCCGGTCAAGCGTGTGCGATGCGCCGAAGGCTTTGTCCCTCGGGTCGACGATCGGGCATCGGTCAAGGGTCAGGCGGCGACAGGCCCGACCGGCAAGCCCGTTGCTTCCGGGACCGCCAGTTCGAACGAACATCCCGCGTCGAACGACGACGGGGTCGGCAAGCCGAGCGTACCGAAAGAGAGCGCATCGAAGCAGGGCGAACTGCAGTTCGGTGACAGGTACGAAGGTAACCGCAAGGGCGAAGAAGGCACACGCGAGCATCGCGTCGGTCAGCAAGTCGATCCCTTCGATGCCGGCGACCGGGCGGGCGTGCGGGCGGGGAAGGATGCCATCGATCGCACGGCATCGGGCGCGCCGGATTCGGGTCTTGCCAATGGCCGCCAGGCGGGTTTCGAACCGAACACGGTAGCCAGGCCGTCGCGCGCCGAAGGTGCGCGGGAAGGTGAGCGCGAAGTGCCCGATGCATCCCGGCCTGACCGGCCCGACAAGATCGATGGACCGAAGGGCGAGCGTGCCAAGGATGCACGACCGGACGGGCGCATGCAGCGCGATGCGCGCCGTATCGTGCTCGAGGAAGGGCTCGGTGATCCGGGCGGCAAGACTGGCGATGCGCCGCCGCTCGACGATCTCGACTTCGATTTGTGATGACGCTGGAGGGGACCGGGAAAAAGTGATTGCCCATGCTCTCGCTTGCCAATGTCCGGACTGCCTCGGGCGCCGCCGGGTACTTTGCCAAGGACAATTACTACACCCGCGCCGATGCCGACCGCTTGGGTGAATGGTTCGGCGAAGGCGCGGCAGCGCTGGGCCTCAAGGGCACCGTCGATGCGAAAACTTTCGAGGAGGTTCTGAAGGGCAACCTCCCCGATGGCAGCCGCGTCGGCAGCGACAATCGCTACCACCGCGCGGGCACGGACCTGACTTTCTCGCTGCCCAAGAGCTGGTCGATCCTCGGACTGGTCGGCGGCGACAGCCGCATCCTCGATGCCTATGCCGGTGCTGTGAAGGAGAGCCTGGCCTGGGCCGAGAAGAACCTTGCCGAAACCCGCCTGCAGCACCGCGGCAGGGAGAAGATCGTCGCAACTGGCAATCTCGTTGCCGCACTGTTTCGTCACGATACCAACCGCAACCAGGAACCCCAGGCGCATATCCATGCGGTGATTGCCAATGTGACCCAGGGGCCCGATGGCAAATGGCGCGCCCTGCGGAACGACAAGCTCTGGGAACACCATACGCTATTGAATGCCATGGCCATGACGCGCTTCCGGATTGAGGTCGAAAAGCTCGGCTACGAGATCGGCGAATTGGGCAAGCACGGCAATTTCGAGGCCGTGGGCGTGCCTCAGGAGATACGCGAAGCCTTCTCGACCCGCCGCGCCGAAGTGCTCGAGAAGGTCGCCGAAATGGCAAGCCGGAGCCCGGCCGCGCACGACGCCGCGACGCTGATGACCCGGGCGGAAAAGGCGCCCGTCGCCGATCGCGGTGCGTTGCTCGATGCCTGGAAGGCGCGCGCCGGCGAACTCGGTTTTTCACCTGGCGATGTCATTGCGCGCGCCAATGCGCGAGCCGCGACGGGGCTTGGCGAAGAGCGCGGCGCACGCAGTACTATCCGGAGTCTCCATGCCTCGGTGCGCACGTTCGCTGTCGACCTTGCCGAACGCTTGGGCCTCAAACAGGGCGATCCGCTGATACCGACGCGGCTCGGCAATCGCCCGGTCGGGGAGGTTGCCGCGATCCACGCCGTCGCATCGGCGGTGCGTCATCTGTCGGAGCGCGAGGCAGCGTTCGATCGCTTCGCGGTTTACAGGACAGCGCTGTCCTTCGGGCTTGCCGCCAGTATCCCTGTCATTGAAAAGCGCGTCGATCAGTTGCTGCGCCAGGGCCATCTCGTACGCGGCAAGGGCGCCGACAAGGGGATGGTGACGACCCGCGATGCCATCGCTGCCGAACAGCGTATCCTTTCTGAAGTCGAAGCCGGGCGGGGGCAGGGTGTGGCCCTGATGACCTCTGAGCGCGCAGGCGAGCGCCTGCAGGCGCTGGCACAGGACCGCCATGGTCTGACGCTCAACTCGGGGCAGGAAGGGGCGGGCCGGATGCTTCTTGCTTCCACCAACCGCATCGTTGCCATCCAGGGCGTTGCCGGTGCGGGGAAGAGCACGGTGCTCAAACCCGTCGCCGAGATCCTGCGCGCCGGAGGGAGGAAAGTGACCGGGCTTGCGGTGCAGAACACGCTTGTCCAGATGCTCGAGCGCGAGACCGGGATTGAATCGATGAGCGTCACGCGTTTCCTGGGTCGCTATGCCCCGCTACTCGATGGCGGCGACCGGCAGGCATTGGCCGAAGCGCGCAGCGAGTGGAAGGGCAGCACGGTCCTCCTGGATGAGGCCTCGATGGTTGGCAATGCCGACAAGGAAAAGCTGGTCCGGCTCGCCAATCTGCTAGAACTCGGGCGCTTCGCCGCGATCGGTGACCGCAAGCAGCTGGGCGCGGTCGATGCCGGAAAACCCTTCGATGTCATGCAGCAGGCGGGCATCGAGACCGCCGGAATGCGGATCAATATCCGTGCGCGCAATGTGGCCATGCGCGATGCGCAGCACGCAGCGCAGGCAGGGCAGATCGAGGAGGCGCTGCGGCATCTGGGTGACAATGTGGTCGAGGTCGCCGAAGGTGCGGCCCTATCCGCGGCGACGGCATGGCTTGAACTGACGCCGCAAGAGCGCGAGCGCACCGCGATCTATGCGTCGGGCCGGACCCTTCGTAGCGCGGTCAACGAGGCGGTGCAGACCGGGCTCAATGCCAATGGCGAGCTTGGAAGCAAGGCATTGCCTCTCGAGACGTTGTCGCGGGTCAATATGACGCGCGAGGAACTGCGCCATGCGAAGAGCTATGCGCCCGGCATGGTGGTCGAGGTCGATCGCCGCCAGCGCGCGCAACACCTCGCTCCGGGGCGCTACAGTGTCGTCGCGAGCGATCCGCGCCAGGAACAGGTCACACTGGCGAACGCGCGCGGCAAGACATTCGTGTTCCGGCCCGACAAATTGCGGCCGCAGGCCGAGCGCGATCCTCTGCGGCTCTACGAGATCAAGCCCGTCACCATCCATGCCGGCGACCGCATTCGTTGGACCGAGACCGATCATCGGCGCGGGCTATTGAATGCCGACCAGGCAAAGGTCTTGGCGATCGGCGAAAAGACCGTGACGGTGACGACGTCGAGCGGGATCGAGCACGACCTTGCCCATGACGATCCCATGCTGAAGCGCCTCGATCTTGCCTATGCCTTGAATGCCCATATGGCGCAGGGACTGACCTCGGATCGCGGGATTGCGGTCATGGATAGCCGCGAAAAGAACCTCTCCAACCAGCAGACCTTTCTCGTCACTGTGACCCGGTTGCGCGATGGCCTCACTCTTTATGTCGACAATGCCCGCAAGCTCGAAGCCGCGATCGAGCGCAACACCGGCATGAAACGCTCGGCGCTCGAAACCACGAAAATGCTCGGCGATGCGGCCGCACGGGGAACCCGGAACACCAAAAAGACCAGAGAGCCAGTCGAAGAGAAGAAGCTGCCCGAACTCGAACTTTCGAAGGTCAAGCCGTTCGAGATCGGGATCTGACGGGCGCGCTGCGATCCTACTGCCGGGTTGCGGGTCCTTCGATCTCGGTGAGGGCGGCGATGCGCTTTGCTATGGCCTGCCAGGTCGCGACACCGTCGTTGTCGCCTGCAAGCGCCAGCGCGCCGATCCGTTCGGCGACATGGCGCGGCGCATTGGCCCCATGGGTCTTGAGGACATGGGTAGCGCAGGCCCATAATTCCCTATCGCTGATTGTGCTCACGCGCTTTCTCTGTCCGCTCCGGGCTTCAGCGGCAGCGGTGGTTGCCCCAGTAGCGATCCCATTTGAGCACCGTGCCGGTCGCGACCATCGCGCAGCTGAGATCCGTGCCCGAGGGCAGCGTACACCACGCGCCCGTGCGGCTGCCGCCGGCCGAGCCTGTCGAAACACAGCGCATGGGCCCGCTTGCAACGATGACATGGCCGGTCGGCGTTGTGCCGCGCGGACCGCCGAGAACATCGACCAGCGCGTCGCGCGCTGCAATCGCACTCGCATTGGGGCAGGGCTGGTTTGTGCGGCAGGTGCCGTCCATCTCACGCGCGGCGATACCGGAAATCCGCAGGCGCGGACCTTCCGCGCACCAGACCGGGCCATCGCCGTCCCAGACCCGGGTCGGGGTGCAGGTAAAGGTCTGTCCGGCGGCAACGATCGAGGCGGCAAGGGCAAGAAGCATGGGCACGTCCCTATTACAGCTGCCGTCCGAACCAAAGCACCCGGCCGACGATGTTCACATTGCGTCGGTCGAGGCCGTTCCAGCTCGGGTAAGTGGGATTGTCGCTCGTCACCGATATCCTGCGGCCGCTGGGCTCGATTGCGATGCGCTTCACAGACAGCGCATCGTCCATGCGCAGCACGTAGATCCCGTCGCGTAGCCGTGATTGCCCGTCGCCAAGGTCGACCAGCACTTCGTCGCCATCGTGCAGCGTCGGTTCCATGGAATCGCCAAGGACATGGATGATCGAAAGGCTCGAGGCCTTGCTGGCGGTAAGGCGCCTCAGCCACTTTTCCTCGAACCCGAACTGCGAGGACTTGGCTTCCATCTCGGCCAGGGCGCCGTGACCGGCCGAAGCATCGACGTCGAGTATCGGAACCTGCACCAGTTCGACTACCGGACCCGAACGGAGGGCAGGGGCGCCCAGCACTTTCTCGTCGACGCCGAAGAAGCGGGCGAGAACCATCCGGTCGTTCTCATCGAGATGGCGCGGGCTGTTTCGCTTGATATACTGCTGGATATAGGCCGCGTTGCGGCCCAAGAGGCGCGACACCGAGGAATAGTTGACGCCCCGCTCCTGGATCAGGCGTTCGAGGTTTTCGCGGGCTTGGTCCATTACATGCGTCCGGTTCGGGTTCCGACGAGGGAATCATTCTAGGAGATAGGAAGCTATTCCTAGATAGAACGTAACAGGAACGCAAGGGATTTCGGCACGCAAAGGCGTGGAGAGGTCAGAAAGAGCGCGGGGGGCATTAACGTCATGTCCGAAAAATATATCACAGTTTCGGACGCGGATATGCTCGCCAACCATTGATGATTGCAGCACATGAGATCAGGCGATTTTGAAGTCGATAGCCCACTCCTAGGTGCCGAGGTCAGCGGTTGATGGGGTGAGCAGGCATCTGCCTTCCAGCAGCACTGCCAAATGTCTGTGACAATGGGTGTTCGGAGCGTAAACAGCATCCCATCATGTCGCTACCGCCTGAATATCTTGCCGCCCTTGGTCCCCTTGCCGACGCTTTTTCTGCTTATGAAAAGGCAACCGGAAGGGAAGCGGTATTGGTTGGTGGCGCGGCCGCTGCGATCCACACGGACGGAGCCTTCATGTCGGCGGATTTCGACGTGGTCGCAGGCGATGACACTGCCTTTGACTTAGCTATGGCTGCAGCAGGCTTCGTGGATGATGAAAAGGCCCTGCACGGGCAGGGCGGGTGGTATCACCCAGCACACCCTCAATTTGCTGTCGAGCAGGTGTCCGGTGGCTATTTTGACGGACGCGCGGACAAGGCGCGGTGTCTCAAGCTCACGGTTCGCGATGATGCGGCAATTGTCCTGCCTGCTATCGAAGACATGATTGCAGATCGGCTCGGACAGCACGAAGTCGCCGGTGGTGACATGTCCATGCTGGAGCAGGCACGGGCCCTCTATGCTCTCGCCGAAGGTTTAGACCTTGCTTACCTCTATCGCCGTATAGTCGAAGAATCTGGTAATCCGGCACATTTGGGGCTATCTAAGGGCCATGAAGACGCTTGAACTCGACGGCTACCTTGCAGGCGTGAACGCGCGCAAGGCAAAGCTGGCACCCAATGGCGCGGTGCCGGCGGTTGAGTCCTGCCGCAATGGCGGCGCACGGCGTACTGCCGAAAAGCGGTCCGCGCTTAAGCGTGCCGATGCCCGTGCAAAGGTTGCAGGCATGCAGCCCGTCCTCTCGAATTACTGATTAAGTCTGTACTTACGGCATGGTCCCGCGCTTGTAGCTGCTACGCCGCATGTTATGACGTGCGTATGAACGCTAGCCTCAAGATCACCAAGATCGGCAACTCTGCCGGCAGTGTACTTCCCAAAGAACTTCTTGCGAAGCTGCGTGCAGGCGTGGGCGATACTCTTTATGTTACGGAGACGCCGGAAGGCATTCGCATAACCGCTGCAGATCCTTCATTCGAAGCCAAGATGGCTTTGGCAGAAAAGATCATGCGTGAAGACAGAAACATCCTGCGCGCTCTAGCGAAGTAACATGGCAAAATTATCCGAACCGGTCTGGATCGAGGCCGAGGTGGCGCTTGCCATCCATGATCGGCAACTGGCCGAGCATGGCGGCCCCATCGGTTTGCGTGACGCAGATGCATTGGAATCGGCACTGGCTCGCCCCCGCAATCAATAGGCCGATGGTGAAACGGATCTGTGCAAACTCGCTGCCGCCTATGGCTATGGTCTGGCGCGCAATCATCCCTTCACGGACGGCAACAAGCGGACCGCCTGGGTCCTCGTCCGGCTGTTCCTCGCATTGAATGATTTCGAGATTGCCTATGCGCTCGAAGACGCTGTTCAGATGGTTCTTCAGCTTGCCGCTGGCGAACTTGATGAGGGTGCCATCTCGGAATGGTTGACTGAGAGGCGAGTCTAGGAACGCCGACAGAGCTGACGTTCCCGGCCTCTGAACCGCCCACCGAAACCTGCCGTACATTTACGCGGCTGATTATGGGTAAGCCTGGCCGTTTGCGGACGTCCGCTTTGGGTCGGCGAGGCCGACTGCCGGACGTTCTTACAAACAATTCAGCTGTCGCGGCCACCAATCGGGCAAATTGGCATTCAGAGTCGGTCTGACGCCGTCATTTGCATCTTAGGCCAGCGCCGCATCCAATGCGGAAAGTAGGTCTACGGTGTAAGCAGAAGCGTCTCACCGCGCCGCGTCGTTGATCGGAGGCGTCAGTCGAACGACAAATCGCTTTGTGTGGACATCCGGTAGCCGCACCGCGTGAGCATCTTGCGTGGAAGAGGTCTAAGCATTCACCAGCCATACGTCATCGGCTTGCGCATTCTGACTTAATTTGCAGACAAGCTCACCGTCTTGCCAAAGTTCCGCATGATATCCGGTATCGTGCGTGCTCAGGACGTTGAGCGCACCTGATGCGTCCTCCGCTTCGAACCTGATCGTCTCGTGCTTGCCGGTTCTATCGTCGGAAAGTTCAATGCGAAACTTCTCCATGATCTCCGATCCTTTCTTGCCGGGCTCGATCGCAAGGGCGGGGAATGCCGAGTCGCGACGGGCCCCGGCAGGCCGCAACATATCATACTAACGCAGCTCCCCGGCAAAAACAGGTGAACTGGATTTCTAGCGCGATGGGTTGAGCGCTGATTTATAAACGCTCAGCCGCGGGTCCAGCCCTTGACCGCCATGCACCGATCCAAGGCAGCCTCGCGCTCAACCTGTTCGGGTATCACGTCCACCTGCGTATGGCAGTCTGCAAGCGCTTGATCGAAAGGCTCCGCGCCAGAACCTGTCCAGCCGGGATCACTGGTGGCGCAAGCGTTCAACAGAGCGATCGCAGAAATCCCGCAAGCCAGACGAACGATCATCCCTACGACTCCCTGAAAACAGAAGAACTAAATCTGCTGGTATCAACCGCGCAAGCAATGACGCTTTGGGGAGTTCGAACCGGTAAGGACCCGTTCAATGACCCCATAAAAGCACCGATGACCGAAACTGTCATTTTCCAAAACGATCAGACCGTAGACTTGCCTGAATCCGGCTGCTTATCACTCCGCGGAAATGCCAGGACAATCCGAAGAAAATCACGCGAACCAATGGTTGCCAATCAGCAAAGCGCCAAACATGAAGCCGCTTTGGATCTATAATGCAAGGTACAGCAAGGGCGGGAGGCATGCCTATCAGGACCTGACCGGTCGCTGGCGCGGTATCAATGCCAACGGTACAGATGGCGAACTTCCATCGGATCCGACGCACTTCCAATATCTCCCGGCCCCGCCGAACCCTGAGGATTCAGAAGCCTAGCGCTTCTGTCCCGCTAGAAACGCCCGAATGCGGGCACGCTCAAACGCTGGTCGTTGGTTCGGAGGAGCGACGGCTTGGCTTCCTGTTCAGCGCATAAAAAACGCCACTTGCGACGATGCTCGCGACGATCACAGGTTCCATATAGGTCGGAGGAAACCAGCCTCCATAGAGAACCGTCAGGTAGGCAGTGGTCCAAACGATTATGGGGCCGACGATGCAAACCATAACGATGTGCTTGCTGAGCAATACTGGGAACAGCAAAAACGCCAGCAGCACCGCAAATGCCCAAGGCGACGCAAGGAAAGCGCCCAGAAAAATCCCTTCGAATGCAGTTCCAGCGACAGGTAAACCTGATATCTGAATCGCAACCCAGCACGATGCGACAACAAGGCCCGCGACATGGGCGACAAACCCACGCTTGATCAGCGTCATTCTGAGCGACAGATCGACCATGGCCCAAAATGCGCTCGAACGTGGCGGAAGGCAATCATCCGCGTTCGCGCTACCCTCGAAACCTGTCTTGCCGCTTAGCACGACAGGTGTAAGCTCGCGTCCGCCAGGCAGGAGGCAGCGATGACCGTCACCAACAGCGACAGCGGCACGAACATTCAACCTGTCGCCGAAAACATATGGCGCATCAATACACCGGTCACGCTCCCCGATGGCGGGGAATTCTCGTTCAACCAGTACCTGATCTCCGCCGATAAGCCGCTGCTTTTCCATACCGGTCCGTTGGGCCTGTTCTCCATGGTGCGCGATGCAGTAAGACATGTAATTGCGCCCGAAGCGCTCCGCTACATCGCCTTTAGTCACTTCGAAGCCGATGAATGCGGCTCGCTGAACCAGTGGCTGGAAGTCGCACCTGAATCCCAGCCCGTGTGCAGTGCGATCGGCGCCATGACCTCCATCGGCGACATCGCGATCCGAAGACCTCGCGGCATGGGAGATGGTGAGGCACTGAACCTTGGCAACGCAACCGTGGAATGGATCACTGCACCCCACGTGCCGCATGGGTGGGACAATGGGTTCCTGTTCGAACGCAGCACCGGCACCTTGCTATGCGGCGACCTGTTCACGCAGCCGGGCCGCGGGGATGTGGCGCTGACGACCGACGACATCCTCGGCCCGTCGGAAGCGTTCCGTGCAGTGATGGACTATTATTCGCATAGCCCAGACACCGATGCGGTACTGAACCGACTGGCGGCACTAGAGCCTAGGGTACTGGCCTGCATGCACGGCAGCGCATGGCGCGGTGACGGTGGGGCTAAACTGAAGGATCTGGCTGCCGCGCTGGAGCAGTGAAAGCGGACGTCGGCTGCTAGCGCGGCTCATCCCAACGCATTTCCCGGGAATTGTCGCGCCCCGCCGGAAGTGGGAAGTCAGCTTCCGGCACCGCGATCCCGACCTCAGACACACTGTTGCAATCCATTCTCATTAGCCTTAGTGGCCCTCCCCGTTCAGAGGAGGAAACATGCGTATCAGCCAGCTTTTCGTGTATTCAGCGTCGGCCCTAGCACTAGCGACACCAGCAATCGCACAGACGGCAGAGCAGACGAATGCCGCAAGTCAGGCAACGAAGGATGCCACGTCAGACATCGTAGTGACCGCCGCACGAACGC
>NZ_LRSE01000024.1 GCF_001634625.1 Croceicoccus bisphenolivorans | reverse complement strand
GGGCGACGTGGGCTGAAAACAGCGCTTACTTAACTCCGATGTGCTATACCCGCTGATCCGAACGCGCCCAGCTTACCACTAGAATTTCATGTCCGCTTGATATTCGACGAGATGTACACCATCGTCGGCCAGAATATCGTATTGGCAATGTCTGAAACCGGCTCACCTGTGTTGACCGCTTTTCCAACCGCCCAATCCATTATCTCGTTAACGAGCGCGGCGGCAATCACGGCAACAACCGCCAACTTCGAACGGCGACTCTTGCTGGCGACAATTGAGAAGATGACAAAAATCATCATCCCCGCATGGACATGCAGAATATTTTGATCAAAACCCGTTATATTCTCTATAACTTTTTTAAATTCAGAATATTGAATCAATACTTTACCCGATTATCCCCTTGACGCATGTGTGACTCGAAAGAATCTCGTCAAGCAGAATGCGTTCGGGCGCGTCTGATTTCAATTTGTCCTTGACATTGTCTCATGTAGGAGGGGCGCATGAGTGCAGAGGCTCCCCATCGGCTACCCTACAACCCTACGGTGCTACGTTGGGCGCGTGAATTTGCCGAACTGACGGTTCACGAGGCCGCGAAAAAGGCGGGAACTAGCCCTGAAAATGTGGAAGCATGGGAAGAAGGGGAGGGAATACCCACTGTCCGGCAAGGACGGCTCCTCGCCAAGGCATATGACCGAGCCTTCCTTGAATTTTTCCGAAAAACCCTACCTCCGGTTACGGAGACTGAGCTGGTTCCTGATTTCAGGCTGCATCGCCATGTGCCCAAGCCTGAAGAACATCGTGAGCTGAAAAAAGTTCAGAGGTGGGCTGAGGGTATGAGGAACTCTGCCCTTGATCTCTATGAAACACTTGGGGATGCCCCTCCGTCTTTCCCTTCCGAACTTTTTGCAACCCTAACCTCCAATCCAGAGGTCGTAGCCAAAAACACGCGGGAGATCGCTGGATTTGATCTTAACCAGCAAATCAATCTCCCCAGTTCTGAGCTTGGCCTACTTCCCAAACGCATTAGGTCAGTGATCGAAGGGCTTGGGATTCTCGTATTCCGCCACCCAGCCCTTAACAAGTTCGGCTCTCGTGGAGTATGTCTTTTCAAACAACCACTGCCTGTGGTCATATTCAGCAGCACGAACGCCGTCGCCGTGCGGCCGACTTCCTCGCGCTGCCAGCGGCGCGCATGCCGGCGAACCGTATCGTAACCGCCTTCATATCCCTGGGCTCGCAACGCTTCGAACAACCGGATCAGCGTCAGCCGTTCGCGCCGCGGCTTGCCCTCGTTCTCCGCCAGCAACCGTTCGAGTTCGGCAACGTAGGGGCCGAGCCTGGGCTTCGGCTGTACCGTGCGATCGTAACTGAACTTGCCGTCATCGGCCTCGATCGCCTTCCTGACCGTCTTCCGGGAAACATGCAACCGTCGCGCGATCTCCCGCACCGACTGCCGCTGCACGAAATATGCACGCCTGATCCGTCCAATCGTCTCCACCGTCGTCATCCTCCGCCTCGTCGTCAGCCCAAATAGCCAACGAACCTGGATGACCCGGGTGTGGTCCCCGATTAGGCGCCGATCACCGAGTCAGGTGGGCACCAATTGCACGCCGATTCACACCAGCGTCACCGGATTCGACGGACGCATAAGCTTCGACACGAGCAAGCCGGATGGCGCGCCGCGAAAACTTCTGGATGTGACGCGCCTCTCCAGTCTTGGCTGGACGGCAAGCACCTCGCTGCGCGAAGGCATCGAACAGACCTATTCATGGTTTCTCGCCAATCGTCATAACCTGCGCGGCACGTAAAACACGGTTGCCGGGCAATCCTGTCCGACGCCAATGGGATTGTGCATTGGCAAAATCGGGCCGCTTGCTTCGGAACGGAATGGCCTTGAAGTGGGGACCCTGAATATGTCGGCGGGGTACCTCATGAACCTCTTGGATCGCCGAAGGACGGCAGGGCGGCAGTCCGGTCAAAGGGCACGATCAACCGGACTGCTCATAACCGTTCCCACCAGAGCCAGTTATCTTAATCTAACTACAGTTCGAGGCATGAAGCGGTAGTAAACACAAAGGGTTAATCTATAACCCTCAAGCCTGCCATCACCATCGGCTCATACTATGATGACAGCAACGCCAAGGATACACAGCAACAACCCGCATGCCGCCAGTACCAGCTCTCGCGTCTGCCTGTGCTTGCGATAGGCAGAAATGGAGAGCAGCGTCGTGTATAGCCCGACTGTCCCGAAAACTACGGCGATCGCAAATTCTGCCAGAGGTCCCATGTCGTCGGCCTAGCACAGCAAGGCCTTGCTGCAACGCATTTTTCGGCGAGGCAGCCTACCGACGCAAGCCGGAGCTCAGGTGCCAAAACGTGCAGTAAGAATTTTCGGCAAGGATGGACTACACCTATTAAGATTCGACCGGGCGACGACTCGCCGGCGTCAGTCCACCGCTTCAGTTCGGATGCGGACCGCCCATGATGCCAGTTCGTCATATCGCATCGGCACATTGAAATGCAGACCGCAGATACCGTATTGTGTCCAGGTCACGGTGGCACGCTTGGGCTCAAGCCCGGGAATGATCACCAGCGGCGATGCCCCCACGCTCAAACCCGAAGCTGCGATCTTTATGCCGCGCTGAGAAATATCCCTTACCTTGACGGGCACGACATCGCTGCCCAGCTTAACCGAGGCATCACATTCGACATCGAGGCGCAGCGGCCTTGTATTGCGGCTCCATTCCGATTCACCCTTGCCTGTCAGCACGACGGCAGTATCGATTTCCGTTTTGAAACTGATACCGATTTGGGTCCCTTCATTCCAGATCACGCGCCCCTGCGTCTTGAAAGTATCGGAGAACTGAACGGTCACGTCCTGACCGGTTGCGATAGCCGCAAAAGCCTCGACCCGGACACCAACCGGCGAGATATCGCGGATCATGCAGAATCCGGAGAAATCTTCTGTCTGGATAAGAGCCGGGCGGTAAACAGACGTGGTCCGAACCTCGACGCGCCGCTCTTCTTCAAAAAAATCGTCCGACAATGTTTAACTCCGCACCATTAGTCACCAGAAAACTGCCGCGCCAAAGGTTAGCCTTACAGCATATCACTCTGTATTTTCGATTTTAATTCTGTAGTCGGTCAAGCTCGTCGCGAAGCTGAACGATATGCGACGACGGTTGGTCGGGGCGCGCACGGACCACGCGATGCCTGGCGACGATGTGATCGAAGACGGCCTGATGGAGAGGCGTGTAGAACTGCATGCCTGCAGCCTTGCCGAGATGAAGCCATTTGATCTCGCCCTCGATCGGCCCGAAGCCGGCAAGGCGCAACGAAAGGTAGTCGCCTCTGCGAAGGTTACCCGGAATCGAACAGAGGCAACACCCATGCTGGGTGAGATTGGCCACTTCCACTTTGAGGCCTATTCCCACCCCTCGACGGAAATTGCCTTGGGTGTGGATCACTTGCCTGACCTGCCGCCGTTCATCCATCGATGCCATGTTCATGCCCCAATTTCCCGCGATCAAATATTCGAAAACAGTCGAACACTGAGACCCTTGCCCGTCAGATGGACGTCAAGCGCATGGAAACCACACATTTGCGCGGCTTCGATGAACGTAGTGAAACGCGTCATGTCCGAGATCGGAAGGCGCGCAGGCCTACCGGACGTCAGGATATCATTTGAGACCGATGCGCCATCGGCATTACCATTACCGGCTGGGTTAGTTTTGAGGACAAAATGGTCGTCATTAACTGTCATTTCGGACGCAGACTCGTCTGGAACCGCCGTTACGTGCCTCGGCTCGGCTGAGCCGTGAGCTTCATCGGCGGCCTGCGGACGATGAGCCAGCTCGCTTGCTCTTTGCAGCGCGTTGCGATCGAGCAGATCGATTGGTCGCAGAAATTGAACACCTGCTTCGCCGTCCCGAAGCCAACGCACTTTTGCTTCGATATATTCGTAATCCGAGAACGAGATGACGATGGCTTCGCCCCGCAACATGGACGTAGGCGCCTGCAAGATCCTGCAACCCGCCTCACTCAGATCAGCAATTGTGATCGCGGCTTCAAAGCTGCTGCCATACCGGCAAATCGCAGCAAGCCCGATCGGAACCCTGATATGCTGACGCTGCGTCATAACCCATCCATTATGCTTCAGCCGTTCCATATCCCTTATGCGTTAACCAACTGCTAAAACGCATTATTCACATCAGCAGGTCGCGTCCTGATCTGGTTCGGTATGATGCAGCGCTCCGACGCGCACACGACTGCGCGCTGCAACAGTGTCCTTTTTGGGGGAGGACAAGGAAGGGAGGGTCCGGCCTGCGATCACGTCAAACGCGGCCCGTGCGTATCTGCGAAAAACGATGCCGCTTATGCCTTTGCGTAAGCCCAACAACTAGCACGCCATGGCATGTCGAGCTTCCAATTGATCGCCGTCATCCGGTGCAGCACGCGTTTCGGGATCGCTCTCAGCGATCGTCTCTCCTCCTTCACGCCACCTAATGAAGCGTGAGACGGAAAGAGGACGAGACAAGTAAAATCCCTGGATTTCATCGCAGCCGACTTGTCGCAAGTGCTCCAGTTGCGCCTTCGTTTCGATGCCTTCCGCAGTTACCGAAATATCATTGGCGTAGGCCAGACCGATGATCGCCTGGACCAGCGCCCTACCTTTCTCGGATGTGGACGCGGTCACAAATGACCGATCGATCTTGATACGATCGACCTCGATGTCCCTGATATGACTCAATGACGAGAGTCCGACCCCAAAATCATCGAGCGCAACCTTGACGCCCTTGTTCCGTAGATACTTGAGGTTTTTCAGAATCACTGGGTCGCCATCCAACAAGGACTTCTCCGTGATCTCGAGCTCTAATCGGTTCGGATCGAAATTGGCGCTCTTCAAAGTGCGAATGATGTTCTCGCCAAAGTTCTTCTGGCGGGCTTGAAGGGGAGAAATGTTGATCGCCAATCGCAGATCCGGCCAGTTCGCGGCGTCCGTCACCGCCTGACGCAAAATCCACTCGCCCAGTTCTTCGATTAATCCCGACTCCTCGGCAAACTGGATAAACGTGCCGGGGTTGATTTTACCTTTTTCCGGATGATTCCACCTCACAAGTGCCTCGACACCGGTCAATGCTTCGGATGTGGCATTTGCGATAGGCTGATACGCTAGATGCAACTGCCTTTCGCAATCGATAATTGCGCTGCGCAAATCCGAATTAAACTGATCGCGGAACTGCACCGCTTCATCCATGCTCTCCTTGAAGAGGACATACCGATTGCGCCCGCCGGATTTCGCCGAATAGAGTGCGATGTCGGCCTTGCGGGTCAATTCCAAACTATCCGAACCGTCTTTTGGCGATCGTGCGACGCCAATACTTGCCCCGATGTAGGACTTCGTTCCCATCAGATCGAACGGTTCGGCAATGCTCGCCACAATACGTGAACATATGGATTCGATGATTGCTTCGCCGACTGGCATCTTCAGAATGAGCGCAAACTCGTCGCCCCCCAGTCTTGCCGTCACATCGCTCTTTCGGACAATCGCAAGCAGACGGTTCGCAACTTCCTTCAACAGTTCATCGCCGGCAGGATGCCCTAAGGTGTCATTGATATTCTTGAATCGATCTAGGTCGATATAAAGAATAGCGAACTCTTTCGCCGGACCGGATTCCTGATGAAGCATCTCCTCCAGCGATTTCTCGAACTGCGCCCGGTTGGGTAGCCCCGTCAAAACATCATGGAAGGCGATATGCTCGGCTTGTGCTCGACTGGCATGGAGATCGATGTCGCGCCGACTGAGGTGCGTTCCCAGGAATGCGATCAGGCCAAAGCACAGCAGCGCTCCTGCCAACAAGGCTGGTCCTATTGTTGTGATCACATCCCTTCCTGGAGCCAGTGGCTTCCAAGCGAGGTAACCGACCACGGCACCACCACTTCCGGTGAGGGCCACGTTAGCTTCTCCGTGCTTCAGGTAGTCGGTCGGTCGATATTGCGCATCGGCAAGGCCATATAGCCCGCTCAGCTGCCCGAAATAGCCGCGGTCGAGGAATATCACACTCAGATGCAGGTATTCGGTACCGGCTTGCTGTTTGATTTCTCCGCTGTCCGACACGACCGGCTTGACGCTCAGGATCGCAGGGCGACCCTCGATCTTCACGATGTCAGACGCCCCTACGCTCAACATGCCAGGGGGAATGCTATCCGCAGCCTCCGATTTCGCTACGGTTCGCACATGTTGCATGGTGGGAAGAACTGTTGACCTGATCCGAGAAAAGCTGCTCGGATCGATCCGCTTGCCTCCCTGCATCGCATATAGCGGTGCATCCTCCGGATCGACGATATAGACCTCGTCGAACCCCGAGTAGTCCCAGAACCAAGTCCCCAGGTTGAGGTCGATCCAATCGAAATCCAGTGGCCGCTGGCGCAATCCGTTGACCGCATCATCCCAGACTGTCGAGGACTCTTGTGCGTGCGCAATTCGGTCAACACTTTGCGTAAGAACCGTCTTTGCGATTTCTTCATCTCGTTCGCGGGAGATACGGTCAGCAGCGTTCGATGACCAGGCCAGGAGCGCGATCACGAGCAGGACGATCAGCGCGCTGATAGCCGAGGCTCCGGCGACAATGCGATAAGAGGTTCTGGGAATTGCTCTGACACCAGCCCCCATCACTGCGCCCCCGGCAAGGACCGGCCTTGCATCCCAAACTTCGGTGCTGCCTGGAAGGGACTGGTTGCGCTGGCTCGCCCATCGATCGCAAGGGGTGAGGCCGCGCCACATTCCAGTCTTGGAGACTCGGCAAAAGCCCCGGCTATCGCAGAGCACCAATCGGTTCCGTCTTGTTTCGTCACTGAGAATACCCCCAAGCAGTTATCGTGGCAGCAGCCTGCTTGCGCCTTCGTCTTGATGGTTAACATCGAATCATTATCGCGGCGTAAACGGGGCTGCTGAAAGTTCATTGCCGATCGATCAGCCCCAGACCCGGCCTGACAAAACCCGCCTTTTGCGCCTCCTGGATACGCAAGACTGAGGGTGCCCCACTGATACCCCTTTGATTCCGCGCTGGATTGTTGGCGAATCTAGTTTGCACTTGCTCCAGGAAAGTTTTCCAGAACTGCCAGGATCCCGCGACGACACGGGACTTCGGCAACATGAAAGAGTGAAAACGATGCCAATGCTGGCAATACGCTCGAGGGGATTCGGATTACATAAGCGCCAGTTCGCTAGCCGCGAGTGGCGATCACACTGAATATAGCAGGGGTCGGGAGATTGCTTTCGGGCAAATGCCAAATGCCGTGCATTCGTGATCAAGGCCAATTTATGGATAATTTGGTGTTAACCGCACCCGCTAACACTCCATACTGACGATGGCGAATATGATGGCATGTGACGAGACGAAGCGTGGGCTCTGAAACTTCGCTCATGTCCAGTCAGTCCCGCGAATTGGTCTTCTCGCGACGCAATTGAAACTGGAGGGGTTGCAATTCTTACCTGGACCTAGGCCGTCCGTGACCCGCCATCGGGCAGTGATGAAAATTCTGTGATTCGTTTACGCGCCCGGATCGGGCTTCAGGGAAAGAAAATGGAACAAACCAGGGCAGTCCGCCAGCGTATCGTCAAACGTCAATATGATCGGGTGAAATCAAGTCACCGCGTTGAATGCCGTGCGGGCGGTCACCAGTTCAGTGCGGTACTGGCGAACGTGTCCGTCGGTGGATGCATGCTGGAAATTCCGAGAAACCGACTCTCGATCGCTGACCGGGTAAACATTAAGGTCGACAATGGCATCAGGACTTCGGGCATTGTCGTATGGGACAGGAACGCATTCGTCGGAATCAAGTTCGATAGCTGCCTGCACGAGGCGGTGGTCAGCTTCCTTGGCTTCAGTGCAAAGGCATCCCACCTCACAAGGAATGCTCCGAGTGATCGCTTTGGAAGGGCACTTCCGCGTTTGCGAGCGCACCTTAGACCGAGCATGATGAACATCTAATACAATGATCTCATTATCGATGAAGCCGACCATCCGTGTCGAACACCGCATAACGCGCACGAGCTTCGCAAAGGTCGCCAAGACCTGTCTCGGCATGCCCTGCGTTCCCGCTTGTGGTGGTTCGTCCTCGAGCGCCTGTATCAGCTCGCGCGCCGTATCCGAGACGGCCATATCCCTAGACTGTCGGCAATGCCGCGAAGGTTGTGGCGGCGCTCTGTGACAGGATCGAGTGCGGCGCAATCCATCAAGCCGATCTGACCGGCCACCGAACCTGCAAGCCGGTCCAGTTCTTTGCCCAGCCGCTCCCTGAATCGCGCGCGAAGGGCACCCAGCCTGCTTTCGATATCGGTCAGTCGGCAAGTAGTCGGTAGTCAGAACAGACGGCTTATCGCAATGGCCGCATAGCCATCCTTGCCTCGCCCGCCGGTCTTCCCCACGCCGCCCGACAGGCGCAACTCCATGTTGCGCGCAACAGCTGTCGACGCGAACAGGCCCAGAGCATGCCGATCGTAAGTCTCGTCCCCCTGAAGGCTGCCTTCGAAACCGATGCGGGTTTGCGAGGATGCATCGAGCAGCGGTCCGAAACGCAGCTGCGTATAATAAGCCTCGTCCCCGACATCATAGGACGCAAACCAGCCCAGCCGCCACTCGTTACCCAGCCCGCCATCGGTAGTCAGCGCACCGTCGGCGCGCGTGCCTTCGCGCCGGTTGTTCTGGTCCACCGGATCGGTTTTCGTGTCGGTTAGACGCGGGCCCGCGGAAAAATTGGCCCAGCCCCACGCACCCGATGTCTGATAGACGAGCGCCAGTTCCACAGACCTGTACTCAGCCTTTATCCGCGTGCCGCCGCTATCATAACGGTACTCGCCCAGCGAGACGCCGCCGCGAACGGCAAGGCCGTTGCCCAGCGATGCGCCCGGCATTGCAACCAGCGCTCCGGCATAGGCATTGTATCCGTCCCCAACCGTCGCACCAGCATAGACGACGCCGTCATCGGCTGCTTCCTGCGCAATGGCCGGAGCAGCAAATCCGAAGTATGCAGCGCCAAACATAGGGCTTGCTAAAGCGTACAAAAATCCTGAACGCATTTGAACGTAATCCCGTGCATCAGACCAATTGATACTAGCCTAATCGATTTCCGACCTTCCCTCAGGATATCTGGCCGCGTTATCAACGGCCATATGAACGACGACGTCTACTACACCGTTATCTGGCTGACCTCATCGCCGATACTGCGCCTTTGTCATCGGCGCTGCGCAAGTGAGGCGATCTCAGCATGAGCAATGCTTCGTTACTCGCGTTGCAGGCTGATCAGCGCTCTCATCCGTCGACAGTTCCGACGCCGATGCGATAGATAATGGCCGACAAGTTGGTCCGCGGCATCGCATGCGTGCCTTCTGGTGCTTAGGGGGCGTAGTACACTACTGATCGGCGTTGCGGTCGTTGGAAGGAGTTCTTCACCATGGTAATCGCTGCATTGCCAGGTTAGCCGGTGCCCGGCGGAAACTTGTCAAAATTTTTTAGAAATCATGTCCAAGTCATGCGTTGTACGAGATCGGCCGTCAACCCAAGGTCATTGGCCAGTACGGGCGAGCGCAGAACGGCTCAGACAACTGATGCCGACGGTCCGGGTGAAAATCAAAATGTTCACTCCACAAAGATTGCGGCGGGATAGCCGCCGCCTGATTCGTTGCAGCTCGCCACCAGACATAGCGACGTTATGTGACCGCCTGCAACCAGCCGAAAAAATCCGCTCTTCGCGCTGACGCGCGCTTCGTCCGATCACGGTTTCAGGTTCAATCATGCTAACTAGCAGAGCATAGTGGTGGTCCCGGCAATTCCCATCGCATGGGCTTATCGGTGTTGCGACTCCAGCAACATCTATCGCACTGCCGTTCGTCACAAACCAGCCCCCCCTCCTGCGGAGCGCAGCTTGTCAAACCTTGCAAGCAAGGACACGCAGTCCTTTATCCGGTCGACACTTTATCTTTGGGGGAACGCATCGAGCTCAAGGGATCAGAGGAAAAGGCGCGCAATTTGGTAGCGACCAAATCGAAACTGCTTCTCGCCCGTGGGCGCGCCCGCAGTGCTCAAGTTGGTCAATGGTGACAACAAATTTTTAACCAAGAACACGTTAAACTCGCTGATCTGTAGTTATGTGGCGGATCAATGACTTATGTACGGCAACTTTTCATTCGAACCGTCGGGGACGCCAACAAACAACAAAGTGAAGCATGGCGCCGGCAATGTTAAGCTCCACGCAATTCCGCCGCTTGGAAAGGCAGCGCTTGTCACATTCGTTGTGATCACCTGCGTCTATTTCACGTACCGCATCCCTCTCTGGAACCCCGCTGCGCCCCTGCTTTCCACGCTGCTACTTGCAGCCGAGTTGTTTGGTACACTCACCCTGGCGTTACACGTTATATCAACCTGGTGCCTTGTGGAGCGACATGCTCCGCCGGTACCGCCGGATGTCGTCGCTGATATCTTTCTTACAACGTGGAACGAATCGGAATCGATCTTGCGGCATTCGATTCTCGCCGCAAACCAGGTCAGGCATTGTCGACATGTCTGGCTCCTCGACGATGGCGATCGGCCAGAAATCAAAAGGCTGACGCTGGAACTGGGTGCGCGCTATCTGAGCCGGCAGGAACGGGTGCACGCGAAGGCCGGAAATCTCAACAATGCACTGAAACAATCAGATGCGGATTTTATTGCGGTTTTCGATTGCGACCATGCACCAGCTCCAGAATTTCTCGAGAGGACTCTGGGCTATTTTCTAGATCCGTCGGTCGCGCTGGTGCAAACACCACAAGATTTCTATAACGTCGACTCCTTCCAGCATAGAGCATCCGAAAAGGAAGCCGAAGCCTGGCATGAACAGACCCTGTTCTACCGCGTGATTCAGGCCGGTAAGGACTTCTGGAACGCGACGTTCTTCTGCGGGAGCTGCGCCATCGTTCGCCGTTCCGCCATGGAGGATATCGGCGGCTTTGCGACAGGTACGATTACTGAAGACATGCACACCTCTCTGCGCCTTCACAAGCGAGGGTGGTCGGCAGTCTATCATGCCGAGGCGCTCGCCTTCGGACTGTCCCCCACGGATCTTGAACAATACGAGACACAGCGCCTGCGCTGGGGGCGCGGCGCAATGCAAGTCTGGCGCAAGGAAAGGATCCTCACTGCTAGCGGCCTGAAACTCAGCCAGCGCATTGCCTACTTCACTTCCGCGATCACATATTTCGAAGGTTGGCAGAAGGCGATCGTCTACATGATGCCTATTGCCGTATTGCTGACCGGGCGAATGCCGATCATCTGGACCGGCGTTCCATTCATGACAATATTTGCACTCTGGCTGTTGTCCGGAATTCTGGTCAATGAAATTTTCAGCCGCGGGTATTCGAAAAGCCTGTCGATGGAAGAATACAATTTTCTTCGATTCTACACGTTCATTCGAGCCACGCTTGCGATCGCAGTGCCGATAAACTGGAAATTCAAGGTAACACCGAAAGATCTGAAGTCCAGGTCAGGTATTTGGGGGTTGTGGCCACAACTCCTGATCGCGGCCGCTGCAGTCCTTTCAATCCCAGCAGGAGCCTACCAGTTCGCGACCTCATCTTATCTGCCAGCCGGTGCGTTTTTTGCCAATGTGATCTGGGCAACTCTCGTCTCGATCATTGCCATCAGAGCGATTCGCTTCGCATCGCGGAGATCGCGACAGCGCCGCTCGGATCACCGCTTCTCCATACCCTTGAGAGCAACGATTGAAGCCGACGGGAACCGGGACGTGCAACCGGTGATAGCCGATGAGATTTCGTCCAACGGCTTCAGCTTCAATTTCAGCTCTGCAAAGCCATTAACCGGAACCATCCGTGGCAAACTGGCGCTACCGGGCGGCGATCTGGATTTCGTCGGCAAGGTGATGGATGACCAGAGCTTCGTCAGGGGGCAAGCAACCCGCCGGATCTCGGTGCGCTTCGAATGGCCAAGGGATTCGGGCGCAGACCTGCTTAATTCATTTCTCTACGGCAATGCGCTGCAGTGGGACGTAAACGGTTGGGCCGAAATCCGCACGACCCCGTACATCATACGTTTCTTCCATCGTCTGTTCTGCAGCAAGCCAATCAAACGCAGTTGGCAAACTGGCATACTCACAGGCGCTGACAAGGGGTCGCATGACTGCATAGTCCGCCAGGAAGGTGAAGTCTTTCGGGTTCTTTCGCTCAAACCCTTCCTCCGCACCAACGAACTTGTCTTAGCCATTGGCCAGAATGCGGAAATGCATCAAGATCTGTCATTGGCCGGCTATCGTTCGTATACATCGGGCGGCGGAACTTTGCACCTTGCCGTCCTTCACCGGGGCAAAAACCTCAGTTTCCCCGGCTATCACCGGGAGCCAGCCTGGATGCGGCCTGAAGCCGCGTGAACCACGAGGCTAGGGCAACGGCATCCCGAAAGTTGACTCTTGCTCGGAGATTGACACCGCGTCGGCGGATCATTCCTTCGGCATTACCCCGGTCGGCAAAAGGCAGCCAGATGGCGATGCCGGGGGATCCAACATACGTAAACGAATGCTTAATCTCTTCTTTATATCAACTCAATCATTCAGGAGGGAGCTAAAGGATGAATATGAGAGTTGATCACGACGCCTTCATTTTCGATCCGTCTCACCTTGCCCCTGCCTCATTGCAGCGTGCAGTCGAATCTCAGCTGATGCTGGGTTGCGCCCTTAAGCCGAATGCGCCGCTACTCGAAGACGTTCACGACGGCCTTTCGGCGAAGGGTCTACTCAATGGACTCGGACTTTCCCTGCTCCTCTGGAGCGCGATCGGATATATCGTCTCGCTTGTGTGATACGGCATTCCCACCTGTACGATGTGCTTCTGTCGCCAGAATTCCAAACGCCATCGTTCCCCGACTGCGTGAGAGCGAGACGGATACGTCAGTCCGCTCATACCGACGAACTTTGAAGGGACCCGATTAGGCGGCTTCCTCAAAAGGAATCGCCGTCATCTGGAATGCACGCGAGGAGCTTCTGCCGGCGCCTTCATTGCCGAACAGGGTAGGGATACCGTACGCCATCTACTATGAGCTGAGCGGTTTGGCAGGCTTCCTGCCAGCAAAACCGTCGTCAAGCCCGGTGACAACGAGCGGTACTTTATACCTCGTCCGGCCCCTTCGCCGATCCCTCGGGGATGGCTAGCAGTTCATGGAACATGCATAACTTTCCGGTGGCCACGGCAGAAACTAGGCCATTGTAGAACCGTTGATCGAGAGGAATTGTACTGAGCGCCTCTTGCGGTTCCGGCGCAAGCCTGCGACATGCAGCAAAAGCCAGCTAGTCGTTGTCGGGGCCATGACGAAATCAGGATGGGTTGAAAGACGCGCCAGCCGAAAGCATGACCTGACCCTCAGGCGGTCGTTTCTGTTCTATTTGCCGAAGCGCACCGCATATGGCGTGATCGGGATAGGATTTGCACTTGCAGTCTCGGCAGACATTGCGTCCCCACCCACCGTCTGGATGGGTCCCGTGTACCTGTTTCTGGTGGCTTTCGCAGCGTGGACGATCAGCGGCGTCCTTGCGGTCGGGCTTGGAGCGATCGTGATCGCACTCAACTGGGCACTAAACGGCGCGAGCCTTTACCCGTACGGTACCCAATTCGCGATCGCCAATCTCGCCATCCGCGCCCTTTGCATATTTATGATCGTCTCGTTTCTAGTGATAGCCCGTCGTTCCAGCGAGCGCGAATGGAAATTCGCGAGAATCGACCTTCTGACGGGCGGACTCAACCGGCAAGCGTTCTTCGAAACAATCGAAGGTGCCGATCACAAGAATGACTGGTGTGCGCTGGCCTATGGGGATCTGGATGGATTGAAGCGCCTCAATGATGTGTACGGTCACGAGACCGGAGACAAGGGTATTAAGGCGTTTGCGGCGTCCGTGCGCAGATCGATCCGCAGCGGCGATATTTTCGCTCGGCTCGGCGGTGATGAGTTCGTTGTGTTCATGAAGATTGGAAGCCCGGAAAACGGGCGGCTAATTGCCGATAGGCTCAACGAGGAGACAAATGCGGGGAATCCGTCAGGGAACGGGTCACTGCCCTGCAGTTGGGGGATCCTGTTACTGCCACCCGGGCCGCGGGAGATCGACAAAGAGCTGAAAGCAGCCGACGCCCTGATGTACCGGGCCAAAAGAGCTCAGGCCGGCTTTTCGGTAGGCATCTATGGGATCGAAGACGGGCGATCCGATCGGGCCGAAAGCACAATCGATCAGCCGGATGGCACCCCGATACGTTCCAGTGTACGGGCGCCAGCGTAACCGCGGATTGCCAAATGGACGGTTGGCCAAATCGACCGACTCAATGCACAGGTTGCGGCACCTTCAGTGCAAGCCAAGCCTGATCCTCGGGCATGTCTGGAAACATAGAGCAGGCGCTCTCGGCGATCCGACCTGCGCTAACCAACTGCATGCATTGCAGTGGTCCTCAATAGCGATTGCAGCAGCACGCAACTGCGGATCCTTCAAGATTGAACGTGCTGTGGTCAAAGCGTCGAGTTCTACCGCTTTGGCAGTATCGAAGTCGCCTGGCGCCACCGCCAGTCTCTCGATTTTTTCAAGGTACTTGAGGTCGATCAGGTGGTCGGGAGAATCATGTTCCAGGCCAAGAATCTCATGCATCAACTTGCTCCGCGTCACAGAATTCAGGCGCTTCTTCTAGCTTCGCGCAGCCGCTCGATCAGCGGGTTGACGGGGCGGTTGAGCCGTTCCTCCTGCACACGGATCGCCCATTCCGCGAGTTCGCAGTACTTCATGGGCGCCACGAAATTCAGGCCTGCGGCACCTTCCTGCGTCCACCGTACGATCGCTTTCTTCACATGATGATGGGGTAGAAGCACATGCACTTCTTCACCCTTTGCCACGCCGGAGATGACGACTTTCAGGCCTCGCTGCGATACGTCGCTCACCCACGCCGGTATTTCGCCGCGTTCGGTTGAAACGCTTGCGGTACAGCCGATAGTGAGCCTCGGTGGGCGGCTGTTGGCAATGCTGTCCGGCAGTCCCTCGGTACCGAGAAGCACCGAAGGAACGTCAATCTTCCGATCGAACCGAATCCCGACATTCGAGCCATCCGACCAGATGATCTGGCCATCGACACGCTGAATGTGAGACAATTCCACGACCACGCGCTGTCCGGTATCAAGCTCTGCATATGCATCAGCTTTCATGCCCCTGCTTGAAAGGTTCCTGACCATGCAGAAGCCGGAAAACCCGTCTGTCTCGATCAGGGCGGGACGATAAACAGATTGCTGGCGTTCGTCGCTGCGAAGATCCACTGCGTTCCCGATATCGTCCTGATCGCTTGCCATTATCTCTGCTCCAACTGCCGCACTTGGCAATGCGACGGTTAGATGACATCTGTAATCAGCAGGTTATTGATAAGAGTTAATTTCTTTACAATTTTTTCGGACACTCGGATTCGATGCTGGTCTAATTGCGGTACCGGTCAACTCCGCATTTCATTGTCCCAGCAAATTAGACATTCGAACCGTGAAGCTGATGCACGACGAAGGGCCGATCCGATTGGTGAGACCGGCCCTCACGGCTGCCATTAACCGGCGTTGATCGGGATCATCTTGAGTCCCTTTGCCGCTTCTGCGGTGCGCGGAACCGTAACGGTCAGAACACCATTACGGAAAGCCGCCTCGACCTTGTCCTCGTCGATCAGCGAAGGCAGGCCTATGCGACGCTGGAAGCGGCCATAGCTGCGTTCGGAATAGCCTCGTTCCTCGTCGCTGGTTTCGGAATTCTTTTCGCCCCGGATCACGAGCTGTTGATCGTCGAGGCTGATTTCGATGTCCTTTTCCTCCATGCCCGGCAACTCGGCCGTGACCCGGATTTCCCTGTCGTTCTCCGACAATTCGACCCGCGGCCAGCCAAGACTGCGTCCGATGGACGGCAGCGAGGGCATGGAAAACCCGCGAAACATGTCGTCGAACAAGCGATTGATATCCCGATGAAGCGACATCACCGGATGATCGACCCGCTCCTCCTGCCGGGGAGCGATGTCCTGGCCCTGGCTTTTTCCAGGGGATGAGATCACGAATAGCCATCTCGACATTCCTCCTATTTTCCGACTGGTTCAGGCAAAGCTTCGTCAAGCGGGGCAGGCGCGATTGCACCCACCCCGCCGAGGATTTGCCCGGTGATTAAGGCTTAGGCCGCCTTGTCTTCGGTCAGCTGCGGCGTGTCGTCATTGACATGCTCACCGCTTCCGATGGCGATCTTGCGTGGCTTGAGCGATTCCGGGACGATCCGCTGGAGCGAAATCGTCAACATGCCGTGCTCGTAGTCCGCATCGCGCACTTCGACATAGTCGGCCAGCTGGAACCGGCGCTCGAACGCGCGGGCAGCGATACCGCGGTGAACGAATTCGACACCGTCTTCGTCCTTCTCTCTCTTCTGTCCGGAGACGACAAGCTGGTTCTGCTGTGCAGTGATGTCAATTTCGTCCGGACAGAAGCCGGCCACCGCCAGGGTGATCCTGTAGTTGTCCTCGCCGGTACGGACGATATCGAAGGGCGGGTAGCTATCCTGCGTCTCAGCGCGGAAGCTGTTCTCGAGCGCATCGAAGAGCCGGTCGAAACCGACCGTCGAGCGGCGATACGGGGTCAAATCAAATGCAGTTCTCATTTCCAAATCCTCCTTGTTGAGCAATCTGGGCACGAGAAGCGTCAGCGAACGAAAGAGCTGACGCCCTAATGTCCAACCGGACCCGTTATGGCATCCGGTGTTAACGAAATTGGGAAACGCGTATTTGGTTTCAAGACCTGATAAAAACTTTTTATCGGTTTGTTTTCAGTGCCTTGTAAGAGAAAGCCAGACACACCGATAGAGGGGCGCCTGGCCTTCTTCCAGGACAATATGTGGTAGGACGCAGTCCGTTCCTACGCGGTCAGCCGACCGCTGCTCGCGTGATCGGAAGCCCAGCTTTGCATCTGGTCCTTGAGCGCCAGTTTGAGCTTCTTCAGGCGGGCAATCAGAACTTCGTCAGGCCGGGTTCGCTTGCTTTCCAGCCGGATCTCGTCCTCCAGTCGCGCATGTTCGCGTGAAAGGTACTCCAGATACCTGTCGGTCATCATCTCCTCCTCTCTCATTAGACATTAGACCGATTTTCTGATGTCGCCGTTTTCGGAGCCTGCCTTGTTTCGAACAGCGTGTGCTGGCAGCTAAGCAGCACTGCCGTGCACTGGAGGATGAGAGAGCGCAGCGTGATACCGCGCTCTCCACACCGTGTTAGAAGTCCATCGCCGGCATCGGTGCGGGCGTGTCTTCCTTGGGCAGTTCGGCCACCAGCGCCTCGGTGGTGATCAGCAGCGAGGCGACCGAAGCCGCATCCTGCAGCGCTGTGCGCACCACCTTGGCCGGATCGATAACGCCCGACTTCACCAGGTCTTCATATTCGCCGGTCGCGGCGTTGAACCCATGGTTGTAGTCGTCGCCCTCGAGCAGCTTGCCGACGATATAGGCACCGTCCTCGCCGGCGTTCTCGGCGATCTGACGTGCCGGCGCGCGCAGCGCGCGGCGGACGATGTCGATACCCGACTGTTGGTCTTCATTGGCTGCCTTGAGGCCGTCGAGCGACTTCAGGGTACGCAGCAGCGCGATACCGCCGCCGGGCAAGATGCCTTCTTCGACAGCCGCACGGGTTGCGTGCAGCGCGTCATCGACGCGGTCCTTGCGCTCTTTGACTTCGACTTCGGTCGCGCCGCCGACACGTATCACGGCCACGCCGCCCGCCAGCTTGGCCACGCGTTCCTGCAGTTTTTCCCGGTCGTAGTCGCTACTCGTGGTCTCGATCTGGGCACGGATCTGACTGACCCGGGCGTCGATGTCGGCCTTGTTGCCGGCACCATCGACGATGGTCGTGTTATCCTTGTCGATGATGACCTTCTTGGCCCGGCCGAGCATGCCGATGGTGACATTTTCCAGCTTGGTGCCGAGTTCCTCGCTGACCACATTGCCGGCGGTGAGGATGGCAATATCCTCCAGCATGGCCTTGCGGCGATCGCCGAAGCCGGGTGCCTTGACCGCCGCGACCTTCAGGCCACCGCGCAACTTGTTGACCACAAGGGTAGCAAGGGCTTCGCCTTCGACGTCCTCCGCGATGATCAGCAACGGCTTGCCCGACTGCACGACCTGTTCGAGCAGCGGGATCAGCGCCTGCAGGTTCGACAGCTTCTTCTCGTGAATGAGGATGTACGGATCCTCGAGTTCCACCTTTAGCTTCTCGGCATTGGTCACGAAATAGGGCGAGAGGTAGCCGCGATCGAACTGCATGCCCTCGACCGTTTCGAGCTCTGTCTCGAGGCTCTTGGCTTCCTCGACCGTGATCACGCCTTCGTTGCCGACTTTCTCCATCGCTTCGGCAAGGATGCGGCCGACGGTTTCGTCGCCATTGGCAGAGATAGTCGCGACCTGCGCAATCTCGCTGTTGGCCGATACTTTCCTGGCGTGGCTTTCGAGGTCCTTGACCACGGATCCGACAGCAAGGTCGATACCTCGCTTCAGGTCCATTGGGTTCATCCCGGCAGCCACAGCTTTGGCGCCTTCACGAACGATTGCCTGGGCGAGAACTGTGGCGGTGGTTGTTCCGTCACCCGCCTTGTCGTTCTGCTTGCTGGCGACTTCGCGCAGCATCTGCGCGCCCATGTTCTCGAACTTGTCCTTGAGTTCGATTTCCTTGGCGACGGTGACGCCGTCCTTGGTAATGCGCGGGGCGCCAAAGCTCTTCTCGATCACCACGTTGCGACCCTTGGGGCCGAGAGTTACCTTGACCGCATTTGCAAGCGTATCCACGCCGCGCAGCATGCGATCACGCGCGTCTGACGCAAATTTTACTTCCTTCGCAGCCATTTTGGCCTGCTCCTTTCTCTTCTTTCGATTGAACTGAAGATTGGGTTGATTGCTTACGCCGCCTTCTTGAGTTCGGCGGTGGTTTCGATGATGCCGAGAATGTCGCTCTCCTTCATGATGAGCAGGTCCTCGCCGTCGATTCGCACTTCGGTGCCGGACCACTTGCCGAACAGGATGCGGTCGCCCGCCTTGACGGCGAGTTCCACCAGCTTCCCGGCATCGTCACGCGCACCCGGGCCAACGGCGACGATTTCGCCTTCCATCGGCTTTTCCTTGGCGGTGTCAGGGATGATAATGCCGCCGGCCGTCTTTTCTTCGGCCTCGATACGGCGAACCAGCACGCGGTCGTGCAAAGGTCGGAAATGCATGCATAACCTCCATTACAAAGCGAAATGACTTACAGCGCCTCCCCCGGATGATCGGCAGGAGACATTAGGCGATCTAGTTTTGCCGAAAACGGCTTCAAGAGGTCCAAATCAAATTTTTTGGCACTCGCCGATTGCGACTGCCAATGGGTTTTTCCGGACGCGTTATCAGGGTCTTGACGGCCTAAAATCGACTCACAAGATATCCTGAGCGGAGCAATCTGCAGTGAGTAATAAGCGGCAAGGCAGAAAGGAGGATGGTCCTATGTCGCAACCATTCGCGTGCTACCTGCATCCATTCGATGTAGCGCATCATCCCTCGCTTAAGCCCGAAGTGAAACGAGCCATCCTGGCTTCCTGGGCATCCGACCGGCATGCCGTCGAAAACCAGCCAGCGATGCGGCAGCCCCCCGAACTCAAAGGTCCGGTTTCCGTTGACGACGTATTCGCGGCACTGCGCTCGCTCGACGGCCCAGACAGCCAGCCCACACTGCAATGACCGACCGCGCTTTCCTGGTTCAGCTGGAAGGATACGGGCTGACCACGGCAGAAATCTGCTATTTCATGCCGGATCACCCCTCGCTCCTGCAGATTTATGCCTGGCAGGAATACGATGCAGCACCGGATTTTCCGGTGCTGTTCGATTTCCTCGCCCATTGGCGGCGGGCGATCGAGGCGGAGATAAGGTCAGTCCGAATCGCCCATGAGAAAATGATCCGGCCAGCGAGCTGGCGTTCGGCGGACGGCGTGATCTCGTGGGAGTAGCAGAGCCGTGTGATTGGGCTTGCAGGCCCGTATTCATGCTAATGGAAACGAACTGCTGACTAGTAAAATCTAGAAACCTTCGCCCACTTGATAGGCAGCTTTCCCATTCTCTCGCACTGAAATCTGCCAGTCGGTTTCCGGCCCAGTGAATAGCCCCTATATTGGTGGACGCCTTCTTTCCCAAATTTGAGGACAGGGGACAACGATGGGAAGCCCAATTTCAGCGACGCATTCAAGCGTGACGTGGTGGCCTAGATCACCTTCGTATCTGGTTGTGAACGATTCTGAGCGAGTGGGCGTCGACGAGCATTCCCCGTATGCTTGGAAGCGGCAACTGGCGAAGTGTTGTCTGGCGATGCCATGGCGGTCTGGCGGCGCAAACAGGCCCGTTGACGCAGCCGTTCGGGTTGTTGCTAGTCTGCGTTCGGGAACTTTCGCGCACAAGCGGCGTTGCAAAATTAGGTTTCGACTGGGTCGAAGCTAGAGGGAATGCCACCCTTTAGTTTCCGCTGGGTGGATCCCTTGGGAAGGCAGCTTCATTCGGGGCTGCCTTCTTTTATGCTAAAATTGAATATCAGGACGCGGTTGTTTTTATCTGCCAGATATCAGTCTCCAAAACAGGAACGCGACGAATTGAACAAAGCTTGCGATCCCCGCTCCAGAGTTCGGCAGATCGATCTGGCGATTCCTTATGAGCGTGAATGAGCGCCGCGGCAGCATCCAGAGCATCAAATTCAATAGACTTGCAGGATTTGCCCCGCTCTGCATGAAAAACCAGCTTGAAGTGCTGCACAAAACCCTCCCTTGTCCAAAGCTGATTCAGCTCTGGACTTTCTATTAGAGACTCGTTTCCGCGTGCCAATAGAGTGATCAGGATATCGCACGATTGCAAGCTCGAATTTGGCTTAAAGGTTTACTGTGACCACAATTTGTCGTGCGTTCTGCACGCCTCGCAACATCGAAGGAACGTAAGCTCGGGGGCTTCGCTGAAACATCAGGTCAGCGACACCGCAAACACTCGCTCTGAGGCGAAGGCCTGAATCACAGAGGAGAGTTGCCATGCCTCAAGGGGACAAATCCAGCTATATCGACAAGCAGAAGCGCAAAGCCGAGCATATAGAAGAAGGATACGAGAACAAAGGCGTGGGCATGAGGAGGCCGAACGTGGAGCGTGGGCTACGGCGAACAAGGAATCCGGCGGGGGCAACAAATCCGGATCGGGGCGCAGCAAAAAGGACAGCCACGAAAGTTCACGGAAAGGGGGCAAGAAGGGTGGCTCGAGCCAGAGCGATGAGAAGCGGTCAAAAGCAGCAAAAAAAGGTTGGGAAACACGGCGTAAGAATGGCAATGCCTGAAATCTAAATGGCCTCCTCGACCGCAGGCTCCTCGGTCGGGACATGCTTCATCTCCGCACGGTCTCCATAGCGATCGACGCTCCCCGACATAGCCTTAAGGCAAATCCCGCATTCGACCCCGCCAGGAAGAAACTCAAGCGTAACCGAATCCAACCCCCTACCTGGGCGCAACAGACCCGAGCCCATGCCTATCCTGGTTGGCTGTTTAACAATCGGACCGCCGGCCTCCTTCCATGTGATCTCCACCTGATCGTCGGAATGGGCTCCCTCCCAGGTAATGGTCACACTACCGTCGGAGTTCGAAAGAGAGCCGTATTTGACGGCATTGGTGCACAACTCATGTAACGCAAGCGCCAAAGGGACGCATGCCGCATTAGGAACCTTGAGTTCTGGACCATTGACTCGAAAATTGCCGTCGGATTGAAAGGGTTCAATCGTTGTTCTTACGATTTCACCTATCGACTGCGCGTCACGCTCTGTGCTTGTTACGAGTTCGGTGGCTTTGGACAACGCATTAATTCGTTGGGAAAATGTGGAGAGGAACTGATCCGGGCCCGAGTACCGAAGGGTGCTGGCGGCCAGAGACTGGATGACTGTCAGCATGTTCCGTACTCGGTACCGCAATTCCGCGTTGAGCATCTCTTCGCGATCTCTGGCTGAATGTTCCGCTTCGAGCAGCTGTCTGACAATGTGTCCAACGTTAATGAGAATGGCGCATGAGATCGCAAAAAGTCCTGCCATGATAAAATCAGCGAAGTCGAAGTCCCAAACAGGAAGTTCAGGTCGAAAAAGCCGATTGGCGATGATCGCTGAGAATATCGCCGTCAAGGTTGCCGATCGCCAACCAATAAACAGGGCCGCCAGAATGACAGCCGGAAAATATGTTACGAACGGCACGCCCGCCTCGCCACCGTCAATCACCAGTCGCATTGCCGTAGGAATTACGACGGATACGGCCGTCCAGAGAGCCACTTCAGCTCTTGATTTGCGACGCAGAATAGCGCGCTCGACCGTGGGAAGTCTGATCAAATTCGGTCCCCTCCGCGCACGAGGGTTATCCCGAGTGACGTGGGAAGCTGTCCGTCGTCAGAACATTTGGCACAACTCG
>NZ_LRSE01000023.1 GCF_001634625.1 Croceicoccus bisphenolivorans | reverse complement strand
GGGGCGACGTGGGCTGAAAACAGCGCTTACAGGGCATGTGCGGCTTTGCAGTTTGATCGCTGACCTATCAATACCAGTCCCGCCGAACCGATCCGGCCTTTCTGAAGAAGCGCATCAAGGAGATCTGCGAGACGCATGTCCGTTATGGCTACCGGCGGGTGTATTACATCTTGCGCCGGGACGGGTGGGCCGTGAACCTGAAGAAGGTCTACAGGCTTTACAGGGAGTTGGGCCTGCAACTGCGGAACAAAACACCCAAGCGGCGGGTCAAGGCGAAGCTGCGGGAGGATCGTGCGCCGGCGAACAGGCCGAACGATGTCTGGGCCATGGACTTCGTTCACGACCAGCTGGCGACGGGGCGCAAGCTTCGCATCCTGACGGTGGTTGACACGTTCTCGCGGTTATCGCCGGTGATCGATCCACGGTTCAGTTATCGTGGCGAAGACGTGGTCGCCACGCTGGAACAAGCATGCAGGAAGATCGGCTATCCGAAGACGATCAGGGTAGACAATGGCAGCGAGTTCATCTCTCGAGACATGGATCTGTGGGCTTACCAGCGCGGTGTGACCCTGGACTTCTCCCGCCCTGGCAAGCCCACAGACAATGCGTTCATCGAGGCGTTCAACAGCAAGCTGCGCAGCGAATGCCTGAACGCTCACTGGTTCCTGAATCTGCAAGACGCTTGCGAAAAGCTGGAGGCCTGGCGTAGACACTACAACGAAGAGCGACCGCACAGCGCGATCGGGAATATCCCCCCGATCATGCTGGCAAACTCAGCCGGTGAGACCAGCCCACGGTTCTGAGAAAGGCGGAAAAATCCAGACCCAAGTGGTCCGACGTTGGGTAGCAGTGCACAACAACCGCCCGGCTCTAATCCCAGCTGGGGGAACGCTGGGGGTCACGTCACCACGAACTTCTGGCGCGCAGCCCTGGCGAAATGACGAACGCCGCACCGGGGACGCCATGGGAAATCCTGCCCGTGCAAGGGCGCGCGCCGGTTGCCTATGTCGAGGCAGCCGCATCGCCCAGTATCACGTCATTCTCGCTCTACTGCGAAAACGGCAGGCCCTATATGGCGATGCTGTTGAACAAGCCTGCCAGCAGCCAGCGGAGCACCGTGACTTGGAACTTCGCGGGCGGACTGGTCGACATTCCAGTGCAACGGGCGAACAACGCCGGCACCTACTGGGTGGGCGGAATCACCGGAACACCGCTGCTTCAGCAACTGCTCACCCAAAAGGGTATGGTATTCCTGCGGATCGACGGCAGGCTTGAGGGACAAGCTTCACTGATCAATGCCCCATCGACACTGCGTGCGGCGCTGCGACAGTGCGTGAAACTGTAATTTCCGTCGCACTCCATGGGGCGATTCCGGGCGGAATCGATCGTGTCGACCGTGGACGGGCCCGCATATGGAAGCGGATCATCGAGCCGCAGGCGCACCCAAAATCGGCGGAGAAATTACCATCAGTCATTTTACGCTCGAAATACTGGCTCAGGCCTTCCGCAGTGGGGAGAAGAGAGCACACCCTACCCCTCACCGGGAGTCGATCTTTGGCGTAAGATATTGATCTGCAATACCTTTGTCCGTACGCCCCGAAATCCCGCAGAACTGACCATTGGTCACCGCGCTGACCACTGGTGACCAGCTGCCCCAACCCTCTGACAGCAAACGGATATCCACGCTTGAATTTGCAGCTTGTTCTATCTATGTTCTAAATCAAGGAGGCGGATCGTAAAGGGGCGTGGAGAATGCCCGAATGCCGCGACGCCATCACCTTGCCTGCTATGTAACGCAGGATATCTTCGACCAGTTCTGTGCTCTTGCAACAAGCCGCCACATGACGGTGACGGGCCTGCTGCGCAAACTTGTCATCGACGAACTCGACGCCGCTGCGCTGCTCGGTCCGGGCGATCTGGAGCGCAATGTCATGTTCACGGCAAGGGCGGTGGGCGCGCTGCTCGAACGCCATGATCCCAAACTCTATGCGCAGGTAATCACAGCCTGGCGCAGCGACCTTTCCGGCGAGGACCGCGGCGATGTGGGATGACGCGCGCTCCACCTTTGACGAGCCGTTCTACCTCACCCGCTGGGTCGGTCCGAAGCTGGCCGTCGCTATCGTTTTTGCAGTCCTTTACCTGTCGATCCGGTACCAGCTGGAGGTCCATTCCAGCGTCACCACCAACACCTTCGGCCTGGCCCATGCCAAGGCGAATTTGTTCCTGTTTCTGGGCGCGAGCGGGGACGCGCAATGGTACTTCTCTGGTGGTGGCGAAAGCTTCGTCGTGCAGCAGGACGTGGTCGCAACCACTAATCCTTTCATGGCGGCGTGGGCCCATATGCTGGACCGGATCGTGCGCGGTACATGGATCGCGGCAGGTCTGCTGTTCGCACCGCCAGCGCTCTGGCATTCGTTGCCCGTTCTGGAAGAAGCACTGGCCCGGTTCAGGTTGCAATGGGCAAGATTGCGTGAGCGGAATGCGCTGCCGGAAGACGTACCGGTTGAGCCCCCGGTACCGACCAAACCACGGCGGCGGCCCAAGTCCAAGGCGGTGCGTGGCGAGCAGCTTTCCTTGCCCTTCGCCGAACCTGACGGGAGACGGCCCAAGGCTTCGAGCGATGCGATCGATCCGATACAAACGCGCACTGTGCAGCGTGTCGAACAAGTGCCGACGCGCCCACCCGATCCGGCCTCTGAACTGCCACCCGCCTTGCCGCCGCCGGTGACCTCCGAGGAACCCCGGTTCGTTCCCGGTCAGGCCCGCCGCAAGTCAAAGCGTGAGGACAAATAATTGCTCTCGGTTGCATCGGTTCGTTCGGCAGGAGGCGCGGCATCGTACTTCGCTGCCGACAACTATTACACCCGCGAACAGGGCCAGGGTGAATGGTTCGGCAAGGGCGCCGAGGCATTGGGCCTGACTGGCAGGATCGATGCAAAGCAGTTCGAAGCCGTGCTGCGCGGCGAACTGCCCGACGGTTCGCGCGTGGGTCGCGAAGGCATTCACCGTGCCGGGATCGACCTCACATTCTCGATGCCCAAGAGCTGGTCGCTGATCGCGCTGGTGGGCGGGGACCGGCGGATAATCGAGGCCTATGGCGAGGCGGTAAAGGCAACGCTTGGCTGGGCAGAGAGGAACGCGGCGCAGGCCCGTGTCGATGACGGGAAAGGCCAGAAACTGGTGCCGACCGGCAACCTTGTTGTCGGCCTATTCGAGCACGATACGAGCCGAGCTCAGGAACCGCAAAGCCACTTCCATGCCGTTATCGCCAACATGACGCAGTTGCCGGGTGGCGAATGGCGCGCGCTGCGCAATGACAAGCTCTGGACCTTCAACACGCTATTGAACTCGATAACGATGGCGCACTTCCGGCGCAGCGTCGAAGCGATGGGCTACAGGATCGGCGACCGTTCGAAACACGGCAACTTCGAAGCAGCCGGTATCGCGCGCAACATGGTGATGGCATTCAGCACCCGCCGCCAGCAGATTCTGGCCAAGATCAGCGAGATGGCATCGCGTTCTCCGCAAGCTCTACAGGCTGCCACGCTGATGACCCGCGAGAACAAGGCGCCTGTCGAGGATCGCCGCGCGCTCTATGCAGGATGGAAGGAGACCGCAACCGAGATCGGGCTCGATCTGAACGCCATTCGCGCCGAAGCGGATCAAAGGTTCCAATCCGAACCCGGCATGACCCGGCGCATGGGCGAAGTGTGGAGCACGATTGCCAGCAAGGCGCGGGATATTGCCGATCGCTTTGCGAGTGCCGTGGGTCTGCCATCCAGCGATCCCTATCTGCCGCAGCGGTTCCCCAATCAGACACCAGGCGACATTGCCGCTGCCCATGCGGTGGCATCAGCCATCCGTCACCTCGAACAACGCGAGGCAGGCTTTGCCGTGACCGATATTGCGAAGGCAGCGCTCGACTTCGGCCTGCCGACGACCATCGACGAGGTCGAGAAGGCGATCGATCGTCAATTGCGCAATGGCAACCTGCAACGGGGGGCTGAGGAGCGTGTCGGACTGGTCACGACCACGCAGGGGCTGGCGACCGAGCGGCGCATGCTGGAGGAAATCGACAAGGGGCGCGGGACAGTCGTGCCGATCCTGTCGTCCGATCTCGCCGGGGAAAGTCTCCAGCACTTTGCGCAAGAAACGAACGGCTTTGCACTCAATCCCGGACAGGAAGCGGCTGGACGAATGATGTTTGCCTCCTCCGACCGCATCGTTGCCATCCAAGGAATTGCCGGAGCGGGCAAGTCGAGCCTGCTCGCACCCGCCGCGCGTCTGTTCGAAACACAGGGGCGCAAGGTCATGGGGCTGGCCGTGCAGAACACCCTGGTGCGTCAGCTTGAGCGCGATACCGGTATCGCCTCGATGACCGTGGCGCGGTTCCTCAAGGCCTATCGCCGGGATGTTGATAGAACTGCCAGGGCAGAGATGGCAGGCAGTGTGCTCGTGGTCGACGAAGCCTCGATGCTGGCCAATGCCGATCAGCTGCAACTGGTCGAGATCGCCAACCGGCTGCAGGTCGCGCGTCTCGTGCTGATCGGCGATGCGAAGCAGCTTGGCGCGGTCAATGCCGGCAAACCCTTTGCCCTCGCACAGGACGGAGGGATCGCGACCGCGCAGATGGACCAGAATGTTCGTGCCCGCGACGATACGATCCGCGAGGTCGCGAAAGCCGCGCAGGCAGGCGACGTCAACAAGGCCATGATCCTGCTCGCTGGCAAGGTGGTCGAAGCAACTGGCGGCGTGGTCGAACGGGCCGCGCGGCAATGGCTCGATCTGCCGAGGGACGAGCGTGAACGGACCATGATCTTTGCATCAGGCCGGCGGTTGCGCGATGCGGTCAACCTGACCGTGCAGGCGGGACTTCGTGACTTGGGCGTGCTCAGTGGTGACAAGCTGGCCGTTCGGGCGCTGGACCGGGTCAACCTCACCAATGAGGAACTGCGCTACGCGCACCACTACAAACCGTGCCGGATTGTCGAGCTGGCCAAAGCCGTCAAGGCACAGCGACTTGTCGCAGGACTTTACGCGGTCACCGGCGTAAATGAAAATGGCCGCGTGGAACTGGTCGATGCCCATGGCAAGCCGCATCGCTTCGATCCCGACCGTATCCGGCCCGGACAGGACAATCGCATCGCGCTTCACGAACAGCGGGAGCGGACCATCCATGCGGGCGATCGCATCCGCTGGACGACGAACGACCATCAGCGCGGGCTTCTCAACGCCGATCGCGCCACGGTCACGGCGATCGGCAAGTCCCATGTCAATATCGAAACCTCGACCGGCATGAAGATGACCCTGGCAAAATCCGATCCGATGCTTTCCCGGATCGATCTGGCCTATGCTTACAATGCGCACATGGCCCAGGGCATGACCACCGACAAGGCGATCGTCGTCATGGAAGCACGCGATACGAAACTGCTGACCCGGCAGAACTTCCTCGTCTCGGTTACCCGCGTGCGCGACGATCTTACCGTCTATGTCGACAAGGCCGACCAGGCCCAGCGGAAGCTGGAACTGCAATCGGGTGAAAAGACCTCGGCGCTGGAAACCGTCGGCGAGAAGGAACCCAGGGCGCCCGAACTCGAATTGCAGCGCGAACGGGTCAAACCGTTCGAGATCGGCATTTGATTAGCGGCTTGGCCAGCCCAGCATCTTGTGCGGCGCGGGGAAAGCGTCGAGCAGCGTCGCGCCCCAGACATCGAGCAACTCGCGCCGACGTTCCATGTAGGCGGCGCGATTGTAGGCCCCTTCCGATCCCGACACGCCTTCGGGAACATGGGCAAGGATCAGGTCGATCACATGCCGGTCGCCCGGCGAACCGTTGCGTTCGGCCCATTCGTTCATGATCGTCGAGAACGAAGCCCGCCATCCATGCGGGACATGCCGCCCCTGATAGCCGCAACGGTTGTAGAAGTATGAAAGCGTGTTCTCGCTCATGGGCCGGTGGGCATTGCGGTTCGATGGAAAGATCAGCGGCCCGCGCCCGGTCAGCACCCATCCCGCGCGCAGGACATCGACCGCCTGCGGCGACAGCGGCACCAGGTGTTCGAATCCGTCATCGGACTTCAGCTCCTTGTCGAGCTTCATGCGATAGGCCGGTACCCGCCACAGCGCATCGGGGCACGGCTCATTGCTTTGCCAGTCCACGCCCTCGATCTCGTCCCATGGGAGCGCGCGGATCATGCCGGGGCGCTGTGCGGTCAGGGCCAGGAACCGTGAGGCGAGCTTGGTCAGCGGCGATGCCGGATCGGCTTCGGTCTTGCGCACCATGTCCTGCAACGCGTCGAGCGAGAGGAAGGCGGGCCGCTTCTTCGCGCGCGGCACGGGCTTCAGCGCCTTGGTCACGATTGCCGCCGGATCGCGCGAGCCTGCCCCTTCGGCAATGGCATGGACAAACACCGCCGACATGCGCTGGCGGACCCGGTGCGCCGTCTCGATCGCGCCGCGCTTCTCGATCTTGCGGAGCACGGACAGCACCATGGGTTCATCTATCTCGGCAATCGGCAGCATCCCGACCCACGGGAAGACTTCCTTCTCCAGGCTCGTGATCACATCGCGGGCATGGACTGGCGTCCAGCGGTCCTTTTGCAGATCGTACCAGCCCCGTGCCAGTGCTTCGAAGGTATTGACTGCTGCGACCGCGCGTTCAACCTTTGCCTTGGCCGCCTCGATCCCCGGATCGCGGCCATCCGACAGGAGCCGTCGGGCATCGGCCTTGCGGTCCCGCGCTTCCTTCAGGCCCATATCGGGATAGCGGCCCAGGACCAGCCTTCGTTCCTTGCCGGCAAAGCGATATTTGAGCCGCCAGCTACGCAAACCTGCTTTCGAGACGAACAGGTACAGCCCTTCGGAATCGGCGAGCTTGTAGTCCTTCTGCCTGGGCATTGCCTGCCTTACGGCCATGTCGGTCAGCATCTGTGCCCCCAAAGTCGCGTTCCGCTGCCCCCATATGTGCCCCCGGATCGGGGTGGATGCAGGCGGAAGATCGGAAACAAATAGAGAACAATAATGGCCGCAGAATGGCGGAAAAGCAAGGAAATTAGCGCTTTATGGGATATCCTCGGATCGCGAGGTGGCGGAGACGGAGGGATTCGAACCCTCGGTACCCCGATAGAGGTACGGCTCCTTAGCAGGGAGCTGGTTTCAGCCACTCACCCACGTCTCCGGATGTATGCCACGATGCAGGATCGGGGCCGCGCTGAGCGGCGGGCTATAGCGGCGGGTTCTGGCGCCATCAAGACCTCTCTCGCGTCCATTATGATTCATCGCTCGATGCACCGCTGTCGGGACTCGGTTCGTCGCGGTTTCGATTCGATTCACCGCCGGTTCATTGCCCACAGGCTCCCATCGGATTCATGTCATGGCCCTCGGGGGCCTGCGCCTTTTGTGCGTGGCGGGATCGCGCGTGCCGGGGCATGAAGATACTGGACAGGGATAGATCCATGAACCGCTTCCTCAAGATACGGCCCGGCTCGGGGCGCAGCCATGGCTGGGCAATGGCGCTTGCGGCCCTTGCCGGCCTCATGACCGTGCCGGCCCATGCGCAGATGCAGACGATCGATCCCGATACCGCGATCGACGGGGACCTTGCCCAGCCTGCGCCGACGCCCGTGCCCGGCTCTGCGGAAAGCGCGGAACTGCCGCCGCTGTCGACGGACCCCTATGCGCAGACATATCCGGACGCGCCGCCGGCGGCGACCGATCCCTATCCCGTCGATCCGACCGACCCTTACGAGGAGCCGGTGGCGACAACGGCGGATACGACTGCCTTGCCGGCAGAGCAGGCAACGCCTGTGCAGACCGCCGATGCCAGCGCGACTTATCAGGAAGACGACCTGATCGGCGCGGCCGAAGGCGTGTTCGGCAAAGGCGCAGAAGGGCTTGGCAACCTGATCCGCGACATCCTGAAGAAGCAGGGCCAGCCCAACGCCTATATCTCCGGGCGAGAGGCGGGCGGTGCGCTGGGCATCGGCGTGCGTTACGGGTCGGGCACGATGCACCACAAGGTGGAAGGTGAGCGCAAGGTTTACTGGACCGGCCCGTCCATCGGTTTCGACGCGGGCGCCAATGCCGCATCGACGTTCGTGCTCGTCTACAACCTGTGGGACAGCCAGGAACTCTACGAACGCTATCCCGCTGGCGAGGGGCAGGCCTATTTCGTGGGCGGCTTCAACGTCAGCTATCTGCGCAAGGGCGATGTCGTGATGATACCGATTCGCGTCGGCGCGGGGCTGCGGCTGGGGGTCAACGCGGGCTACATGAAATTCTCCGAAAAGCAGCGCTGGCTGCCGTTCTGACGCCGCGAATGGCATAATGGCCGCGTTTGCGGGGGTGAGGGGCCTATCAGGGCTTGCCCCCGCGCGCTCTCGTGGGCATGAGGCGCCCGCCGCCGAAAAGGTGCGGCGTCAAGCATAGCCAGGACACGAGACGATGCTCGCCACTCTTCCCGCACAGCCCGCCGATGCGCTACTCGCGCTGATCAAGCTCTACGCCGCCGACGAGCGTGCGGACAAGATCGACCTTGGCGTCGGCGTCTATCGCACGGGACAGGGCGAAACGCCGGTCTTCGGCGCGGTGAAGGCGGCAGAGCAGAAGCTCGTCGCAGAGCAGGATTCCAAGGCCTATCTCGGCCCCGAAGGCGACATGGGCTTCGTCGAAGCGCTGAAGCCGGTCATCTTCGGCAAGGGCTTTGCGCCGATCGCCCGCATCGACGGGATGCAGACGCCGGGCGGCACCGGCGGCGTTCGCCTTGCGGTCGGCCTTGCGAAGAAGGCGGGCGTGACCCGCGTCATCATGGGTTCGCCCAGCTGGCCCAACCACGCGCAGATCATGAAGGATCTCGACCTTGGCGTCGTGGCCTTCAATCACGCCAAGGACGGCGCGGTGGACATGGACGCGCTGCGCGCCGCCATCGCCGATGCCGCCCCGACCGACGCGATTCTGCTGCACGGTTGCTGCCACAACCCCACCGGCATCGATTATTCCGAAGCCGACTGGGACGAGATCGCCGCCCTGCTGAAGGACAAGGGCCTGCTGCCGATCCTCGACCTTGCCTATCAGGGCCTTGGCTATGGCATGGAAGAAGACGCCTATGGCGTGCGCAAGGTGATGGCGACGGTGCCCGAGGCGCTGCTGGCCTATTCCTGCGACAAGAATTTCGGCCTGTACCGTGACCGTGTCGGCGCGGTTTACGTGCTGGCTGCCAGCAAGGACCAGCTTCCCGCGATCATGTCGAACGGCGCTTCGCTGGCACGCGCCAACTGGTCGATGCCGCCCGATCACGGCGCGGCTGCGGTTCGCCTGATCCTTGAAGACGAAGGCATGACCGCGCAGTGGCTGGACGAGCTGGACCAGATGCGCACCCGCATGCGGCAGGTCCGCGACAAGCTGGCCGCTTCGGGCACGCAGGGTTCGGTCGATATGACGCCCTATGGCACGCAGAGCGGGTTGTTCGCGATGCTGCCGCTGACGTCGGAACAGATCCTGTCGCTGCGTAACGACCATGCCATCTACATGGCGGGATCGGGCCGCATCAACGTGGCGGGGCTGACCACCGGCAATATCGACAAGTTCATCGACGCCATCGCGGCGGTAAGCGCCTGATACGCGCGTGGACCGGCAGCCGGCCTTGCTCGGTGCGCTGGTCCGCCTCCGTCCGCTTGGCCGGGACGACCGGGAGGCGCTTTACACCGTCGCGTCCGATCCGCTGGCGGTGGAAGATGCCGTGACGGGCGCGCTGGTCGGCTCGTCACGATTCCAGAACCACGACGATGCCGAAGGCGGCTCGGTCGAAATTGGCTGGACCTTCCTTGCGCGCAGCCACTGGCGCAGCGGGGCCAATCGCGAAATGAAACGGCTGATGCTGGATCACGCCTTTGCCAGTGTGGCACGGGTCTACTTCACCGTTGGAGAGACGAACTTGCGTTCGCGCCATGCGGTAGAGGGCATCGGTGCGCGCTGGACCGGTGCAATAGAGGAACGGTCGACGGCGGGCCGGATCACCCGCCACATGCGCTATGTGATCGAACGACGAGCTTAAGGTGCGGGCCTAAACCGCGCGGATATCCTGCATTCGCTTGAGATAGCGGGCCAGAACGTCGATTTCGAGGTTTACGGCGTCGCCTTCCTTCAGCGCGCCCAGTGTCGTCACTTCGGCGGTGTGCGGGATGATGTTCAGCGAGAAGCGAGCCGACCCGTCGGCCAGATCCTCCACCGCGTTCACGGTGAGCGAAACGCCATCGACCGTGATCGAGCCTTTCGTTGCGATATAGGGCGCGATCGCCTTGGGCGCGTCGATCTCCAGATGTATCGAGCCGCCGCGCTCTCCGCGCACGGCGACGCGTCCCACGGCATCGACATGGCCGGTCACGATATGGCCGCCCAGCTCGTCGCCCAGCTTCAGCGCTGGTTCGAGGTTCACGCGCGCGCCATCCTGCCATTGCAGCGGGCTGGTCTTGCTGATCGTTTCGTCGCTGACGTCCACCGCGAACCATGCATCGCCGGCACTGCCGCCGCGCTCCACAACTGTCAGGCACACGCCGGAACAGGCGATCGACGCGCCGATGGCGATCTTTGCCGGATCGAACGGGCAGGCGATGACGAGGCGGGTGTCGCCGCTGCGGGCGACGGAAGTGACGGTGCCGATGGCAGTGACGATTCCGGTGAACATGAGCGGCCTCTAACCCTTGCGCGCGTAGACTTCCAGCATGTCCGTGCCGAGCCTGCGCGTATCGGCAAGCGCCCAGCGGCCATGGGCATCGGCCAGACAGGGCAGGCCGATGTCGGCGATGCCGGGCCTGCCGCCCCCGATGACGATAGGCGCGCGGTAGATCAGCAGGCGATCGACCACATCTGCGGCAAGGAACGCCGCTGCCGCATTCGCGCCGCCCTCGACAAACAGATATTGCGCGGGAGCAAGCGGCGACAGGTCGGCGGGATCGCGCAGGGCCTGCCACCCTGCGGGCGCTGTGCCACCGGACAGCACCCAGCGCTGCGGGCTGCGCGCTTCCAGTCCGGCGATACGAACGTCCAGCCTTGGCGAATCGGCGCGCAAGGTGCCGGCGCCAACCAGAATCGCGTCATGCCGCGCGCGTTCGAGGTGGGTATGCGCCCGCGCGGCCGGTCCGGTGATCCACTGGCTCTCGCCATCCGCCATAGCGATGCACCCGTCTAGCGACAGGGCCAGCTTCAGCGTGACGAACGGGCGGTTTTCAGCAGCGCGCACCAGATATCCCGCCAGCGAGGCGCGCGATGCGGCACACCCGGCCAGAGCTACCGCGATGCCTGCCCCCTCCAGCATGGCGATGCCCGAACCGGCCGTGCGGGGATCGGGATCGCCGCAGCCGATGACGACTCGGGCCACGCCCGCCGCCGCCAGCGATCCGGCGCAGCATGGCCCGCGCTCGCTGTCATGCGCGCAAGGTTCCAGCGTGACATAGGCGGTGCAGCCCCGCGCGGCCTCTCCGGCAGCGGCCAGCGCCACCGCCTCGGCATGGGGGCGGCCACCGGCTTGCGTCCATCCGCGCGCGATTACGTGGCCGTCCTTTACCAGCACGCAGCCGACGGCGGGGTTGGGGCGCGACAGCGGGCGTGCGCGTTCGGCAAGGCGCGCCGCTGCCTGCAGCCAGCGCGCGTCGTCGTCAGTTGCCCTGTCGCGCTTCAATCTCGGCAAGGGCGCGCTGGCGCGCCTCCTCCTCGGCCTTTTTCTGCGCTGCGCGCTCGGCCTCGCCTTCCTTGCGGGCAGCCTCCACGTCGATGCCCGACACACGGCCGATCGTTTCATAGACTTCACGGGTCTGCGCCTCGCGCGCTTCGCGTTCGGCCTTCAGCCGGTCCTGTTCCTTCTGGTTGGCGATGTTCGATGCCATGATTTCCGCATCGGTGCGGTTCGGATCGAAGGTAGTGATCCAGGTGATTTCAGGCGCGCGCGGTTCGATGCGGTGTTCCTCCTGGAACATGACCGAAAAGATCGAGCATGTCGCCACCAGCGAAACCAGCGCAAAGCGCCAGCGATAGGGGTTCTCCTGCATCCACACGCTGCGAAAATCGCGAATGGCGCGCAGCGGGTTGAACAGCGCGAAGAAGCGGGAAAGGGACGTGCCGGTAATCATGGTCGAACGCTTCAATAGGGATTGCTGGCTGAATGTGCCACTAATTCAGACGCCGCCAATTCAGCCAAATGCCGCGTGAAGCGTGCGGCCATGGCGTTTCAGCCAGCGGTCGGCTTCGGCAATGTCGCCATCGTAGATCTGCGCAAGCAGGGCGTGGAACGCGGGCGAATGGTCGAAATGGACAAGGTGGGCGACTTCATGCGCGACGACCGAGCGCCGCACATGATCGGGTGCCATGACCAGCCGCCAGTTGATCCGCACTGTTCCGCTGGACGAGCAGGAGCCCCAACGACGCTGCGCGCGGCTGAGGCGCAAGTCCGGCACCGGCTGGCACGCGATGTCGCAGAAATAGGCAAGGTCCGTGCCGCACAAGGCCAGCGCCTCGCTCTCAAGCCAGCGGCGCAGACGCTGCTCGATACCCTCTGCCGGGCCGCCCACGCGGATCGTGTTACCAAGGATCGCGGGCCTGCGCGGCAGGAGGGCCTGCCATTCTATCGCCAACGCGCGTCCGCGATAGGCAACCGTACTGCCCGGCATGACCGGCGCGCGCTGCGGCACGGCCCGGCGCTGGCCGGCCAGCCATTCGGTGCGTGAAAGGGCAAAGGCGCGCGCCTCGCTGAACGGTGCCCAGCGGGGGATCGTCACGCGCACTTCGCTGCCATCGGGCGCAAGGCGCAGGGTAAGGCGGCGCGCAGTGGGATGGCGACGGATGCGCAGCGCGATCTCCGTCCCGTCGGGCAAGGTCATGGTTTCGCGCGATTCGCTTGGCGGCGCGGCCTTGCGTTTCAGGAAGGCTTCCAGCCCGCGCCGCGCAAGGCCGGTCATGCCCCGTCCCCGTCCCCATCGTCAACGCGGATGGCGTCAAAACCTTCGATGCAGACGTGATCCTCTATGGCGTCGACCTCGTCCTCACTGATCACGCGACCGGCGACAGAGATGCCTGCGCGAACCACGGCTTCTCGATCACCGCAGACGAGATAGTGCCATTCGGGCAGCGGCTTGCCCTCTGCCCGCAGTCGATAGGCGCAAGTTGCGGGAAGCCACGGCAACGTGCCCGCGTTCTCGCGCGTCATCTGCTGGCAGTCGGGCACCTTCGCCTTGCGATTCGAATAGTCGCTGCAGCGCGCGGTACAGACATCGAGCAGCGTGCAGGCGACATCGGTGTCGTAGATCGCACCGGTGTCGGCGTCCTCCAGCTTGATCAGGCAGCACTGCCCGCACCCGTCGCACAGCGCTTCCCACTCGGCATCGTCCAGCGTGCCCAGCGGACGTTCCCAGAACGGCGTTTCTTCCGTCAGCGTACCCATTTCGCGATTTCTTCACCGACCGCCTTGCCGCCCATGTCGGTGGGCAGCAGCGCGATGGGCTTGCCATCGGGATCGAACAGCACCGTCTGGTTCGTGTGGTTGACCAGATAGCCGCCGTTTTCCGTCGGCTCGCCCTTGTCGAACCAGACGACGAAGGCCTTGGCTGCGGCGGCGACTTGTTCCGGCGTGCCGGTCAGGCCTACCATGCGCGGGTGGAAATTGGCCGCGAATTCGCCGACCACTTCGGCCGTGTCACGCTCCGGGTCCACTGTCACGAAAATCGGCGTGACTTTCGCGCCCAGTTCCGGCTGTTCCTTCTCGAACGCGCGCAGGCCCTGTCCGATGGCCGCGGCATCGACCGGGCAGACATCCGGGCAGAAGGTGTAGCCGAAATAGACGATGCGCCACTGGCCCGCGAAATCGGACCAGCGCACCGGCTTCCCGTCCTTGTCGCTCAGCGTGAAATCGCCGCCGATCGCCGCGCCTGCCAAAGGCGCGGTCGCAAGGTCGGGTTGCGATGCGTCTCCTCCCGACCCGCAGGCGGCAAGCGCAAGGGCAAGAGCGGCAGGGAGGGCGACGCGGGTGATTTGGGCAAGAAGCATGGCGAGGCGGTTCATGTCCTGCTAAGAGGCGAGACGCAAGTGCTTGCGGGGTAGGGGCACCGAACAGGCGCAAACGAATATGAAGGGTCAGAAATTGGTTCGCATGATGGGTCGCGCGGTTGCACTGGCATTGGCCGGTGCCGCTCTTGGCATCGCCGTTCCGGCAGCAGCGCAGTTTTCCGACGGGTACAAGTTCCTGGAGGCGATCAAGAAGCGTGATGGCGACGCCGTGACGAAGGCGCTGTCCGAACCGGGCACGACGATCGTGAACACGCGCGACATCTCCAGCGGGGAAAGCGCGCTTCACATCGTGGTGCAGCGGCGGGACCTCGTCTGGGTGAACTTCCTGCTGCAACAGCATGCCAACCCGAACGTGCGGGATGCCAAGGGCGTGACCCCGCTGGAACTGGCGACATCGCTGCGATTCCTTGAGGGGATCGAGGCATTGGCCGATGCGGGCGCGAACGTGGATGAAACCAGCTCCACCGGCGAAACGCCGCTTATCCTTGCCACGCACCTGAAGGATGGCGACATGGCGAAGCTGCTGATGGAAAAGGGTGCGGACCCGGACAAGTCGGACAATTCCGGCCGCAGCGCGCGCGACTATGCCACGCTGGACGGGCGCACCAGCGGCGTTCTGTCCGCGATCGAGGCGCGGGACGCCAAAGCGGGCAAGGGCGGCACATACGGCCCGGCCATGCGTTAAGGCATGACCATGCAGACCGATTTTTCCGAAATGACGCTGGAGGAGATGGCGCAGGCGCTCGCCCCTGCCGTCGCCGATGCCGCCGTTTTCGACGGCTGGACCGATCTGGCGATTGCTTCCGCCGCGGAAATGCACGGTCTCGATCCCGATGTGGCGCGGCTGGCCTTTCCCGGCGGGCCGATGGACATGATCGCGGCGTGGATCGCCACGGTCGATCGCGCCATGGTAGAGGCGCTTCCCGCTGACGTGCTGGCCCAGATGGGGTTCACCGCGCGGATCAAGGCGCTGCTCGTCTTCCGCATCGAACAGGCGGCCCAGCGCCGCGAATCGCTGCGCCGTGCGCTGGCGGTGATGGCGCTGCCCAAAAACGCGGTGCGTTCGGCAAGGCTGAGCTGGCAGGCGGCGGACCTGATGTGGCGGATGGCCGGCGACACGGCCACCGATTTCAACCACTATTCGAAGCGGGCGATCCTCGCCTCGATCTATGCCGCGACGCTGGCCGTGCTGGTGGATGATGATAGCGCGGGGCAGGCGGAAACATACGCATTCCTCGACCGCAGGCTGGAAGACGTGGTCCGTTTCGGCAAGGCCAAGGCGCGGCTGACAGGCGGGGAGCGGGAGCATTTCAGCATTGCCCGCCTGATGGGCCGTTTGCGCTATCCGGCATCGTGAATCGGGCGCCGTTTGGCGGCTGTGCAACTTGATCTCGATCAATTATTGAGAATGAGTTGCAAAGTCGCACGCTTTGTGCGAACCGCTCGTTCCTATGGAACAGGACAGCGTTTCCAACCTTGCAGACCAGCCGCTCGGCACCGCCGTGCGCGTCGTGTCGGTCGACTGGGACCGGCTCGAAAGCGGTGAGGCGCGCCGTCTGCACGCCCTTGGCATTGACCGCGGTGCCGTGCTGAAACTCGCCCATCGCGGTATCTTCGCCGGGCGCGATCCGCTGGCGGTGGAAATCGGGCGGATGACTGTCGCGCTGCGGCGCGAACACGCCCTTGCCATCGCGGTGGAGGATGCGGGGGAAGAGACTGTCCACCCGGCACAGGACTTCGGATCCGCAAAATGAAATGGTGCGCTGAATGACCAAGGGGCCGCTTACCGTCGCTCTTGTCGGCAACCCCAATGCGGGGAAAAGCGCGCTGTTCAACGCGCTGACCGGCGCGCGCCAGAAAATCGCCAACTATCCCGGCGTCACGGTGGAGCGGAAGGCCGGGCGAATGCTGCTGGCAAACGGCGCGCCTGCCGAACTGCTCGACCTGCCCGGTTCCTATTCGCTGGATCCGACCAGCCCTGACGAGGCGGTGACACGCGACGTCGTGCTCGGCCATCAGGAAGGGCAGCGCCAGCCCGATGCACTGATCGTCGTGCTCGATGCCAACAATCTGGAACAACACCTCGTCTTCGCGCAGGAAATCATCGCGCTGGGCCGCCCGACGGTCGTGGCGCTGAACATGATCGACCTTGCGGCGCGTGACGGGCTGGTGCTCGATGCCAAGGCGCTGGAAGAAGCGCTTGGCGTGCCGGTGATCGAAACCGTAGCCGTGCGCCGTCGGGGTTTGCCGGATATTGCCGCCGCTATCGGGAACGTAGTCGAACATCATCCCGATCATGCGCCTCTGCCCGCCCACGTCGACATGGTGGAACGCCGCGTCAGCGCGCGGGCCATGGCCAAGGGCGCGATCATTTCCGAAACCAGCCACCGCCGGCTGCATCGCGGGCTGGACAAGCTGTTGCTGCACCCGTGGGCGGGGCCGCCGATCCTGTTCGCGCTGCTGTTCGTCGTATTTCAGGCGGTGTTCGCATGGGCGACCCCGTTTGCCGACGCGCTGGACGCGGGCGTGGGTGCATTGTCCGAAGCGGCAGTCACCTACCTGCCTGCAGGCCTGTTGCGCGATGCGCTGACAGAGGGCGTGCTGGCCGGTGTCGGCTCGGTCGTCGTCTTCCTGCCGCAGATCGTGATCCTGTTCTTCTTCATCCTCGTGATGGAAGCGACGGGATACATGGCGCGTGCCGCCTTCCTGATGGACCGGTTGATGGCCGGCGTGGGCCTTTCGGGGCGCAGCTTCATTCCGCTGCTCTCCAGCTTCGCCTGCGCCATTCCGGGCATCATGGCGACGCGCAGCATTTCCGACCCGAAGGACCGGCTGACGACGATCCTGATCGCGCCGATGATGACCTGTTCGGCGCGCCTGCCGGTCTATGCTGTGATCATCGCCGCCTTCATTCCGGCCACCAAGGTCGGGCCCGGCATCGGTTTGCAGGGCCTCATCCTCTTTGCCCTCTATGTCGCCGGAATCGTCGGTGCGATGGTGGTGGCGCTGGTCCTGCGCCGTTCGGTGGCCAAGGGGCAGGCGTCGGGCTTTATCATGGAGCTTCCGCGTTATCAGTGGCCGCGCGCCAAGGATATCGCCATCGGCCTGTGGCAGCGCGCGTGGATCTTCCTGCGCCGCGCGGGCACGATCATCTTTACCGTTACCGTCGTGCTGTGGCTGCTGCTGTCCTTCCCGCAGGCGCGCCCCGGCGAAAGCCAGGTGGATGCATCGTTTGCGGGCAAGATAGCCAACGGGCTGGCCGTGGTGGTCGAACCCATCGGCTTCAACCGCGACATGGCGCTGGCGCTGATCCCCGCCATGGCCGCGCGCGAAGTCGCCGTCTCCTCGCTCGCCACGACATATGCCGTTGCTGCGGAAGACGAGGACGAAGCGGCAGAGGCGCTGGGCGTGCAGCTGGCGCGGGACTGGACATTGCCGATGGCGCTGTCGTTCCTGGCATGGTTCGTCTTTGCGCCGCAGTGCCTGTCGACGATCGCGGTGGCGCGGCGCGAAACGAACGGCTGGAAATGGCCCGCGTTCATGCTCGCCTACCTGTTCGGCCTTGCCTATCTTGCCGCGGGCGCCACGTTCTGGATCGCGACCGCCGCCGGACTCTGACACCGCCTTTCGCGGCGCAGTTGTAGATAAGCGCGGCGAATCGCGCCTGCGCCCATTGGCGTGGGCAGAGGCCGGGTCCTATATCCCTTGAACAGAATCACCTTCGGGCGCGCCCTTTCCGGCGCCGCGCCCATCCATTCCATTCAGGCGGAGAGAAAATGGCCGGCTCACTCAACAAGGTCATGCTGATCGGCAACCTCGGCGCGGATCCCGAAATCAAGTCGTTCCAGAACGGCGGCCGTATCGCCAACCTGCGCATCGCGACTTCGGAAAGCTGGAAAGACCGGCAGACGGGCGAACGCAAGGAACGGACCGAATGGCACTCGGTCGTCATCAATTCCGAAGGACTAGTCGGCGTGGTCGAACGATTCCTGCGCAAGGGCAGCAAGGTCTATATCGAAGGCCAGCTGCGGACCCGCAAGTGGCAGGACCAGAACGGCAACGACCGTTACACGACGGAAATCTCGGTCGGCGGCATGGGCGGCGTGATGACCATGCTGGATGGCGCGCAGGGCGGCAACCGCGGCGGCGGTGGCGGTGATTGGGGCGGTGGCCAGTCGTCCGGCAGTGGTTCGGGCGGCGGTTGGAACCAGGGTGGCGGCAGCTCCGGCGGGTCTTCCGGCGGTTGGAACCAGGGCGGCGGATCGTCGGGCGGTTCGGGCGGCAGTTCCGGTGGCGGCTACGACGATCTGGACGACGATATCCCGTTCTGATCAAGCGGCGGCACGGCCCTTCAGGGTGCGTGCCGCATCCCCGGATTGATACTGACCACGCCCCCTGCCGCCGCATTGCGGCAGGCCGGGCCGGGCGATGCGGCGTAGAAGCGCTTCTCGTTCAGGATGTCCTGCGAAATAAAGCCGCCTCCGCCTGAAAATGCATCGCCGCTGCGGAACACATCCGCCGTTTCCCTGTCGCGCAGGTAGAGCCCGTTCGAATCGCGCCCTATCGTGGTGCCGGTGTAGAATATCGGCACTTGCCGCGCCCCGTCATGCGCCATGACAACCGTCACACAGTCGCCCGACAGGTCGATCGTGCCGCCAAACCCTGCCAGCAACATGATTTCGGGAGAGCCTTCCGCCGGCGGCAGGCGCACCAGCATTTCCGGCAACGGCCCGTCAAGGCTGGCGGCATCGCGCACCGGTTGCGGAGTAGCGCAACCCGCTATCAGCAACAGCATGGCCGCGCCGGTAAAGCGCTTCACTGCAATCCCTTGAGCGCGGCGAAGGGGTTTTCCTTTTGCGGTTCGGCCAGCCCGACTTCGCGGCGGATGCGTTCCGCTTCGGGGCCGGTGGCGAAGGGGTCTATGGCAAGGGCAAGGCTTTGCGCCACTGCCTCGCCAATGTCGAAGCGGTCACCTTCGAAGTAGATCTCGTCGCAGTCGCCCGCTTCCAGCTCGATTTCCTCGTCCGGCGCGGCTTCGACCGTGCCCGGCACGAAACGCAGGGCGAGCGGTTCGTCGATTTCCGCAGGCAGGTCCTCGCCCGAAACGGCGCAGGACTGGACGAACGATGCGGTCAGCCGCCCGTTGGCGGTGATCGCCGCGCCGTCCTTGCCGATAAGGACCTTCGCCTCCAGCGAATCGACGCGGACGAGGTCGAACCGTTCGGCCAGTCGCTCGCGCTCCGCCGCATCGGCAATTACTTCGATTTCGCGGCCTTCGGACTGTCGCACCGCGACCCAGCGCGAAAGTTCGGACAGTTCGTGGGTCATCGCGCGATCTCCCCTTTCAGCAGGCGTTCGTAAGGCGCGGCCAGAATATCGGCCCACAGGGCGCGCAGCCCTTGTGCCAGCGGCAGGGCGGAACCGGCATCTGCGCTGCGCGTCACGTTGCGCTCCGCCGCTTGCGTCAGCAGGGCATCGTCACTGGCGGCAAGACCGTCGCGATAGGCGCCGATCCGCCCGCCCAGCGCGCTGACCAGCTTGCCCATCGATTTGCCGACTACCAGATCGCCGACCCCTGCCTCGCGCAGTTGCCCGTCCATGTCGTCGATGAAAAGTTCGGTAAGGCGTGCCGCGCCTTCGCCGTCGCCCTCTTTCTCCAGCCGCAGGATCACCAGCGCGGTGACTGCCGTAACCATGTCGAACCGGCCCTCCACGCTGTCGGCAACATCGCGATCCGCGTACCAGTGCTCCTCGCGAGCGATGGCGACGACGCGGTGCCACAGGTCGACGAGATCGCCGGATGGGCGGGAAGAGGGAAACAGGCGTTCGAGCAGTCGCATGGCAATGTCCATTCCGTGCGACCCGCTGCGGCAGGTCGCCATTCATCACAGATTAAACCCGTTGGGGCCACGCCGCCAGCACCGCGTTTGCACAGCGCGCCGCCGGCATGCCTTGTGTGCCGGGCGGACTGTCATTAAGGCACTGGCTCGAAAGCTTCGCCCGCATGACGTCCGTTGCCGGGCGATATAGGTGCAAGCAGGCATTGGCAAAAGGCGCATAGAGACACGATGGCCCGAATTGACCGCAACATGGGTTCCACTGCTCTGAAGGCGGCGCTGGTCGCCGTTCTCGTTCCGGCGATGCTGGGCGGCTGCACCTCTATCAAGGACCGGCGCGGCTATATTGCCGATCCCGTCCTGACCGGCGCGGTCACGCCCGGCCTCGACAACCGGGAATCGGTGCAGGGCACGCTGGGCCAGCCAAGCTTCGCCAGCCAGTTCGGCGATCCGGTCTGGTACTATGTATCGAGCACGACCGAACAGCGCATCTTTGGCCAGCCGGAGATCGAGGATCACAAGGTGCTGAAGATCGCCTTTGACAGCGCGGGCAATGTCGCATCGGTCACGAACGCCACCATCGATGATGTGCGCGACATCAACCCCGATGGCGACAAGACGCCGACGCTGGGTCGCCATCGCGGCTTCCTGCAGGATCTGTTCGGCAATATCGGCGCGGTCGGCGCAGGCGGTATGGGCGGCGCTGCGGGCGGGTCGAACGGAAGCTGATTCCGTCCGATATTGAACCCGTGGCCCGCGATCCCATATCGCGGCCATGGACGGAAATTCGCATTACAACTCTTCGGCCCACGGACTTACCCCGTGGCACGGCACCACCATCATCGGCGTGAAGCGCGGCGGCAAGACCGTCATCGCTGGCGACGGGCAGGTGTCGATGGGCAACACCGTGATGAAGCCCAATGCGCGCAAGGTGCGCCGGCTTGGCGAAGGTGGCCCCGAAAAGGGCAAGGTCATCGCCGGTTTCGCTGGCGCGACTGCCGATGCCTTTACCCTGTTCGACAGGCTTGAACGCAAGCTGGAGCAGTATCGCGGCCAGCTCATGCGCGCCGCGGTCGAACTGGCCAAGGACTGGCGGACCGACAAGTACCTGCGCAATCTTGAGGCGCTGATGATCGTGGCCGACGCCGATGTCCTGCTGGTCATCACCGGCAATGGCGACGTGCTGGAACCCGAAGGCGGCCCAAACGGGACAATGGTGACGGCGATCGGATCGGGCGGCAACTACGCCCTGTCCGCCGCTCGCGCACTGGTCGATTACGAGGAAGACCCCGAAGTGATCGCGCGCAAGGCGATGCAGGTCGCCGCCGACATCTGTGTCTTCACGAACGCCAACGTGACGCTCGAATCCGTCGAATCCTGATCGAAAAGACCAACATGAAGAACCTGACCCCCAAGGCCATTGTTGCCGCCCTCGACGAACATATCGTCGGCCAGAAGGACGCCAAGCGCGCCGTTGCCGTTGCCCTGCGCAACCGCTGGCGCCGCCAGCGTCTGAAGGACGAGCTGCGTGACGAGGTTACGCCCAAGAACATTCTGATGATCGGCCCCACCGGCTGCGGCAAGACCGAGATCAGTCGCCGCCTTGCCAAGCTGGCCGATGCACCTTTCGTGAAGGTGGAAGCGACCAAGTTCACCGAAGTCGGCTATGTCGGCCGCGACGTCGAACAGATCGCCCGCGACTTGGCCGAAGAAGCTATCCGGCTGGAAAAGGACCGCCGTCGCGAGGCCGTGCGCGAAGCCGCCAGTGCCGCCGCGATGAAGCGGCTGCTCGACGCGCTTGTCGGCGATTCCGCCAGCGAGGCGACGCGCGAAAGCTTCCGCCAGCGCGTCGTCGACAACCACCTCAACGACAAGGAAATCGAGATCGAGGTGGAGGACCAGCCGAACATGAACATGGAGCTGCCCGGCATGGGCGGCAACGTGGGCATGATCAACCTGTCGGACATGATGGGCAAGGCGTTCGGCGGGCAGAAGATGAAGCGCCGCAAGCTGACCGTGGCGCAGGCCTGGGACAAGCTGGTCGACGAGGAATCCGAAAAGCGCATGGATCAGGACGACGTCGCCCGCGTCGCACTGCAGAATGCAGAGCATAATGGCATCGTTTTCCTGGACGAGATCGACAAGATCGCCGTGTCCGACGTGCGCGGCGGTTCGGTCTCCCGCGAAGGCGTGCAGCGCGACCTGCTGCCGCTGATCGAGGGGACGACGGTTGCCACCAAGTATGGCCCGATGAAGACCGATCACATCCTCTTCATTGCGTCCGGCGCGTTCCACGTGTCGAAGCCCAGCGACATGCTGCCCGAATTGCAGGGCCGGTTGCCGATCCGCGTCGAACTGCGCGCGCTGACCGAAGAGGATTTCATCCGCATCCTGTCGGAAACGCGGGCGAACCTTGTCGAACAGTACAAGGCGCTGATCGCGACGGAGGAAGTCACGCTGGATTTCCAGCCCGATGCCATTCAGGAAATCGCCGCGACTGCCGCGCAAGTGAACGAATCGGTCGAGAATATCGGTGCCCGCAGGCTTCAGACGGTAATGGAAAAGCTGTTGGAAGAAGTCAGCTTCGACGCCGAGGAGCGCACCGGCACGACGGTGACAATCGACAGGGCATACGTGCGCGAGAAGCTGGGCGAACTGGCCGGCGACGCGGACCTGTCGAAGTATATCCTCTAGCGAGCCGAGTCATCCGCATAAGCCGATCTTAACCGCCTTCGGCTAGGCGGGTGGAATGAGGTTCAAGAAGCCGTTCAGGGCCGTGCCGATCAAGCCTGACCCTGCCTATATGCAAAGGCGGGCGGATAGGCTGCCTGCGCCGGCTTCGACGGGGAAGGCAGGCAAGCTTCGGCTGGTGCCAACGCCTGAGCGCAAACCTGTTGCGGCCGGCCAGAGGCACGCATCGGCCACACCTCGTTTCCTGCGCAAACGTCCGATCCGGGCAAGGCGATGGGGCCACCGTAAAGTTCGTTCTATCGTTGCGGTCCTGTTGGGTGCGGTTGTGCTCGGCCTGATGGGTGGCTTGGGGAGCACCGCCATCGAAACCGGCGATTTCGAGGAATTGCGTCACTTCGCCGTGGCAACGGGCCTCGCAAGAGCGCGCTCGCCGCAGCCGGGCGACTATTGGAGCCGCTGTGCCGATGCTCGCAAAGCAGGGACTTACCCGATTGCCAAGGGAGAACCCGGCTATCGCCCGCAGCTTGACAGCGATCGCGACGGGATTGCTTGCGAACGGCGTTTTTATGGCCGGTCGAACGTCACCAGTTCGTTGCGCCACTGGCCGTTGCGCATGTAGCTCACCTCGACCGCGTCCAGCTGGCCCAGTTCGTCGGGCAGGGACTTGATCCGGCCAGCGTCCAGCGGGCGGCCGTCCATGTCCATCACGATATCGCCGACCCGCAATTTGTGGCGGGTGAGGGAACCGGCATCGCTGCGCGGGGTGATGACATAGCCGCTGTTGCCCGGACCGGCGGATTTCACCGCAAGGTCCAGCCCCATGGCGAATTCGCGGCCCAGCGTGGCGCCCGCGCTGCCCGGACTGTCCGTTGATCGAACAGCGCCGGGCCGCGACGGGTCACCGCTTTCGGGCAGGAGGACGAAGCCGTGCCCGCGCCCGTCCATGTTGCCGGAACCCATGCCGGACAGCATGACGAGCGCGGCGATAACAGCCACTCCCGCCAGCAGCGCCAGTCCGGCATGGGTCCGTTTCATGATCAGAGGTTGCCGGCAGCCCAGGGGCCGCGGATCGCGAACGTGATGCCCGGGGACTGCACGTTCACGAACAGCGTTTCGCCCGAAGGATCGAAGCACGCACCACAGAATTCGCTGCCGCGATAGTCGTCGGCAGAGAACTGACCGGTACGGTTCATGCCCGCGATGTCGCCATCGCTCAGGATCACGTTGCTCTTGGCAAGGATGTAGGCTTCGCCGTGATCGGTGTAGCCCATCAGACGCTGGCCTGCGCCGAAACCGTCATCCACGTCGTCACCGTCGTCGCAAGTCACGATGCCGCCGCGCGGCGAGTAGGTGATGTTGTCCGGGTTGTTGCCGGCAACGCGCGCCGCTGCCGCATAGAGCAGGGTGAGCGTGCCGCGCGCCGGGTTCGAGGTATCCGGCGTGTAGATCCAGACCGAACCGAGACCGCGACCGTCGCGGCCCGAGCTGTCACGACCGAAGGCGGTGTCGACGATGGCGAAGCTGTCGCCATGGTGCCAGATGCCTTCGCCGCGGCTCATCGTAAGCGCGCCCTTGCTGACGGCTTCGAGGTAGGGGCCCGAAGCGCCGCCCGAGGGATCGGCATCGGGATTGTCCAGATCGACCCATTCGACCTGCAGCACGTCGCCCACAGAGTTCACAGCGTTGGCACCGCCCAGAGCGGTGATCATCGCGCCATCGACGCCGACGATCTTTGCGGCCTGAAGCTGTCCACCCTGCGCCAGTGCGCCGTAGCCAGCGGGCTTGTTGTTGGGCTTGTAGCGATAGAGGCCCGAACGGTTACGGTTGTCTTCGGTCTGGTAGACGTAGCCGGTGACCGGATCGACGGCGACGGCTTCATGCGCGAAGCGGCCCATGCCGACGATCGGCTGGCCGGTCGTTTCCGTGGGGTCGATCGAGCATTCGAAGACATAACCGTGCTTAAGGCCGCCAGCCGAACGGCCGTCGTAGGTCGTTTCCTCGCACGTCAGCCACGTGCCCCACGGCGTTACGCCGCCGGCGCAGTTGGTGGAAGTGCCGCCCAGCGTCGGGTAGTGTTCGATCAGCTTGCCGTTGCGCACGCGCAGGACGTCGCAGCCGCCGGCGACATAGGCGCCGTTCTGAAGGTTGGTGTCGTACTTGCCCGGAGCGGGAAGCAGAGTGCCGAGCGGACGCAGTTCGTGGTTGCGGATCAGGAACGTGTCCTGCCCACCCTTGCCGCCGACGGAAACGACGCCCATGCCGTCATGCACGCCGCGTACGGTGCTGCCGTCGGTCATGAGGTCGCCGCTCCAGCTCATCGAACGATAAGTGAAGCCGCGCGGCAGCTTCAGCAGTTCGAGACCGGTTTCCTGGTCCTTCGTCGGGAAAACGGCGCCATAGGGGCTGGCGGCCGGGACGAGCTGGCCGTCACCGTGCGCGGCCATCGCCTGGCGGGACATCAGGCCGCCGAGAACGCCGCCCAGCGCCGTGAACGCACCTGCTGTTGCCGATCCGCGCAGAAGCGCGCGGCGGTTCATTGAATCGATCTGCATCTGTAACTCCTTCACCGATTGAAGGACGGCCCCCCGGCCGCCTCATTAAGGCGAGGTTTACCTAGATGCGGGGAGTGACTCTTTGCGGTCCCGCGTGTGATGCGGGTGTGACCGTGATCGGTCATTTCAGTCATGGTACGGCAACATAACTGACTTGTGTCGAAACCGTTTTCCTACACGGTATCGCGGCGTCATGATGCGTGCCGTTCTTTGCCATTGTTATATTCCGGCGCCGTCTCCCGGCCACCACCTGTAACCCGCAACGGACAGGCGGAAAGCCCGCGTCCATGCGGGTTCTACGGGGTGATNGGTGACAGGGTGTCACCTTTGTCACCCTGTCGCACCGATGGCCGCCATCAATGCGGGGCGAGGCCGATCTCCACCCCGGTCTTGTCGGTCAGGGCATAGCGGTCGACCAGATCGGCGCTGGCGGTATTGAGGCCGATGACCTGAACGCTGCGCCCGTTGCGGCGCATCCTGTCCACCACCTTGTCCAGCGCGCCGACGGCGGAAATGTCCCAGAAGTGCGCGCGCGTCACGTCGATCACGACATGGTCTGCCGGATCGGGCTGGGCCGATTCGGGGCCGAGAGCGCGCTGGAACCTGTCCACGCTGGCGAAGAAGATCTGGCCTTCGACGCGGTAGACGGCCTGCGCTTCTTCCCGGGTGCGGTCGACAGAGAACATGCGCTGCACCTTGCCTGCAAAGAAGATGCCCGACAGCAGCACGCCCGACAGCACGCCGATGGAAAGGTCGTGTGTGGCGACGACCATCACCACGGTCGTCAGCATGACCACCGAAGACGGCCACGGATGGTGGCGCAGGTTGGGGATGGAGTTCCAGCTGAACGTGCCGATCGAGACCATGATCATCACGGCGACCAGCGCTGGCATCGGGATCTGCCCCACGAAGGGGCCGAGCGCGGCCAGCAGGACCAGCAGCACGACACCTGCGGTCAGCGTCGAAAGCCGGGTGCGCCCGCCGCTTGTCACGTTGATGACCGACTGGCCGATCATCGCGCAGCCGCCCATGCCGCCGACGAGCGATGCGGCGATATTGGCCACGCCCTGTCCGCCGCATTCGCGCTGCTTGTTCGAATCGGTGTGGGTCATGTCGTCCACGATCTGCGCGGTCAGCAGCGATTCGAGCAGGCCGACCGCCGCCATCGCCGCCGAATAGGGCGCGATGATCTGCAGCGTTTCCCACGTCAGCGGCACGTTGGGCAGGACGAGGCTGGGCAGGCCCTCAGGCAACTGTCCCATGTCGCCCACCGTGTTCACCGGCAGGCCCATCGGGATCGAGATGGCAGAGAGTACGAGGATTGCCACCAGCGGGGATGGCACGGCCTTCGTCACGCGGGGCAGCAGGTAGATGATGGCAAGACCGCCCGCGATCAGTGCGTAAGTATGCCATGATACGCCGATCAGCTGCGGCAGCTGGGCCATGAAGATCAGGATGGCGAGCGCGTTGACGAAGCCGGTGATGACAGAGCGCGAAACGAACTGCATCAGCAGGTCGAGCCTGAGCACGCCGGCCACGATCTGGAACAGGCCCATCAGGATCGTCGCGGCGAACAGGTATTCGACGCCATGGTCGCGCACCAGTGGAACCACCAGCACTGCCACCGCTGCCGTCGCCGCCGAAATCATGCCTGGCCTTCCGCCCGTGAACGAAATCACGATGGCAATCGCGACAGAGGCATAGAGCCCGACCCGCGGATCGACGCCCGCGATGATCGAGAAGCCGATCGCTTCGGGAATGAGGGCCAGCGCGACCACGATCCCGGCAAGGATGTCGGCGCGCGGGTTGGAAAACCAGTCGCGCTTCAGCGCACCGGGCAGGGTCATGGCTTCGTCTTTCCGCTGTGTCTTCGCGTCGACGGACATGCCATCCGTCGCATTTGCTGCACGTGCGAACTGCCTGTGCTGACCGCAAAATGCAACCCTCGGCCGCCATGCACTTGCCGGCGCGGGATAATTTGGCACCCTGTTGCGGGAAAAAGGGAGAAGATGGATGCTCGAAGGCGGCTGTCACTGCGGATCGGTTCGTTACAGCGTTGCCGGCGAGGTCGAGCATCATGGCCTGTGCCATTGTTCCGACTGCCGCCGCTGCGCCGGGGCGACGCCGGTGCCGTGGATTGCCTTCAAATCCGAAGGGCTGACCGTCACCAAGGGCGAGCCAACCGTGTACCATTCTTCCGAAGGCGTTGAGCGGCATTTCTGCCCGACCTGCGGCACCGGCCTGTTCTACTTCAACGAGGCTGCCCTGCCCGGACTGGTCGACATACAGAGCGTAACGCTGGACCGGGCCGGCGACTTCGCACCGGAAGGGCACATCATGATGATCGAGGCCCTGCCGTGGGAAGCGGGTGTCGATTCGCTCCCAAGTTCGACCGTTTTCCCGGCATGGATTGACGCTCATTCGGCAGCGGCGTCGAGATCCTCTGCTTCGTTCGCCTGCCGCGCCCACATCTCGGCATAGAGCCCGCCGAGCCGCAGCAATTCGCCATGGCTTCCGCTTTCGGCCAACCTGCCATGATCAAGCACCAGGATGCGGTCGGCATCCGCGACGGTCGACAGGCGGTGTGCGATGGTCAGGGTCGTGCGGTCTTTCGCAACGGCGCGCATCGTGGCGAGGATGTCCTGTTCCGTACGGGTGTCGAGAGCGCTCGTCGCTTCGTCGAACAGGATGATCTCCGGGTTTTTGAGCAGGGTTCGCGAAATGGCCACGCGCTGTTTCTCTCCGCCCGACAGCTTCAGCCCGCGTTCGCCCACTTCCGTCTCGTACCCTTGCGGAAGGCGTTCGATGAAATCGGCGATCGCCGCACCCTTGGCGGCCGCCTCGATCTCCCCGCGGGTCGCACCTTCACGGCCATAGGCGATGTTGTAACCGATGGTGTCGTTGAACAGCACGCTATCCTGCGGCACGACGCCGATGTGGCGGCGCAGGCTGTCCTGCGTCACGGTGCGGATGTCCTTGCCCGAAATCAGGATACGCCCGCCCTGCGGATCGTAGAAGCGGAACAGCAGCCGCGCGATGGTCGACTTGCCGGCGCCGGACGGGCCGACGATGGCCACGCGCTCTCCCGCCTCCACGTTGAAGGTCAGGCCGTGCAGGATCTCGCGGTCATCCTCGTACCCGAAGCGGACCTTGTCGAACACGATCGTGGGCCGCCGCATATCCAGTGCGGGCGCGCCGGCAGCGTCGGCAACCTCGACCGGCGTGTCCATCAACTTGAACATCGCTGCCATGTCGATCAGCCCCTGCTGCACGGTGCGATAGACCATGCCCAGCATGTCGAGAGGGCGGAACAGCTGGGTGAGGTAGGTGTTCACCAGCACCAGATCGCCGGTCGTCAGCCGCCCCTGGCTCCAGCCCCAGACGGTATAGGCCATCGCGCCGCCCATCAGCAGGTTCATGATCACGGCCTGCGCGATGTTTAGTGCGCCCAGCGAATTCTCGCTCTTCACCGCAGCCTTCGCGTACGCGCGCGTCGCGCGTGCGTATCTTTCCAGCTCTCGATGCTCGGCCCCGAAATACTTCACCGTCTCGTAGTTCAGCAGCGAATCGACCGCGCGCGACATTGCCTGTCCGTCCAGCGTGTTCATCTGCGCCCGCAGTGTCGTCCGCCAGTCGGTGATCCAGCGCGTGACATAGACATAAGCGACGACGGTGATCGCGGTGGCGATGACGAGCGGCCACCCGAAATTGAGGTAGAAGATGACGGCCACCGCGATCAGTTCGATAATCGTCGGCGCGATGTTGAACAGCAGGAAGTAGAGCATCGTGTCGATGGACTTCGTCCCGCGTTCGATCGTCTTCGTCACTTCCCCGGTGCGCCGGGAAAGGTGGAACCGCAGCGACAGACGGTGGAGGCGCGAGAACACGTCTTCGGCCAGATGGCGCGTGGCGTCCTGCCCGACGCGCTCGAATGCGATATTGCGAAGGTTGTTGAACAGGACCGATCCGAACCGCCCTGCGGCATAGGCGACCACAAGCGCCATCGCCGCCATCGCCGCCGTGTTTGACGGGGTCGTCATGGCATCCACTGCCATCTTGTAAGCGAAGGGCAGGGCAAGTGTCGTCGCCTTGGCCAGCAGGACCAGGGCGATAGCAATGACGATCCTGCGCCGCAGCGCAACGTCGTCGCGCGGCCAAAGATAGGAGCCGAAGCGCTTGAGGACGCTCCAGTCAGCAGCGGCGTTCATCGATTCGGGTGAGGCATGGTCTGGCGGCATGACGTGTATTTAGGGATACATCCGCGCATCACCAGTGCAACCGGCCGGTGAAGCTAGCCTCGCTCGTCCTCCAGTTCGAAGGCCACCTGCTTGCTGTGAAAATCGACTGCCACACGTTTGAACAGCCTCAGGTGATTCATACCCAGCAACAGGGCTGGCCGATCTTTGAGTCCGAGGAGTGCGAAAACCGGTGCGTCGGTGATAGCCGCCTGCGCATGCGTTATCCGCAGGGAATCGATCTGCAAATTGCCGACATCGAAAACCTCGGTGTCATGCTGGTTGCCCATCACGTCGAGGAAGCTGGCCGAACCCGACCTGATCAGCTTTTTGGCATGTGCCTTAGCCAGCGCAGGGTTGCCGATTGAAAAGTCCGCCCCGGTATCGATGACGATATCGACTGGGCGACCGTTGAGCGAAGCCTCCTTTATGACGAGCCGGCTGGCATTGCGGCTGGCATTTACGAGAATGACGCCATCGTCGCTTTTCATGTGTGAGCGCGACGGTTCGATCAGGATTTCTCGCGCTTTGAAATCCAGTACGATCCTGCGGTCCGCTAGCGAGCCGATCCCGAGAATTCCCGAAGCCCCCATATTGTCTTCCAACGCCACGGCAGCTGGCAAGTCGGTGAACTTGCTCTTCCCGACCGTCAGTTCAGCAATCACCACCGCGGGGGCATCCGCCTGCCCGCCCAAGGCAGCGACAGTCTGCCGCTCGTTGCTGGAAAGACCGAGCATGGTGACGATCTCCTGAGAGATCATCGTCGCCTCCGACCCCGTGTCGACAAGGAACTGGAACGTGCCGTGATCTCCGACGCCAACCGGGAGCGTCAGGCGCTGCTCCGCTTCTGTAACTTGAAGCCGATCCGGTTCGTTCTCGTCCGTGTTGGAAGATTGACCCGGTTCCTCTTGCCGTTCTTGCGCATCGCTGACGACAACCCCGATCGGACAAGTGGCTGCCGGTAAGGGAATCAGAAAGAGAATCGCCGAAGCGATTCCGGTCAGATAGGTCTTTATCAACGCCATCAGGGCATCTCCCGGCCACGAGATTACCATTTCGGAACCGGAATCGCGAATTTTCAGCGGAAAATGGCCTTCGCGAACGGTGGTCGAAAGCCGTCCAGACGGTGCCCAAGGTTGCACCTCAATGAAAACTCGGACCGGAAACCGCGGAATTCCGCCACTTACCTGTGACAGTGGCGAGCACTTTGAAAGAAAAATGCAAAAACCCGTTGACCGACTCGTTGGTGGTCC
>NZ_LRSE01000022.1 GCF_001634625.1 Croceicoccus bisphenolivorans | reverse complement strand
GACATAGGCCGTCTCCACCTGCGTCAGGTGTGAACCGTCGGGCAGGACATGCGGTGTCATCACCCCGGCGGCGCGTGCTTTCCCGCGCATCTCGTCGACAAGTTCGTCCAGCGGCGCGCCGTGATGGTCGCGGCGCGTGTCCTTCTCGTAAGGGATCACGACCTCGCGAACGAATGCCTCTACTTTCGCGCCGATCTCACGCGCGCGCCGGGGAATTGCGAAATCCATCTCGTCAGTTGTCCTGCTTCGCCTCTGCCGCGGCATGGATCGTTGCCGGGTCGAAATAGTAGGGCACGATTTCGCACACCTTCCCGTCGCGGAAGCGGAAGACTTCGGTCAGCTCTGCCGGGGCGAGGCTCTCGTCGGCAAAATGCATCTTCAGGATCGCGACCGCGTAGTCCCCGCCATAGGTACGCGCCACGGTTTCGAGCGACGCGACGTCGAGCATTGCGAAGACCTTCACGAACAGGTCGTTCAGCGCATTGCTGCCGATATAGTTGCCGCCCATGGGCAGGCCGGGTGCTTCGCGGATGATCAGGTCGTCGGTCACCATCGTGGCAACCTTGTCCCAGTCGCCCGTGCCGGTTGCTGCGTACAGCTCGTCGATAAAGCGTTCGGCTTCTTCAGGCGTCATCATCACTCTCCCACGCAGATTTCTTCGCGATGGTTGTCGCCAATCGCGGCCCCGCGCGATAGCTATCGGAATAGTTAGCGTGAAAAATGCCGGTCCACCGGTTAGGGCGGATGCGTAGAGAAACGAGAGGACGGACGTAGCGTGAGCGAGAGCTGGCACCCGCTGATTGCGGAAAGCGAATTTCCCGAGGAAGGCAAGCTGGCCGCGAAGATCGCGGGCTGGTACGTGCTTGCCGCGAAGACGGACGACGGGTTCCACGCAGTCAACGATCGCTGCACGCATCAGGCGGCTCTGCTTTCGGATGGCCGCATTCGCCGCGGCGCGATCATGTGCCCGTTGCACGGCGCGCGGTTCGAACTGGAAACGGGCCGCTGCATCGGCGGTGCGTACAAGGACCTGCGGACATTCCCCATCCGCGTCGAAGGCGGACAGATCGAGGTGAGCATCCCCGACGCCGCCCCGACGATGGAGGAACTGCCGGTCGGTCAGTAGGGGCGATCCGGCGCATACCTGCCGAAACGACTAGCTTTCGATATCGCGCGGCGGCTCTACCTTCGGGGCAACAAAGCTCACTGGGAGAGAACACATGCCCTTCACCGGACCGGACGGCGATCGCCTGGCCATTCGCGACCTGCTCGACACATATGCCGATGCGGTGACGCAGCGCGACGCGGATGCATGGGGCGGCACCTGGGCCGAAGATGCCCGCTGGGAAATGCCCGACTATCCCGAATTCCCGCCACAGGAAGGCCGCGCCAACATCGTGGGCCTGTGGGTGGAGGCGATGAAGCAGTATCCCGGCATCATGTTCCACGCATGGCCGGGTTCGATAGAGGTCGACGGCGACCGTGCCAAAGTGCGCAGCTACACCGCAGAGGTCTATGACCAGAACGGCAAGACGATGCGCGATCGCGGCGTCTATGACGACGAATGCGTGAAGATCGGCGGGCGCTGGTATTTCTCGCGCCGGTCGTTTCGCAATATCCATCGCCAGCACGGCCCGAAGGGAGTCTGAACATGACCACGAACCGATTCTGGCGTCTCGACGACCATCCGAAGGGAGACGATTTCAGCTCCGCGCTCAGCCTGCAGGAAGCCGAATTTGCCCCGCTTCAGGATGGCGAGATCCGGCTGAAGGCCGACTACCTGTCGATGGATGCGGGCACCCGCATGTGGATGGGCCCGCGCGAAGACGGTTATCAGCCGCCGCTGCCGATGGGTGTCCCGATGGCAGGGCAGGCGCTGGGCCGCATCGTGGAAAGCCGTGACGATCGCTTTCCGGCCGGCCGTCTGGTCCGCGTCTTCGGGCAATGGGCAGACTATTCCACCGTGCGCCCCGACGATGCATGGGCAGTGCTGCTCGATGAAGACATCGACGATCCGCGCCAGCACTTCGGCGTCCTCGGCCTCAACGGCTGGACGGCGCTTTACGGCACGAAGGACATTCTCGGCATCAAGGCAGGCGAGAATCTCGTTATCTCCGCCGCTGCAGGTGCGACGGGCAGCCTTGGCTGCCAGATCGGCCGCAACCTCGGCGCCAATGTCATCGGCATTGCGGGCGGGCCGGACAAGTGCCGCTACGTGGTAGAGGAACTGGGGGCGCAGCGCTGCATCGATTACAAGAACCAGAATGTCGCGGCAGAGCTGAAGAAGATCGAGGGCGGCATCAACGCCTATTTCGAGAACGTGGGCGGCCCGATCCTCGATGCGGTGCTGGCCAACATGGCGCTGTTCGGGCGGGTTGCGGTTTGCGGCATGATTGCCAACTACGAAAGCGATGAAAGCGTGCCGGGGCCGAAGAACTATGATCAGGTGCTGATGCGCCGCCTGCGCATCGAAGGGTTCCTGTTGCCCGACGTTCCGGAACGCGGCCCCGAATACCACGCCCTGCTCAAGGACTGGTATCAGACCGGCAGGATCACTGTGCCGTTCGATGTGACCAAGGGGCTGGAGAATACGCTGGTCGCCTATGGCCGGATGATGACCGGCAAGAACACCGGCAAAGTCATCGTCGACCTGACGGAGTAGAACGATGAGCAACCGCCGCTTCCTGCTGCGCCGCCGCCCTGTCGGCGATCCGGTGCCCGAAGATTTCGCGCTTGTCAGCGAACCGGTGCCCGAAGTGCCGTCCGGTGGCTTTGTCGTGCGCAACCATTACTGCTCGCTCGATCCGGCGCAGCGTGGCTGGATGGACGACATGCCCAGCTACATGCCGCCGATCCCGCTTGGCGATCCGGTCCGCGCGACGACTGTGGGCGAGGTTTACGCCAGCGACAACCCGGACTTTCCGGTCGGCAGCTGGGTCATGAACCTCAACGGGATAGAGGAATACAGCGCCGTTGCACCCGGCCATTTCACCGCGCCGATCGATGTGGGCATGGTCGACAGTCCGTCGAAGTTCCTCTCGGCCATGGGCGCGGTCGGCCTTACCGCCTATTTTGGGATGCTGGACGTTGCCAAACCGAAGGCGGGCGAAACGCTTTGCGTCAGCGGCGCGGCAGGGGCTGTCGGTTCGGTCGTCGGGCAGATCGGCAAGATCAACGGCTGCCGCGTGATCGGCATTGCGGGCGGGGCGGAGAAGTGCCGCCGCCTGATAGAGGATTACGGTTTCGACGTGGCCATCGACTACCGCGGGAAAAGCCGGGACGACCTACGCGAGGAAATCGCGCAGGCCGCGCCGAACGGCCTCGACATGGTGTTCGAGAACGTGGGCGGCGACATCCTTGAAGCCGAAGTCCACAACCTCGCCAAGAAGGCGCGCATCGTGTTGTGCGGGCTTATCAGCGAATACAATTCGGTCGAGAAACACGGGCTTCAGAACCTGTGGCAGCTGATCGTGCACCAGGCCTCGATCCACGGTTTCCTCATCATGGATTATGCCGACCGCTTTCCCGAAGGTGGCGCGCAGATCGCGAAGTGGATTGCCGAGGGCAAGGTCCGCATCGACGAAGACGTGCAGGACGGGATCGAGAATGCCTACGATGCCTTCATGCGGCTGTTTTCCGGCAAGAACACCGGCAAGCTGGTCCTGAAAATCGCATGAGCGGGCGGCTGCACGGTCGCCGCGCCATCGTCACCGGCGCAGGGTCGGGGATAGGCGCGGCGGTCGCGAAGCGGTTGGCGGCAGACGGCGCGCGGGTTTTTACCAGCGACCTGCAGGGCGAAGTCGATCAGGTCGCGGACGTCACGGCAGATGGCGCGAGCGAGGCGCTGGTCGGGGCCGCGGTCGATGCGATGGGCGGGCTCGACACGCTGGTCCCTTGCGCGGGGATTTCCGCGTTCGCGCCGCTGGAAGGCCATTCCGACGCCTACTTCCGGCAAGTGCTCGAAGTGAACCTCGTCGCGGTATTCCGGTTGGTGCGCGATGCCGCACCGCTGCTGAAGGCTGCGGGTAATGGCAGGGTCGTCACCATCGGATCGACCACGTCCAGCTTCGGGGACGAGGGGCTTTGCGCCTATTCCGCATCCAAGCATGCCATCTTGGGCTTCACCAAGTCCGCTGCTGCCGAACTCGGCCCGCATGGCGTGACGGTGAACTGCGTTCAGCCCGGCGCGATCGACACGCCGATGACGGCCCCGGCGTTCGAGCAGATGCCCGAATACCGCACGTTCTGGGAAAACAAGGCACCGCTGCGGCGGCTGGGCAGGGCAGGGGACATTGCCGATGTCGTCGCCTTCCTGTGCAGCGACGACGCCCGCTTCATGTCCGGACACGGCCTGTGGGTCGATGGCGGCGCGATGGTCCGCCACTGACGCGCCATCTGCTGCCGGTCAGGTAAAAAATACCCCTCCACCCCTGTGCATTTCGCGAACGGGGATGGAGGGGCAGTGGGGGTAACGGGGAAGGGCGCAACGACACGCCTTCCCCATGAGGAACCGTCAGAACTGGACCCGCTTGGTAATGCCGCTGTCGACGACGATGTTGGCGCCCAGCATGCCGCCTGCTGCGGGTGAGGAAACGAAGACGATCGTGCGGGCCATTTCTTCTCCCGTCGTCATCTTGCCGGTCGGGATCTGGGCCATGATCGAATCGTAGAACTCCGTCATGTTCTCCTTGATGTAGGCCCACGGGCCATCTTCGCAGAACACCGGACCCGGCGTGATACAGTTGACGCGGATGCCCTTGGGGGCAAGCGCCTGCGCCTGTGCCGCGGCATAGTTCATCACCGCCGCCTTCAGCGCGTTGTAGGGCTGCACGCCCATGAATTCTTCCGCCGCGCCGGTGGAGCTTAGGCAGCAGATCGCGCCCGCGTCGGATTTTTCGAGGTAGGGCAGCGCCGCCGAGATCCCGCGCCGCATCGGCAGGATGTCGGTCTTCAGGATCGTTTCCCAGCATTCGTCGCTGTCCTCGCCCGGATTGGCGGAGGTGAAGCTGATGAAGATGTCGCATCCGCCCAGCGCTTCGGCTGCCTTGTCGACGAAAGCGGGAACCGCCGCCGCGTCGGTAACGTCCAGCGCTTCGCCATAGACGTTGACGCCCGTGGGCTTCAGTTCGCCGAGCACCTTATCGACCTTGTCCTGCGAACGGCCGCAGATGGCGACGTCGCAACCTTCCGCTGCGAATGCCTGCGCGACCTTACGGCCGATACCGCCGTTCGCGCCGACGAGAATGGCTTTCCTGCCTTTGAGGCCGAGGTCCATGACAATCCTTTCCCTTGGGGATTCCTGCAATGCTTGAGGATGATACTTAGGAACTGGCGCGGTTCGCTTCGACTGACTTTTTGCGCAGTCCCCTTGCACGGGCACCCGGTGGTAGGCCCGTTGGCGATAGAGTAGGGAGAATTGCGATGGGCAGGCTTGCAGGCAAGCGCGCTCTGATCCTCGGCGCGAGCAGCGCGGGGAACATGGGGCAGGTGATGGCCCGCCGCTTCATGGCCGAAGGCGCGACCGTCATGGTATCGGGCCGTAAGCAGGCGGTGCTGGACAAATTCGCGGGCGAGACGGGATGTCTTGCGCATCCCTGCGACCTGACCGACGAAGCCAGCGTCAACGCCCTGCTCGATGCCGCAGTGGAGCGGATGGGCAGTGTCGACATCGCCGTGAACGCAACAGGCTGGGGACTGCTCACACCCTTCCTCGACAATACGCGGGAACAGCTGGAGCAGATGACTGCATTGCAGTTCATCGGCCCGTTCCAGTTCTATCAGGCCTGCGTGCGCAAGATGGCGAAATCGCGCGGCGGCAGGGGCGGATCGATCATTCAGATCAGTTCGGCGACGGCAAAGATCATGTTGTGGGACCATGCCGCCTACATGGGCACGAAGGCGGGCACCGATCACGTGATCCGCTGTGTCGCGAACGAGTTCGGGTGCGAGGGCATTCGAGCCAACTCGATCTCTCCGGGCTTGACCGAAACGCCGATGACGCAGGAGGCGGGGCAGGTGCCGGGCCTCTTCGAAAGCTTCGTGAAGGGCTATCCGCTGGGCCGTTATGGCACGAGCGACGACATCGCCGCCGCCGCCGTGTTCCTGGCCAGCGACGAGTGTTTCATGAGCGGCGAGAACCTGCAGGTGAACGGCGGGTTGTGCCTTCGCGGCAATCCCTCGCCTGACGAGATGCAGGCCGGCATCGCTGCTGCGGCCGGAGGGAATTGACCATGAAGGAAGTGCCGGAACTCCTCCTGGCAGATGCGATCCCTGCGTGGAACCGCGAATGCGACGTCGTGGTTATCGGACAGGGCGTAGCGGGCACATGCGCCGCGCTGGAGGCTCACCGCGCGGGCGCGGATGTGCTGATTGTGGAGCGCGCGTCCGGCGGCGGCGGAGCCAGTGCGATGTCTTCGGGCATCTACTACCTGGGCGGCGGCACGGCGGTGCAGAAGGCCATGGGGTATGAGGATACGCCCGACGAAATGGCCGCCTATATGATGGCAAGCTGCGATCCGCTGGACCCGGTTGCCGTGCGCAGTTTCTGTGACGACGGTGCGGCGCATTTCGACTGGCTGGAAGAGCAGGGCCTTCCCTTCGAAAGGACCGAGTTCAAGGGCAAGGCGGTGTTCCTTGACGACACGACCTGCCTGATGGGCACAGGGAACGAAAAGCTGTGGCCCTACAACCGAATCGCGAAGCCCGCGCCGCGCGGCCACAAGGTTGCCGGAACCGGCGAGAACGCGGGCCATGTCGGCATGGCACCGCTGCTGCAGAAGTGCGTCGATGAAGGCATTCCGGCGATCTATGACAGCAATGTGACCGCCCTTGTCGCAGACAGCGCGGGCCGGATCGTCGGCGTGCAGGTCAAGCAATCGGGCGGGACGATTTACGCCAAGGCGCGGCGCGGGGTGATCATCGCGGCGGGCAGCTTCAACCTCAATCGCGAGATGATCGCAGAGAACATCCCCCTGCTGGGCGAGACGAGCGAACCGCTCGGCATTCCGAGCAACGATGGCGCGGGGGTCATGCTGGGCCTGTCGGCGGGCGCGGGGACGAGAGCGATGGACGGGGTCATCCCTACCGCGTCTATCTATCCGCCGGGCCAGCTGATCAAGGGTATCGTCATCAACAAGCGCGGCAATCGGTTCGTGGCCGAGGACAGCTATCACGGCCGCACCGCGAACTTCGTGATGGAGCAACCGGACCAGAAGGCATACCTGATCGTCGACAGCGAGATCTTCGCCTATCCCGAAATCCCGACCGCCAACCACACCCTGATCGACGGGTACGAGACGATCGGGGAAATGGAGGCGGGGCTGGACCTGCCTGCAGGGTCGTTGGTGAAGACGATGGCCGATTACAACCGCCACGCAGCCGAAGGGCGCGATCCGCTGTTGCACAAGGATGCATCGTGGCTGAAACCGCTGGACAAGGGGCCGTGGGCGGCGTTCGACATCTCGTTCGACCGCTCGACCTATCTGTTCATCACTCTGGGCGGGTTGAAATCGGGCCCGAATGGCGAATGTCTGAACCTGCGCAGCGAGCCGATCCCCGGCCTTTACGTCGTGGGGGCAAGCGCAGCGCATATTCCCCGTACCGGCAAGGCATATGCCAGCGGCATGAGTCTTGGCCCCGGCAGCTATTTCGGCCGCCGTGCCGGTCGCCATGCCGCTGGCGCGAACTGGGTGGCAGCTGACCCTGCCTGATGCGGGGTGAGGCCGCGTTACCGGCGGCGGCGATACGGTTCGCAGGCGATGCCGTCGTTGTCGCCGTCCATTTCGGGACGATAGCCGGGCTGTCCGTGATAAATCGGTGCCGCCCCTGCCGCCCGGGCCTCGTTGCAATCGCGATAATACGGCGCGTACCTTGCGACGGCGGGTTTCCGACGCGGCGCGGGCCGGGGGGCGGCATCCGGATGCGCGGCGCGCCAGTCGGCGGGCAGGTCGAAGCGCGATGCCCAGATGCCTCTGCTGCCGGCCTTGGCCCGCGCTTCGTCAGCGATATAGGCATCGCTGAAGTGCGGCAGGGCAACCGCATAGCCAGCATCCACCATCGCCTGCGACAGGTCGATCCGGCCCGCGTGGCAAGTCGCCACGATACGGTCGTACTTGTCCCTTTCGACCTGTCGGCACTCCACCGGCCTGCCGTCGACAAGAGCGGCAAGGGTCGCGGTCGCCTCGCTCCCGCAGTTCCACACGCCCGCATCGGTCATGCAGGTCTGGGCCTTTTCGACCGCATCGATGCCGTGAAGGCGAAACCGGTCTCCGCCGATTTCCAGCGTGTCGCCGTCAATTGCGTAAACGCTGCCGGTATAGACTTGCGCCTGGATCATGGCGGGCATGCAAATCAATAAGATGGCAAGGGTAGTTCTCATACCGGCGTAGCTTAACACGCGCCTCCTAACGAACGATTGCGCGTGATTTGCGCGCAAGGTTCAGGTCGCGAAGCGGGTCGGCGGATCGCCCAGCACCTTGCTGTCCCACAGCCCGGCGATCCACACCAGCTGGCGCATCATCTCCTCGCTGGCCCGTGGCGGGATGCCAAGCGCGGGGTGACCTGCAACCGGCCCGCGATCGGACAGTTGCTGTTCCAGAGCTGCGCGGGCGGGAAGCTGGGCCTCATCCACGCGGCCCAGCGCGTGGAGCATCAGCGCTTCGCCGTAGTTGCCGGCAAAGCTGCGGTTAAAGGGCCGCCCGAACTGCCGCGCCGCGCCCTTGTCCCACGGTTCGAACAGGGCAAGTGCACGCTCGTAGCGATCCGTTCGGCCGTAAAAAGCGCAGAGGAAGGCGTTCTCCATCACTCCCGTCGCACCAAGATCCTGCCCGTTTTCGCCCATCGCTTCGTCCAGCGCGGCGAAGGCGGCATCGATCTCGCCGCGCGCCAGTTCGATTGTCGCGATTGCGTAGTGCCCGTCGCTCCAGTGTTCGGGATCGGCGGCGATGTATTGGGCGAAAAGCGTCAGCGCGTCTTCCGGATGCTCCGCCGCGATGGCACGGGCCTTTACGCGCAGGTAAAACCATTTCTGGTCGCGCGCGCGTTTCAGCCGTTCCCGGAACAGGTCTTGCGCGTTTTCGTCCCACGCGCCGGATCGAAACCAGTCGTCTTCCGCCATCGCCATCCCCAATTGCCGATTTCGGTTGGCACCCACAAACCCTTTCGCCCCGCCACTGTCCAGTGACAATTGACCGCCGGCACGATTGCACAGCCGCCAGCACTTTGCCGGCATCGCCGGCGAACCGGTCGAAGCCGCGAGGGGAAGCGTTGCGGAAATGAGACCTTCACACCATCGCTTCACCGCATCCGGGCGGAACTGTCGTAGCGATTGCGGGGTTGCCGATGGAAAGGCAATCGCAGGAAAATATCTCATGTTCACGCAATTGAACCCCACCATCCCCGTCCACGTTCTGGGCAAGGGCGACGGATATGCTTTCGGCATGATCGATTATGGGCAGGAGCATAACCTGATCTGGGTTACTGCCATCGACGACAGCGGCGAAATCTGGTGCGAGCCAAACCCGAAAGTGCGGCTGGGCCGCAACTGGACGATGGGACGCAAGGAAAACCCCGAAATCGCCGCCGACAAGGCCGCAAGCCGGCTGGAGAACGAGATGAGCGACGCGGCTTGCGCCTGTCCGGGGGCGGTGGCCGCCTGAACGCTTGCCAGCGTGATGCGGGCCAGCCAAACCCCGCATATGGAAATTCGGGCTCCCGCCATCGTCTGCGCCACTCGTCCGCATGGGGAGACGGCGGCCATCGTGCGCGTGCTGACGCGGGAATTCGGGATGCTGGCGGGTTATGTCGCGGGCGGGCGGGGGCGGCAGATGCGGCCCGTGCTGATCCCCGGCAACGTGGTGGAGGCGGACCTGCGCGCGCGTTCGGCAAGCCAGTTGCCGTTCCTGAAACTGGAGCTGGTCGCCAGCCGCGGCCCCTGGCTGACCGAACCGCTTCCTGCGGCGGCGATCGGCTGGGCGACGACGCTGGCCGCGACCGTGCTGCCGGAACACAATCCCTATCCCGCGATCCATTCCGCGCTGGAGGCGCTGCTGGATGCGATATGCAACGCGCCATCCGCGCGGGGCTGGGCGCTGGCGATGGCGAAGTACGAAACGCTGGTCCTGCGCGATCTGGGCTTTGGCGGAGAGGCGCTGGCCCCTGCGGACGACTGGCCGGACATCATGGCCGCGCTGGACCGTTCGGGCAGGCAATTATCCCGCAGGCTGCTTGCGGATCGGCGCACGAATGTTATGGGCGGGCGCGAAATGATGATGCAGCGGCTTGCCCGGATCGGCGGAACCGCGTTGGAGTGAGGGAAATGTCGATGAAGATCGCGGTTTTCGCAGGGGACGGGATCGGGCCCGAAGTCGTGGATCAGGCGCTGCGCGTGCTTGATGCGCTGCCGCTCAAGGTTTCGCTGCTTTCCGGTGATGTCGGCGGCGTTGCCTACAAGAACCACGGCCATCCCCTGCCTGAAGAAACGCTGGTAGCCGCGCGCGAAGCCGATGCGATCCTGTTCGGCGCGGTTGGCGACTTCGATTGCGACCACCTTGAACGCCATCTGCGCCCCGAACAGGCAATCCTAGGCCTGCGCAGCGAGCTGGGCCTGTTTGCCAACCTTCGCCCGGCCAAGGTTTTTCCGGGGCTGGAGGATCGCTCTGCCCTGAAGCCGGAGATCGCGGGCGCGATCGACCTGCTGATCGTGCGCGAGCTGAACGGCGACGTCTATTTCGGCGAGAAGGGCATGCGTACCACGACCGAAGGCCTGCGCGAAGGCTACGACATCATGTCCTATGACGAGAGCGAGGTGCGCCGCATCGCGATCGCCGGCTTCGAAGCGGCCCGCAAGCGTCGCGGCAAGCTGTGCAGCGTCGACAAGGCGAACGTGCTGGAAACCAGCCAGCTGTGGCGCGATGTCGTGATCGAGACCCACGCCGACTATGCCGACGTGGAACTGACCCACATGTACGTCGACAACGCCGCGATGCAGCTGGTGAAGTCGCCCGGCCAGTTCGACGTTGTCGTCACCGGCAACCTGTTCGGCGACATCCTGTCGGATCAGGCATCGATGTGCGTCGGCTCCATCGGTCTGCTGGCCAGCGCGTCGCTGGGTGAGCGCAAGACCCAATACGGTACGTTCGGCCTGTACGAACCGATCCACGGCAGTGCGCCCGACATCGCGGGCAAGGGCATCGCCAATCCGATGGCCACGGTCCTCAGCCTTGCCGAACTGCTGCGCCACTCGCTGGGCGAGGAAGAGCAGGCCGCGCGAGTAGAGGCGGCGGTTGCGAAGACGTTGTCTGACGGTATTCTTGGCGGTGATCTTGGCGGTACTGCCGGTTGTTCACAAATTGGTGACGCAATTCTGGCAAGGCTCTAGTCTTACCGAAACCATTTCAAGGCTGGGGGGCCTTTGGTGAAGGACGATTATCTGTTGGGGGAATCCGGCGACGATGCCGGAGGTTCGTTGCGCGATCCTTCCGCGCGTCCATGCAGCGTCAAGGCGCTGGAAGCGCTGCATGTCGCCTCATTCGGCTTCGGGCTATGGGTATCGCCGCCGGGCATGATGCTCGAAGCGCTGCCATGGCTGGCGGGTTTGCTGCTGATGACGCTTGCGGTCAGCCGGTTGCGGCTGGCACTGGTCTGGCTGCTCTATTCGGCCTGCTGCATCGGGTTCCTGATCTTCGTACCGATCAACGCGGCCTTCTACATCTCCCGCTTCGACGGCAATACGTGGGCCGTGGTGCGCCTCGTCTACATGCTGGCGCTGACAGGTGGGACGCTGGCCCTGCTATGGTCTCGCAAGACGACGGACTGGCTGCGGGCGGGCGGCGGCAAGTTGTCGATGCTCGTGATGTAGGGCTGGTCAAGCGGGTGCGGAACAGGCAAACCGCGCCTGCCAGGGGACTACAATGCTGAAACTTGCGATTATCCTGCCCACGCTTAACGAGCGCGACAATCTCGCCCCGCTGGTGCAGCGGCTGGCGGGCGCGCTTGACGGTCCGTTGGGGCCTGACGGGTGGGAAGCCATCTTCGTCGACGACAATTCGAAGGACGGCACGGCCGAAGAAGCGCGCCGCATTTCGCAAGTCGACAAGCGCATCCGCGTGATCCAGCGCATCGGCCGCCGCGGCCTTGCCAGCGCCGCGATCGAAGGGATGCTGGCGACCGCCGCGCCGCATGTCGCGGTGATGGACGCGGATCACCAGCACGATCCGAAACTGCTGCCACAGATGCTGGCCGCGCTGGAAGCGGGGGAGGCCGACGTCTGCGTCGCCAGCCGCTTTGCGCCGGGTGCCAGCATGGAGGAATGGGGCAGGCCGGACCGCGAGAAGCAGTCCGAACTGGCCAACAGCCTTGCCCGCAAGCTGACCGGCGTGACTCTGACTGACCCGATGAGTGGCTATTTCATGCTGCCCGCCAGCACATTTCGCGAAGTTGCACCGAACCTGTCGGGCATCGGTTTCAAGATCCTGCTCGATATCCTGTCGACAGTGCCGCAGCCGCTGCGCGTTAAGGAATTTCCGCTATCCTTCGCCGCCCGCGCAACCGGAGAATCCAAGTTGGACCAGGCGATCGCCTTCGAATTCCTCGTCGGCCTTTATGACAAGACGCTGGGCCGCGTGATCCCGACGCGTTTTGCCCTGTTCGGCACGATCGGCGGGCTGGGCGTTGTCGTTCACCTTGCGATCCTGTGGCTGTTGTTCAGAGGGATGGACCTGCCGTTCCTTTATGGCCAGATCGGCGCGGTGATCGGGGCGCTAACGTTCAACTTCATCCTCAACAACGAACTGACTTATGCCGACAAACGATTGCACGGCCTGACCCGTCTGCTCGTCGGCTGGATCAAGTTCGCGCTGACATGTTCGATCGGCGCCTTTGCCAATGTCGGCGTTGCCGAAGCACTGGTTTCGCGCGGCGTGCACTGGGTGTTGGCGGCGGTTGCGGGCATCGTGATCGGATCGGTGTGGAATTATGCGCTTTCCAGCCGCTTCGTCTGGGGCCGCTTCTAGATTGCGCCGCCAATCGGCTGATGCCGGACTGCAAATCGCGATCCTGCCCGCTTCCGGTGCTCACGACCAGCAGGTCGCTGCGCGCCGGGTCGGCCACGATCACGATTTTCGCCTCGGCCTGAGCCGATTGGCGGCGCAATCTCGGAGTATTTGTGGCCGCTGAATTTGCCGCGTTTAGTCGATCTTAACCTTCGTAATGTCCAATAGGCTCCCGAAAGGGGTTGGCCATGCTGGTTGCTCGCATCCGGGCAAGATCGCGGGACGCGGAACGTCGCTGGAATGTGCGGCGCGATGTCGATATCGCAACGTCGGCCCGGGCCGAGGATGGCGACGGCTACGCCGCCTATATCCGCAACTTGTCCGAAAACGGTCTGCTGATCGAGACGAAGGCCCCGCTTGGCCCGCGCGACACGTTCGAGGTAAGCCTGCCCGACTATGCCGAATGCGTGGCCGAAGTGGTGTGGGCCAAAGGCGACCTGAAGGGCTGCCGTTTCTACGCCCCGATTCCGAAATCGGTTGTCAGCGCGGCGGTGCTGCGCTCTCCGGTCGAAGGGTCGAGCGAGCAGATCTATGACGAGCTGCGCCACGCGCGCCTTGCTATTGACGACGAGGAAAAGCGCCATATGCCAGAGACCTTGTCTGTACCGGGGCTGGTCTTCCTGCTCGTGGCGGAAATCGCGATCCTTGGCCTGCTGTTCGGGATGCTTGGCTAGTTCCCGCCGTCAGCGCCAGTTGTCGAACCAGGCGTAATCGGCAAAGCTGATCTTGCTCGCCAGCGGCATTGTCGTAAGAATCGGCACAAACCATGCGAACAGCAAGACATTGGCGACCATGAACGTGATCGCCCAGCCGCGCGCAATCCGTTTGAACATGCGCTGCCAGACCACTGCGTCGAGCGTCAGCGCCAGTGCGATGGCCAGAAACTGTGCGCAGATCAGGTAGTGGTAGTAGAACTGCACCGGCTTGGGCGCGGCAATCCACATGCCCAGCGCCGCCAGCCATGCGCCTGCCACCACGAGGCAGTCCATCCGTCCTTTGGCAAAGCCCAGCCAGCCGCAGGCCAGCAACGCGATGAGGCCGCCCCACATCTGCAACGGATTGCCCACGAACAGCATCCCGCGCCATGCGCCTTCGTATTCTTCGTAGAAATACCAGATCGGTCGCCAGTCGATCACCCACTGCCACCATGTCGACATATAGGGGTGCGTCTTCATGACGCTTTCCTGCAATTCGAACATGTAGAGCTGCCAATCGATCGGCCCGGTGAAACGCTGCGGTGGCTGCGCGAGCATGTCGATCGTCTCAAAGCTGGCGAGATAGACGGCCAGCGGCAGCAATGCGAGCCAGCCGAACGCTTCGAAAATGGTCATCGCACCCAGCGGTCTACGCCCGTAGCCAAGCCGAGCGCGCATATTGCCGAGAAAGATGCATAGCCCAGCAAAGGCGATGACCGGCGCGGCGTTCCACTTGGCCGCCAGCGCCAGCCCGAACAGCAGGCCCGCAAGAGCCGTGCGCGCCCGCACCTGCCGTCCGCCAGTCGCCGCAATCAGCGCCCAGCAGCCCAGCATCAGGAAACCAAGCATGTAGGTATCGAGCATCGCGATGCGCGCCTGCACCAGCAGCAGGAAATTCGTCGCCGCGAACAGCCCGGCGGCCAGCGCGGCGAAGCGCGAGCGGCTGGCGAGCCATGTCATCCGCATCGTCGCCCACAGGGCGAGACAGGAAAACAGCACCGATCCGGCGCGCCAGCCAAAGGCGTTGTCGCCCAGCAGGCGCATGGACAGAGCGATGATCTGCTTGCCGAGCACTGGATGTTCGGGGTTTAGCAGCCGCTCCCCCTCGATCCACGCGCGGGCTGCGGGAATATAATGCGTTTCGTCGAAGATCGGGATCGAGACTTCCGCCACGCCGATGGTAGCAAGACACGAGAACACGAAGAGGACGAGGAGCATCCACCCCCAAGGGTCGCGTGCGTGATCGTGACGGTCCGCAGGGGGCTGCAAATGGGGCTGCATCGGGCCAAGCCGGTAACGGCAGGCGCTTGCCCATGCAATCGCCATCGTTCGCGATTGCACCGGAAACCCTTGCGCGCTAACGGCTGGCGCATGAAACGCACGACCGGACAGAACCGCGACATCACCCGCAACTGGCGCCCCGCAACGCAGGCCATCCGCGCAGGAACTTGGCGTAGCGAGATGGGCGAGACGAGCGAGGCGATCTTCGCAACTTCCGGCTACAGCTACGAGGATGCGGCGACGCCTGCCGCGCGCTTTGCGGGCGAATTGGACGGCATGACATATTCGCGCCTGCAGAACCCCACCGTTCAGATGCTGGAAGAACGCATTGCGGTGATGGAGGGAGCAGAAGCGTGCCGCACGCAGGCAAGCGGAATGGCCGCGATGACCGCAGCCCTGCTGTGCCAGCTGTCGGCGGGCGATCACATCGTTGCCGCGCGCGCGGCATTCGGTTCGTGCCGCTGGCTGGTGGACAGCCTGCTGCCGCGTTTCGGTATCGAAGGCACGGTGATCGACGCGACCGACAATGCCGCGTGGGAAGCCGCGATCAGGCCCAACACGAAAGTCTTCTTCTTCGAAACCCCGGCAAACCCCACGCTGGACATCGTCGATCTGGAATATGTCTGCGGCCTGGCAAAGACGCATGGCATCACCACCGTCGTCGACAATGCCTTCTGCACCCCCATCATGCAGCGCCCGATGGATTTTGGCGCGGACGTCGTCGCCTATTCCGCGACGAAGCTGATGGACGGGCAGGGCCGCGTTCTGGCCGGTGCCGTTTGCGGCACGGAAGAGTTCATCAACGACAAGCTGCTGCCGTTCCAGCGCAACACCGGCCCGAACCTGTCGCCGTTCAACGCATGGGTCGTGCTGAAGGGGATGGAGACGCTGGCCCTGCGCGCGCGCCAGCAGTGCGACAATGCGCTGAAGGTCGGCAAATTCCTTGAGACCCGCGTGCCGGTCATCCTGCATCCCGGTCTGGAACGCCACCCGCGTTTCGAACTTGCGAAGAAGCAGATGGCGATGCCCGGCTGCATCTTTTCCATCGTGCTCGACGGTGGGCGCGAACAGGCCCATGCGTTTCTCGATGCGCTGGAACTGATCGATATATCGAACAACATTGGCGACTCGCGCTCCCTCATGTGCCATCCTGCCAGCACGACTCACCATTCGGTCGGCCCGGATGCCCGGGCGGAGATGGGTGTGTCCGAAGGGATGTTGCGACTCAATGTTGGTCTGGAAGACGCCGACGACCTCATCGAGGATCTCGAACGCGCTCTCGCAGCCATCGGTCTTTAGCGGAAACTTCCTCGCGCCTTTGCGTTTCATCGCCAGATGAAAAGGACTGCCGCGATGCCGGGGAGCGTTCCGCCACCCAGCGCCACCACTGCCCGCACCGATGCGCCGGTCGAGGAATCGGCCCCTGTCAGCATGCCTGCCATGTCGTCGGAAGCGTTGCTCGCCGCCGTGGTCGAAAACTCGGACGACGCCATTGTCGCCAAGACTCTCGATGGCGTTATCCTGAGCTGGAACAAGGGGGCGGAGCGGCTGTTCGGCTGGACCGCCGATGAAATGATCGGCCAGTCCATCCGCACCCTGATTCCGGAAGAACGGCAGTCGGAAGAAGACGCGATCATCCGCCAGATCGTGGCAGGGCGGCGCGTTTCGGCACTTCATACTGTGCGCCTTCGCAAGACGGGGGCCGAAGTGCGCGTTTCCGTAACCGTCTCGCCGGTGCGCGATGCGACCGGCAAGATCATCGGTGCCAGCAAGATCGCGCGCGATGTCGGCGCACTGGAAACCGCGCGCCAGCAGCTTTCCGAAAGCGAGCGTCGGTTCAAGATGATGGCCGACCACATCTCGCAGCTGGCATGGATCGCCGACAGCGATGGCTGGATCTTCTGGTACAACCAGCGTTGGTTCGATTACACCGGTACCACGTTGGAAGAGATGCAGGGCTGGGGCTGGAGAGCGGTACATCACCCCGACCATATCGACCGGGTGGTGAAGCGGATCCAGTATAGCTGGGACACGGGCGAGATCTGGGAGGATACGTTTCCGCTGCGCGGCAAGGACGGCAAGTATCGCTGGTTCCTGTCTCGCGCGCGTCCCATCCGGGACGAGGACGGCAAAGTCGCCTATTGGTTCGGCACCAACACCGACGTGACGGAACAGCGGGAACAGGCCGAATCGATCCAGGCCCTGTTGAACGAGGTCAACCATCGGTCCAAGAACATGCTGACGCTGATCCAGTCGCTCGCGCGGCGATCGGCGCCGGGGAACGAGGAGTTCCTGAAACGCTTCGTGCGCCGGCTGGATGCGCTGGCCGCGAACCATGACCTGCTGGTCCGCCGCGCCTGGACACGGGTCGACATGCACGACCTTGCCGAAGCACAATTGGCCTTCGCGCTCGACATCGCTGAATCACAGGTCACTTACGCCGGGCCGGATGTGGAAATCAGCGCCCGCGCGGCAGAGACGCTGGGCATGGCATTGCATGAACTGGCCACCAACGCGCTGAAATACGGTGCGCTTTCTACGGCTGATGGCCACGTCGACATCGCGTGGGATCTTGCGGACGATCGTTTCCGGTTGTCGTGGACGGAAGCAGGCGGTCCGGCGGTTGCCGAGCCTACGCGCACAGGCTTCGGCACCTCGGTCATCCGCGACATTCCGCGGGCCGCGCTTGATGCGCAGGCCGATCTGGGCTTTGACGGAAGCGGTGTGACGTGGCGGCTCGACGCTCCGTCTGCAGCGCTGGGCGCGTCGCGAAAGTAGGGCTGGGCGTACACGGCGGGGGAAAATCCACTGCGCCGGGCATGCGGCCATTTGCGGGCGGCGCGGATCAGGGTTACGCTTCGATTTACGATGATGGACCAGCTTTTCGACCATGTCGCGATAACCGCCGGGATTACCGTGCGGGTAACCGCGAACTTCCTGCCCGAACAGTCACAGGTGGCGGCAGGGCGCTGGTTCTGGGCCTATCACATCCGGATCGAGAACAATTCGGAAGAACCTGTCCGCCTCGTCACGCGGCACTGGCGGATCACTGATGGCAACGGACGCGTCAGCCTTGTCGACGGCGATGGCGTCGTGGGCGAACAGCCCCGCCTTCTGCCAGGGCATAGCCACGACTACGTATCGGGCTGCCCACTGGAAACCTCTCACGGATCGATGGAAGGCTACTACGGCTTCGTCCGCGACGACGGCACGAAGTTCGAGGCCGCGATCCCGTTCTTCCCGCTGGAAGTGACTGCCGCGGCGGATTGAAAAGGGGGCAGTTCTAAAGCCGTTGCGTTCCGCAAGCAGACTGTCGGCTGACTACCCTAATTGCGGAAATTAGCGTCGTCGTTTTTTCATGTGGCTTGGAGGGCGGTCACGTTATGATGAAGGATGACAAAGAACATCCGCTTCCCGACACCTTGAGGACCACATTCCGCCAGATCGCGGATGCGTTCGTCGATGGGGATTACGAACTTCGCCGCCATTCTATTGAAGGCGTCGCACCCATTCGCGCCGCAATTGCAGAACACATCGCGGACAACGTCTTAGCATACGGCGATGCTTTGACTTCGCTCGACGAAGCAACTTGGGAGCGTTCGGTCTACCGATGGATGGATGGCTACTGGCAGGTTCTTGTTGACCTGACTACCGAAGTTGAACCGGTGAGCGACCTCACCCTTCATGCAAGGCTATACGCCGGAAAGGTTCTGCACGTCGAGGTCGAGTCCGTCCACGTTCCGTAGTGGCAGCTTCCCAGCCCATTCCAGTCGTTGAGCTAGATCGCAAAACTTCCCGTTCGCAGAAGGGCACTGAGCATCGAAGTCGCCACCGCTGCCTATTTGCCCAGTCCGGCAACAATCGCCCGCGCGGCCGCGCTTACTTCGGCCCACGTCACCGCGAAACCAGCCTCGTCGCCGTAGTAGGGATCGGCCACCGGTTCGCCCTTCCTTCCCGGCACTGCATCCAGCAGCAGCGAGAGTTGCGCGGTTCCGTCCGCAGGGCGGATGCGGCGCAAGTTGGCGAGGTTGTCTGCGTCCAGCGCGTAGATGTGGGTGAAGGCGAAGAAGTCTTCGCGCGTTACCTGCCGCCCGCGATAATGCGCGATGTCGATCCCGTTGCGCGCAGCCTCGGCAATGGCGCGTGGGTCGGGCGGGCGGTTCACGTGATAAGCCGCGGTGCCCGCCGAATCCGTCTCTACCGCAAGGCCGACCGCGTCCGCTTCTGCGCGAAAGGCAGCTTCGGCCAGCGGCGAGCGGCAGATATTGCCAAGGCAGACGAACAGGACGCGCGGAACCATAGGCCCCGCCTCAGACGTCGAGGTTAGCCACGTTCAGCGCATTTTCCTGAATGAAGTCGCGGCGCGGTTCGACGATGTCGCCCATCAGGCGGGTGAAAATCTCGTCCGTAACATCCGCGTCCTCTACCTTCACCTGCAGCAAGGCGCGGTTTTCGGGATCGAGCGTGGTTTCCCAAAGCTGCTCGGCGTTCATCTCGCCAAGGCCCTTGTAGCGCTGGATCGACAGGCCCTTGCGACCGGCGGCCAGCACTTTTTCCAGCAGCTGGGTCGGACGGGTGATCTGCCCTTCCTTGCCGATCGGGCTGGTTTCTTCCGCTTCCTCGTCAGCAGCCGTGCTGCGCACGAGCCGCGCGCCGCCCAGATAGGCATCGGCCTGTTCGGATGCGACGCGGTGCAGCTTGCGCGCCTCCGCGCTGTCGAGGAACTTGGACTCGATGGCGAAGTGGTCCGTCACGCCGCGCCAGATGCGCTGGACGGCATAGCCTTCGTCGGTGGCGAAAGCGGTCCATTTCGCTTCGGGATCTGCAACCTGCAGCGTCGCGGCTGCGCGTTCCAGCGCCGCATCGCGGGCAGCAGCATCCAGATCGGGCGAAAGCGCACCTGCCAGTGCCAGCGCCTCCACGATCGTGGGATCGTAGCGGCCGGGCGCAAAGGCCAGCGTGTTCTTGAACCGGCGGGCCTGTTCGACCAGCGCTGCCAGATCCTCGCCGCTGCGCGCGCCGCCCGCTGTTTCGAGCACCTTGTTCGCAAGGCCGCCCTCTATCAGATAGCGGTCCAGCGCGTCGTTATCCTTCAGATACACCTCGGACCGGCCCTTCGCGACCTTATAGAGCGGGGGCTGCGCGATATAGAGGTGCCCGGCCTTGATGATGTCGGGCATCTGGCGGTGGAAGAACGTCAGCAACAGGGTGCGGATGTGCGCGCCGTCGACGTCTGCGTCGGTCATGATGACGATCTTGTGGTAGCGCAGCTTTTCAAGGTTGAATTCGTCGCGCAGGCCCGTGCCCATCGCCTGGATCAGGGTGCCGACTTCCTTCGAAGAGATGATCCGGTCGAAACGGGCACGTTCGACATTCAGGATCTTGCCCTTCAGCGGCAGGATCGCCTGCGTCTTGCGGTCGCGGCCCTGTTTGGCAGAGCCGCCTGCGGAATCACCCTCGACCAGGAAGATTTCGGACTTGGCCGGATCGCGTTCCTGGCAATCGGCCAGCTTGCCGGGCAGGCTGGCGACGGTCATCGCGCCCTTGCGGCTCATCTCGCGGGCCTTTCGCGCGGCTTCGCGGGCGGCGGCGGCGTCGATGATCTTCTGGATGATCTGCTTGGCGTTGGCGGGGTTCTCTTCCAGCCATTCGCTCATCTTGTCGCCCATCAGGCTTTCGAGCGGCTGGCGCACTTCGGAAGAAACCAGCTTGTCCTTCGTCTGCGATCCGAACTTGGGGTCCGGCAGCTTGACCGATACGATCGCGGTCAGCCCCTCGCGCATGTCCTCGCCCGTAAGGGAAACCTTTTCCTTCTTCATCAACCCGGCCCGTTCGGCATAGCCGTTCAGCGTGCGGGTGAGAGCCGCGCGGAAGGCGGCGAGGTGGGTGCCGCCGTCACGCTGCGGGATGTTGTTGGTGAAGCACAGGACATTCTCGTAGTAGGAATCGTTCCATTCGAGAGCGACATCGATGCCGATGCCGTCCTTGTCCGCGCTGATCGCCACCGGTTCGGGCACCAGCGGCTGCTTGTTGCGGTCGAGAAACTTCACAAAGGCCGCGATGCCGCCTTCGTAGAACAGGTCGTGTTCCTTCGGCTCCTCGTGCCGCAAGTCCCGCAGCAGGATGCGCACGCCGGAATTGAGGAACGCGAGTTCGCGGTAGCGGTGTTCCAGCTTGTCGAAATCGTATTCGGTGACGTTCTTGAACGTGTCGTTGCTGGCAAGGAAGCGCACGCGCGTCCCCTTGCGCGGCACGCCGTCGTCGTTCAGCGGGGCATCGCCTTTCACGATCAGCGGGGCCACGGCATCGCCGTGTTCGAACCGCATCCAGTGTTCCTTGCCATCGCGCCAGATGGTCAGTTCCAGCCATTCGGACAGCGCGTTGACGACCGAAACGCCCACGCCGTGCAGGCCGCCCGAAACCTTGTAGGCGTTGTCCTCGCTCGTATTCTCGAACTTACCGCCTGCGTGCAGCTGGGTCATGATGACCTCTGCCGCCGACACGCCTTCTTCCTTGTGGATGTCGGTCGGGATGCCGCGGCCGTTATCGTCCACCGAAACCGAATTGTCGGGATGAAGTTCGATCAGGACGCGGTCGCAATGCCCGGCCAGAGCCTCGTCGATCGCGTTGTCCGACACTTCGAAAACCATGTGATGCAGGCCCGAGCCGTCATCGGTATCGCCGATGTACATGCCCGGCCGCTTGCGCACCGCGTCGAGGCCCTTGAGCACCTTGATGCTTTCTGCGCCGTATCCGTTCGTGTTCGGGGTGTTTCCGGTATTCTCGTTCATGTCCATCATATAGGCAGCGGGGGGGGATTTCGGAAGCCTTTCCACCCCCTTCCATCCACAGTCTGATACTGGCAGGAAAAGCGCCTGACACGAAGAAGACGATGGGGACGCATTCGATGAAGACTGCCGCAACGCTCGCTGCCTCCGCACTCATGCTGGGAGTCGGTGCGAATGCCATCGCGGCAGATGGCGGGCGCGCCGCCTTCATCGATACCTACCGCGAACTGGTGGAGACGAACACGACCCTGTCGAGCGGCAGTTGCACCCTTGCGGCAAAGCGTATGGCGGCGCGTCTTTCCGCGGCGGGCATGGCGGAGGAAAACCTGCACCTTTTCGCCGTACCGGAGCATCCGGAGGAAGGCGGGCTGGTCGCCATCTATCCCGGCAGCGGCGCGAAAGAGCCGATCCTGCTGATGGCGCATATCGATGTGGTGGAGGCAGAGGCCGGCGACTGGAAGCGCGATCCCTTTACCTTCGTGCAGGAAGACGGTTTCTTCTATGGCCGCGGTACGTCGGACGACAAGGCGCAGGCCGCGATCTGGACAGACATGCTCGTCCGCTTCGCGCAGGAAGGCTATCGCCCGTCGCGTACGATCAAGGTCGCGCTGACATGCGGGGAAGAAACGAACGGTGCGTTCAACGGGGCGGAATGGCTGGCGAAGGAACGCCGCGATCTGATCGATGCGGCGTTCGCGCTGAACGAGGGCGGCGGCGGAGACCTTGACGAAAACGGCAAGGTGGCGGCCCAGTCGGTGCAGGTGGGGGAAAAGATCTTCGCCAACTTCGAACTGACGACGCGCAACGCCGGTGGCCACAGCGCCCTGCCGCGCCCGGACAATGCCATCTACCAGCTTGCCGACGCCCTGAAGCGGGTGGAGGCGGTGCAATTCCCTGTCGAATTTACCGATGTCACCCGCCGCAGCTTTCGCGAGGCTGGTGCTGCAATGGGCGGCAAGCTGGGCGCGGCGATGATCGCGCTGGCGAACGACCCGTCCGATATTACGGCCGATGCCGTGGTCAGCACCGATCCGTTCTGGCGCGGCAACACGCGCACGACTTGCGTCGCCACCACGCTGCAGGCGGGCCATGCGCGCAACGCCCTGCCGCGCCGCGCGGTCGCCAATGTCAATTGCCGCATCTTTCCCGGCAACGAAGTGGCGGCGATCCGCCAGACGCTGGTGGATGCCATCGCGGACGAAGTTGTGGAGGTGACGTTGCTGCCGCCTGCGCGGCCAAGCTTCGAAACACCGCCGCTCGACCCCGTGGTGATGGATCCGATCGCGGCGATGGTGGCCAAATGGTATCCCGACGCGAAACTGACCGTGGCGATGTCGAACGGATATACCGATTCCGCCTTCACCAATGCCGCCGGTATCCCGACTTACGGCGTGCCGGGTCTGTGGTCCGGGCCGGAAGGGACGGGCGCGCACGGGCTGGACGAGCATATCGCCGTCGACTCAGTGCTGACGGCGCGCGACTTCCTGACCGATCTCGTGCGCGCCTACGCCGACTGAACCGGAACCGCGATGCCGTCCGGCGGGTTTCCTGCGTAATGAACGCAAGGGGCTGAACGCACTTGGGACTGACGCTGGCTGTAGTGGCAATCGTATCGGGCGCGCTGATCGTCGGCGCGCTGATCGGCGTGAACGGCAAGCTGCGGCCCCGTACGGAAGGGTTCATCGTGGCGCTGGCGGGCGGTGCGCTCCTGCTCAGCCTTGTCACCGAACTGATCGAGCCGACGCTTGAAAAGAGCACGATATGGATGGTCGTCCCGGGCGTTGTGACGGGCGCGATGCTGTTCACCGCCATCGATTACTGGATCGACGAGAAGTGGGGCAGCAACAGCGGCGGCGGATTGCTGGCGGCGGTAACGACCGACGGAATACCCGAAAACCTCGCTCTGGGCGTGGCGCTGATCGCAGCGGGGCCGAAGGAAGTGGCGGCGCTGGCCGCGTCGATCCTGCTGTCCAACCTGCCGGAAGCGGCAAGCGGCGCGCGATCCATGCGCGAGAACCAGAAATGGTCGAAGGGAAAGGTGATCGGGGTCTGGGCGGCAACTGCCGCGATCCTGTCAGCCGCCGCGATCGTCGGCAACGTGGCTTTCGCGGGTGTCAGCGAGCATGTGCTGGGCTTCGTGCGCTGCGTGGCTGCGGGCGCGGTCGTCGCCAGCCTTGGCACAGAAGTGTTTCCCAAGGCTTACAAAGAGGACGCCCACACCGTCGGCATCGCGACGGCATTGGGGGTCCTGCTGGCACTCATCCTGTCCGAAATCGGCGGGGGATGAGGGGACCTGTCCCGCCCTGTCGAAGGGCGGGCACCGGTCGGGGTAATGCGATCAGGCGATCAGGGTCGCGGTGAAGGCAAGGCCACTGAACGTCAGCGCAACGACGGCGCCGATGATGTGGCTGGTAAGCGTGTTGGTCATGTTATTCCTCCTGTTTCGTTCGCACGAACAGGTCATCCGGTCTCTTTGTTCTTGTTCTTTCCGAAGGTGATCCGGGGCGGCTCCTCTTCCGCCCGCATCACGGTGGCGCAGCTAGGCTTCGACGGTTTATGCTGCAAGTGCGAAAGCAACATTATTGCTTGCAAATTTTGCAACTGTAGAATCGATATCAGGTTCGAGAATGTGACCACGACGATACCGCCACGCGCTGGACAGAATCGCGCGTGCTTCCTATCGCGCGGCCATGGCCCACACAGACCACGACGCTCTTCACGGCGACACCATCCTCATCGTCGATTTCGGCAGCCAGGTTACCCAGCTGATCGCACGCCGCGTGCGCGAAGCGGGTGTCTATTCCGAGATCGCGCCCTTCACGATGGCGGAGGAGGCGTTTGCCCGCCTGAAACCGCGCGGGATCATCCTCTCCGGCTCGCCCGCCAGCGTACCTTCCGACGGATCGCCGCGCGCGCCGCAGTGCCTGTTCGACAGCGGCTTGCCGATCCTTGGCATCTGTTACGGCCAGCAGGTTATGACGCACCAGCTTGGCGGCGAAGTGCGGCCCGGCCACGAAACGGGAGAGGGCGGCGAATTTGGCCGTGCCTTCCTCACCGTCACGAAGAACTGCGCCCTGTTCGACGGCCTGTGGGCCGAAGGCGAACGCCATCAGGTCTGGATGAGCCACGGCGATAAGGTGACGCAGTTCGCGCCCGGTTTCGAGATCGTCGCCACCAGCGACGGCGCGCCCTTCGCGGTCATCGCGGACGAGGCGCGCAAGTATTACGGCACGCAATTCCACCCCGAGGTCGTCCACACGCCCGACGGCGGCAAGCTGATCGCAAACTTCGTGCGCCACGTCTGCGGCTGCGCGGGCGACTGGACGATGGCCCAGTTCCGCGACACCAAGATCGCGGAGATCCGCGAGCAGGTGGGTGATGGCAAGGTCATCTGCGGCCTTTCGGGCGGCGTCGACAGCGCGGTTGCCGCGGTCCTCATCCACGAAGCGATCGGCGACCAGCTGACCTGCGTCTTCGTCGACCACGGGTTGATGCGCATGAACGAGGCGCTGCAGGTCGTGACCCTGTTCCGCGATCACTACAATATCCCGCTGGTCCACGTTGACGCGGAAGCGAAGTTCCTGTCCGGCCTCGCCGGCCAGACCGACCCCGAAAAGAAGCGCAAGTTCATCGGCGCGGCCTTCATCGACCTGTTCGAGGCAGAGGCGAAGAAGATCGGCGGCGCGGACTTCCTTGCGCAGGGCACGCTTTACCCCGACGTGATCGAGAGCGTTTCGTTCACCGGCGGGCCGAGCGTGACGATCAAGAGCCACCACAACGTCGGCGGCCTGCCCGAACGCATGAACATGAAGCTGGTCGAGCCGCTGCGCGAACTGTTCAAGGACGAAGTGCGCGAACTGGGTCGGGAACTTGGCCTGCCCGACATCTTCGTCGGTCGCCATCCCTTTCCGGGGCCGGGCCTTGCCATCCGCATTCCGGGCGAAGTCACCAAGGAAAAGTGCGACATCCTGCGCAAGGCGGATGCGATCTACCTTGAGGAAATCCGCAACGCAGGCCTTTACGACGCGATCTGGCAGGCCTTTGCCGTGCTACTCCCCGTCCGCACCGTCGGCGTGATGGGCGATGCCCGCACTTACGACAGCGTCTGCGGCCTGCGCGCAGTGACCAGCACCGACGGAATGACGGCGGACGTCTATCCCTTCGACGGGGCATTCCTGTCGAACGTGGCGACCCGCATCGTCAACGAAGTGCAGGGCATCAACCGCGTCGTCTACGACTACACCTCGAAGCCGCCGGGGACGATCGAGTGGGAGTGATCCTGACACGAAACCGTCCGGGAGACGGTTTCGGCGGATCACTCGCGAGCGCAAGCGAAGCGTAGAGCGACCTCTCGTACTCTCGCAGTCCGGGGGCAGTTTCATCCGGTTACCCGGGAGTGCCAGAGAGGCGCGGTGGCGCCGATCGAACGGTGCCTCGGTCGCACCCCGGGTCGGTCATCGCCGGGCGTTTTCCACGTAGGATGCGACCGCAGCCTTGTTGTGATCGTCGATCAAGGTGCGTCCATCCTCGACAAGGTCGGCGACGTTCTGCGCTGCCAGACTGTCCCGCCATGCCTGCTCCGCCTTCAGCATACGGCTTTTGATGAAACAGTCTGTCGCATAGACGCACGGGTCTTTCGACTTGCCGGGACCCCGGCGGCGGATTTCCCGGCAAGCGAAGAACGGTTCCGGCCCGTCGATCGCATCCACCACTTGCAACAAGGAGATAGCTTGCGGTGGGCGGGAAAGCCGGAAACCGCCTTTCGGTCCCGGCACCGCGACCAGAACGTCGGCCGCGACCAGCGCGCGCAGGTGTTTGAGCAGATAGCTTTCCGAAAGACCGTGCAGTTCCGACAGAGCCTTCCCGGCCAGAACCTTGCCAGTGGGAAGGCTGGCCAGCACCAGCACACAATGCAGGGCGGCTTCCACGCCATCGCTCATCTTTCGCATGATGGATGCCAGCCTCCGTAATCAAATGACCAATCGCGCTTGATAAATCGTGGATGATTTATATCTATGATTTATCCATAATGCAAACGGAGCTGTTTGATGAAGCAACGCTACGACACGGCAACCGCGGTGCCTGAGCTGTACGAGACGGTCGTTTCGCTCGACCGACAGATCGCTGCATCCGGGCTCGATGCCAGCCTGCTTCATATCCTGAAACTGCGCGCGTCCCAGATTAACGGCTGCTCGTTCTGCGTGGACCTGCATGTCAAGGAAGCACTGGCTGACGGTTTCGATCCGCAGAAGCTTCACCTGGTTTCGGCCTGGCGTGAATCGCCCTTCTTTGACGAGGCGGAGCGAGCGGTGCTGGAGTGGACGGAAAGCGTATCCCTCCTTTCCCGAACGCAAGTTCCGGACGAGACTTTTTGTTTGATGCAGGCGCAGTTCTCGAATGAAGAGATCGCCGGGTTCACGGTGGCGATCGGCCTTATCAATCTTTTCAATCGGATAGCGGTATCGTCGCGTCTGCAGCACGTGAAGCGATAGGTGGGTGCCGTTACGGCTGTACACGTTTCATTGAAAACAGCCGGATACGGTCAGGGTCAACGAAGACCGTGATGGCACCTTTCTTTCCAAAATAGCTCTCGGCAGCGGCACGCTTCGATGCTGCCGTCGCGATACCGATCAATGTCGCGGATAGACGATGATCGAAAGGTAGCGGCATTCCTTATTGGCGAGCTTGTCCGGCCCGTGCAGGGCGCTGCTATCGAACAGTAGAGAATCCCCCGGCTTGATCGAGTAGACGTTTGCGCCGTGGCGGTAGTCGACCTCGCCGTCGAGCATGTAGATGAACTCGACACCGCTGTGATGAAAACCCGTGTATGCCGATGCGCCTTCGCGCAAGGTGATCAAATAGGGTTCGATGACGATGTCGCCGCCAAGAAGATGGCCGAGCAGTTCGTAGATATGCCCGACCTTGCTTCCGCGTCGTTCGATCCCCACGCCGTGTCCGGCCGGGACATAAGAGCAGTCCTGCCGTTCCTCGGCGGATGCGAAAAGCGACGACAAAGGTTCCTTCAGCGTCTCCGCGATCGACTGCAACGTATTGAGCGAAGGCGAAATGCCCCCGTTTTCGATTTTGGAAAGCATCCCGTTCGAAATACCTGCAGCACTTGCAAGTTCCGCTACGGAAAGATCATGCTGGCGGCGGAGAACTCGAATCTGGTTACCTAGCGCGCGTTCCAGATTGCGTTCCGATACTTGCGGCGCGGATGACCCCGTCTCTATCTCGTGGTTTTCATCGACTATTGCGGAGCCTGCCTTGCGTTTTGCCATAGGGCAACCCTTGGGTCATCTGCCCAAAGGTTTCAACTGAATTTTCGCAAATCGACAATGCCTGACAGTCTTGATCCCGTCCTTGCTTCACGCGCGAGTGAAACGGCCGACGCGGTTCCGCACGTCGACCGTTTGCTCGGGGGAGTTCGTTATTGACCGAAACTGTAGCGCAGATTTGCGCCGATCCATCTCGGCTTGCCCTGCGCCACTAGATTGGAACCGTTCAGCTGCGCAGTGTCGAAGCCGATCGTGTCGTAGTAATTGTTGAGCACATTGTTGGCAAATACGGCGAAGCGGAAACGCTCGTCTGGCGACGTCCATTCGCCTCGCAGGTTGAGTATGCCCCATGCGTCGAGCTTGTTCGCGTCGAAATTGTTCAGGTTATGCCAAACCGACGATTGGTAGTTGCCGCTGACCTGCAAGGCGAGTTGCCCGCCGGCAATCTCTTGCGGAAGCGTGTATCGCACATAGCCCGACAGCGTAAAGTTGGGCGCGAAGGTGGTGTGAACGTCCTTGAGGCCGGCGCCGACCGGCACATCCTCGACAAGGCTCTTCTGATAGCCGCCGTTCAGCGAGATCTCCAACGTGTCGCTTGGCACGGCCGTCAACTCTACCTCGCCGCCGTAGATATATGCCTCGGCGTTCAGGATCTGGCTGGATACGCCCAGCCATCGCGCTGCCTGATAATCGTGGTAGTCGTAGTAGAATGCAGCCGCGTTAAGCCGGATCTTGCGGTCGAAGAGTTCGGATTTCACACCCACTTCGTACGAAATGAGGCGTTCCGCTTTGTAGGGGATGCTTTCGACGTCCATTGGTCCGCCGGAGTTGTAGCTGCCGGCCTTGGCACCTTGCGTCACGCCCGCATAGAACAGCAAACGATCTGCCGGGGTCCAGTTGAGCTGCGCCTTCCAGTTCCACAAGGTTTCAGATGAGTGATCGTGGTACGGATCCTGATAGAAGCCAGGGAATTCCGCGGTAGGCGCATAATCGAAATGGAACGGATCAAGCCCCGTGTTCGGATAGACGAAGAGGACCTCGAAGTCGTAATCTTTGACTTCCCGTGACCCTCTGAGACCACCGATAACGGCGAGGCTGGGGGAAATGGTGTATTCGACCTGGCCGAAAAGCGAATAGGATTTGCTGTCGAGCCGGGCGATGCGTGGCTGATCCCACGCGGGGAAGGGATAGGAACTTCCCGGCAGCGCTCCGATACCGTGGGTACTGGCATTCTTGATTTTCAGGAAATAGGCGCCGGTCACCCATGTCAGGTCGCCGGACCTGCCATTAAGCCTCAATTCTTGTGAAAAGGAATCCTCGTCGGAAATACCGTGCCAGAAGAACTGGTTCTGTGGTCCCGCTTCCAGATCGAGGCTGAAGTCCTTGTCGAAGTGTTTGTAATCGCTGAACGATGTGAACGTGATGTCGCTGCCCAGATCGACCGTGAACTTGACGTTCGCGCCATAGGATGCGCTGGTATCGGCGTTGTCGAAGGCATAGTCCGAAGATGTGATCGGGCCGCTGCCGTCGGGGTCGAGATAGCCGTAGTAATCCGCGCCGGGCACGGGCCGGGTAGTGCCGGCCGGATCGCCTGGTGCGTATAGACCGTGAACACAGACGCCGTCCTGGATCGCCTGGCAAATATTCGTTGGCGACGCGTAGATTTCGTTGATCTGGTTGCCATCCGCGTCGAGGATCGCGACCGTGGGCACCTGTTGATATGGCCCGGTCGAGGCGATCATCTTGGTATAATAGGCGGAGGCCCAGAAATCTACGGAGTCGCTCAGGTCGGCCTCGACCTGTCCGCGGATCGCCCACTGGCCTTTTATGCCGGCAAGGTCGGCACCCTTTCCGGGCAGATCTCCGGCCGTACCCAAACCCGACTGGAATTCGGCCGGGACGAAAGTTTCTTCAGGGTACTTGTTCTTCACCCAACCGTCGTATCGTTCGAAGTAGCCGGCGATGCGGCCTCTGATGCTGTCAGTGATCGGTCCGCCCAGCGCGCCTTCGAGGCGGACGTTGTTGTAGGATGCAATCGTTGCATCGACGTAGCCATCGACAAAGTCGGTCGGCTTCTTGGTGACAAGCTGCACCAGACCGCCGGTCGAGTTGCGACCGAACAGCGTGCCTTGCGGCCCCTTGAGCACTTCGACATGGTCGAGATCGAACATGCCTGCGCCCTGCGAGTTTGCGAAAGCGACGTAGCCTTCATCGACATAGACGGCGATCACAGGTTCGACGTGATCGTTGAAATCGTTCTGCGTGACGCCGCGAATGGTGAATTGCGACATCTGCCCGCCATAGCTGCCCGAAAGGGTGACGTTGGATGCCACCCTGGCCAGATCCGTCGCGGCGACCATCTGTAGCCGGACCAGCGATTCCGAACCCAATGCAGTGATGGCAATGCCCACGCTCTGGGCGTTCTGCTCGCGCTTCTGCGCGGTAACCACGATTTCGCTCAAGCCGCCGGACGATTTACTTGCTTCCTCAGTAATCGTCGAATCGGTTTCATCTACCTGTGCTTTTGCTGTCGATGAAAGTGCAATAGCTACCAGTACAGTCGAAACTGATATGGAATGTTTGAAATATTTCCCCACTTTAATCACTCCCTTTGTCTGATCTGGGTTTCACACTGTGATTGCGATTAGTTTTTTTACTTAACCGCGCAGTGGAGAACCCGGAAAGGTACCAATTGGAATGCGGTGGCTTGCGGTTTGTGATTGTT
>NZ_LRSE01000021.1 GCF_001634625.1 Croceicoccus bisphenolivorans | reverse complement strand
GCGGGGGCGGCGGTGCCATGCCGAAGTTGTAGGTCAACGTGCCCAGCAGCGAGTGCGTACGAATGTCGTGATTGACCGGAGTACCGTCAACCGACATCAGGTCGATGTCATCATGACGGAAATAGCGATACTTAAGGCCGACATCCCAATTGTCGGTAAGCGGAGCGCGGACACCGGCAAGGATCTGCCATGCGAAACCGGTATCGGAATCATCAAGCAAATCCGGATCGTCATCATTTAAGCTGACGTCCAAGCTGGTCCGTGCAACACCGACGCCACCGCCCACGAAGCCCTGCAGGCCATCATCATCGCCAAAGTCGATCAAGCCATTAAGCATGAACGAAAGCGTGTCGAAGTTGACCGCGACATCCTCGTCTTCGTAAGTCACGCCATCGAGCGTAGCGCCGTCATCATCAGCGCCCTTATATGCCGCTTCCGCTTCGAGACGGAACATCCCGAAGTCATAGCCGACGATACCGCCGAAATCATAGCCATAGTCCCAATCGACGGATCCAGCGTTAGCTTCGTCGTCGACAGTCAGATCAGTGTCTTCAGGCAGCATAATGCCGCCATCGAGTTCGATGTACCAAGCGTCATCGCGCGCGAGTGCGGGTGTGGCAAGGGCTGTCGAGGCCATTGCCAATCCGATCACCAGTTTACGCATTAGCGTTTCCCCTTAATTTCCATTCTATTGATCGAGGCCACGGAGGTGACATCTATCCTTTGTTCATATTTCGCGCAAGCACCCCAAGGGTGATGAATCGTTGCATAAACGCATCAGTTTCTTACAGTTTTGCGCAAAAACAGCTGATAGCCGTTCCCTCACGTCATCGATAAACCGCTTTGGAAAGGAAAAGTTCCCGCTACCCGGTTTAGACCGGTGCAAGGATGCCCGCAGTTTGAAGGACGGTCAAAATTCCGGCTATTGCGATCCTTGCCTCCTCATCCACAACATCACCTTGTACAGGCGCTGAGACCTCGATCGAGGTCTGCCAACCGTCTTCAAAATACCGATATTTGCCAATGGATCGATCGAATACGGCCATGCGTTCGGTGGGCTGAGCGAATATCCATTGTCCGTCATTCCAGAATGCCAAGTGCCCATCCTGTCCTGCGAAAGCGCCAGTTGCGCCGTTTGATATGATCCAGCATTGCCCGTTGCTGATCGTGACAGGCGGTTCGGATGCAACTCCCTCGACGAAGGGGTGCATCAGCATATCGCTGAGAACATGTGCCTCGTTGACGTAAAACTCCTTCTGGGCCTGCGCTGCGAAGAGCAGCGGCAGTCCGAAGCGAGGAGTGGACGAGTTAAAACTAATAGGATCGATCACAGCCGTCTCCTTTTGGTTATGAGATAGAAATGATTAGCGGGGGCGACATCGACGATGAGCCGATCTGACGAATTTCCAGGTGTTTGGGGCTTGGCTTGCTTGTCAGTTCTTCCCAAATCTGTTGTGCGAGGATCAGGTTCGTGACGCTCGTCGTCCAAGAGAGCGTATCGCCCGAACCATCACGGAACCGTACCTCATAACTCTCGACAGTTTCCGAAAACGGGACATCAACCTCGTCGAGCCATTGCCAGCCACCACGTGCGCGCCTGACCCAAGTCAGTAGCCGGGCGCCGTCCGTCTGCGCCTTGAGCTGTGCTTTCACCGGCGTAAGGGGACGGAAAAATGAGCCTAGTTCAGCAATTGTCGTAGTGGCGGGCGCCAGATCGCCGTTGCCCAACGCAAGGGCCGTTGCGGTTGGCGCGGAACCTATAGTTGTAACGTCGATCGAACTGAGCGTGCTGTCTAGCAAAGCGAAACCCTCGCCGACTTTGTGATCTGCGATGGCGGTTTCAGTCCCGCCGCGCCCGCGCAGCAATCCCGATATTCGCCAAAGACCTGCACCGAGCGATTCTGCAGAGGCGAATTGGATGAGTTCCTTGCCGACCCGAGTACGATTTGCACCCTGTGCCAACGCGATCATATCTGCCTCTGCCAGCATGAACTTCGGGTCCACGAGTTCGACGACAAGCGAGTTTGCCCTGTCGAACAAATGCGGGCTCGCGGCAGGCAGCGCTGTCGAAACGGTGCCGATCGTGGCACGCGTGCGCGCAGCGGTCCCGGCGGGTTTCAGGGAGCCGTTTCCAATGTCTACGTAAAGGGCCGCACCGTTCCAGCCAGACGACTGTGATGAAACTGCGGCGTATATTTTTCTTTCAGTGCCACTGCCCAAGCCATCCCATGGCAATTCGAAAGCCTGGATGACGCTCTCGCCAACCGGTTCGTCGGTTGCAGGCCTAATAATGCCAGCATCGCCAGAAGCTAGCAGCCCGGTGTTAGCCGTAATGTCTACCGCTTCCAGTTCGAGTTCCACGCCTTCAGCGCGCCATTCCCAGGCGCGTATTTGCCAGACCCCGCGCTCGCCCGCTGGCCTGACAAGCGTACCGCACCGCAGGTCGTCATCGATCGTGGCAATTCGATATGACATGGTTTCGCGAGATTGCTCGCGGGTGTCGGCCATGCGGTCCGCTAGCTGTCTGGCGTGGTTCGCGACCAGGCAGGCCGGAAATTCGATTGTCTCGATCTGTCCCCTGCCGGGCTTGCCGCGACTTCTCTGCAGGCCTGGTTGATAGTCGCGGTCAAGGTCGTAATATCTAACGCCGACTGCGTCAGCATGGTTGTCGATGCGACGTTTGCGCCGCACGCCCGTTTGGCCGGCAAATTCGCCATCCTTGCTCGCAACGGTTGGCGGCAAGTCGGTTACACTCTCACCGGACACGCCAACCGCCGATGTTATGACAAGTTCAGCGCCACCCCCTTGGCAGGAAATCGGGTAAAAATCCTGCAGAAGCGACAGCAGGTTGGCGTCGCTGCCGCCATCGTGCGTGAAGCCTGTCAGTTCCGGAAGGGGCATCGCGCGCACTGCGATATCTTCACCTGGCAGCAACTCGGAAAGACCAAACTCCCCGTCGTCGGCGATAATCTCGAACGTCAGCGCAGGAATCCTGTTCCCGAAGTCTGCCAGTGCGAGATCTTCGAACACGGCATAGGCCAGTCCGCGAAAAGCGGGGCAAGCCGGCCCCATGTCTGCCGCCATGAGTGGATCTTGCGCTTGGTCCTCATCTCCAAGGTATATCCGTAATTTCCCGCCTGCTTTCAGGTCGCCTTCCGATCCCCTGAGCAGGTTCCCATCGGCCCAGACGCGCCCGATGCCCTTGATGTGCCGACTAGCCAACGCAACAGCGCAGGAGATGCTGTAGTTATATGTCGTGATACTGGGCTTGCCCTTGCCACCACCGCTTTTCTCGGAATGCTCGACAAGTTCGGTTGCCCAGATGATGCTGCCAGCCGACCGGACTTTGCCGAAATGGCGGGGAATTGGGGTGCCATAGCTGGACGTCGTGACAGACAGATCCTTCAGTCGCGGACCTTCGTGCTTTGGCGATCCGATAATGGCGGAATCCAGAACCCGCCCCGCGATCGAGCCAATTGCGCCTCCCAAAGGGCCACCAAGGGCCGTCCCGATTGCGGTTAGAACAAGTGTAGCCATTGCGACTTTCCATATGGATCAATCAACGCTCCAGACTTTCAGGATGCGCCAATCGTTGTTGGGTGTGCTGACGAGAACGCGCCGCAATCCGGCGTGCGCATGAACGATGCGGTGTTGACCGAGCGAAACTGCAAGGTGATGCTGGAACCCCTCCAGCCCGTACAGGACGATGTCGTTTCTTGCCGGAGGAAATCTGCTGCTTTTCAGGCCGCTTTGCTCCGCCATTGGCAGGAACGCTTCGATGCCAGACCTATTTCTCAGATCGTACCTGCGCGGCAATGTTGGGGTTAACCCGGCACGTTCCATGGCGGCGCCGATCAGCCCCACGCAATCCAGTCCGATGCCCGGGTCGCGGCCATGCATTCGAAAGGGCACACCCACCATGCCGAGAGCTGCCTCGGCGATTGTCGGCATTCCTAGTGTGCCATTGGATAGCGGGCCAGCAGGTCGTTCCCGGGCAGGAACGGTTCGCCGCGAAAATTCACTGCGTTCGCAAAACGATCGGAGCAGGTGAACCAGCGATGATCGCAGCCTTCGCGCAGCTCTATCCGGTGCCCGACAGCGACGCTGGTGTCGAATATCCTGTTCAGGACGAGTTTGCCGCCGTCGATTGCCGCGACGCTCATCTCAATCCCGGCCTCCTGCCCATCGAGGAAGATGACAGATCCGCCAAGAAATTTACTGACGTCTATCAGGCCAGATACCGCCAGAGCGTTTTCCGCAAGGTAGACAGCATCGACAATCGCTTCCCGTGTGAAGCGAGCGATCGACAGGTTGCATCCCGGACCGCAAAAATGGGCCCTGCATGTCGGGCTTGTCTGCGGGATGCGTTGTCTTGCCAGTACGGATTTTACGGAGCTGAGGTCAGCCGAATAGGTCGGTCCATCCTGCGAAACCGATCCAATCGTGCCTGCATAGATAATGCGGCTTTCCATGGTAGTCCAATCGACGAGACCCATCTCTACGCGTGCGCCGTCAAAGCGACCCATGGCCAGATCAGCAGCGTTGATGGTTTCGTGATCCAGCGCACCGGTAATCTCGGCGCTGTCCGGCTCCAAATCGGAACTCAACCTGACTGCCGAGGGCACCATTCCGGGGGCAGTCAGATGGCGGATATGATCGAAGACCAGATCACGGTCATGACTGGTAAAACCGACCGTCACACCGTCTTGCCTGAATACGCGCCACCAGGTCGCAACACTTTCAAGCTCGGTCGAAAACCAGCGACGCGTCATTGACCTTCTCTCAGCTCCACCAGTTGAACACTGGGCGCTTCACCGGCGGCGACGCCGACGCTGGAAATTTCCAGACGATCGTTTGCGAAGCGAACGGGCACATCGAAAAGGAAACCGGCGCGAACGTCGGCACCCTCGGCTGGCGGCATGTCCAGACGCAGGACGCCATGGTCTTCCAGCGCCCACGCATCGGTTTGGACACCATCGACGCTGACCAGAATGCTCGAAGCGGCAGGCCGGGTGATCCGGCGCCTTTGTGCATCGTGCCCGCTGCCATAGTGCTTGGCCAGTTCGAACGACGTTTCGCTACCGTCACCAATTCCGATCAGTTGATCGAACGGCGTCGGTTCTCCGGTCATCTCGTTGGAGCTGAAATCATAGCTATCGCGCAGGCGGAACCCTCTGGCCGGTCCGCGACGTGCGCGAAAAAACGAAATGAGGGTCCCCAGTTCCGCTTCGGAACGAATGCCCGGGCCGACATCGAAACTGAGGCGTGCGTCCGACCAGACCGTGTTGCGATGCTCATGGCCAGAGGCGGTCATCACGATCGATGTCGAAAACTCGGGCATGACGGTAGAGCCGCGTCCGAGTGCCAGCGGGTAGGGGATGTCATCGAAGGGCTGCATGTCTTCCTCATTTTTCGGAGCCGGCAGGCGCACATATCCGTCGCGCATGATTTGCGGCGACGCCCAGACGAAGCGCCGCTGGATGCCGCGATCGTCCGCCTCGTCCAGACCCCGATCGATCCTTTCCCAGTAGATGGCGGCGTCCTCGGGCAGGAGAACGAACCCGGCCAGGTAGTCCTGAAGCGTCCGGGGGTACCCGAGACGCTTATCGAGCTGTTCATAGGCGTTGTATCGCAGGCCCGATTTACCGGCGGTCAGCCAGTCGTAGTCCTCGATCTGCAGCCGGTCGAATGCCGGCATCGCCCATCCGTGCGGAAGGTTTGCACGCATGGCTTCGGGTGTTTCCGGATCCATGATCGTGGGAACGAAGGCGAGCAGCCTGATGTCGGAAAGGTCAGACCCGGCAACCTGGCGTACAGCGTCAGCAAGACCGGAAGTCGACTCCGACAGCGCCGTTCCTGCCTCGTCCAGCAAGGAGAGTTGGGCGTTGTCCAACGGGGCCTTCAGCGACTGGATCGCAATCGGATTGCCGCCAAAGCGAGCCTTCGCAGCATCGTCGTACAGACAAATTCTGCCATCGCCATATGTCCACCACCACGGCTCTCCGATCTGGAATCTTACCGGCAGACCGGCGGCCTTTAGCAAGGTGGCCGTTTCAGCGCCCACCTTGCGCAAGTATCCCATGGCATTGTCGTTAGCCGGTGACAGCAGATTGGATGGTGGCTCCCATCCGGTCTGGGCCGGGGCACCATCCAGATCGCGCTGTGTCCATGCTTGCGGGCAGTGCATGGCAAGAAGTTCGTAGGAGAGGGATGCTACCGGTTCGAACCCCATGGCCTTGCAACGGGTAAAGTAATCGAGATGCCAGGCACGCGCCGCGACATTCAAAGCAGCAGCGTCGGGATCGACCACGAATTGCTCGCCTCCGGCAGCTTTGAGCCTGAAATAGTGGCTCATGCCCATGTAGTGCACAATCTCGCCGCGATATCCCAAGGCCCGAGCATTGCGTAGAATGCGGGCTGGCGTCTGCGTCCCGCAATCATCGAACGCCGTGCATATCCCCACTCCGTGAGGCGGAACCATTACCGCTCCGGCAGCCAGTACGGCATCCTTGCCATCGGCCCTGATCTCGCTCATCTCGGCCCATCCTTCGACGGGGGTCGCAAGATCTCCACCGTTTGCGGCGTATCCCGGCGGAGCAAGCGAGATAAACATCCGGTCGATGTCGCCTGCGTATACGGGGTCGGCTTCGTACGGCAGGAGGAAACCACCATCCAGCTTCGAAAAGCGGATGTCGATCCGCGCATCGCCGGGCGAACCTTCGGCATAGTTCCACAAGCGGACGTACCACGTTCGTGCGGTGCCGTTTTCGTCACGCCCCTCGATCGTGAGTGTCGGGCCATTCAGCGCGTCGAGCGGGATCACTCCGCCTGATCGCCAGCGGAAAGAGAAAGCGAGCTGGCGATAATCGCGATTTGTATCGTAACTCGTCAACGGATGGTCGAGAGTATCGACGCTATCCCAGATCAGCCCGGCAAGGTCGTTCTTGCGATAGAACACGCAATCCATTCGCAAAGCGTCCGGTGCGGTAGTCGCGACCGCCGCCATCATCGGGCGCGGAAAGTTCACGGTCCAGAAGCGAGGATCGAAACGCTGTATCCATTCGCTGCGCTGGCCGTTGCGGGCTTTCGCCAGCCAGTATGCCATATGCTCGGCCTTTCGCGTGGGGGTGTATCAATAAGCGGAGAGCGCGCGGCGCACCGCGCTGGCGACCTGTCTGCTCGAACGTTGCAGGCTTTCTGCCGAAGACGAGCCGGCGGGCGCGTTAAGGTTGATCGAAACCCTGACATCGCGCCCGCTGCCGCCGTTGCCGGTCTCGATCCGGCCAGAACTCGTCGGCACGAATACCTCCGGGCCGCGCTCTCCGACTAGGTAAGCAGAGCCGGGCGATACGTTTCCGCCCGTCGCCCTGCCGGGCAGGCCCAGCACACCGCCGATCAGGCCGGTCAAGCCACCGCCAAGTAGTCCGCCACCAATCTGCGAAAGCCCTGCCTGAAGCGCCGACGCTGCAATTTCATCGAGTGCGCGCAACGCGGTCCGTTTCAGGTCGTCGAAGCCGAGACTACCCCTGCGCACCGCGCCAAGCAGGCTGGATTCGAGGATGTTGCCCGCCCGACCGAACCCGTCGACCAGGGTTGAATCGAACGTATCCCGCATGCGCTGTATGTCGCTTTCGAAGCCATCCGTGCTGGCACGCACATCGACCATCAGTGTTTCGATATCGCTATCCATTGTCCTGCTCCAAAAGCTGCGTCAGTTCGCTGCGGCTGATGCCCGATGCTTGTCGGGGCCCGTTGGCGGCCTCGATGATTGCACTCACTTCCGCAGGGGTGGCGGCCCAGAATTCGTCCGGCCGCCACCCCAACATCAGCGCGCACTGCCCTGAAAGGCGTGCAGCGCTATCCGCGAAGCGTTGGTATTTCGGCGTCATTCACGCACCCTGCAGCACCTGCTTCAGCACCGCGCGCAACGTCGGCGCGCTGGCGGCAAGGCCCTGTGCAGCAATTGCCTCGCCCACATCGTCGCGGGTGATATCTCCGCGATCGGCAAGGCAGTGCCAGAAAAGACCTGCCATCTCGGCCAGCTTTAGCCGGCCCGAGCCTGCGCGGTCGACGAGTTCGAAGAGTGGTCCAATCTCTTCCTCGGCCGCAACCAGCGCGCCGAATGTGGGACGCAGGCGGCGCTTGCGTCCCTTGATGAAGATCGTGGCCTCTCCGCGTGCAGGGTTCGCTTCCCGCTCGTCGGTCATGCGCTCACCGGCGTGACCGGGCCGGAGCTTTCGAGGCTCATCGTGTAATTGCGTTCGCCATTGAAATCGCCGGCGTAGTCGAGCCGCTGAACCAGGAACCTGCCTTGCATCCGTTCGCCGTCCTCGAAGCTGAGTTCGTAGTCGGCGATGGTTCCCGCCATGGCGTTTGCGCGGATCTGGGTTTCCGCCGCCGAACCGAGGAAAATGCCCGCTGCGCTGACGGAAACCTGCCTTGTGCCGGCACCGGACAGGATTTCGCGCCAGCCGCCGGAATCCTTGGTGGTAACGACGACAGCTTCGCCGGTGATCGACATCTGCGTCGTGCGCAGGCCGGCGACGGTGGTGTAGGTGGTGGGCGATCCGCCGTCGCCGATCTTGAGAAGGAAGGCACTGCCTTTCTGGGCGCTCATCACGCAGTCTCCGATATGTCAGGGTGTTGAAAGCAGGTCAGTTCGCAAGGATGCGGAACCGGAATTCGAGAAGGACCGCGCGAACCGTGCCGCCGCGTTGTTCCGTCCGGGCCCGCAGGAACTGGATGTTGACGATGCGAAAAGCCGGCTGTTGGCGCGGTAACGCCATCACCGCGTCTTCGATATTCGCGACGAGAACCGGGGCCGTCGCCGGATCGTCGCCGCGTGTCTGAAGCTCGACCGCAATGCGAACTTCGCGACCTTCGCCTGTCTTGTGGCTCCAGTCGGCACTGGCACTGGCCACGATCGCCAGCCATGGCAGACTGGCGCGCAAGGGCGCTTCCTCGCTGATCGCATTGAGTTCGCCGTCCAGCACGGGATGGTTCGACAAGTGGTGGAGGAGGGCAGCTCGCAGGCTGATTTCCATGTCGTCTAGTCCTTGTAGCGGGGCGCGAAATCGGGCCAGAGCAAGTCGGCCCGGCGCCAGCGGTTTGCGCGATGACGCCCGGATCTTTCTGCCACTTTGCTGCGCACGGCTGCGGTCAGCAGGCGCGTGAACGCGGCACCGTTCCAGCGGCCCTCGATCATGCGAGCCGCATCCTGCGCCATGGTTGCCACAGCGCGGCAACGGCTCGCGGCGGAGCCGTTTCGGCATTGCCCGTTTCGCGCTGGCGATGGTGATGCGCGGCCAGCCTGATGGCGCCTTGACGCAGAGTGTCGGGAAGAGCGTCCCAACCGGTTGCAAGACCGGCTGTGAAACGAACGGCCACGCGTTTCCCGTTCGTGCCGCCAAGCACGCGAAAACGACCGACGCCATCCGCATCGATATCCAGCTCGTAATCCTCGACGCCGAGCGGATTGCGAGAGCCGTCGACAGCGACCGTCTCGATCCCTGTGATACCGGTGACGGGGCGCGTCGATAGTGTCTGCCAGCCGGTGACGGAAAAAGCGGCCGGGCGGATGGGCCAGGTTTCCTCGCAATCCGTCACTATGGCGCGGACGCCGGTATAAGCCTCGCATATGTCGAGCGAGGCGTTGAGCAGATTGCCGAGCAGCGCGTCTTCGCGCGTGGTATTGATGCCCAGCCACTCCTTCAGCTCGGCAAGGGCCGATGCGGGCAGGGCGGGGGGCGCAAGAACGGCGCGCTTCATATCGTGCTGCCTTTCGAAAGCCGTAAAAAGACAGGAAGCGCCCACACGACGAGGGGAATACCGGGCGAGCGCTTCCTTGAAGGGCGGAAAACGAACGGCAAGGGGCGGGCCGAACGCTTTCCGGCAGGACGTCGCTGACCCTGCGCCTTGCGCTTAGGGTGCGACCGATCCCGACTTGGAGAGGTCGATCAGGCCTCGATCTTCAGAAGCTTGATCGCGTCGCTGTCGAGCACCTGACCACCAATCCGCTTCGTTGCGTAGAAGTGGACGAACGGCTTGTTCGAGAACGGATCGCGCAGGATCGAGGTCGCCGAGCGTTCGGCGATCAGGTAACCGGCGCGGAAGTTGCCGAACGCGATCGGGGTGCTGCCGGCAGCGACGTCGGGCATGTCTTCTGCCTCCACGATCGGATAGCCAAGCAGTCGGTCGGGCTGCCCTTCGATCAGGCCGGGTTGCCACAGGAACGCGCCGTCACTGGTCTTCAGCTTGCGAACCGCAGCCATCGTGGCAGAGTTCATCACCCAGCTCGCACCCTGCCGATGCGATGCCTTCAGGGTGTGGACCAGGTCGATCAGTTTCGCTTCCGGCGCAGTGTCGAAACCGGTTGCGTTGCCAGAACCCACATACTGGACCGAACCGAATGCACGAGCGCCATCGTTGGCGCTCGACTGCGCGGCCTGCAGGAAGCCCATGGGCTGGTTCACGCCGGTGCCGTTGACGAAGGCGGCACCTTCGGCACGGGCGAACTCGGTCGCGATTTCGTCGGCAAGCCATGCTTCCAGATCGAAGCCCGCATCGTCGAGCATCGCCTGGCTGGCTGCCGGATTGGCATAGAGTTCACCCGACGGCGGCGCGATTTCGTGGAAGGTCGGTGTCGCGGTTTCGGGACGCGCTGCCGCTTCGCTGACCCAGCCTGACGACGTGCCATTACCGGTGACGAGCTTGCGATAGCCCGCGCTGCCGGTCTGCACCACCTGCGCGATCTGGCGGATCGGGCTGATGTCCTTGAGCGAACGGGCGATCATCGCGTCCAGTTCACGCGGCACGGCATAGCCACCATCGGTGGGGACCGCGCTGGAAATCGACTTCAGTTCGGTTTCCCGTCCCTGGCGAAGGTAGCTGTTGACGAAGCCCTTTACCTCGGCGCTCAGCATCGGGGTAAGCCCCTGCTGGCCACCTTCGATCACGGGGCGGGCTGCGGCACGGCTCACCTTGTCGAGCCGGGTCTTCACTTCCTCGACATCGCGGCGCAGGCCCTTGATCGATTCCTCGGCGGCGTCCTGACGTGCGACGATGTCGAACGAAGCGTCGAGGCCTTCCATCTTGGTTTCCATATTCATGGGGCAAATTACCTTTCACACATGAAAAAGGCCGCCCCATTCAGGCGGCCGTCGGGATGCTGCATCGATGGGCGAGCAGCCTTGCTTCGCACCCGTCAGGGGCGCGAAATTTCGGGATTTCAGATTACGAAGTGCACGCGCGCACCGCCCTGCATCGGGCGCGTGACGAGGCTGACTTCGAACAGGTCGACTTCGGCCAGTTCCCGGCCTTGCCTGCCGTCATCCAGCGTCGTCTGTTTCAAGGCGCGAGCGCGGTAGCCGAAGGACAGGCCATTGATCTTGCCGTCGCGCAGCATCCGCGCCGCGCCACTTTCCGGATCGTCAACACGGGCAACGACGCGCAAGCCCCGCTCATCCTCGCCGATCCGTTCTACCCAGCCGATCTGCTGATCGGGACGGTGCTGCCACAACAGGGGAATGGCATCGCCCTCGATGCGGCGATCGCGCAGGCTTTTCTCGAAAGCGCCCTTGCAGATCACGTCGCGCCCGGCGTCGACCCGGTCGAACAAGGCCGCGTAACCGGCAAAACGAACGGCATCGAAGCCGGTGGTGAACTTGGTTTCCATATTCATCGAACGAGATCTCCGAAGCCGAACCTGATGGCGATGGCGAAAATGAGTAGGGCGAGAATGCCGCGCACCGCCCAGTCGATGGCCGAGCGCAAGGCGCTGCGCTTGGCATCGCGCCATGCCCGCAGGAGTTCACGCAGTTCGGCAAGGTCGTCGTGCGCGTTCGCATCGTCGAGGCCCATGCGGGTGAGGACACGCGATGCGCCCAGTTCGCTGGCCTCCTCCACCACGGCGCGCAAGGTCACGAAGTCGCCGCCCGAATCCTCGGCCTGCGCCAACAGGCGGGCCAGCAATTCCTCCCGGCTCATCGCTTCGCCCCCTTTGCCTCTGCAGCAGGCTCACTCTGCTCCACGGGCTTTGACGGCAGGCCGAGCATCGCGCGTTTTTCACCGTCGGTGAGGAAGTCCGCATCGCTGACCTGGGACCAGAGCTTTTCCCGGTCTTCGGAAAGGGCTGGCACGCGGTCCAGATCGACGGTCATTTCGACTTCCGGAAACCACGGTGCCAGCCCTTCGCCAATGGCGCTGAGGATCTTGCCCGCCAGCGGCAGCAGGGTCAGTCGCCACAGTGCGCGGTTCGCCTCACGGTAGTTCGAGTAGGTGTTGTCCCCCGGCAGCCCGAGCAACATGGGCGGAACCCCGAAAGCGAGGGCGACGTCGCGGGCTGCGGCACTTTTCAGGGTCGCGAAATCCATGTCTGCGGGCGACATCGATAGCGATTGCCATTTCAGCCCGCCTTCCAGCAGCATCGGTCGCCCCGCATTGCCCGCACCCTGAAATGCCGACGAGAGTTCGGCCTTCAGCCGCTCGAACTGGTCTGTCGTAAGCGTCGCGCCGTCGCCTGCATCGTAGACCAGTGCACCCGATGGCCGCGCTGCGTTTTCCAGCAGGACACGGTTCCATCGCGCGGCGGCATTGTGAATGGCCACAGCCTCGTTCGCGGCGGTGAGGCAGCCGGCGCCGTAATGATCGTCGCCCGGATGGAAGGACCGTATGTGGATGACGTTCGGGTATTGCGCGTCATCCTCGATCGGCAGGCTGACCTGCGTATCGCCGACACGATAGCGGAATGCGACGGGCCAGCCATCATTGCCCGGCTCGATGGCAATCCGTTCGGGCCGTAAGGCAAACAGCTCAACCGGCCGGTTCGACGCATCCTTGATGACCTGGACATAGGCGTTGCCGTGCAGCAGCACTTGCGCGGCAAGCGTTTCGAGCAGCGACTGGCCCGCGCTGGTGTTGGCTACCAGCTTGCGCAGATCCTCGTCCGCGATTTTCAGCGGCGCGCCGGCAACCCCTTCGGCCACCATGCGCACCGCACGCTGGGCTACCGGATTGTCGAGATAGGCGCGATTGACGGCGCTTCGATACTCATAGGGCAGGGCGCCGTTGCCACCGTCGGCAAACAGCCAGGGCGATGCGAACGGCCGCGCCAATTGCGGTCGCTCCGCCGGGGCGGTGCCCTTGAAGGCAGCGCCCAGCGCTTCGAAAAACGACATGGATGTCTCCTGTTACTGGCTAATCCGGCGGGCGCTATTGCACCCAGACCCTGGGCTGCCCGTGCGCGCCCAGCATCAATTCTGACAGTGCCCAGACAAGGGCGTCGGCCCGGTCGGGGGAACGCCCCGGTCCTTGATAGTCACCGCCGGTACCAAGACCGGTCATTTCGTCTTCCAGCGCGGGGAAAGCCCCGACGTGAAAGACACGGCCTGCCTCGTACAAGGCGGCCACGGGCTCGGCGCGGGCGACCTTGCCCTTGCTTGCATGGACAAGCCGCACCGGCAGGTTGACGCTGGCCGCGCGCAACACGCTTTCCACCATCGCACCGCCCTGGTTCGCCTCTGCGATCACCCGGTCCGCGTTCCAGCGTTCGGCTGCATAGGCAACGGCGCGCGCCCAGCGTTCGGGCGTCGGGCGCCGGACGGAGCAGTCCTCAAGCACGTGTGCAAAACCATCCGCACCAAGCCCGGCAACTACGATGCCGCACGCATCGCCGCGGGCACTGGCCGGGGGATCGACGCCAACCACCACGCGGACCAGCACCCCGCCATCCGCGCCGCGGCACCGTTCGAGCAGGCCGCGCGTCCACAGCGCGCCTTCGACATCGATCAGCAGTTCGCCGTCCAGCTCCTGCCTGCCCAGCGCGCTCTGGCCATATTGCCGACGCATGTCCTTCAGGAAACGCGAAGGCAGGTTGCTGGCATTGTCCTCGCTCTTGCCGCGAACGATCACGGTATCTCCGCTGGCATCGCCAGCGATCAGCTTTTTCATCAAAGGCACACTGCGCGGCGTCGTGGTGACGAGCACGCGGGGGCGATCGCCAAGCCGCAGGCCAAGTGCCAGATTGTCCCATGTGCGTTCCGCCCGGTTTCCGGCGTTTTCCCACTTGGCCAGTTCGTCACACCATGCATGCGTATGTTGGGGGCCGCGCAATGTCTCCGGCTCGGCTGCCGAATAAAGGTTTGCGGTTGCGCCGTTCGGGAACGTCAACTTGCGTCGCGATGGTTCGAACGCCGGTCTGAACTTCACCGGACAGCAGGCGAGGATGCCGCTTTCGCCCTCGACCATGACGGCGCGCGCCTCGGGCAATGTCGCGCCGACCAGCGCAATGCGCGCACCGGGATGCGATCTTGCCACGCTCCTGATCCATTCGGACCCGGCCCGTGTCTTGCCGAAGCCGCGCCCTGCACACACCAGCCACAATCGCCAGTCGCTCTCGGGCGGAAGCTGCCGGCTTCGCGCCCATAGTTCCCAGTGATAGCGCAGTTCCTTGCGTTCAGTCTCGTTCAGGGTTTGCAGTATCGAGGTGCGCCGTTCCTCGGAAAGCGACATCAGCCATGACAGCCGCTTTTCGGACGTCACGCCTCCTCGCCGGGTTCGTTATCGATATTGCCCGGTTCCGGCAGGCAGGGGATTGCGGCTTCGCTCTCGGCCGCCTCTCTCATCCGTTCGCGCATCATGTCCAGCTTGGCGTTGATAGACGCGATGATGTCTTCCTCGTCCGCCTCCATCTCCTCCGCGCGCATCTTGCCCACGGATGCGCGGTGTGCCGTCAGCAGGCGAAGGGCAGTGGCATTGTCGAACTTGCGTTTGCGTTTTGCGGCTGGATTATCGCTGTCGCCAAGGCGCAGCCGGCGCAGCAGGTCCATCTCCAGCATGTCATATCCGTGGCAGAGCGCTCCGAACCATGCGCGTGCGAACTCCGGATCGTTCTTGCGGGCGCGATAGACGACCCCCGCATCTATCTTGGCAGCCCGCGCGGCGGCAGAAACGTTCGACGTCTTCGCTAGTGTTTCAAGGAACGTCGCGCGCCAGTCTTCGGACGTGCGTTCGCCTGCGGGGCGTTGCGCCATGGTGACCTCCCTGTTTGGCAGATCGCGAGAGCGGACAGAGAGCCGCGCAATGTGTGGCGGCGACTCGCTCTATCGCGATGTTCAATTTCTCTAACCAAATAGCGTTACGATGTCAATAGAAAAGTGCCAAATAGGTTATTTACATCGACAGTGGTTTTCACTGTTCTTGCAGCAGTTCTGCCATTAACACGCGGCAAAGCGGGGAAATTGCCATCTCCGTGCCAGGGAACGTGATCGCAAATGCTCCGCAAACTGTACGACTGGACGATGGAGAAGGCGCAGCACCGCCATGCTGAGCGCTGGCTTGCCGCGATCTCGTTTGTGGAATCGAGCTTTTTCCCCATTCCGCCGCATCCGTTGCTGGGCCTGATGTGCCTCGCCAATCCGAAAAAGGCGGTGCGTTATGCGCTGATCACGACGATCGCGTCGGTCATCGGCGGCCTGTTCGGCTACATGATCGGATATTTCCTCTATGACACGATCGGGCAGTGGCTGATCGCGTCACTGGGTCTGCAGGAAGCTTTCCCGAAAGCGGCCTGCTACCTCAAGGAATTCGATGTCGAAGTCATCCTTGTGGCCGGATCGACACCCGTTCCTTTCAAGCTGCTGACGATCACTGCCGGCTTCATCCACATGGCACTGGTGCCATTCGTGCTGGCCAGCATCGCCGGACGCGGTTTGATCTTCATGACGGTCGGCATCCTGTTCCGGCTGTTCGGCGCGCCGATCAAGACGTTCATCGATCGTTATCTGGGATGGGTCACGGCCACATTCGTCGTGCTTGTCGTGGCGGGATTCGTGGCGATCAGCCTGATCGGGCATGGCGACGGGGAGGGCGGTCACGCCTGCGACAGCGCTACTTCCGTCGCTGCCACCTGATGCTGCAGTGCACAAATTTCGATTGACGAAACTGTATTTTTACAAAATGATGTCACTGTCTCGATGACAGGCAACGCTTCGGAGGAGCGATGGCGGACAGTGACTTCCAGCGCCAGTTAGAAGGATACGGCCTCACGACCGTGCAAGTCCATTTCTGGATGCCCGATCACAAGTCCCTGTTGCAGCAATTCGTATTCCAGCAATACGATCTCGCCCCGAAGTTTCCCCGGCTCGGCCAATTTCTCGATTTCTGGCGTACCGACATCGAGGCCGTGCTTCATTCCGTTTGCGTTGCGCACAACCATCTGATCGGCCCCGCCGAATGGCAGGCCGTCGACGGGGTGATCAAGATAAACTGACCGGGGCGGCCGGACGACGGTGGGATCAGATGATCTCGACCGCCTTGCCCGCAGCTTCGAACATGGTGAGGATCTGGCCGACCTGTTCCTCGCTATGCTCCGCGCAGAGCGAGCAGCGCAGCAGCGTCATGTTGGCCGGCGTTGCGGGCGGACGCGCAAGGTTCACGTAAAGCCCTTCCTTCAGCAGCGCTTCCCACATCGCCGCACCACGCTCCAGATCGGGCATGATGACCGCGATGATCGCACTTTGCGGTTCGTCCGTGCCGAGCTGGAAGCCAAGGCCCTTCAAACCGGCGTGCAGCCGCTTGGAATTTTCCCAGAGATGCGTCCGCTTGTCGCCCGCATCCATCAGCTTCCTGATCGAGGTCGCGGCAGTGGCAACGACGCTGGGCGGCAGCGAGGCGGTGAAGACGTAGGGACGGCAGACCAGCCGCATGATTTCGAACTTCGGGTGGTTCGACACGCAGAAGCCGCCGACCGTGCCGACTGATTTTGAGAACGTGCCGATGACGAAGTCGACATCGTCCAGCACGCCCTGTTCCTCGGCAACGCCGCGACCGTTCGGGCCGATGAACCCCATCGAGTGCGCTTCGTCCACCAGCACCATCGCGTCGTACTTCTTGGCGACGGCGATCATTTCCTTCAGCGGGGCGATGTCGCCCAGCATCGAATAGACGCCTTCCAGCACGACCAGCTTGCCCGCGCCTTCGGGAATGCGCCGCAGCCGCTTTTCCATCGCGTCGAGATCGTTGTGCTTGAACGGAACCACCTCGGCATTGCCCAATGCGCAGCCATCCCAGATCGAGGCGTGGCTATCGATGTCGAGGACGATGTAGTCGCCCTTTCCGGCAATGGTGGAAATGATTCCGAGATTGGCCTGATAGCCGGTCGAGAACACCATGGCATGATCCATGGCATAGAATTCGCAAAGCGCCTTCTCGACTTCCTTGTGCCCGACATACGTGCCGTTCAGCACGCGGCTGCCCGTTGTGCCCGAACCGAAATCGTCAAGCGCGTTCTTGCCGGCCTCGATCACTTCGGGGTCGAAAGTCATGCCCATGTAGTTGTAGGTGCCGAGCAGGATCGTCTCGCGCCCGTTGCAGACCGCCGTGACGGGTGAAAGCACGCGTTCCATCACAAGGCCGAAGGGATCCTCCAGCCCGCTGTCCAGCAGGTCCTTGCGCTGCTTGATCAGCGGGTCGAACTTGCTGAACAGGTCCTGCGAGTTGTGCCCCGCGTCTGCCATGGGCTGCGGACGGTCCGGCGTCGCTGCGCTTTCGCTCATTTCAGGCGCCGCGCAGCTTGGTGACGGCGTCGATCAGCTGGCCGTAGGTTTCGATTTCCGCCTGCTGGTTCATGCTGATGATGATGTCGAACTCGTCCTCGATCGCGGCGACGAAATCCATGACGGTCAGGCTGTCCCATTCAAGGTCGCCGGCAAAGGTGGTGTCCTCGCCGATCCCGACGCCCTTCTTGTTGAAGGGTTCGATGAGTGTGTCGATCCGGGCCTTCGTGTCGTCGCGGTCCATCTGGCGGTACTTTCCTTGCGGTTTTAGCGCATCGGGCGCAGGTGCCCGACGCAGCTTTTCGATCCACCAAGCGGCAAAGCCAAGCGCGCCCGCCGTGTCAAGCTTCGATGGGATATCTGCCTGTGCATGGCCCGTCCACCAGCGGCGGAATGCCCCGCGCGAACGCCGTCTTGCAAGCGGTCGCGGTTCCTGTCATCCCCGCATTCGATGGACACGAAGGGGCAATCGACCGATCAGGGCATGGCGGCTGTGGCAAAGGACGCTGCGGACCGGCCGGCCCGCGGGTTTTCGGCGCAGGCGATCCACCTTGTCCGCACCACGCAGACGGTGAATCTCGCCCTGTCCCAGATGGCGGACCAGAAGGCGTCGATCCTGATGGGCGCGACCTTTGTCGTGTTTTCCATTGCCGTGGGTCAGGCGAGCAAGGGCGTGTTGCCGATCTCGCTCACGATTCTCGCCATCTTCGCCTTTGCCTCGGCCATTTGCGCGGTGATGGCGGTCCTCCCTTCGACCAAGGGCAAGCACCAGCTGCCCGAATCGGCGCGAAACGACCTGTTCTTCGGCGTGTTCACCAATGTCGCGGAGGAAGAGTGGACAGAGCACATGCTCGACAATCTTGCCACGGACGAGACTGTCTATCGCACGATGCTGCGCGATATCTACCAGAACGGGCAGGTGCTTGCGCGCAAGAAGTACCGGTTTCTGGGATATGCTTACCGGCTATTCATCGCCGGTCTGGTGACGACGGTTATCGTCTTCCTGCTCGAACGGTTCGTGCTGGCCTGATCGAATTCGCGGCGGAAAGTGCGATCAGGCTGCGGCGCGGCGATCGATGAGGGCGTTGACCGCGCTCATGAAGGGGTGGATCGACACCGGTTTTGAAAGATACCCTTCGGCCCCTGCGTCACGGATGCGTTCTTCATCGCCCTTTCCGGCATAGGCGGTAACGGCCAGCACCGGAACCTTGCGCAGGCGGGCATCGCCCTTCATCGATTCGATCAGGGAGATTCCCGACACATTGGGAAGCTGGATATCCATGATGACGAGGTCGGGATCGAAGGCTGCGGCCTTCTCGATGAACTCCAGCCCGTCGGCGACAGGCTCCACAACGAACCCGTTGGCGCGCAGCAGGTCGCAAAAAAGTTTCCGGTTGAGATCGTTGTCCTCGACAACGAGTACGCGTTCAGCCACTTCGAACTCACCCCCGGGCAGGCTTTCCCCAAAGCCGTCCTATCAGATCAAAGTGTAAGTGATAAATGCGGAGTTTGACAATCCCGAACACGGAATCGCCAATGCCGGACAGCGCGACTGTTGCCTTGATGGCACTGTCTTGGATCCTGCAGGATCAGGCACTTGCCGATCGCCTGCTTGCGCTGACAGGCATGTCACCCGATATCCTGCGCGCCGGCCTTGGCGAACGGGGCACGCAGGCCGCGGTGCTTGAATTTCTGGCCGGAAACGATGCCGACATGCTTGCGGCGGCCGACGGTCTGGGTATCACGCCCGAGGCGATCGTGTCCGCGCGCGACGAACTGTCGGGACGAAGGTACGAGGCATGACGAAACCGCTGATCATTACCGATTGCGACGAGGTGCTGCTCCGCATGGTCGTCCATTTCCGCGACTGGCTGGGAGAGGCGCACGACGTGGAACTGGACATGACCCGCGGCTTTGCCGAAGGGATGCGTCGCCGCAATGCCGATGCTCCGTTGACCGTTGCGGAGATGTGGGACCTGCTCGGCCGGTTCTTCGATACCGAAATGCACCGGCAGGACCCGATACCCGGATCGGTAGAGGCGATGGCCCGCCTTTCGGAACATGCCGAAATCGTCGTTCTGACCAACCTGCAGGATCACCGGCAGGACGATCGCGTGCGCCAGTTGCGGGCAGTCGGCATCGACTTTCCCGTCTATTGCAACCAGGGGCCGAAGGGGCCTGCGCTGCAGAAAATCCTCGACGAACGGGGCGCGGGCCGGCCAGCGGTCTTCATCGATGACCTTGCGATCCATATCGGTTCCGTTGCCGAGGTTGCGCCGCAGGTATCGCGTCTCCATTTCGTGGGCGAACCGGGGGTCGCCCCACACACAACTTGCGCGCTGGAGGCAGGTCATGCCCACGCGCGTATCGACCATTGGGCAGCGGCGCTGCCCTGGCTATTGAACCGCATAGGAGCGAATTGATGAGTGATTTCGAGGCACGTCTGGCAGAACTCGGACTGGTCCTTCCCGAACCGGCAGCGCCGGTGGCGAGCTATGTTTCCGCGGTGCAGGTAGGCGAGTTGCTCCATATCTCCGGCCAGTTGCCGTTCGTCGGCGGTGCGCTCGTCACCGGACAGCTCGGCGATGACGTGACGCTCGAACAGGGTGTCGAGGCGGCACAGGCCTGCGGCGTGATGATCATTGCCCAGGCTAAAAAGGCGCTCGGCTCGCTCGACCGGGTGGCCCGCATCGTGAAGCTGGGCGCTTTCGTCAATTCGACTCCCGATTTCACCGATCAGCCGAAAGTCGTGAACGGCGCATCCGACCTGATGCTGGCAGTGTTCGGCGATGCCGGCCTTCACGCCCGCAGCGCGGTTGGCGTTCCTGCCCTGCCGCTGGGCGCAGCGGTGGAAATCGACGCGATCCTGCAGGTTTCGGCCTGATCATGGCCCGTTCCCGCCTGCCGGTCGTTCAAGGACAGGACTGGCTGGGCGAGTGGACTTATGCGCATCGCGGCCTGCATGGGCCGGACGTATGCGAAAACTCCCCTGCCGCTTTCGCAGGCGCGATTGCGGCGGGGTTGGGTATCGAATGTGACGTACAGGCCAGCGGCGACGGCAAGGCCATGGTCTTCCATGACTGGACCCTCGACCGCCTGACCGGCGAGACGGGCGCCTTGCGCGATCGCACGGCAGACGAACTGGCTGCCATCCCATTGCAGTCGGGTGGCTGCATCCCGTCGCTGGAGGATTTGCTGGTCCTTGTGGCCGGCAAGGTGCCGTTGCTGATCGAGGTGAAATCGAAGCGCGGTATGGACTGGCACCCGCTGTGCCGGTCGGTCGCACGAGCGGTGGCTCCCTATCGCGGGGCAGCTGCCGTCATGAGCTTCGATCCGCGCATCGTGCGCTGGTTTTCGCGCACATTGCCCGGCCGTCCGCGCGGCCTCGTGACCGGGCGGGGCGAGGGGCGGCACATTGCATTCGGGATAGAGCGGGCCGTGTCGATCGCGCATGCGCGGCCTACGTTCATTGCTTGCGATATCCGCGATCTGCCCGATCCGGCCCTCGCACGCTATCGCGCGAACGGCCTGCCGTTGCTGACATGGACGGTGCGCAGCCGTGAATTGATGGCCCGCGCCATGCATCACGCGGATGCGGCGATCGCGGAAGGTGCGGGCCTTTCGTGAGCGAGGGCGACAGAGAGATTACGGTTCGCCTGAACCCTTCGATCGCATCGCTTGATGCGGCGCAGTGGGATGTGCTCAATACAACCGGCAATCCCTTTACCAGCCACAGGTTCCTTTCGCTGCTGGAGGATTCGGGAAGCGTGGGGCCGGATACCGGATGGTCGCCCGCGCCGCTGACGATGGTGGGCCATGACGGCGCTCTGCTTGCCGCCGTTCCGGCATACCTGAAGGGGCACAGCCAGGGCGAATATGTGTTCGATCACGGCTGGGCCGATGCATGGCACAGGGCAGGGGGCCGGTATTATCCCAAGCTGCAGATATCCGTGCCCTTCACACCCGCAACGGGCCCGCGCATCCTGTCCCATGACGATGCGATGGCGCGCACGATGCTGGCTGCGGCGGAAACCCTTTGCGTGAACGAGGGGCTGTCGTCGGCCCACGCAACCTTCATCATGCCGGAGCAATTGCCCCTGTTCGAAGCGGCGGACTGGCTGATCCGCAGCGACATCCAGTTTCACTGGAGCAATCGCGGCTATGCCGATTTCGAGGAGTTTCTCGCCACGCTCTCGTCACGCAAGCGCAAGGCCATCCGCAAGGAAAGAGCGCGCGCGGCTGAAGGCGTTCGCATCGAGAGCCTGACCGGCGTTGCATTGCGGCCGGAGCACTGGGACGCGTTCTGGATGTTCTATCAGGACACCGGCGCCCGCAAATGGGGCACGCCATATCTGACGCGCGAGGCGTTCGACCTGTTCGGAAGCAGGATGGCAGACGACGTGCTGCTGGTGCTGGCGTTCGAGGATGACAGGCCGGTGGCAGGTGCGCTGAATTTCGTCGGGCCGGATGCGATCTACGGGCGCTATTGGGGCGCGCTGGTCGACAGGCCCTTCCTGCATTTCGAGCTGTGTTATTACCGTGCGATCGATGCCGCGATCGCGCGCGGCCTGTCACGGGTGGAGGCGGGGGCGCAAGGGCCCCACAAGCTGGCCCGTGGATACGAACCCGTGCAGACGAACTCGGCCCACTTCATCCCGCACGAGGGATTTCGCGAAGCTGTCGCGCAGTTTCTGGATGCCGAACGCCGCGGCGTGGGCGCGGAACAGTCGACGCTGCAAGGCATGACCCCGTTTCGCAAGGGCCCCTGACGACCGGCTTCAGGCGACGTGACGGTCGGAATCGCGTGCGGCAAGGAAAGCGCGTGCCCGGCGCTGTGCCTCCACGATTTCGCGGGCCGTCATTTCCTCTGCAACGTCGGCGCGGCAATGCTGCGCTTCCTCGTGCCCGCGCGATGCGGCGAGGTTGAACCACTTGTGCGCCTCTACCAGATCGCAAAGCGCGCCGCGGCTGCCGGTCGAAAATGCGCAGCCCAGTTCGAACAGGGCGTTGTCGTCCCCGTCGTAATAGGCGGACAGGCACTTGCAGATAAGCGTTTCGGTACTTCTCAGGACGGCCGGATCAATCGCCGGACCGGTTTCGACAAGGTAAAGGTGTTGAGCGTAAGCCATCGTTTCTACCCCCGTTCGTCGCGGCGCCTCCATTTATCGCCGCAAGCATGATGGTCGGTCATCATGGTCAACAATTCGTTAATGCCGGATAAGGGAATTTCGCGGCGTCATGTCGCTGGAAATTATCTTTTCCGCGTTCGGCATCGCTTAATCTGTGGGTGATTAAGACCAACGTGGAAAAGGCCCTTGTTTGCGACTCGGCACGCTCTTATAGCGCCGGCAATCAGGGATCGGATGGGCCGGTGGCGGCTGTCGCCGGCGGATGCGGAGTTGAACGCATGAGCCTTGCGGCTGCAACGGAAATTGATGTTCTGGCGACTGCTCGCCGTAACGTGGTCGGCGACTATGTCCCCGACGCTTCGGAACCGTACATGAACCCGGAGCAGCTGGAATTCTTCCGCAAGCTGCTGGTCGAATGGAAGCAGTCGATCCTCAACGCTGCTGCTGGCACGCTTCAGCAGTTGCAGGATGGCCCGATCCGCGAACCCGATCTGAACGATCGCGCATCGAGCGAGACCGACTGGGGCATCGAACTTCGCACCCGCGATCGCCAGCGCAAGCTGATCGCCAAGATCGATTCGGCCCTGCGCCGGATCGACGATGGCGAATACGGTTACTGCGAAGTCACTGGCGAACCCATCGGCATCGGCCGCCTGATCGCACGCCCGATCGCGACCATGACGGTCGAGGCGCAAGAGGCGCATGAACGCCGCGAAAAGATCTCACGCGACGACTGATTGCCTTCCGGTAATACCGGCCCCTTTGCCTCCTGTCCCGTAAGGAGACAGGGGGTAAAGTCGTGTGGGCATTTCGCAGGCCGCATTTACAATTCGTTATCCCTAATGCGTTAATCGTTGCTCATCGCGGTTAACGGATGGGCATTCGCTCGCCTGCCGCCAGACACGACGAGAAGGGCTCTGCCATGCGGAAACAGGATAACCGCAAGCACGAACGCGATTCACTGTTTCTCGTTGCCGAGCTTCGGCTGGAACGCGACGGCGCGCCGTATTCGGTCAAACTGCGCAATATCTCCGATTCCGGCCTGATGGCGGAAGGGGCGATGCGGGCATCGCGTGGGCGCAAGGTGTGGATCGAGCTGGCAAACATCGGTCTGATCGAAGGGATTGTCGCCTGGTCAGCAGGGGATCGCTGCGGTATCGCCTTCGAACAGACGATCGACGCATCGCAAGTGCAATTCCCTGTCGGTGAACTCGACCTGCCGGAACAGCAGGACATCCCGTACGAGGAACGCGTTTCGCGCGATTGATTCCGGTAACCAGTTGATTGCGGCCATTACTGGCTGACCATTTGCAATTCGCTTGATAAGAAGACGCGCAATGCCGGTTCGTGCGCGCCCTTTCACAACACTCTTCTCCCTCCTGCTAGCCGCTTGCGGTAGCGGTGGGGACAGGCGCTTCGATGTCCTGCTTGTCGGTGATCCCGACACCGTGGCCGGAGATGCAAGGCCATTGTCGGCAGCATCCGGCCTTATCCGCGAGGCAACGCGTAGCGGTTTCGTCTCGATCGACGACGAAGGCCGCATCAGGCCCGAACTGGCGGCGCGATGGATCGTGACGGACGATGGTCTGAGCTACATCTTCCGGTTCGAACCGCGCGAGGTGGATGGAGAGCCGCCGCTGACGGCTGGGAAGGTGCGCAAGGCGCTGAACGCCGCGATTGCCCGTACGAAGGGGACCGGACTTGGCCTCGACCTGACGGTCATCGACGGAATCTATGCGCGCACGGACGAGGTGATCGAGATCCGGTTGAAGACCGCGATGCCGGAATTCATGCAACTGCTAGCCGCACCGGAACTGGCGCTGGATTTCACCGATGCGACGACGGATGCGCTGGTGCTGGAAACCGAAGGCTCGCTGCTCACTCTTTCCCGCCCCGTTCCGGATGAAGTAAATGGCGAAGGCGCGACACTGGACATTCGTGTGGCCCCGGCGAAAGAGGCCGTCGAACGGTTCCAGGCCGGACAGGCCGAACTGCTGCTGGGCGGCGATATCGATGCCCTGCCGCATGTCGAGATGGGGGGGCTGCTGCGCGGGACGATTCGCCTCGATCCGGTGACGGGCATTTTCGGACTGGCGGTGTCACCCCGCGGTGAAGGCGATTTCCTGTCGCGGGCTTCGAATCGGGAGGCGGTGTCGATGGCGATCGACAGGCAGGCCCTGATCGCGCCGTTCAATATCGGCGGCTGGGTTCCGCGCACGCGGCTGGTGCCGGTCGGCATGCCGGGAACGCAGCAACCGCCGGGTCGTTGGGACGGCCTTGAAATCGGGCAGCGGCAGGCATTCGCTGCCCAGCGAGTTGCCGGCTGGCTGGCAAGCGAAGGGACGATCGATCCGATAACCATTGCGCTTCCCCCCGGAACGGGCGGGGACATCCTGTTCCGGCGGCTTTCGGCAGATCTTGGCCGTATCGGCCTCGCGACCAAGCGGGTGGGATGGGCTGACAAGGCGCAGCTCAGGCTAGTCGACGAAGTAGCGTCTTTCGACCGGCCCGAATGGTATCTGCACCGGTTCGACTGCACCGTGCTGCGGGGCGCATGCAACAGCGATGCCGATGCGCTGGTCGCACAGGCAATTGCCGAACCTGCCACCGCCCGCCGCAACGAACTGCTGGCAGAGGCGGAGAGAATCCTCACCGAAGAGAACGGCTTTATTTCATTCGGTCCGCCGATCCGGTTCTCCCTCGTTCGCGGCGGGATCGACGGATTCGCGATCAACCGCTGGGGCTTCCATCCCTTGTCGCAATTGATCGGCGACCCCAACTAGGGGGCAAGCGGCACAGGTTTCAGCCGCATTGCTGCCAAAGGAGATCACGGCATTGCCCCGTGAAGACGATACGCCGACGATCATCATCCAGCCGCAGGCGGACGAAGGGTTTAGCGACCGGACGGATCGTGCGCGTCGGATGGATTTTCGCGACAACATGCCCCTCGGCAACCATCCCGCCGCCATTCGCCAGCGGATCGAGATGATGGAAGCCGTGCTGGAACGCAGCCTCGTGCTGCCGGGCACGAATTACCGCATCGGGCTTGATGCCATTGCCGGACTGGTGCCCGTGATCGGTGATTTCGTGACGGCTGCGATGGGTGCCTACATCGTCTGGGAAGCGCGTAATCTGGGCCTGCCCAAGTGGAAGCTGTGGCGCATGGCTGCCAATGTCGGCTTCGATACCGCGGTCGGCGCGATCCCGCTGGTGGGCGATGCCTTCGACCTGCTGTTCCGTTCGAACAGCAAGAACCTCAAGATCATCCGCAAGCACCTCGACAAGCATCACCCCGAATCGCAAGTGATCGAGGGCTGAACGCCGTCCGGCCGGAAATTACCTAGAAATCGATGGCAATGCCGTTCTTCTCCCAATCGCCATAGCGGGTGGGGTCGGGGCGGTCTTCATCTTCGTGGCGAGAGCCTTGGCCGGGCTTCGGCGCGGGATCGTTGCTCCAGTGCGGCGGCTTGGTAAATGTGGCCGGACGCTGTGTGGCGCGTTGAATCTTGTCGGGGCGGTTTTCGCTCATGTGCGCAAGATGGGGCAGGCGCGGCGCGGATGCAATGTTCGCCGGTTGCCATGTTGGACAGTTGCCATGGGCCTGCCAAACGGCAATAGCGCGGCATGGCCGAACCTGCCGGATTCCCCGCCCGCCGCGCCGCGTTGCGCATGCTCGATGCCGTCCTCAGAAGGGGCGACACGCTCGACACCGCTGCCGGTGCGACAAAGGGCTTGCCCCCGTCGGACGCAGCGCTTGCCCGCGTTATCGCGGCGGAAACCTTGCGCAACATGGCGGATCTCGACGCGCTGATCGACGCAGCCACGCGCCAGCGCCTGCCCGACGATGCGAAGGCGCGTACCGTGCTGCGCATGATGCTGGTGCAGGCGTTGCGCATGGACAGCGCGCCCCATGCGATCATCGCGACTTGCCTGCCGCTGCTTGCCGGCGGGCCGAGGCGGCTGGCGCACGGCGTGTTTTCGGCGATTTTGAAACAAGGGAAAGCGTTGCCGGAAGCGCCAACCTTGCCCGATGAGGTGCAAGCGCGCTGGTCGCAGGCTTGGCCGGACAGGGTCGATGCCATAGCAGCCGGCCTCGCCAGCCCTCCGCCACTGGATATCACCTTGCGCGATGCGGAGCAGACCGAGCAATGGGCTGGCGATCTAGGGGCGGAAGTGCTCGCGTCCGGCCAACTGCGCCTGCCGCGTGGTCAGGCGGTGGAATCGCTTCCCGGTTTTGCCGACGGCGCGTGGTGGGTGCAGGATCTTGCGGCGGCGCTTCCCGCCATGTTGCTGGGCGCGGGTGAGGGGCGCCGTGTTCTTGACCTGTGTGCGGCACCGGGCGGCAAGACCATGCAACTGGCAGCAAGCGGCTGGCAGGTCATGGCGCTGGACATCGCGAAGCGGCGGCTGGAACGCCTGCGCCAGAACCTTGCGAGAACCGCCCTGTCGGCAGAGGTCATCTGCGCAGACGCGTTCAAGTGGCAACCCGACACCGGATTTGACGCCATCCTCCTCGACGCGCCTTGCACCGCAACGGGCACTTGCCGCCGCCACCCCGATGTCCTGCATCGCATCGGCCAGCGCCAGATCGACGAGTTGGCCGAACTGCAGACAGCGTTGATCGCGAAAGCAACGGAATGGCTGAATCCCGGCGGCGTGCTGGTCTATGCCACCTGCTCGCTTGAGCCGGAGGAAGGCGAGCGGCAGGCCGAAGCGGTCACGCTAGCCCCCGATCCGGTGCGGGCAGACGAACTCCCCGCGGGCTTGCAACCGACGGGCGAGGGCTGGGTGCGCACCGATCCGGGGATGATGCCAGAACGCGGCGGACTGGACGGTTTCTTCATCGCCCGCTTTCGCAAGGCAGGTTAGCGGCTAACCGGCCGGCCTGACTTTCGCGGCGAAACTCTTGCGCAGCTTCTGCAGCTTTGGCGGGATGGTTGCCACGCAGTAGGGGTTCCGCTGGCCGTCACCCTCCCAGTATTCCTGGTGGTAATCTTCAGCCGGATACCATGTCGCCGGCCCCTCGATCGTCGTCACCACCGCAAGGTCATGATCGGCCTGCGCTCGCGCAATCGCGGCCTCCGCCTCTGACCGCTGTGCATCGTTTAGCGGGAAGATTGCCGAACGGTACTGCGTGCCCACGTCGTTGCCTTGCCGGTTCAGCTGCGTCGCATCGTGCGTTGCAAAGAAAATGTCGAGGATGTCGCCATAGCGGACGACTTCGGGATTGAATGTGACCTTGACCGCCTCTGCATGGCCGGTCCGTCCCGAGCAGACTTCGCGATAAGTGGGATTATCCGTTTCGCCGCCGATATAGCCGCTTTCGACGTCGCTCACGCCAAGGACGTCCCGATAGACCGCTTCGGTACACCAGAAACATCCACCTGCCACGATAGCCTGTTGCATTCGTTCGCTTCTCCATTGCGCGAAAGGGGAGATGGGTACGCGGCAGCGGTTTGTCACTGCCCGAAGTGCATGAACGATGGGGCAGTGCGATCGTATCCCGTTTGCGACGCGTCCTTATTGCTGTGGACTTCGCTTCACGGGGGAAATAATCGTCGCGGCCATGAGCAAGATCACCGTCGCAGCCCTGCAATGCCCTCTCGGCCTTGATGACGAGCAGGCGAACATCGCCCTCGTTTCGGATCTGGTGGCCGATGCAGCCGGGAAGGGGGCACAGGTCATCCTTCCGCCCGAGCTGTTTTCCGGCCCCTATTTCTGCCGTGAGGAAGACGAGGCCCTGTTCGCGCTGGCCCGCCCGACCGCCGAACACCCCAGCGTGATCGCCATGCAGGCGCTGGCCGCAAAGCTGGGTGTTGCGATCCCGACCAGCTTTTTTGAAAGGGACGGGCACCACTACTACAATACGCTGGCGATGATCGGCCCCGATGGCGCGATCATGGGCACTTATCGCAAGAGCCATATTCCGGACGGCCCGGGATACGAGGAAAAGTACTATTTCCGCCCAGGCAATACCGGCTTCAAGGTCTGGGATATTTTCGGCACCCGTATCGGCGTGGGCATCTGCTGGGACCAATGGTACCCCGAAACCGCGCGCGCCATGGCGCTGATGGGGGCAGAGCTTCTGTTCTACCCCACCGCGATCGGATCGGAGCCGTATGATGCCGATCTCGACACCAGCCGTATGTGGCGGCGCGCGATGATCGGGCACGCTGTGTCGAACTGCATGCCGGTTATCGCTGCCAACCGTATAGGACGCGAGGGCGAGTGCCAGACTTTCTACGGCCACAGCTTCATTTGTGATGAGTGGGGGGACATGGTGGTCGAATACAGGCGCGATGAAACTGGCGTGCTGGTTGCGGAACTGGATCTTGCCCGCGCCGCGACTCACCGCGCCGGCATGGGATTCTTCCGCGATCGCAGGCCGCAGCTTTACGGTCGGCTGGCAGAGGATGTCTGACCGGCGGTTTCGCTACCTTATAGCCTTGGGCGGGAACGTACCGCACGTCCGCCACGGCAATCCGACCAGTGTCCTTCGCGCGGCAATCGCCGAACTGAGCGCGCGCGGGCAGGATGTGATCGCCGCGTCCCGCATAGTGCGAAGCCGCCCGATCGGCCCGTCTCGAAGGCAATATGCCAACGGGGCGGTGTTGCTGGCCAGCGAACACGAACCGCCCGAAATGCTGGAACTGCTGAAAGGTCTGGAGCGTGACTTCGATCGCAGTTCGCGCGGCAGGCGCTGGAGCGCGCGCACGCTAGACTGCGACATCATTCTGTGGTCAGGCGGCGCATGGGGCGCACCGGGCTTGACCATCCCCCATCCCGAATTTCGTACCCGATCCTTCGTCCTCGAACCTTCGGCCGAGATCGCGCGGCGGTGGCGAGATCCGTTGACAAGCCTGACAATCGGGCAACTACTTTTCCGACATCGTCGCCAATGCGCTTGACCATCGGCCACCCCCTGCCTAGGTGACGCTTCGCGGACGCAATCAACGCATCCCGGGCCCTTAGCTCAGTCGGTAGAGCAACTGNGGTCGCTGGTTCGAACCCAGCAGGGCTCACCATGCTGTTTTTAAACAGTTTCTTGGCGGATTGTGCTCCCCGAATATTCAGCCCGTTTTGGTGGCTAGTAAGCACCGGGTAATCACGGGTGCGCATTCCAGCGTGTTTTTGACGCTAACCACCAACGTCACTTGACCCCGATTCCAGCGTCCAGCACCTTTCGTTCGCACGAAGGGGGATAAGCGATGGCAAATCAATCGAACGGCCAAACTTCGAACGACAACCAGCAAGAGGTGTCGATGGTTGTGCGGTGGGAATTATTCGACGCGACGATTTCAGCGGTGTGCGTACACGGCCAAGTTTACAATGAACGCGGCATAGACCTGCACATGGAGGAAGGGCGCACACCGAAATTCTTCCCGGTGGATGAATGGGCCGATCTCGATGACGATGACGAGCCTGAGGAGTTTCGGGAGGTTCTTTCATACGAGCTGTCCTGGCTCATGAAAGACAGCATCCCACCCGACAGCGGAAAGCAGACAGAAGGGCACGTTGGCATTGTTGGCAAGCTTGCTGATGGTCGTACCTGCAAGATCGTCGGCCACGGCTTTATTGGGCGCGACAGTCTAGGCCAGTTGGACGGTACCTTCATGAAGCCGCCAGCAATCGAGATTGTCGGTCTTGAAGAGCAGATGGTCGAGATCGACTGATCCAACGTAATTTTGGCGAGCTCGGAAATTTCACCGCCAAGCGAGGGGGAAAGAGTGGCACGTCCCTTACCGCGCGCTGAGGATTTGGACGCGCTCATTAACGCTCTGCCAGTCGGTAGTGAAATGCGAAGACTGCTTTCCAATCCCGATGAGCCAGCAACCGATGCAGCCGCTAAGGATCGCTACATTGCCCTTACCGCCTTTGCTTTAATCGAAAAGGCGATGACTATCCGGCTTGCGCCGCTTTTGAAGAAAGTGCCGCGAGGCGCTGAGGACTTGATCAGCGCTACTTGCAAGGAGGGGATAATTGAGAGCGAAGAGCGCGATACCCTGCATGTGATGAACGACATACGTGTTGCGTTTGCCCATTCAGTCGAACCGGTAAGTTTCAGCCATCCTGTGATCGAGCGACATGTCCGGAACCTGTTTGATCACCCGGTTAGTGATTGGTCCGGCTATTTCGCACCCGTGTTCTCTGCAAGGGTTCAATATCTAACAGTTTGCGCTGAGTTTTACCGGACGATCTATCCTATCCCCGATCATCCACCGGCCACCGGAAATCCGACCAGTCTACAACATCCCAATCAGGATCGATGCTGACATCATCTTCCAGAAACGCGGGTGGCACCCCCGGCACATTAGGCACAATAGGCACGTTAGGTCTGTCCATGCGCATCCTCACAGTCTCACGACGTTAGGTGTGTTGCATCCACAATACAGTTATCAGGCGCGCCCGTCGAGAGTCTGTCCCGTCGCTAAAGATCGATCGTGAACATGGCGATCAGGAAGAACAAAGCGATGATCCAAAGGAAGACTCTTACGCCGAAGGACATAGTGCCCGGCCGATCCAGACTGTCAGGAGAGGAAGGCGGTCCATGAGGGCGAACCGCCCCCTCCGAGGAACGGTTCAGTCAGGGTTGCACGTTCCTCTGGCTCCGTGTTGGTCAGACATTCGAAGCCTGTAATTGAAACGCATGGACGAGGGCGCAGTTCCCTCTTGATCCGCAGATCTGGTTAACCGTCCCATTTGAAACACGGACTGTAACCTATGACACAGCCGCAATCGGGTTAATGCCGTATGCCCCGTGTCGGTTCTAGGGCACCGAGTCGTTCCCTACTGGAAAGGCAATGCCCTTTTGCTGGTCGGAGGATTGCGACCAATGGTAAGCGCTGTCGCGGTCCCACCTTGCG
>NZ_LRSE01000020.1 GCF_001634625.1 Croceicoccus bisphenolivorans | reverse complement strand
TCGCCACCAAGCGATTTGCGGCTCCGATCAGTCCGAACCTGCCTGAGGTCGATACCTCGCGCCGCGCGATAAAGATACTCGGCAAAGCTGCCGAAATGGGTGCGGAGCCACGACAGGTCTTTCGCGGCCAGATCTGCACCGGTTTTGATGCCGAGCCTGACCATCTTCTCCGCCCCCTTCGGGCCAACTCCATGAAATCTCCGGACAGGAAGGTTGGCGACGAAGGCCGCCCCTTCACCCGGTAGAATAACACACAATCCGTCGGGTTTGTTCTGGTCCGATGCCAACTTGGCGAGGAACTTGTTGTAACTGACGCCGGCACTTGCGGTCAGCCGGGTTTCGTCCCGAATCCGTCGCCGGATGTCCTTGGCGATGAGGATGGCAGACCCGATTCCGGGCAGATCGAACGTGACATCGAGGTAGGCTTCGTCGAGGGACAGCGGCTCGACCAAAGGAGTATAAGACCGAAAGATAGCGCGGATTTGCGCAGAGACCTCGCGATAGACGTCAAATCGCGATTTGCGAAATATGAGGTCGGGGCAGAGCCTGCGTGCCGTTGCCGAAGGCATTGCCGAACGCACCCCAAATTTGCGCGCCTCATAACTGGCTGCGGCCACGACGCCGCGGCCCGATACACCGCCAACGGCCACCGGTTTTCCGCGCAAGCTCGGGTCGTCCCTCTGTTCGACGCTTGCGAAGAACGCATCCATATCTACATGGATGATCTTGCGCAGGCCGCCTGCCTCTATTTCATCGCCATCATGTCGGGAAGCCACGGTCACGACGAGCACTCTAGCGCAAATGGGCGGCCATGCGCATGAGCATTTTCATGTTGTGCTGCTGCAGCATAGCGCGCATTGCGGGCTCGAGATGATCCGGCTCCCGAAACCCCCTTCACGATTGAGTCGCACCGAATTCACGGTGATGCTGGCGTTCATCATGGCGCTACAGGCACTTGGTATTGACGCCATGCTTCCCGCGCTTGGCGATATAGCCGCCGAACTCAATGTCACGAATGAGAATGATCGACAATTGGTGGTCGGAACCTACCTCATGGGAATGGGGGCGGGCGCGTTGGTTTTCGGGTTCCTTGCCGACAGGTTCGGCAGAAAGCCGGTCGTGCTCGCCGGTATCGGAACTTACTGCCTCTTCGATTTCGGTTGCATGGTCATCAATGATTTTAATGCGTTGCTGATGCTGCGGTTTGCCAACGGCATGGTTGCTTCGGCCGGCAGTGTCGTGGCCAACGCCATTGTGCGCGACAGGTTCGAAGGTGACGCGATGGCGCGTGTCGTCTCGATGATCGCGGTGGTGTTCATGGTCGTCCCCGTCGTTGCGCCGACGATTGGGCAGATGATCCTGTTGGTCGCCGGGTGGCGATCGATCTTCGGATTGATGTTCGTCACGGGCGTCGTGATGTTTCTGTGGGTTCTGTTCCGCTTGCCGGAAACGCTGGCTCAGCATCAGAAGCAGCCGCTCGATCCGCGCCTTATCTTAAACAACCTGCGGCTCGTGATGACCAACCGAGACGCATTCGGATACATTTATGGCGCCACGCTCGTTTTCGCCGGCTTGTACGGTTATATCAATTGTGCAGAGCAGTTGGTTGGCGAACATTTCGGGCTGGGCGAAAATTTCGCTTATGTCTTCGGGGCAATGGCGTTGTTCATGGCGATGGCCAGTTTCGTCAATTCGCGCATCGTTGAACGCTTCGGTGCACGCCGGGTAAGCCATACTGCGCTGTTGATCTTTGTGTTGACGGGGGCCGCGCAGTTGGTGGCAGCGACCTTGGCGCCGGACAATTTCTATATCTTCGCCCCTCTCATGACGATCAACCTAGCGCTGATCGGGTTCCTCGGTTCGAACTTCAGCTCGATCGCTTTGCAACCGTTTCGGCATTTCGCCGGTTCGGCCTCTTCGTTTCAGACCACAGTGCGTGTTGGTGGCGGCGCATTGTTGGGTGCAGTTATCGGAGCGGCCTATGACGGTACGGCCGGACCGCTCGGTCTTGCGTTGTTTAGCCTCTCGCTCATGGGGCTGCTGCTCATTCTTTACAGCGAACGGGGCAAGCTGTTTCGTCGCCGGAAGGAGACCGTGCCGCAGGTCGAAGGTTAAAGCATTTCGAGCGCTTCAGTCGCTGGCAAAGGCAAACGGCACTCCGGTATCCCGATTATCGTCGGGCCGCATTTCGCGCCCGATGGGGGGAGCGGACCGTGCAATGCAGTGCGGACGGTGACAAAGGCGACAGGCGACACCGATAGGTGTCGCCTTCTCTTGTGCAAGGTCATCGCCATAGATCACGTGCCCAGCATGTTCCGCTGCACAGGCAAGAGCGACCGAACGTGTCGCCCGTGGGCTGTCCCAGGAACCGCCGCCGGCTTCGACTGTGCGAGCAATCGACAGGAAGCGTTCTCCTTCCGGAAGTTCCAGCCATTGCGGCAGTATATGTCCGGGCGCTTCGAACGCGGAATGGACATGCCATAGCGGGCAAGACCCCCCGGTTCGGGCAAAGGGGAAGCCCGCCCCGTCAAGACGCTTGGACACGTTGCCAGCGCGGTCGATGCGCAAGAAGAAGAACGGCACACCTTCCTCGCCCGGCCTTCCAAGTGTGGTGAGCCGGTGCGCAACTTGTTCGAAACTGGCAGCGAAGCGGCGCGACAATGTTTCCAGATCGTGCCTTGCGTGTCGTGCGGCGCGCAGGAATGGGCGATAGGGCATCAGCAGCGCGGCCGCCCAATACCCGGTCAGCGCCCGGCTGGCGAGACGACGCGCGTTCTCTCCTGAAAAGCGGCCGTCGACGAGCTGGGAAGTAATGACTTCCCGGCTCTCCAGCAAACCGATCTGGAAAGCGAGTTGAAAGCGCCTGCCCGGATGATCGAGCCGGTTGGAGATCAGCACCTGTTCGCGATGGCGATCGTGCCAGCGCAGCGATCCCAGGATCAGTTCCGGGTCGGTAAAACGCACCTTCTGTCCGTGCTTGCGGACGAGCCGATTGACGAGGGCATCGGTCCATACCGATTCCTCGCGTGGTCGGTCTGCGGCCAGTTCCTGCGCCACTTCGTTTGCGTGATCGTCCAGCGCGGGAAAACAGTTTCGCCGGGCTGCGAGGAATGCGCGCGCCTCGCCGACAGGGTCGTGAGTCACGGATGGATCGCCAGTCGATGCCATCTCGCGCCTTTGGGCGTGGGCCATCTGTTCTTCGGTAAAGGCAGTGTGCAGACGCAGCAGTGCCTCTGCAAAACCGGGGTAGCTGGTGGCGATGTCGGCACTGTCCAGGGCCGGAAGATCGATGTCTGCAAAGATCGGTTGCTTGAGCGTTGCCTGCAGCCGCTTGGCCAGATCCTCGCTGTCATCATCGGCCAAGCTGGCAATATCGATCTTGTAGGTGCTGGCCAACCGGAGCAGCAGGTCGGCGGTAATGGGACGCTGGTTCCGTTCCATAAGTGCCACGTAACTGGGCGAAATTTCCAGATCTGCAGCCATGTTTGCCTGGGTCAGACCAAGATCACGCCTGACGCGTTTCAGCCGCGGACCGATGAACAATGCTTTGCGCGCCATGCCTGCCGCTCCCCAGCATGATGAGTGAGTCGACATCATTACAACATTACAGAGAAAATTTGTAAAGTTTGACAATGCGACATCGAAGCACATTCCGCGGTGCAGCAAATCAGGTCATTGGAAGTGCATCAGTTCACTCAACACCGAATCGCGAGGGATACGACAATGACCTACCAGCAGACCATCGCGTCCCTGAAGGACACGATCGAAGCCAACGGCGCTCCGTGGAACGCCATCGACGCGGAAAGCGCCGCTCGCATGAAGCTGCAGAACCGCTTCAACACCGGCCTCGACATCGCGAAGTACACCGCGAAGATCATGCGGCAGGATATGGCAGCCTATGATGCGGACCCGGCGAACTACACCCAGTCGCTCGGCTGCTGGCACGGGTTCATCGGTCAGCAGAAGATGATCTCCATCAAGAAGCATTTCGGCACGACTCGTCAGAAGTACCTCTACCTCTCTGGCTGGATGGTTGCCGCGCTGCGCTCCGAATTCGGCCCGCTGCCCGACCAGTCGATGCACGAGAAGACCAGCGTTCCGGCCCTGATCGAGGAACTCTACACCTTCCTCAAGCAGGCCGACGCCCGTGAACTCGGCATGATGTTCCGCGACCTCGACGCAGCGCGTGAGCGTGGTGACGAGATCGAGGCGAAGCGCATCGAGACCGCGATCGACAACTACGAAACCCACGTCGTTCCGATCATCGCGGACATCGACGCAGGTTTCGGCAACCCGGAAGCGACCTACCTGCTGGCCAAGCAGATGATCGAAGCCGGTGCCTGTGCCCTGCAGATCGAGAACCAGGTCTCTGACGAAAAGCAGTGCGGCCACCAGGACGGCAAGGTTACCGTTCCGCATGAGGACTTCCACCAGAAGATCCGTGCGCTGCGTTACGCCTTCCTCGAACTCGGCGTGGATGACGGCATTATCGTTGCCCGTACCGACTCGCTGGGCGCTGGCCTGACGAAACAGATCGCGTTCACCAAGGAACCGGGCGACCTGGGCGACCAGTACAACTCGTTCCTCGACTGCGACGAAGTCGATGCCGGCAATCTCGGCAACGGCGACGTGCTGATCAGCCGCGACGGCAAGCTGCTTCGTCCCAAGCGCCTGCCTTCGAACCTCTACCAGTTCCGTTCCGGAACGGGCGAGGACCGCTGTGTGCTTGATGGCATCACTTCGCTTCAGGCGGGCGCAGACCTGCTCTGGATCGAAACCGAAAAGCCGCACATTGGCCAGATTGGCGGAATGGTGAACCGCATCCGCGAAGTCATTCCGAATGCCAAGCTGGTCTACAACAACTCGCCCAGCTTCAACTGGACGCTGAATTTCCGCCAGCAGGTCTTCGATGCCTGGGCCGCGGAAGGCAAGGACGTGTCGGGTTACGACCGTGCCAAGCTGATGAGCGTGGATTACGATGGTAGCGACCTCGCTGCCGAAGCCGACGAGCGCATCCGCACCTTCCAGAAGGACGCGGCGGCACAGGCCGGCATCTTCCACCACCTCATCACGCTGCCGACGTACCACACGGCTGCGCTGAGCACGGACAACCTCGCCAAGCGCTACTTCGGTGAAGAGGGCATGCTCGGCTACGTCCTCAACGTCCAGCGCGAGGAAATCCGTCAAGGTATCGCTTGCGTGAAGCACCAGAATATGGCCGGATCCGACATCGGCGACGACCACAAGGAATACTTTGCCGGTGAAGCGGCCCTCAAGGCCGGCGGCAAGGACAACACGATGAACCAGTTCGCTGCGGCATAAGGCAGCGAACCGGACTGAATATGAGAGCACAGAACTGAAAGGCCGCTCGAGGGCGGCGAGATCGAAGGAGCAAATGCAATGAGCACCGAAGACCAGGCCCGCACCGAGCGCCCCCGCGCGATCTTCAGCAACGCGGACTTCCCGATGTTGAAGACAGCCGTTGCTCACTACGCCCGGACCTGCGAAGACCCGGCCGAAGCAACGCGCTACGCGAATCTACTCCACCGTCTTGGCCGCGCCGGCTGAGATCGGGTAGAACACAACAACGGTCGCGGCCCGCTTGAGGGAGAGGGTCGCGAAACATCCTGGGCGCGGAGACTTTATCCAAGGTCTCCGCGCTTTTTTTATCGTTATTGCTGAGTCTCGCCGCGAATGGCGCTGACCAGCGGCTGGCCGATGCCGTCGTAGCCGTGCCCCGGTTCCACGCAAAGCCAGCGCTCTCCGTCGCGTTCCTCTACGAAGGCGCTGACGGGGCTCACGTCCTGTAATTCGCTGTCGGCACGTGCGGCAGAGAAGTCGCCGAGGCGATCCAGCCGGATCAGGTTCGCCCTGGTCGGGAACATGAGCCGAATCTCATCCCGGCTGCCCATGCTCAGCAGATCGGCTGCCGTGGCCCAGAACTGGCTGCTGGTTTCTGTGCCATCTGCGGAAAGAGTCACCGCACCGGTGCCGATGTCGGCGATCAGGAAGCGCGTGTCGAAACGCCGATTCACCCCGCTTGGCGGGTGCCAACGGGCAAACGGCACGAAATCTTCAACATCCAGAGCAAGGCCATGTTCGTCCAGAACCGCGCCAAGCGATGTTCCCTTCGCCAGAGATGCGCGCGCGGCGCCGGCGATCGCCGGATCGACATATCCCGTCACTCCGACGAACAGCCCGGTTTCTTCCAGCGTTTCACGGACGCAGGCAATGCGCGCTGCATTCCAGTCCGGATCGCCGGACAGAGTGCGCGCCAGCGTTACATCGTCCGGATCGACGCGCCCGCCCGGAAACACTGTCGCTCCAGCGCCGAAAGCGAGCTGGTCGGAGCGGCGTATCATCAGGAGTTCGGGGCCGGAAGGGCCGTTACGAAACACGATCAGGCTGGCGGCGGGGTGGGTTGCCGCAGGCTGCTGTCCGGTTCCATCCGTGGTTTCAGACATCGGCATGACCGTCGGGAAATTTTACAACACGCAAACTGCTCCGCCCAGAGGCGTGAGCTAGAAAGCTGAGAAAGCGTTCTTTTCCCAAAGCTGGCACACTTTGTGCTTTGTTAATTGTACCACCCGATAAACCATGCCCGATCGCGGGGCTGTCGTCCTGGTCTCCGACAGCCCCGCCGAATGGCAAGCGGGACTGGTCGAAAGCCAGCGTCATCCGGCTCGGGCGACCTGCTTTTCGGCCATGAGCTGCTGCAGCTCTCCTGCTTCGAACATTTCCATCATGATGTCGCTGCCGCCGACCATCTCGCCCTTTACATAAAGTTGCGGGATCGTGGGCCAGTCCGAATAGGTCTTGATGCCCTGGCGGATTTCCATGTCCTGCAGCACGTCGACGGATTCGAAGCCGACGCCCAGGTGGTCGAGGATGGCAACGGCCCGACTGGAGAAGCCGCACTGCGGGAAGAGCGGTGTGCCCTTCATGAACAGCACGACATCGTTGCTGTTGATGATGTCGGAGATGCGTTCGTTAACGTCGGCCATGCGGTGTCTTCCCGGTATTTGTCTTACTGCGTTCAGTTGGGAACCGCAGTGGTCAGTTGCAAGGCGTGAAGTTCCCCGCCCATGCGCCCGCCCAGCGCGGCATAGACCGCCTTGTGCTGGGCGATGCGGGTTTTTCCGGCAAAACTGGCGGACACGACGTGTGCCGCATAGTGATCGCCGTCGCCCGCAAGGTCGGTGATCGTCACTTCGGCATCGGGCAAAGCGGCGCGGATCATCGCCTCGATCTTGTCAGCCTGCATTGCCATCGATTTTCTCCGTCAGTGCGTCGGACACCCTTGCGCAACCGGCAGGGTGTCGGAATTTCTTACGCCTCGCCCATGAGCTGGCGGCGTGCCTCGACCATCTTTTCGTCGAGCGCTGCACGGACCGTCGCATCGTCGATGTCGATGCCGGCTGCGGTCATGTCGCCCAGCAGCTTGCGGATCACGTCTTCTTCGCCGGCTTCTTCGAAATCGGCTTGCACGACAGCCTTGCGATAGGCTTCGGTCTCCGCTTCGGTAAGGCCCATCTTGGCAGCAGCCCATTCGCCGACAAGACGGTTGCGCCGCGCGGTGATGCGGAACAGCGTTTCTTCGTCAAGGGCGAACTTGGCTTCCTCGGCGCGTTCGCGATCGTTGAAATCGGTCATTATTTTCCCCTTCGTGAGAAATCAGGCCGCATTGCGACCCGAAAGGAACGACAATTCACTGTTGGCGCGGCCTTCGTAGGCTGCAATCGCTTCGTCACGGGCCATCGTCAGGCCGATCTCGTCAAGCCCTTCGATCAGGCAGTGCTTGCGGAACGGGTCGATTTCAAACGTGAAACGATCCTGAAACGGGGTGGTGACCGTCTGGCTTTCAAGGTCGATCGCGATGTCATGCTCTGTCGCGACTTCGAGCAGGCGGTCGACCTGTTCCTGCGGCAGGACGACGGTCAGGATGCCGTTCTTGAAGGCATTGCCCGAAAAGATGTCCGAAAAGCTCGGCGCGATCACAGCCTTCACACCCATGTCGAGCAGGGCCCAGGCGGCGTGTTCGCGGCTGGAGCCGCAACCGAAGTTGTCGCCCGCGATGAGGATCGGTGCGCCGGCATAGCGTTCCGAATCGAAAATGTTGTCCGGATCCTTGCGGATCGTTTCGAACGCACCCTTGCCAAGGCCATCGCGGGTAATGGTCTTCAGCCAGTGGGCGGGGATGATGACGTCGGTATCGACGTTCTTTGCGCCAAACGGGATGGCGCGGCCTGCGATGTCGCGGATCGGTTCCATGACCAGTCGCCTAGATCAAGCGCGCCTGCGTCTCAACGGGAATCGACGCGAAAAATGCCGGATCAGTCGGTTTCCGGCGAGTCGATCAGGGCTGCCTTGGCCGCCTTCTTCTTCTGCGCGCGTTCTTTGCGGCGCGAGGTATAGAGAAGGGCTGCGGCCAGTGCCGCCGATCCGATTGCGGCCCCGGCCATTGCTGCCTTGCCGGTCCAGTCCTTTTCGTCGCTCACTGTTCTTCCCTCACGCAGGTTCGTCGTCTGGTTCGTGCATGCTGCCATGCGGACTTACATCGTCGCTGTCTTTGCGCTCGGTCAGAAATGGCCTGAGTGCAAGCCACCGAACGGTCTTTTCCGCAAGGCTCATTGCCGCATGGGCCGGGCTGCTGGAGGGCAGGTCGACCAGTGAGAGCCCTGTTTCACGCCCCAGCAACCGCCTGCCGATCCGTGCGGATGTGCCGCCGTTGAAGCCGATTGCGGCAAGTGCAGGAAGGCCGTTCACCAGCTCGCCAAGGGCATTGCCTTCAACCTCGCGCAAGTCGGCATCGAGGCTACCCTTGCGCCGTCCGCTCTTCACTACGTCCCACAAGCCGATCCCGTGATCGAGCAAGGCCGTGATGCGATCATCGTAGTCCATGGCGGGCAAGTCCGTTTCGATCACGGCGCCGACAAGGTGCCAGAACCGGTTCTGCGGGTGGGCGTAATAGCGTTCGGCGCGAAGCGAGGCCTCGCCCGGCAGGCTGCCGAGCAGGAGCAGGCGGGTATCGGTGCGCACGACCGGCGGGAATGAGGATTTGCGCGTCAGAACGCCTTGCCGTCGCCCATCGTGCCGTGGCCTGTCCGTTCGATCGGGCCATCCGGATCGTCGTCACTCATCGCCAGGCCGTTCGACCAGACGGCCGGGATACCTTCCAGTTCGGCCAGCGGAAACAGGCGCATGTTGACGCCCATCCGGTCCTGGTCGTTCGGGCCGTATGGCGTCCACGCGATAGCCGCACCGCAACCGGGGCAGAAATGGGTGGTCAGCCACCGCTCGATATCGGTGCGGCCAAACTCGGCGGTCTCGCCGGTGATCTCGACTTCAGCGCTTGCGAAATAGCCCCAGCCGCCGCCAATCGGTCGGCAAAGGTTGCAATTGCAGAAATTGACGTAATCGGGCCTGCGCGCCAGCGAAACATGAACTTGTCCGCAGGCGCAGCGCCCTTTCACATCACAGCTCGCGAACGTCGGTAAGGTGGCCCGTCACTGCGGCAGCCGCGGCCATCGCGGGGCTGACGAGGTGGGTTCGTGAACCCGGGCCCTGTCGCCCGACGAAATTGCGGTTGCTGGTCGATGCGCAGCGTTCGCCAGCCGGAACCTTGTCCGGATTCATGCCCAGACATGCCGAACAGCCCGGCTCGCGCCATTCCAGCCCTGCATCGGTGAATACCTTGTCGAGGCCTTCCGCCTCGGCCTGCTTCTTCACGAGGCCGGAACCGGGGACGACGATGGCCCACTTGACGTTATCGGCCTTGTGACGGCCGCGCAGCACTTCGGCCGCGGCGCGCAGATCCTCGATCCGGCTGTTGGTGCACGAACCGATGAACACGTTCTCTACCGGGATGTCGGCCATTTTCGTGCCGGGCGTCAGGCCCATGTAGTCGAGACTGGCCTGAGCCGCCTTCTGCTTCGATGGATCGGCAAAGCTGGACGGATCGGGCACGACCCCGCCGATCGCGACGGTATCTTCCGGGCTGGTGCCCCATGTCACGGTCGGCTGGATGTCGGCGGCATCGATGTGCACCGACTTGTCGAACGTCGCGCCGGTGTCGGTCGGCAGCGTCTTCCACCATGACAGCGCCTTGTCCCAGTCGGCACCCTTCGGTGCCATCGGACGGCCTTTCACGTATTCGAAAGTCTTGTCGTCCGGCGCGACGAGGCCGGCGCGCGCGCCGCCTTCGATCGCCATGTTGCATACCGTGATGCGGCCCTCGACGCTCATTTCCTCGAACACGTTGCCGCAGAACTCGATGACATGGCCGGTACCGCCAGCCGTGCCGATCAGGCCGATGACGTGGAGCACGACGTCCTTGGGCGTCACGCCCGCGCCGAGCGTTCCTTCGACGCGCACTTCCATCGTTTTCGACTGCTTGAGCAGCAGTGTCTGCGTGGCGAGCACGTGTTCGACTTCGCTGGTGCCGATGCCGAATGCCAGAGCGCCGAGGCCGCCGTGGGCCGCCGTGTGCGAATCGCCGCAGACGATTGTTGCGCCCGGCAGCGAGAAACCCTGTTCCGGGCCGACGACGTGGACGATGCCCTGTTCCAGATCGGCATCGCCGATGTAGCGGATGCCAAAGTCGGGCGCGTTTCTTTCCAGCGCTTCCAGTTGCTGCGCGCTTTGCGGATCGAGGATCGGGATGCGGTTGCCCGTCTCGTCACGCCGCGCAGTGGTCGGCAGGTTGTGATCCGGCACCGCAAGGGTCAGGTCGGGGCGACGCACCTTGCGTCCGGCGCTGCGCAAGCTTTCGAATGCCTGCGGGCTGGTAACCTCGTGGACGAGGTGGCGGTCGATATAGATCAGGCAGGTGCCATCATCGCGCTGTTCGACGACGTGGGCATCCCAGATCTTTTCGTAGAGTGTGCGTGCCTTGCTTGCCATAATGAGCGGGCATTTGCGCCCGTTACGGGCGAATTGCAAGTTGGACACGCAGGTTTGCATGGAATGCCAATGCTGCGTAGTAACGGGACATGTTCGTTACCGAAAAAATCCTGATCGTACTGGCCAGCGCGGCGGCAATGGAAGGTGTGGCCTGGGCGTCGCACAAGTACATCATGCACGGTTTCGGCTGGGGCTGGCACCGCGATCACCATCAGCGACATGACGGTTTCTTCGAATTGAACGATCTCTACGCCCTGGTCGGCGCGGCGATGAGTATTTCCATGTTCGCTCTTGGCAGCCCGCTCGTGATGGAGGCGGGCGCGTGGGAACCGGCGACTTGGATCGGGCTGGGCATTCTGCTTTACGGGATCATCTATACGCTGGTTCACGACGGCCTCGTTCACCAGCGGTGGTTCCGCTATGTCCCGCGCAAGGGTTACCTGAAGCGGCTGGTTCAGGCGCACAACCTCCACCATGCCACGCATGGCAAGGAGGGCGGGGTTAGTTTCGGTTTCGTGATTGCCCGCCATCCCGACAGGCTGAAGCAGGAGCTTATGCGGCAGAAGCGGCTGGGCGAAGCCAAGTTGCGGAAAAGCCGCGCGGCCGAACAGGGCTGAAACAGACCCGGCCGGCCGTCGCGGCGATCAGTGTGCGGTCTCCTCGACAAGCATGTCGTAGGAATGCGCATCGAAAAGGCGATGCCCTTCCGCATCGGGCGAACGATAGGGAAAATCGTGCGCCTCGATCATCTTTCCGAATGTCATCGCTTCCCTGCGATGCAGCAACCGGTCGGCGCTGGTCCGTGCGCATTGCGCCCGGATAAGCTCAACCTGTTCCTGCCGTAGCAGGCTGTTGAAATCGTCCATGGTGCCGCTCTCCTTCGGCAATCATGGGCACGAACGTTCGCCCCTCATGGGCTGAGCGCCGTTATTATGGCTTTGATGCTGGTTGTGCGTTCGCGCGCCGCGAATCTCTTAGCACGATTTGTGCGCCGAGTCCCGCTGTTCGCGCACTATTCTTCCCGTCGCAGGCTCGGCCCGTCGTGCCTCAGCCTTCGCCAGAGGCGATTCGCGCCGCCGTTTCGCGGATGAGGGCGATCATGTTGGGCACGCCCTGGGTGCGGTTGGAAGATAGCTGGTTGCGCAAGTCGAAGGGTTCGAGCAGCGCGGCAATGTCGGTTTCGGCCACTTGCGCGGCAGGTTTGTCCTGCACGGCCGAAACCACCAGTGCGACGATCCCCTTGGTGATCGCGGCATTGCTGTCGGCAAGGAAGTGGAGCTGGTCCCCGCTGTGCGTCGGGTAAACCCAGACGGAAGCGGAGCATCCCTTCACCTGCGTCGCCTCCGTCTTCAGCGCGTCGGGCATGGGATCAAGCTCGCGGCCCAGCTCGATCAGCAGGCGATAGCGTTCGTCCCCGTCGAGGAATTCGTATTCTTCGGCAATGTCGTCGATGGTTCGCATGGGCGAGGGCGCTAGCGGTGGCTGGGCCTGCGATCAATCCCTAGAGGTCGACCCCTGCGGCAATTGCTTCCAGTTGACGGACGCGCTCTTTCAGGTCGGCAAGCTCGATCCGGGCGGCTGGTGTCGCCTCGCCATCGGCAGTCGGCGCGCGGTCGGGCGAAGCGCGGCGATCCAGTTCGCGCAGCTTCAGCGCCAGCCATCCCTGCCAGCCGCGCAGGGCAGCCAGCGTCACGACACTCACCGCGGCAAGGGCGGCTATCGCGACGGTCAGCGTTTCGTAGGCCATCATGCGTTCCCCTTTCAGCCGTCAGGCGTCAGTCGCGCAGGCTCTCGATCTCGTCGGCGAGACCGAGCCGCTTGCGATCGTCATAGGCGATGCGTTCGAGCACCTTGATGCGTTCTTTCAGTTCCGCGATCTCGGCTTCCAGTTCGCGTTCGCGCAGATGCGAGCCGACCGGATTGCCATCCTCGTCAGAGGCATGACCCAGCGTGGCATTGCGCCTTTCGCGAAAGAATTGCGTGGCAAATACGATGGCCACGATCAGGACGATTGCGGTCCAGAAGCTCATCTTGTCCCCCTCAGTTCACGGTCTTGTCGGTGTCGCTGGCGGGCGCGGCCAGACGCTTGTCGCTATCCTCGTGCCGCAGTGCCTCGATCTGGGCCGCGACGTCGAAGCCGCGATCGGTGACGATGCGTTCAAGCACGCGAACCCGCTCTTCCAGCCGACTCGTATGCTGCGCATATTGCGCGGCCTTTTCGGCAGTGGCTTTTGCCTGCAGTTCGGCCATCTTGCCCTGGTGCTTGGTCCAGAAGATGAAAGCCACCAGCAGGAATGGTGCAAGCGGGATCAGCAGCGCGAGAGTTCCGGCTTCCATAACAACAGTCCCCTTGGATTTCCTCAGCGCAGGCTTTCGATTTCCTGCGAAAGCGCGCGGTTCTCGCTGACGTAGTGTTCCTCCACTCGGGCGAGGCGGCGGTCGATGTCCTTGAAGCGCGAGCGGACTTCGCGGGCCGAGCGTGCCGGAGACTGGCGTACGCCCTGCCAGAACTTCTCCTCCTGCTTGTCGGAATAGAGAGCGGCGGGCTTTGCTGGGGCGAACATCCCGATCGCAAGATAGGCGAAGAACGGCCAGCCAAGCATCAGCGTGGCGACGACGAAGCCGACACGGACCCAGACGACATCAACGCCGGTATAGTCCGCAATGCCGGAGCACACGCCCCAGAACTTGCCTTCCGCCTTGTTGCGATAAAACCGGGTGCGGGGCGTGTTCATCGTGCTGTCCTTTCCTTCAGCTTGCGCTCGATCTCTGCAAGCGCGGCATTGTCTTCGGCGTTGTCCGCGATCAGGCGCGGTTTTTCGAAATCCGGACTGTCGGCCGCGACGAGCCGCTCCACAGTGTCCATCCGTTCGTCGAGACGGCGGGCCAGCTGGTAGAGTTCCTCCAGCATCTGTTCGTCGCCGTCGGTCAGTTTGGGCGCGGTCTTCCACTTGGTGACATAGTGAAGGATCAGCCATGGCAGTGCGACAAACAGCGCGCCCATGACGATGACAAGATCGAGATCCACGGCTCAGTCCTCCTTCGTGCCGCCCTTCAGGGCGCGCTTCATTTCTTCCAGCTCTGCATCGACGGTGTCGTCGATGTTGAGAGCATCGATCTGTTCGGCAAGGCTCATCTCGCCCTTGGCAGTGCGCAGGCTGATCGCCTCGGCCCGCCCTTCCGCATAATCGGCGCGGCGTTCCAGCTGGTCGAACCGGGCCATTGCCTCGTCCACGCGTTCGGTGGTCAGCAGCGAGCGCAGCTTGTAGCGGTTTTCCGCGCTTTCGAGGCGGGCCGCGATCTGGCCCTGCCGGCTGCGCGCTTCGCGAAGGCGGGCCTGCAGCTTGGAGATATCCTCCTCGTAGGAGCGCAGGCTTTCGTCGAGCATGTCGATCTCGGCCTTCAGCTTCACCGCAAGATCGCCGGCCTTGCGCTTTTCGACAAGCGCGCCGCGGGCAAGATCCTCGCGGTCTTTCGACAGCGCGAGTTCCGCCTTTTCGCCCCAGTCGGACTGCAGCTTTTCCAGACGCATCTGGTGGCGCTGCATTTCCTTCTGGTCGGCGATGGTGCGGGCGGCGCTGGCGCGGACCTCGACAAGGGTTTCCTCCATCTCGACGATGATCATGCGGATCATCTTGTGCGGGTCGTCCGCCTTGTCGATCAGGTCGGCGAAATTGGCGGCGATGATGTCGCGGGTGCGGGAAAAGATGCCCATCAATGGCGCTCCATACTGGGTGATATCCTTGGTGTTGCGGGTCTGTGACCGGGGCTGACGGGGTGAACCGCCCGTTTCGCCACCGGCGTTTCCGCCGCGCAGGCGGGCGACCTCGTCATCGATGCGGGGGGAGGCCGCATCGTCCCGCTGGACGACACGGGCGCTGCGGCGCCGTGCCTCGTCCCGTTCGGGTTCGAGATCGAACGGATCGGTCATGCGAGGCTACCCTCGATGATCATGGCGGGAGCGGCAAAGCGCGGAGCCTCGTGAAGCTGCTGGCTGAGCGCGAAGACGTTGAGCGCCAGCATCGCTGCAAGGCTGGCCATCGATGACCATGCCAGCGGGCTTTGCTTTGTCAGGCGTTCGAACATGGGTCCCTTCCTCCAATGCGGGTTCACAAGGTATTCAGCAAGGGGCGTGCCAATTCCATATAATTTATTTAAAACAACGCCTTATGACACATCGCTGCTCGCGACATTCTGAAAAATATTGCCACCTCTTGGGAAAATGCACTAACTATTGGGCATGGAGCGCGAGAACCAGTTCGTCGGCCAGTCGCAGTCGATCCTCGACGCGGTGGAGCGTGCGAGCCGCGCCGCCGCCCTGTCGCGCCCCGTGCTTGTCATCGGAGAGCGCGGGACCGGCAAGGAACTGATTGCGGAGCGACTGCACCGCCTGTCCGACCGTTGGGGCGAACCGCTGGTCATCATGAACTGCGCCGCGCTTCCCGAAACGCTGATCGAGGCGGAACTGTTCGGCCATGAAGCGGGCGCCTTCACCGGCGCGATGAAAGCGCGTGAGGGACGGTTTGAGGAAGCCGATGGCGGCACCCTGTTCCTAGACGAACTGGGCAACCTGTCGATGGCCGCGCAGGAACGGCTGCTGCGCGCGGTGGAATATGGCGAAGTCACCCGTATCGGAGCCAGCCGCCCCCGGCGGGTGGACGTGCGCATCGTGGCGGCCACGAACGAGGATCTGCCATCGCTGGCCGAACAAGGGCGGTTCCGTGCCGACCTGCTGGACCGGTTGTCGTTCGAGGTCATCACGCTCCCGCCGCTGCGCGCCCGCGATGGCGACGTGCTGGTGCTGGCCGATTTCTTCGCCCGCCGCATGGCTGCAGAGCTTCGCTGGGAGGAATGGCCCGGATTTTCGGACGAGGTCATGGACGCGCTGGAGGCGCACGACTGGCCCGGCAACGTGCGGGAACTGCGCAACGTGGTCGAACGCGCGGTCTATCGCTGGGACATGTGGGACTTGCCGATCGGCGATGTGGTGTTCGATCCCTTCGATAGCCCGTGGGCGCCGAAACCTGCTGCCAGGCCCGATGCCGCGCCAGTCGCCGCGCCAGCCCGCCCCTTGAAAGCCGCGTTCGACTTCGCCGCGGTGACAGACCTGCGCGCGGCGGTGGACGGGCACGAAAAGGCGATCGTGACCCATGCACTGGAACGCAACCGCTGGAACCAGCGCAAGACGGCCGAGGCGCTGGGACTTTCCTACGACCAGCTGCGCCATTGCATGAAGAAGCACGAGATCTCGGCTAGCTGAGCGACATCGCGGGTTCAGTTTCACGCTCTAGGGTTTCAGGAATGACCGCGCGCCAAATCGTTTCCGCCCTTTCACTAGCCATCCTTGCGGCCTGTGGCGGCACTACGACAACCGGGCCTGAAGCGGCGCAATCGGGCGTGACGAGCGCTGCAGCGACGGACGCCGATGATCCGCAGCGCGACCTTTTCGGCCAATGGCAGGTGATCGAAGCAGGGGGCGAAACCCCGCATGGCCAACGCATGATCCTGCTTTTCGGCGACGATTGGTGGCAGACGCAGTCGCAATGTGTCTGGAGCACAGGCGATTTCAGCACCGATGGCGGCAAGATCGATTTCGTGCGGCTGGAACGATCCTATCCCGGCTTGCCGGAAAACCGGATGCCGACGGCGATGTGCGCACGGGGACTCTCGCCGCTGGAGATGTCGGCGCCGGACCTGATGTCGGGGGGGCGATCATTCGCCATCGATGGCGACCGGTTGACCATCGCCGCACCCGAAGGCGATCTGGTGGCAAAGCGTCTGCCGGAAACAGTGACCAATCCGATGGAATATACATCGGTCGATCCTCGCACGACGTGGGGCGAATGGCGGATCGTGAGTGTTGCTGGACAGCCGGTGGACGATGCCGCCATCGTCATCGGGTTCGAACAGGTGACGGCGCGCATCGGCTGCACCTATTACCAGTGGCTGGCCTGGAACGACGGGATGGGTCACGGTGGCAAGGCGCGCCGCGAACCGTTCGCGCAAGGGTGCGATGCGCCGGCACGCAAAGTTGCGGAAAACCTCGCCAGGACTATCGGGCAAACCGCAAGCGTGACCGCGCCCGCTCCGCAAACCCGCATATTCCATGGCCCTGGTGGCGAGGTCGTGCTCGGTCGCTGAAGCGCCCTCACGCGTACTTGCAAATCGCGTGCAAAGCGCCTACTTGGCGACTCATCCCGACATTGTCGCAAGCAAGGCCGGGCCGGAGCGGACACGCCCCGGCACGATTTCCCGCATGTGCAGTCCGGACCGGAATCTTGGAGCTGGAATGACCGATATCGCCCGCGCGACCGAACTGATCGAGGCCGAAGCAACCGCTTTGGGCTTCGACCTCGTGCGCGTGAAGCTGTTCGGTCAGGATGACGAACGCACGCTGCAGGTAATGGCCGAGAACCCGGAGACGGGCCAGCTGGTGATCGAACAGTGCATGGCGCTTTCGCGCAAGATCTCCGATGCGCTGGACGCGAAGGAAGAGGCTGGCGACGACCTGATCGAGGGAGCCTACCGCCTTGAAGTCAGCAGCCCGGGCATCGACCGTCCGCTGACCCGCGCCAAGGACTTCGCCAACTGGGCCGGGCACGAGGCGCGCATCAATATCGCCAAGGACGCCGTAGCGCCGACGGGCAACCGCCGCACATTCCATGGCGACCTGATCGGCATCGAGGGCGAGAACGTCGCCATTGACGACCGCAAGAACGGGCGGGTTGAAATCCCGCTTGGCACCATCCATTCGGCCAAGCTTGTCCTGACCGACAAGCTGATCAAGGCCACTGTCCCGCTCGACACGACCGGCGCAGACGAAATTATTGAAACCGAAGACGATCTTCAGGAACAGGAAGACTGATAATGGCCAGCCCGATTTCCGCAAATCGCGCCGAACTGCTCGCCATCGCCAACTCGGTGGCGAACGAGAAGATGATCGACAAGTCGATCGTCATCGAGGCGATGGAAGAGGCGATCCAGAAGTCCGCCCGCAACCGTTACGGCGCGGAAAACGACATCCGCGCCAAGCTTGACCCGAATACCGGCGACCTTCGCCTGTGGCGCGTCGTCGAAGTGGTCGAGGAGGTCGAGGACTACTTCAAGCAGGTTAGCGTTGAGCAGGCGCAGAAGCTGCAGTCCGGCGCAGTCGTTGGCGACTACATCGTCGATCCGTTACCCCCGGTCGATCTTGGCCGCATCGACGCGCAGTCGGCCAAGCAGGTCATCTTCCAGAAGGTCCGCGATGCAGAGCGCGAGCGCCAGTACGAGGAATTCAAGGACCGCGCCGGCGAGATCATCACCGGCGTGATCAAGTCGGTCGAATTCGGTCACGTGATCGTGAACCTCGGCCGCGCCGAAGGCATCATCCGCCGCGACCAGCAGATCCCGCGCGAAGTCGCGCGCGTCGGCGAACGCGTCCGCGCATGGATCAGCAAGGTCGAGCGTTCGAACCGCGGCCCGCAGATCTTCCTCAGCCGCGCGCATCCCGAGTTCATGAAGAAACTCTTCGCGCAGGAAGTGCCCGAAATCTACGACGGCATCATCGAGATCAAGGCTGCCGCCCGCGATCCGGGCTCGCGCGCCAAGATCGGCGTGATCAGCCATGACAGCTCCATCGATCCCGTCGGCGCCTGCGTCGGCATGAAGGGCAGCCGCGTTCAGGCCGTCGTGCAGGAACTGCAGGGCGAAAAGATCGACATCATCCCGTGGAGCGAGGACACCGCGACCTTCATCGTCAACGCGCTGCAGCCCGCAACGGTCAGCCGCGTCGTTCTTGACGAGGAAGAAGGCCGCATCGAAGTCGTCGTTCCCGACGACCAGCTGTCGCTCGCCATCGGTCGCCGCGGTCAGAACGTGCGTCTGGCCAGCCAGCTGACCGACAGCCAGATCGACATCATGACCGAGGCTGAATCGAGCGAGAAGCGCCAGAAGGAATTCGCCGAACGCTCCAAGATGTTCGAGGAAGAGCTCGACGTCGATGAAACGCTGGCGCAGCTGCTGGTGGCCGAAGGCTTCACCGAGCTCGAGGAAGTCGCCTACGTCGAGATGGACGAACTGGCCGGCATCGAAGGCTTCGACGAGGAACTGGCGCAGGAACTCCAGTCCCGCGCGGTCGAGGCGCTGGAACGTCGCGAATCCGCATACCGCGAAGCCCGCCGCGAACTGGGCGTCGAGGATGCGCTGGCCGACATCCCGCACCTGACCGAGGAAATGCTCGTCGTGCTGGGCAAGGGCGGGATTCTGACGCTTGACGATCTGGCCGATCTCGCCACCGACGAACTGATCGCGAAGAAGCGCGAGGCACCGCGTCGCCGCAACAACACCGACGGCCCGCCGCTGAAGCGCAACGTGCGCGAAGGCGACAAGGGCGGCGTGCTCGGCGAATTCGGCCTTTCCGAAGAGCAGGGCAACGAGATCATCATGGCGGCCCGCGCCCACTGGTTCGAAGACGAGGAGCCGGCCGAAGCCGCCGCTCCCGCAGCAGAGGAGGCCGCCGATGCGGAATCCTCACAATGAGCCGCTAACCGACAGCTTCGATGACGGATCGGTGCGCACCGCAAGGAGCGCGCCGGAACGCCGCTGCGTGCTGAGTGGACGTACCGCTCCGCGTGAGGATCTGCTTCGTCTGGCCGTCGGGCCGGAGGGACAGGTGCTGCCCGACGCCCATGCCAAGGCACCGGGCCGCGGCGCGTGGGTCGGTGCCAACCGCGCCGAACTTGAAGAAGCACTGGCCAAGGGCCATCTGAAGGGAGCACTGGCGCGCGGGTTCAAGACCAACGCGCTGCGCCTGCCCGACGACTTGCCCGATCTGGCCGAGGCTGCCTTGCGGCGCGCCTTTACCGACCGGCTGGGGATCGAATGGCGTTCGGGCAACCTGATCGCCGGTTCTGATCGCATTGCCGAGCAGGCCCGATCGGGGCGCGTTGCATGGCTTGGCCATGCGAGCGATGCCTCCGACGATGGCTCGCGCAGGTTGGACCAGGCATGGCGCGTGGGCGAGGATGCGGAAGGGTCCGGCATGGCCGGCGTGCGCTTGCCACTGGACCGCGCGGCACTGTCTGTGGCATTGGGCCGCGAGAATGTCGTGCACCTTGCCGTGACCGACCGTGCCGCAGCGGCGCGCATCACGGCGCAACTGGCGCGATTGACGCACTTTCTTGGCCACGGCGTCCGGAGGGGGGATAACCCGCCCGAAGGCAGTCGCGGCAATGATCCGCCCCTGACCGGTAAGGCCGCATAGCGACCGAGGCCCGAGGCACCGCCCGGAATTCCCGTGCATATCGCACGCGACAGGTCCGGGGACGAGAAGAAGAATTTTTGAAGGACGTTTTGACCGTATGAGCGATACCGACGACACCCCCCGCACCCGCAAGCCGCTTGGTCTCAAGCGCAGTGTGGACGCGGGCGAGGTCAAGCAGACCTTCAGCCACGGCCGCACCAACAAGGTCGCGGTCGAGGTCAAGCGTCGCCGCAAGATACTGAAGCCGGGTGAAACCGCGGCTCCGACCCCTGCGCCCGCGCCGGAGCCGGAAGCAAAGGCTCCCGCCCCTGCGCCTGTGCCCAAGCCTGTGCCGAAGCAGCCCGCCCCCTCGCGCGAAAGCCGCCAGGAAATGCAGACACGCCTGCTGCGCGAGGCAGAGGAGGCCCGTCTGGCCACGCTGGAGGAGGCCAACCGCCGCGAACAGGAAGAACGTGCCCAGGCGCTGGAAGACGAAAAGCGCCGCGCCGAGGAAAACCGCAAGGCCGACGAAGAAGCTGCCAAGCGTGAGGCGGAAGAGGCCAAGGCCGAGCCCGCACAGCCCGCCGCGGCACCTGAGCCGAAAGCGACCGCAAGCGAGCCTGAAGCGGCGACCGAGCCGGCAACGTCCGAGCCGACTACGACCGAATCGGAAAGCACGGAAGCCGAGGAAGTCACCCCCGCTCCGCGCCGGTTCACGCCGGTCAAGCGTCCCGAACCCAAGCGTCCGGCCCCGGCCGCGACCGAGAAGAAGCCTGCCCGCGGTGCCGACAAGCGCCCGGCGGCAGATGATCGCAGCGAGGAGCAGCGCGGCGGGGATCGCCGCAAGGGCAAGCTGACCGTTACCAAGGCGCTGAACGAGGACGAGGGCCGCCGTGCCCGCAGCCTCGCCGCGCTGAAGCGTGCACGTGAAAAGGAACGCCGCATGCAGGGCGGCGGCGGTTCGTCCAAGCCGCGCGAAAAGCAGGTCCGCGACGTGATCGTGCCGGAAGCGATCACGGTGCAGGAACTTGCCCAGCGCATGGCCGAAAAGGGCGCGGACCTCGTGAAGGAGCTGTTCAACCTCGGCATGATGGTCACCGTCAACCAGACGATCGATCAGGACACCGCCGAACTTCTGGTCGAACAGTTCGGTCATAACATCCAGCGCGTGTCCGAAGCCGACGTCGACATCGACACGACCGTAGATGTCGATCCGGACGAGACGCTGCAGCCGCGTCCGCCCGTCGTTACCATCATGGGCCACGTTGACCACGGCAAGACCAGCCTGCTGGACGCCCTGCGCGGAACTGACGTGACCCGCGGCGAGGCTGGCGGCATCACGCAGCACATCGGCGCGTACCAGATCGTGACGAAGGACAAGCAGAAGATCACGTTCCTCGACACGCCCGGCCACGAGGCGTTTACCGAGATGCGTGCGCGCGGCGCCAACGTCACCGACATCGTGATCCTTGTGGTGGCAGCCGATGACGGCCTGATGCCGCAGACGATCGAGGCCATCAATCACACGAAGGCCGCAGGCGTCCCGATGATCGTCGCCATCAACAAGTGCGACAAGCCGGAAGCCAATCCGCAGAAGATCCGCGAACGCCTGCTGGAGCACGAGATCGTGGTCGAGGCGATGAGCGGCGATGTCATGGACGTCGAGGTTTCGGCCAAGACCAAGCAGGGTCTCGACAAGTTGCTGGAGGCGATCAACCTTCAGGCCGAACTGCTCGAGCTGAAGGCCAACCCCGACCGCGACGCAGAAGCGACCGTGATCGAGGCGAAGCTGGACAAGGGCAAGGGCCCGCTCGCCACCGTGCTTGTCACGCGCGGTACGCTGAGGCGCGGCGACATCTTCGTCGTCGGCACCGAAAGTGGCCGTGTCCGCGCGATCCACGACGACAAGGGCAAGCAGATCAAGGAAGCCGGCCCCTCCATGCCGGTCGAGGTCCTCGGCCTTGGCGGTGTGCCGAATGCCGGTGACCAGCTTGCGGTTGTCGAAAACGAGCAGCGCGCCCGCGAAGTCTCGGCCTATCGTACCGAAAAGGCCAACGAGAAGCGCACCGCGATGGCTCCGGCCAGCTTCGAGAACATGTTCTCGGCGCTCAAGAGCAACCTCATCGAATACCCCGTCGTCATCAAGGCCGACGTGCAGGGTTCGGTCGAGGCGATCATCAACGCTCTGGCCAAGATCTCCAACGACGAGATCAAGGTCCGCGTGCTGCATTCGGGCGTGGGTGCGATCACCGAAAGCGACGTGACGCTTGCTGCCGCGAGCGGTGCGCCGATCATCGGCTTCAACGTGCGTCCCAATGCCAAGGCGCGTCAGCAGATGGAGAAGGACAAGGTCCGTCTCATGTATCACGACGTGATCTACCATCTGACCGAAGAGATCACGAAGGAACTGGCCGGCGAGCTGGGTCCCGAAAGGATCGAGAACGTCGTGGGCCGTGCGCAGGTCAAGCAGGTCTTCCCGGCCGGCAAGAAGGACAAGGCAGCCGGTCTGCTTGTCGAGGAAGGCGTTATCCGCAAGGGCCTGTTCGCGCGCCTCACCCGCAACGACGTCATCGTTTCGGCCACGACGATCGCCTCGCTGCGCCGCTTCAAGGACGACGTGGACGAAGTCCGCGCAGGTCTGGAATGCGGTGTCGTGCTGACCGACACGAACGACATCAAGGCTGGCGACCAGCTGGAAGTCTTCGAGGTCGAGGAACGCGAACGGGTTCTGTAATTGGAAGAAAGCTTCGAAGCGGGGCCGCATTGGCGGATCGTGCTCCAGCCTAAGCCGGAGGGTGTTTACATCTTCGTGTGGGACACGAAGTCGAGCAGTTTTCCCGAATGGGACTATCTGGAAAACACTCTGGAAATCGCCAAGGAATGTTGCCTTGAGGACTATGGCACTCCTGCGTCCTCTTGGCGGCCCTTCCATGGCGAAGGCCCCATGAAGTGAAGAGGTATTGCGCCTTCTTCGCCAGCATGAACGTCGGCGGCCATCGGCTGAAGATGACCGACCTGCGCGACGCGTTGGAGCGGGAGGAACTGGAGGACGTCGAAACTGTCGTCGCCAGCGGGAACGTGCTGTTTTCGTTCGACGATCGCCCCTCGGACGGGCTTTCGGAAATGCTGGCCTACATCGTGAAGGACCGCTTCGGTTTCGACACCTTCGCTGCCGTGCGCAATGCAGACGAAGTTCGCGCCGCGTTCGAGCAGAACCCGTTCCACGGCGAGGGTGAGGACAAACAGGTCCATACCCTGTTCCTGAACGCACCCGCCGATCCGGCAGCGTTCGAAATGATGGTTGCGGCCTATGAAGGACGCGGGCCGGAGCGGATCGCATTGGGTGACGGCTGCATCTACGTCGATTATGTCGAGGGCGTCGGACAATCGAAGCTGACCGGTCCCTTCATCGGACGGCGGCTGGAACGCCGGTTCACGGCCCGCAACATGGCCTCGCTCAAGCGCATTCACGAAAAGATGGCCTGACACGAAGAAGGGCGACCCCGAAAGGCCGCCCTTGCTCTGTTTTGGTAGTGTCCTGTCCTAGCGGTAGAACGCGTTCGACACGATGGCCGAGACGATGCCGCTGGTGATGCCAATCAACAGCGCGTCGTTATCCGCCCGCACCCAGCGATAGCCGTGCGGCGGTGCGTAGAGGCGGCTGCGATAGTCATAATATCGCACAGGTCGGTAATAGCGGACGTAGCGCCGGTCGAACCGGTCTCCGCGTCGCCAGTGCCGGTCGCGGGAATAGCGGCGATAATCGCGGCGGTCGCGATAGCGGTCCCGCCTGTCGCGGTAATGGCTTCGCCGGTCGTGATAACGGTCCCTGTCGCGATAGGAATAACGATCGCGGTCATGCCGGTCGTACTTGTGATGGCGTTGGTAACGGTCGCGGTCCCGCGCTTCGGCGGGTGCGGAAACGACCGGTGTCAGCATGGCTGCGGCCAGGGCGGCGGCAATCAGTTTTTTCATCGGGATATCCCCCGGTTTGGTATGGGCGTCATATGCGCAATGGGCATGCGCAAGGTTCATCGGTCGCTGAACCCAATGTGCCTTATCGAACCCCCTGCCGCATCCCGATAACGCCGCGTCGTTCCGCCCGCACGGCAGGTAGAGGACCCTGAATGCCCCGTTCACATGGCGCTCATCTCCGCAGCACTTTTCGCGCGATAAGTCGATGTAATCACGTGCATGAAGGCGCCGCCCGAGAATGAGCGGCGCCTCGTTTCCCGTCGGGGTAGACCGGGTTCCGCGTTAACGGATCAGGTTGCTGACAACGGCGGCAACGATGCCGCTGGTCAGCCCGACCAACAGGACGTCATTGCCGGAACGGACGTAGTGATAGCCGCGCGGCGGAGCCTTCAGCGCGCGGTATTCGCGATAGTTGACGACGCGGTAGTTGGTCGCGCGACGACGGTCGAACTTCTCGCCCTTGCGGAACTTGTGGGCGGTATAGGCAACGCGCTGGCCGTGGTTGTCCTTCGCCGACGCGCCCTTGCTCTGGCTGCGATTGTCGTGCTGGTCGTTCTGTTCATACCGGTCGCGATCATGGCTATCCTTTGCCATCGCGGGGACGGCGGGAAGCAGCATGGCGGTGGCGACTGCACTGGCAACGATATTCCTGGCGAGGGTCTTCATGGTGTTATCTCCTTTTCCGATGCCCTCAATCTAGCGTGTTGCGCGCCAAATAAGCGTCTCGGATTGCTCGACATTGTCGCGGCCTGCGACTTATCCGGCGTTCAGGAAAGACGCATGGAAACGGGGGCGATGGCGTAATGCAAGGCGCGGCAGAAGGCGTGCGGGCCGTGCCGTGGTGCATCGTTCCCGCCGGTATTGTTGCAAATTGTCGCAACCTCGCCCAAATCGGTCAGACATGGCCCGCCAGAATTCCTCTCCCGAAGACCGCTCCGTCCGCCTGCTGAAGGTGGGTGAGCGCGTGCGTCACGTCCTGTCGGAGCTTCTGGCCCGCCAGCAGGTGCACGATGACACGATTTCCGCCCATACGGTCAGCGTGACCGAAGTGCGCATGTCGCCCGATCTCCGGCAGGCCAAGGTTTATATCAAGTCGCTGCTGGGCGCGGACGAGGACGAGGTGCTGAAAGCGCTGCAGGTCAACACCGCCTATTTCCAGCGCGAGGTGGCCAAGCGGCTGGGCCTGAAGAACGCGGCCAAGCTGCAGTTCCGGCTGGACGAGACTTTCGACGAGGCGAACCGGATCGAACTGCTGCTTCACGATCCGCGCGTGCGGCGCGATCTGGACGATATGCCAGACGACGACTGAGGACGCCGGGGCACCGTGGCCAAGCTCTATTTTTACTACGCCAGCATGAACGCGGGAAAGTCGACCACGCTGCTGCAGGCCGACTTCAACTATCGCGAACGGGGCATGGCGACGATGCTTTGGACCGCCGCGCTGGACGATCGCAGTGCCGGAAAGCCCATCGCCAGCCGCATCGGGCTGCAGGCCGGGGCGCATCGCTTCGATGGCGAAACCGATCTTCACGCGGCGGTCACTGCCGCGCACCTTGTCGAACCGCTGGCCTGTGTCCTGATCGACGAGGCGCAGTTCATGACCCGCGAACAGGTGTGGCAATGCGCACGGCTGGCGGACGAGGCGAACATTCCGGTTCTTTGCTACGGCCTGCGCACCGATTTTCAGGGCGAGCTGTTTGCCGGATCCGCTGCATTGCTGGGCATCGCCGATGCCCTGATCGAGCTGAAGGCGATGTGCCATTGCGGGCGCAAGGCGACGATGAACCTGCGGGTGGATGCTGACGGTGGTGCCGTCGTCGAAGGCGCACAGACCGAGATTGGCGGCAACGACCGCTATGTAGCCCTGTGCCGTCGGCATTTTTCGGAAGCACGCCGCAGGCATTTCGGCGAAGCGCTGGCGGGTTAGCCGCGCGCACCCTATCTACGGGCCATGACCGAAACACTCATCCTTGCCGCGGTGCTGATCCCGTGCCTTGTCATCGCGATCGTGTGCCACGAAGTCGCGCATGGCTGGATGGCGCTGGCGCTGGGCGATCCGACGGCGAAGAACCAGCGGCGGCTGACGCTCAATCCCGTTCGCCATGTCGACCCTGTCGGCACTTTGCTGGTGCCGGGCATGCTGGCCATTGTGGGCGGGCCGGTGTTCGGCTGGGCGAAACCTGTGCCGGTGCGCAAGGACCGGTTGAGGAACCCGCGCTACGGCATGATGGCCGTGGCTGCGGCGGGACCGGGCACGAACTTCCTGCTCGCGCTGATCGGCGGCATTCTGCTCGGCCTGATCGCCGGATCGCTTAGTGCGCCGCCCCAAGGGGCGCTGGAATGGGCGATCACCGGACTGCAGTATTTCATCCTGATCAACATCTTCCTCGCCTTCTTCAACCTGCTGCCGATCCCGCCTTTCGACGGATCGCACATCCTCGAAGGATTGCTGCCGCGCCGCTGGGCCGCGCAGTATGACAAGTTGCGCCCCATCGGCATGATCCTTTTCGTGCTGTTGATCGCGGCGACATGGGCCTTTCCGCAATGGGGCCTGATCGAGAAGGTCATCTGGCCGCCGGTCGCGTGGCTGCGCGAACACGTGATGCAACTGGCGATCTTCATCGCGCAGGCTGTTGGCGGATAGAGCGATGCCCCACGGCTGGATCATCCTCGACAAACCGCTCGAGCTTGGCTCGACGCAGGCCGTTGCCGCGGTAAAGCGCAATTTGCGGCAGGCCGGATACGGCAAGGTGAAGGTGGGCCACGGCGGCACGCTGGACCCGCTGGCCACCGGCGTGCTGCCCATCGCGGTGGGAGAGGCGACGAAGCTGGCCGGCCGGATGCTCGATGCTACCAAGGCCTATGCCTTCACGTTGGCCTTCGGGGCGGAGACGACGACCCTCGATGCAGAGGGTGAAGTGACCGAAACCAGCGAAGTTCGACCTGCGCGTGAGGAGATAGAGGCTGTACTGCCACGCTTCACCGGCCCGATCGAGCAGGTGCCCCCCGCCTATTCGGCATTGAAAATCGACGGCAAGCGCGCCTACGACCTTGCCCGTGCGGGCGAGGAGGTCACGCTCAAGACACGGTCCGTCACGATTCACGCGCTGGACATTACGGAGGCGACTGACGATTCGGTGACGCTGCTGGCAAAAGTCAGCAAGGGAACCTATATCCGCTCCCTCGCAAGGGATATCGCCCGCGCGCTCGGTTCAGTTGGCCACGTCACGATGCTCAGGCGCGTGAAAGCCGGCCCGTTCGCCCTCGAAAACGCGATTTCGCTGGACAAACTGAACGAATTGGGCAAGGGCGCGCCCCTTGAAGATATGATCCTGCCGTTGGAGGCGGGGCTGGACGACATCCCGGCCCTTAACCTCTCCCCGGACGCGGCAGGAGCGGTCCGACAGGGCCGGAAACTGTCCGGATTGCCTCAACCAGACGGCACCTATTGGGGACGAGAGGGCGATACGCCCGTGGCCTTGATGGAAGTGCACGATGGCGAGGCAAGGGTCCTTCGGGGCTTCAACCTAACCTGATGTCGCGGAGTTAATAGTATGTCGGTAGCTGCCGAACGTAAGCAGGAAATCATTCAGGACAACGCCCGCCAGTCGAACGACACGGGCAGCCCGGAAGTCCAGGTCGCGATCCTTACCGAGCGTATCCGCAACCTGACCGATCACTTCAAGGATCACCACAAGGACAATCACTCGCGGCGCGGTCTGCTGGTGATGGTCAACAAGCGGCGCTCGCTGCTGGCGTACCTCAAGAAGAAGGACGTCGAGCGTTACAACGCCCTTATCCAGAAGCTCGGCCTGCGTAAGTAAGCTGAGACCGGAAGCGGCCCCACGAGGGCCGCTTCTTGCATTTGGGGTTTGCTCCGCAATTCGGTGGAGCGCCCTTGGGGCACGATGAATGGCCCCACACCGGACCGGGACGGTACCCCCGGCAAGTAGGCCCCGTGGCGCAATCTGGCACGCGGGTTCGTAAGGAAATCAAATGTTCGACACCAAGACTGTATCGATTGAGTGGGGCGGAAAGACCCTCACCCTCGAAACCGGCCGCATTGCCCGTCAGGCTGACGGCGCGGTCCTCGCCACTTACGGCGAAACCGTGGTTCTTTGCGCCGTCACGGCCGCGAAGAAGGTGAAGGAGGGACAGGACTTCTTCCCGCTCACCGTCCACTACCAGGAAAAGTTTTCGTCCGCCGGCCGTATCCCCGGTGGCTTCTTCAAGCGTGAACGCGGCGCGACCGAAAAGGAAACGCTAACCAGCCGCCTGATCGACCGTCCGATCCGCCCGCTGTTCCCCGAAGGTTTCTACAACGAAATCAACGTCATCTGCCAGGTCATGTCCTATGACGGCGAGACCGAGGCCGACATCCTTGCGATGATCGCCGCTTCGGCTGCACTGACCATCTCGGGCGTGCCCTTCATGGGCCCGATCGGCGCTGCACGCGTCGGTTACGTCGATGGCGAATACACGCTGAACCCGAAGCAGGACGCCGCTCTTGAAGACGGCCGTCTCGACCTCGTCGTCGCCGCAACCAACGACGCGGTGATGATGGTCGAATCCGAAGCGAAGGAACTGACCGAAGACGAAATGCTCGGCGCCGTCATGTTCGCGCACGAGGAATCGAAGAAGGTCATCGGCGCGATCATCGAGCTGGCCGAAAAGGCCGCCAAGGCTCCGTGGGAAATCGACAGCTCGGACGACACTTCGGCGATCAAGGAAAAGCTTCGCGGCATCGTGGGCGACGACATCGCCGCTGCCTACAAGCTGACCGACAAGTCGGCCCGTTCGGACGCGCTCAACGCTGCCCGCGCCAAGGCCAAGGAAGCGTTCGAAGGCGAAGAGCCGCAGACGCAGATGGTCGCCAACAAGGCGGTCAAGAAGCTCGAAGCCGAAATCGTTCGCACCGCCATCCTCAAGGACGGCTCGCGCATCGACGGTCGCAAGCTCGACCAGGTTCGCCCGATCGAGGCGACGGCAGGCTTCCTGCCCCGCACGCACGGTTCGGCGCTGTTCACGCGCGGTGAAACGCAGGCGATCTGCACCACCACGCTGGGCACCAAGGAATCGGAGCAGATGATCGACGGCCTCGAAGGCCTGACCTACTCCAACTTCATGCTGCACTATAACTTCCCGCCCTACTCGGTCGGTGAAGTGGGCCGCTTCGGCGCCCCGGGCCGCCGCGAAATCGGCCACGGCAAGCTGGCATGGCGCGCGCTGCACCCGGTGCTGCCGTCGAAGGAAGACTTCCCCTACACCATCCGCATCCTGTCGGACATCACCGAGTCGAACGGCTCGTCCTCGATGGCGACGATCTGCGGCGGCTGTCTGTCGATGATGGACGCAGGCGTTCCGATCGAACGTCCGGTGTCGGGCATCGCCATGGGCCTCATCCTCGAAGGCGAGGAGTTCGCCGTCCTTTCGGACATCCTGGGCGACGAGGATCACCTCGGCGACATGGACTTCAAGGTTGCAGGTACCGAGGCCGGCATCACCACGATGCAGATGGACATCAAGGTCGCCGGCATCACGCAGGAAATCTTCGCCGCTGCTCTCAAGCAGGCGAAGGACGGCCGCGCGCACATCCTTGGTGAAATGACCAAGGCGCTGAGCACGGCCCGCACCGAACTGTCGGCCCACGCTCCGCGTATCGAGACGATGCAGATCGACAAGTCGAAGATCCGCGACGTCATCGGCACCGGCGGCAAGGTCATCCGCGAAATCGTCGCGGAAACCGGCGCCAAGGTGGACATCGACGACGAGGGCGTGATCAAGATCTCGTCCAGCGATCTTTCGCAGATCGAAGCCGCACGCAAGTGGATCGAAGGCATCGTCGAGGAAGCGGAAGTCGGCAAGATCTACAACGGCAAGGTCGTCAACATCGTCGACTTCGGCGCATTCGTGAACTTCATGGGCGGCAAGGACGGTCTCGTCCACGTGTCGGAAATGAAGAACGAGCGCGTTGAAAAGCCGACCGATGTCGTTTCCGAAGGCCAGGAAGTTAAGGTCAAGGTCCTCGAGATCGACAACCGCGGCAAGGTCCGCCTGTCGATGCGCGTCGTCGACCAGGAAACCGGCGAAGAGCTGGAAGACACCCGTCCGCCGCGCGAACCGCGCGAGCCCCGTGGTGATCGCGGCGACCGTCGTGGCCCGCGTCGTGACGGTGGCGGTCGTGGTCGCGGTGGCGACCGTGGCGATCGCGGCCCGCGTCGTGACCGTGACGGCGGCGAAGGCAAGGCTGGCGGCAACCCCGACCACATGCCCGCGTTTCTCAAGGACGACTGATCCTTTAGGGATTGACTGAAAAAGGGCCGTCGGAGCAACTCCGGCGGCCCTTTTCATTTCGGATACCGAATATGCTCAAACGCGAATTGCTGGGCGAAGCGCAAGTGCCGGGCGGCGCACTGCTGCAGCTCTTTTCCCACGGCACCGACTACATCATCGCACTCGACCGCAACGAGCTGATGAGCACGCGGATGTGGTTTTCCGAAGAACAGCTTGCCGAACTCACGCTCGACCGGCTGGAGCGGCCTGCGCCGCATATCCTGATCGGCGGCTATGGCATGGGCTTTACGCTGCGTGCCGCGCTTGCGCGGCTGGGCGACAAGGGCCGCGTGACCGTGGGCGAACTCGTGCCCGAGATCATCGAATGGGCGCGCGGGCCGATGGCCGAAGTCGCCAAGGGCTGCCTCGACGATCCGCGCTTAACCTTGCGTATGGGCGACGTGCGGCAGGTGATTGCCGAAGGCAACGGCACTTACGATGCCATCCTGCTCGACGTCGACAACGGCCCCGACGGTCTCGTCAGGCCCGAGAACGACGCGATCTACGCCAACTCCGGCCTTGCCGCTGCCAAGCGCGCGCTCAAGCCCGGCGGCGTCCTCGCCATCTGGTCCGCCGCGCCCGATCCGCGCTTTACGCGCCAGTTGACCAAGGCCGGTTTCGAAGTCGATCCGGTTGAAGTCCGCGCCCGCCCCAATAACAAGGGCCCCCGCCACACGATCTGGTTCGCGCACCGCCGGCTTTAGGGGGATAACCGCCCCCGCCGCGCTCGACTTATCCGGCCAGTGCGGCACTCTTCTCCCCGCAGCAGCGATGAAAGGGTGCCCGCATGGACCAAGCCGACGAGATCCGCCGCCTCGGCGCGCAGAATATCGCGCTGCAGACGCTCGTGATCGGGCTGATGCACGAATTGTCGGGTTCAGGTCAGGGCGAAATCGCGAGGGGCGCTTTCGAGAAGGCGGATCAGGCGATGGAAATCGCGATCCTTTCTCTGGGCGACCGCGCATCGCCCGAATATGCGCGGCAGGCGATGGAGAGCCTTGAGCAGTTGCGCCGCATGGCCTTTCCCGCAGAGAGCGGCCCGAAAGCCTAGCCGTTCCTGTCGGGGTGGCTGTCGCTGATCGTGTCGACCAACCCGCGCCGGGAACGGAAACAACCGATGGCCGCAAGGAAGAACAGCCCCGCGATGGCGAGGCCCGGCCAGTGCGTTTGCAGCGAGAACCCCTCGCTCTCTACCAGCGACATGGTCGCCAACAGCCCGATCACGAGGAAAACGGTGCCGCCGATGCGCGCCCATATCCGGCCTAGCTTCCGATCCAGCGCGACGATCCGCTTCTTCATGGCTTGCGCCTGCCGATGGTTCCGTCCGGTTCCTCGCCAAACCCCTTGATGATCGATTCGCGCGCTACGAAACACTGGCGGGCCAGCCAGAACAGGACGAGTGCGACCGTCAAGCCGAACCAGCGGACTTCACTTTCGTCGTTGCCTGTCGGCAGCGAGAAATAGGCCGCGATAAAGCCCGCCCCGCCAAGGATGCCGGCGATCAGGCGGTTCATCGCCCGTTCGATCCTGCGCCCTACCTTGCGGCGGTACCAGTTCTCTTTGGCGTCGCTGTCATCCATAGCGGGTCACGATAGCACAGGCGGTCTTACCAAAGAAAAAAGCCGCCGGATCGCTCCGACGGCTCTTTTCGATATACGGTGTTCAGCGAACCCGCGGTCCGCCAAACGGCAGCGGCGGAGGGGGACGGCGCGCGCCGCGCGGCAGCTGCGCCTGATAGGCCCGGCCGCAATGTTCGACGCAATAGGGGAAGCCGGGGTTCACCTTTTCGCCGCAGAAGTGGAAGTCCGGTTCGCCGGGATGTCCCATCGGCCAGCGGCAGATGCGGTCCGAAAGATCGAGCAGCGACGTCTTGTCCGCGATTTCGGGGCTGGGCTTGGCCGGCACAAGGCGGCGCGGCGGTGCCGGCGGGATCGGCGGCTGCTGGTCGCCGGGGCCCTGACGCAGGAACCCGCCGGGGCCGACGGAAACGATTCGCGGCTGGTTGCTGGTCGGCTGGGCCTGCTGCGGGGCGGGCTGCGCGGGGGCGGCGGGGCGCGGTGCGGGTGCTGCAGGGCGGGGCGCGGCCTCTACCTTCGGCTTGGGCGCGGCCTCTACCTTCGGCTTGGGCGCAGGCTTGGCCTTGACCGGCTTTTCCTTCACCGGCGAAGGGCGCGCCTTCAGGCCAAGGCGGTGCGCCTTGCCGATGACGGCGTTACGGCTCACGCCGCCCAGTTCTTCTGCAATCTGGCTGGCGGTCGATCCGCTTTCCCACATCTTGGTAAGCTTCTCGATCCGTTCGTCGGTCCAGCTCATGCACACTCCATCAATTCATTGCCTGGCAATACGCGCAGGCCGGTCCATATACCGGTCTGCAGCTCACTTGCCATCGCGGGGGCCTGCCGGTAACCGGATGACACCCATGACTGACACCACCGCCGAAACAGACCGCACCATCGCATTCAGCCCGCCGGGGCAGCCCGTCATGGGCCGGATCAACCGGCTTGGGCTGTGGACCCTCTATATGAAAGAGGTGCGCCGTTTCTTCAAGGTGCAGCTGCAGACTGTATGGGCTCCGGCGATCACGACATTGCTGTTTCTCGTGATTTTCACGATCGCGATGGGCCGCGGGGACCGGATGATCCTCGGTGTCAACTTCGCCACCTTCGTTGCGCCGGGGCTGATCGTGATGGGCATGATGCAGAATTCCTTCGCCAACGGCAGCTTTGCGCTGCTGGGCGGCAAGGTGCAGGGCACCATCATCGACTATCTGATGCCGCCCTTGTCGAACCTCGAACTGCTGCTGGGGCTGGTTGGCGCATCGGTGACGCGCGCGATTCTCGTGGGGATTGCGGTCTTTGCGGCGATGTTGCTCTATCCCGGTGTCGATCTGACCATGCATCACCCGTGGGCTGTTGCCTGGTTCGGACTGATGGGCGCGATCATGCTGGCGCTGATGGGCCTGCTGACTTCGATCTGGGCGGAAAAGTTCGACCATGCCGCAGCAGTGACGAACTTCCTCGTCGCGCCGCTGTCGCTGCTGTCCGGTACGTTCTACGTGATCGACAACCTCGCCCCGTTCTTTCAGTCGATCAGCCGGGTGAACCCGTTCTTCTACGTTATTTCGGGCTTCCGGTTCGGCTTTCTGGGGCAGAGCGATATTGGCGATACCAACATGGCGGTGCTGCACGGCGCGCTTGGCCTTGGGCTGCTCAATCTCGTGCTGGCTATTCTGACTTATGCGATCCTGCGCTCAGGCTGGAAGCTGCGGAGTTGAGCCTCAGCCGCTCGATCGCACGGGCGGCATCGCGGACGTTGGGAAGATGGTGTACGACAAAGCGTGACGTGTCCTCCGCGTCGGGACGATGGCGCATGCGCGGTTTTCGTACCTCAACATGGCCATGGGTAATCACCAGCGTGCCGTTCCCGTCAGGTTTTGCCCTCGCCTCTACCGCAATCACGTGCTCAGCAGGAATGGCGCGCAAGCTGGTCTTCCAACCGCCCGCAATTCGCAAAACCCGCATGTCGGTAACCGCATAGAGCGAGCGTCCGGGCAGGCCCATCGCGAACAGCGGCGCCGCCATCATGCAAAGTCCCACGAAGACGAAGGGCAGGCCGAAGGCCGGGAAGATCAGCGCCGCGATCTGCATCCCCGCATCGTCAGGCGCGTTGGTATGGGCCATCGTCCAGGTGCCCAGCACCCAGACTAGCGAAAAGCCCGTCCACGGAATGGCGAACAGCCAGATGAGGAATGGTGCGAAAGTTTTCGAAACGCGCGGTCGCCCTTTCCACAGGACACGCTCTCCGCGTTTCAAAACGCTGCGCAGGGCCGAATCGAGTTCATTCGAGCCGTAACCCTTGATCTCGTGGAAATGTTCGCCCGCCATCGCCCGCAGCATTAGCGCGGAATTGTTTAAACCGCGTTTAGTGCTTCAAGCTGCGATGCAGATCGTAATGCCCATCCAGAAAGTTTCCGAACACCATTTCGATCGATGGGTGATCGACAGGCCCACCTTCGCCATCCTCGATCAGGTTCTGCTGGCTGACATAGGCGATGTAGCTGGAATCATCGTTCTCCGCGAACAGGTGGTAGAACGGCTGTTCGCGCGTAGGGCGGGATTCTTGCGGAATCGATTCGTACCATTCCTCGCTATTGGCGAAGACGGGGTCGATGTCGAAAACGACGCCGCGGAAATCGTGGAGACGGTGGCGCACGATGTCGCCGATCGCGAAACGCGCTTCCGATACGGATGGGGCGGAAACCGCGCGTCCCGCCTGGGGCGAGAAGTACGTGGCGCGGTCGGCTTTGCCGGTCCTGTCCGCGTCCGGCTGGCTACGGGGAAATGCGGTCATGATGCGAATATAGGTTTATCGCAGATGCGAAACAACTGCTGTGGACACGCCTGTCGATAATTGCAGGCATTCGTGGGCGATTTGGCCCTTGGCAAGGGGCGCATCATCGGCTAACCGCGCGGCTTCGTTCGACCCGGCGGGCAACCGCCACGCGAACCTCGATAAGCGGAGAGGTGGCAGAGAGGTCGAATGCGCCGCACTCGAAATGCGGTGTANGGCAACCGTACCGTGGGTTCGAATCCCACCCTCTCCGCCAAATTTACCTTAAATAATTGATTTTATTATCTTTTATTCAGGAAAGCCAGCCGCTCCGCTACTTCAACTCTAAGGCACTAGAATGCAACGTGTCCTTCGCGACGGGAAGCGTGTGCAGGAATTGCGAACAATCCCTGTGTAGAACGCCGCATCATTGCCGTTGATCGAGGATCATTTCCGTCAATGCCATCTGTCCAGCCAGGGCCTACATTATCAAATAGTCTACGCTGATATCGGTTTGATCAGGAAGGAAGATAGCGAAGTCGGTTATCTGGTCCCCGTTGGTGTCGCCCATCAAGGTTACGCCTTCGGGAGCTACTTCGATTCTCAACTGGCCTGCCGTGCCATCGAAGGGATCGGTGCCGATGAACTCGAAGGCATCGTCCTCGGGTGTAGCAAAGATTGCGTCGATGCCCGACAGGTCGATTTCGTCTTCACCCGGTTGAAAATCGGTGATTGTCGTCAAATCGGTCGAAAGCACTTCGAACAGGAAGGTGTCGCTTCCCTCATTGCCGGTCAGCGTATCCGTCCCGCCAAGCGCGCTCAGGATATCGTTACCGAAATCACCGATCAGCACATCATCGCCAGAGGTTCCGTCCAAAGTCAGGCCGGCATCGACCAGATTGCCATCGGCGTCGTAGGTTTCGACGAAGATGC
>NZ_LRSE01000002.1 GCF_001634625.1 Croceicoccus bisphenolivorans | reverse complement strand
GCTGGCCAAGAAGATCAAGCGCGAATGGCGGCACGCGCAGGCGGATTGATCAGCCCAGCTTGCGAATCGGATCGCTGCCGTCCCAGTTGACCGACGCATCCTTGATCATCGCGAACAGTTCCGGGCCTCCGGTGCCAAGCTGGACGAATTCCACGATCCCGCCCGCGCCGAAGCCCGGATCGGCGTAGATGACGTAGCCGTCATCGCCCACCTTGCCTTCGACCACGATGGTCGCGCCCGCCGCTTCAACAGCCCTGCGCGCGTCCTCTATATCGTCAACCAGCTGGCAGACGTGGTGCAGCCTGTCGTGCACCTTGTACTTGCCTGTGTAGTGGGCCGGTGCGTCGTTTTCGGGACGCACCAGTTCCACCTGCATGTCGCCCCAGTATGCGATGGCGACGCTGAATACCGCGTCGGTCGGTTCGCCAAGGCAGGTCATGTCCCCCAGCCGGATGTTTTCCAGCATGTAGAACGGGCCGACGCCGATCGTTTCGGTCCAGTACTTGAGCGCGGCGTCGAAATCCTCCGGCAGGTAGGCCTGCTGCATGATCGGGCCGAGGTCGGCGATCGAATTTGCTGTCGGCATGGCTGCCTCCCCTAGGCGAAAAGCTGTTCGGGGTTTTCAATCAGCCCCTTGAACGTGGCAAGGAATTGCGCACCCAGCGCACCGTCGATGGCGCGGTGATCGACCGACAGGGTGAACGAAATCACGGTTGCGAACTCGATCCCGCCGTCATCGGTCTCGACCGCGCGACGCTCCGCCCCGCCGACGGCGAGGATCGCGCCCTGCGGCGGATTGATGATGGCATCGAAATTCTCGATCCCGAACATGCCGAGGTTGGAGACGGTGAACGTGCCGCCGTCCATTTCCTCGAAGCCCAGCTTGCCCTCGCCGGCCTTGGCGATCAGTTCCTTGGTCCGGTGAGCGATCTGGTCGATCCGCATGCGGTTGGCCTGTCGCACGATCGGCGTGACGAGACCCTTGGGGCTGGCCACGGCAACCGCGATGTCGGCGTGCGGGAAGGAATGGATCTCCTCGCCATGCAGCTGCACGTTGACGTCGGGATGCGCGGCAAGCGCCCTGGCGGCGGCCATGACGATGTAGTCGTTGACCGATGCCTTTGTGCCCAGCACGAGGTTCGCCGTCTTGCGCAGTTCCAGCATCTTGTCCGCCCTGACGCTGACGCGCAGGTAGAAATGCGGGATGTTCTGCTTGGCGGTGGTAAGCCGCTTAGCAACGACCTTGCGGATCTTGTCGAAGCGAATCACCTTCGCCTCGTTCGGCACGGCCTGGAACGGCGCGCCGAACGCTGCGGCGGCAGAACCCGTCCCCTGCGGAACTTTGGCCAGCACGTCCTTTTTCGAGATACGCCCACGCGCACCCGTGCCCTTGATCGAGCCGAGATCGATGCCGTGGATCGCAGCAATGCGGCGCGCCAGCGGCGATGCGAAGACGTCGGTTTCTTCCGGCAGGACAGCCGTACCCTTGGGCGAAGCGATCGAAGGCCCGCGCAGGGCCTGCTGCACGTCCTGATAGGTGATGCGGCCACCACGGCCCGAACCTTCGATGCCGGAAATGTCGACGCCTTCCGCCTCGGCCAGTTTCAGCGCTTCGGGGCTGATCGGACGGTTCGTGTCGATCGTGATCGCGCGCGGCTTGTCCGCTTCTCCGACGATGTCGGCTTCCTTCGGCTTGCCCTCTTTCTTCTTCTGCTTGCCTTCGGCAACGCCGCCCTGCGCGGGCACGAAAGCATCGGCGAACTGCGCGATTTCCTCGTCGCTTGCCGAACCGTCATCGAACACCGCCAGCAGCGCACCGACAGGTTCGGCATCGCCGCCGCCGGGCACAAGGATCTTGCGAACGGTCGCGTCGTATTCGGCCTCGACCTCGTTGGTGATCTTGTCCGTTTCGATCAGGCAGATGAGGTCGCCGCGCTTGAAACTGTCACCTTCGCCGAACATCCATTCGGCGATGGTTCCTTCCGTCATTTCGATGCCCCACTTCGGCATCGTAAAGGCACGTATCTTCGACATTATCCGTGCCTCCTCAATTGTAGGCCAGCGCCTTGCGCACGGCGGCCTCGATCTTGTCGGGATTGGGCAGGTATGCGCTTTCCAGTTCCCGTGCGAAGGGGATCGGCGTGTGCGGCGCAGTGACCATTTCGATCGGCGCCCGAAGGCTGGCGAAAGCCTTGTTGGCGACAAGCGCGGCAAGGTCGGTCGCAAGGCTGCAACGCGGCGGAGCCTCGTCCACGATCACCAGACGGCCCGTTACTTCAACGGAATCGAGGATCGCCTCCTCGTCCAGCGGACTGGTCGAACGCAAATCGATCACGTCGGCGCCGATACCGTCTTCCGCCAGCGTATCGGCGGCGGCTTCCGCCATGCCGACCATCATGCCGGTGGCAAGGATCGTCACGTCCTGTCCGGCGCGGGTCAGGCGCGCATGGCCGAAGGGCACGACAAAGTCCGGATCGTCGGGCACTTCGCCCTGCACGCCGTAAAGCGCCTTGTGCTCCATGAAGATCACCGGATCGTCATCGCGGATCGCCTGCCGCATCATGCCCGCGACATCGGCGGGCGTCGACGGCATCACGACCTTTAGACCCGGCATCCCGGTCAGGATCGCGTGCGGGCTCTGGCTGTGCTGTGCCGCCGCGTTGTAGCCTGCGCCATAGATCAGGCGGATGATCGCGGGGCACTTGGTCTTGCCGCCGAACATGTAGCGGAACTTGGCGATCTGGTTCCAGATCTGGTCAAGGCTGACACCGATGAAGTCGGCGAACATCAGCTCGGCGATCGGACGCTTGCCCGACAGCGCAAGCCCGCCCGCCGCACCGACGATGGCGCTTTCCGAAATCGGCGTGTCGATCACGCGGTCGGGGCCGAACGCTTCGTAGAACCCGCCGCTGGTGGACCAGATGCCGCCAATGGCTTCCGGCCCGCCGGCAGTGCCCATGCCGCCGACGACATCCTCGCCAAGGACGACGACGTTGGGGTCGCGCTGCATTTCCTGAAAGATCGTGTTGCGAACGGCATCGCGATACATCATTTTCGTCACGGGATCGCTCCTGCCAATCAATAGTCGATGTAGACGTCGGCAAGGACGTCTTCTGCGGTGGGGCGGTCCGCGGCGCGCGCGGCGGCAACCGCCTGCTCGATCTGGCTGGCGACTTCGGCATCGATCTTGTCCAGATCGGAACCTTCCAGCAGCTTCGCCTCGGTCACGGTCTCACGGAACTTCTTGATGCAGTCGCGCTCTGCGCGGATGCGGTCCAGCTCTCCCTTGCCGCGATAACGCTGCGGGTCCCCTTCGAAGTGGCCGTAGAAACGCTCGGTATCGAACTCGACAGCCGCCGGGCCGTTGCCCGCGCGGACATATTCCAGCACTTCCCTCATGGTATCGTGAACGGAACTGAAATCGGTGCCATCGGCGCGCCAGACCTTCATGCCGAACGCTTCGGCGCGGCTGGCGATATCCTTGTCGGTGCCGACTGCGTATTCGAAGCCGGTGTGTTCGGAATAGTGGTTGTTCTCGAACACGAAGATGGCCGGTGCCTTGGTCACGACGGCCATGTTCATGGCCTCGAACGTGGTGCCCTGGTTGCAGGCCCCGTCGCCCGAAAAGGCGATTGCGACATTGCCCTTTCCGTCCAGCTTCGCCGCCAGCGCCGCGCCCACCGCGATGGGTGCGCCCGCGCCTACGATGCCGTTCGCGCCCAGCATGCCCTTGTCGACATCGGCGATATGCATCGAACCGCCCTTGCCCTTGCAAAGGCCTTCGCGGCTGCCCCAGATTTCCTTCATCATGCCTTCCACGTCACAACCCTTGGCAAGGCAGTGGCCGTGGCCGCGGTGGGTGGAAACGATCTTGTCATCGTCCGACAGGTGCTCGCACACTCCGACGGCAACGGCTTCCTGACCCGCATAGAGGTGGGTGAAGCCGGCAATCTCGCCTTTCGCGATCTCGTCATGGAGGAAATCCTCGAAATCGCGGATGATCTTCATCCGGCGATAGGCTTCCAGCAGGTCGGTACGGTTTAGCTGCATTTCTCTCTCCCGAAGGGAATTCTACAGGCCCAGCACGGTCTTGGCGATGATGGTGCGCTGCACTTCGTTTGTGCCGCCGAATATCGTCCACGCGCGGCTGTTGAGATAACGGGCGGTCGCCACCTGTGCGTGCGCGTTCCGGAACGGGGCCGGCGCGTTTTCGCCATAAAGCGGGCGCGCTGTCGGCAGTTGCAGGCCGGCCACTCCGAACAAGTCCACGGCCAGCAGGTCGACATCCTGCCGAAGATCGGAGGCGAGCAACTTGGTCAGCGATGTCTGCGGCCCAGGCTGCTGACCCTTCGCGATGCGCGACAGGATCTTCAGCTCAATGACTTCCAGCGACTGGATGCCCAGTTTCAGCTTCGCAACACGGCGGCGCCAGTCGCGATCTTCGCCTATCACCCCGCCGTTGCCGTCGTCGACGTCCATCGCAAGGCGCTCTATCTCGCCCAGATCGTGGATCAGCTTGGGCGCATGGCACGATCCGCCGCGTTCGTTTTCCAGCAGGAACTTGGCGATCGTCCAGCCCTGCCCCTCTTCCCCGACGAGGTCTTCTGCGGGAACCACGACATCTTCCATGAAGACCTGATTGACTTCATGGTCGCCCGCCATCGTCAGGATCGGGCGCACCGAAATGCCAGGCTGGTCCATGTCGACAAGGAAGAAGCTGATGCCGGCCTGCTTCTTCACCGTGGCATCGGTACGGGCCAGCACGAACATCCTGTTCGCCCAGTGCGCATGCGTGGTCCAGATCTTGGAGCCGTTGAGAACGTACTTGTCGCCCTGCTTCACCGCGCGGGTCTGCAAAGAGGCAAGGTCCGAACCGGCATTGGGTTCGGAAAAGCCCTGACACCAGTAATCCTCTCCGGACAGGATGCGCGGCAGGTAGTGCGCCTTCTGCTCCTCGGTGCCGAAGGTATAGATCACCGGCGCGACGAGCTTCAGGCCCAGCACGGTGAGGTTCGGCGCGCCTGCCAGCGCACATTCCTTTTCGAAGATATAGCGCTGCACCGGGCTCCAGCCCGTGCCGCCCACTTCCTTCGGCCATTGATAGGCAAGCCAGCCGCGCGCGTTCAGGATCGCGTTCCATTCCTGCCCGATTTCCGGTTCGACGAACACGGTCGGCGAACCGGCCGCGCCTTCCCTGATCGTGTCGGTCAGGTTCTCGGCAAGGAATGCCCGCACTTCGTCGCGGAAGGCTTCTTCGGCGGGACTGAGGTCGATATCCATCTCAGCGCTCCAGGATCGTCACGGCGGAAACGCCCGGCGCGCCATAGACATGGCTGTAGGCCGCTCTGGGATTGCCGGGCACTTGCCGCGCACCGCCGGCCCCGCGCAACTGGACGACATTTTCGTAAACCTGCCGCAGCCCCGATGCACCGATGGGTTCGCCGCAGGCAAGGCAGCCGCCGTCGGTATTGACCGGCAGGGCCCCGCCGATTTCCGTGCGCCCTTCGGCCAGCCACTGTTCCTGATCGCCATCGGCGCAGAAGCCGTTTTCGGCCATGTGCATGACCTCGGCCCCTGCCTCGGTATCCTGAAGCTGGGCGACGGCGATGTCCTTCGGCCCCATCCCCGCAATCTCGAACGCATCGCGGCTGGCGATGTTCGTGGCGCTGCCGCCGCGTTCGATATCGATGGAAGGTGCGAAAACCTCGAAACTGCCCGGCGGTCGGGTGCGCATCGTCGCCGCCTTCAGCCGGATGGGGGCAATGCCCAGTTCGCGGGCCTTCTTCTCGCTGGCAAGGATCAGGGCCACGCCCCCTTCGGCGGGCGAACAGAACATGTATTTGGAATAGGGATCGGACACCATCGGCGCATCGAGAATCTCGTCCAGCGCGACCGGCTGACGGCGCCATGCGTGCGGTGCCTTCTCACCATTGCGGAACGCCTTTTCGGACACGCGGCCCAGCGTTTCGCGGCTGATGCCGTTCACGTGCATGTAGCGCATGATCTTGTTCGCGAAGAACTGCGTGGTGACCATGTAGCCGGCATCGCCGTACCATTCGGGCAGGTTGTATTCGGCAGGCTTGGCATCGAACGCACCGCGCGGATGCTTGTCGAAACCGACGGCAAGGCCGACATCGCATTCGCCCGACTTGATCGCCATCTGCGCCGAAAACAGCGCCGATCCGCCCGCCGCACAGCCGTTGCGCACGTTGATGAACTGCATCCCCGTCAGGCCGAGCTGGTCGACCATCGTGTCGGGGTTGCCCGCCGCTTCCGATGCGCCATAGGCGAACTGGACATCGCTCCATTCCAGACCCGCATCGCGCAATGCCTCTCGCACGGCGAAAACGCCCTGGTCGACACCGCTGGCCCCTTCGGTCCGGCCGAACGGGTGGATGCCGATGCCGATAATGCAAACGTCGCCCATCACGCCGCCTCCGCCGGGCGGAACGCGGGGATCGCGACAGGATCGGCGGCATCGGGATCGAGCGGAACGGTCACGAATTCCAGCGCCATGCCGATCGCGATGTCAGCGAAATCGACATCGACCAGCCGCGCCTCGACGATGGTTTCCCCCGGAAGCTCGACATAGGCGACGGGGAACGGGCTGAACGCCTCCGGCCCGGCATAGGGTGGCGACTTGGGGCGGAAGCGCTGGATGGTATAGCTCCACAGCGTTCCGCTGCGCGACAGGGGCACCGGTTCGAAACGGTCGTTCGCAGGGCACGGGAACACGATGCGCCCGCTGTCACGGTCACGTCCGCCGACAAGGCGCGGCGACGCTTCATCAGTGAACAGGCCTTGGGCAATCGGTCGCATCAAACATCCTCAAAAGACCCCGCGGCGCGGGCACGATTCGTCATCTTCTCGAACGGTTAAAGCGCATTCCGGACACACGCGCAGGCTGCCCAAAACGATAGGGATCGGTTCACCTGCGCCCGATTTCAGGGCGCAAGGGGGCTAAATTCATATGGCACCTGTCCAAATGAAGCATGGCGCATGCCGCATCGACACCCCATCAGGGCAGGTGATGAGCAAGAAACAGGATATCGTCAGGCCGTTCGCCGGCTGGACCATTGCCGAAGCGCCGCGTTCGCTGCTGGAGCTTTCGATGCTGGCGATGTCCTATCCGGTGCTGACATCGGCCCCGCGCGGCGACGGGCACCCCGTCATGGTTCTTCCCGGTTTTGCCACAAACGACCAGATGACCGCGATCCTGCGCCAGTTCCTGTCGCGGCTGGGCTATGCCGTCCACGCATGGGATCTCGGCTGGAATCTCGACCAACATACCACCGGCGAAAACGGCGAGCATATCGCGCGGCGCATCCGCGAAATCCGCGACAAGAGCGGCAGCAAGGTCAGCCTTGTCGGGTGGAGCCTTGGCGGCGTCATCGCAAGAGAGGCCGCGCGGCGCGATCCGGCCGACGTGCGGCAGGTCATCACGCTGGGCAGCCCGTTTACCGGCGATCCGTCGGCCACCAATCTCAACACGCTTTACGAACTGCTGACCGGCAATCGCGTGGCCGACATGCGCCATCACCGCCGCTATGCCGACGGGCACGCGGTTCTGCCCGTCCCCTCAAGCGCGGTCTATTCGCGCAGCGACGGCATCACCGCATGGCAGAACTGCGTGAGCGAGACCGACGCCCAGACCGAGAATATCGAGGTGATTTCCAGCCATTTCGGCTTCGTCACCAATCCGGCGGTGTTCCACCTTGTCGCCCACCGGCTGGCCCAGGCGGAAGGCGAATGGCAGCCCTTCGACTATGGCGGGCCGTTCGCCGCCTGCTACCGCAAGCCTGCCGAACAGGACCGGCGCTAGCCCGCCCTGCATAGTCTCCGGCCCCGTCACCTAACCGGAAAGCCCGTAAGTCGCCTGCCTTGCCGCATGGCGCTGCGTGTCCAGCGCCATGACGAGGATGTCGCTCGTCGTCCCTTCCGCATCGCGCACGTGATCGCGCAGCAAGGCTTCGGGCACGAAGCCCATTTCCTCGAACATGCGCCGCGCGCCGTCCTGATCCGGCGTCATGCGCACGAGGATCTTGTCGATCCCGTCCACCGCCGCCGCGTCAAGGCAGTGCATGGCCAGCAACCGGCCAAGGCCCATGCCGCGGCTGGCCGGATCGACCAGAATGCGGATTTCCGCGACGTGGGAGGACCAGCTGAGGTCGTCGCGCACCAGTGCGGTGCAGCCAAGCACAGTGTCGCCGTCGATCGCCAGCATGGAACGGATGGTTCCGGCGGCGATCTCGTCCAGCCATGCGGCCACGACACGCGGATTGCGGATATCGCGTTGCAGGAACAGCAGGTCGTGGACCGGCAGGCTGTTGGCAAAGACGAGGATCGCATCCGCGTCGTCCGGGGCGATGGGGCGCAAGGTCACGGTCGTTCCCGAAAGGTCGTGCGTGACAGGCGCAAGGGACTGGGTGGTCATCAGGTGGATCTCCTGCAAAGCCATTCATCGATCAGCGGCCACAGCCGCCGCAGGGCAGACGGCCCGGCGACAAGGCTGACATGGCCGCCCTTGGCGATGATCTGTTCGCGGTCCTTACTGCCGGTCATCGTCATCAGCGGCGCGGTCGCCTCAAGGCTGACGACGTGATCGTGCTGCGCCACGATGTTGAGGATCGATGCGCGGATGTCGGACAAGGCAAGCGGCCGGCCCGCGATTTCCAGCGTGCCCTTTACCAGCGCATTTTCCCACATCAGCGATTTGACGAGCTGTTCGAAATAGCGTCCCGGCACCGGCAGCGTTTCCGCCGCCCAGCGGTCGAACATGCGGTATGACTTCACGAATTCGTCGTTCCACATGTTGGTCCACAGTTGCATGCGACCTGCCGTGCGGTTGGCGGGTCGGGCCAAATCGAATGCGCCCAGCATCACTTCGGGCGGGATGATCTCGAGCTCCCGCACCAGCAGGTCGACATCGAAATAGCGCTTGTCGGCCCAAGTCTGGAACAGCGGCATGTGGTCGAAATCGACCGGCGTCGCGATGGCGAGAAGGTTCGCAATTCGCGCGTCCCCTGCCCCGTCGATCGCCGCGTACATCGTCGCCAGCGTCCCGCCGGCACAGTACCCCGCCAGCGACACTTCACCCTGGCCGGACATGCGCTGCACCTTATCGAGCGCTTCGGGAATGAAGCGGGCGACATAGTCGTCGAGCGACAGTCCGCCCTCGTCCCGGCGCGGCGGGTTCCAGTCGAGGTTGTAGACGTCGTAGCCGCGTTGCAGCAGGAATTCGAAGAAGCTCTGCCCTGCGGCCAGATCGAAGATATAGCCCCTGTTGCTGGGCGGAGAAACGACTAGCAGCGGCACGCGATAGACATCGTCCAGCAGCGGGCGATAGCGGTAGAGCACCGCCGTCCCGTCGCGGTAGAGCACGTCGCGCGGCATGTGGCCCACCGGCTCTCGCCCGGCGGTCAGGAAATCCAGCCCCTTGATATTGCGCTTCAACGCGCGGTCGACCTCGCGCCTCACCTGCCGCGAAATGACTTCGGGGTCGAGCTGTTCCGGCAAGTCCGCCATTTGCGGCTATCTTGCCTTTGCCGGCGGCTGGCGTGTGCGTGTCGGTTCCGCCCTTGCCGGTTTGACCGGTGTGGCCTTGCCCCCTTCGATAAGCAGGCGGATCTGCACGATCTGGTCCTCGATCGCGTCAAGCCGCGTGCCCAGTTCCTCCAGCTGGCTTTTCGTCGGCAGGTTCAGCGTTTTGAGGATAGCCTCCGTCTGCTCGGCCATCGCCTTCTGGCCCAGCACGGTCATCTTCGTTGCCTGCCCCATCAGCGCGCTGAATTCCTCGCTTCCGGTCAGCTGGCCGGACCAGGCGTTGATCTCTTGTTCCCAGCGCTGGACGAAGGATTGCCATTCGGCGACGGGATCGAAGGATTTCTCGCTCATCCCTGCGTGATCGCGCAGGGAAAGGCGCCTGCCAACTGTCAATTAAGCGAGATATATCCCAACTGCGCCGCCTTGAAGACGGTCTGGCTGCGGTTGACCGCGTTCAGCTTCGTCGCCGCGTTGTGGATGTGGAAACGCACGGTGGCGCGGCTGCGCGACATGATCATGCTGATTTCCATGTCGGTCTTGCCGATCGCGGCCCATCGCAGGCACTCCACCTCCCGCTTCGACAGGCGCGATCCCGGCGGCAATGCCTGTATCGCGCCCATGACGTGGGTGTAGCTTTCGATGAAGGCCCGCGCATAGATCGCGAGGAGATCGCCGCTTTCGCGAAAATCATCGGCCAGATCGAGCTTCGTTTCGTCCACCGGATTGAAACTGACCGCACCGATCATGCCGAAGGCCATGTGCACCGGGACGACAATGGCCGCACGCGTGCGGGCGCGTCCTTCGAAATTGCTGATGTCGATATCTTCAAGATAGCTGTTGGGCGAACGCGGGTGAAAGCCATCCGCATTGACCCAGAAGACATCGGTTTCAAAACGGCAGGCCAGCGTGATCGGCGATTCCAGCGCAATGCGCGGATTGCGCCACCACGCGTTTTCGTCGTCCGGCCACCCAAAAACGTCCATCGCAAGAATATTGCCATCCACATCGACGGGCGTGCGCTTGTCCGCGATGTCGTGTGCGGGCGCGGCGCGCATGCCGTGCGCGGCCGAAATCTCGGCAAGTGCCATTGCTGCGGGACGGATGTCCTCCGGCTTAAGAACGCGAACGGCGTCCAGCTTGTCGATTATAAGTCGAGCCATAGCTTCCTCTCTGCGGCGAACTGTAGTCAGACGCAAATGACACGACAATGGCAACCCTGACCTTTTGCAGAGCCCTAACCTTTTGCAGAGCGATGCGGCACGACATTTTGCTGCTAACCAAAGGGGAAAGGAGGGGGGTCGTGAATTTCGAACTCAACGAAGACGAAGAAATGCTGAAAGCGGTCGTCGACCGCTTCGTCACCGATCGCTACGACGTGGAGCGGCGGCGCGAATTTCTCTCGCTTCCCCATGGCTTTAGCCGCAAAAACTGGGAACTGCTGGCAGAGCTTGGCGTCATGGCCGTGCCTTTCGCGGAAGAGTGCGGGGGCCTTGGCCTTGATGCCACGGCGCTTGCCGTCACGTTCGAGGCGCTGGGACGCGGCATTGTCGTCGAACCGGTGCTGGAATCGGCAATTCTGCCGGGCCTGCTGATGCAAACGGGCAACAACACGGATCTGGCCGAAGCGTGGATCCCCCGGATACTGAGCGGCGAAGCGCGCCTCGGCGTCGGCCATCCCGCAGCGCGCAGTGCAAACGGCGTGCAGGCACGACCGGCCGATGGCGGTTTCGTGCTTGATGGCGAAGTGCCGCATGTCATCGCCGGGGCCGGCGCGGAAGGATTCGTCATTGCAGCCACCCTGCCCGATGGCACGACCGCTTGGTTGCTGGTCGAGGCCGGAGCTGCGGGGCTGACCGCGTCGTCATGGCGCCTTGCCGACGGTACCGACACCGCCTCGCTGCGGCTGGAAGCGGTGCAGGTCAGGGCCGATGCCCGTATCGAACATGATCCCCAAGCATTGGACCGCGTGTTTGCGCTCGCGTCGCTGGCGCGATGCGCCGAAGCGCTTGGCGTGATGGAAAAGATCTTTGCCGAAACGCTGGACTACCTGCGCACGCGCGAACAGTTCGGAGCGCCGATCGGCTCTTTCCAGGCCATCCAGCACCGCATGGCCACGCAATATACCGCGCTGGAACAGTCACGCGCGCTGGTGAAACTGGCGACGGTCAAAGACGGAAGCGCAGAGTTTTCGGACCATGTCGACGGCGCCCGCGCCTTCATCGCGGAAGCCTCGATCGCGCTGGGCCACGAAATGATCCAGTTCCACGGCGGCATGGGCGTGACGGACGAACTGTCGGTCGGACAAGGGCACAAACGACTGCTGGTCCTGTCCCGCTGGCCCGAAATGCCGATGGCGACGCTGGACCGCTACGCCGCGGCAGCCTGACGCCCCCATGCCGTTGACCCCGTCCGGCTGGTGCCGGACCGGGGTCACACAGAGCTGGCGATACCGATCACTACGCAGGCCAGCACGAGCAGCCCCACGCGCAACAGCGAGGCGGGCTCTCCCAGCAGTGTCAGCGCAAGCAACATCGAACCCAACGGCACGACAGCGGCTAGCAGCGGCATCATCAGGCTGAGCGGCGCGCCTTCCTTCAGCAATACCGCCAGTGAATAGAGCGACATCGCATAGACGAGCGCGCAAAGCACCGACCAGCCGGGACGGGTGAAGCCGGCAGTATAGGCAAGCAGGATACTGCCGCCGATCTGCCCGCCGACAACGACGGCGAACAGCGCGACGGCACGGGCGGTCAGTTCGGCGGGCATGGCCGGGTTACTGCGCGGTCAGGCCGCCATCGACGACGAATTCGCCGCCGGTGATGTACTTGGCCCGTTCGGACAGCAGGAACGTGATCATGTTGGCGATATCGTCCGGCTCGCCCATGTGCTTCATCGGGATGGAGGCGTTGATCGCGTCGTACTGGTCCGGATTATCCTCGATCGCGACTTTCTGCATGTCGGTCCAGATCACGCCGGGATGGACCGAGTTGACGCGAATGCCCTTGGGCGCGACTTCCATCGCGATGGACTTGCTCATTAGCCGCACCCCGCCCTTGCTTGCGGAATAGGCCGTCGTGCCGGGTATGCCGACAAGACCGGCAACTGAGGAGAGGTTGACGATCGATCCGCCTTCCTGCGCCTCCATCACCGGAAGAACCGCGTGGCAGCCAAGGTAGACACTCTTCAGGTTGACGGCGATCTGCCGGTCCCAGCTTGCTTCATCGAGGTCCGCCATCCAGCGCAGCACGGCGATCCCCGCATTGTTGACCAGCCCGTCGATGCGTCCCGTCTCGCCCTTCACCTGCTCGACAAGAGAGTCCCACGCGGCCGCGTCGGTCACGTCCTGTGCCAGCCCCGTTGCCGACAGCCCTTCCCCGCACAGTTGTGCAGCACGGGCGGCGACGCCTTCGCCGTCGATGTCGGTAAGGTACACCGCGTGCCCCTCGCGGGCGAGCATGCGGGCGGTGGCAAAACCAAGTCCCGCCTCCGATGCGGCGCCGGTCACGATCATGGTCTTCTTGGTCATCGGTGTGCTCCGTTTGTCAGGCGTTCTTGAGCCAGGTCCGGTCGTAGGAACGGTCCTGCATGTCGTGGCGACCGATCAGTGCAGCGGCGAGATCGGTCTGCATGAAGGCGTCGGCGGCAGGTTCCTTGCGGGCCCAGTCGTTCACTTCGCTGCGGTGGGCGAAACGCCATTCGCCGGCCCGGCGTTCATATCTGTCGATGTAGCGGCCGCAGATCGTCATGTCGGTAGGCACGCCATCGTCGATAATGCGGTGGAAGGCGTAGAAATAGACTTCGCCATAAGCGACATCGGGATCGTCGCCATCGAATTCGATCAGGTGCTGGCCGATCAGGTGCTGGTTGGCGATGTGTTCGACCAGCAGGGCCTGCGCAAAGCGGACGAAATCGGGGCCGCTGCCCTCGAAGATGCCGTAATCGGTCGTCGAATCCGGCCAGAACGTCGCCATCTGCAGTTCGGCGTCCAGCCGGTCCTGCCCCCGCATGTAGTGTGCGGCAAGATCGCGGATGGCATCCTTGGCCAAGAGCTTGTCGAGATCGGTCATCGGCTCGTCCCGCCTCGTAAAAAAAGGGGGCCGGCAGGCGGATGGATACCCTGCCGGCCCTTTACCCGGATCGCGCGCCGGCCCGAGGGAGGTGCCGGGTTGCGATTGCTCCGGTGGACGCTTCGGATCAGAAACGCTTGGTAAGTTCGACCTTCACCGTGCGCGGCAGGGTGCCGAAGCCGAGCTGGTCGGCCTTCGTTCCCGTAACCCCGCCCGAAGACGTGCCGGTGCTGGGCCCGTCGACCACGCCGGTGACGTAGAACTCATTGGTCAGGTTCTTGCCGATCACGGCCAGCTGCCAGTTGCCGTCGGCCGCACCGAAGCGCAGACCTGCGTCCAGCGTCCAGTAGCTGTCCTGAACGGCGATCGGGTTGTCGAATGCCGACGGGTTGTAGCTGTCGCTGTAACGGGCATTAGCGGTCAGGCCGAACATCAGGTCGTTGGTGATGTCGGTTTCGTAGTTGACACCGAATGCACCGGTCCACTTCGGCGCGACCGACAGCGGCTTGCCTGTCAGGTCCTGACGGATCTGGCCATCTTCGGTGATGACGTTGCAGCCCTCGGCCTGGGTCTGGCCGGAATAGCACGGACCTTCGGGGAAGCTGTCGTACTTGGCATCATTATAGTTGATCGCCGCCGTCAGGTTCAGGCCCGGCACCGCATAGGGCGCATATTCCAGTTCAAGCTCCACGCCCTGCGTCTTCGCATCGGCGGTCAGCGTATTGAAGGCGAAGACCGGCGAGTTGAAGAAGTCGACCTGAAAGTCGTTCACCTTGTAGGTAAAGGCCGTGATGTTCGCGCGCAGCTGGTTCCCCATAAGCGTCGACTTGATGCCGACCTCAAACCCTTCGGCCTCTTCCGGGTTGAAGGTAAGGTCGCTGTATGGATCGGTCGAAAGGGCAGAGTTGATACCGCCGTTCGAGAAGCCGCCCGACTTGTAGGCCGTCTTGTATGCACCATAGACGAGGAGGTCCCGCGTGGGCTTGTAGGTCAGGGTGACTTCCGGCGCGAAGTCCTTGAACTTCTGGTTCGCGGTAATCGTGCCCAGCTCTTCATCGGCGGTGCGATAAACCACGAGATAGGCCGGATTGACGTACTCGTTGGCGAAGTAGCTGTCCTTCTTCTCGTCGGTGTAGCGGCCACCGGCCGCCAGTTCGAGATTCTCTACCAGCTCCGCACGGACCTGACCGAAGATCGCGATGGTTTCCCCCTTGGTCCAGCTGATCTTCTCACCCGCAGCGTAAAGCAAGTCGGGACGCGGAGCATCCGTGTCGCGCACGCCGCCGTAATACCCCCACTGGCCGAAATCGCGCTTGGTGTTCTGGTACAGGCCGCCGATCATGAAGTTGAACATGCCGTCGAACTGGGAAGTCAGACGCAGTTCCTGCGACCATGCGCGCCATGTCGAATTCTCTGTGGCGAAGATCATGCCGTCGAGATTGGGAGCATCGTCTGCGGTCTGGAAGTTGCAGGCGCAGGCCCAAGAGTTGTTGTTGCGCTGCCAGTTGGTGACGGAAGCAAGCGACATGGAACCCAGATCGTACTCTAGGTTGTTGTTGATGCCCCAGCTGCGATAGCGGTTGTACGGTGCGCCATCGTCGCGGCCATAGGGCGAAATGCGCGACAGCTCGACCGGCAGATTGTTCTGGTGCGTCACGAAATCCCGGGCGCAGGCATAATCGGTCAGCTGGCTGTTGCCGGTACCGTCGCCACACGAATAAGCGACATAGTTCCAGCTGTTGTTCAGCGTGTCGTTCTGGTCACGCGTGACCTTCAGCGTGCTGGTAAGGTTGTCGGTCGGTTCGAACTTCAGTGTCAGGCGAGCGAGGAATTCTTCCTGCTGCGGCATCGGGCTTTCGACCGGGGTCGAGATCAGTCGCTCGAACGTGTTGCCGGTGCCATCGTCTGTCGCGATATCGATCGTGTCGTAGTTCTGATCGGTCTGGACGTTGCGGTAGTAACCGCCGTCCATCTTCGAATAACGGGCCGCCAGACGGATACCCAGCGTTTCGGTCAGCGGGCCGGAAAGGATACCCTCGAGGCTGTACTGCTCGGCCTTGAACTCGTAGCCGGCCTTGACCGAACCGGTCCATTCGTAGGTCGGGTCGTTGGTGGTCAGCGAAATCACGCCGGCGGTCGCGTTCTTGCCGAAGAACAGGGCCTGCGGACCCTTCAGAACTTCGACACGGGCAAGGTCGAAGAAACCTTCCTCGATCACGCGGCCTTGGCCATAGTATGCGCCGTCGACGACGATCGCGACCGACTGTTCGATACCGATCGAGGTGGAAGACGAACCGATGCCGCGCAGGGTGATCTGCGCCGCCGAACCGTTGGATGCGCGGCCGACGTTGAGGTTCGGCGTGGCAGATGCGATTTTTTCGATGCTGGTGATGTCGCGGTTCTGGATCATTTCTTCCGACATCGCGGTAACCGCGACGGGAACGTCCTGAACGCTTTCCTCGCGCTTACGTGCGGTGACGACGATTTCGGAAAGGCCGCCGGTCTGTGCCTGCGTGGTCGCCGGTGCCTCGTCCTGCGCGAATGCGGGCTGAACGGCGAAAGCCGTTACGGCAGTGCCCATCAGCAACGCGAATTTATGGCGTGAACGCATGACATTCTCTCCCCTGATGCGACATGGCGAACCCCGCGATTGCCGGCTGCCCGCATGTGTCCTTCTTGATGGGAACGTTTTAGTCGTCGCGCCGCCGGTCTCGATAGCTAGCCCAAGTGTCAGGTGGTCGCTTCGAATGAAATCGCAGGCGTTTCTGCCGATTTTTCAGCTTCAACGCCTATTCACCCTATGACTTTTCAGAGTGTCTTTTTCCCTGCCGCTTTTTATTATGACAAATGTCATAAATAAAAGCAGGGCATCGCAATCGCATGATGCGCCTGCAATAACCGATGGATCGGGAGCAGGATGATGACCGGACAAGACACTTGGGATCAAACGGCAGACGTCGTCGTCCTCGGCTCTGGCGGAGCGGCGATGACCGCGGCGATTTCGGCACACGATTTCGGCGCGGGCGATGTCGTCATTCTCGAAAAGACCGGAATGGTCGGCGGTACGACCGCGATGTCAGGCGGGATGCTGTGGGTTCCGGGCAATCATCACCAGATCGAGGCGGGAATCGATGAAGCGGACGAGGATGTCGTCGCATACCTCGACGCGCTGGCGCCCGGCGCGCTCGATCCCGATACGCTTTGGGCGTTCATGGAAAGCGGGCCGGAAATGATCCGCTATTTCGCGGACAAGACGCCCGTTCGCTTCCTCGCCTTCAGCGATTTTCCCGACTATCAGCCCTATATGCCCGGCGCGAAGCCGGACGGCGGGCGTTCGCTGGATAACGAGGCGTTCGCCTTCGTGCGGCTGGGCAACCGGGCAACGCGGGTCAATCCCAGCAAGATGGCCTACCCCCTGCGCGGCAGCCTTATGGAAGCGATCCGCGGATCGCTGGACGAAGCGACCCTCGCCGAACGCGAAGCCGGCGATTATCGCGGGCTGGGTCAGGCGCTGGCGGGTTCGCTCTACCTTGCCGTGCTGGATCGCGACATTCCGGTGGAATTCGAAAAGCGCGCCCGCAAGCTGGTGAAGGACGGCAACCGCGTGATCGGGGTGGAGGCGGAAGACGCCAACGGCAAGACCTGGCGCGTGCGTGCGCGCCGCGGCGTGGTGATCGCCACCGGCGGGTTCGAATGGAACGAACAGCTGGTAAAGACATTCCTGCGCGGGCCGCTGACCGGACCCGTCAGCGTCCCCGAAAACGAAGGCGACGGCCTGATGATGGCGATCGAGGCAGGCGCGCAGCTGGCCAACATGCAGAACGCATTCTGGATGCAGAGCGTGCTGGAATTCAAGCCGCAGCACCGCGACGCCAAGCCGAACTACCTGCTGGGATCGGACGAACGGGCACGCCCCGGCGCGATCCTCGTCAACCGCAAGGGCAAGCGCTTCGTGAACGAGGCGGCGAACTACAACGCGCTCGGCAAGTCTCTACACGCCTTCGATGCGGGCAGCCACGCCTATGCCAACCTGCCCTACTGGCTGATCATCGACCAGCGTTACCGGAACAAGTACCAGACGTTCAACACGCCGCCGGGCGGGCCGGTCCCTTCGTTCATGATGCAGGCCGACACGCTGGAAGAACTGGCCGAAATCGCGGGCATCGACCCAGCAGGCCTGGCCGCCACCGTTGCGCGCTTCAACGACATGGTCCGCAATGGCCACGACGACGATTTCAATCGCGGCGACAATACCTACGACAATTTCTACATGTGGGGCGACACCGAATTCGAACCGCCGTACCGCACCCTTGGCGTCATTGATCGGGGCCCGTTCTTTGCCGTGAAGATGGAAGCGGGCGCGCTGGGAACGGCGGGCGGCCCGAAGACCAACGCCGACGCACAGGTGCTGGACTGGAACGGCGAACCGATCCCCGGCCTCTATGCCGCGGGCAATGCCATGGCGGCAGTGCTGGGCGAAGTATATGGCGGCGCGGGCGGAACGCTGGGGCCGGGCATGACCTTCGGCTACATCGCGGGCCGCCACCTCGGCACGGAAGTGGAGAGCAACTGACCGGAGGCTTGGCGGTACTTAGCCGACGGCGGAGTCCTTCTTCGCCGTCGCCTTCTTGACGGTGGCGGGTTTCGCCGCAGCTTCCAGTTCCGCAATGCGCGCGGCGAGCTTCTCGTTCTCCTCGCGCGCTTTCACGGCCATTTCCTTCACCGCCTCGAATTCCTCGCGGCTGACGAAATCCAGCCCGCCCAGCGCTTCCTTGAAACGTTCGCGCGCGGCTTCGGCCGATTCCTGCGCCATGCCGGCAAAAGTGCCGGCGGCAGCGGTGAACATGCGGGTGAGGTCCGAGATACGGGGATTGTCGCTTTGCATCGTTTCTATTTGGCCCCGAACCCTGTTCAGTTCAACTGCCAGAAACGCAGGTTAAGCACTGCGGCAAAGCAGATCCACGCGAGATAGGGCACGAGCAGCAGCATGGCAGTGCGGCTGACCCGCGCGAAATAGGCCATTGTCGCGATCACGAGGATGATCAGCAGCACGATCCAGAAAAAGGCGAAGCCGATCAGGTGTGCCGAAAAGAATATCGGCGACCACAGCGCGTTCACGCTCAGCTGGACCGCGAAAATGCCCAGTGCAAAGCGCCGGAATGCCGTTTTGGGCGCGGCGAGCACGAAGGCGAGCGCAAAGCCCATCAGGACATAGAGGATCGTCCAGACGATCCCGAACAGGAATGCGGGCGGATAGATCGACGGCTTTACCAGTGCGGAAAACCACGCCCCGTCCCCGCCCGATCCCGATGCCCAGCCCGAAAACAGGCCGATGACGACGACAACGGGTACGGCAAGAAGCGCCCATTTGAGGACGGAGCCGGTGCTGTCCGGCCGGGATGCGATCTGGTTCATGCCTGCAAAACGATTCCAGCCCGCACGCGTTCCACGCATTAGATCACGTTCAATTCCCGCGATGCGCCCAGACAAGGAACTCGACATTGCCTTCCGGCCCGGTGATCGGGCTTTGCGTCAAGCCGCGCACCTGCCAACCGGAAGCGGTGAGCCATTCGGTCACCTCGTCGCAGACCCGTTCGTGGAGCGCCGGATCGCGCACCACCCCGCCCTTGCCCACTTCGCCGCGCCCGACTTCGAACTGCGGCTTGATCAGTGCCACCAGAGTCGCATCCGGCGCAGCGAGTGAGAGCGGCACTTCAAGAACCTTGGCAAGGCCGATGAAGCTGGCATCGCACACCACCCAGGTGCAGGCGCGGTTGATGTGGTCGGCCGTCAGGATGCGGGCGCTGGTCTGTTCCAGAACCGTGACGCGTTCATCCTGCCGCAGCTTCCATGCCAGCTGGTTCGTGCCCGAATCGACGGCGAACACATGGTCCGCGCCCTTTTGCAGCAGGACATCGGTGAAACCGCCCGTAGAACTGCCGATGTCCATCGCGGTCGCGCCCGCCGGGTCCAGCCCGAATTCTTCGATGGCGTGGGCCAGCTTGATGCCGCCGCGGCTGACCCACGGGTGATCGCGCCCGCGCACTTCCAGCGGGGCGTCTTCGGGCAACTGCTGGCCGGGCTTGGCGATTTTCGTCTCGCCCGAAAACACCAGCCCCGCCATGACGAGCGCCTGCGCACGCGAACGGCTTTCGGCAAGCCCGCGCTCCACGAGCATCTGGTCGATGCGCTGTTTCTTGCTCTTGGCCATGATACGGATCGGCGAAAACGATAACCGGTTGAACGGATGGGACTTGAGATGCGGCACAGCCCTTCGCATAACAAGGGCATGACGCCAAGCGACGATGCACCCGCCCTTCCCGACAACCAGATCACGATCGATGCCCAAACCGGCCAGGCACGCTCTGCCATGCGGCGCTGCTGGCTGCTGACCGGCGCGATGATCGCGGCGACGGGGATCGGCCTTGCCTCCTGCGTTCCGGCAAACCCCGTGCCCGCGCCGCCACCCGCGCCCGCCCCTGCCCCCGCCTCGACGCCAACATCGCCGCCGGTCGTGCAGGCACCGACGGACTGGCTGGGCGAACCGCTGGCACAAGGCGACTGGACTTACGTTTCCAGCGCCGCCGCCACGCACACGCTGTTCGGACCGACGCCCGCGCAGACGCTGTTCACCGTCGCCTGCGAACCGGGCAACCGGCAAGTGAAGCTGTGGCGCCCTGCGGCTGCGAGCGGCGCAACGACGATGACCATCACCACGACGGAGGCGGTCAAGACCGTTTCAGCCGCACCGGCGAGCGGACAGGTCGTGGCCACGCTTGCACCGCACGACCCGATTCTCGACGCGATGATCTTCACGCGCGGGCGGTTTGCCGTGCAGGTTCCGGGCACCGAAACGCTCTATCTGCCAAGCTGGCCGGAGATCGCACGCGTGGTCGAGGATTGCCGCTAGAATCTTGGCTGTGGATAGCGCCGGATTCGCGGCCACGACTGGTCGCAAATCGGGTTCTTCGGGCTGTTCGGGATGGGCTTGGCACAAACGATCCGCGTTCGACAAACCATGTTTTTTCAGTGGCTTGCCGCGCGCCGTCAACACTCCAAGTGCCCGATTATGACAGTGAATAAATTGAACGCAAGACTTGTCGTTGCAGCGCAAAAAACGCACTCTGCGAATCAAGGACGGAGCGGTGCCATCGATGGCCGACAGACCGGCAGATCATCGACAGCTTCGCACCGATCCGGCCTGCCGCACGCAAGGCTTCAAGGGGGCTTGCGATCGCGGGAATTCTTGGCCCCGGCGCGAAAGGAGGTGATCCGATGTCTCATGGTTCAGCAGAGAGGTCGGTGAAGTCCACCACGAGGCATTATCGCTAGCGTGAGGCGATAAAGGCTACGTTTGGGCGGCACTTCCGGCCGCTGACCATGCGAAAGCCCGCAGGCGTTCAGGCGCTTGCGGGCTTTCTCATTTCGCTGATCCGGTAGCTGCCTTCAAACCATGCCGGATCGTGCCGCCTGCAGATCGGCCAGTGTATCGATATCGCGCAGGCTGGACGGATCGGCGGGTTCAAGCAGGGTGAAGGCCGGCCATGTGATCGCCCCCGCGCCGCGATCGCCCGATAGCTGACAGAGCCGTGCGAATGACGCGCGCGGGAATGCGGCGGGGATACCCTTTCCGCCATCGGCCTGCGCCGTGAAGATCACCCCGTCCCCGATGGCGAGCGCGCGCAAGTGCGCAGGTTCCACGAACGGCATATCGGCCAGTGCGAAGACAATACGCTCCGCCTCACCTGCCGCCGCGATACCAGCGCGGATGGTGGAGGCGATCCCTGCGTTGGCATCGGCGTTGATACAGGCATTCCACTCGTCCAGCGGGCCGAATGCGCCTTCTTCGCGCATCACCACGATCCTGTTCGAAAATCCGGCAGCGTCCGCCGCACTCGCCGCGTGACGCCACAGGGGGATATCGCCCAGCAAGGCCGTCGTCTTGCGCCCACCGAACCGCTCACCCCGCCCCGCCGCAAGCAGGACGAAAGCGATCGAGGGAGGCAGGGGCGGTGCGTTGGTCATGCCCGTTAGTGGCTAGACCGCCGGCAAGCGCAGGGCAAGGCGTCAGCCTTCTGCCACCCAGTCCCGGCGCAGGCGTCTTCCCGCAAGGCCCATCAGGATCGCCGCGACGGCATAGAGCACCAATGCGTAGAGCATGGAATAACGCAGCGCCTCGTCCCCGTAGACGGGCTTCAGGATGTCGGACAACGCGCCCAGCGCATAGATGCCGCCGCCCAGACCGATCAGGTTGTTGATGAGCAGGAACAGCGCCGATGCCGTCGCCCGCGCATCGGGCGCGACAAGGTGCTGCACGGCGGTAAGCACGGGGCCAAGCCAGATATAGGCAAACGCCTGCGGCACAAGGAACAGCACGAAGGCGACCGTCACGCTTTGCGACACGATGCCGAAACCGTAGAATGGCAGCGCCGCGACAAAGGCCAGAGCGGGCAGCCACGCATACCACGCCCGGTCATGGCCACCCAACCGGTCCGCAGCCCATCCGCCCAGCAATACGCCGACCGTGCCGCCAAACAGCAGGACCGCGCCGAAGAAATGCGATGTCTGGACAAGGTCCAGCCCGAAGCTGCGCTGAAGCAGGCTGGGCAGCCAGAACGCGACACCGTACCCCAGCATCGAACTGGACGCCGCGCCAAAGGAGAGGAACCAGAACGAAGGCTTTGCGGCAAGGATGCGCGCAATCGCACCGAAACCCTGCCGTTCGGATTTTTGCGTTTGCGCCCGCGGCACATCCTTCACGACAAGGCGGAATGGCACCGCGATCGCGACACCGCACAGGCCGACGACCAGAAACGCCGTGCGCCAGTCCACCGTCGCCGCGATATATCCGCCGGTCAGCACCCCTGCCGCCGATCCGATCGGAATGCCCAGCGAATAGATCGATAGCGCGAATGCCCGCTTCGACGAGGGGAAATAATCTCCGATGATCGCATAGGAGGGCGCGACCCCGCCCGCTTCGCCCACGCCGACACCAAGCCGAGCGAGGAAGATGGACCAGAAATTCTGGGCAAAACCGCATATGGCGGTGAACGCGCTCCACCCGATCAGGCTGACGGTGATGACCCAGCTGCGGCTCGTCCGGTCCGCCAGCCATGCCAGAGGTACCGCCAATGTCGAATAGAGCAACGCGAACGCGATGCCGCCAAGCAGGCCCATCTGCGTATCCGACAAGCCAAGATCGGCCTGGATCGGCGCAGCAAGGATCGAGAGAATCTGCCGGTCGAGAAAATTGAAGACGTAGACGAGCAGCAGCATTGCAAGGACGGGCCCCGGCTTTGCGGGAAGCGCCCTTGCAGGAGCGGTTGCTGTGCTTTCGGCGAACTCGGTCATACGGCGTGGACTTGCAGAAAGGTGGGAAGCGCTGCAAGCACTTCCGGTTCGTCCAGCAACGGGTGGTGGCCGCGCAAGGCCACCTCCACTGCGGCAAACGGACCATTGTGCCGCCGCTTCATCTCCGCGACCGTGGCAGCCGACAGCAAATCGCTGATCGCACCGCGGATCACAAACACGGGAATGCTGCGCAACGCGTCCCACAGTGGCCAAGGATCGACAGGCACGACAGCATCGGCATCGGGTTCCATGCCCATCGCGATGGCGGGGTCATAAGCCGTGACGACCCCGTCGCCGACTTTGTGACAGGTGCGCCGGGCGAATGCGAGCCAGTCCGCATCGGTAAAGTCAGGGAAAGCGCAGGCATTCACGGCCGCGAAACGCTCTGCCATCTCGGTCCAGTCCGCCGCAGGACGCGAGGGGCCGACATAACCACGGATGCGGTCCAAACCCGCGTCGTCCACGATAGGCCCGATGTCGTTCAGGGCGAGCATTGCGACACGCCCGGGCGCCATGGCTGCCATCGCCATGCCGATCAGCCCGCCCATCGAGTTGCCGATCACACCGAAGCGTTCGATGCCGAGGCCGTCCATCAGTGCGAACATGTCCGCAGCATAGACATCGACGCGGTAGTTGGCTGCATCGTCATCGTAATCCGACAGACCCCTGCCCCGCTGGTCCGGAACGATCAGCCGGAATTCCGGCAGATGCGCGACCAACGGTTCGAAATCGGCGCTGTTGCGCGTGAGACCGTGCATGAGGAGGAGCGGCAGTCCCTCCGCTCCTCCGTCACACCCCGGCTCCCCCACCGGGAGATAATCCCGCGCGAACAATTCCAGCCTGTTATCCGCAGAGCGGAAGCGGTGTTGTTCGTATTTCCTCATGCCCGCGGTCTCTTGTCCTGATCCCCGCAAGGGATCAGAACCGCAAAGTGGCTGTGACAAAGACCTGACGCGGGTTGCCATAGAACGCGGTGAGCGTACCTTCCTGCCCAAGCGTCGGGATCGGATTTCCGTCGTCGTTCAGGACCGGCTGGCCGGTCGTGGCGTCCTGCGCGATGTAGCTGTAGCCAGAGGTAATGTACTCCTTGTCCAGCAGGTTCTTGCCGTGCAGGCCGATCGACCAGCGATCGCCGGGGGCGGAGTAAACGATGCTGGCATCCCACAGGCCATAGCCGTCCTGGTCGATGTAGGGGTTGGGATACTCGAACTGGTGGGTCTTGGAGCGGTATGACCACGTCGTCGACATGGCGAGATCGCCGGCACCGGCCGGAGTGGAGTAAGCAAGCGTGGCGCTGCCGGTCCATTCGGGGGTGTTCTGGATATAGCGGTATTTGGCCACGTCCACGGTCTTGCCGCCGATCAGCGTCTCGTACTTTTTGAACTTGGCATCAATGTAGCCAAGCGCGCCGGACAGGTTCAGGCGGTCGCCCGAGGCCATCAGGTCGCGGCCAAGGCGGGCATTGGCTTCGACTTCCACACCCTGCAAGCGTGCCTTGCCAGCGTTCGAGACGACGCCGCAGAAAGTCTGCACACCGCCAGTGCCCGTGCAGGGCACGGAGCCGGGGATCTGGATGTCCGAGTAGTCCATGCGGAACAGCGCGGTGGCAAGGTAGAGTGCGCCGCCTGCCAGGTTGCCCTTGTAGCCGACTTCGTAGCTGTCGACGACTTCGGGATCGAAGCCGAGATAGGTCGCGATTTCCGCGTCGCTCAGAACGTCGTCCTCGTCGAGATCGTTCGCCTTGGAGCCGGCACCGCGCGGATCGAAGCCACCGCCCTTGAAGCCCTGCGAGTACGAAGCATAGACGTTATGATCAGGGTTCGGCTGATAGCTCAGCGAAACGCGCGGGGTAAACTTCTTGAATTCCGCGCTACCGGCAAAATCGGTGTCGACGCTGAACAGATCGCCTTCCGGGTCACTGAATGCACCCGAACCGCCGAAGACATAGTTCGCCTTGTAGATGTCGGCGATGCGCTTGTCCCACGTGTAGCGTCCACCCAGCGACAGCGAGAGCTGCTCGGTCAGGTCGTAGGTCAGATCGGCGAAGATCGCATAGGTCTTGGTGTCTACCTGTGCATTCGTGTGGCCGGTCAGCATGGTGTCGGGCAGATAGGTATAGAGGCGGCTGTCGAAGTAGGTGTCGGCGTTGGCATCCAGCCAGTAGAAGCCGACGATACCCTGAAGCGCACCGCCGTTGTCATAAGCGAGCTGGAATTCCTGGCTCAGCTGCTCGTTGTCGTAAAAGGCCGGAACGTCGAGGTCGACAATCGGGCTTGCATCGAAATCGATCGGCGTTGCGCTGTGGTCAACGCGCCATGCGGTGATCGATTTGAAGGTCAGCGCGTCCGACAAGTCGATCGAGGCGTGCATGGCAAGACCCCATGCCTCGACGTCCTGTTCCGGATCGTCGATCGCACCGGCAGTGTCGAAAACGTCGGGCAGGATGTCGCCGTCTGGTGATGTGCCCTGGATCAGGCGATGACCACCACGCGGGTTGCTCTTGTCATGGGTATAGTCGCCGCTGATGCGCAGGAGGACCGGCTGGCCATATCCACCCAGCTCGATCGTGCCGCGCGCACCGAAGACGTCCTTGTCGTAGTTTTCCTTACCGGTCGTGATATTCTTGCCGAACCCGTCACGAGTAAGCTTGGCAACAGAGGCGCCAACGCGCAGCAGATCGTTTATCGGAGCCGAGGCGGTCAGCACACCATCAAGCTGATTGTAACTGCCATAAGTAGCCTTGGCCTTGAGAGCGAACTCGTCCGGCAGGCGCTTGGTGACGTACTTGACCGCACCACCGATCGTGTTGCGACCATAAAGCGTGCCCTGCGGGCCGCGAAGCACTTCGACGCGCTCCACGTCGTAGATATCCAGCACAGCGCCCTGCGGACGGTTGAGATATACGTCGTCGAGGTAGATGCCGACACCCTGCTCAAAGCCCGAAACCGGGTCCTGCTGACCAACACCACGGATGAAGGCCGAAAGCGTAGAGTTGGTACCGCGCGAGGACTCGAGAGTCGTATTCGGGGTCGACTGCGCGATGTCGGTAAGATCAATCGCACCGCGCTGTTCCAGCTGCGCACCGCTAAGCGTGGTGACTGCGACCGGCACATCAACGAGGCGCTCTTCGCGGCGACGTGCGGTAACAATGATCGCAGCCTCATTCACATCGACTGCAGCTTCTGCAACGTCGGTCGTGCTCTGCGCCATGGCAGGGGCCGCAACTGTCAGAGCGGCAATGGCAACGGGGCTGGCAGCGCAAGCGAAAAGCGCGAATTTCATCAGGTCATCCTCCACAACTCGGCCCCCTGACGGGACCTGTCGGCGCAGTCAATATTGAAACATGAACCACCTTTCAAGTTCCAATTCATTGCCATTCGCGTTTTTCGCAGGTAGCTGTGGCTTCATGAGCACATCCCCACCGGCAGGTCCGGCCAGAAAAGGCGCAAAGGAACCCGGTGGTTCCAGCCCCGGAGCCGCCAATCCGGGCAAGGAACCGCGCACCGAACGCGGCAGGCGCACTTTGCGCAAGCTGCTCGATGCGGCAGCCGCGGAATTCGGTGACAGGGGTTTTCACGAAGCATCGATCAGCGGCATCACCCGCCGCGCGGGAATCGCGCTGGGCAGCTTCTACACCTACTTCGATTCCAAGGACGAGATATTCCGCGCTCTGGTATCGGACATGAGCGAAATGGTCCGCACACACTCCGCCCGCGAAGTGCAGCCGGACATGAAGCCGCTGGAGATCGAAACGGCGGCGCTACGGGGCTTTCTGCGCTTCGCGCGCGAGCACAAGGAAGTCTACCGCATTATCGACGAAGCCGAATTCGTCGACCATGCAAGCTACATGGAACATTACCAATCGACGGCTGAGCGCATCGCCGAACGCCTTGCGCGCGGCGGAGAGATCGGGGCCTTCCGCAAGGATTTGGACGAAGCGCATGCCTGGGCGATCATGGGCATGTACGTGTTTCTGGGCATGCGGTTTGCGGTGCTGGACGAAGATCGCCCGCTGGACGAAGTGGTCGAAGTGGCGGGCGAATTGCTGCGCCGGGGCATCGCCTGACGCCGGACGAACCGGGACGAATCGCGCGCCCTTCGCCCGACTCGACCCGCCTGTTGCCTTGCGTCAGCCCTCTTCGGCAGGCTCGATACGGGCCAGCAGCGATTCCACTTCGACCTGACCGCCGGTCGTGGCAGAAAGGTCCGTGACCGTTCCCGCGAACGGAGCAAGAAGGGCGTGTTCCATCTTCATGGCTTCGAGCACCATCAGGCGCTGGCCTTCCTCGACCTGCTGCCCTTCGACGACATCGACCGCGATAACCTTGCCGGGCATCGGGGCGACGATATCGCCGTCGTGCGCCGAATGGTGGCCGGACCCGCGGATCACCGTGTCGAAGCTGTAACCGACACCTTTGGCAAAGACGATGACATGGTCACCGTCGGCATAGCCGGTCGCATCGGTTTCATCGGTCGCGGCGACGTCCACGTTGCGCGCTTCGCCGCGATGCGACAGCCAGACCGAGTGGCGTCCCGGCGCATTGAGGCGGAAACCGTCCAGTTCGCTGCCGTCATAGCCATCGTAGGCAATCTGCGCCGCCGTATCCCAGATCGCCTCGCCAGCCACACCGTCGGGCACCAGTTCGTCGCCATGGCGGGCGATGAAGCCGGTATCGAGATTGGCAGCGCGGAAATCCGCGGCATCGAGCGCGCGGACAAGGAAACCGGCATTCGTGCGAACCGGCCAGACCTCGGTATCGTCCAGCGACAGGATCAGGTCGTCGATAGCCTCTTCACGGGTGGCGCCGTGGCAGATGACCTTGGCGATCATCGGATCGTAGAACGGCGAGACCTGCCCGCCCTGCTCCACACCGGTTTCGACGCGATCGGCCGCGCCGAACGACAGATGATCCAGCCTGCCCGTGCTGGGCAGGAACCCGCTGGCCGGATCTTCGGCATAGAGCCGCACTTCGATCGCGTGCCCCTGAATCGAAAGCTCGTCCTGCTTCATCGGGATCGGTTCGCCACTGGCAACGCGCAGCTGCCATTCGACAAGATCGACGCCGGTGATTTCCTCTGTCACCGGATGTTCGACCTGCAGGCGGGTGTTCATTTCCATGAACCACGTGCGATCGGCGCGCAGCCCCTCGCTCGCATCCGCAATGAACTCGATCGTGCCCGCGCCTTCGTAGTCGACAGCCTGCGCGGCCTTTACCGCAGCGGCGCAGATCGCCTCGCGCGTGGCGGGGTCCATGCCCGGAGCGGGCGCTTCCTCGATCACTTTCTGGTGGCGGCGCTGGAGCGAGCAGTCACGCTCGAACAGGTGGACGACGTTGCCGTGGCTGTCGCCGAAGACCTGCACCTCGATATGGCGGGGCGAGAGGATGAACTTCTCGATCAAGACAACATCGTTGCCGAAACTCGCCCGCGCTTCGCGGCGGCAGGATTCGAGCGAGGCGAGGAAATCGCCTTCCGCATCCACCTTGCGCATACCCTTGCCGCCGCCGCCGGCGACCGCTTTGATCAACACGGGATAGCCGATGGCATCGGCTTCTGCCTTCAACCGCTCGTCCGACTGGTCTTCACCCATGTAGCCTGGCGTAACCGGAACGCCGGCCTTTGCCATCAGCGCCTTTGCCGCGTCTTTCAGGCCCATGGCGTTGATGCTGGCGGGCTTCGGCCCGACCCAGACGAGGTCGGCATCCAGCACGGCCTGCGCAAAAGCGGCGTTTTCGGACAGGAAGCCGTATCCGGGATGGATCGCCTCCGCCCCGGTCTGCTTTGCCGCGGCGATGATCTTTTCGCCGATGAGGTAGCTTTCCGCCGCTGGCGACGGGCCGATGTGTACGGCTTCATCCGCCATGCGGACATGCAGCGATTTCGCATCGGCATCGGAATAGACCGCCACCGTGCGGACACCCATGGCCTGCGCCGTGCGGATGACGCGGCAGGCGATTTCGCCGCGGTTCGCGATGAGGAGGGACTTGATCATGGCCATTACATCCTGAACACGCCGAAGGGCGCACGATCGGGGATTGGAGCTTCGAGCGCGGCGCGGAAGGCAAGGCCCAGCACATCGCGCGTCTGGGCCGGATCGATCACCCCGTCATCCCACAGTCGCGCCGTGGCGTAGTATGGGTTGCCCTCGTCCTCATACTTCTGGCGGACGGGAGCCTTGAATGCCTCGGCATCCGCATCGCTCCACTTGTCGGCATCGCGGTGGACGGTGGCGAGAACGCTGGCCGCCTGTTCCCCGCCCATCACCGAAATCCGACTGTTGGGCCAGCTGAACAGGAAGCGGGGCTGATAGGCCCTGCCGCACATGCCGTAGTTGCCCGCGCCGAAGCTTCCGCCGATCAGCACGGTCACTTTCGGCACTTGCGCCGTGGCAACCGCCGTCACCAGCTTCGCGCCGTGCTTGGCGATGCCCTCTGCCTCGTACTTGCCGCCGACCATGAAACCGGAGATGTTCTGAAGGAACAGCAGCGGAATGCGGCGCTGGCAGGCCAGTTCAATGAAGTGCGCACCCTTTTGCGCGCTTTCCGAAAACAGCACGCCGTTGTTGGCAAGAATGGCGACCGGCATGCCGTGGATATGGGCAAAGCCGGTGACGAGCGTATTGCCGTAAAGCGGCTTGAACTCGTGGAATTCCGAACCGTCCACGATGCGCGCGATCACCTCGTGCACGTCATAGGGTGCGCGAACATCCTCTGGGATGAGGGCGTAGAGATCTTCCGCGTCGTACTTGGGCGGGGTCACCTCTTTCAGGTCGATCGCGGCGCCTTCGTTCCGGCCAAGGTGGCTGACGATGTCGCGCACGATGGCAAGTGCGTGTTCGTCGTTTTCGGCCAGATGGTCGGCCACGCCCGACTTGCGGGTGTGCAGGTCGCCGCCGCCCAGGTCCTCGGCGCTGATTTCCTCGCCCGTCGCGGCCTTTACCAGCGGGGGGCCGGCAAGGAAGATGGTGCCCTGTTCGCGCACGATCACCGTCTCGTCGCTCATCGCCGGAACGTATGCGCCGCCCGCGGTGCAGCTGCCCATGACGCAGGCGATCTGGGGAATGCCCATACCGCTCATCTGCGCCTGGTTATAGAAGATGCGACCGAAATGTTCGCGATCGGGGAAGACTTCCGCCTGATAGGGCAGGTTCGCACCGCCGCTGTCGACGAGGTATATGCACGGCAGCCGGTTCTCCCGCGCGATTTCCTGCGCGCGAAGATGCTTCTTCACCGTCATCGGATAGTATGATCCGCCCTTCACGGTGGGATCGTTGGCGGCGATCATCACCTGCCGTCCGGAAACCTGCCCGATCCCCGCAACGATGCTGGCGCCGTGAACGTCGCCTTCGTACATGCCGTTCGCGGCCAGCTGGCCGATTTCAAGAAACGGCGCACCGGGATCGAGCAGGCGCTCCACCCTGTCGCGGGCCAGCAGCTTGCCGCGCGCGACATGGCGTTCGCGGTGCCGCTCCGCCCCGCCATGCGCGGCCTCGGCCACCTTTGACCGCAGCTCTTCTGCCAGCGCGCGGTTGTGCTTCGCCCGGGCCTGCGCCTCTGGCGAGAACAGGTCGACTTTCGATGTCAGTACTGGCGCGCTCATCCTTTCATCAACTCCCGACCGATCAGCATCCGCCTGATCTCGTTTGTACCCGCACCGATATCCAGCAGCTTCGCATCACGCAGAAAGCGTTCGACCGGCCAGTCTGTGGTGTAACCCGCCCCGCCCAGCGCCTGCACCGCTTCGCCCGCAGCGCGGAAGGCGTTCTCCGATGCCAGCAGGATCGCGCCCGCCGCGTCGAACCGCGTGGTCTGGCCCGCATCGCATGCCTTGGCGACGGCGTAGGAATAGGCGCGCGCCGATTGCAGGCCGACGTACATGTCGGCAACCTTGGCCTGCATCAGCTGGAATTCGCCGATGGGGCGGCCGAACTGCTTGCGTTCGCGCAAGTAGGGGATGACGACATCGAGGCAGGCCTGAATGATGCCAAGCTGCACGCCCGAGAGCACGACACGCTCGTAATCCAGCCCGCTCATCAGGACTTTCACGCCTTCGCCGACGCCGGCCATAACGTTTTCATCCGGTACGAAGCAGTCGTCGAAAACCAGTTCGGACGTGGGCGATCCGCGCATGCCCATCTTCTCGATCTTCTGACCGATGGAGAAACCTTCAAAGTCCTTCTCGATCAGGAAGGTCGTGATGCCGCGCGGCCCTGCGTCAGGGTCGGTCTTGGCATAGACGACCAGCGTATCGGCATAGGGTGCGTTGGTGATCCAGAACTTCGTGCCGTTCAGCACCCAGCCGCCATCGGCCCTCGGGGCACGCATCTTCATCGACACGACGTCGGAGCCGGCACCCGCCTCGCTCATCGCGAGCGAGCCGACATGTTCGCCGCTCACCAACTTGGGCAGGTACTTCGCTTTCTGCGCATCGTTGCCCCAGCGATGGATCTGGTTGACGCACAGGTTGGAGTGCGCGCCATAGGATAGGCCGAGCGAGGCGCTGGCGCGGGAAACTTCCTCCACCGCGATCAGGTGATCGAGATAGCCGAGGCCAAGCCCGCCGTAATCTTCCGACACGGTAACGCCGTGCAGGCCCAGTTCGCCCATCTGCTGCCACAGCTCTTCGCGCGGAAACCAGTCGTCCCGGTCGATGCGTTCGGCAAGGGGCATGATCTGTTCGTCAGCAAAACGCGCGACGGTTTCGCGAATCATGTCAGCGCTTTCGCCCAGGGCGAAATCGAAATCAGGGGTAGCTCGCATGGCAATCCTCTCTTGGCGGGCAACACCTAATTCAGCCTAGCGATCCGGCAAAATTGAATCGACGCTGGCCACATGATAGATGGCATCTATGATAGAACGCTATCTCGTCCGCTATTTCATCGCCGTAGTCGATCAAGGCAGCTTCTCGCGCGCGGCGACCACGATGCACGTTTCCCAGCCCACGCTTTCCGCCGGAATTGCAAAGCTGGAGCGGCTGATGGGCACGCCCCTGTTCAATCGCGACAACCGCCGTGTGGAACTGACCGGCGCGGGCGCGCATCTGGTGGAACATGCCCGCGCCATCGAACGCGCCTTTGCAGAAGCAGAGCGGGTGGGCAGCGGAGACGTGGCGGCGCAGCTGCTGCGGATCGGCATCGCCTCCACCCTGCCATCCGCAATGGTCGGCGCAGGCATAGCGGCAGCCCGACAGGCCGATCCCGACGCGCGGATCGAGGTGCTGGACGGGCGCATGCGCGATCTGCTCCAAAGGCTGGACCGCGGCAGGCTGGACGCGGTGATCGGCCCCGTGCCCCCGTCGCGAGAGATGGAGCGCGAAATCGGGCACGAGGACTATGCCATGGCGCTGCCTGCCACCCATCATCTTGCGGGGCGCAGCAGTGTCGCGCCCGCCGAACTTTCCGGCGAAACGATGCTGGTGCGCCGCCAGTGCGAGGTGCTGGCCGAAACGAGCCGGTTCTTCACCGGACACGGCGTGCGCCCCTTCATGGCATCGCGCACCGATGACGAAGAACGGGCGCTGCAACTGGTCGCGGCCGGACTGGCCATCACGCTCGTGCCGCGATGCTATGCGCGCGAGGGCATTGCACTGGCGCGGCTGGAAGCGTTCGAGGCGGAGCGGACCATCGGCCTCATCAGCGATGCCGAGGCGATGGCGCGGATCGGCAGGTCGCCAGCTCTTACCGCGCTCTGCGACAGGCTGAGGGAAGTCCTGTCAGGCTGATCCGAACCCGCCGCCGCCCGGTGTCTCGATCACGAAAACGTCGCCGGGCCTCATCTCGACACTGCCAGTCGAGGGGACCGCGATCATGCTTCCGTCAGCCCGCTCCACGCGGTTGAGGCCGGGTGCGCCAGACGCTCCGCCGTTCAGCCCGAAGGGAGGCACGACGCGGCGGTTCGACAGGATCGTCGCGGTCATGTCCTCGAGGAAGCGGATGCGCCGCACGACGCCGTCGCCGCCCCTCTGCCGCCCTGCTCCGCCCGAACCTTCGCGTATAGAGAACGCCTCCAGAAGCACGGGAAAGCGCCATTCCAGCACCTCGGGATCGGTCAGGCGAGAGTTCGTCATGTGCGTCTGCACGGCGCTGGTTCCGTCGAAGTCCGGCCCCGCGCCCGATCCGCCGCAGATCGTCTCGTAATACTGGTAGCGCGCATTGCCAAAAGTGAAGTTGTTCATCGTCCCTTGCGCGCCCGCCAGCGCCCCGCAGGCGCCGTATAGCGCATCGGTGATGACCTGGCTGGTCTCCACATTGCCCGCGACTACCGCTGCGGGATGGTGCGGGGCGAGCATCGAGCCTTCGGGAATGACCAGATCGACCGGCCAGAGGCACCCGTCGTTCATCGGGATATCCTCGTCGATGAGCGTGCGCATGACGTAAAGCGTCGCGGCGCGGCAGATCGCAGGTGGCGCGTTGAAGTTGTTGGGCTGCTGCGCGCTGGTGCCGGTGAAGTCGATGCGGGCACTGCGCGCACTGCGGTCGATGGCGATAGTCGCGGTGATCTGAGTGCCGTCGTCCAGCGGATAGGTGAAGCTGCCGTCGGGCAAGCGGTCGAGCACGCGTCGCACCGCTTCGGCTGCATTGGCCTGAACGTGGTGCATGTATGCCTCGACCACGTCCAACCCGAACTCACCCACCATGCGGTGAATGTCCGCCGCCCCGCGCGCGCAGGCCGCGATCTGGGCGGTGAGGTCGCCGACATTGCGGTCGGGGTCGCGGGCGGGATATGGCCCCTTGGCCAGTTCGGCGCGCAAGGCGTCCTCGCGCAACTCGCCGCGTTCGACCAACAGGAAGCTGTCGAACAGCACGCCTTCCTCGTCCAGCGTGCGGCTGTCGGGGGGCATCGATCCGGGCGTGGTGCCGCCGATGTCGGCGTGGTGACCGCGCGCCGCGACCCAGAAGCGGCATTCGCCATCCTCAAACACCGGCATGACGACGGTGAGGTCGGGCAAGTGCGTCCCGCCGCAATAGGGGTTGTTGACCAGCCACGCATTGCCGTCGGCCAGCCGGCCCGTTTCCAGCGCCTTGTCCCGCACCGCGCGGACGCTGTCGCCCATCGAGCCAAGGTGCACCGGCATGTGCGGCGCATTGGCGATAAGCGCGCCTTCGCCATCGAACAGCGCGCAGGAAAAATCGAGCCGCTCCTTGATGTTCACCGACAGCGCCGTGTTCTGCAGCGCCTGCCCCATCTGTTCGGCAATCGCCATGAACAGGTTGTTGAAAATCTCCAGCCGCACAGGGTCGAGTGCTGTACCGATACTGGCGTTTTCTCGCGGGGTCACGCGGGTCAGCACGATATCGCCCGATGCGCGGCGCAGGGCCTGCCAGCCGGATTCGACGAGGATGGTTGCAGTGTCGTCGTAAAGTATCGCGGGGCTGGTCAGCGGCTGTTCGATGCCAAGCGCCGTGCGCGGCATGAGGCTCGCCTCGCGCTCTTCGCCGCCTGCGAAGACCGGAACGCTACGCGCGTCTTGCGGCACGTGCTCTGCCCCGACGCTGGCCGATGGGCGGTTGGACGGCACGACCAGTTCGACTTGCGCGGCCTCGACCACAAGCGGCGCGTTCGAGACGAAAGTGAAGCGCTGGCGGTAGAGCGCCTCGAACTCGGCGCGCACTTCGGCCTCGCTGCCGTATGCGACCTCCAGCGCGGTGTCGGTGCCGAGATAGCGGACCATGAGCCTGCGCCTGACCTGCATCGCGCCGGTGTCGAAGCCGTGGCTTTCGACCTCGCCTTCGGCCTCTGCGCGCAAGGTCGCCATCGCCTCGCCCGCAGCTTCCAGTCCGCCAAGGTCGACGTGCTGTTCGATGGCCTGCTGTTTCACGATCCGCTGGTCGGCAAGGCCGATGCCGTAGGCCGACAACAGCCCCGCCAGCGGGTGGAGCAGCACCGTATCCATGCCCAGCGCATCGGCGACGAGGCACGCATGCTGCCCGCCTGCCCCGCCGAAGCACGACAGCGCGTAAGTTGACACATCGTGTCCCTGCGCGACCGAGATCTTCTTGATCGCATTGGCCATGGCGTCGACCGCGATGGCGAGGAAACCTTCGGCCAGTTCCTCGCCCGTCTTGCGCGGCAGGCCTGCGGCGGCGACTTCTTCGGCAAGCTCTGCGAATTTTTCGCGCACGACTTCAGCGTCGAGCGGCTGGTCGCCATCGTCCCCGAACAGCGCGGGGAAGCAATCGGGGCGCAGCTTGCCCAGCATGACGTTGCAGTCCGTCACCGTCAGCGGCCCGCCCCGGCGATAGCAGGCAGGTCCCGGGTCCGCGCCTGCCGATTCCGGCCCGACGCGCAGGCGCGTGCCGTCGAAGCGGCAGATCGACCCGCCACCCGCCGCGATGGTGTCGATGGACAGCATCGGCACGCGCAGCCGCACGCCCGCGACCACTGTCTCGTTCACGCGCTCAAGCTCTCCGGCAAAGTGCGACACGTCGGTGCTGGTGCCGCCCATGTCGAAGCCGATCAGCCGGTCAAAACCTGCCTCGCGTCCCGTCTCGACCATGCCGACGATGCCGCCCGCCGGCCCCGACAGGATTGCATCGCGCCCACGAAACTGCGCCGCGCCCGCCAGCCCGCCGTTCGACTGCATGAACGCCAGCGGAACCTGCTCCCCCAATGCATCGGTGACCTGGGCAACGTATCGGTCCAGCACCGGCGAGAGGTAGGCATCGACCAGTGTCGTATCCCCGCGCCCGACGATCTTCATCACCGGGCTGACCATGTGGCTGGCCGACACTTGCGCAAAGCCGACTTCGCCCGCGATTTCGGCAATGCGCGCCTCGTGCGCCGTGTGACGATAGCCGTGCATCAGCACGACTGCCGCTGCGGTACAGCCCGCATCGCGCGCGGCATGCAAATCGGCACGAACCGCGTCGTCATCCAGTGCGGTCAGGACATTGCCCTGCGCATCCACGCGCTCTTCCGCCTCGATCACACAGGCCTCAAGCCTTTCGGGCAAGACGATATGCATGTCGAACAGGCGCGGGCGATTCTGGTATCCGATGCGCAGGACATCGCGAAACCCGCGCGTCACGACCAGCGCCACCTTTTCGCCCTTGCGCTCCAGCAGGGCGTTGGTGGCCACCGTCGTGCCCATCTTCACCGCCGCGATCCGGCCGGACGGCAGGTCCGCCCCCGCCTCCACGCCCAATACGTCACGGATGCCCTGTATCGCGGCGTCGCGATAGCGTTCGGGATGTTCGGACAAGAGCTTGCGCGTCTCGATCACCCCGTCGGGCGACAGCGCCACCACATCGGTGAACGTCCCGCCCCGGTCGATCCAGAAGTGCCAGCCTGTCCGTTCCATGCCTGCCCCCTTGGCACAACCGGCGTGACGTTCGCAAACGCGAGATTTGTTGCATTGCAGCACGGTTCGTGCGTTACTCCGTTTCATGATCCGCGCCGCGCTGCACCACGCCACCCGGTACAACTACGACCGCCCGGTCCAGCTGGGGGCCCAAGTCGTACGATTGCGACCTGCACCGCACAGCCGCACCGCGATCCCGAACTATTCGCTGAAGATCGAACCGGCGGGCCACTTCCTGAACTGGCAACAGGACCCGCACGGCAACTGGCTGGCGCGCATCGTCTTTCCCGAACGCGTCACGCATTTCTCGATAGAGGTCGACCTGATCGCGGACCTGACGGTGATCAATCCCTTCGACTGCTTCGTAGAGGAAAGCGCAGAGGAAGTCCCCTTCTCCTACGACGCGGACCTGAAGGAGGAACTGTCCTCCTATTTCGACGCCGAACCGGCGGGCGACAAGTTCGAAACGCTGGTAAACGAGTTTTCCGGCTGGAAGGGCCGTACGATCGACTTCTTCGTCGCGGTGAACCAGGCGCTGGAACAGAAGATCGGATATGTCGTGCGCATGGAAGCCGGCGTGCAGACGCCGGAAGAAACGCTCACACTGGGCACCGGATCGTGCCGCGATACCGGCTGGCTTATGGTCAACCTGCTGCGCCGCCTTGGCTATGCCGCGCGGTTCGTGTCCGGCTACCTGATCCAGATGAAGGCGGACGTGGAGCCTGTGGAAGGACCGAAGGGACCGGAAGCCGACTTCACCGACCTTCACGCATGGTGCGAGGTCTATGTGCCCGGCGCAGGCTGGATCGGGCTGGACCCGACATCGGGGCTTTTCGCTGGCGAAGGGCATATTCCGCTCGCCGCCGCGCCGCACTACCGTTCCGCCGCGCCGATCACGGGCATGGCCGAACCGGCCGAGGTCGATTTCAGCTTCGCCATGAATGTCGACCGCGTGCACGAAGCGGTTCGCATCACCAAGCCGTTCACCGACAACCGCTGGGAAGCGCTGCTGGCGCTGGGCGACAAGGTGGACGAGGATCTGGTCGCGCAGGACTGCCGGTTGACGATGGGCGGCGAACCGACCTTCGTCGCCGCCGACGATCCGGAGGCTGGCGAATGGAACGGCGACGCCGTCGGACCGACGAAGGCGAAATATGCCGACAAGCTGATCCGCAAGCTGCGCACGCGGTTCGCACCCGGCGCGCTGCTGCACCACGGACAAGGCAAGTGGTACCCGGGCGAAAGCCTGCCGCGCTGGGGCTATACGCTCTACTGGCGGAAAGACGGCAAGCCGCTCTGGTCCAATCCCGACCTGATCGCGATGGACCCGGACGAGGATGCCGAAGCGACGCTGGACGCCGCATCGGCGGGCCAGTTCCTTGCCGAGGCGGCCAGCCAGCTCGGCGTCGAGGGCGATTACGTCCAGCCGGTGTTCGAAGACCCCGAAAAGTGGATCGAGCGTGAGGGCGAACTGCCAATCAACGTCGAACCGGGCGACCCCAAGATCGACGATCCCGAAGAACGCGAACGCATCGTCCGCACTTTCACACGCGGGTTGTCGAAGCCCGTCGGCTATGTCCTGCCGATCCAGAAATGGCAGGCCGAGCCCGCGAAAGGCCCCCGCTGGAAGTCCGAACAGTGGACCGTGCGCAAGGGCAAGCTGACTGCCGTGCCCGGCGATTCCGCGCTGGGCTATCGCCTGCCGCTGGGCTCGCTGCCCCACGTTTCCAAGTCCGACTATCCCTATACCCACCCGCGTGTTGAAACCGACGTGCAAGCCCCGCTGGCCGACTATCGCCAGCAGGCGTCGCGGAAGGGCAGCGACGATGCGGAGCGTATGACCGCGGGCGGCGGCGACCAGCGGTTCGAACGGGTCGAAACCGCAGGCGCGGCGCAGCAGGATCGCGTGGAACAGGAAATCATCGCGGGCGCGGTTCGCACCGCGATGACCGTGGAACCGCGCGGAACCTACCTTTCCGTCTTCGTGCCCCCGCTCGAATCGATGGAGGATTTCCTCGAACTCGTGGCCGAGATCGAGGCCGTGGCCGAAAAGCTGCAGATGCCGGTGCGGATCGAGGGCTATCCGCCCCCGCCCGACCCGCGCGTGCAAGTGCTGAAAGTCACGCCCGATCCCGGCGTAATCGAGGTGAACATCCACCCCACCGGTTCGTGGCGCGAACTGGTCGACGTGACCGAGGGCCTTTACGAAGACGCCCGCGAAGTCGGGCTCACGGCGGACAAGTTCATGGTCGACGGGCGTTCGGTCGGCACTGGCGGGGGCAACCACCTCGTCATGGGCGGGGCGACTTTCCCCGACAGCCCCTTCATCCGCCGTCCGGACCTCTTGAAGTCATTCGTGCTCTACTGGCAGCGGCACCCCTCGCTGTCCTACCTATTCTCAGGCCTGTTCATCGGCCCGACCAGCCAGGCCCCGCGCATTGACGAGGCGCGGCACGACAGTCTTTACGAGCTGGAAATCGCGCTGGCGCAAGTGCCGCCGCCGGGCGAACCGCCTAGGTTCCCGTGGGTCGTGGACCTCCTGTTCCGCAACATGCTGGTCGACGTGACGGGCAACACCCACCGTACCGAGATCTGCATCGACAAGCTCTATTCGCCCGACGGTCCGACGGGGCGCCTCGGCCTTGTCGAGTTTCGCGGGTTCGAAATGCCGCCGGACGCGAAGATGAGCGTGGCGCAGCAACTCCTGCTCCGCGCATTGCTCGCATGGTTCTGGCGTGAACCGCAGGACGGCAGCCTCGTACGCTGGGGCACTGCGCTGCATGACCGGTTTCTGCTCGAACACCATTGCTGGACAGATTTCCTCGAAGTGCTGTCGGACCTGCGGCACGCGGGCTACGACTTCGACCCGCAATGGTTCGAAGCCCAGCGCCAGTTCCGCTTTCCCACCCACGGCGCGATCGAAGCCGGCGGCGTGGTGCTGGAAGTGGGTCATGCGCTTGAACCGTGGAACGTGCTGGGCGAAACCGGCGCGATCGGCGGCACGGTACGCTACGTCGATTCCAGCACCGAACGGTTGCAGGTGCGGGCCAAGGGTCTGGTTCCCGGCCGCCACGTCATCGGCTGCAACGGCAGGCGCGTACCCATGCACCCCACGGGCCGTCCCGGAGAGGCCGTGGGCGGCGTGCGTTACAAGGCATGGGCGCCGCCGTCGTGCCTTCATCCATTGCTCGGGGCGGATGCACCACTCACCTTCGATGTCTTCGATACGTGGAACAATCGCTCGCTGGGGGGTTGTGTCTATCATGTGGCACACCCGGGTGGACGCGCGTATGATGATGTTCCGGTCAACAGTTACGAGGCCGAGAGCCGCCGCAAGGCGCGCTTTCAGGACCACGGGCATACGCCGGGCCGGGTCGATATCCCGGCAGAAGAACATGGAGGGGAATTTCCGATGACACTGGATCTGCGCCGCCCGGCAGGGCTGCACTAAGGGAAACCGGCCTGATGGCCACAGTGGACCAGGATCTATTCGGCCCCGATCCGGCGACGGATCCGATGGCCTATTACGCGCCGGAAAGCCGCGCGGCGGACATCTATGCCTCCGCGCCGGAAGACGTGGCGCAGGCATGGCGGCGTTTTGCCGCGGGGATTGCCCGGCTTCCCGGCGGCATCGCGCAGGCACAGGAATGGATGGACCGGCAAGTCGGCGACCTCGGCCTTGCCTTCCGCCTGACGGGCGATGTCGACGAACGCCCGTGGCCGCTCTCTCCGTTGCCGGTGATGATCGGGGCACAGGAATGGTCCGGGATAGAGGCGGGCCTGATCCAGCGTGCAAGCCTGCTCGAAGCGGTGGTTGCCGATATCTACGGCGCGCAGAACCTGATCGCAGAGGGGCACCTGCCCGCCGCAGCCGTATCGGGCAGCGCGGATTTCGCGCGCCGCATGGTCGGCCTGCCGCCGACGGGCGGGCGGTATCTGAAAATCTGCGCGATCGACCTTGCCCGCGGTCCCAATGGCGAATGGCGTGTCCTGTCAGACCGCGTTCGCCTGCCGCTTGGCATCGGCTATACGCTGGAAAACCGCATAGCGCTGGGCCGCGCGACCGGCAGCCTGCTGGCCGACATCAATTCACGCCGGATCATCGATTTCTTCAACGGCCTTCGCGACGGTATCGCTTCCAGTTGCAAGCGTGCCGATCCGCGCATCGGGCTGCTGACACCGGGCCGGTTCAACCAGTCCTACCCCGAACAGGCACACCTTGCCCGCCATCTCGGCTTCTCGCTGGTGGAAGGGCGCGACCTCGTCGAAAACGAAGGGCGGCTCTATGTCCGCACCATCGCGGGGCTGAAGCGTATTGATGCCCTGTGGCGCTGGATCAACGCGCGCGACATCGATCCGCTGGCCTTCGACGCCCGCTCGCGCATCGGTGTTCCCAACTTGCTGAAGGCCTGTGCCAGCGGCGATCTCGTGATGGCGAACTGGCCCGGCGCGGGCGTGGTGGAGGCGCGGGTCATGTCCGCCTTCCTGCCGGCCCTGTGCCGCAAGTTGCTTGGCGAGCCGCTGAAGCTGCCCAACGCGGCGACATGGTGGTGCGGACAGCCGAAGGAACGAGGCTCCGTCCTCGGCAATCTCGACAATCTGGTGGTCAGCCCCGCCTTTCGCCTGCCGGTCGGCGGGCTGGAGGACGGGCGTTCCCGCGTCGTGTCGCAAATGGCCCCTGCAGAGCGGGAGATGCTAGTCAGATCCATCGAACGCCGCCCGATGGACTATGTCGGTCAGGAAATCGTGCGCATTTCCACCACGCCGGTGGTCGAGGGGCAGCGGCTGGAAGCGCGCGGCTTCACCATGCGTGTCTTCCTTGCCCGCGACGGATCCGGCGAATGGACCGTGCTGCCCGGCGGCTTTGCCCGCATTTCCGAACACGGCAACTTGCGCGCGCCCCTCATTGGCGAAAACGAACGCTCCGCCGACATCTGCGTGATCGATCCGGTACGGGCAGACCGGCACTCCCACCCCCCCTCGCTCGATCCGCCGACGATCAGCCGGCAACTTGGCGTGTTGCCCAGCCAGGCCGCCGACAACCTCTTCTGGCTCGGCCGCTATGCCGAACGCGGCAACCAGACGACCCGACTGGTGCGCGTCCTGCTCGATACCGGCCACGCGACGGGCCATGCAACGCAGCCGACCGGAACGACTACCTCGGCCAACCGCATCACGGCACTGCTCGAAAGGCTGGGTGCGGCCTATCCGGCAGAGGCCGGCAAACAGCGCCTGACGCCCGACATCGCGCAAACCGCACTGAGCGACTTGGCCATGCCCGGCTCCGTCGCTTCGCTGCTGGCATCGGGTCGCAAGCTGTCGCTGCTGCTGCGCGACAGGCTGACCCACGACATCTGGCGCATCGTCAACCGCCCGCTGCCCGCCTGCGGGTCCGATGCCGATTCGCTGGGCGCGGCATGCGATCTTCTGGTCGAGCGGTTTGCCGCGCTGGGCCGGTTGCTGGCCGATACGATGAGCCGCGGCCCGGCATGGCACTTCCAGCAGATGGGCCTGCGGATAGAGCGGGCATCCATGATCATTCAGGCAACCCGGGCACTGGTGCCGGGAGAGGCCAGCGCAGAGGACCTTGCCGCCCTGCTGGATCTCGTTGACGCGCACGCCGCCTATCGTAGCCGCTATCTCGCCATGCCGTTTATCGCGCCAGTGCTGGACATGGTCCTGCTCGATCCGGCCCAACCGCGCGGGCTGGCTTTCCAGATCGACCAGATCATCGCCCATCTGGAGCAGCTGCCGAACACGCGGGATGATGGCATGACCGAAACGCCGATGCGCCTTGCCCGTTCGCTGCGCGCATGGCTGGAGGCGGCCGACGCCCCCACGCTGGAACCGGCCACGCTGGACCAGTGGATGAAGGGGCTGAACCACCTGTCGGACGAGATCGGCAACCGCTATTTCCTGGGCGAGATGCTGCCCGATGCCGATGGAGCGCCGTTCCTCGGTTGAACCGATGATCTATCGCATCCATCACCAGACACGCCTGTCCTATGGCAATGGCGTGCCGCTTGCCCGCCTGAACGTGCGCCTGACGCCGGTGATCTGGCCGGGGCAGGAACTGGTTGACCAGAACCTGCAGATCACGCCCCTGCCGACAGAGCGGACCGATGCCTTTGGCCCCTATGTCGTCAATGTCACCACCATGTCGTTTCGCGGCGGCGTGCAGGAAGTGACGGTCGACAACACCATGCACGTCGCGGTCACGCCCCCGCCCGTGCCAGAAACCAGCCCCACGATCGCCGAAACCCGCGATGCGGCGATGCTGGCGCGGGAGCTGGGGCCGCAATCGCCCGCACCCTACCTGTTCGGTTCGCGCATCGCGGTGCCCGACACGGCCATCGCCGACTGGGCCGCGCCGCTGCTCGATGGCAACCGGCCGGTACTGGAAGCGGCACAGGCGCTGTGCAGCAAGGTCCACGCGGAATTCGCCTATGACACCACCGCGACCGACAGCCAGACCGCCCCGGCAGAGGCATTCGCAAGCAAGTCGGGCGTGTGTCAGGATTTCGCCCATGTCATGATCGTCGCCCTGCGCGGCAATGGCATTCCGGCGTCCTACATCAGCGGATACCTGCGCACCCTGCCCCCGCCGGGACAGGAACGGCTGGTCGGCGCCGATGCTATGCACGCATGGGTCGCGGTGTGGTGCGGGCCGCAGATCGGCTGGATCGGGCTTGACCCCACGAACGACTGCCTTGCCCGCGAAAGCCATGTCGTGGTCGCGATGGGGCGCGACTATGCCGATGTCGCCCCGATCGACGGTGTGTTCACCGGATCGGGGTTCCAGACGATGGCCTTCTCCGTCGACGTTGCCGAGGAAGGCTGAAACCCGCCCGCGCGCGGGCCGCAACAATTGAAACATGATCGGGCGCTTCGCGGCATCCGGGTGAAACACGGGAAGACCAGAAACCGGTCATCGCAAGGGCAAGAGGCTCTCGCGCCGAAACTCTCAACCCTGTTTCACCCGGAGTAAATGCAATGACCCAGACCATCGAAAAGACCGCCCCGAAAGCCGAACGCATCGCCATGAACGGCGTCGACGTGCCGACCTTCACCGCAACGCTCGGCGCTGTCGACGACAACCGCGACATCGCGCAGTTCACTTTCCGCGCCAACGGCCAGTGGCTGGCAGGCACCCACAGCCGCGTTACCATGAACGGCTTCTACGGTGCCTGCGGCGAACAGGAACGCGAGGGCGACCACACGGTCGAAGGCGACCACCCCGCCGTCCTGTGCGGCAAGGACAATGCCGCGACCCCGGTCGAGCTGCTGCTGGCCGCGCTCGCCAGCTGCCTGACCGCCGGCATCGGCAACATCGCCGCCATGCGCCAGGTGAAGCTGAACGCGGTCGACTGCACGATCGAAGGCGACATCGACCTATGCGGCATTCTCGGCCTCGATCCGAACGTGCGCAACGGCTTTGCCGGCGTGCGTGCCACCTTCCGCATCGACGGTGACGCCGATGCCGCCACGCTGGAAAAGATCGTGCACCAGTCGGTCGCCCGATCCGCCGTGTTCGACGTGCTGACCAACGGCGTTCCGGTCACTGTCGAGGCGATTGCCGCCTGAGCCCTCTACCCCCGCCCCTGAACAAGTCGGGGTAAGGATGCCCGCCGGTCCCCCACGGACTGGCGGGCATTTTCCTTGGTGGCTCCCTTCCCACAGCCGGAAACAATTGAAACGCAAAACCGCTTCGCGCGGCACATTCCCGATACAGGGCATGCGTAGATCCCTTTGGCGAACCTTACGAAGGACACGACCAATGACCCGCACCTGCAATATCGACTGTCTGATCATCGGCGGCGGCCAGGCCGGCCTCGCAATGAGCTATTGCCTGTCGCAGGCGGGTATCGACCATGTCGTGATCGAACGCGGCCGCATCGGCGAGCGCTGGCGGTCCGAACGCTGGCCTTCGCTACGCCTGCTGACGCCGGGCTGGATGACCCGCATGCCGGGCCGTTCGCTGGCGAGCCGGTCGGACGGGTTCCTTTCTGCTTCCGATCTGGTAACCCGCCTCGAAACCTATGCGAAGGCGAGCACCGTTCCGCTGGTGACCGGCACTTCGGTCCTTGCGGTCGAACGCATCGTGGGCCTGTTTCGCGTCGCGACGACAACGGGCACCTGGCTGGCCCGTTCGGTCGTGATCGCGACCGGCGCCTGCGACAGGGCATCGGTGCCTGCCTCGGGCGCGAAGCTGGGCCGCTCGATCTTCCAGCTGACGCCGGACCGCTACATCACGCCCGACGAACTGCCGCAGGGCGGCGTCCTCGTCGTTGGCGCATCGGCCACCGGCGTGCAGCTGGCGCGCGAGATTGCCCGTTCCGGCCGTCGCGTCGTGCTGTCTGCCGGAAGCCATGTGCGCACACCGCGAAACTATCGCGGGCGCGACCTGTTCGACTGGCTGGATGCCAGCGGGTTCCTGCACGATCCGCGCCCGTTGGGCCGCAGCGCCCGTTCGCTCGCCTCGCAACCCTCGCTGCAACTGGTGGGCGACGGTTCGGGCCGCGATATCGATCTCTACCGCCTTTCCGCAGAGGGCGTGACTGTCACCGGCCGCGCCATCGCCGCGCATGACACCACCGTCGGTTTCGCCGATACGCTGGCGGATGAATGCGCCGCCGCCGAACGCCGTCGCTACACGCTGCTGGCCCGGATCGACGCGCATATCGCCGCCACGCGCACCAACGCTCCCGTCGAACCGCAGGCATGGAACACGCCCGCCCCGCTGCCGCAAACGCCAGAGGCCATGAACTTGCGCGCACATGGCATCGCTTCCGTCCTCTGGGCCACGGGCTTTCGCCGCAACTACCCGTGGCTCCATGTCCCCGTTCTCAGCCGCGCGGGAGAGATCGTCCATCACGGCGGCGTGACCCGCGTGCCCGGCGTCTACGCGCTCGGCCTGCCGTTCATGCGCCACCGCGCCTCCACCTTCATCGACGGTGTGGGCCGCGATGCCGAAGCGCTTGCCCCGCACGTTGCCCGCCACCTTGGCGCGACCCTGCCGGTTGCGGCCTGATCGAAGGAAACCACGATGTTCGCCACACCCATCCAGAACCGCTACGATGCCATCGTTGTCGGTGCCCGCTGCGCCGGAGCCGCCACTGCCATGCTGCTTGCGCGGCAGGGAGCGAAAGTGCTCCTGATCGATCGCGGCGCACACGGCACCGATACGATGTCAACCCACGCCCTGATGCGCGCTGCCGTCATGCAGCTTTCGCACTGGGGCCTGATCGGCAAAGTCGTCGCCAGCGGCGCGCAACCCGTCACCACCACCAGCTTCCTCTATGAAGGAGAGGAACCGATCGACATCGCGATCAAGCCCGGCCACGGCACCAGTGCGCTCTATGCCCCGCGCCGTTATGCGCTGGACGCAATCCTGTCCGATGCCGCGGTGGAGGCGGGTGTGGACCTGCACTACGGCGCGCAACTGGTCGATCTGCTACGCGGCCCGCACGGCGGGGTGACCGGCGCGGTGCTACGCGACCGGACGGGCAGCACCCACGAAGTTGCCGCCGGCATCGTGATCGGCGCAGACGGACGCCACTCCACAGTCGCGAAGCTGACTGGCGCGGCCACGATCAAGCGTGCGCACCATGCCTCCATGTGCGTCTACGCCTATGCAGACGGCCTGCCCAATCGCGGCTTCCGCTGGTTCTGGGCCGAAGGTGCTGCGGGCGGGATCATCCCCACGAACGAGGGGCATTCCTGCGTCTTCCTGTCGCTCCCCCGCACAGAAACGCGCACGTTCCGCACCGCGCTCAGCCGTGAAGGCTTTCGCGATGCGCTGTCTACGAAGATGCCCGGCCTTGCTGCCGAGACAGCAGAAGCCGCCATGGCCACCCGCCCCGTCGGCTTCCCCGGCGAACCCGGCTACTTGCGCCGCGCCTGCGGCGACGGCTGGGCGCTTGTCGGCGATGCGGGATATTTCAAGGATCCGTTGACGGCCCACGGCATATCCGATGCGCTGCGCGATGCGCAGGTCCTTGCCGATGCCATAGTCATGGGCTGCACCGATCACTACGCCGCAACGCGCGATGCGATTTCGGGCGACATGCTGACGATCAGCGACCGGATCGGATCGTTCGAATGGACGCTGGACGAGTTGATGGCGCTGCACGACAAGCTCAACCGCACGATGAAGGCAAACCATGCCTGGATCGCCGAGAATCTTCACGCGATGGCCATCGCCGCATGACGGTCGCGCGCCATCGGGACTTGCCAGTGCAATCGCGCTTGCGCATTGTCGCCATCGGGGCGCGTTGGGGAGACTTCATTTTGGAAAAGACGCTTTACGAACAGTACGGCGGATTCTCGGCGGTCAGCCGCATCGTCATGGACCTGTACGACCGCCTGCTGGACGATGACGACATCGGCCCGTTCTTCGACGATGTCGCCATGCCCCGCGTGATCGACCACCAGACCAAGTTCGTATCCTCCCTGATGGGCGGGCCGGCATCGTACACCGACGACCAGATCCGCAAGATGCACGATCACTTGCCGATCACCGGCGACCATTTTGCGAAACTGGCCGTGATCCTGCGCGAAACGCTGACCGATCACGGCGTGGCCGAAGAACACGCCGATGCCGTCGTCGGCGAATTTGCCGCGCGGCGCGATCTGGTGGTGAACGGCTGATGTCGATCGAGGCGATCAACGAACAGCTGCTGCGCGCCATCGGCGTCGGCGTGGCGCTGCTCGACCTTGGCGAACTGCGTTTCCGCTTCTTCAACGACACGTTCAAGGAATGGTTCGGCGACATCGCGGTTGGCCAACAGATTGCAGAGCTGTTCCCAACGCTCGACACCGATGCGATGCGCACCGCGCTGGATGGTGAGGGCCGCTATTCCACGGAAAACAGCTTCCGGCTGAAGCGCCGCACGATGTCTGTCGCGATGACCGCCAACCGCGCGCTCGACAACGGGCAGGAAATCGCGGTGTTGGTGTGCCAGAACGTCAGCCGGATCAAGGAACTGGAATCGATGATCGATTCCTACTCCATGATGGTCGAGCGCAACACGCGCGAGATCAAGCGAGAGAAGGAGCAGGTCGAAAAGCTGCTGCTCAACATGATGCCGCGCTCCGTTTACGAGGAGTACAAGACCTTCGGTGTCGTGACCCCGCGCCACTATGGCGAAGTCGCGGTGCTTGCACTCGATTTCGCAGGGTTTGCAGAGATCGTCGGCGGGCAGGACCCCGGTGTCGTCGTATCCGAACTAAACGACATCTACACCGCGTTCGACCGCATCGGCGACCAGTTCGGGTGCGAGCGGATCAAGACCGTGGGCGACACATACATCACCGTCGCGGGCATGCCCGATCCGGCGGAAAATGCCGTGGCCGCCATCGCCAGCACCGCCATGCGCTTCGTGCGCTATCTCGAACAGAGGAACCGCAGCCACCCGCTCGACTGGAAATGCCGGATCGGCGTTTCGTCCGGCTCAGTCATCGGTTCTGTCGTCGGCGTGCAGAAATACATCTACGACGTCTTCGGCCCCGCAGTCATCGACGCCAGCCGCCTGCGCCAGCACGCCGCGCCGATGGGCATCGCCTGCGACGCGCATGTGGCAGAGGCACTGGGCGACAAGTTCGCACTGACCGCCAATGGCGAGGCGGATCTGGGCGATGGACCGGTGCCGATCTTCGCGCTTTCGGCCACGATGGATGCCGGTTCGGGGGCCTGACATGGCCGGGGCCGATCCTGCCGCGCAGAGCGGGGACCTGCTGGCCGAAGTGATCGACGCGCTGCCGGGCGGTCTTGCGATCTTCGATGCCGATGCACGCCTGCTGCGCGCCAATGCCACCTTCCGTACGCTGAACTCGGCACTCGGGGATCTGATCGTACCGGGGCTGGAGTGGGACCGTTTCCTCGTCGAACTCGTCGCGCGCGGCTGCGTCGCGCCTTCCATCAGGGAACGGTTGCAGTGGATGGAAGGCCGGCTTGGCGATGGCGAACGCCCCGCCCCGCCCTTCACCTTCGAGATGAGAGGGGGCGGTCTTCACGAAGTCGCCCTGCGCCAGACGGCCACCGGCGGCTTCATCCTGACGCAGGCCGACGTAACCGACAGCCGCCGCGCGGAGGAGAACGAGCGGGAGGCGGACGCCGTGCTGCGCCACGTGCTCGATTCGTGCCCCGCAAACCTCGTGATGAGCAGGGTGGACGATGCGCAGGTCATCTACCGCTCCCCCGCCGCGCGCGAACTGTTCGGTTCGGGCCGCGACGCAGCCGCGCACTTTGCCAGCCGCGCCGAACGCGCCGATTTCATCACCGCGCTGCTGCCGCAGGGGCGCGTGGACGAGATGGTGGTCGATGGCGTACGCCCTGACGGCGGCACGTTCCCCTGCCTGATTTCCGCGCGCCTCATCGAATATCGCGGCGAGGATGTGGTGATCTCCGCCATGGTCGACATTTCCGGTGAAGTCGCGATGCGCAAGACGCTGGCCGAACAGCGTGAACGGATCTTCCAGGCCGAGAAGATGAGCGCGCTGGGCGAACTGTTGGCAGGCGTGGCGCACGAACTGAACAATCCGTTGTCCGTCGTCGTCGGCCATGCGCTGATGATGCGGGAGGAAGCGAGCGACCCTGATACGATCCGCCGGATCGAAAAGATCGGCAATGCCGCCGAACGCTGCACCAAGATCGTGAAGAGCTTCCTGGCCATGGCGCGGCGGCAGAACGTGGATGCCGCGGCGATTGCCCCTGCACAGCTGGTGAAGGGCGCGATCGACACCTTGCAGCAGGGTAGCGGGCCGATGCGGGCGACAGTCGGGATCGACCTGCCCGAAACACTGCCCGCGTTGCTGGGCGATGCGGCGCAGCTGGAGCAGGTGTTCATGAACCTGCTGCTCAACGCCGAACAGGCGATGCGCGAACGCGAAATGCCTGGCACGATCCGCATTTCCGCCCGCCCGGTGGCCGGACAACCCGCGCTGGCCATCGATGTGGAGGACGATGGCCCCGGCATCCCTGCCGAAATCGGCCAGCGCGTGTTCGAACCGCTGTTCACCACCAAGCGCGCGGGCGAAGGAACCGGAATCGGCCTTGCCTTCTGCCACCGCGTCGTCACCACGCATGGCGGGACGATCGAACTGCTGCCCAGCGAAACCGGCGCTCATTTCCGCGTCACGCTGCCGACCGGCGACGCGCCCGCCAGTGCCCGCTCCGTCACGCAAGGTGCAACGCAGGCTCCGGCAGCGGCACGTATCCTTGTCATCGATGACGAGGAGGACGTTGCCGATCTGGTGTCGGAAATCCTGAAAAAAGAAGGGCTGTCGGTCGATGCGGCCCACACGGCGGAAGACGGGATCGCCATGGCGCGCAAGGCGGACTACGCCGCGATCCTGACCGACCTCAACATGCCCGGCATGGGCGGGCGCGGGCTTTACGATGTCCTGCGCGCCGAAAGCCCGGCGCTTGCCCACCGCATCGCTTTCGTCACCGGCGACACGATGAGCCCGGATGTGCGGGACTTCCTCGACAAGGCCGGGCGCCCCTTCCTCGAAAAACCCATCGCGCCAAAGGACTTGCGCGCGCTCGTAAGCGGGATGCTGGCCAATGACTGACGCACCGCTGATCTGTGTCTGCGATGATGAGGCAGACTTGCGCGAGATGCTGGCCGAATACCTCGGCAAGCATGGCTTCGCGGTGCTTCAGGCAGGCAATGCCGAAGAACTGCGCGGCGTTCTGGCCGAAAACGATCCGCAGGTCCTGCTGCTCGACATCAACATGCCGGGCGAAGATGGCCTGTCGGTGCTGCGCGGGCTTCAGGGGGAGGACAATCCGCCCCGTATCATCATGCTCACCGCGGCGGGAGAGACGGTGGACCGCATCGTGGGCCTTGAGATGGGCGCGGACGACTATCTGGGCAAGCCGGTGGACTTGCGCGAGCTTGTCGCCCGCGTCCGCGCCGTGCTGCGCCGCGCGGCAAAGGATGGCCCGCCACCCGCGCCACAGGCAAGGCAGGGCCGCCTGCCCTTCGGCAAGTGCTGGCTGGATCTTGAGGCCGCGCAACTGTTCGATGCCGGTGGCGAGGCGCTGCCGCTGACCGCGATGGAGTTCAACCTGCTGAAGCTCTTCGCCAACAACAAGGGCCGCGTGCTCAACCGCGACCAGATCCTGGAGGGCGCGCACGACCGTTCGTGGGATCCGTTCGACCGATCGATCGACATCCGCATCAGCCGCATCCGCAAGAAGATCGAACTCAACCCGACGAAACCCGCGGTGATCCGCACGGTACGGGGCCTTGGCTATATCTACGACCCCGACGGGCAGCACTGACCGGCTGAAACAATCGAAACATTCGGGCGGCCCGCGCGGCATCCGAATGAAACGGGGGCGGCGCAAACCATTTCGCGAACGATCAAACGCGAAGGACCATCCCGATGAACGCCGTTTTCCCTGCCCCGACGCTCGGCACGAGTGCCGCGCCGCATGCCTCCATCCTCGAACTGATCGGCAACACGCCGGTCGTGCGCTGCGACAAGTTGAGCCCGAAGGGCCGCACCGTCTATGTAAAGCTGGAAGCGTTCAACCCGATGGGTTCGGTGAAGGATCGCCTCGCCCTCGGCATGATCGAGGCGGCGGAGCGTGACGGTTCGCTGAAGCCCGGCCAGACGGTGGTGGAAGCGACCAGTGGCAACACCGGTATCGGCCTTGCGCTCGTCTGCGCGGCAAAGGGCTATCCGCTCGTCATCGTCATGGCCGAAAGCTTCTCAGTCGAGCGGCGCAAGATCCTGCGCTACCTCGGCGCGAAAGTGGTGCTGACGCCCGCCGGACAGAAAGGCACCGGCATGATCGCCAAGGCCCGCGAACTGGCCGACGAACACGGCTGGTTCCTGACCCGCCAGTTCGAAAACGAAGCCAATGCCGATACGCACGAAGCGACTACGGGCATGGAAATCGTCGAGGCGTTTCGCGATCAGCCGCTGGACGGGTTCGTATCCGGCCTTGGCACCGGCGGCACGCTGGTGGGCATCGCCCGTGCGCTGCGCCGCCATTCGCCCGCGACACGGATCGTCGCCTGCGAACCCGACAATTCGCCGCTGATGGCATCGGGCATTGCCCAGCCCTATAACCCCGATGGTTCCCCAGCAGCCGGTCACCCCGCCTTCCGCCCGCACCTGATGCAGGGCTGGTCGCCGGACTTCATCCCCCACGTCGCGAACGAGGCGATCACCGGCAATCTCATCGACGAGATCATCGGCATCGACGGGGACGAGGCCATCGCCTTCGCCCGCTGCCTCGCGCGGCAGGAGGGCATATTCTGCGGTATCACCAGCGGTGCGACATTCGCCGCGGCATATCGGATGGCCGAAGCGATGCCCGAAGGCGCGCGAGTGCTGGCGATGCTGCCCGACACTGGCGAGCGTTACATGACGACCGCACTGTTCGACGGCATCGGCGAGGAAATGACCGAGGACGAGATCGCGATCTCCACCTCCACGCCCGGTTTCCGCTTCGACGTGCCGGCCCCGCCTGCGCCCGCTCCTGCCCTTACCGGTCCGGTGAGCGATAGAGCCCGCCGCCGGATTGCCGAGCTTTCGACCAGTGCGCCGATCGTGATCTTCTCCCTTAAATGGTGCGAATTCTGCGGCTGCGCGCGCAACCTGCTCGATGCGATGGGCGCTGCGTATCACAACATCGATGTCGACGGGCCGGACTATCAAGATCAGGACTGGTCCATCGACGTGCGCCGCGCGCTTGCCGAACTGACCGGAGCACCCACCGTTCCGCAGATCTTCATCGGCGGAAAGCACATCGGCGGCACGGTCGACCTGTTCAACATGCACGACGATGGCGCGCTGGCCCCCATGCTGGAAAACGCCGGACTGGAAGCACGGCCCTCCGGCCTCGCCACGGCCTACACGCTTCTGCCCAAGTGGATGCAGCCGCGATGATCGAGCGTCCGTTCCCTGACCTGACCCGCTATATGGCGATGCCGGAAGCAGAGCTTCAGCTGGCCGCCCAACTGGCGATGGCCGCGCGGGGCGAAGCGCGCCCCTTGCAGCCCACCGCCAGCCTTGGCGAACTGCGCGAACGCTTTGCCCTTCCGCTTCCCGCCAATGGCCGCGACGGGCTGGAGGTGCTGCGCGACCTTTCCGACGCGGCGACGCCCGGCCTTGCCGGTTCGACCGATCCGGGCTTCATGGCCTGGGTGATCGGCGGATCGCACCCCGTGGGTGTCGCGGCGGACTGGATGACATCCGCATGGGGCCAGAACGGCGCGCTGTACCAGTGCGCACCCGCCGCCGCCGTGGCAGAGGAAGTGACCGGCAACTGGCTGAAGGACCTGCTGCAACTGCCTGCCGGGGCATCGGTCGGTTTCACGACCGGTGCGACGATGGCCGCCTTCACCTGCCTTGCGGCTGCGCGCCTTGCGGTGCTGGAACGGATCGGCTGCGACATCGCGAAAACAGGGCTGGCCGGTGCGCCGCCTGTGTCGGTCTTCATCGCCGACGATGCGCATGTCACCAACTATGCCGTTCTGCGCTACCTCGGATTCGGCACGGACCAGATCCGGCGCGTGCCATCCACCGACGACGGTACGTACGAACTCGACGCGCTGGCCGCCGCTATGGATGCCGACAGCGCACCGGCGAAAATCGTGATCGGGCAGTGCGGCCACATCATGACGGGGGCCTGCGACGATTTCGTCCGCCTGTCCGCCGTCTGCCGCAAGCACCGCGCATGGCTCCACGTCGACGGCGCATTCGGCCTGTGGGCACGCGCCAGCACGCGGCTGCGCCATGTCGCCAACGGGGCGGAACTGGCCGACAGCTGGTCTGTCGACGGGCACAAGTGGCTGCAGGTGCCCTATGACGCGGGATATGCCATCGTGAAGGACGCCGCCGCCCACCGCGCGGCGATGGTTATGGATGCGGGCTATCTCCTGCGCGATGCCGATACCAGCCGCGATCCTTGCGATTACGTGCCCGAACTGTCGCGCCGTGCGCGCGGGTTCGCGACATGGGCGCTGATCCAGACGCTGGGCCGGCGGGGCATCGCCCGCATGGTCGAACGGCACTGCTGCGCCGCACAGGCGCTGGCGGCCTTGCTGGAGCCGGTAGCGGGGATCACGGTCGTCAACCGCGTGTGGCTGAACATGCTCGCGATCGAGTTCGACGGCCCGCCCGATGCCGCCGTGCAGATGGCGGAACGGCTCAACGCCACCGGGCGTTACCTGGTCAAGACATCGGGCTGGCGCGGGCGCACCGTGCTGCGCGTATCGGTCATCTCCAACGAAACGGGGGAGCGGCAGATCAAGCGCCTTGCCCGCGACATCGCCGCCCAATGGACCGAACTGTCTGATGCCAGCGAAAAGGCGGAGGCGTGATGGTTCAGGCCGTGCGCCGCGCGCTGCCCTCCACCCGAATCCCATATCTGCCGATGTAGTCGGACAGCCGCTCGTTCACTTCGCCTTCCGCGATGCCGAACTCGCCAAGGCTGTAGCGGTGGGGCTTGCGCTTCAGCTTGCGGCTGCGCTGCATGAAATGTTCCATGCCCCGCACCGCCGGCTCCATCTCCATGCCGAGGAAGGCATAGATGCGGCGCATCACGCCCTGCCAGTCGCGGTCCATATCCTCGAAATGGACGTCGATCATGCGGGACTTGTCGATCCGGTCGCGCGTCTTCCTCATCCGCGCGATCTGCTGCTCCGTCTTGTGCAGCCATTCGCGGCCGACGGCACGGGCATCGGCATGGTCGGAATAGATGATCGTCTGGTTCCACGCGAGCGAGGCCGCGCTGCCGACCACCGCCTTGGGATCGCGGTGGGTGAAGATGAAGCGCGCATCGGGAAAGGTATCGAGCACGGCATCAAGGTCGAGCATATATTGCGGTGTTTTCAGGATCCACGGTTTCAGGCTGGACTTCTGCTGTGACCAGCTGACCAGCTTCAACAGCCGCGCCAGTTGGGCATAGGCGGGCCGCGCGTCGACCTTCTCGCTCCACCGGCCATAACCGGGGATGGCCCACTGCACCTCGTGCTTCATGCCCCAGAACGAATTGACCAGCAGGCCCAGCTCCTCCTCCGGCTCACAAGGTCCGGTGGGGTGGATGTTCAGCGTGCGCGGATTGGCAAGGCGGGCCATGCGCTGGATCTTGCGCGCGTCGGCAATACGTTCGTCATGCTGTTCGCCGGGGGTGAAATCGTCCGGCGGAACGGGAGATATCGTCTCGAAACTGCGAAGGTGCTGGAAGCGGCGGTCGGCGGCGAGCAGGCGGTGCATGCGCGTCGTGCCCGAACGCATCGGGCCGACAACGATGACAGGGCGCGGCAATGCGCGTTCGAGAATTTCGGGATGCCGGGCAAACCAGCGCTGGGCCTTCACGCGATCGGTCAGCACTTTTTCGAACTGCATCTCGGCCACGAACTCGCCCGCAAGGTTCAGGCGCGCTTCGGTCTTTACGGCATCCAGCAACCTGTCGAACGGCTGTTCAAACCACGGATCGCCAAAATCGGTCAGGCCCGTATCCTTCGCCACCCGATCCATCAGCGCCTCTCGCTCCAGCACCCGCTGGCGCATCAGGCCCGTTCGCTGCGCCACACCGAACCAGCGGTTCGCCGCCCCGATAAAGGGCGTTCGGCTGGGCGGGCTGACGATTTCTTCCTGCAAACGGACCATCCTGTCGGTTGCGGACAGGCAATGCGCCCGACCGGGTTCTATCCTCTACCCCCCGAAAAGGATGCGGTTCCCGGCGCTATGTCACTGGACAGGAAGGCGCGGCACACGCCATAGCGCGATCCGCCATGCATGACATTCGCCTGATCCGTACCGATCCCGCCGCCTTCGACGCCGCCCTCGCCCGCCGCGGGGCCGATCCCGCATCGTCCGCCATCCTCGCCATAGACGAGGAACGCCGCGCCGTTCAGACGAAGATGCAGGAAGGCCAGAACCGCCGGAACGAAGCTTCGAAGGCAATCGGAAAGGCGATGGGACAAGGCGATACCGCCACGGCAGAGGCGCTGAAGGCCGAAGTCGCGACGCTGAAGGAAACCCTGCCCGCGCTGGAGGCGGACGAGAAGGCGCTGTCGCAGAAACAGGCCGATGTGCTGGCCGCACTGCCCAACCTGCCCGCAGACGACGTGCCGCAGGGCGCGGACGAGAACGACAATGTCGAGATTTCGCGCTGGGGCACGCCGCGCAGCTTCGATTTCAAGCCGCTGGAGCACGCCGACTTCGCCCCTGCGCTGGGCCTCGATTTCGAGACTGCGGCGGCGATCTCGGGTGCGCGCTTCGTGTTCATGCGTGGCCAGATGGCGCGGCTGAACCGCGCGCTGGGCGCATTCATGCTCGACATGCAGACGGCGGCAGGCTTCGTGGAATGCGCGCCGCCGCTGCTGGTGAAGGACGACGCCCTGTTCGGCACGGGACAGTTGCCGAAATTTGCCGAAGACCTGTTCCGCACGACCGGCGACCACTGGCTCATCCCCACCGCCGAAGTCAGCCTGACGAACGCGGTGCGCGAACAGATCGTCGACCCTGCCGCGCTGCCGATGAAGATGACCGCGCTCACCCCCTGTTTCCGATCGGAAGCGGGTTCGGCGGGGAAGGACACGCGCGGCCTGATCCGCCAGCACCAGTTCGACAAGGTGGAACTGGTCGCCGTGACCACGCCCGAACAGTCGGACGCGATGCACGAGGCGATGACCACCGCTGCCGAAGCCGTGTTGCAGGCACTGGAACTGCCCTATCGCAAGGTGCTGCTCTGCACCGGCGACATGGGCTTTTCCGCGCGCAAGACCTACGACCTCGAAGTCTGGCTGCCGGGGCAGGACACTTACCGCGAGATCAGTTCGATCTCCAACTGCGGGGATTTCCAGGCGCGGCGCATGAATGCGCGGTACAAGCCCGAGGGATCGAAGAAGACCGAATTCGTCCACACGCTGAACGGTTCGGGCCTTGCCGTGGGCCGCACGCTGGTGGCGGTGCTGGAAAACGGGCAGAACGCCGACGGCTCTGTCACATTGCCATCCGCACTCGTACCCTACATGGGCGGTATCGACAAACTGGAAGCACTATGAGGATATTGGCCGCCTGATGCGCATTCTGCTGACCAACGATGACGGTATCCACGCTCGCGGCCTTGCCGTACTGGAAGCCATCGCCCGCCAGTTGTCGGACGACATCTGGATCTGCGCGCCGAGCGAGGAGCAGTCTGGCGCGGGCCACTCGCTCACCCTCACCCGCCCGGTGCGCCTGCGCCGTCACGACGACCGCCGTTTCTCCGTCACCGGCACGCCGACCGATTCGGTCACCATGGCACTGCGCAAGGCCATGCCTGCTCCGCCGGACCTGATCCTTTCGGGCGTCAACCGCGGCGCGAACCTTGGCGACGACGTGACTTATTCGGGCACCGTTTCCGCCGCGATGGAAGGGGCGCTGGCCGGCGTTCGCTCGATCGCGCTGTCGCAGGTGTATGCGCGCGAAGGCGCTGGCGACAATGTCTCGTTTTCCGCAGCCGAAGCCTGGGGTGCGAAAGTGCTGCGCCCGCTGCTCGACATGCCGTTCGCGCCGCGCACGCTGCTCAACGTCAATTTCCCGCCGGTCGCCGGCGATCAGGTCAAGGGTATCCGGGTCGTCAGGCAGGGTTTCCACGATTACGGTCGCGGCACCATTGTCGAAGGGATGGACCCGCGCGGCTACCCCTATTTCTGGTTCGGGCTGGAACCTGCCGAGCATACTCCGGGGCACGAAACCGATCTGGAAATCACGCAGGACGGCTATGTCTCGGTCACGCCGCTGCACGTAGACCTGACCCACTACCCCTCGCTCGAACGGCTGGCCGAACGCTACGGACAGGGAGCGGACTGAGCATTGGCGGGGAAAAACAAGTCCGTCCGGCTACAGCGCCACCAGCCGCTTCGGCGGCGGCTTGGCCTGCCGGTATGGGCCGATGCGTTTCTCCGCCTTTCGGCTGCGATCTTCCTCGTCTTCATCGTCGTCCTCATCCACTGGAGCGACCGTGACGGGCTGATCGACAACCACGACGGCGTCGTCAGCTTTCCCGATGTCGTCTATTTCACGATGATATCCATCACCACGACCGGTTTCGGCGACATCGCCCCCGTGTCGGACCGCGCCCGCATGATAGAGGCGGTGATCGTCACCCCGATCCGCTTTGCCGTCATCTTCATCTTCGTCGGCACGGCCTATAACTTCATCATCAAGAGAAGCTGGGAGAAATGGCGCATGGCCCGCATCCAGGAACGCCTTTCCGACCATGTCGTCGTGCTGGGCTTCGGCGTATCGGGCTCCGAAGCGGTGGCGGAACTGATCGCCCGCGGCACCGACGCAGACTGCATCGTCGTCATGGACACGAGCGAGGACCGGCTTAGCCTTGCCGAGGAAATGGGCTGCAACGTCATCAATGCCGATGCCACGCGCGACGAATCGCTGCAGGATGTCCGCATTGCCGAAGCGGCGACCGTGCTGGTGTCCGCAGGGCGCGACGACAGTTCGATCCTGATCGTGCTGACCGTGCGCCATCTTGCGCCCAAAGTGCCGATCACCGTCGTCATCCGCGCGCCGGACAACGAATTGCTGGCCAAGCAGGCCGGCGCGACGAACGTGATCAATCCGGTGCGCTTTACCGGCCTGCTGCTGGCGGGCAGCGCGGGCGGCATGCATACCGCCGACTATCTTGCCGATCTCGCTTCGGTCACAGGCCGCGTGCAACTGGTGGAGCGGGAGGCGCGGCCAGAGGATATCGGCCGCCCCTTGCGCGAGCTGGGATCGGGATCGATGGGCCTGCGCCTTTATCGCGAAGGGCGGGCAATCGGCTATTGGGAACCGGATGCGCAAAGCGTGCAGGCCGGCGACATGATCGTGGTGATCCGCCCGACGCCGGAATGCGGGCCGGGCGTGATCTGAACCGCTTTGCCCGTCAGTCCGCGGGCTTGTATGTCGCGTAGATCTTGGCAACGTCGACGCGGCTGTCCCAGCTGCACCGTGCGCCCTGTTCGATGATGAAGGTATCGCCCTTGCCGAAGGTCGCGCTGCGTCCGGCGGCATCGGTGAAGCTGACTTCGCCTTCCAGCAGGTGCATCAGTTCGGTGTGGCGGAACAGGATCGGCAGGCGCGTATAGGGCGTCGAATCCCAGATGCCGCACTTGAATCGGCCATCGTCTGCCGACGCAAACTGGTTGGCGGAGCGGCATGACGGTTTCTCGGAGAGGAGCACATCGTCCGCCGGCGGGTTCGACGGGGCATAAGTAGCGGCGTTGTCGATCGCCACGATACCGCCTGCGCCTTCCGGTGCATCGGTGTAGCGCATGCCGATCACCGTCACCGCATCGGTCGCCTGCCACGTGAACACCGTGCCGCGCGCGATCACCGCGCTGGTCCCCTGCGGCAATGCGATTTGCAGCCCGTTGTGGGCCAGTACAAGATCGCCTTCGACAGCGAAGATCCACGTATCACCGCCATTTTCGACAAAGCTGCCATCACCTGCGGCAACCGCCGTGACAAAGACTTCGCAAGGCCCTGCCCGCACCGGCAGGATACGGGCATCGGCGCCGAACGGGTCCTGACCCGCGGCAACCGGATCGGCCGCGACAATGGCGGCAAGGTCGATGAAAGTCGGGCAATCGGTGATCGTGTCCACGCGCAAACTCCTGTCGCAAGGCGCAAGACGGCATCGATTCGCCGCACGCCGCCAATGCCCCCGTCTGGCCCGATAGCAACGAAAGCGGGTGCCGCATTGCACTGTACCACAGGAATTTGCGTGAATTTCAGCAGCCCCGCACGGCAGTCCCTACTGCCAGACGCTCAACTGCGCAGCATGAACACCAGCCCCATCGAGAGATAGGCCAGCAGCCAGAAACCGGCATCGATTAGGGCGATTGCGCGCGGATTGCGCTGGTGCAGGTAATTCGTCCACAGCGCGGGGATCACGAAGAACAGCGCGACCCCGCCGCTCATCATCGGATAGAGCCACCATTTCGACGGGTCCGACAGCCGCGCGAACATGTGGCCCAGCATCGCCGAACTCACCAGCACCAGCCCGAACGTACCGAAGATCGTGGTGAACGGCCTGCGCCGCACTTCCAGCCCGCCGGGCCCCGCCATCACGGCAAGGGGCCGCGAGAACAGTTTGTACCATGCACCAGCGACCGCCAATGCCGCACATGCGGCAAGAAACACGCCAATCCAGTCGACCGGTCCCATCAATTCTCCCATCAATTCGGCAACTTCCCACCGCCCGAAGCGGGAATGGAGAACCCCTGCGCACTGGCTTGTAACCGCAATGTCACCGCATTTTAAGCCCCCCGCGAAACCGGCGCGTTAACTGAACCGCTGGCGCGCACGGCTCGTCGCGTGTATCGGCGCGGCAAATGGCACAAGAAATCGCACCCTCTCCGAAAGTCGGCATGGTCAGCCTCGGCTGTCCCAAGGCGCTTGTCGATTCCGAACGTATCCTTACCCGGCTGCGCGCAGACGGCTATTCCATGAGCGCGGATTACGAGGGCGCCGACGTCGTACTGGTCAATACCTGCGGCTTCCTCGATTCCGCCAAAGAGGAAAGCTTGGACGCCATCGGCGAGGCGATTGCCGAAAACGGCCGCGTGATCGTGACCGGCTGCATGGGTAACGAAGCCGAACTGATCCGCGCGAAATATCCCGATGTGCTTGCCGTCACCGGTGCTCACCAGTACGAACAGGTCGTGGACGCGGTGCACGAGGCCGCGCCTGCCGCACGCGGGCCGTTCGTGGATCTCGTGCCCCAGCCGGACGTGAAACTCACGCCGCGCCACTACAGCTATCTGAAGATTTCGGAGGGGTGCAATCACTCCTGCGCCTTCTGCATCATTCCGGACTTGCGCGGAAAGCTTGCCAGCCGCCGGATCGATGCGGTGCTGCGCGAAGCGGAGAAACTGGTCGCCGCAGGTACGAAGGAACTGCTGGTCATCAGCCAGGACACGTCTGCCTATGGCGTCGATGTCCGCCATGAAGAGCGCATGTGGAAAGGCCAACCGGTTCGCACGCACATGACCGATCTGGCCCGCGAACTCGGCCAGTTGCGCACGCCGCAGAACGAAGTTCCGTGGGTACGCCTTCACTACGTCTACCCCTATCCGCACGTCGACGCGGTCATCCCGCTGATGGCAGAGGGGCTGCTGACGCCCTATCTCGACATTCCGTTCCAACATGCCAGCCCCAATGTCCTGCGCGCCATGAAGCGTCCGGCGAACGAGGCGAAAGTGCTCGAACGGCTGAAGGGGTGGCGCGATATCTGCCCCGACATCGCGGTCCGTTCCAGCTTCGTGGTCGGTTTTCCCGGAGAGACAGAGGACGACTTCAGGTACCTGCTGGACTGGCTGGAAGAAGCGCAGCTCGACCGTGTCGGCGGCTTCCGTTTCGAACCTGTCGAGGGCGCGCAGGCCAATGCCCTGCCGAACCCCGTGCCCGAAGAGGTAAAGGAAGAGCGCTACACCCGCCTGATGGAGGTGACCGAACGGATCAGCGCAGCGAAGCTCGCCGCCAAGGTCGGACGAACCGTTCCGGTTATAATCGACGAAGTTGGCGAACCTGACGAAGATGGCGACATCGGCGCAACCGGACGCTCGCAGGCCGACGCGCCGGAAATCGACGGCAGCGTCTTCCTGCGCAACGTGCCCGCCACACTGGCGCAGGGCGACATCGTCAACGCCACGATCGAGGAAGCGGACGCGCACGACCTGTTTGGCTTTATCGCGTGACCTCTACGCGCTAAGGCCGGGGGTAATGAGCAATTCCCGAATCTGGACCGCCGCCCTCGTCGTCATCGGAGACGAGATCCTCTCCGGTCGCACGCAGGACAAGAACATCGCACAGATCGCCACGTGGCTTGGCGTGCAGGGTATCCGGCTGAAGGAAGTGCGCGTCGTTGCCGACGACATGGACGCCATCGCCGAAGCGGTGAACACCCTGCGTGCGCGCAACGACTACCTGTTCACCACCGGCGGCATCGGCCCCACGCATGACGACATCACCGTCGATGCGGTATCGCGGGCCCTGGGCGTCGACGTCGTCATCCACCCCGAAGCGCACGCGATCCTTGAAGACTATTACAAGGACAAGGGCGGGCTGAACGAAGGCCGGTTGCGCATGGCCCGCGTTCCCGACGGGGCGGAGCTGATTCCCAACCGCTATTCCGGCGCGCCCGGCATCCGGTTCGACAATGTCTACCTGATGGCAGGCGTTCCGCAGATCACCGCCGGCATGCTCGATGCCCTGACCGGACAGCTTGAGGGCGGCGCGCCGCTCTTGTCCGAAACGGTCGGCGCATGGGTCGCCGAAAGCGAGATTGCCGGCCTGCTGCACGAGATCGAGCGCGCGCATGAAGGGAGCCAGATCGGTTCCTACCCCTTCTTTCGCGAAGGCCGCGTCGGCGCCAATTTCGTCGTCCGCTCTATCAGCGAGGATACGCTGAAAAGCTGCATCGACAGCCTTTGCGAAGGGCTGGGCGAAATGGGATGCGATTTCACGCCCGGCGGCATCTGACAGGCACCGTCAACTGACCGGTGCGACAGTGGGCTGACTGTCATTTCGACTACAGCGTTTTTCATAATCGGACTTACGGGCCGTTAACCAACCATCGCCTATTCGCAGATGCGGAATTTCGGTCAGGGATGGCGAGGTGGATTCAAGGCAGGCGAACCGTATCGAGGTATCGGCCCCGGCAAGTTTTCGCCGCGGGCCGGGCCTGGCGCTTACCGTGGCGGTGGCCGATCTTACGCCGCAGGGCTGCCGCCTTGTCGATATTCCCCGCACGCTTTCCCGCGGGGAGACGATCTCCCTGCGCATCGCCGGTGTCGGCCCGCTGCTTGCCCATGTGCGCTGGTTGCGACTGGGTCGGGAAGCCGGACTGGAATTCGACCGGCCGCTCAGCGATGCGATCTACACACTGATCGCCGGCCACAAACGGGCGAAGACCACCGATCCCTATCGCGCCGAGATCATGGAATTGCACAACGACTTCGTTGCCGAAGATCCCGACGCCGCGCCTGTCGAACCGGAGTTCATCCCACCTGAAACCGCGCCCGACGAACCTGCCCGTGCGGCAACCCGCACGACAGAAAACCGCGTGAGCGAGCGCTTTGCAGCGGGCAATGATCCGGCGGTGGCGATCGACCCCAAACGCGGGCCGGTAGAAGTGCGCATCCTCGACTTTTCGCACCATGGGCTGAAAATCGACCACGACGGCATTCCGGCCAGGACCGGCTCGCGCCTGACTCTCGTGTTTCCGGACAACCAGACAGTGGATGGCGAAGTCCGCTGGAACAACGGCACCAACCTTGGCATCCGCGTGCTCGAAATCGCGCCTGAAGCGCCTTTACGGGCGGAAACTGAACCGCGACCTCGTGCGGAGAACCGCCCGCCGATCAGCGTGGACGCGCAGGCGGAAATTGACGATGGCGGGCTCGCAGTGGCCGGACCGCATGATCTCGGGGTTCCCGATATTCCCGACGAACACCTCGCCCGTTTCGTAAGCCTGCTGGAAGCGGCCCGTTCGCTCGACTTCGTGACCGTGACTGTCCGCGCCGACCCCGACGGGATCACGATGGAACTGTCGATGAAGACTTCGACCTGATTCATTCCGGCACCGGCAATGCGGTGTCGCGGGTGACGGTTGCTCTCGAACATAGCCGGTCTTGTGCAAACCAACGAAAAAGGCCGGGAGCTTTCGCCCCCGGCCCTTTTTGCTTGAGCCTTGCTCGAAAGGTCGCGGCTTATGCGCCAGCGACTTCGGCGAGGTCGATCTTCAGGCCCGGGCCCATCGAGGAGGTCACGGTGACCTTCTTGACGTACTTGCCCTTCGCGCCCGAGGGCTTCGCCTTGACGATCGCGTCGACGAATGCGTCGAAGTTCGCCTTCAGCGCATCGTCGGAGAACGACAGCTTGCCGATGCCCGAGTGGATGATGCCCAGCTTCTCGACGCGGAATTCGACCTGGCCGCCCTTGGCGTCCTTGATGGCCTGTTCGACGTTCGGGGTCACGGTGCCCAGCTTCGGGTTCGGCATCAGGCCCTTGGGGCCCAGAACCTTACCGAGGCGGCCGACGACGCCCATCATGTCCGGCGTCGCGATGACGCGGTCATAATCGAGGTTGCCGTTCTGCATGTCTTCCATCAGGTCTTCGGCACCGACCTTGTCGGCACCGGCGGCCAGGGCCTTCTCTGCATTGTCGCCACGGGCGAAGACGGCGACGCGAACGTCCTTGCCGGTGCCCGAGGGGAGCGAGACCATGCCGCGGACCATCTGGTCTGCGTGGCGCGGATCGACGCCGAGGTTCATCGCGATCTCGACGGTTTCGTCGAACTTCGCGCTCTTCAGGTCGCGCAGGGTCTTCAGCGCTTCATCAACGCCGTACAGCTTTTCGGAATCGAGCTTCTCGGCCAGAGCCTTCTGCTTCTTGGTCAGCTTTGCCATGTAATCAGCCCTCCACCACGTCGAGGCCCATCGAACGGGCAGAGCCCTCGATGATCTTGGTAGCCTGTTCGATGTCGTTCGCGTTCAGGTCGGCCATCTTCTGTTCGGCGATGGCGGCGACTGCGCTGCGCTTGATGGTTCCGGCCGAAACCTTGCCCGGCTCCTTCGAACCCGACTTCAGGTTGGCAGCCTTCTTCAGCAGGTACGATGCCGGCGGAGTCTTGGTGGTGAAGGTGAACGAGCGATCCGCGAAGACGGTGATGACCGTCGGGATCGGCATGCCCTTTTCCATTTCCTGCGTCGCGGCGTTGAACGCCTTGCAGAATTCCATGATGTTCACGCCGCGCTGACCCAGCGCAGGGCCGATCGGCGGGGACGGATTGGCGGCGCCCGCAGGCACCTGGAGCTTGATGTAGCCCTCGATTTTCTTGGCCATGATGGCCTCCTTTCACACTGTCGGGCCGCGCGTTGGCTTGGCCCTCATGATAAGTGGTCGAACAGCGGCGCATGCGCCACCTCCCACACGGGCTCACCCGCCCGAAGGCAAGTGAAGGCGCGCGAATAGCGGTTTTCGCGCGAAATGCAAGGGAAAGAACGGGGCGGAAAGGCTGCCATCCGGTATGTTCCAACAGCCGCGCGGCAACGCAATATTAATCAAGTTCTGCAAGACGGGCTGCGGGTTACAGCAAAGTCATGGCGGTTGTTTTGGCGGATAAAAGCGGAACTGACAGGGCCAGCCTTCTGGCGATGGGACTTGCAGGTATGCTGCTGGCGGGCACGGTCGGCGCCTTGGGCGCCCCGCCCTTTACGCAATTCGCGAATGGCGCACGATCCGTGGCGACCCTCTATGCCCAAATGACGCAAACCCGGCCCGAAGTGCTTCAGCCTATCACGCACGAGGGCACCGGACTGGTCGCAAACAGGGCCGAACTGGTCCAGCCGGGGATGACGCTGATCCAGGGCATCTTTCCCGAAGGTACCCAGGTCCGCCTCTACGACAACGACGGGCAGGTCCGTCATGTCTGGAACGCAGACTTCTTCAAGGTCTGGCCCGATGCGGCAGACCGGTTCCCCGAAGTGCGCATTCCCAAATCGCAGATGCATTATTTCATTCAGGGCATGTCCCCGCTGGCCGACGGCTCGATCGTGCTGAACTTTGGCGATCTGGGCGCGGCCAAACTGGACAAGTGTTCGAACCTCGTTTGGCGTTCTGATCGTCCCACCCACCACTCTGTCACACCCGCAGGCGACGGCAAGTTCTGGATTCCGGGCCACATCCCGACGGCCGAAACGCCGAAGGAATACCTGCCCTCGGCCGTGACCGCGAAAGAAATCGACGACCTGATAGGCAGCAGCTTCAACGGCTACAACAACTCGGTCCTGCTGGTAGACGCAGACGGCAAGGTTGAGCGGGAATTTTCCATCCTGAAGTCGATCTATGACGCCGGGCTGGAAGCGGCGATCTACAACTCTGTCCGCGCCGTAACGGTCGACCCTGCCCACCTCAACGAGATCGAGGTCGTGACACCCGCCCTTGCCGATCGGATCGATGGCGTGGACGCGGGCGACCTTCTGCTCTCCTTGCGCGAAATGAGCATGCTGCTGATCGTCGACGAGATCGACGGACACGTAAAATGGCACGCGCAAGGTCGCTGGTTCCGCCAGCACGACCCCGACATCACCGAAGACGGCATGATCGAGCTGTTCAACAACCGCTCCCGCTCCATCAGCCAGAAGCCGGTCGACAGTCAGATCGTACGACTGGACCCGGCAACCGGCGAAAGCCACGTCCTGTTCCCGGTGGGCGAGAACGACGCGTTCTTCAGTGACTTCATGGGCGCGCACCAGTTGCTGGACAACGGCAACCGGCTGATCGTGGAATCGGCAGCCGGACGCGTGTTCGAGGTGACGCCGGCCGGCGAAGTCGTGTGGGATTACCGCCTGCCCTACGACGAGAAGACTGCATCGCTGTTCGCCTACGCCATCAAGATACCGAACGATTTTTTCGAAGTGGAGAACCTGTCATGCCCAACCTGATCCGCATGGAATCCGCCGCGCTTGCCGCAATCGGACTGTTCCTGCTGACCGGCGCCAGCCCGGCCTTCGCCTATATGGGCGCAGGCGCGGGGCTTAGCGCGATCGGATCGGCGCTCAGCTTTATCGGCGTCCTGCTGCTGATGATCGTCGGCTTCGTCTGGTACCCCGTAAAGCGCCTGCTGCGCCGCAAGCGGGTCGAGCCGGTACAAAGCGAAACGCCCGCCGAATGACGCTTGCCGCCTATATCGCCAGCTGCCTGTTGCTTGCCGCCGCCTTCGTCCGGCTGGGTGTGTTGCCGCGGACCCGCAAGATGCTGACCGGGCTGAACGCGGCGATGGCCATCGTGCGCGATCCGGCGATGGACGATCTGGCCAAGGAAAAGGCCGTGCAGCAGGCATCGGTGAAGCTGCTCGGCGGTACGCTTCTGACGACCGTCCTCCTGGCCCTCGCCTTCGCTGTTGCTGCGGTTCCGGCGTTGGCGGGCGCGTGGTCCGGCGCCTTTTCGCTGGAGGATTTCGTCGTCTTTTCGCTGCGGCCCGATGTCCTCGCCATGACGATCGCGACTTTCGCGGCCCTCGGCTTCGCCTTGCGCCGCGTGCGCAAACCGGCTTGAGCGAACCGGGACGATGGCGGTTGCCGATTACAACTGGTTCGACCGGATGGTGCACCGTCTCGCCTTCGGCACGGCTATGCCGCAGGACATGCTTTCCGACATGGAGGACAGCAAGTTCGGCACCCTGATCGCGGCCCAGCCGATCGACAGGCCGATCTTCATCACCTCTCTCGCGCGGGCGGGCACGACGCTGCTGCTTGAAATACTTTCACGCCATTCCGCACTCGTCACCCACTCCTATCGCGACATGCCTTTCGTGCTTTCGCCCATCATGTGGCGCAAACTTTCCGGGCGGTTTCAGGTTTCGCAGGACCGGCAGGAACGCGCCCACGGCGACGGCATGATGGTCAGCGCCGACAGCGCGGAAGCTTTCGAGGAAGTGCTCTGGCTGAAGCACTTTGCCGGTCACTATGCGCAGCATGGCATTTCGGTGTGGAGCAATGACCTGCCGCCAGCCTTCGTGTCGGCGCTGCAACGGCACATGCGTGCGCTGATCGTTTCGCGCACGATGGCGGCGGCACCGGGCAGGCGTTACCTTTCGAAGAACAACGCAAACATTGCACGCAAGGATGCGCTGGTGAAAGCGTTTCCCGATGCCCTGTTCATCGTTCCGTTGCGCCATCCGATCGATCATGCGCAATCCCTGCTGAAACAGCACGAGCGCGCGCTGAAGGATCACGGCGAAAGCGCCTTTGCCCGCGCCTACACGAGCGATATCGGCCATTTCGAATTCGGACCGGACCATCGCCCGATCCTGTTCCCCGGCATGGAACAGGCGATCGCGGCATACGATCCGACAACGCTCGATTACTGGCTGGCCTACTGGATCGCGGCCTATCGCCAGCTGGATCTGGACGGGCAATGCGTGGCCATCGACATGGAGCGCTTCACCGAAGGCGACACGACGATCGGCGAAATTTTCGAACAACTAGGGCTGGCCGGGGATGACGCGGCAAGCGCCTTTGCCACCGCCACCATCCGCCCGATGCCGCAACGGCGCGAGGCGGCAGCCTGCGATCCGCTGCTGCACGAGCAGGCGCTGACGCTTTATGGAAACCTGCGGGAAAAGGCGAAGAGGAGCGGCGCCATGGCCGCTCCCGAAGCGGTTACTTGACCAGTTCGACCTGCTCGAAGTCCAGTTCCACCGGCGTCGCGCGACCGAAGATCGAGACGCTGACCTTGACCTTGTTCTTGTCGAAGTCGAGCTCTTCCACCACGCCGTTGAAGCTGGCGAAGGGGCCGTCGAGCACCTTGACCGAATCGCCGATCTCGTAATCGACGCTGATCTCGCGCTTGGGCTGTGCGGCCAGTTCGTCGCGCTGGCCGAAATAGCGGGCTGCCTCACGCTCCGAAATCGCCTGCGGCTTGCCGCCGTTGCCAAGAAAGCCGGTGACCTTGGGCGTGTTCTTCACGAGGTGGTAGATATCGTCGTTCATCGCCAGCTTGGCGAGGACGTAGCCCGGCATCGTCTTGCGCTCGGTCTGGATCTTCTTGCCGCGCTTCACTTCGGTGACGGTTTCCGAAGGCACCTCGATCTGTTCGACAAGTGCCTCCAGGCCGGTGCGCTCCGCCTCGGCAAGGATGGCTTCCTTCACCTTGTTTTCAAAGCCGGAGTAGGCGTGGATGATGTACCAGCGGGCCATTTTCGTATCCTAAGTTCGTAAGTTCGATCAGGCGAGCGACAAGAGCCACTTCATGACTGCGCCGAACAGCGAGTCGATGCCGAGGAAGAAGACCGACAGGATCAGCATCATGATGCCGACGAAGATCGCCGTGCTGGTCGTCTCCTTGCGGGTCGGCCACACGACCTTGGATCCTTCCGCACGTACCTGGCGGATGAACTCTCCGGGGCTGGTCTTGGCCATCGCTGCTTACCTCTTGCCTTTCGAAGCGTGAGTGTCGGCATCGTAAGAGGCCGCCCCCACAAAACGGATTTCGCCACCGGTTCGCCCCCTTCCCCGCCAGACGGGTTTCGGGATTGGTCCATCGCCGCTCCGAGCGAGGCTGGGAGACGGCGTCAGGATTTCCGATGTCGGAATTGGTGTTGTGCCAATAGTGCGCGAAAGCGCGCTGTGCAAGGGCGAATGGGCAGGTTCCGGCACGCGGTGCGCGTTGGGCCGGTGGGTATCCGGCAATTGGCACTTCCCAACACCCAAGCGGGCCGATAGCAATTGTTACGGAACTTTTCCGGCCCAGCAGCAGGATATACCGAATGACCGTAGCCCCCGGCGCATCGCCCAGCCTGATCGACCACGTTACCAACGTATCCGATTTCATCTGGGGAGGCACCTGGAACGGCGATCCGGTCCTTACCATCGGCGGGCAGGTGCTGCCGCCGATGACGATCATCCTTCTCGGCGTCGGCCTGTGGTTCATGATCGGGCTGAAATTCTATCCGATCCGGAACATGGGATCGGCATTTGCCGGCCTGTTCAAGGGCCGCAAGGGCGCAGGCGCCGGTGAAATCAGCCCGTTCGCGGCATTGTCGACCGCGCTGTCGGGGCAAGTCGGCACGGGCAACCTTGCCGGTGTGGCAACCGCCATCGCCCTTGGCGGGCCTGGCGCGATCTTCTGGATGTGGATCACGGCGCTGATCGGCATGGCGCTCGCCTTTGCCGAAGGTTCGCTTGCCATCCGCTATCGGGAGACGACCAGCGACGGCACATATCGCGGCGGTCCGATGAGCTACATCATGATGGGCCTTGGCCCTAAATGGACGTGGCTGGCGATCTTGTTCTGCATCGGCACGCTGTTCTCCGCACTCGTCACGGGCAACACGATCCAGGCGAACGCGGTCGCCGACGGGTTGAGCGAGATGTTCGGGATCGAGGAATGGATGGGCGGCCTCATTACCGCCGTCGCCGTCTTCGTCGTCATCATCGGCGGCATCAAGGCGATCGGCAACGTCGCCGAAAAGATCGTGCCCTTCATGGCATTCGCATACGTCGCCATGGCCACGATCGCGATCCTGATCAACATTCAGGACATTCCCGAAACCTTCAGCCGCATCTTCGGCGGTGCCTTCAACACGCAGGCGGCCAGCGGCGGTTTCGTCGGGGCGGCAATCGCGCTGGCCATACGCGCGGGTGTCGCGCGCGGGCTGTTTTCCAACGAGGCGGGTCAGGGTTCGACCCCGATCGCCCACGCCGTTGCGCAGACCGACGATCCGGAACAGCAGGGCCGCATGGCGATGCTGGGCACGTTCATCGACACCATCGTCATCTGCACGATGACCGCTCTCGTCATCCTGACCGTGGAAGGCCCGTTCAACCACGCCGGCGCCGCGGTGAAACACGCGTGGCAGTCGGACCTGCAGGGTTTTGCCATGACGTCCGGCGCCTTTGCCGCCGCCTTCCCGCTGGCCGTGGGATCGATCCCCATTGGCACGCTGATCGCTTCGCTGGCGCTGATCCTGTTCGTGTTCACCACGCTGCTCACGTGGAGTTATTATGGCGAACGCGCCATCACGTTCCTCTATGACCGCGTGCCCGGCTCCACCCGCAAGGGCGAGCGGTTCCTCCACATTTCGTGGCGCGTGATCTGGTGCGTGGTGATCTTCGTCGGATCGTCGCAGGACCTGACGCTGGTCTGGCGGCTTGGCGATATTTCCAACGCGGCTATGGCCCTGCCCAACCTGCTCGCACTCGCCCTGCTTTCCGGCGTGGTGTTCAAGCTGGCAAAGGGTCAGCGCAAGGCCGGGCCCGACCATCACCGGGCAACGCCGGAAGAACCCGAAGAATACTGACGGTTCGCGCCGCACGCCTGTCGGGCCGGTTGCGATGCGCCGGCCCGACAGGCGTGAGCGATCGACTTTCGCCAGATATTTCAGCTGCATGACAGAAATCGTCAATCTGTCATCGCATTGCTATCGCAACGTCGCTTCCCTGTAAGAAGACACCCCTATCCGCGCCTCCAACACCATAACGGAGGTTGATACATGGGTTCGTCACGCTGGCTCCTCGGGGCCGCAATCGGGGCAATTTCGCTTGGCGCCACAGGCACGGCCATCGCCGGCGAGATTGAAGGCAACGTCATCGACGCGACCGGCACCGCCGGCCTTCGCGCGGCACAAGTCCGGATCGAGGAGCTTGGACGCTCCGCAACGACGGGTGGCGACGGCAGCTTCCGCTTCGTCGACGTGCCCGCCGGCACCTACACGCTTCGCGCCGACTACATCGGAGCCGCAGCGCAGGAACTGACCGTAACCGTACCGGCCACCGGCTCGACCTCGGCAGACTTCTCGCTGGCGGGCATCGACGGCCAGATCCTCGTCCTTGGCCAGCGCGCCAATCTTGGCAGCGCCCTGTCGCGCAAGCGCGCCGCAGACACGGTCAGCGACGTCATCACGCGTGACGCCATCGGCCAGTTCCCCGACCAGAACGTCGCGGAATCGCTGCGCCGCCTGCCGGGCGTCAACGTCCTCAACGACCAGGGCGAAGGCCGCTTCGTTTCGGTTCGCGGTCTCGACCCCGAACTCAATTCCACCTCGCTGAACGGCGTGCGCCTGCCCGCGCCGGAATCCGATGTCCGCTCGGTCGCGCTCGACGTGATCAGCTCCGACATCATCGAATCGATCGAGGTGAAGAAGTCGCTCACCCCCGATATGGATGCCGACACCATTGGCGCCAGCGTCGAGATCGAGACGACCAGCGCCTTCGACCGCGAAAAGGCCCTGCTCGTCGCCAAGATCGAGGGCAGCTATAACGAAAAGGCGAACGAGCTGAGCCCCAAGGCCAGCCTCGATTTCGCCAGCCGCCTTGGTGAGAACGTCGGCATTTCGGGCGGCGTGTCCTATTATCGCCGCAAGTTCGAGACCGACAATATCGAGGCGGACGACTGGACCGAAGACGCCGGCACCCCCTACGCGCAGGAACTGCAGTACCGCGACTACGACGTGGAGCGTGAACGCATCAGCGCGACGCTGGGCCTCGACTTCCGCGTCGGCGACACGACCGAGCTTTACGCAAAGGGCACGTGGAGCCAGTTCGACGATCAGGAATACCGCCGCCGCACCACGTTCGATTTCGGAGATTTCGAGGACGATGTCCTGCCGACGATCGACGGCAGCACGGCCACGTTCTCGTCCGACACGGCAGAAATCACGGTCGAACGCGACATCAAGGACCGTTTCGAACGCCAGCGCATCTACTCGCTGGTTCTGGGCGGCGAAACGAAGCTGGATAGCGGCTTCTTCGCCGAATATTCGGCCAGCTACGCCGAGGCGAGCGAGAAGGAAAGCGGCTCGATCGACCCGACCGAGTTCCGCCAGAAGTTCGACGGCGACGGGTTGCTGATCACGGTCGACAATTCCGACCCGCGCGTCCCGCTTTACACCGCATCCGGCAATACTTCCGGCTTCTTCGACCCCGAAGGCTATGCGCTGAAGGATATCGAACGGACCGCGCTGTCCGATTCGAAGGACAAGGAATGGGCCGCACGCCTCGACGTGGGGCAGGAAATGTTCATGGGCGATGCCAGCCTGACGCTGCAGGCCGGTGCCAAGGGTCGCTGGCGCAAGAAGTCGTACAACTTCGACGTCGAGTTCTACGAATGGAACGGCGAAGGCGACTACACGCTGGCCGATGTGCTGGGTTTCCAGACTTACGACATCATTGGCATTTCGCCGGTTGCGGATTTCACCGCGCCGACGAAGTTCTTCTACAACAACTTCGACCAGTTCGAACTGCAGGAAGGCGACAGCATCTATGATTCGGCTGTCGCGGACTATGCCGTCAGCGAGGACATCCTTGCCGGATATGCGATGGCGACGTGGGACAACGGCCCGCTGCGCGCGATCGGCGGCGTGCGTTACGAACACACGAAGAACGAGTTGAGCGGCAACCAGGTTGACGAGGACGACCTCGACAACATCACGCTTCGCGCTTTCGAGCGGGATTACGGCCACTGGCTGCCCAGCCTCAACATCCGTTACGAAATGCGCCCCGACATGCAGGTCCGCCTTGCCGGATACCGCAGCATCGTGCGTCCCAAGCTTTCCAAGCTGGCACCCCGGTTCGAGATCAACGAGGACGACGAAGTCGCCTTCGGCAATCCCGACCTGAAGCCTTACGAAGCATGGAACCTCGACGCTTCCGTCGAATGGTACACATCGCGCACCGGCGGGCTGAGCGCTGCGGTGTTCTACAAGGACATCAAGAACTACATCGTCGATACGGCGGTGGACGGTCCCGGCGAATTCCTCGGCATTCCCTATGAGGAAGCAGAGATCCCGATCAACGGGCCGAGCGCGGAAGTCTTCGGTGCGGAGCTGAGCTTCTCGCAGTCGCTCTCGATGCTCCCCGCTCCGTTCGACGGTTTCCTGGTGCAGGCCAACTACACCTACACCGACGCGACCGGCATGGTGCCCGTCGACGGCGACATCAACGACCTACGCGAAATCACCCTGCCTTCCACGTCGAAGCACACCCTCAACGGCGTGCTCGGCTACGAAAAGGGTCCGCTCTCGCTGCGCCTGTCGGGCACCTATCGTGACAAGTACCTCGATGAACTGGGCGACGAAGCGGCAACCGACCGCTACGTCGACAACCACTTCCAGCTCGACTTCAGCGCCAAGCTGCAGGTGAACGATCTGGTCCAGGTGTTCGGCGAATGGGTCAACATCAACAACGCCAAGTACTTTGCGTACAACAACGTCGGCGGTCAGCGTAACCTCTACCAGTACGAGGAATACGACTACACCGTGAAGTTCGGCGCAAGGCTGGTCTTCTGATGAAGGCCTGGCCCCTCCTGATCGGTGCAGCTGCCCTTGGCAGCTGCACCACCACGGCGCCGATCGTTTCGCCCCTCCCCACGGCACAGGTCGTGGCGCGGGGCGAAACCGCGCCTGTCGGCACCGCGAACGACGATGCCGCAGACGATCCGGCGATCTGGCACAATCCCGCCGATCCGGCCCGCAGCCTGATCGTGGGAACGGACAAGAAGGCCGGCCTCTACGTCTATGACATGGCCGGCAAGGTGCTCGACTTCGTTGCCGACGGACGGCTGAACAACGTCGACATCGCAGACATGGGCGATCAGGGCGTGATCGTCGCTGCCAGCGACCGCAACGATGTCGCCAATGCCGGTATCCAGCTCTACCGCCTGTCAGCCGACGGCAAGCTGAGTGTCATCGGGCGCGTTCCGGGCGGCAGCGGCGAAGGCTACGGCTTCTGCCTCTACAAGGCGGGTGACGCGCTTCACGCATTCTCCGTGCTGAAGGACGGCACGGTCGCGGAATTTGCAATCGACCTTGCAACGCCATCCTCGACCCCGCTGCGCACGCTGAAAATTCCCACCCAGACCGAGGGCTGCGTCGCAGACCCGCGCGACGGTACGCTCTACGTGGGCGAGGAAGACGCCGGGATCTGGCGCTTCGCACCCGGCACCACCACGGGCGAGATCGTCGCCCCGATCGACAACGCGCAGCTGATCGCGGATGTCGAAGGCCTCGCCCTCGTTCCCGAAGGCACGGACGGCGGCTGGCTTGTCGCATCGAGCCAGGGCGACAGTGCCTACGCCGTCTATCGTTTGCCCGACATGGCCTACGCCGGTCGCTTCCGCGTTGTTGCCGGCACATTCGGCGCGACGGACGAGACCGACGGCATCGAGCTCAACGCAGGCAACTTCGGCCCCGACTTCCCGCTCGGCCTCTTCATCGCACAGGACGGGGTGAACGAAGCCGGCGCGCAGAACTTCAAGCTCGTCCGCTGGGACGAAATCAAGGCGGCTCTCCAGATCAAATGACTTTCCAGAATGATGCTTCGCGTCGGCTTTTCCTGAAGTCGACGGCGGGGGCCTTTGCGGCCCTTGTCGCCAGCGGTTGTACGGCCCGCTCGCTCACCGCCAGTGCTCCTTCGGCATCGCCGCTGGGGCCGCTGGTGCCCGATCCGGCCGGAATCCTCGATCTGCCGCAGGGCGCTTCCTACCGCGTGATTTCGCAGCTGGGCGACATGATGCACGACGGGCTGACCGTGCCTGACAATGCCGACGGCATGGGCTGTTTCGCGCTTCCCGATGGCGGCATCGCACTGGTCCGCAACCACGAGTTGAAAGTGGATGGCAAGCCGGGCGGCAACCTGGCGAACGGTTTCGACCGGGCACCGGACGGCAGCGTCCTGCCCGGCGGCACCACGACGCTGGTGCTCGATCCCGAAACACTTGCCGTCACGCGCCAGCACCGGTCGCTTGCGGGTACGATCCGCAATTGCGCAGGCGGCATCACCCCGTGGGGCAGCTGGCTGACGTGCGAGGAAGACGTGACCCGCCCCGGCCCCGACGCCAGCGACGATCACGGCTGGGTGTTTGAGGTTCCCGCAGCCGCGACCGGCATGGTCGACGCCGTTCCGCTGAAAGCCATGGGCCGCTTCAAGCACGAGGCAGCGGCAGTCGATCCGCGCACGGGCGTGGTCTACCTTACCGAAGACCGGGACGAGAGCGCGTTCTACCGCTTCATCCCGAACCGCCCAGGCGATCTTGCGGCGGGCGGCAGGCTGCAGGCGGCAGTGCTGACCGGAACGGCTGCCGACACCCGCAACTGGACCGGCGTTTCGATGGAACCGTCATCATGGTCCGGCGTGCGCTGGATCGACCTCGACAATCCCGAAGCGCCGGAAGACGACCTGCGTTTCCGCGCGGCTGCACAAGGCGGTGCGATATTCGCACGCGGCGAAGGCATCCACATGGGCGACGGCGAAGTCTACTTCTGCTGCACATCGGGCGGCGCGGCGAAGCTGGGGCAGATCTTCCGCCTCGTTCCCGGCGTCGATGGCGCGCAAGACCGGATGCAGTTGTTCTTCGAAAGCGAAAGCAAGGACCAGTTCGATTACGGCGACAACCTGACGGTTGCCCCGAACGGGCACCTCGTGGTTTGCGAAGACCAGTACACCGATGTCGTCGACAACCACTTGCGCGGCATCACGCCGGACGGACAAGCCTATCCGCTGGGCCGCCTGCGCCTGCAGACCGAACTGGCCGGCGCCTGCTTCTCCCCCGACGGGAAAACGCTGTTCGTCAACGCCTATAGCCCCGCGATGACCTTGGCGATCACCCTGCCCGGCGGCTGGGGCGCTTAACGCGCCATCCAACCTGCTCCCCGCGCCCGACGTTCTTCTTCGGCGTCGAGCGCGGGGCCGGTTGCCATGTCCTGCGCCGCGGCCATTAGCGCCGCGGTGTCGGAACCGGCCTGCCGGTATTCGCCGCCCTGCATGGCAGAGCCGTCACCGGCGGCCTCAAGCTTCCAGCCCTGTGCATCGCGGCAAGCGATGCCGGACTTCGCCGCTCCCGAAAAAGCACGGCAATACCGGTCTGCACCATCGCGGAAACTGAGCAGGATGCGCGTGGGTTCATCGCCCTGCCCCGCGACAAGCTGATCGTCTAGCACCGATGCCAGTTGCCGGTCCGCATAGCCCGTCGACGCGTCCGGTCGCCCGCCGACGAAGATCGCCAGCACCAGACAAGCCGCAAGCGCGGGTGCGGCATAGAGTGACCAGCGCGGCAGCCGCTTGCGCCGCTGTTTCGCCGCCGCGAAATCCACCACCGTCGATCGGGGGCGCACCGCATCGCTCAACCGGCTTGGCACCGGCTGATCAAGGATCGGAGCGAAGTGGGCCGAAAGCTTCGCGCGCAAATCGCGGTGCCGCGCGACTTCGCGGGCCAGCGCCGGATCGTCATCGACCAGCACCGCGATTTCGGCAGCGCGCGCTTCGTCCAGTTCGCCATCGGCAAAAGCGGCCAGTTCTTCGGGGGTCGGTCTCATGCCTCTTGCTCCAGCATCGCCAGCAGGGCATCGCGCCCGCGCACCAGCCGTGAATTCATCGTTCCCGTGGGGCAACCGACGATCTCCGCCGCCTCGCGATAGGAATAGCCCTCCACCATCACCAGCACGACCGCCTCGCGCTGCTCGTCGGGAAGCCGTGCAAGGGCCGCATCTATGTCAGACAGTTCGACAGTCGCTTCCTGCGCGCCCATGGCGCCGACGCTGCCGCCAGCTTCCTCGTCCACGAACGTCTGCAGGCGGCGTTGCCCTGCCCTCGCCTCGTCGATACGGATGTTGCGCATGATCCTGTACACCCAGCTGTCGAGCCGGCTGCCGCCGCGCCACTTGTCGCGGTTGCCCAGCGCACGCTCGATCGTCATCTGGCAGAGATCGTCGCCGTCGGCCCCATTGCCGGTCAGCCCGATGGCGAAACGCCGCAACCGGGGCAACATGGCCAGCAGGCCGGTTTCGAAGGAATTGCTCAGCTTCTCTGCCTCTATGCAGGATTAAACGGATGGGCGCGGCCGTTTAATCCCTGCTTCATCGGGAAACCACCATCGGAATGCAAATGCGACGAAATTTTGCCCTGTTACCATTGCTGATCGTCTTTGCAGGCACGCCCGCATCGGCGCAACTGGCATTGCCGGCGCTTCCGGGGCTTGGCCTGCCGAACCTGCCGCGCGTGATCGATCCGGTAACGCGGACGGTGGACGGGATCGTCGGCAATGTCGCGGCAAAGGTGGAACAGCTGGCGGAATTGCGGGTCGAACGGATCGAACGGCTGGTGCGCCAGCATCCCGATGCCATTGCGCTGGATATCGATGGCGAGCCGGCACGCCTTGGCGAATTGCTGGTGATGGATGCCGATGACAACGCCCTCGCCCGCGCCGGTGCGGCCGGGTTCGCGGTTGCGGGCGTGGACGAGATAGAGGGCCTTGGCATTGCCGTAACGCGCCTGGCCGTTCCGCAGGGAATGTCGCTGGCACAGGCACAGGAAAGGCTGGCCACATTGATGCCGGATGCGACAGTAAGCTCCGATCCCTTGCACTTCCAGTCCGGCGCGATCGGTACGGTTGTGGCCATGGCAGGTGCATCGCGGGCCGGAAATGTCACAACCCCCGTCGGTGTTATCGACGGAGCACCGGGGGTTGCCGTTAACGTAACGTCCCAGCGCGGCTTTGCCAAAGGCGCGCCGATTGCCAGCAACCACGGCAGCGCGGTCGCATCCCTGCTGAAGGGCGCGGGCGCGCGCAACGTGAACGTGGCAGACGTCTATGGAACGGACCCTGCGGGCGGCAACGCGCTAGCCATTGCGCGCGGGCTGGGCTGGCTGGTCGCAAAGGGAAGCAGGGTTGTGACGATAAGCCTCGTCGGACCCAAAAACGCGGTGCTGGAACGCGCAATCGGTGCCGCGCAGAAACGCGGCATCGTCGTCGTGGCAGCCGTGGGCAACGATGGCCCCGCCGCGCCGCCCGCCTATCCGGCATCGTATCAAGGCGTCGTCGCCGTAACCGCCGTCGATGGCCGCAACCGCGCCCTGATAGAGGCAGGGCGCGCGCTCCACCTGGACTACACTGCGCCGGGCGCGGACATTCGTGCACGGAACAAGGATGGCAAGTGGCGCACGGTGCGCGGAACCTCATTCGCCACGCCGCTTGCCGCAGTGCGCATCGCCGCTGCGCTGGACAGGGATGAAAACTGGCGCACGACGCTCGCCGGTGAAACGCGCGATCTCGGCCCGAAGGGGCATGACGATACTTTCGGAAACGGCCTGATCTGCGGGCGCTGCGGCCGGCGCTGAAAATTTTTCGCGACTTACGTGAATTAAACCGCGCGACCCATTCGTCCTTTCCCTGAACGAGCCGGATGCTCGTCGGAAATTACGGAAAGGAATACCATGAAAAAGCTTCTGATCGCCGCTTCTGTCTTCGCCCTCACCTCGATGCCCGCCCATGCGCAGTTGCTGGGCGGCGGCGGATTGGGCGGCGCGCTGGGCGGAACGCTCGGCGGTGCTGTCGGCGGAACGCTTGGCAGCGTTGGCGGCAGCATCGGCGGAATGGGGGGGATCGACAGCACCGTTCGCGGCGCAACCGATACGATCGGGTCGGCAACGGGCACCTCCATCACCGGCAATACAGACACCTCGACCGGCGGTTCGGTCGACCCGCAGACCGGCACGGTCGATGCGAACGGCAGCGCAGGCGCAAGCGGTTCGGCCGGCCTGACCCAGACGCTGGACAACGCGGTCGCACCGGTCAGCACGGGCCTTTCGACCTCGGGCAACGCTTCCGGATCGGGTAGTGCCAGCGCGCAGCTGATCGGCACCGATGCCGTGGGTTCGGTTGCCCAAGGCGCAGCCGACACCGCCGGATCGGTCGTCGCAAATGCCGGAACGGTCGTTTCCGATGCGCAGGCCATCGGCAGCGCGGCAACCAACGGCGCAGCACAGGTCGGCTCCAACATTGCCGGTACCGCAACCGGCACCGCCAGCGTGATGCTTGCCGAAGCAGGCACCGCGGCCGCATCGGCAGCCGGCTCGCTGTCCGTGGCAGAGGGTATGGATATCCTGACCGCTTCGGGCGACACGCTCGGACAGGTTCAGCAGGTCGTGGCCGACCAGTCGGGTCAGGTCGAACAGCTGGTCATCCAAACCGCGGACGGCGTGATGACCATTCCCGCCGACCAGATCTCGGCCTCTGCCAGCGGTGCCCTTACTGCCGCCGGTTCGGGCATGGCCGAAGCAGGCTGAGCCATCTGATCGACAACGGGATGACGGCCGGGTTCCCCAAGCCCGGCCGTCACTTTTCATCGCGTGACTTCCGGAAATGTCGGCCTAACCCTTTGCCAACAGCGCGGGCGGCGCGGGCCGCGAAACCACTTCGCGCAGGGAAAACAGCGTCTGCATCCGCGACACGCCCGGCAGCTGCGACAGCTCCTGCCGGTGAATACGCTCAAGATCGGCCAGATCGCGCGCGCGCAGGGTGACGAGATAGTCCTCGCCACCCGATAGCAGGTGACAGGACATGACCGACGGGCAATCGCCGATCGCATCCTCGAACCCTACGAGCGTCGCCTGGCTCTGCCGTTCCAGCTGGATCAGCACCATCACCAGTGCGCCGAATCCCAGTTGCGCGAAATCCAGCTTCGGCTGGTATCCGGTGATCAGGCCCCGTTCTTCCAGCATGCGTTGCCGCCGCCCCGCCGCAGGGCCGGACAGGTTCGCCGCTTCACCCAGTTCCGCCTGAGTCGCGCGGCCGTCCTGCAGCAGGCGGGAAAGGATCGCACGGTCGAATGAGTCTATCGCCATAATGAAAGATAATATGACTTTTATCTTTCAAAATGTCTACGATATCCGCAAAAATGCCAATACTATGATCGGACTGATCGACTTATACCGCATATACTGAAAGTCCTAACGGATAGAGGGTTTTTGCCATGCTGGTCGGGGTTCCCAAGGAGATCAAGAAGCAGGAAGCACGTGTCGGCCTGACGCCGGCAGCGGTGCGCGAATACGTGGCGCACGGCCACGAAGTGCTGGTCGAAACCGGCGCGGGCGAAGGCATCGGCGCGGACGATGCCGCCTACGAACAGGCAGGCGCGACGATCGCGGCCACGGCCGAAGACGTCTTTGCCAAGGCTGGTATGATCGTGAAGGTCAAGGAACCGCAGCCGTCCGAATGGGCGCAGCTTCGCGAAGGCCAGATCCTGTTCACCTACCTCCACCTCGCACCCGATCCGGAACAGACCCACGGGCTTCTGGAAAGCGGCGTCACCTCGGTCGCCTATGAAACGGTCACCGAAGGCAACGGCCTGCCGCTGCTCGCGCCGATGAGCGAAGTCGCCGGTCGCCTCTCGATCGAAGCCGCAGCCATCGCCTCGCGCAGCTATAACGGCGGCAACGGCCTGCTCATGGGCGGTGTCCCCGGCGTCGCGCCGGCCCGCGTCGTCGTTCTTGGCGGCGGTGTCGTCGGCACGCATGCCGCGCGCATGGCAGTCGGCCTTGGCGCCGATGTTTCGATCATGGATCGCTCGCTTCCCCGCCTGCGCCAGCTTGACGAACTGTTCGAAGGCCGCGCCCGCACCCGCTTTTCCACCATCGACGCGATCGAGGAAGAGATCGTGGCCGCCGACGTCGTCATCGGCAGCGTGCTGGTGCCCGGCGCCAGCGCGCCCAAGCTGATCACTCGCGACATGCTCGGCCTGATGAAGCCGCGCACGGTGCTTGTCGACGTTGCCATCGACCAAGGTGGCTGCTTCGAAACGAGCCATGCCACGACCCACGCCGAACCGACCTACGAAGTCGATGGCATCATCCACTACTGCATTGCCAACATGCCCGGCAGCGTGCCGCGCACGTCCAGCCACGCACTGAACAACGCCACCCTGCCGTATGGGCTGGCACTGGCAGACGGCGGGTTGGCCGCGATCCTTGAAAACCCCGGCCTGCGCGCCGGCCTTTCGACCCATCGCGGCAAGCTGACGTCCATGCCGGTGGCCGAAAGCCTCGGCCTCGACTTCACCGCCGCGAACGACGCCATCGCGGCCTGATCTGCCTAACGCGTCAAAATGCCGTCGTCCGGTCTGCCGGGCGGCGGCATTGTTGTATCGGGATTTTGGGGAAAATGGTGGGCGGTGACGGGCTCGAACCGCCGACCCTCTCGGTGTAAACGAGATGCTCTACCAACTGAGCTAACCGCCCTCACATGCGCGCAGCGCCGTGAACGGAGGCAGCGCTTAGCCTAAACCCGCGCGATGTCAAAGCAGGGATTTCGCGAATTTGCACATGACCGCCGGACAGATCGCTGTTGCACCCCGGTGGGAGCGTGAGGGACAAGCGGATCATGATGAAACCGGTCGCACTGCTTCTTGCCGCAACGCTTGGCGCGCCTCTCGCTATCGCTCAAACGACCGAACCGCTGGTTCCCGACGATATCGTGAACGCAGCAACGGATGATGAATGGCGCGAAATCGACGCCGACGACCTGTTGGTGATGACACTACCCCCCGATGAGGCCGGAAAACCGCGCAATGTCGTGATCCAGCTGATCCCCGCACCGTTCTCGGGCACGTGGACGCATAACATCCGTGTTCTCGCTCGCGGGCAGTGGTGGGACGGCATGTCGGTCTACCGCTCGGTCGACAACTGGGTTGTCCAATGGGGCGAAGGTCCGGTTGAGAATGGCAAGGACTTGCCCGATGCCATGGTTGAAACCAGTGCCGACGGGTACGCGCTGGACTGGCAAACCGGCATCGTGAACACGCTATGGGCATCGTTCGGCCGCCGCCCGGCAGAGGAACTATACGACGACATGGGTGAGGACGGGTCGTGGTTCAACGATCCCTATTCCAGCGCGATCGGCTTTGCGAACGGGCTGCCGGTGGCAAGCGACCTCGAAACGCAAGTCGATGCGGACGGGGAGCGGGTGAACCGGCCGACGCGCATCTGGCCGGTGCATTGCTACGGTTCGGTCGGCGTTGCGCGGTCGCTGGCACCCGATGCGGGTTCGGGAACCGAGCTATACGCCGTGATCGGCCATGCCCCGCGCCAGCTTGATCGCAACATCGCCGTTGTCGGCAAAGTGATCGACGGGATCGAACACCTCTCCACCCTGCCGCGCGGGACCGGCCCCGCAGGCGTTTACGAAACCGTGGCGGAATATACCCCGATCGTATCGGTCCGCCTCTCCAGCGAGATGCCGGAGGGCGAGCGCCCCCGCTTCCGCTATCTCGACCCCGATAGCGACAGCTTTGCGCACTGGGCCGAACTGAAAGCCAACCGCAACGATGCCTTCTACACCGTGCCGGCGGGCGGCGCAGACGTTTGCAACCTGCCGGTGCCGGTCAAGCCTGTCGCGGACTAGATCCTGTCCGCCTGCGCCACCGCATCGCTCGCACGCAGGGCACTGATGATGCGCGTCAGGTGGGCAAGATCGCGCACTTCGATGCCGACCTGATAGGTGCCGAACAGGTCGTCGCGCGATTGCAGGCCTAGCTGGGTGATGTTGGCATGGTTGGCCGCGAAAACACCGGTCATTTCCGATAGCGTGCCCAGCCGGTTGTATAGCATCACGCGCAAGTTGCCGGTCGCCCCGTCGCTGCGCGGGTCCCACTGCAAGTCGACCCAGCGCTTGTCGTCCTCTTCCGCCAGCGTCAGGCAATCGATCGAGTGGACATCGACCTTGCGCCCGTTTTTCACGCCCACGATCCGGTCTCCCGGAACCGGATGACAGCATGGGGAGAGCGAGAACTCCGCGTTCTTGGGCAGCCCGCGCAGGCGTACCGAACGCGCCGGTGCCTGCCAGAAACTGTCGTCGGGCAGTTCCGCCGCACTGCCGGGGACGAGCGCTTCCATCACGTCCTTTTCGGTCAGCTTGGCATTGCCGATGGCCAGCATGAGGGCGGTCTCGTCCTCCAGGTCCAGCCGCTTCAGCGCGCCGTTCAGCGCCTTCTTGCCGATCTTGGTGGGCATGCGCGTAACGATGGAATCGTAAAGCTCGTGCCCGATGCGCGCGGTCTCGTCCCGCTCCTTTTGCCGCACGGAACGGCGGATCGCCGCGCGCGCCTTGGCCGTGACGACGAAGGAGAGCCAGCCGAGTTGTGGCTCGCTGTCCGGGCCCTTGATGATCTCCACGATGTCGCCATTGGCCAGCGGCGTGCGCAGCGGCATGTGGCGCCCGTTGATCTTGCACCCCACGGCGCTGGCGCCAAGGTCGGTATGGACCGAAAAGGCGAAGTCCACCGGCGTCGCGCCCTTCGGCAACTGGTACAGCGCGCCCTTTGGTGTGAAGGCGAAGATGCGGTCCTGATAGATCGCCAGCTTCGTCTGTTCGAGCAGTTCTTCCGCGTCCGCCGCGGTGTCGAGAATCTCGATCAGGTCGCGCAGCCAGCCGACCTGCCCGTCCGGCGCACCGCCGCCCTGCTTGTAGGCCCAGTGCGCGGCAAGGCCGAATTCGTTGGTACGGTGCATCTCCTGCGTGCGGATCTGCACTTCCACCCGCATCGAGTTTTCATAAACGAGCGAGGTGTGAAGCGACCGATACCCGTTAGACTTGGGCGTCGAGATATAGTCCTTGAACTTGCCCGGTATCATCGACCACGTCCGGTGCAGCACGCCAAGCGCGCGATAACAGTCCTCCGGCGACTGGGTCACGACGCGGAAGGCCATGATGTCGGTGATCTGTTCGAAGTTGACGTGGCGCTCGGCCATCTTCTTCCAGATCGAGAACGGGTGCTTCTCCCGCCCCGAAACCTCTACATTGACGCCGCCTTCTGCCAGCGCCTGCTTGATGCGGAAGGCGATCTCGTCGACCTGCCCGCCCTCTTGGCTGCGGATCTGGGCTAGGCGGCCGGTAATCGTGGCATAGGCGGCCGGCTCCAGCTGCTCGAAAGAGAGCAACTGCATCTCGCGCATGTATTCGTACATGCCCACCCGCTCTGCCAGCGGGGCGAAAATATCCATCGTCTCGCGCGCGATGCGGCGGCGCTTGTCCTCGTTCTTGATGAAGTGGAGCGTGCGCATGTTGTGCAGCCGATCGGCCAGCTTCACCAGCAGGACGCGCAAGTCCTCGCTCATCGCCAGGAACAGCTTGCGCAGGTTTTCCGCCGCGCGCTCGTTTTCCGGCATTTGCTCGATCTTCGACAGCTTGGTCACACCGTCGACCAGCCGTGCGACATCCGGCCCGAAGTTCTTCTCCAGGTCCTCTATGGTGGCGAGCGTGTCTTCCACCGTATCGTGGAGCAGCGCGGTGATGATCGTTTCCTGATCGAGCTTCAGGTCGGTCATCAAACCCGCCACTTCGACGGGGTGGCTGAAATACGGATCGCCCGAAGCGCGCTTCTGCGTCCCGTGCTTTTGCACGGTATAGACATAGGCACGGTTGAGCAGCGCCTCGTCCGCATCGGGATCGTAGGCCTTTACACGTTCGACAAGTTCGTACTGACGCAGCATTTCGCCCTAGGATGTGCCCATTGATTGCTGCGATGCAATGGGAAATCGGCAGCTGCCCACGGCAAGTTGCGTGAAATGCAACAGATGTCGGAAATCAGAGCGCAGCGAAGCTCAAATCCGCTAGGGATTCGACGCTTCAACCGGCTCCATCTCAACAGCGCCTGCGTCGTGGGCAGGTGTATCTTCGATTATGGCATCAGCCTTTTTCGCATCAGTAGAATCGGCTTCCGGCAGATTCTCTTCCTCGCCCTTCAGCAAGGTGGTGTTGCCCTCGATGAAGCCCTTCTTGCCTTTGGGAACGACGCCGGTCTCGATCTCGATGTCGCAGTTGAATTCCAACCGTTCCTCAAGCTCGCCAAGGTCTGCCCTCACCCGGCCGCGCAGGCGGTCGATCTCTACTTGGCGCTGGATCAGATAGAGGTCGCGAGTGGCGGCATAAGGATCGCCGCATTTCGAACGGATCGCGTCGATCTCGGCATCGGTGTCGATCCGCGATTCGAGCGAGGTCAGCGTGCTGATCGGCAACGCGATGTAGGGATCGTTGAACGGCTTGCCGACAAGCGTGGGGACCACGACAAAGTCCACCATGCGCCCGGTCAGGTCGCGCAGGCTGGTCGCCCCGATGAACGGCAGGTAGAGATAAGGCCCCGGCCCCACGCCATAATAGCCCAGCGTATTGGCAAGGCCGTTGTATTCGTATTCCAGCCCGAACGGCTCTTTCGAAGCGACGTCGAACACGCCCGCGATGCCGATCGTGGTGTTGATCGCGAACCGGCCCAGCGTCTTCATCGCCTTGCCCGGCTTCAGCTGAAGCAGGAAGTTCACGAAACTGATCGGCTCACCCAGATTGCGCAGGAAATTGCGAAGCCCCTTGCGCAGCGGGGTCGGCAAAGCCTTGTCGTATGCGTTGGCGATCGGCTCCACGATTGCGGAATCGACTGCCTGAACCGCCTGGAACGTGGCGGCATTCAGCTTTTCGGCGGGATCGCCCGCCGGTGCCTCGGTCGCGCCCTCCACGATGATGACGTTCTCGTCACCTTCGGCGGGATCGGGTTCGTCCTCTTGCGCGATGGCCACGGCGTCCGGCGATCCTGCCGAACCGGCGGGATCGGGCGCGGGCTCTTCCTGCACGGCCCGAACGCGGTCCAGATCGAATCGCGCATGGCCCGGTTCGTCGAAGAACATCGCCGCATCGGCAGAGGGGCTGGCGGGGCGGGCAACGCAATCGATGTCGCGCGCGCAAGCCGCCCGCGGATGGGCAAGCGATACAGTCAGCGCGAGAACGGATACGACCATCAAACCCTCATGCAGCCGCGCGGCAGATTGCCTGTCCCGGCGGGAAGTCCCTGAAACACAACGGTCATATGGCATTGACCGCCAATCCGCCAGACCGGTCAGGCGATCCTGTGTGCGGTATTCAAACACCGGTGGTTAATATCCGGTTCCCGCAAGTGCGTTCAGGACCACGAAGCTTCCGGCGGCAGGCTCATCAGGATCGCATCGATATTACCGCCCGTCTTCAACCCGAACAGCGTGCCGCGATCGTAGACGAGGTTGAATTCGGCATAGCGCCCGCGCCATTCCAGCTGGCGCTGCTTGTCCGCCGCATCCCACCCGGCATTCATGCGCCGCCGCACCAGCCGCGGAAAAACGTCGAGGAAAGCCTCCCCCACGTCGCGGGTGAACGCGAAATTGCGTTCCCACGCGGCAAAGTCGGCGCATTCCAGATGGTCGTAGAAGATTCCGCCAACCCCGCGCGCGACATTGCGGTGCGGGATGAAGAAATACTCGTCCGCCCACTTCGAAAAACGGTCGTAATAAGTCGGATTATGCCGGGCACATGCCGCGCGGAACGCGGCGTGGAAGTCGTCCGTATCCTCGGCATAGGGGATCGGCGGGTTGAGATCCGCGCCGCCGCCGAACCATGCCGCCTGCGTCGTCAGGAAGCGGGTGTTCATGTGGACGGCAGGCACGTGCGGATTTGCCATGTGCGCGACAAGGCTGATGCCGGTGGCGGTGAATTCGGGGTTTTCCGGGCTGGCCCCGTTGATCGTTCCGGCGAACTGCGGCGCGAAACTGCCGTGGACGGTGGAAACGTTGACGCCGACCTTCTCGAACACCTTGCCCTTCATCACCGCGCGCACGCCGCCGCCGGGATTGGCGTTGCCGTCCTCCTCCCGGTCCCATGCGGTATATTCGAACGCGGCATCGCTGCCCGCCTCGCGCTCGATCGCCTCGAACGCGGCGCAGATGCGGGTGCGCAGGGCTTCGAACCACTCTTTCGCGGCGGCGGTCTGGTCTTTCCACTCGGTCATGCAAGGTCGCTTGCCAAAGCTGGAGCGCTGCGGCAATAGCTGGTGAATGGTTCCCGTTTCGTTCGCACCGTTTCACTTCATGGAAGAGGAATGGCGCATGGTCGATGGCCGCGCGCTGTTCTGGCCGAAAGAGAATGCCCTGCTGGTCGCGGACCTGCATCTTGAAAAGGCAAGCTGGTACGCGCGCACCGGCCAACCGCTGCCCCCGTATGACAGCCGCGAAACGCTGGAACGGGTGGCCAATGCGATCCGGGCAACCGGCGCGCGCCGCGTCTTCACGCTGGGCGACAATTTCCATGACGGAGAGGGACCGGACCGGCTGGAGCCGCATGCGCGGGGCATGCTCGATGCCCTGACCCGCGCGGTCGACTGGGTCTGGATCACGGGCAACCACGATGAAAAGCACGCGCCCGAAGGCGCGCTGGCGGGCCGGGCGCCGGGCGGCACGCAAGTGACGGAGCTTGAGGTGGGCGGCGTCCTGCTGCGCCATCAGGCCGTTGCGGGCGAAACGCGGGCCGAACTGTCCGGCCATTTCCATCCGCGCATACAGGTCACGCTGAAAGGGCGTCGCATCGTTCGCCCCTGCGCCGTGGCCAGCGCGAACCGCATGGTCCTGCCCGCGTTCGGCGCACTGACGGCGGGGATGAGCGCGGCCGATCCCGCGATCCGCGCTGCCCTGCAACCGGCCAGCACCGCCGATGCGATCGTGCCCGCCGCGGGGCGAATGCTGCGAATCCCGCTCTGGAAAGACGCCGCATAGCGACTTTGCGGCATCAATTGGGGCACAACCGCACGGTTTACCGCGCTTAGCCCCTTTAACACGGAGCAGTTTCCCGATAAGAGCGCGCACCGAGAGGGGCCGTTTGCGAAACCGCAGCGCGGTTCCCATATTCATACTGTCGATTATCAACTGCCTGAGGAGAAGGCCCCATATCACGTCCACCCCGCCGCTCACTTCAACCGCCGGTCAAGAGCGGACCGCGCTTCAATAACATGATTCAGTCGGACAAGGTTCGCGTCATCGACGACGACGGCGAAAACCTTGGGGTGATGTACACGCGCGAAGCCATCGAACGCGCAGCAGACGTGGGCCTCGATCTGGTCGAGGTTTCTCCCAATGCGGACCCGCCGGTCTGCAAGTTCCTCGACGTCGGCAAATACCGCTACGAAGCCCAGAAAAAGGCCAACGCAGCGCGCAAGACGCAAAAGACGCAGGAACTCAAAGAGATCAAGATGCGTCCCAACATCGACGATCACGACTATGACGTGAAGATGCGCAACGTCGTGAAGTTCCTCGAACATGGCGACAAGGTGAAATGCACTCTGCGCTTCCGCGGACGCGAAATGGCGCACCAGGAACTGGGGCTGGACCTTCTGAACCGCGTGCGCGCGGATGTGGAGGAAATCGCCAAGGTAGAGGCGTTTCCCCGCCTCGAAGGCCGCCAGATGGTGATGGTGCTCGCACCCAAATAAGCCGTTCCGGCCCGAAACAGGTCGAACAAGTGAAAGCCCGGCAGCCCTAGGTGGCGCCGGGCTTTTCTCTTGCCCGATGCCCTTGCCTTTGCCCTTCGCCGTCGACCTCGTTAAGCCTGCGACAGGGACAGGGGGAATTGGCTGACATGAACGGTGCGCGGATCGGGTTCTGGCTGGGGCTGGCATTCATGGCGGCGACGATAGTGCTGCCGGCGCCTGCGGGCATGACGCCGCAGGCATGGCATACCGCGGGCCTCGTGCTGTGGATGGCATCGTGGTGGATGACACAAGCGATCCCGCTGTCCGCAACGGCCCTGCTGCCCTTCGTCGTCCTGCCGCTGGCGGGGGTATCTCCGGCCAAGACGGTGGCCGCATCCTACTACTCGCCGACCATTTTCCTGATCCTTGGCGGTGCGATGCTGGCACTCGCCATCGAACGGACGGGGCTGCACCGCAGGCTGGCGCGCGCACTGGTGCGCCTTGGCGGACACAGCGCCTTTTCAATGCTGCTGGCCTTCATGGGGGCGACTGCCCTCCTCTCCATGCTGATCAGCAATACCTCCTCGGCCCTGATCATGGTGCCGATGGCACTGGCCGTGATTGCCGGAGGCTCTCCACCAGAAGGCGATGAGCCCGTCCAGACCGGTATCGCGGGCGCACTGCCCATCGGCATCGCCTTTGCCGCGACGATCGGCGGGTTCGGCACCATCGTCGGCACACCCACCAACGCCATCGCGGTTGCCCTGCTGGACGAGATGCTGGGGGTGCAAATCAGCTTTGCCCGCTGGATGGCATTCGGCCTGCCGCTGGTGGCCATCTCGCTTCCGGTGGCGGCATGGCTGATCGGGCGGGTCCAGCAACTCGCGACCCACCCCTTCGACGTCGATGCCGCCAGAGAGGCGCTGGCTTGCGATCCGCACTGGACCACGCCGCAAAAACGGCTGAGCGTCATCATCGCCCTCGCCTTCCTCGGCTGGCTCGTCGCGCCGTTCGTATCCGGTGCGCTGCCCGACGATTCACTGACCGACGGGACCGTGGCCATCGTCGCCGCGCTCATCCTTTTCGTGCTGCCCGATGGCACGGGTCGCCCGCTGCTGAACTGGAAAGAAGCGAACCGCGCGCCGTGGGACGTGCTGTTGCTGTTCGGCGGCGGGCTGGCGCTGGCGGGCGGCATGGGTGCATCGGGGTTGGCAGACTGGCTGGGCCGGATGCTCCTCCCGCTGGAAGCAGTTCCCCTGTTCATCGTGGCCATGGCGATCTGCGCGCTGGTGATCGTGATCACCGAATTTGCCAGCAATGTCGCGACCGGCAGCGCCATCATCCCTGTCGTCGCGGGGCTGATCGCCGCACTTGGCGTCGATCCGATCCTGCTGGCCATGCCCGCCGCCATCGCGGCATCGTGGGGCTTCATGCTGCCGGCAGGGACCGGCCCCAATGCCATCGCGTGGAGTTCGGGTCGCGTGGCCCTGCCCGCGATGATCCGTTCGGGACTGCTGCTCGATGTCGCTGGCGTGATCCTGCTACCCGGCGTAATCTGGACCGTGGCAATCCTGATCGACTAGTCGATCTCGCCCCGCTGGCGGCGGATCGCACGCCACTTCACCACATTGTCGTTATGCGCCGACAGCGATGCGGCAAAGGCATGCCCGCCCGATCCGTCGGCAACCATGTAAAGAGCCTTCGTGTCCGCCGGATGCAGCACGGCCAGGATCGATTCGCGCCCTGGATTGGTGATTGGCCCGCGCGGCAGACCGTCCATGGAATAAGTGTTGTACCCGTTCACCGCGTCGATTTCGGACCGGCGGATGCGGCGGCCCAGCGGCTTGCCCTTCGTGATCGGATAGATAATCGTCGGGTCCGCCTGCAGGCGCATGCCGACCTTCAGACGATTGGAATAGAGCCCGGCAACCATGCGCCGTTCGCCCGGCACGCCGGTTTCCTTTTCGACAATGGCGGCAAGGCTCAGCGCCTCGTTTACGGTCTTCACCGGAATGCCTGCATCGCGTTTCGGCCATTCTGCGGCGAGAAAATCGCTCATCGCCCGCTGCATCCGGCCAAGCACGGCGGTGCGTGCCTCCCCCCGCTCGAAATCGTAGCTGTCGGGCAGGATCGTGCCTTCGGCTGGCACCGGCACTTCGCCTGTCAGCAGCGGTTCGGCCATCAGCCGTTCGTGCACCATGATAGAGGGCATTCCCTCCGGCACAGTCACCATGCGGCGGATCACTTCGCCATGCTGCAGGGTATCGAGAATCGTGGCGGGGCTGGAACCTGCGGGCAGCAGGAATTCACCCGCCTTCACCGGATCACCGCTGCCCAGGATCTTCGCGCGCAACAGGAACGCCTGTGCAGAGCCGATCAGGCCCTGATCCTCAAGCTCGCCCGCCACGGAAGTCAGCGTCGCGCCCGAAGGAACGATGAACGCAGTGTCCTTGTCGACCGCCGCGCCGCCATACCAGCCGGAGGCGAACCATGCGCCGACCCCCGCGACGGCAATGCATGCCGCCGCAAGAAGGACCAGAACACCGCGTTTCATGATGCTTAGTCGACTGCCTTCATGATCAGCGAGGCATTGGTGCCGCCAAACCCGAACGAGTTGTTCAGCACCGCCTTCACCTCACGCTTCTTCGAGACCTTGGGCACCAGATCGACGCCTTCGGTCCCCTCGTCCGGATCGTCGAGGTTCAGCGTTGGCGGCACGATCTGGTCGCGCATGGCGAGGATGCAGAAAATCGCTTCCACCGCGCCGGCACCGCCGAGCAGGTGGCCGATAGCCGACTTGGTCGAGCTCATCGAAGCGCCGCCAAGATCGTCGCCCAGCACGCGTTTTACCGCGGCCAGTTCGATCGTATCGGCCATCGTAGAGGTGCCGTGCGCGTTGACGTAGTCGATGTCGCCCGGCTCCATGCCGGCCTTCCGCATCGCCATGCGCATCGCGTTTTCCGCGCCCTTACCTTCGGGGTGCGGGGCAGTCACGTGATAGGCATCGCCCGACAGGCCATAGCCGACGACTTCGGCATAGATCTTCGCGCCGCGCGCCTTGGCGTGTTCGTATTCTTCCAGCACCACAACGCCGGCACCCTCGCCCATGACGAAACCGTCGCGGCCCTTGTCATAGGGGCGGCTGGCCTTTTCCGGCGCGTCGTTGGACGAACAGTTGAGCGCCTTGGCCTGCGCGAAACCGGCAATGCCGATCGGGCAGATCGTGCTTTCCGCACCGCCCGCCAGCATGATGTCGGCGTCGCCGTCCTTGATCATGCGCGCGGCATCGCCGATCGAGTGCGCGCCGGTCGAGCAAGCGGTGACGACCGCGTGGTTCGGACCCATCAGGCCATACTTGATGGAAACCTGACCGGAGATCAGGTTGATGAGGCGGCCATGCACGAAGTGCGGGCTGACGCGGCCCGGCCCCTTGCTGGCAAGGACCAGCGATTCGCTTTCGATGCCCGGCAGACCGCCGATGCCCGAACCGATCGAACAACCGGCGCGCAGCTTCATGTCGTCGTCCATCTCGGTCAGGCCGGCGTCTTCCAGCGCCTGCCCTGCGGCATCGATGCCGTAGACGATGAACGGATCGACCTGACGGCGGATCTTGAAATCGACGCGCTTGTCAGGGTCGAAACCATATTCGTGATCGGCGGGCTTCACCTCGCACGCGATCGTGCACTTCTGGTCCGACGTGTCGAAACGGGTGATCTGGCCCGCGCCGCTTTTTCCGGCGATCAGGTTGCTCCAGCTTGTCTCGACATCGGCACCCAGCGGGGTGACCAGCCCAAGTCCGGTTACGACAACACGGCGCATCAAGTCTTCTCCGGTAATCAGCTTCGCGGCAAATCCGCTACAAACGCAACAGGCCCAGCCCAGCGGGCCGAGCCTGTCGTTGAAGGCCCGATCCGCGTAAGCGGCGGGCAGAACCTAAGGGTTATTAGCCCTTGTGCTCTTCAATGTACTTCACGGCGTCGCCGACGGTCGTGATCTTTTCGGCGGCGTCGTCCGGGATCTCGACCCCGAATTCTTCCTCGAAAGCCATGACCAGCTCGACGATGTCGAGACTGTCTGCGCCCAGGTCGTCGATGAAGCTGGCGTCCATCGTCACCTTGTCGGCTTCGACGCCCAGGTGCTCGACGACGATCTTCTTAACGCGTTCCTCGGTATCGCTCATTGATAACCCTCTCGCTTAAAGCGGTGCAAAAACTCGTTGCCGCCCTAATCAAGCGTTTTGCGTGTTGCAAGGGGAATGAGCCACTGCCCACAACCGCGCACGCCTTTCGCTTGCCGGGCACATGGCCTCTACGGGCTTATCCGACCGGCTTGCCCGCTTCGCCATCCAATCCGCCGCGCCCCAACGCCACCATGCACAAGCGCGGAAACAGCACCAGTCCGACAGGGAGCCAAGGCAGCAGGAACTGCGACCAGTAGAGATTTTCCGGACGCGAAAACACGGCGATCGCGAACAACCACGCAAAGAGCACGGGAACCGCCAGCCACGCCCTTGCTCCGACAGCAAACCACCCGGCCATCGCCATCAGGGCGAGCACACCGCCGACGGCCAGACCGGGAAGCAGAAAGATGCTGTTCGATGTGACCATGTAAACGGCCTGCATCGCCCCGATCATGCCCGACCACCCCTGCGATGAAAGGTCACCGGGAAGGCGCGCTCCCATCACATAAATGGCGTGTACGGCGTAGAACACGGTGACGAGCGTACCGGCGGCAAACCACTTCGCCGCCTCTCCTTTGCGGTTGTCGAGCACGGCAAGCATGAACCCGGTCCCGATCACGAGGACAGAAAACTCACGAATGGCGCATGCCATAAGGGCAAACGCGATCGCAGCGTTCGATCTTCCAGGCCGGTAACAGGCAAAGGCCAGCGAGACGAACAGCCCGGCCCAGAATTCATGAAGAAGGCCGGGCATGTAGAATACGATCGCCCCTCCAGCAAAGGCTGCGATGCCTGCAAGCAGGACCTCTACAACCCTGGCCCCGGCATGGTGGAACGCGATCCACCACGCGACCATCCCTGCAACAACCAGTGATTTGGCCAAGAGACTTAGCACGTCCACGCCAAGCCACGCGGTCATATAGGCAAGCATCGGCAGCCTGACCGTAAACCACGGATTGGTGGGATAGCCATGGTTTCGATGCGAATCGGTCGCCGCAGCGTAGTAACCCTCACCCGCAGCAACCTTGCCGGCCACTTCGTCGTAAAGCCGCATGTCGGAAAAGTCGGCGCTTGCCGGCTCTTCGGCCAGAGTACGATCGGTCGCGGCGATGTCCCACTGCCACCACGCGGCAAGGACAAGACACAGGAGGATGACCAGCCGCGCCAGCAACACGCGGCGGCTTGCGACAAAGTCGCGCAGCAAGGCCATTCCCCCGAAGACCTGCATCAACGTGCTACCGCTCAGTCGCCGATCTGGTCGACGCGGGCCTTTTCGGCCTCGGTCGCCTTGGGCGGCTCGATCGTGCGGATGTGCAGTTCGCGCAGCTGCTTGGGGCTGACCACGGTGGGGGCCTGCATCATCAGGTCCTCGCCGCGCTGGTTCATCGGGAAGGCGATGACTTCGCGGATCGCCTGTTCGCCCGCCAGCAGCATGACGATGCGGTCAATGCCCGGTGCCGAACCGCCGTGCGGCGGCGCGCCGTACTTGAACGCGTTGATCATGCCGGAGAAGTTCGCGTCGACCTCCTCCTGCGAGTAACCGGCGATCTCGAACGCCTTGTACATGATGTCCGGACGATGGTTCCGGATCGCGCCCGAAGACAGTTCATAGCCGTTGCAGACGATGTCGTACTGCCACGCGAGGATGTCGAGCGGGTCCTTGCTCTCCAGCGCTTCCATCTCGCCCTGCGGCATCGAGAAGGGGTTGTGGCTGAAGTCGATCTTCTTCAGGTCCTCGTCGTACTCGTACATCGGGAAGTCGACGATCCAGCAGAACTTAAAGCAGCCCTGCTCAATCAAGTCCAATTCCTCACCGACGCGGGTACGGGCGGCACCGGCCAGCTTCGCCGCGTCCTTTTCCTTGCCGGCGGCAAAGAACAACCCGTCATCGGGGCCAAGGCCAAGCTCGTTATAAAGCTCTTCCATCCGTTCCGGACCGTGGTTCTTCGCGATCGGGCCGCCGAACTCGCCGCCCTTGCGGGTGACGTAGCCAAGCCCTGCGAAACCTTCACCGCGAGCCCAGTTGTTCATGTCGTCGAAGAACTTGCGGCTCTTGTCCGCCGTGTTCGGCGCAGGGATCACGCGGACCTTGCCACCCGAACCGACGATCTTCTCGAACAAGCCGAAGCCCGACTGTTCGAAATGGCCGGACACGTCGGAAATGATCAGCGGGTTGCGCAAGTCCGGCTTGTCGCTGCCGTACTTCAGCATCGCCTCTGCATAAGGGATGCGCGGGAAGCTGCCCGAAGGCGTAACGCTGAAGCCGTTCGCAAATTCCTCGAACACGCCGGCCAGAACAGGTTCCAGAGCCTGGAACACGTCTTCCTGCGTGACGTAGCTCATCTCGAAGTCGAGCTGGTAGAATTCGAGGCTGCGGTCGGCACGCAGATCCTCGTCGCGGAAGCAGGGTGCGATCTGGAAATAACGGTCGAAACCGCTGACCATCAGCATCTGCTTGAACATCTGCGGCGCCTGCGGCAGCGCATAGAACTTGCCCACGTGCAGGCGGCTGGGCACGAGGAAGTCGCGCGCGCCTTCGGGGCTGGATGCCGTGAGGATCGGGGTCTGGTATTCAAGGAAGCCCTGATCGGTCATGCGGCGGCGCAGGCTGCTGATGACTTTCGAACGCAGCACGATGTTCGCGTGCATCTTGTCGCGGCGCAAGTCGAGGAAGCGGTGCTTGAGGCGGATTTCCTCGGGATACTCCTGCTCTCCGGCGACGGGCATCGGCAGTTCGTCGGCGCGGCTCTGCACGGTGATCGCGCGGGCGAAGACCTCGATCTCGCCGGTCGACAGGTTGGCGTTCACCGTCGATGGCGTGCGCGCCTTGACCACGCCGTCGATGGTAACAACCGATTCCACGCGCAGCCGGTCCAGCACTTCCAGCGCGGGGCTGTCTTCGTCGGCGACGATCTGGGTCATGCCGTAATGGTCGCGAAGGTCGACGAACAGGACGCCGCCGTGGTCGCGCTTGCGGTGGACCCAGCCGGAAATACGGACTTCTTCGCCGACGTTGGCGGCGGTCAGCTGGCCGCAGGTATGAGTGCGATAGGGATGCATGGTGCCTTAAGCTCGGTACGGGAAATCAAAGGTTGCGCCGCCCCTAGGGCAAGCGCGCCGCGATTTCCAGTGGCGAAGGGTTACCGATCCGCAAACCATTAATTTCAATGCCGCCCCTCAAACTCTTCTTAACCATCCACAGGCTAGAACCGTGAAAAGCTGACAAGACTTTCTGACTGCGAGGAACTGTGCATGTTCGCGAGTAACATCTTCGGCAACGAGGACGAGCTTTTCGCCTTCCTCGGCGACGTGGAGGCGCTTTTGCGTCGCGGACAGCCCGATGTTGCGGCCGGACTGCTGGAAAGCCAGCTTGGCGATCTTGCCGACGAAGGCAACGAACTGGCCAGGATGTGCCTGAAAGTGCCGGTCGGCGCGATCCGCCTCGTCGGGTGGGAGCATCTGGGCGAGAAGATGGCCAAGCTGGACCGGCCCGGCAAACCGGTCACCGCGATCAGCATCGACATCTCCGCGCCCTTCGAAATGCCCGTCCTTTCGGAAAAGCACGGCAATTTCTACGAACCCGATCTAGATACGGTTTTCTACACCGACAGTCTTTACAAGTTCACCGGGGCCACGCGGCAGGCGATGCTGGATTCCTATACGCCCAAAGGCGGCCCGTGGACCGGCCATTTCGAACATGTCGACAATACGATTTCCGTGCGCGGCCTTGGCGGCATCTATGGCGATGTGCTGCTGGCCCAGAAGGCCTGCCGCGCCGACGATCATGATGACGCGATGGAACAGGATGCCGCCGCGCTGGCATCGGCGTTCGTTGCCGTGCGCCTGCACCAGGCGATCAAGGCCACCGCCGAAGGGCGCGGGTTGCCCCGCCCCTTCACGCTGATTGTCGGAAACAATGAAAGTTTCCCCTATTACGACGCTGCCGTGCTCACCCGCCTCGAATACGAGGAATTCCTCGACGACGAGGGCGAGGAAGACGGCGGCAGCTATGACGAGATGTTCGCGCCGCTGATCGCCGCGCCGATGCCCGACGATTACGATCCCTTCGCCAGCATTCCGGGCGAAGACCAGGTCTCCGGCAAGTCACTGCGCAAGCGTTTGCGCGAAACCGTCGCCGAACAGGAAGTCGCCAACGATGTCGCGCCGTCCGGTTTCGGCGGTCTGATCAACAAGCTTCTCAAGCGAAGCGCCTGACAAAAGGGTTCCGCATGGTCTTTGCCAGCCAGCTATTTTCCAGCGAAGAACAGGAACGCGCCTTTCGCGGCAGGGTAGAGGGGATGTTGCGCGACGGCGAGCCGGACCTTGCCCTTGCCGAGATCGACGCCCGCCTGAACGATATCTCGGCCAGTCCTTTTGCCAGGCTGGCCATGACGGTCGACCCCGACAGCGTGAAAGTGACCGGCTGGGGCAGCATCGGCCGGAACATCGAATCGCTGGACCTTCACGGCCAGCCGATCAGCGCGGTCAGCATCGATTTCGCCGATCCGGCAGCGGCAGGGCGGGTCAGCGACAGCGACATGAAGATGCGGCCCGTGCTGGAAACCAGCTATTACTGCGACGACGTCTACGCCTTTTCCACCAGCGACCGCGCGACGATCAATTCCGGTTATGGCCGCGCCGGTTCGCGCTGGCAGGGCGGCTACGAACATCTTGATCGCGAAGTGAATGTCACCGGCCTCGACGCGCTCTACGGGGCCTATCACTCCGTCCTGCCGCATATGGAGCGGGGCGAGCTGACCGAGCTGGCCGACTACGACGCGCCACGCCTTTGCGCGATGCGCGCCGCCGTCCTGCTGCACCGTGCGATTGCGCGCGCAATTGCCGAAGAGGGCCTGATCCGCCCGATGGCGATCCTGTGCGGCAGCAACGACGACTATCCCTACTTCGACGCGCCGGTCACGAGCCGCGCCGAATATGACGAGGCGACCGACGCGCAGGCGGAATCGGGCGATACGGACGAAGCGCTGTTCACCTCGCTTGCCACTCTGGCCCCGGCGGCTCCGGTCGCTCAGGTGCGTCAGGTCAGCTCCTACCAGTTTACGCCGGAAACGGACCATGTCTCCGGCCGCTCACTGCGCCACCGCTTCGTGCGCGAGTTGCAGGAAAACGCCAACGATGAAACCGGCGAGCCGGTCGAGGAAGAGGCGAAGGCGACAAGCCTGTTCGGACGGCTTTTCCGGCGATCTGCTTGATCTTTCAGTCCCTCAAGCGCCGGGCGGGGCGCATCCGCACCCCTTGGCTTCGCCGCATAAGCGGCGGCGGCCGGTCGGCCTTGCGGGAGTCGCTTCGCGCCCCGAATCAGCACTTTTTGTCAGTATAAGCCCTATTCCGGGCGCCGAAGGCGACGCCGGCAAGCGCGAATGCGCGCCCGAGCTTATGCGAGGTAGCCAAGGGGTGCGGATGCGCCCCGCCCGGCGTCTGAGGGACAACATCACGCAAATCGGGGCATGGCCCTTTAACGAGCGTTGAATGCGGCGGCGCGAGGCTTTAATGCGCGCAATCGATGAAAATACATGATCTGATTACCTCGACCGATGAACTTGCCGCACTGTGCGAACGCTTTGCCAGTGCCGACTTCGTCGCCGTCGATACCGAATTCATGCGCGAATCGACTTACTGGCCGCTGCTCTGCCTCGTGCAGATATCGGACGGGAAGGAGGCTGCCGCGATCGATCCGCTGGCCGATGGCATAGACCTGAAACCGCTGCTCGACCTCCTTACCGATAACGAGGACGTGCTGAAGGTCTTCCACGCCGGCGGGCAGGACGTGGAGATCATCTACAACCTCACCGGTCGCACCCCGCACCCGATCTTCGATACGCAGATCGCGATGATGGCGATCAGTCAGTCCGAACAGATCGGCTATTCCAACCTTGTCGAAACATGGCTGGGCACCCCGATCGACAAGGGTGCGCGCTTTACCGACTGGTCGCGCCGCCCGCTGACGGACCGGCAGCTGGAATACGCGGTCGGCGACGTCACTTACCTGGCAAAGATTTTCCCGCGCATCCTGAAAAAGCTGATCAAGACCGATCGCGGCGTATGGCTGAACCAGGAAATGGAGCGGCTGGCCGATCCGGAACACTATGCGCAAGACCCGGGCACCTTGTGGCACCGCATCCGTGCCCCCGGCCGCAATCCGCAAGTGCTGGGCCGGTTGAAGGCGCTGGCCGCATGGCGGGAGCGTGAGGCGCAGGACAAGGATATCCCGCGCGGCCGCATCATGCGCGATGAAACGCTGGCCGATATCGCCAGCCACCCGCCCAAGAAACAGGCCGACCTTGCCAAGGTTCGCGGCCTGTCGAACGGGTGGAAGGACAACGACATCGGCAAGCGCCTGATGAAGGTCGTCGACGGCGCGGAACCCCTGCCGGGTGACGAAATGCCCGAAAGGAAGCGCGGCGCGCCGCTGGGCAAGGAAGGTGCGCTTGTCGCCGACCTGCTGAAGCTCCTGCTCAAGATCCGCGCGCGGGAGATTGACGTCGCCGCACGGCTTCTTGCCCGATCGGACGATCTCGAACAGCTTGCCGCGGGCGTTCGCCGCGAAATTCCACTGCTCGAAGGGTGGCGGTACGAGATTTTCGGGCGCGACGCGCTGGACCTTGTAGAGGGCAAGCTGGGCTTCGGCGTCGAGAACGGCAGGCTGAAGATGACGCGCATCAGCGAAGAAAACGGGCCGGACGCGAGCGCGGACGACGAAATCGGGCAAGACGCCGACCTGCCGACACCAGACACGGATGAAAGCCCTGAACAAAGCGAGCGGGCGTGAGCGCGACTTACCTGCCCACGCTAAAGCAATTGCAGTACCTGCTCGCCCTGCACGAGCATGGGCATTTCGGACGCGCCGCCGAATCGTGCTTCGTGTCGCAGTCCACCCTTTCGGCAGGAATTCGCGAACTCGAATCGCTGCTCGGCGTCACGCTGGTGGAACGCACCCGCCGCGTCGTCCGCTTCACGCCGCTGGGCGAACAGGTCGTCGCCAAGGCGCACCGCCTTTTGCGAGAGGCGGAGGAACTGTCGGACCTCGTGCAATCCGCCGGACAACCGCTTTGCGGTGAATTGCGGATGAGCGTGATCCCGACGATCGCGCCTTTCCTGCTGCCCCGCATCCTGCCCCGCCTGCGCCGTGAAAGGCCCAAGCTGAAGCTGTTCCTGCGTGAAGAGCCGAGCGCGGACGCCATCGAATCGCTGCATCACGGGCGCGCCGACTGTGTCTTGCTGGCCCTGCCCTTCCCGACCGGAGAGGTGGAGAGCGAGACGATCGGCAGCGACGATCTCTACGTCGCCTTTCCCGAAAACGATCCGCGCGATCCGCCGGACGAAGTGCCGCCCGCGATGATCGACGAGGGGCGCCTGCTCCTGCTGGAGGACGGGCATTGCCTGAAGGAACATGCGCTTGCCGCATGCAACCGCCCCGAACTGCGGGCCAGCGCGACGATGATCGGCACTTCGCTGCACACTCTGGTGCAGATGGTGGACAATGGGCTTGGCCTTACAATGCTGCCGAAGATGGCGCTCGATGCCGGTATCCTGCACGACACGCATGTCGTCGCGCGGCCTTTGAAATCGGACAATGCCAGCCGTGAAATCGCGCTCGTCTGGCGCAAGGGCAGTCCTCGCGCCGAAGAATTCCGCCTGCTCGCCTCCGAACTACGCGCCGGTTGAAGGCGCACGCGCTGCGCGGCGCCTCCCGCGCCATCGCCTGATCCGGTCGAACCGCTGTAACAGCCCCCGCCGCTCGCTGAGCGGTTCGAACATCTCCTCCGCGCTTTCCGGATCGAGCAATTCCTCGTCAGCCAGCGTCTTCTCCACGCCGTTGAGTTCGGGAATCTTGTAGATCTGCAACGAACGCCCGGGCTGCGGATGGTTCTGGATCAGCGCATGCATCGATCCGTACTGCTCGAGCAGCGGGCCGACTTCTTCCTGTTCCAGCCCGCAATGTTCGGCGATCAGCGAATGACGCAACCGGCGGATCCTGGCGATCTCGTCCTCGTTTCCGGCCCGCTTGGCATCCAATAGCAGGTCAGCCTCCGAATCGAGACCCAGCGACCGGTTGTTCATGTTGGCCGAGCCGAGTTTCAGCACCTCGTCGTCCACGATCATCAGCTTGGCATGGACGTAGATCGGGTTTCCGCCCGCCGTGCGGGGGATATAGATGCGGAAGCGCTGCTTCGCGTCGACCTTGCCGATGGCCTTGAGCAGGCGGGCGCGGGCGGTATCCATCGCCTGCTGCTCCAGCCATCCGTCCGCCGTTTCCGGATTGACCAGCACGATTTCTGGCGGATCGTCTTCCGCCATGCGCTCGGCAATCGCCTCCCCAATCTTGCGCGATGCGAAGTATTGGCTCTCGGCATAGATGAAGTGCTTGGCACGCTTGATCAGGCGGATGAAAAGCTCCTCGATCTCGCGGATCTCGGCATTTTCGTCCCACGCGGCGCGGGTGCGCGCGATGCCGAGCTCAATGTCATCGAAGTCGGCCTCTAACTCTTCCGGCCAGGCGCTTTCGGGCTGTTCCGGAACGGGATCGAGATCGCTGCCGCCCGCGATGTTCCAACGCATCCGGCCCAGCGTGTCGAGCGCCTTGGCCACTTCGCCTTCGACCATCATCGTCATGTCGTGCCACGGCATGTAGGTGCCGCCGCCCGGTTCGCGCCGCAACGGATCGTCATCGAGATGGTCGCGCGTGTCCCAGCGGTCTGCCGTCATGTCGATGCCGCCGCAAACCGCGAACCGATCGTCGATGATGACGATCTTCTGGTGGTGGCTGCAACCGAACGGGTGTGCGGCATCCAGCTTGAAGTGGATCCGTTCGTGCCGCAGCCAGCGCCACATGTCGAACAGCATCCGCCCGCGGAAGAACATCTTCGCCGCTGCGAAATTCCACTTCAAGACATAGATTTCGAGATCGGGATTGCGGTTCGCCAGCCACACGATGAAGCGGCCCAGCCTGCGCGGGGGGCGCTTGCTAGGCAGAACCTGCCACCATCGCCTGCCGCGTCCCAACGCGATCCGCGTGTCGAAATCCCAGCCGATCAGGAAGATGCGCTTTTTCGCCCGCATCATCGCCGATTGCAGATGCAGGAAATATTCCGCCGCGTCGATAACCACGCTGGCGCGGGTTGCGTGCCCATATTGCCAGATGCCCGGCTCGACGCTTTTGGCAAAGCTCGAGCCGGGGTCGGTTGCATCGGTGTCGACCGCAGGCCCCTTCTTATCGGGGGCCGCCATATTGTCGCTCATGCCTGCTCCTGCGGTGCGACCCGTGCGTGACAGCGGCCAATCGGGTTGGTCCGATATTTCCGGGCGCCCTACTCCTTGGCCTCTTCCATCTTTTCAGGGGTCACTTCCTGCTCCTCGCATTCCGCTTCCTTGCGGCGCTGGAACACGGACCGCATGTGCGCCAGATCGGCGTCCGTCAGGTATTTCTCGAAATCGGGAAAGTGGTCTTCCTCTTCCTCGTCGATGTGATGCTCATAACGGTGGCGCAGATCCTTGAACTTGGCCAGCCATGCGCTCGAGCTCATGTCGGTTGCGGCAAGATCGTTGAGCATTTCCTCGATCTCGTGATGCTCGGCAACCGAATGGCGCGTTTCACTGGTCGTGTCGGGCTTGCGCAGCATCGTGGAATAGAGCGCCTGCTCTTCCGCGGCGGCGTGGCTCTTCACTTCGATAGTGAACTGTTCGAGCAGGCTGGAGCGTTCGTCGCTCGCGCCTTCGGTCTCGCCCATCTGTTCGAGCAGCTTGCGATGCTTGTCGTGATCTTCCTTTAACCGGTCGAAAATGCCGCTGGTGTCGGCCATGTCTGAACTCCTGCGAAAATGCGTGTTGTGCGTTTGCAGGAATAACCGGCGGGGGCGGTTGGAGTTCCGGAGTGGGCGGCATAGCAGCGATTCGTTGGTGCGGGGTGGCCTGCTTACGGTTTCGCGCGCCCGGATCGATTGGGCCCGCGCCTTCTACGCGCCCTACAGGCGCTTCGATTCCGAATGTCCGAACATTTCATGACCCGAAAACACATCAGGCCGCCCCCGCTTACGGGGACGGCCTGATGTGTTGGCGCGCCCGGAACGATTCGAACGTCCGACCCTCAGATTCGTAGTCTGATGCTCTATCCAGCTGAGCTACGGGCGCGTTGGAGTGGCGCACATACGGGTAGCGCCAAGGCTTGGCAACCCCTCTTGCAAGGTAATTTCAAATACCCCTCGCCAGCGCGTATCTGTCGACCAATCCGGCCAGCAACTGCCTGTCCAAAGGCGCCAGATCGAACGCCGCACACTGCGCCGGATCGCACCATGTGACACCCTCACCCTCCAACGCACGCGGCGTACCGGTCCAGCGGCGACAGGTGTAAAGAAGAATTACAAGCGGCGTACCCGCGCCCGGAACAGCAGGCCCTGTTGCAAAGCAGGCCGGCGAAAGATCGCGCGAATCGACAGCGATCCCCAGTTCCTCGGCCAGTTCACGGCACAACGCGGCCTCCGGAACCTCGCCCGATTCGACTTTTCCGCCCGGAAATTCCCAAAGTCCGCCGTGATGCTTCGCCAGCGGCCGGCGGTGCATCAACACCCTGGATTCCTCATCAATCAGTGCTGCTGCAACGACTAGCATGGTTTTCCTGACATTAACCAATTCGCCCTGTCGGTAGATTTTTCAATGCGGCGTCGGCTCTCAACCAAAAATTAATCCCTACAGGCGATTTTGGTGTCGGACCACGAAGGAAGGCCCGAACCGATGTTGAACTTTCTTGCCAGATTTAGCGAGGACGAGAGTGGAGCGACGGCCGTCGAATACGGCCTGATCGTTGCGCTGATGGTCATCGCCATGTCTGTCGGACTGACCGGCGTTGCTCGGGAAACGACCAACATGTGGACCAACATCTCCGAAAGTATGACCGAGGCGATGAAAAATGCGCGCTGAGGTTAACCTCTTTTTGAGGAATTGTACTTAGGTGATGAATAGCTCGATTGAATGTTTTGGGGGCATCGAAGTAAAATTCGCCAAGACTTTCCAAGAGCCGGGTGAATACCAGTAACTAGTTTGAACCAGGAGACCTACCATGCAGTTTTTCAAGAACCTTCTCGCTGACGAATCCGGCGCGACCGCAATCGAATACGGCCTGATCGCTGCTCTGATCGCCGTCGCTTGCATCACCACGCTGACCGCTGTCGGTGCGGAACTGAACAACACGTTCACGACCGTCAAGGACAAGCTCGTCACCGCCAACACGCCGGGAGCGTAATAGACGGTCTAACCGTTCTTGAGCGAGCGGGCGGCAGGAAACTGCCGCCCGCTTTCGTTTGTGAATGCTTTCGTTTGTGAATTGGGTAATTTGTCTTGCCCTCAAGCGCCGGGCGCGGGCCATCCGGCCCGCTTGGCTTCGCCGCAATAAGCGGCGGCGACCGGTCGGCCTTGCGGGAGTCGCCTTCGGCGCCCCGTTTCAGCGCTGGCTTTCGATTCTCGTGCTAATCTAGGCATCGAGCGAAACCAGCAAGCGCAAACGCGCGTCGCGCCTCTTTGCCGCGCAGGCATGCGGTCTCAGGCGCCGCGCCGGACGCTTGAGACCGCCCACCAATCAATAGGTAACGATCTTCACTCGCTGTCCGGCCTGCAGCGAACTGTTGCTCGCCAGCGAATTGAGCACGAGGAAGCGCTCCAGCTGGTATTTCGGGTAAGCCATCTTGGCCGCGACCGACTGCAGCGTGTCGCCCGATCTTACAGTGTAGACCGAAACCTTGCGCGGCTTCACCGCTGCGGCCTCGGTGGTCGAGATGCGGCGCATGCTCGAATACATAGAGTTGAAGACCGCCGCGTTCCCCGCCTGCGTGATCGTCACGAAGTGGAATGCCTGCGTCTTGGAAAATTCGTAGGCGAAGATCGTCACGTCGACAGATCCGTTGCCAGAATTGACCCGCGCCGTCGCATAGCTGGCCGGAATGCCGTTCACCGTCGTGGATTGCACGGTATAGTCGGTAATCTGCTGCTGCCCGCCCGTCAGCCCGTTGAAAGCATTCTGGATGTAGGCGCGCATGTCACCGTTGTAGGCCGCCCCGGTCAGCTGCCCCTTGCCCGACTGGCCACTGATCGACACCGCGCTGGTGCCGTTGATCATGAAGAAACCGCTCGGTGCCTTGAACTCGAATCGCAGCACCGGGTGCGTGAAGGTATCGCCCTCGACAACGCCCTGCTTCGGATCGTCGCCGTACATCATGCCGTCGATCTTGGTCAGGAACGTGTCCTTGTTGGTCACGTTGCCCGGTTTGCCCTCTGCAACGCTGAGCGCGCGCGAATAGCGACCGGCAGGGTCCGGGTGCGTCGATGCCCATTCGGGCACCTGATTCGACGATCCCATCATCTGGGCATCGAGCGCGTTCTGTTGGGCAAGGCTCTGCAGCACTGTCGCCATCGCGCGCGGATCGTATCCGGCATTCGACAGGTACGCGATGCCCAGATCGTCAGCCTGCGTTTCCTGGCTACGCGAATATTTCAGCGTAAGGAGCTGCGAACCCTGCATCGCGATCTGCTGGCCCAGCTGGCCGATCTGGCTATTGCCGAACAGCACACCCGACAGAATCGCACCGACCGCACCAAGGATCGAGTTCTGCTGCGCCGCCGACTGGCGCTGCTGCGCATGGCGGGCTGCGACGTGGCCGACTTCATGGCCCAGCACGCCGGCCAGTTCCGCCTCGTTATCCATCAGCGCGACCAGCTCGCGCGTCGTGTAGATATAGCCGCCGGGGATCGCGAAGGCGTTGTTCACGGGCGAGTTCAGCAGCGTCACGGTAAAGGCGCTGCGCGCATCGCCAAGGCCCGACTGGACTGCGATGTTCTTGCCGACCTGTTCGACATAAGTCGCCTGCGTGCCGGTGTAGGCACCGCCGAATTCGGCCAGCAGCTGGGGATGCGCTTCTGCGCCCAGCTTGCGTTCCTCTGCGGTCATTGCCTGCGCCTGTCCGGGCGTCACCGGTGCGGTCGACGTCGCGGCGCAACCGGCAAGAGCGAGCGCCGCGCCTGCAACCGAGGCTAGTGCGGCGAAACGGCGATATCCTGCGCGGCGGGAATCGGAACTGCGGTCGGTAAGGCTCGGCATCGGTGGCTCCTCGTTCGGGCGACACCCGTGCCATGCACGGGCGCAAAATACAGGTTCGGGGAGCCGGAAGCCCCTGCGACGGACCACGCGCATCCCCTACTCGGGGATAAAAACCGGAGTTGGCGGTGCTTTGTTCCCGAGCCGCTTGCGCTCAGGCCAGCGAGCCGATCGCCATGAAGCGTTTCGCACGCGCGTCGCGCAGCGCCTTTGCGCTCTTGCCCGACAGTGCGGACAGTTCGCCCGCGATCGCCTTGCCCAGCGCTTTGGACGCGGCAACGGGATCGCGGTGCGCGCCGCCAAGCGGCTCGTCCACCACCTTGTCGACCACGCCCAGCTGCTTCAGGTCCTGCGCCGTGACTTTCATCGCTTCGGCGGCATCGGGCGCCTTGTCGGGCGAACGCCACAGGATCGATGCGCACCCTTCGGGCGAGATCACCGAATAGACCGCGTGTTCCATCATCAGCACGCGTTCGGCACTGGCCAGCGCCACCGCGCCGCCCGATCCGCCCTCACCCACGATGGCCGCGACCATCGGGACCGGCAGGTTGAGGCAAGCCTCCGTCGCGCGGGCGATTGCCTCGGCCTGTCCGCGTTCTTCCGCCTCCACGCCCGGAAACGCACCCGAAGTATCGACCAGCGTGACCACCGGCAGCCCGAAACGGCCGGCCATTTCCATCAGGCGGATCGCCTTGCGATAGCCCTCCGGCTTGCCCATGCCGAAGTTGTGCTTCAGCCGCGACTGGGTGTCGTTGCCCTTTTCATGCCCGATCAGCATGACCTTCACGCCGCCATCGGGCGTGTCGAGCGTGGCGAAACCGCCGAGAATCGCCTGATCGTCGCCGAATGCGCGGTCACCGCCAAGCGGCATGAAATCGGTAAAGGCGTGCGCCACGTAATCGCCGAAGTGCGGGCGCGAAGGGTGGCGCGCGACTTGCGTTTTCTGCCACGGGGTCAGCGACTTGTAGATCGTCGCCAGCTGCCCCTGCGCCTTCTTCTCAAGCCGCGCGACTTCGGCATCGATGTCGAGTTCGACTTCTTCCTGGTCTGCGGCTGCGCGCAGTTCGCCGATGCGCCGTTCCAGCTCTGCAAGCGGCTTTTCGAATTCGAGATAACTGGTCATCGCGATTGCGCTAGTCTGCCTTGCGCCGCGCTGCAAGTCCCCCCGCACCCAGCGGATGGCGCGCGTTCACAAGCTCGACCAGCCGCGCCGAATCGACATGGGTGTAGATCTGCGTCGTCGCGATGTCGGCATGGCCCAGCAGCGTCTGCAACACGCGCAAGTCCGCCCCGCCTTCCAGCAGATGCGTGGCAAAGGCATGGCGCAGGACGTGCGGGCTGACCGACGATGGGGGCAGCCCCGCGCGCCCTGCCAGTTCCCGCAGCATCTGGAACAGGCGGATGCGAGTGATATGCGCCTTGCGCGAAGGGAAGACGTAACGGCTGCCCTTCGGCCGCAGTTCCAGCCAGCGCGACAGGGCCTGCCGCGCCCGCGTACTGACAGGCACCATGCGCTGCTGCCCGCCCTTGCCGGTAATGTGCAGCAGTGGCGCATCGCGCGGCACGGTGTCCAGCGTCAGCGAAACCAGTTCCGTCGCGCGCAAGCCCGAACCGTAGAGCATTTCCAGCAGCGCCAGCATCCGCACCGCCAGCGGATTGTCGCCAGCGGCCTCTTCCTCGGCCTGCACCAGCATCGTTTCCACCTGCTCGCGGCTGAGTAGGCGCGGCAAAGGGCGGCGGATCTTCGGGCGCGGCAATGCACCAGACGGATCATCCTCGCGATAGCCCTCGTCGATCAGGAAGCCGTAGAACTGGCGCAGGGCCGAACAGCGTCGGGCCAGTGTGGACGGGGCAAGATCGCGCCATGCCTTGCCCAATCCGGCCAGATCGTCCGCGCCCGCATCGGCAAGCAATGGCACTTCCTCTTCCGCCGATTCCAGATCGCGGCGATAGGCAAGCAGGGTATTGCGCGCCGCCCCCCGCTCTGCCGAGAGCATCTGCAGGAAGTCTTCAATATCCGGAGCGCCTTTGGGTGTAGCCATGGCTGCCCCCGCCCCGCCCTCAGCCGCGTGCAATCGCCTCTGCGGCGATCATACGCGCCTCTGCATTCAGGCCCGCGGCGTTCAGCGCGCCGACGATGTGGTACAGGTGCACCGGCGTCATCTGCGACCAGCTGGAACCCTGCATGCCGAGCGCGGCGAGATAGGACACCAGGACCTTGTTACGGCGCTGGCCCGCCTGATCGATCGCCTGCGTCCAGCGCGTTTCGCGCCCGATGTCGAAGCCGAGGTCGCCCGAAAGCTCGCCCGCCTTGGCAGGATCGATGCGGCCAAGGCCTGCCAGCCCCGCGATGAAGAAGCGCGAACGGCGCTGCCCCGTGCTTTCGTCCGCATCCATGAATGAACGTGCCGCAGCTTCGCTGACATTCTCGCTAAGCGCAGGGCTGCCGACCATCAGCAGGCCCCAGCCCTGACTGCCGACCTGCACCGTCGATCCCCAGCGCACGGCATTGGCGTCAAGCCCGGCTGCCAGCATTGCCCCGATCAGGTTTCCGGCATCCGCCTCGAACGCGGGATCGGGGTTCAGGCGCGCGGCGGCATAGGCGGTCAGCACCAGCCGCGCGTAGAACCGCTTCGAAAGGTCGCTCTCGCCCCAGATATCGCGCATTGCGCCCAGACGTGCTTCGGGATCGCCGACATAGGCTTCGCGCAGCCGCGCGGCCCGCGTCGCTGCCTCGCCCTCGATCTCGGGGTCGGCGTAGATCTGCGAATAGAGGTCGACCATCGCGGTGCTGGAAAGGATACCTTCCGATCCGGCAACTTCCGATCCGCCCGCCCGCAGCAAAAGCGGCACCGACGGGGACACGGCGGCCAGCCGCATGTACGGCGCGCCGCCCGCATCGAACAGGCCTGCGGGCACTTCCGCGCCGGTCGCCGTAGCAAGGCCGTAACGCCACGGGGTCAGTTCGTCGACATCGTCCCATTCCAGCGTAACCGCGCGGCGCACGCTACCTACGGAGCCTGCATATTTCTGGGCCAGCAGCGAATCGATCTGCGTCCCCTCGCTGCGGCGGCGCTGACGCTCGATCCGGTCCATCCCGCTGTTTTCGCCGGAAAAGCTGCCGCAAATGCCGCGCAGCAGTTCCCAGTCTCGATCCTCCCGCGCGCGGGCGTGCAGGCGCACCATCGGGCAGGCACCGGTAAAATCGCCCAACGCGACATAGGAGTCGTAGGCGCTGTTGATCAGCGCGGGGGAATAATCGGCAGTGTCGACTTCCTGCGCTACGGCGCGTGCGGCGGTTACCTCGCCAATGCGGTTGAGCAGGCCGGTGCGCAGGGCGGCAAATTCCACGCCGTCCATCCCGTTGGGCGCGGCAAGCCGACTGGCCAGCGCGCGGCGCAACAGGATATGGCCCCAGCGCGATACGAGCGGGCCTTTCGTGCCTTCCAGCACACGGCGCACGAACATAGCGTCGTAATTGATCAGCGAATCGGCGCGCATCCCGCCTTCGTAAGTGGCAAGGATGCCGACGATGTCGGTGGAACGGCGCGCCTGCGCGGGAATGTCGAAAGTGGGCTTCAGACCGAGCAGTTCGTCGATCTCGTCCGTGTCCATCTTCTCCAGCTCGTCAAGGCTGGGCAGACGGTCCAGTAAGCGACGGGCCGCTTCGGCGCGGGAGGTCGATCCGGCGGTCGTCGTGGCCGGAACATCCTGCACCACCGGTTGCGACACAGACGGTTGCCCGCCGGACGGAGCAGACGGCGCGGGGCGAGCGGACGGGGCGGGCGCGGGTGCCGGCGCGGGATCGTCGAAACCCGGCGGCAGAAGCGATTCCGGCCCGTCCTGCGCATAGAGCGCGACGGCAGGGGCACTGGCCAGCAGTGCGGCGATCAGGAACTTGCGCGACCGAACCATTCCGAATTTCATCCGCCAACCGTGCCTTCAGGGGCCTGCACCGGCAACTCCTCCTCGATCCAGCGCGGCTCGACAAGCCCGCCATCGATGTAGGCGTAGACCAGCAGCACCACGATGGCGAGAGCGAGAATGGCCCACAGCCGCTTCGATCCTCGCATGAATTTCCCTTGTACCCGCCATCTGCCGTAAATCGCGCGTCCACCGGTTCGGCAGCGCCACGCTTGCGCGCGGGCCTAGCGCAACTATAGGCGGGGCTGCAATGCACGAGAGCGACCCTTCGACCGGCAAATCGGACGGCCCGGCTGATCCAGCGGGTGATCCGGCGCGCCATCTGTTGCCCGATGCGGCGACACTGGCCGACCTGTCGCAGCGGCTGGACCGGCCGGTCGTTCTGGTCGGGCTGATGGGCGTGGGTAAATCCACCATCGGCAAGCGGCTTGCCCACTGCCTCGGCACGCCGTTCGTCGATGCCGACGAAGCCGTGATCGCAGCGGCACAGATGTCGATTCCGGAAATTTTCGAGAAGTTCGGCGAACCCTATTTCCGTGACGGGGAACGGCGCGTGATCGCCCGCCTGATAGAAGAAAACGAGGGCCGCGCCGCGGTTATCGCCACCGGCGGCGGTGCCTTCGTCGATCCCGAAACGCGAAAGCTGATCCTCGATCGCGCCATCGCCGTGTGGCTGGACAGCGATCTCGACACGCTGGTCGAACGCGTCAGCCGCAAGAACACCCGCCCGCTGCTGATCGACAAGGACCCCCGCACCGTGCTGGGCGAATTGATGGCCGTGCGCAATCCGGCCTATGCGCAGGCGCAGATCCGCGCGATCAGCGACACCGGGCCGCAGATGGCCGTCGTTGCCCGCATTCTCACCGCTCTTGAAGGACATGTCGCATGAGCGTCGCCAACACGATTCCCGTCTCGCTGGCCGGACGCCCCTATGACGTGCGCGTCGGCCCCGGACTGCTGGCACGGCTGGGCGAGGAATGCGGCACGATGCTGCGCAAGGACAGCGTGCCGGTGGTGACCGACGCCAACGTCGCCGCGCTCTATCGCGAAACTGTCGATGCGGCTCTGGCGGCGGTCGGCAAGACGGCAAGCTGGCTGGTGCTTCCTGCGGGGGAGAAAACGAAGGACTGGGCGCATCTGGCGCAAGTGATCGATTTCCTGCTGGCAGAGGGCGTGGACCGGAACGACCGGATCGTGGCGCTGGGCGGCGGCGTGATCGGCGATCTTACCGGCTTTGCCGCCGCGATCCTGAAGCGCGGCTGCGGCTTCGTGCAGGTGCCGACGACGCTGCTGGCGCAAGTCGATTCCAGCGTCGGCGGAAAAACCGCGATCAATGTCCCGATGGGCAAGAACCTCGTCGGCGCGTTTCACCAGCCCGCCCTCGTGCTTGCCGATACCGATGTGCTGGGCACGCTCCCCCCGCGCGAATTGCGGGCCGGATATGCCGAAGTGGTGAAATATGGCCTGATCGACGATCCCGCCTTCTTCGAATGGTGCGAGGTGAACGGCCCCGCGCTGCTGGCGGGTGACGATGCAGCGCGGATCGAGGCGGTAAGCCGATCCGTCGCGGCCAAGGCCCGCGTGGTGGCAGCGGACGAGCGCGAGACGACCGGCACGCGCGCCTTGCTCAACCTTGGCCATACTTTCGGCCACGCGCTGGAGGCGGAAACCGGCTATTCCAGCGCGTTGCTGCACGGTGAAGCGGTGGCCATCGGCATGGTGCTGGCCGCCCGCTATTCGGTGCGGCGCGGGCTGATGCACGGGCAGGACGCGCAGCGCATCGCGGCCCATTTCAAGGCCTGCGACATGAAGGCGGAAGTAACCGAACTGGCGCTGGAATGCGACGGGCGGCGACTGGCCGATCACATGCTGCACGACAAGAAGATGGACGCGGGCACCCTGCCCTTCCTGCTGATGCGCGGCATCGGGCAGACGTTTCTGGCCAAGGATGTCGACATCGCCGACATCGCGGCATTCATGGACGAAGAACTGGGGCGCTAATCGCGATCAGTCGGCGTCGCCGGTTGTTTCGGCAGGCGCCGACCCGCCCTGCACCTTTTCGCCGACGGTCGCGGCTATCGCCGACAGCTTGTCCATCGCCTGATCGGGATCGTCGCCCAGCATGATCGAGCCAACCCCGGCGACGAGACCGATCGCCAGCGCGCCGATGACATATGTGGCGGCCGACGTCGGACGCTGAGCCAGATCGCCCTGATGATAGTGCGGGATGGGTTTCTTGTGCTTGGCCACGGCTGACCTTTGCACCGCAGAAAGTAAAATACAGCCTAACGAGTTTGCGAAATTTCAGGCTGCAGATGCACCGCCTCGAAATCCGCCAGCATCGCGGCGTGAAGCAGGGAGCGATGGCACTTTGCCGCATCCCCGCAAAAGCACAGTAGCGCGACCCGATGTTCGCTGGCAAGATCGCGCAACTGCGCCGCTGCGGCCAGCGCTTCGGGCAGTTCAAGCTGGCCTGCATAGACGCTTTCCAGCCCCGCACGGTCGCCCTTGCGCGCGGCCTCGCGGCCTTCCTTCGGCGTGCCCAGCGCCTTGAAATGGCGGTACGCGATCCCCGCCTCCTGCACGGCCCCTGCAAGGGCAGTCTTGGAAAAGCCGGGGCGGCGCGAAAGCGGCAGGGCGCGCACGTCGGCCAGCACCTCGATGCCCGCCGCCGTCAGCACGCCGATAACCGCCGGAACCGTCGCCTGTTCGTAGCCGATGGTCCAGACGCGCTTCATCGGAACAATCGCCGATTCAAAACAGTCTCGACCCATTGGGCACGGCCTTGTCCGGCGCGAACAGCGTCACTTCGCCCGCATCGTCGGCAAAACCCAGCGTCAGCACTTCGGACATGACCGGCCCGATCTGGCGCGGCGGAAAATTCACCACCGCCGCCACTTGTCGCCCGACCAGATCATCGGGCGCATAGTTCACCGCGATCTGCGCGCTCGACTTCTTCGTACCGATCGCAGGGCCGAAATCGATCATCAGGATATGCGAAGGCTTGCGCGCCTTGGCGAAAGGCTCTGCCGAAACCACCGTGCCGATGCGGATGTCGACCTTCAGGAAAGTGTCGAAATCGATAAGTTCGGCAGCGGGGGCTTCGGGATCGTGGAGTAGATGCATTTACTCCAGTTCGAGGATAATTGCGTCAACCGCAAGACTTTCGCCGGCCTTGGCATTCACTTTGGCCACCTTGCCCGCCTTTTCGGCGCGCAGGATGTTTTCCATCTTCATCGCCTCCACAACGGCAAGCGGCTGGCCCGGCTGCACTTCGTCGCCCTCTCCCACGTTCAGCGAAACGAGCAGGCCCGGCATCGGACAGACGAGGAACTTGCTCATGTCCGGCGGGATCTTTTCGATCATGTGCTTGTCGAACTTGGCGACGCGCGTGGGCAGGACGCGCAGCTTGTGTTTTGCGCCGCGCGTCGTGAATTCGAAACCGGCGGGAACGGGCTTGATCTGCACGATCAGCTCCTCGCCACCCTCGCCGTTTTCGTCGGTGTCGAACAGCGCGGCAACGGTGCGCTGGCCCGGCGTATATTCCATGGCCAGATCGACGATGTCGCCGTCCACCGTGATCTCGTCACCCGACAGTTCGGCGTTGTGGAACTCCCCGTCGATCTTCACGCTCCACTTGGCGGGGGGGCGCAGCCGGTCGCCCAGCTGACCGTCGGTGCGGCGCGCACGATCGGCATAGGCGGCAGCGACGAAGGCACCCATCGCGGCCAGCCGCGTGCGCAGCTTGCGACCGGCGGGTGCGCCCTCGAACCCTTCGGGATATTCCTCCGCGATGAAGCCGGTGGTGAGGTCCCCCGAACGGAAGCGGGGATGCTGCATGATGGCAGAGACGAAATCGATGTTGTGGCCCAGCCCCTCGATCTCGAAAGCGTCCAGCGCCTTGATCTGCAGGTCCGCCGCCTCGTCGCGGGTGGGTGCCCAGGTGATCAGCTTGGCGATCATCGGGTCGTAGAACATGGAGACTTCGCCGCCTTCCATCACGCCATCGTCGACGCGGATGCCGCCGTTTCCGCTGTCCACACCGCGAATGCCGCCCTTCCAGCCGGTGACCGGCGGGTCATAGCGCACGAGCCGGCCTGTAGAGGGGAGGAACCCGCGATAGGGGTCTTCGGCATAGACGCGGTTTTCGATGGCCCAGCCGTCGATCTTCACGTCGTCCTGCGTCATCGCCAGCTTGCCGCCGGCGGCCACCTTGATCATCTGTTCGACCAGATCGACGCCGGTGATGCACTCGGTAACGGGATGCTCCACCTGCAGGCGGGTGTTCATTTCAAGGAAGTAGAACGACTGCCCCGTCTTGTCCGCACCGCTGACGATCAGTTCGACCGTACCCGCGCTGTAGTAACCGACCGCCTTGGCCAGAGCGACGCACTGCTCGCCCATCGCCTTGCGCATTTCGGGGGTGACGAAGGGCGACGGGGCTTCTTCCACCACCTTCTGGTGGCGACGCTGGATCGAGCATTCGCGCTCGTTCAGGTAAATGACGTTGCCGTGCTTGTCGCCAAGGATCTGGATCTCGATGTGGCGCGGGTTCTCGATGAACTTCTCGATGAAGACGCGGTCGTCGCCGAAGGAATTGAGGCCTTCGCGCTTGGTCGCCTCGAACCCTTCGCGCACGTCCTTTTCGCTATAGGCAAGGCGCATGCCCTTGCCGCCGCCGCCCGCGCTCGCCTTCATCATCACCGGATAGCCGATGTCGTTCGAAATGCGGACCGCGTGTTCGGTATCGTCGATCTCGCCGACGTAGCCGGGCACGACGTTCACGCCCGCTTCCCTCGCCAGCTTCTTCGATTCGATCTTGTCGCCCATTGCCGCGATTGCATTCACCGGCGGGCCGATGAACTCGACGTTCTCTGCCGCCAGCGCCTCTGCGAACGAAGTACGCTCCGACAGGAAGCCGTAGCCGGGGTGCACCGCCTCGGCGCCGGTCTGCTTGCACGCGGCGATGATCTTGTCGGCGATCAGGTAGGATTCGCTGGCCGGAGCCGGACCGATGTGCACCGCCTCGTCCGCCATTTGCACGAAAGGTGCGCGGGCGTCGGCGTCCGAATAGACGGCCACCGTCTGAATGCCCATGCGGCGCGCGGTCTTGATGACGCGGCAGGCGATTTCACCACGGTTGGCAATCAGGATCTTCTTGAACATCGGTCGGTCTCTCTCCTGTCGCGGCTATTCCGCCGCGACTGCTTGTGGCTCCGGCTCCAGCGACTGGAGGCCAAGGCGTTGGAAAAGGGCATCGTCGCTGCTGTCGCCCGCGTTGGGTGCGGTCAGCAGCTTGTCGCCCGAAAAGATGGAATTGGCGCCTGCCAGGAAGCACAGGGCCTGCGTGCTGGCGCTCATGCTCTCGCGCCCAGCCGACAGGCGCACCATGCTGGCGGGCATCGTGATGCGGGCAACGGCGACGGTGCGCACGAACTCGATCTCGTCGATCTGGGCCAGGGGCGTATCGGCCAGCATGTCGCCCAGCGGCGTGCCTTTAACGGGCACCAGCGCATTGACGGGCACGCTCTCGGGATGCTGCTCCATCGTGGCGAGCAGGTGGACGAAGCCCACGCGATCCTCGCGCGTTTCGCCCATGCCGACGATGCCGCCGCAACACACGTTGATCCCCGCCTCCCGCACGTAGTCCAGCGTCAGCAGGCGGTCGGCAAGGCTGCGGGTGGTGGCGACACGCTCGTAATATTCCGGTCCGGTGTCGACGTTGTGGTTGTAGTAGTCGAGCCCCGCTTCGGCCAGCTGGTGCGCCTGGCTTTCGGACAGCATCCCCGCGGTCATGCAGGTTTCCATGCCCATCGCCTTTACCTGCCGCACCATGTCGGTCAGCGCGGGCATGTCGCGTTCCTTGGGATTGCGGAATGCCGCGCCCATGCAAAAACGGGTCGATCCCATGTCGCGGGCCTGCGCTGCGGATTGCAGGACCTGCTGCACTTCCATCAGCTTGGTCGCCTTGACCTCGGTCTCGTTATGCGCGCTTTGCGAGCAATAGCCGCAGTCTTCGGGGCAACCGCCAGTCTTGATCGACAGCAGGGTGGAGCGCTGGACCGCGTTGGGCTGGTGATTGGCGCGGTGTACCTCCGCGGCGCGGAACACCAGTTCGGTGAACGGCAGGTCGTAAAGCGCGGCGATTTCCTCGCGGGTCCAGTCGGATCGGGGTGCAGTCTTCATGCGGCTTGCTTTCCGTTGGCGCGCTGGCGGGCATATTCGGCCAGCGAGTGGGCATAATGCGGCGCGGCGCGGCGATTGCCCTCGCCTTCGCCGAACCCGTCGATGGACTGCGCGATACGAGCGACAGCGGCATCGGACAAGCCACCCAGCGCAGCACGCTGAATCCCGATGGTAAAAACGATGGCCTGCGATTTCGGCAGGCGGCGCAAGGTTTCACGCTCGCACCGGACGAACAGCGTTTCGCCCGCATTCTCCGCCGTGACATGGGCAAAACGCGTTTCGGGCGCGTCCACGGGCATGTAGCGCAAGGCATCGCTGGCCAGCACGAAGGCATTGGTGCGCCCGAAGACGTGGGGTGCGCGCAATCCTTCGAGGAAACGGTCAACGCCCGCAGCCAGCTGTTCGGCATAGCCATCGATGGGTTCATGCACTTCCATCATCGGGCGGCCCATTTTGGCAGACAGGTGCCAGTCGGTCGGGAAAGCCACCGCCGCGCCGGTCAGGCGAAAACGCTTGCCGGGCGCATCCTGCGTCAGGATGCAAAAATCCTCCCAATGCGCGCGGGCGACCTGTTCCAACCCGCCGTCCACGCCCAGCATCGCGGCCAGTTCCGCCTCTGCCGCGCGCGCTTCGGGCAGGACCTGCACCGCTTCGGGATGCGCATCGAACGCCGCCGCCCGCGTGGCAAGATCGGGATCGCGCTGCAGCCACTCACTCTCGGCCAGACGCACCAGCCCCATGCGCAGCGGGCCGGAAACCCGCGCGTCGGGAAGCAGCGTCTCTACCGAGAAGCCCAGCGTCACAGCGGCTTCCTCGCCAAATATACGCCCAGCACCATGACCGCGATGCCCAGCAGGCGGCGCGCGGTCAGGGCAGAGGGCATGGCGCCCAGCCAGCCGAAATGGTCGATCGCCGCCGCCGCGACCAGTTGCCCCAGCAACACGAAGAAGATCGCATTGCCCACTCCGATGCGCGGGGCGGCAAACGACACGCTGGCGGCGTAGAACAGGATGAAAACCGCGCCCATCCAGATCCATGGCCGGTCGAATTGCAGCGTTTCGCGCGCGGGCAAGCCGTTTATCGCCAAGAGGATCAGCGCCACGGCAAAACCCACCGCGAAAGCCGCAGCGGTTGCCGCGATCGGCCCGCCCAGTTGCTGGCCCAGCGACGAATTGAGCGCCGCGAACACGGGAATCCCCAGCCCCGCGACGAACATCATCGCCGCGATCCAGAAAAATCCCATGTGCGACTGGCCGCTCATTACTCTGCCGCCTCGTTGAGTTCCTCACCGGCAGGCGGCATGTTGTGCCCCAGCAGGCGCAACAAGTCGGCGGCGCATTCCACCACGTTGGAGCCGGGACCGTAGATGCCCTGAACCCCCGCATCGCGCAGGTACTGGTAATCGCTGGGCGGGATCACGCCGCCAGCGGTTACCTTGATATCCGCGCGGCCTGCCTGCTTCAGCAGGTTGATCAGTTCGGGGATCAGCGTCTTGTGACCCGCCGCCAGTGAAGACGCGCCGATCAGGTCCACGCCGTTTTCCAGCGCCATGTCGCGCGTTTCGGACGGGGTCTGGAACAGCGGGCCGGAAACGACATCAAAACCCATGTCGGCAAAGGCGCTGGCAATCACGTTCGCACCGCGATCGTGCCCGTCCTGCCCCATCTTGGCGATCATCACCTTCGGCTTGCGGCCAAGGCGGCGCGCCACGGCATCGACACCGTCGCAAACCGCCTGATAGCGGCTGTCCCCGGCATAGGCCGCGCCATAAATGCCCTTCACCGGACGCGGCATCGTGTCGTAGCGACCGAAGGCTGATTCCATCGCGTCCGAAATCTCGCCAAGGCTCGCGCGTTCGCGCGCGGCATCGACAGCGAGCGCGAGCAGGTTGCCCGTCCCCGCCGCACCTTCGCGCAGGGCCTTCAGTGCCGCCTGACACTTCGCCTCGTCACGGGTGGCGCGCATCTTTTCCAGCCGCGCGATCTGGGCCTGCCGGACGGCGGTGTTGTCGATGTCCAGCGTCTCGATCTGGTCCTCGTCCTTCAGGCGGAACTTGTTGACGCCGACGATGACGTCATCGCCCTTGTCGACGCGGGCCTGGCGGGCGGCGGCGGCTTCCTCGATCATCGCCTTGGGCCAGCCGGCGTCCACCGCCTTGGCCATGCCGCCTTCGGACTGCACACGCTCGATAATCGACCACGCGTCATCGACCAGCGCCTTGGTCAGCGCCTCGACGTAGTAGGAACCGCCAAGCGGATCGACCACGTTGGTCATGCCCGTTTCTTCCTGGATCACGATCTGCGTGTTGCGCGCGATGCGGGCGGAAAAGTCGGTGGGCAGCGCGATGGCTTCGTCCAGCGCGTTGGTGTGAAGCGACTGCGTGCCGCCCAGCATCGCGGCCATCGCCTCGATCGTGGTGCGCATGACGTTGTTGTACGGGTCCTGTTCCGTCAGGCTGACACCGCTCGTCTGGCAGTGGGTGCGCAGCATCTTCGACCGTTCGGACTTCGCGCCAAGTTCGGTCATCGCGCGGTGCCACAGCGTACGGGCCGCACGCAGCTTGGCGATTTCCATGAAGAAGTTCATGCCGATGGCGAAGAAGAACGACAGGCGCCCCGCAAACTTGTCGATGTCGAGACCGCTGGCCACGCCGTACTTCACGTATTCCATGCCGTCGGCGATGGTGAACGCCAGCTCCTGCACCTGCGTCGCACCGGCTTCCTGCATGTGGTAGCCGGAGATCGAGATGGAGTTGAACTTCGGCATGTGGTCCGCCGTGTAGGCGAAGATGTCCGAAATGATCCGCATGCTGGGTTCGGGCGGATAGATATACGTGTTGCGGACCATGAACTCCTTCAGGATGTCGTTCTGGATGGTCCCGGTCAGCTGGTCGGGCGACACGCCCTGTTCCTCTGCCGCGATGATGTAGAAGGCAAGGCACGGGATCACCGCGCCGTTCATCGTCATCGACACGCTCATTTCGCCCAGCGGGATCTGGTCGAACAGGATCTTCATGTCCTCGACGCTGTCGATCGCAACGCCCGCCTTGCCGACGTCGCCCACGACGCGCGGATGGTCTGAATCGTAGCCGCGGTGCGTCGCAAGGTCGAACGCGACCGAAAGCCCCTTCTGCCCCGCGGCAAGGTTGCGGCGATAGAATGCGTTGGACTCTTCGGCAGTGGAGAAGCCCGCGTACTGGCGGATGGTCCACGGACGGCCCGCATACATCGATGCCTTCACGCCGCGCGTGAACGGGGCGAAACCGGGAAGCCCCGGATCCCAGCCTTCGAGATCGGCTTCTGTATAGAGAGGCTTGACGTCGATCCCTTCCGGCGTGTGCCAGGTAAGGTCCTTGCCCTTGACTTCCTTGTCGGCAAGGGCCTGCCAGTCGTTCAGCGTCTTGTAGGTCATGTCCGGTCCTTCAGCAGCCTCAGCGGCCCTTGAATTGGGGTTTGCGCTTCTCGCCGAATGCGGCGATCGCTTCCTTGAAGTCCTTGGTAAAGCCAGCCGCGCGCTGGTTGTCCCGTTCGGTGTCGAGGCTGTCTGCCAGCGACTGTTCGACCGCGGCGTTCACCTGCCGGCGGATCATGCCGATGGCCTTCGAAGGGCCAGCCGCCAGCCGCGCCGCAATTTCCTGCGCGCGGGCAAGCGCCGCATCGTCGTCGGCCACTTCGGCGACAAGGCCGATGGCCAGTGCATCGTCCGCCGATATCTTTTCGCCCAGCAGCGCCATCTTCATCGCCCGCTGCCGCCCGACGCTGGATGCAACCAGCCATGTCGCGCCCGCATCGGGCACAAGGCCGATGTTGACGAAGGCCAGCAGCAGGTACGCACCCTTTGCCATCACCGCGATGTCGCCCGCCAGCGCAAGGCTGAGCCCCGCGCCCACAGCCGGTCCGTTGATCGCGGTGACAAGCGGCACCGGCAGGTCCATCAGCAGCTTCGTGAAGGGGTTGTAGTGTTCATCGATGATCCGACCGAGGTCTTCGGGCAGGCCATCGTAACCCGCACCGTCGGGCATCAGGTCCGCACCCGAACAGAATGCACGCCCTTCGCCCGTCAGCACGAATGCGCGCGTGCCGGCCGCCAGCCCCGCTTCGATCGCGGCGGTCAGTTCGGCAAAGACGTTGGGCGTGATCGCATTGAGCTTGTCCGGCCGCGCCAGAGCCAGCGTCGTGACCGCGCCTTCGGTGGTGGACGTGATGAAGTCGTAGGACATCAGTGCGCGGCCCCGTCCTTCGGGGTTTCCATGATCTCGGTCAGCATGCCCATCATGTCCTTCGGGTGGACGAAGAAAATCGGCGTGCCGTGCGCGCCGATACGCGTGGGGCCCAGGATGCGCTTGCCGATCCCTTCGAAATATTCGCGCGCGGCGGCGATGTCGGGCACTTCGAAACAGACGTGATGCTGCCCGCCCAGCGGGTTCTTGGCAATGAAGCCCGCGACCGGTGAGTTTTCGTCCAGTGGGCTAAGCAGTTCGACTTGCGTGCCGTGGGTACCGTCATGGCCCTGCCCAAATCCGGGCGTGTTCACGAAACAGACCTTCACGCCCTGTTCGGGCAGGTCGAAGGGTTCGGTGATAACTTCGGCACCCATCACGTCGCGGTAATGCGCGATGGCGACATCCATGTCGGGCACGGCATAGCCGAGGTGGTTCATGCGTCCCAGCTTCATGGCCAGTGTCATGCGGCGCCTCCATAAACGGGTTCGATGGTCATCGCGCTCTTCAGCGAGTTCGCGATGATGCAGGACTTGTGCGAACGGTAGTGCAGTTCGTCGATCTCTGCGCGGGTGGGCAGCTTTTCGCCCACGAAACGCGCGTCGGGGCGCAGCACCACGGTGGCAACCCACGGATCGCCAGCCTCGTTCTTTTCGACATGGCCGACAGTCTCGTCCGTGTAGCTCTCTATCGAGAACCCGTCCTTGGCGGCATAGGCCAGGAAGTAGAGCATGTGGCAGCTCGCCGCCGCAGCCAGCAACGCCTCTTCGGGATCGACGGCGCTCTCGTCGATCAGCGCCGCCGGAAGGTAGCCGGGAGCCGCCGATCCGGGCACGACCGCGCCGCCATCGAAATGCCAGTGGTGCGCGCGGCTGTAGCGGTTGGTCGTGAAAACCTCGCCGTCGCGGATCTGCCAGCGCACGGTTGCCTTGTAGTCACCCATTGCAATCACCTTTCGAAACCTGATTCCAGCGCCATCCTGCCCTCATGGCATTGAAGCGACGCGCCGGCGGAGTTCGCCAGTGGGGCGTTCCTGCTCCCAACTCGGGCGATGGCGCATTGCGCCGGGTCAAAGCGGAATGTTGTCGTGCTTCTTCCAGGGGTTTTCCAAGGCCTTGTTGCGCAACTTGCGCAGGCCCAGCGCGATGCGCCGCCTTGTCGAATGCGGCATGATCACCTCGTCGATAAAGCCCTTGCTTGCTGCGACGAAGGGGTTGGCGAAGCGGTCTTCGTATTCCTTCGTCTTCTGCGCGATCTTGTCCGGATCGTCGCGGTCCTGCCGGAAGATGATCTCCACCGCGCCCTTTGCGCCCATCACCGCGATTTCGGCGGTCGGCCATGCATAGTTGAGATCGCCGCGAAGATGCTTCGACGCCATGACGTCGTATGCCCCGCCATATGCCTTGCGGGTGATGACGGTGATCTTGGGCACGGTCGCCTCGGCATATGCGAACAGCAGTTTCGCGCCGTGCTTGATGATGCCGTTATGCTCCTGCGCGGTGCCGGGAAGGAAGCCCGGAACATCGACGAAGGTCAGGATCGGAATGTTGAACGCATCGCAGAAACGCACGAACCGCGCCGCCTTCTTCGACGAATTGATGTCGAGCACGCCTGCCAGCACCAGCGGCTGGTTCGCGACGATACCGACAGTGCGCCCCTCTACTCGCCCGAAACCGCAGATGATGTTCGCCGCGTGCTTGGGCTGGATTTCAAAGAAATCGCCCTCGTCCACCGTCTTCCGGATGACTTCGTGCATGTCATAGGGCTGGTTGGCGTTGGCCGGAATGATCGTGTCGAGACTGTCCTCCATGCGGTCCCACGGATCGCTCGACGGGCGTTCGGGCACGTCCTCGCGGTTGGAGGATGGCAGGAAGTCCATGAAGTCGCGCGCGCGCAGCAGGGCGACGATGTCGTTTTCGCACGCAAGATCGGCAACGCCGGACTTCACGGTGTGCGTCGATGCGCCGCCCAGTTCTTCCTGCGTCACGACCTCGTTGGTCACCGTCTTCACCACGTCGGGGCCGGTGACGAACATGTAGCTGCTGTCCTCCACCATGAAGATGAAGTCGGTCATCGACGGGGAATAGACCGCGCCGCCCGCGCAAGGCCCCATGATGAGCGAAAGCTGCGGCACCACGCCCGATGCCAGCACGTTGCGCTGGAACACCTCGGCATAGCCGCCCAGCGATGCGACACCTTCCTGAATGCGCGCGCCGCCGCTGTCGTTGAGGCCGATGACCGGCGCGCCGACTTTCATTGCGGCGTCCATCACCTTGCAGATCTTCTGCGCATGGCGTTCGGAAAGCGAGCCGCCGAAAACGGTGAAATCCTGAGAGAAGACATAGACGAGGCGACCGTTGATCGTGCCGCTGCCGGTGACGACGCCGTCACCGGGAATATGCGTTTCGTCCATGCCGAAATCGACGCAGTTGTGTTCCACGTACATGTCGATTTCTTCGAAGCTGTCCTCGTCCAGCAGGACTTCCAGCCGTTCGCGCGCGGTCAGGCGCCCCTTGGCGTGCTGCGCGTCGATCCGCTTCTGCCCGCCACCCAGTTTGGCAGCGGCGCGGCGACGTTCGACTTCGGCGATATTGGCGGACATTCTCGGCTCCCTCTACCCCGTATCCGGGTGCCCGCTGCACGCGCGGGCCGGTTGAACCGAGCGTATGTGCCTCCGTTCGCGCAGTGTCCAATGTGAATTTGCAAAATGTTTTCTAAAGGTTTTGCAAAACTTTCGCGAAGCGCTAAACCACTCGCCATGAGCAAGGCGCAACGCATCTTCGCGGGCAAGTCCGTGCGCACCCTGCGCGACCGGCACGGCATGAAGCAGGCCGATCTGGCCAAGGCGCTGTCGATCTCCGTCTCCTACCTTTCGCAGATCGAGAATGACGAGCGCCCGCTGACCGCACCGATCCTTGCCACCCTGACCCGCCGCTTCGGCATGGAGCGGGAGGATATCGCCGGCGAAAGCAGCGACGCGCGGGCAGAGGCGCTGATGCAGGCGGCTTCCGATCCGATCTTCGCACAGCCGCTGGACGAAGGGCTGGCCAGCCGCGCCGTTCGCCAGATGCCCCACCTTGCCGAACGCTTCGTCGCGCTACACCGCGCCTATCGCGACGCAGGCGAGCGGCTGCAGATGCTGGACGAGGCGCTGGGCGCGGGTTCGCACGATGCGGGCCGCCTGCCGTGGGAGGAAGTGCGCGACTGGTTCCACGATGCGGGCAACTATATCGACGTGGTCGACCGCGCCGCCGAAGCGCTGGCGCAGCGGCTGGCCCGCGATGGCGCATCACCGTCGTTCGAGGCGATGGCCGCGCTGGCCAAACGCGAATACGGCTTCGACGTGGCAATGGCAGAGGGCGACCGGCTGCGTTCTTTCGACGGCTATCGCCTGCTGCTCGATGCTGCCCAGCCCGCCGCCACGCGCCGGTTCCAGCTTGCCCATCAACTGGCGCAAGTCGCCCTGGCGGACGAAATCGCGCTGGTGATCGCGATGTCCGAACTGGCAAGCGAGGCGAGCGCCGCCCTGCTGGCCGTGGGCCTTGCCAATTATGCCGCCGGCGCGCTGCTGATGCCATACGAATCGTTCCGCACCGCCGCCCTTGCCGAACGCCACGATATCGACCGGCTGACGCGGCGCTTCTCCGTCAGTTTCGAGCAGGCCTGCCACCGGCTTTCCACCCTGCAACGGCCCGATGCGCGCGGGGTGCCGTTCTTCTTCTGCCGCGTCGACATGGCGGGCAACATCACCAAGCGACACTCGGCAACGCCATTGCAGTTCGCCCGCTTTGGCGGGGCCTGCCCGCTGTGGATCGTGCACGAGGCAGTGGCCATTCCCGACCGCATCCTGACCCAGCTGGCCGAAATGCCGGACGGGGTGCGGTATGTGTCGATGGCGAAGGGGCTGGTGAAACCATCGGGCAGCTTCGCCCGCCCGCCGCGCCGCTTTGCCGTGGCGCTGGGGTGCGAGGCGGAACATGCCGCCAGCTTCATCTATGCCGACGGCCTCGACATCGCGGCCCGCGCCGCCGCCACGCCCATCGGCACCAGTTGCCGCATCTGCCCGCGCGAGAACTGTGACCAGCGCGCCTTTCCGCCCGGCGACCGCGCCATTGTCGTCAACCGCGACCGGCGCGGGACAGTGCCATACGACATCGCCTAGCCTGCACCTCTTTTATATCCCGCCGTATATAGCTATCAGGCAGGCATGCGATCGCTGCTTGCCTGTCTCCTCGCCCCCGTCCTCGCTCTCGCCCTGTCGGCCTGCGGGTCGGATCCTGAGCCGACCGGCCCCTTCGTCCTTGCCGCCGCCAGCACGCAGGAAGCGATGACCGACGCGGCCGCGGCATGGACCGCGAAGGGGCATCCCGCACCGGTCCTGTCCTTCGCCGGATCGGGCGCGCTGGCCCGGCAGGTCGCGGTCGGCGCGCCTGCGGACGTGTTCCTTTCCGCTGACGAGAAGTGGATGGACTGGCTGGATCAGGAAGTATCCCTGCGCGAAGGATCGCGCGCGAACCTTGCCACCAACTCGCTGGTGCTGATCGCTCCCTTGGCCAGCGAGGTCGCTTTTTTTCCCGCGAAGGGCGGCTGGCGCAAGGCTATCGGGGAGGGTCGGCTGGCACTGGCCGATCCGGTCGCCGTTCCCGCCGGTCGCTATGCCAAGGGCTCGCTGATCACCCTTGGCGTATGGGAAGAAATAAAGGACCGCGTGGCCGAAACCGCAGACGTGCGCGCCGCGCTGGCGCTGGTGGGGCGCGGCGATGCACCGTTGGGCATCGTCTATGGCAGCGATGCGCAGGCCGATGAAAATGTCCGCGTGGTCGGCACTTTCCCTGACGAAAGCCACGTGCCGATCCGCTATCCGCTGGCCATTCTTGCCCGTTCGCGCAACCCCGATGCAGAGCCGTTTCGCGCCTTCCTCTTGTCCGAAGAGGGGCAGGAGATCTTCGCCCGCCACGGCTTCGGCCCGGCAACGGCGGCGATAGAGCCCTGATGCCCACTGGCGCCGAATGGGCGATCATCGCCCTGTCCCTGAAAGTGGCGGCGGCGGCGATCCTGCTGACCCTGCCACTGGCTTTCGCGCTGGCGTGGTTGCTGGCGCGCAAGCGGTTTGCGGGCCGGATGCTGCTGGACACCGTGGTCCACTTGCCGCTGGTGCTGCCGCCGGTTGTGACGGGCTGGCTGCTGCTGCTGTTTTTCGGCCAGTCCGGTGCGGGCGGGCGCGCGTTGCAAGCTCTGTTCGGCACGACCCTGATGTTCCGCTGGACTGGCGCGGCGCTGGCGGCGGGGATCATGGCACTGCCGCTGATGGTGCGCGCGATCCGGCTGTCGCTGGAAGCGATCGACCGCAGGCTGGAAAGCGCGGCCCGCACGCTGGGCGCAACCGCATGGCGTGCCTTCGCCACGATCACCCTGCCGCTGGCCCTGCCCGGCATTGGCGCGGCGATGGTGCTGGGCTTTGCGCGCAGCCTGGGCGAATTCGGCGCGACGATCACGTTCGTTTCCAACGTACCGGGGGAAACGCGCACGCTGCCGCTGGCGATCTATACCGCGCTGCAGGTGCCGGGGGCGGAGGACAGCGTCACGCGCCTTGCCATCGCCTCCGTCGTACTGTCGCTGGCGGCGCTGCTGGTTTCCGAATGGCTGGTTCGCAAGGGCGGGCGTCATGTCCTTTGACCTTGCGATAGAGGTGCCGCGCGGGGACCGCACGGTCAGCGTCACCATCGCCCCCGCATCGGGCATTACCGCCCTGTTCGGCCCCTCCGGCGTGGGCAAGACCACCGTGCTCGACGTCGTTGCCGGGCTTGTCCGGCCATCGTCGGGCCATGTCCGCGTTGCTGGCGAGACGCTGTTCGATGCCGCTGCCGGTATTGCCCTGCCGCCGGAACGGCGCGGTTGCGGCTATGTCTTTCAGGACGGTCGCCTGTTCCCGCACATGTCGGTGCAGGGCAACCTTACCTATGGCTGGAAGCTGGCGCCGCCCGCACAACGCTTCATGACGCTGGCCGAAGCGGCGGACTTCCTGGGCATCACCGCCCTGCTGGATCGCACACCGCGCACGCTGTCCGGCGGAGAGGCGCAGCGCGTGGCCATCGGGCGGGCGCTGCTGTCCGGCCCGCGCGCATTGCTGATGGACGAGCCGCTATCCTCGCTCGACGAGAACCGGCGCGACGGCATCCTGCAAGTGATCGAACGCATCCGCGACGATCTTGCCCTGCCGATCCTCTACGTAAGCCACGACCGCGCCGAAGTGGACCGGCTGGCCGCGCAAGTCGTGGAATTGGCCTAGGCCTTCGCCGGCAGTGGTTCGGCGCGGATCAGCCGTTCCAGCCGCGCTATTTCCGGCCCCTCGCCCGCACCTTCGGCCTGTGCCTGCACCGCGCGGTAGAAATCGAGCACATCACTGCCGAAATCGGTAACTTGCGCCCCGCCGCCCGCTTTTGCCGCAACCAGCGGTTCTGACCAGCAGCGGTTCATCGCATCGACCAACAGCCACGCACGGCGATAGCTCATGCCCATCGTGCGTGCGGCGGCAGAGATCGACCCTTCCCGCGCGATGGCGACAAGCAGGTCGGCCTTGCCCGGCCCCATGGCGATTTCATCGCCGCAGTAGAGCTGCACCTTGATCTTCAGATTTGTTTTCAGCCGGGCCATGCCCGCAATCATGCGGCGCGATGGCCCGGCTGGCAATCGGGGTGGATCAGAACTTCACGCGGGCGGTGAAACGCACGTTGAGCGGCGCACCCGGCATGATGTTGTTGTTGTTGTGCGCGCTCGAATAATACGTCTCGTCGAGCAGGTTTTCGAGGTTCACCTGGAATTCGACGCGATCGTCCATCGAATAGAACAGCGCCGCATCGACACGGGTAAACGAGGGCAGCCGCACGCTGTTGGAAATCGATGCGTACTGGCTCGACTGGTGGACCGCGCCAAGGCCGATCCCGACCGACGGGTTGAAGTCGTAGCGGTTCCACAGCGATGCCTGGTGATGCGGCAGCTGAGCCAGCTTCACATCGGACAGGCCGCGGATGTAGCCATCCTGATAGGCATAGCCGCCGCTGACCTGCCAGCCGGGCATGACTTCGCCGACGATGCCCAGTTCGATGCCCTTGGTGCGGGTTTCGCCCACGTTGATCGAATTGGCCGGATCGGCCGGATCCGGCGTGGTGGTGTTCGTACGGTCCAGCCGGAAGATCGCGCCGGTCACGGCAAGGCCGGGCTGCACTTCCCACTTCACACCGGCCTCGATGTTCTCGAACCTTTCGGGTGCGAGGTTGGCGGTCGACGGGGTCAGGTTCGTGAACTGGTCGCCAGCGCGCGGCAGGAAGCTGCGCGAGAAGCTGGCATAGACCGACAGCCCGTCCTGCGGCTTGAAGACGATGCCTGCGCGCGGGCTCCACTTCTCGTCCGTCCGCTCGAACGGGAAGTCGCCCGCGATGTCCTCGCCCTCGATCTCGAAGCGGTCGAACCGCACGCCGAGGATGAGGTCGAACATCGCCCCCAGCGCGATCTCGTCCTGCGCATAGGCGCTGAAGAACGTGACGTCGCTGGTGCGGTTGCGCGACAGCGTATCGAACACCGCATTCGGGCGAACCGGATCGTCAATATCCAGCGTGCCGAGCGAAGCGGAAGAAACGTAGCGCTGGTTCGCCGTCTGCTGGTCGCCGTATTCAAGGCCGAGCAGAACCTTGTGGCCGATGCCGCCGGTGGCGAAGTCCGCGATCAGGTTGGTCTGCGCAATGAAGTTCTCGCGCTGCGTCGGGTCGCGATAACCGGCCAGCGCCACCTCGTTAGTGTCGGGGTTCGGCGCGCCGTTCGCATAGACGTTCTGGTAGTACTTGTCATAATCGCCATAGAGTACCGTCGTCGTCGAGCGCAGGCCGGGGGCGAGCTGCCCGTCAAGGCGCGCCTTCACGATGTGCGCTTCCAGTTCGGTGCGGTTCACGCCGTCGGTGCCGAAGAAGAAGTCGCGCAGGCCCGGTGCGGGCGCCCCGTCCAGGCTGGGGATGCCGCGATCGGTCGTGCGGTCATCGTCGACATATTCATAGGACAGCGATGCGCGCCAGTCGCCAAGCTCTGCCGCGACATGCGGGTTCACCGCGAAGCGGCGGCCGTCATAGAAATCGCGGTGGCTGGCCAGTTCCTCGTAGAAACCGTTCAGGCGGAATGCGGCGGTTTCTCCCATCGGCAGGTTCGCATCGACGCTGGTTTCCCATGCGCCGAACGTGTTCACGCCGCCCTGCACCGAACCAAACGCCTTGTCCGCGCCCGGCGCTTTCTGCACGCGGTTGACGATGCCGCCGCCGCCGCCGCGACCGAAAATCAGGGCATAGGGGCCCTTCAGCACCTCCACCCGCTCGATGTTGTAGAGGTTGCGGTAGTACTGAACGTCGTCGCGCACACCGTCGAGGAAGAAGTCCGCAGTCGTGTTCTGGCCGCGCAGGGTGATCTGGTCGCGGTTGCCCTCGCCCTGCCCGATGGTGACGCCGGGCACGTAGCGCAGCACGTCTTCCATCGAACGCATCGCCTGGTCAGCGATCTGTTCTGCAGTAACGACGTTCACCGTCTGCGGCGTTTCCAGCAGCGGAGTGTCGATCTTGGTCGCGGTCACCGAATCGATGGCGAGGTAGCCCAGCGATTCACCGGTCACGACGATTTCGCCAGCATCGGCGGCAACGGCAGAAGTGTTGGCATGGGCGGTGGCAGGCAGCAGCGCGATGGCGGCAGCGGCGATGACACAGCCGCGAAGGCTGGCGTGGTTCTGCATCGGGTTCCCCTCGTGTTTGCAGGCGCCTGATGCACGTCCCTTTGCGGCGGCGCCGATGTCCCTGATACGCCGAGCCACTAATGCGACCGATTTGCAATTTCAACAGTAAATTTGAGAGCGATTATCAATAGCTACCCGATTCAGGGCCTAGCCGGGGTGGAACAGGATCCAGCGCGCGGCAATCGCGGGCCGCGCCGCGCCCTCGCACTCCACCAGTACGTCGAAGGTGCGGCGCGTTCCGCTTGCCGTCACTTCTTCCCCGACAGGCCGGAACGTGGCCCTAATCCTGCTGCCCGCAGGCACCGGCGAGATAAAGCGCACCGAATCGAATCCGTAATTGAGGTTGCCGTCGGCGACCGGCAGCCCGCTGTCGCTGGCCAGCGGGGCCAGCAGGGACAGCACCAGAAAGCCGTGCGCGATGGTGCCGGGCAGCCCCGCGGCCCGCGCCGCAGCTTCGTCGACATGGATGGCGTTCCAGTCCTCGGTCAGGTCGGCGAACTGGTCGATCAAGTCCTGCGGCACCTCGATCCAGTCGGAGACATATGCCGCATCACCACCCGTTTGCCCGTCCGGTTTGGCCATCGGCCCGCCTCCCTCTCGCACTCGTCAAGAAAGGCTAAGCCCCGTCGCGGCACAGGTGCAAGCGAGCCGCTTTGCTTTTGCACGCGCTTCGCCTATAGGCCGAGGCAAGGACGCCCCGGCATCGTCAGGCAGACCCCGTCGGGGCAGCCGGCAAGGTCGGGGCTTGGTATTTGAAGCAGAAAGATACGCCCATGTCGCGTCGCCGCCAGATCTACGAAGGCAAGGCCAAGATCCTGTACGAAGGCCCCGAACCGGGCACCATCATCCAGTACTTCAAGGACGATGCCACCGCGTTCAACGCCCAGAAAAAGGGCACGATCAACGGCAAGGGCGTGATCAACAACCGCATCAGCGAGTTCGTGTTCACGCGCCTGTCGCACATCGGCATCCCGACGCACTTCATCCGCCGCCTGAACATGCGCGAACAGCTGGTCCGCCAGGTCGAGATCATTCCGCTGGAAGTCGTGGTGCGCAACGTCGCCGCCGGCTCCATTTCCAAGCGCCTCGGCCTTGAGGAAGGGGAGCCGCTGCCCCACACCCTGCTCGAATACTATTACAAGGACGACGCGCTGGGCGATCCGCTGATCGCGGAAGAACACATCGCGTGCTTCGGCTGGGCCTCGAACGAGGAAATGCAGGACATGTCGTCGATGGCGATCCGCATCAACGACTTCCTCTGCGGCATGTTCGCCGCTGTCGGCATCCGGCTGGTCGATTTCAAGCTGGAATTCGGCCGCATCTGGGACGGCGACTATTCCCGCGTGATCCTTGCCGACGAAATCAGCCCCGACGGCTGCCGCCTGTGGGACATGGCCACGAACGAGAAGCTGGACAAGGACCGTTTCCGCCGCGATCTCGGCGGGGAAGAAGACGCCTATCAGGAAGTGGCCCGCCGCCTTGGCGTGCTGCAGGAAGACGGGCCGAGCGAGGTTGCCGACATCGCGCACCATCGCAAGCTGCGGGGCAAGAAGTAGGTTTCGTCCCCCGCCCTGCCGTCGCGCGGGTTGATCGACCCGCGCAACGGCATATAACCGGACGGTGCCTGACAAAACAAACCGCCGCAGCCGGTTAGCTCGCCTTTTCGCCATTCCCTTCGCCGCCGCGCTGGCCGCTTCGTGCGCCGGCGTCGCCACGACACCCCCTGCAGACGCCCCTGCCCCCGCCATCGCGGTCGATGCGCAATCGGGCCTGCCGCCATTCGAGCAGTTGCTCGCCGCCAGTGATCTGAAACCCGATCCCGAAGTCCGCTTCGGCAGGCTGGCGAACGGTCTGTCCTACGCCATCCGGCATAACGAAACACCCCAGGGCACCGCCGAAGTGCGCCTGCATTACGATGCCGGTTCGTTTGACGAGGCGGGGCCGGAACAAGGCTTTGCGCATTTTGTCGAGCACATGGCCTTCAACGGATCGACCAACGTGCCGGAGGGCGAGATGGTCGCCCTGCTGGAGCGTAAGGGGTTGGAATTCGGCGCCGACACCAATGCCTCCACCGGGTTCGACGGCACGCTTTATCAGCTGAGCCTTCCGACCAACGATGCCCCCCTCCTCGATACCGCGCTGATGCTGATGCGCGAAACGGCAAGCGAACTGCTCTTCACGCCAGAGGCGGTGGAGCGGGAAAAGGGCATCATCCTGTCCGAACGGCGCGATCGCAACACCTATACCTTTGCCGACGTGGTAGACCGGCTGGCTTTCGAATCGCCGGACGTGCCCTATGCCGACCGGATGCCGATCGGCACGCTGGAAACGATCGAAGGGGCAACTTCGGAAGGGTTGCGCGCTTTCTGGGCCCGCAATTACCGCCCCGAACGCGCGGTGCTGACCGTCGTCGGCGACTATCCGGCGGACGAGGTGGAAGCCGCGATCCGCAAGCATTTCGCCAGCTGGCAGGCGCACACGCCCACCGTGCCCGATCGCAACTATGGCCGGATCGACAACGCACGCAAACCGGCGGTCGACATCTTCCTGAACCCCGCGCTTTCCGAGCGCGTCAGCGCAACGCGGCAGGGCGAGGCGCAGCTTGCGCCCGACACGCTGGAAACGCGCCAGACCGAAGCGCTGCGCTGGCTGGGCTATGCCATCGTCAACCGCCGGATGAAGCGGCTGGCACGGCTGGAGGACCCGCCGTTCAAGTCCGCGGGCTTCGGCACGGCAGACATCTTCCGCGTGGGCCGCGTGACGCGCCTTGTCGTCGATACGAGCGAGGGCACGTGGAAGCGCGGGATGGACGCGGCCGTCGCCGAATATCGCCGCGCGCTTGCCGGCGGGTTCAGCCAGGCCGAAGTGGACGAACAGCTCGGCCGGTTGATCGCGGCTTACGAGGATGCCGCCGCGGGCGAAGCGACCCGCACGAACCGGGCGATCACCAGCGACGTGCTGGACCTGTTCGAGGACGGGGACATCCCGACACTGGCCAGCGATTCGCTCGCCCAGCTGCTGGCGCTGAAGGATACGTTCACGCCCGATGCCGTGCTGGCGGCGCTGCAAGACGAAGCGGTTCCGCTCGACAATGCGATGCTGCGCTATTCGGGCCGCAGCGAACCGGAAGGCGGCGCTACTGCACTGCGCAGTGCATGGAACGCGGCGATGCAGGCCCCGCTTGGCGATGTCACCCCGCCTGCTGTGGAGGAATTCGGCTATACCGATTTCGGCACCCCCGGCACCGTCGTGGCGGATAGCCGCGATCCCGTATTCGGCATTCGCGAAGTCACTTTCGCCAACAACGTCCGGCTCAACATCAAGCGCACGGATCTAGAGGCGGACCGCGTGCGCGTGCGCATCCATGTCGACGGCGGGCAACTGCTCGACACGAAACAGGACCCGCTGGTCACCGAACTGATCGGGCAGATACCCGCAGGCGGCCTTGGCAAGCACAGTGCCGACGATCTCGACACTATCCTTGCCGGACGCAATGTCGGCGTCGGCCTCTCGGCCTATGGCGATGCCGTGGTCAGCACGCGCACGACAACGCCGCGCGATCTTGGCCTGCAGCTTGAACTGTTCAGCGCGTTCCTGACCGATCCGGGCCTCCGGCCCGAAGCGATCGCGGCCTATCGCCGGTCTTTGCCAGACCGTTTCGCGCGGCAGGAAGCGACACCGGGCGCCAGCGTCGGCACGCACCAGTTCGAAATCATCTCCGACGGCGATCCGCGCTACACGATCCAGCCGATCGCCGCGTATCAGTCGCTCGATTTCGCGACCTACGACCGGATCGTCGAGGACCGGTTCGAAAACGGCGCGATAGAGATCGGCATTGTGGGCGACATCGAAGAGGACGCGGCGATCGCGCTGGTCGCCCGCACGCTGGGCGCGCTGCCGGTGCGGGAGCCGGATTTCCGCGGCAGGCCCGAAGCCCGCAAGCGCAGCTTCACTGCGCGGCGCGGACCGGTGTTCGTGCGCCATGGCGGAGAGGCGGACCAGGCGATGATCCGCGCGTTCTACCCCACGACGGACGATTCCGATCCGCTGCTGACGGCGCGGCTGGAGCTGCTGGAAAAGGTCGGGCAAGTCGTGCTGAACGACGAACTGCGCGAAAGGCTCGGCCAGGCCTACTCCCCCGGTGTGACGAGCAGCATGAGCCGGACCTACCCCGATTTCGGGTTTTTCGTGATCACCGTGGGCGTGGACACCGCCGCGGTTCCGGCATCGCTTGCCGCGATCCACAATTCGATGCGCCAGTTGCGCGATGCGCCCGTTTCGGACGACCTGTTGCTGCGGGCACGCCAGCCGCTGCTGGATCAGTACGACAATGCGCTGAAGAACAACGCGGGCTGGCTCTCGCTCGTCGATCGCGCGCAAAGCCGTGCGGACCGTCTGGCGCGCTTTGCCGAATACCGGAACCGGATCGCGTCGATCACGCCTGCCGACCTGCAATCGGTGGCGCGGCGCTGGCTGCCGGATGGCGGCGCGGTGGAGATCATCGCGATTCCGCAAGGCGCGACAGAGCCGGACGTGAAGTAACAGAAGACAAAACGCTGAAGTTGGCTCGGTTTATTGTCAGGATATATTTCTACAAAACAGATCGGTGCATATTTATATACTACTTATAATAGAGTTATATTTATCAATATAGGTCAAATAGACAATCACGACTAACTTTATATTAGGTTTTATTCAGTGGCGGTTCATGATGGCAAAACGGTTCATCGCCATTCATGCACGGTTCGTCCACCCTTCCGTTGCGGCACTGTCTCTGCCCCGTAACAAAGCAACCGGATTTTCAGACGGGAGTTTTGTTACCATGAAGAAGTTTCTGACCGCCGCGACGCTGGCCGGCACCCTCGCCGCGACGCCGGCTTTCGCGCAGGCAGAAGCCGCCGCACCGGCAGCGGAAGCCCCCGCAGCCGCACCGGCAGCCGAAGCCGCACCCGAAGCAGCCGCACCGATCACCGATGCCGAACTGGACCAGTTCGCCGGCGCCGCCATCAAGGTGAACGAGATCGCCCAGGACGCGACTCTCGACGCCGAAGGCAAGCAGGCCGCAATGGTCACCGCCGTTCAGGCCAGCGGTCTTGACGCCGTGCGCTTCAACGAAATCGCCAGCAAGTCGCAGAGCGACGAAACGCTGAAGGGTCGCCTGGCCGAAGCGTTCGCACGCCGCCCCGCGCCCGAAGCAACCGCCACTGCCGCAGCAGAAGGCGAAACCGCCACGGACGAACAGGCCGGCGGCTGATCGGGCACACCGATACACCCATGCGGGAGGCTCCGGTCCGATGGCCGGAGCCTCCTTTTTTTGGCCTATTCCACGGCAAGGCGCCCGCCTCGCTTGTGCCCGGCGCGCGTTACGGGCATAGGCGCGCACGAGTCCCCGCCAGACAATTTCGAAAGGCCCTTCGATGAAGGTCAACGTCCACGTCAGCCTCAAGCCCGGTGTGCTCGATCCGCAAGGCCGCGCCATCCACCACGCGCTGGAGGGGCTGGGCTTTTCCGGTGTCAACGACGTGCGCGCCGGCCGCCTGATCGCGCTGGACGTCGCCGACGACACGAGTGACGAGGCGCTGGACGACATGTGCCGCAAGCTTCTCGCCAACATGGTGATCGAAAACTACCGTATCGAGAAGGTGGGCTGACCATGGCCTTCACCGCCGGCGTCATCACCTTTCCCGGCTCCAACTGCGACCGCGACATGGCGGTCGCGATCGAAGCGGTTTCGGGCAAGCCCGCCACGCGCATCTGGCACGGCGATGCCGCCCTGCCCGATCGCATCGATTTCATCGCGGTGCCGGGCGGGTTCTCCTATGGCGATTACCTGCGTTCGGGCGCGATGGCCGCGAAAAGCCCGATCATGCGCGCCGTGGCGGATGCCGCCGCGCGCGGCGTGCCGGTGCTGGGCGTATGCAACGGCTTTCAGGTGCTGACCGAAACCGGCCTGCTGCCCGGCGCGCTGATGCGCAATGCCGGCATCCACTTCGTCTGCCGCGAAGTGCCGTTGATCGTCGGCAACGATACCTCTCTGTTCACCGCAAAGTATTCGGCGGGACAGGAAATCCTGATCCCCGTCGCCCATCACGACGGCAACTACTACGCCGATGAGGCGACGCTGGACCGGATCGAGGGTGAAGGCCACGTCGCCTTCCGCTATGCCGACAATCCCAACGGTTCCGCGCGCGACATCGCGGGCGTGCTGAACCATGCCGGCAACGTGCTGGGCATGATGCCGCACCCCGAACGCATGATAGAGGCGGCACAAGGCGGCACCGACGGTCTCGCCATGTTCGAAAGCGTGTTCGAAGGGCTTTCGGTAGCCTGAGCGGAGCATCGCGACGGGCGGATTACCGGTGCCAGTGCCGCATTGGTCGACGCACGTTTTGACAGGGCTTCGCAACCGGCTATGGCACGGGTGATGCGCCTTCTTTCATACCTGCCCACGGCATGGCCGCTGCTTTCCATCGCGGTGGTCGCCCTGTCCCTTGGCGGGCAGTCACCTGTCGTCCTTACCGGCGTGGCGCTGGCCGGAACGGTCATGGCCGCGGTCCACCATGCCGAAGTCATCGCCCACCGGCTGGGCGAGCCGTTCGGCACGCTGATCCTGGCCCTTGCCGTCACCGTACTGGAAGTGGGCCTGATCGTCACGCTGATGCTTGGCGCGGCGGAAGGGGCGGCAACGCTGGCGCGCGACACGGTGATCGCGGCGGTGATGATCATCCTCAACCTGCTGGTCGGCGTCTGCCTGCTGATCGGCGGCATCAGACACCACGAACAGTCGTTCCAGCAAACCGGCGTCAGCGCCGCACTGGCCGTGTTGTCGGCGCTGACGGTGCTCAGCCTCGTCCTGCCCAACTACACCGTCAGCGAGCCGGGGCCGGTCTATGCCGCGCCGCAGCTGATCTTCGTGGCGATCGTCTCGCTGTTCCTCTACGGCACTTTCGTCATGGTGCAGACGGTGCGCCACCGCGACTATTTCCTCCGGCCCGAAGGCTCGGTGGAAGGCGACACGGAAGAAGGCGGCGGTCACGTAACGCGCCGCAATGCGCTGATCTCGCTGGCGCTGCTGGTGGTCAGCCTCGCCTCTGTCGTGCTGCTGGCCAAGGGGCTGTCGAAACCGCTGGACGACGCGGTTGCCGCCGCCGGTCTTCCCAAGGCGCTGGTCGGCGTCGTGATCGCGGCACTGGTGCTCGCCCCCGAAGGGATCGCGGCCACCCGCGCCGCGCTTGCCAACCGGTTGCAGACCAGCCTGAACCTCGCGCTCGGCTCGGCATTGGCGACGATCGGGCTGACCATTCCGGCGGTCGCCATCGTATCGATCATGATAGACCTGCCCATCGCATTGGGCCTGACCGGCAAGGGCACTGTTCTGCTGCTGCTGACCCTGCTGGTGACGACGCAATCGCTGGCAACGGGGCGCACCACGGTGCTGCAGGGCGCAGTGCATCTGGTGATATTCGGCGTCTACCTGTTTACGACCGTGGTGCCGTAAGCGCCGAATTGGCGCTGTCCTACAGAGTGACAGCCTGTCAGTGTCGCTGCCGCTCTTTCAGATCGTCCGGATCCCCAAGGCAAGGTGTCACCCGTCACGGCACCGCGCAAGCCCGCACGAATGAGCGGTTTTCCGTGTTAAAGGCCGGGTGACAGGGTGTAACCTTTGTCACCCTTTCGCGCGTATCACGCAATCTTGCGGTCCGCGTCCCGCGCCAGCAAAGCCGCTGCCTCCATCGCGCCCATCGGCCTGCCGAACAGGAAGCCCTGGATCTTGGTGCAACCAAGCTGGCGGATGCGGTCCAGCTCGCGTTCGCTTTCGACGCCTTCCGCCGTGGTCGTCATGTCCAGCGCGTCGGCCATGGCGACGACGGCGCGGATGATGGCCAGCGATTCCGGGCTGTCCTTCGCCGCGCCCTGCACGAAGCTGCGGTCGATCTTGATCGTGGTGAAGCGATTGTTGCGAAGGTATCCCAGCGACGAATAGCCGGTGCCGAAATCGTCCAGCGCGATGCCGCAGCCCAGCGACTGGATCTGCTGCAGCGTGTTCTGCGCCGCGCCGCCATCGCGCAGGAAGATCGATTCGGTGACTTCCAGTTCCAGCCGTTCGGCGGCAAGGCCGCTGCTGGCCAGTGCCGAAACGACAGTGCTGGCAAAGCTGGCGTCCAGCATCTGCTCTGCCGAAACGTTCACCGCGATGCGAATGTTGCTCGGCCAGCGCGCTGCTTCCTCGCAAGCGCGGCGCAGCACCCATTCGCCGATCGGCACGATCAGGCGGGTGTCTTCCGCGATGGGGATGAACTTGGCGGGGCTGACCGATCCGAACTCGGCCGAGTTCCAGCGAATCAGCGCCTCGAAGCTCATCACCTGCTCGCTCATCGCATCGACGACCGGCTGGAAAGCCAGCGTCAGCTCGTCGCGTTCAAGCGCATGGCGCAGCGCGAATTCCAGCTTGCGGCGTTCTTCCGCATGGGCGTGCATCTGCGGTTCGTAGGCGAAGTGGCTGCCGCCGCCCTCGTCTTTCGAACGATAGAGCGCAAGGTCGGCATTGCGCATCAGCGTTTCCACCGTGCGCGCGTCACGCGGGCCGACTGCGGAGCCGACCGATGCGCCGACGTAAAGGGTGTGGTGGTCGACGTCGTAAGGCTTGCTCAATACGTCGATGATGGCATGGGCCATCCGGTCAACCGCATTGCGATCGTTGACGTCGGCCATGACGACGGCAAACTCGTCACCGCCCAGGCGGCCGCACGTGTCGTGCTGACCCATCAGGACACGCAGGCGGCGCGAAACCTGCGCCAGCAGTTCGTCACCGATCTGGTGGCCAAGCGTATCGTTCACGGCCTTGAACCGGTCGAGGTCGATCATCAGGAAGGCGCAGCGGGTGCGCCACTGTTCCGCGCGCTGGAGCGCCGTGCCCAGCGCCTCTGTCAGCATCATGCGGTTCGGCAGGCCGGTCAGCTGGTCGTAGCGCGCAAGCTGGGCGATCTTTTCGGCGGATTCGCGCTGTTCCGTGACGTCGGAACCAACCCCGCGAAAGCCGGAGAACTGGCCGTGTTCGTCATGCTTGGGAGTGCCCGAAAGCTCCCACCAGCGGTTGCGCCCGCCGACGTTCACGCGGACCATCAGGTTGGAGAAGCTCTCGCGCCGCTTCAGGCGTTCGGCAAGGTCGCGAAGGGACGAAGGCAGCGCGCCGGTTTCCCACCCCTCGCCCGCGATCAGGCGCAGAAGGGGTTGGCCGTCAGCTTCGTGCGGGTGCATCTGCAAGGCGTGGGCGAAACGGGGAGAAACACCGCGCACCCGGCGGGAGCTGTCCACGCTCCACAGCCAGTCCGCGCTGTTTTCCTCGAACTCGTGAAGCAGGAGAGAAACCGTTTCCGCCTTCTCGGCAAGGCTCGCCTCTGTCAGGCGCAGGCGCAAGTAGAGGCGGGAGAGAGCCAGCGCCCCGCCCGCGATCACAGCGCTGAAGGCCAGCTGCGCGGCAGCGGCCATGAAGTCGCCGTTGATCGCAGGGCCGATCGCGCCACCGACACCGAAAATGCCGATAAAGACGAGCGCGGCCGTCGGCACGACCGACAGCGAAAGCACGAAGACGCCCAGCAGCATGACGGTAACCGCGTACTGCGGTGCCGCCCCCGTGCTGAGCGCCTCGGGGAAAAGGATCATCGGCGCGGCCCAAAGCGCGCCGGCAAGACCGACCGTGGCAAGGTGCGTGCGCAGTTCATCGGCGGCGAGCTGGCGGCGTTCGGCATCGCTGAACGTGCGTTCCAGCCGCATCAGGGCCGCGGCCATCATCAGGACGAGGACGAACCAGCCGCCCGCAACCATGGCGCCCGCAGCGCTCTGCCAGATGGAAATGGCGGGAAGCGCGGCGCCGAGCAGGACCGCGAATCGCAGCCAGGCCCCGCGCGCCAATGCACCGTATTGCAGCCCTACCAGCCTGCCCGGGCGTTCATCCCCGCGGCGCAGCTTGCCCATGACACGGGCGGCCATGCCCTGCCGCGCCTCCACGGCGAAGGCATCCTCAAGATCGGCTTGCGGTGCCGGCACGGCGCTCTTGCGCGAAAGAAGTGAGCCCAACATGGCATCAGGCTAAGCCGATCAAGGTTTATTATCGGTAAAGACAGAGCGGAGAGATTCCGCAAACCCTGTCTGATCCGCAAACACCGTCAGGCATCCAACACCACGGCCCTGTCCCCGTTCGGGAATACCCTGTCCGCAGCGTGTGCCTTGACCGCACGGGCCAGCACAACAAGTTCGGCGTGCGGCAGATGGCGGGGATGGTGCGGCAAGCCCATAGTGCATTCCGCAACGCTCATCGCTAGTGTGAAAGAATATTGCGCGCTCAACCGAAACCGGCGCGTGTCATGATACCGGGAGAAATTGGAAACCATGCCGCAACCCGAGCTGATTTCAAGCGACCCGTGCACCGCCGAAGTGATCTGGCACGGCCCGCACGGCGATGTCGATGCCGCCGTCCGCGCGGCAACTGCCGCGAAGACCGACTGGGCCCGCCGTCCGTTGGGCGACCGGATCGCCATCGCCCAGACCTTCCGCGACACGGTGAGGCAAAGGGCGGACGATTTCGCCGTCCTGATCGCGAAAGAAACCGGCAAGCCCCACTGGGAGACGAAGACCGAAGTGGCGAGCGTTGCGGGAAAGGTCGACATCTCCATCGCCGCGCAGGCCGAACGGGCCGGAACGCGCGAAGGATCGGTGCAGGACATCCGCCAGGTTCTGCGGCACAAACCGCACGGCGTTCTGGGCGTACTCGGCCCCTATAACTTTCCGGCCCACCTGCCCAACGGTCACATCGTCCCGGCGCTGCTGGCCGGCAACACGGTGGTGTTCAAACCATCGGAGCTGACTCCCGCCGTCGCCGAATTCATGGCCGGATGCTGGCGCGATGCAGGTTTGCCCGATGGGGTGTTGACTGTCGTGCAGGGCGACGGCGCTGTCGGCAAGGCACTGGCCGGTCATCCGGCGCTGGACGGGCTGCTCTTCACCGGTTCGGCGAACACGGCCTCGGCCCTCGCCCGCCAGTACGCGGATACCCCGCACAAGATCCTTGCGCTGGAGGCAGGCGGGAACAATCCGCTGATCGTGTGGGACGTGGAAGACCTGGACGCGGCGGCAAGCATCGTAGTGCAGTCCGCCTACCTCTCATCCGGCCAGCGCTGCACCTGCGCGCGACGGCTGATTGTTGATGAGGGGCAAGCCGATGCCCTGATCGAGCGGATCGCGGCGTTGATCGACCGCATCATCGTCGGTGCTCCGTTCGACGAGCCGCAACCGTTCATGGGACCGGTGATCGACAATCGCGCGGCAGACCGCCTTGAAGCAGGAGCGGCGGCAATCGTTGCCGCAGGTGGCCGGGCATTGCGCCCGATGACGCGACCGGATCGGGAGAGACCGTTCCTGACGCCGGCGCTGATCGACGTGACCGGCCTGTCCTTGCCGGACGAGGAACTGTTCGGCCCGCTGCTGAAGATCGAAAGAGTGCCCGATTTCGACACCGCGATGGAGGTCGCCAATAATACGCGCTTCGGTCTTTCGGCTGGACTCGTGGGCGGCACGCTGGCGCTATATGATGCGTTCTGGGCGGGCAGCCGCGCCGGTGTCGTCAACTGGAACCGTCCGACGACCGGTGCCGCGTCCAATGCCCCGTTCGGCGGAATAGGGCTCAGCGGCAATCACCGGCCCAGCGCTTACTATGCTGCCGACTATTGCGCGTGGCCGGTCGCCAGCCTTGAACAGGACACGCCTGGCGGCGAGATCGCAACAGGTCTGCGCGATTAAGCGAAAAAGTACATGCCGTGCGACTGGCGGGATGGGAAGGGGGAGTCGTCGCACGGCATGTAAGTGGGTGGTTGTTCAGGCGAACTGGCCGGTGATGTGCGAGGGCCCGGCCACCTGAACTTCCAGCCCGCGTCCGCGACGGCGGGTCAGCCATTCGCGCACGGTTTCGATGGTCGTGTGGTCCATCGCCTTCACTTCACCCAGATCCAGCTTCACCCGGCAGTTGGGGCAGGATTCAAGGATGTGGTTGAGGCGCGTGAGGCTGAGGAACGTCGCCGTGCCGGAAAGGCGGACTTCGCTCTCCTCCGCCTGGTGATCCTCTTCCACGTTAAGCTTCAAGTTGCGGATATGCGGGATCAGTTCGAACAGCGTCAGCACCAGTCCCACGATCACGCCGGTCAGCAGGTCCACCGTAACGACAAGGATGAACGTTGCCGCCCAGATCGCCGCGGGGAACAGACCGTATGACGTGTAGAGATGGCGCACGTGCTTGAGGCTAACCAGTTTCAAGCCCGTCACCACCAGAACGCCGCCCAGCGCAGCCATCGGAATTTCGGCCAGCAACCACGGCAGAAGCGCGACGAAGCCGAGGATCCAGAAGCCGTGGATAATGGTGGAAAGCCGGGTCTTGGCCCCCGCCTGAACGTTGGCCGAACTACGCACGATAACACCGGTCATGGGCAATGCCCCGGCCGCGCCGCACAGCAGGTTGCCAATGCCCTGCGCCCGCAATTCCTTGTTGTAGTCAGTGCGGACACCGTCGTGCATCCGGTCAACCGCCGCTGCCGAAAGCAGCGTTTCCGCGCTGGCAATGAAGGCCAGAGCGACCGCCGTCATGATCAGCGCCGGATTGGCGAGCGGACTGAAGAAGTTGCCATCGGGCGGGATGATGGAACCGACAATGGAATCGGGCACCGCGATCCGCGCTACATCCAGGCCCATTGTCCAGGCAACGATCGTGGCGGCCATGACACCCAGCAAAGCGCCGGGAACAAGGCCTACGGACTTCGGCTTTACCTTTTCCCACCCCAGCATGATGCCGATCGTAAGCAGGCCGAGGCCAAGCGCGAGTTCCGTCGCGCGCAAGTCGAACGGAGTCAGGCCAAGGATACGCATCGGCATGGCGGCAAGATTCGCTACGCCGCTCGACATCGGCTGCTCGTCGAACAGGATGTGGAACTGGCCGATCACGATCAACGCACCGATGCCGGCCAGCATCCCGTGAACCACGGCAGGAGAGATGGAGCGGAACAGTCCGCCCAGCTTCGCCCAACCGGCAACGAGCTGCAGCAGACCGGCCAGCACCAGCACGGGGCCGAGTGCGGACAGGCCGTATTCGGTAACGAATTCGAACACGATGACGGCAAGTCCGGCGGCCGGGCCGCTGACCTGCAAGGGGGAGCCTGCGAAAAGGCCGACGACAATGCCGCCGATGATGCCCGTTATCAGGCCCTTTTCAGGTGGAACGCCCGACGCGATGGCGATGCCCATGCACAAGGGCATCGCCACGAGAAAGACGACGATGGAGGCGGTAAAGTCGGTCATCAGGACCTTCCAGCGACCGCCCTCTTGGGCAGCGTCGCTCATTCGGCGGCCTCTGCATAGGCGTGGCGGTTCTGGGCGTGGTGGGCGACGGGCAGTTCCTCGCCTTCACGAAGCGGGCGGAACTGGTCGGTCTCTCCGTCGAGGCCGAGGATCACGCCTTCGTGAATGTCGACGAACCAGCCATGCAGCGACAGCTCGCCGCGCGCCATTGCCGCGCTAACGGACGGGTGCGTGCGCAGGTTGTTGAGCTGGGCGATCACGTTTTCGAGGCTGATCGCGCGAACACGCTCGCCATCATCCAGATGACCCATGCAGCTGTCGACGATGTGGCTTGCCGCGCTGCCGTGGCGCAGCCATGCCGCGACGTTGGGCATACCTTCCAGCGTCTCGGGCTTGCTCAGCGCTTTCATCGCGCCGCAGTCGGAATGGCCGCACACGATGATGTCGGAAACCTTGAGCGCCATGACCGCATATTCGACGGTAGAAGACACGCCGCCGTTCATCGTTGCGAACGGGGGCACGATGTTGCCAGCGTTGCGGCACACGAACAGGTCGCCGGGCGCGGCCTGCATGATCTGTTCGGGCACGATGCGGGAATCGGCACAGGAAATCATCAGCGCTGTCGGGCTCTGGCCCTGCTTGGCCAGTCTGCCGAACAGTGCGCTACTCTCAGGATAAGTGGAGCGCTCGAAGGAAAAGACGCGACCGATAAATTCGTTCATGGGGTGGAAACTCCAGTCCGGGTTCGAGGGACGGGTTCCTGGTTATCGACGCTACATTTCGCACTCGCAGCACAGCTGTTTCAAATTGTTTCAGGCCTGATTTATCAGGGTCGGATCGTGCAAAGCCAATGGCAGGCGGATGGTCGCGGACAGGCCGCCTTGCTCGCGATTGCGGAGGACCAGTTCCCCGCCCTCCGTCCGCGCGATGCGATCGACGATGGCCAGTCCCAGCCCCATGCCGGGCGCATCGCGCCGCCGGGCATCATCCAGCCTGACGAATGGCTGGACCGCGTCTTCCAGCATTTCCTCGCCAATGCCGGGGCCGTCATCCTCGACCGAAATCACGTAGTCGTTGTCGTTCCGCGAAACCGACAGGGCAACGTTGCCGCCATAGTGCAAGGCGTTCTGGACAAGGTTTCCGATCGCGCGGCGCAGCGGCAGAGAGCGGGCCATGATATCAAGGTGCTCCGGTCCGGAATATGTCGCGTTGCGGCCGAGGTCTTGCTCCTTTTCGATGATAGTCATCGCCATCACGGCCAGATCCACCCGCTCACGCGGGCCGCTTTCACCCGCTCCATCGAGATAGGCCTGCATGGAGCCGACCAGTGCTTCGAGTTCCTCGATATCGGCGAACAGCGCCTCGCTATCCCGACCCGAGGGGGCAAGGGAGTCTACCCGCAAGCGCAAACGCAGCAAGGGCGTGCGCAAGTCGTGGCAAAGTGCCGCCACGGTCACGTTACGATTGCGCACGAGTTCGTGAATGCGCTTCTGCATGGCGTTGAAGGCATGGATCAGCTGCCGCACTTCCGCCGGGCCAACCTCCTCCACCGGTTGCGGCTGCCCTGACCCGACATGCGCACTGGCATGGACGAGCCGGCGCAGCGGGGCCAGCACGGCCTGCACCAGCACACAGGCAAGGATAATGAGCAACAGCGTGGGCACGGCCAGTACGGCAATGCGCTCGAGGTTCAGGGTCCGGGCCGTATGCATCTCGATGGAAAAATGCACCGACGAACTGTCGGACAAGGCCATCGACCCGTGAATATCGCCGCGCTGACCAAGAGCCGATAGAGTGAACCGAAGCGCCGCATTACGTAGTTCCGGCTCGCTATCGATGACTTGCGCGGCCAAGGCATCGAGCTGCACGTTGCGTTCAGGGCGAACATCGCCCGCCGCCCAGGCCACGGCAAAGCCGCCCGTCGTCAGCCGCACGGCGATATGTTCGCGCCGATCCACCGGCGCTTCGTCCAGCAGGCGGTGCGCGATGACCAGATGTTCGGCGATGCGCTCGGCCTCGTCGCCCTGGACGGAAAATTCGTTGGCCCGCTCGAACAGGAAGGCGTTGGCCACCATGTCCAACGCCACGGCCATGGCCACGATCGCCAGCAGACGGCCCATCAATCCCATGCGGGAAAACAGCCTCAAGCCGGCATAACCTCTGACGAAAGCATATAGCCGACGCCGCGTATCGTCGCGATGGGGGCATCCGCCCCTTCGCGGGAGAGTTTGCGGCGCAGGCGGCTGACCATCACGTCGATGCTGCGATCGGACGAATCGCCGATCCGGTCGCGCGACATCTCTATCAGGCGCTCGCGCCCGATGGCACGCCTGCTGTTCTGGACGAAGACCGTGAGCAGGTCGAATTCCGCCGTCGTCAGATCCACCAGCGCGCCATCGGGCGAGCGCAGTTCGCGCGATTGCTGGGACAGGGTCCACCCGTCGAACGTGACGGCGCCTGCATTGCGCGGTTCGCCGCTGCTGCCGTCCTTGGCATGGCGGCGCAGCACCGCACCGATCCGCGCAACGAGTTCACGCGTGGAAAACGGTTTGACGAGGTAGTCGTCCGCACCAAGCTCAAGCCCGATGATGCGGTCCGTCTCGCTGCCGCGGGCGCTGATAAAAATGACCGGCACCTCGCTCTGCTGGCGCAGCGTGCGCAGCAGGTCGATCCCGTTCGTGCCGGGCAGCATGATATCTAGCACGATCAGGTCGACCGGCCCGGCTTTCAAGGCCACCCACATTTCCGCACCGCTGACGGCGGTGCGCACGGCATAGCCGAACTGGCGCAGGTTGCGGGCAAGCAGCGTCCTGAGCGGCGGATCATCCTCTACGACGAGGATCGACGGCGATGTCATCGAAATTCCTGAAAAATCGGCTGCTGTTGGCGACAAGCTAGGAAACAGGTCCCGCTACTTCAACTCGCCTTTTTCCGCAGTCCGGACACGGCCTGCAGCAAGCCGCCAGCCTCTGCAGGGGCGATGCCGCTGGTCACGTCCTCTCCGAATTCGTCCTTGAAACGCAGCCGCCACGGCTCACGCGAACCGGCGCTATAGCCTTGCGCCAACCGCTCCATTTCAGCAGCCGAAAGTTCGAAACTCAGTGTCTGGAACACGCGGCATTCGCCGATCGCGGTGTCCTGATCGCAATATTCGCGCCCTGTCTTCTCGATCATGACCGGTCGCATCACCAGGGTGTCGCCGTCCATGAACTGGACATGCGTGAACTGGCGATAGGGCGACCAGTAAGCAAGATCGTGAACGACATGATAGGTCACGCTCCCCTCGTCCCGCGCGATCCGCGCCTTCATGTGCACGTCCCGGGCACGCGCCCCGTCCAGCGGACGCGAGCGCGAATAGGCATCCTGCGTGCTGACCACGAGTTCCGGTTCCAGGCGGTCGTCGATCACTTGCGCAGAGCCGGCAAATTCGGCCGGAGTGAGGCTGGCCAGCGAATTGGGCAGCTCCTCGATCGCCAAAGCGGGTGCCGACAGCATCGTGCCAGCAAGCAGACCGATGGCCAGCAACGGACGGGAAACAAGCGTAGGCCGCGATCCGGACAACATGAAGCGCAAGGAAACCTCCTGATGAGTAGTGCCCTTGCATCTATCCACGCGACTTGTCGGAAACTTATCGCAATCGTTACAGAGTGTTTCCGCGCGGTTCGCAACCGACCGCTTCGCGCGCGCCATTCGTTGCTCTCGCATTGCGCGCGCATGGCGTGGTAGAAACCTTGACGGCGCGCGCAATCGCAGCGAGTGATGGCAGAGGGGGAACGCGACATTGGGCGATCTTGGTTCTGGCCAAATCTGGCACGCGGAAAGCTGACCTTGCGCCGCGCCCTCCCCCTTTTCATCATCCTCGCCATGGCGCTGGCCGCGATCGGCATCTGGCTATTCACCCAAGGGCGGGCAATCGCGGTCGCCACGGCAAAGGCAGAACGCGGCCCCGCCGTCGAACTTGTCTATGCAACAGGGTTCGTGGAGCCGCAGCAGCCCGTAACGGTTTCAGCCCGGCTGACGGCACCGGTAAGGCGCGTGCTGGTAGAGGAAGGCGACAGGGTGACTGCCGGTCAGCCCCTGATCTTGCTGGACGATGCGGAACAGCGCGGATTGCTGGCGCAGGCGCAGGCCGATGCGCGCAATGCGATGCTGGCACGGCAGCGCATCTCCAAACTATATCAGGAAGGCTGGGCGACGAAGGCCGCTTACGATCAGGCCGTCGCGGCGGACAGTGCCGCCAGCGCCGCTGTCGATGCGCTGAAGGCGCGGGTGGACCAGACGGTGGTGCGCGCCGGCATTGCGGGCATGGTGCTGAAACGCGATGTCTATCCCGGCGATCTGGCAGTGCCGGGCAGGCAGTTGCTGCAACTGGGCGATCCGGCGCTTGCCCGCGTCACCGCCACAGTCGATGAACGCGATATCAGCCGGGTGCGGACCGGTCAGGAAGTCGTGATGTCGAGCGACGGAATCGACAAAGTGGTTCATGGCCGCGTCACCGAAATCACGCCCACCGGCGATCCCGGCCAGCGGGCTTTTCGCGTCAGGATCGGTCTGACCGACAGTGTCACGCTGCCGCTCGGCCTGACGCTCGAAGTCAACATCGTGACCGGCAGGCATGACAATGCGTTGCTCGTTCCGGCCAGCGCGATCGTCGACGAGCACCTGTTCGTGATAGAGGATCGCCGCGCGTACGAACGCAAGGTCAAGGCCGGCATTGCCGGACCGGACAAGGTGGAAATCCTGTCCGGCATCCGTGATGGGGAGACAGTGGCACTCAGCCCGCCGGCAACGCTGGAGGACGGGGACAGGGTCAGGCAATGATCCGACGCTTCGGCTTTCTGGTGTCGATCGCGCTGCGCCATATCGCGCGTCGCAAACGCCAGACCGCCGTGGCTGTCAGCGGCGTTGCGGTCGGGGTCGGCTTCTTCCTTGCGGTGTCCTCGATGATGGTGGGAAGCCAGAACGACTTCATTCGCCAGATGATCGATATCGCGCCTCACATCATCGTGTCCGACGAATTGCGCAGCCCGCCGCCCCAGCCCGGCGAAAGGGAATTCCACGGCGGCGCCATCGCCATGCGCGGCTACAAGCTGCGTCAGGAGGTTCGCGGCATCAAGGACTGGCAGGAAATCCTCGCCGCCGCAGAAAACATCCCCGGCGCGATCGCCTCGCCTAGCCTTTCGGGCGGTGTAACAATACAGATCGGCGGCCGCCAGGAAGCGCTGGCGATCATCGGCATCGATCCCGACATCGAAAGCCGGATCAGCACGATCGAGGAACAACTGAAGGTCGGTCGCCTGCGCGATCTGGAAACGACACAAGGCGGGGTCATCATCGGCGAGGAGCTGGCGAACAGGCTTGGCGTGCGGCCCGGCGACATCGTTTCGGCCAGTTCCGGCACGGTGCAAGCGCGCACACTGAAGATCGTCGGCCTGTTCAAGCGCGGCAACACTCTGCTTTCGTCCGGTTCCGGCTATGTCCTCCTGCGCGAGGCGCAATCCCTGCTGGGCAGGCCGTTCATCATCAACCGCATCGGGATCAAACTGGAAGACCCCTATGCGGCGCAAGCGGTTGCCGCCAATCTGGAGGCACGTTTCGGGTACAAGGCGCAAAGCTGGCAGGAACGATCGTCCGACATCCTCTCGCTGCTCGTCACCCGCAACATCATCATGTACACGGTGGTTTCCGCGATCCTGCTGGTGGCCAGCTTCGGCATCTACACCGTAGTGTCGACCAGCATCAGCGACAAGCAGCGCGACATAGCGATCATGCGTTCGATCGGCTTTTCCGAAGCCGACCTCAAACTGGTCTTCGTGCTGGAGGGGCTGCTTCTCGCGCTGGTGGGTGTGCTCATGGGCTGGCTGCTGGGCTATGGGCTGATCACCATCGTGGGCAACGTCAACCTGTCGTTCCTGGGCGACACGCAGATCCCGATCGACCGGTCGCCCCTGCAATACGCAATCGCGGCTGGCGCCTCGTTCCTGTCCGGCGCGGTTGCCGCATGGCTGCCGGCGCGAAAGACGGCACGGGTCGATCCGGTCGACATCCTGCGGGGTGCGACGTGAGCGCCCCCATCCTCGAAACGCGCTCCATTGGACGGACCCTGCCCGGCACGCCGCCGATCGAGCTTGTGCGCGATGTCAGCCTGACCATCGAGCCCGGCAAGTTCACCACGATCGTCGGCCCGTCGGGCTGCGGCAAAAGCTCGCTGCTCTACCTCCTCGGCCTGATCGACCGGCCGACGAGCGGGGAGTTGCTGTTCGAAGGACGCGAAGTAGGCAAACTGTCCGGCGACGCACGAGCAGCGCTGCGCCTGCGCCGGCTGGGCTTCGTGTTCCAGTTCCACTTCCTGCTGCCCGAATTCAGCGCGCGGGAAAACGTGATGATCCCGATGCAGCGGCTGCGAAAGCTGTCCTACGAAGCCTGCGCGGTGCGTGCGGACATGCTGCTGGCCGAACTGGGGCTGGAGGGCAAGGAGGCCAAAACGCCCGACAAGTTATCGGGGGGCGAGCGCCAGCGGGTCGCGATCGCGCGGGCGCTTGCCAACGACCCGATCCTGATCCTTGGCGACGAGCCGACCGGCAATCTCGACAGCCGCAACAGCGCAACCGTTGTAGAGCGGCTGAAGCGACTGGCCCACGACGAAGGCCGCGCCGTCGCCTGCGTGACCCACGATCTCGATATCGCGGAGCAATCCGATGTTCGCGTCGAAATGCTGGACGGACGGATAGAGCGCATTCACCGAAGATAAGCGCGCAATTGTGACGGTCGCACGGTCCGCCTTAAGCATCAGCCCCTCACCACTCCCAAAAAACAAAAGCAGATTGCCGTGAATGCGCCGGACGACGCATCGGACAAGCCAACGTTCGCCGCTGCGCGAAAGAGCCGCCTGATGAAAGAGCGCCTGACCGATGCGAAGATGCAGGGTTGCGGCTAGGCCAAGGTGTTGCCCATCATCACCGAAGACATCCTCAATGAAGCCGGGATTTCGCGCGACACCCACTACGCCTGTTTAAATCGGAAGGACTATGCTCTGGCTATGCCTTGGAAGGGTCACAAAACCAACATGCACAGCCTGCCCATCAATTTGTAATCTGTCGGGCAAAAACGATTGGTGTGAACAGCTGCGAAATGAGCTGCAGCAGCTTGCTCGGCTGGTTGGCGGAGGCGCTTCCGACATAGAGGACGTCCTCGTCGCTCAGCGCAAATTTCTGTGCGAGCAGGTAGGATACGGGCTGCAGCATGTTGAAATGAAAGACCGTCGGCACCTCATTCCCATCGGAGTCGCTTTCAAACCTGAAAACGAAGACAGCCGCACCGTCGGCCTGATTGTCGCTCGCACCGCCCGCGATGGCATTCCCGCAGCGGCAAGGGCAGTGCGCGCAATCTACGGCATTGACAACATACTGCGCGACTGCGTGGTGTTCGTCGCCGTGCCGTTTCAACTGGCGTCGATCTTTGTCGTCGGCGATCTGGCCGAGGTGGCGATTTGTCTATTCACGGCAAGCGTCGCGGCGTGGTTCGTGGTAATCTGCTATGTCCTCAAACGCCACGGCGTCGTGGCCGGTCGCATCACGCCCTGAAGAGCAGCTGCGCGCTTCAGCTGTGCGGTGCTTACACCCGACGCAAAAAGCTCTCCGCTTTCAGGCCCAGGCGCTCACGCCCTTATGCTGCAAGATACTGACACTCTGCCGAGCGTCGAGCTTTGAATGTCCTTATCGACAAGGCAGCGCTCCCCATTGGAATGGTTGTGAATGGCGGCGTGATCACCGGCATCGTTCAGCGCGGATGGGGGCGGGCAGGAGGGATCTCCCCCTCAGTGGTTGCGCGAGTTGCTGAGCAATGTAGTCAAAGCCGATCTGACCGCGCCACAGAAGCTATGATCCACGCAAGCGAGTCCAATTTGCTCCAGACGGCGAATGCAATTGCTGTCTGGAGCACCGCGCCTTCGTTCAACCTGAAAACGTGTGCCTAGCCACACCCCGCAGACCCACGCAATAACGATACTTGTCGTATTGCAATTACAGCGAATGGCCTATACATCGACACGGTCGCGGCACCGGCATGAGATCGGTGAAAGCGCATGGAGCGGAAATGATGGTAGAAGTTGCAGGCAAATTGGACCATCGCTCTCCGGCAAGCGTCCTGCCGATCAACCGCAGGGCCCTGCTTGGAGTCGGCGCTACCGCATTGGCAGGCGCTGCCCTCGCTCCATTGCTGACCGCCAGGGCAGCAACAGGCACCGGTTCGGTCCGTTTCGTTATTGTTGACCGCAAGCATGCGCAAAGCCGCCGATTCGCGTCAGCCATGGCCGCCGAAGGGGCCGAGGCACTCGACGTGAACGATGGCCTTACGGCTCTCTGGTCGCAGCGGCTGGTTCCGCTGTGGCGCAATCCACAGGGCGCGGTCGTCGGGCTAACCACCCGCTCAGTCTGGGATGGGCTGTCGCAGCAGGCGATGGGCCAGTTCCGCAAGGCGCGACTTATCGGCATCCATCATATCGACCAGTCGCACGGTCGCGCGAGGCATTCCGTCGAAGTCCCCGCCAGCCGGCGGGCCATGCTGGCAAGCGGCGGGTTCGACACGGCGGCATGGCCCGACCGGATTGCGCAAGTCGTCACGCAATGCGTCGGCGCGGATCGCCGCGACATGCAGGCCTGCCGGTTCGGCGATGCTACCATCCCCGCACAGGCGGGCACCCAACTCGTTTCATGGATGATCGTCTAAAGCTATGAGAACGCCCCCCGGAATTTCGCCGTCGGATTTCTCCGCCGCCCTTGCAGAATTTGCCGGCGTGGTCGGCAAGGACTGGGTCTTCTCCAGCGAGGAAGATCTGGACCTTTATCGCGACGCTTATTCGCCCCTGCGCGGGACGGACGAGGACCGCATGGCCTCCGCCGCTGTTGCGCCTTCCTCGGCGGAGGAAGTGCAGGAAGTAGTGCGCATCGCCAACCGGCGGAGCATCCCGCTCTATGCGATCTCGACGGGCCGAAACCTCGGCTACGGCGGATCGGCCCCGGCCTATTCGGGAAGCGTGGTGGTGGACCTCAAGCGGATGAACCGCATCATCGAGGTTAGCGACAGCAACTACCACGCCATCGTCGAGCCGGGCGTCAGCTATTTCGACCTCTACAACTACATCCAGGAAAAGGGGCTGAAAGTCTGGCTGGACGTGCCCGATCCGGGCTGGGGCAGCCTTGTCGGCAATGCGCTGGACCATGGTGTCGGCCATACCGCATCGCGCTTTCGCAACCATTTCGACGCGCATTGCGGCATGGAAGTGGTGTTGGCGAACGGCGAGATCATGCGCACCGGCATGGGCGCGATGCCGGGGTCGAAGACCTGGGCTCAATACAAGAACGGCTTCGGCCCGATCATCGACGGCATCTTCTCGCAATCGAACTTCGGGATAGTGACCAAGATGGGCTTCTGGCTGATGCCCGAGCCCGAGGCGTTCATGACTTGCGTGGTCGAAGCGCCGCGCTACGACGACCTGCACGGGCTGGTCGAGACCATCAAGTACGTCGAGAACCTTGGCATCGCGCCGGGACCGCCAGAGATGTCGAGCCCGCTGCTCGCCGCTGGCGGCGACACGAAAACGCTTGTCGACGTATTTTTCAACGGTCCGCCCAAGCTGGACAAGCACCATGGCGACCTGATCGCCGGGGCCAGGCTCGGCTATTCCAAGGCGCTTGAGGATTTCGGGCTTGAGAACAAGATCCCGTACTGGACCGTCACGCTGACGTTCTACGGCCCCAAAAAGGTCGTGGCAGCGCAGTGGGAAGCGGTGCAGGACATCGCATCGGCCCGTATCAAAGGCGCGACGTTCCGGTCGGGCGAGATCCTGACGGACGCGAAAGACGCCTCAGACAAGCAGCTGATCTACCCTCAGAACGTAGGCGTCCCGAACCTCGAGTTCTTCGCCTTCGGCACGCGCGCGGGCGGCAATCCGCAGACCGCGAACGGGCACATGTGGTTCTCTCCCGTCATTCCGCAAAGCGCCGACGGTATTCTCGAAGCGAACCGCGTGTTCGAAGAAGCGCAGCGCACGATCCCCGTGTTGAAAAACCTGCCGATCTTCAACCTGCGGCCGTTCTCCTTGCCCTCCCCGTTCTATGAACGGTCGTTCCTGTTCATTCTGGGTTTTCCGATCGTCGATGACCCAGACGTCAACAAGGCCGTCATTGCCGCGTTCCGCGAACTGATCCGGGTCGGTGCGGAGCATGGCTGGGGCGAATATCGCACGCCCACGATCTTTCAGGATCAGGTGATGGAAACCTATTCGTTCAACGACAATGTTCTGCGACGCTTTCACGAAAGTGTGAAGGACGCGGTGGACCCCAAAGGCATCCTGTCGCCCGGTCGCTACGGCATCTGGCCAAGCCATCTCAGGAAGAAATCATGATCCGCAACATCGCGCCGCTGGCTGCCCTTGCATTCACCCTGGCCGCCTGCTCCCAAGGGGAAACCAGCGATGCCACCACAGGCGAAGGCGGCACAGTGGCAGCGGCGCCGGCATCTCCGGGCAAGCAGGTCTTCGACAAATGGTGCGCCCCCTGCCACGCGCCTGGGCCACGCTATCCCGGCACGGCGTCGCTGGAGGTGAAATACAACGGCGAAATCCCCGCCGCGCTGGAAGAACGCGACGACCTGACACCCGAAGTCGTCGAATATTTCGTCAGGAACGGGGTGATGATCATGCCACCGTTCCGCAAGACGGAGATTACGGATGCCGAACTGGCAGCGCTGGGCGCCTACCTGAGTCGCCAGCCCGAACCAGCCTCGTCGCCCGACGGGAACTGACCCAGCAAGGCTAGCGAAGAGCGGCGCAATGACAAGACGCCGCACGTCAATGCCCCGGAGAAGCGCAGCACGATGCCTTTCATCGGGCGCCAGGGACACGGATGGCGTGCAGGCAACAGGACAGAGGATGTATCGAGATGATTGATGCCAAGCGGATCAGCAACGGCCCGGTTCAGGACCGGCTGAAGGACAAGGTCTGCCTGATCACGGGTGCGGGCGGCGGACAAGGCCGGGTCGTCGCATTGCTGTTCGCCCAGGCCGGGGCGCGGGTCTATGCCAGCGACGTCAACGCCAAGACGCTGGCCGCCACGCAAGAACTGGCCGACGACATGGGCCTGTCTATCACCACCACCGTCGTCGATGCATCGTCGCAAGAACAGACGCTGGCTTGGGCTGACGAAGCCGTGACGCGCGAAGGCCGGATCGACGTACTCTACAACAACGGCGCCCACGTCCACATGGCTCCATTTTCTGAGATGACGGCAGAGCAGTGGCACGAAACGATCCGGCTCGAACTCGACGTCATTTTCATGCCCACCAAGGCGGTCTGGCCGATCATGACCCGCCAGCAGAACGGATCGATCATCAACATCGCCTCGTGCCAAGGAGTCCTTGCTTCCGAAGGCCTTGGTGGCAGCGCGCATTCCGCCGGCAAGGGCGGCGTGATCGCGGTGACGCGGCAGCTCGCGCTGGAAGGGGCGCCGCACTGGATTCGGGTCAACTGCATCTCGCCCGGCCCGATCATGGGACCGACGCTGCAGCAGGCCTATGACGGCAGCGAGCACTTTCGCGCGTTGTTCGACAGCACACCAATGCTGGAACGCCACGGCTTCCCGCCCGACGTAGCCTACCTCGGTATCTATCTCGCCTCCGACGAATCGCAGTTCATTACGGGCGTCAACATCCCGGTCGACGGCGGGGCGGTGCAAAAAGTCGGCACGTTCCTGTCTCGCGCGAACGCCAACTGACCAAAAGCCGCCAAGCGGTCGTGCAAGGAGACGAAAGGTGCGGTCGATCTAGCGCTGACTTGTCTCAACTTGCGACCTCTCGCCGCCGGGAGGAAGCGGCTGAGCCGTCTGCAGATAATCCAGCGCCAGCATGCTCATCGTCACCACGCCTTGTTTGAGAGCGGCTTCGTTGAGCATGAAAGTCGGCGTATGGACGTCAGGCACCGTCCCCTTCCGCTCCGCTTCGGGCATGTTCACGCCCAGGAAAACGAACAAGCCGGGAATGTCCTTCATATAGTGGGAAAAGTCCTCGGATCCCATCACCAGCGCCATTTCGCGCAAGTGACCACCTGATGCCTTGCGCAGCGTCGGCTCCATCCGCTTGACGAGGTCCGGATCGTTATAGACGACCGGTGCATAGGGATCGACCGTGACTTCGGCCTTCGCACCGGCCGATGCAGCAATACTTTCAGCCGTACGCCGCACGCGCGCGATCAGGTCCTCTCGCATTTCCGAATCGAAAGTGCGGATTGTTCCTACCATCTCAACGCTTTCGGGCATGATATTGCTGGCAGTGCCACCTTCGATCTGGCCGATAGTAATCACTGACGGGGCCTTGGAGGCATCGAGCTGGCGGCTGGGTATAAGCTGCAGCGCCAGCATGATCTGCGCAGACGTCACGACCGGATCGACGCCGTGCCATGGCTGCGAGCCATGGCTTTGCGCGCCTGTCACCGTGATGCTCAATCTATCCGCCGCGGCCATCTGCCCCCGCGCCCGGTAAGAAACGGTTCCGGCCTCACCCGGCCACACATGCTGACCGAAGATTGCCTCCGGCCGATAAGCGCCAGAAAGCGCACCCTCTTTCAGCACAAGTCTGGCCCCGCCCTCTTCCCCGTCCGGCGCGCCTTCCTCTGCAGGCTGGAACAGGAACAGGATCGTACCGGCAATTTCCGAACGCATGGACGCCAGGACTTCGGCCGCCCCCATGAGAATCGCCGTGTGCGCGTCGTGGCCGCAGGCATGCATCACGCCAACCTCGCGGTCTCCTCGTATTGCCTTTACCGTGGAAGCGAAAGGCAGTCCCGTGCGTTCGGTAACCGGCAAGGCATCCATGTCTGCGCGCAGCGCGATCACAGGCCCCGGCTTTCCGCCCTTCAGAACGCCAATCACGCCGGTATGCGCCACTTGCGTACGCACTTCATCGAATTTCAGAGCCTGCAGATGCCGCGCGACCAGCGAGGACGTCCGGAACTCACGGTTCGCCAGTTCGGGATGTTCATGAATGTCGCGGCGCCACGCGATGACCTTCGCCTCTACCTGATCGGCGCGTGACCGCACTTGAGCGGTCATATCTTCAGCCGCCACCGGCGCAGCAATCGACAGCAGGCAGGGCAACATGAAGAAAGGACGGCGCATTGTAAAACTCCCGGGTAGAAACGGAACCGGCCCGGAAGAGACTTCCGAGCCGGCCAATCCATTGCATGCTTCAGAAGTCGAAGCTGAAGCGTGCGCCGATCGTGCGCGGCCTGTTGGCCAAAACGACGTATGGATCGTTGATGGTGTTGAACACCGTCAGTTGGGCCGCCTTGTCAAACAAGTTGTTGGCATAGAGGTCGAGGCGGAAGTGTTCGAAGCGCAGCTGACCGCGCACATCCACCAGAGTGTATGCCTTGGTCGGCAGGTTGAAATCGCTGTCGTAATAGCTGTTTTCGATGCGGCCGGTGTGGCTGACAGAGAATCCGACCGAGCCATCCGCCGTATCCGAAACAGGAAACTCCTGATCGGCGGACACGCTGAAGTTCACCTTGGGAACGCGTGTTAGACGCGTACCCTTCAGGGCGTCATTGCCGAGCTCACCGATATCCCGCGTCAACTTGGCGTCGGTGTAATTGCCTGCGAACACCAGCGTCGTCCCGTAGAACGGCCGTGCGGTCAGATCGACTTCGACACCCTTGGAACGGGCCGCACTGCCTTCGATATTGCCCACGCCCGAGAAAGCGCCACCCGGCCCGAAGCGTTGCTCTACCTGCAGGTTGTTGAGGTCGATCAGATAGGCAGCGACATTCAGCGTGAGCGCGCGGTTCAGCCAGCTCGTCTTGGCACCGATCTCGTAGTTGACGGTCGAGTCCGGATCATATTGCGCCGGAACGCCCGAGTACGATGAAGCGTTGGTGCCGCCCGAACGGTAGCCTTCGGCGTACTGTGCATAGACCAGCGCATCGGGGGTGACCTTGTAAGAGACAACGCCCTTGAAGATGGCGTCGGTGTTCTTGGCCTTGGCCGACGTCGTTCCCGGCGCCCCCAGTCCGAAAAAGGGCACGATCGTTTCCGAAACAAGCGAACGCTTGGTCTGGAACCAGCGGGCGCCACCGGTCACCGACAGACGATCGGTGATGTCCACGGTCGCTTCGCCAAATACTGCCAGATCCTTGGTCTTGTCGTCGAACTTGCGCTGGGAAATGAAATCTTGCGTGAAGTCCGAACGACCGGTGACCGGATCGACAACGGTGGTGGAGGTCATGAAACTGTTGTCGCGATCGGAATAGAACACGCCGATAACGCCGTTCACCGAACCCGGCAGCTTGGTTGCCAGGCGCAGCTCGCCAGACCACATTTCCGACTGCTGCGGTGCGTAAGAAATGCTACCCGCCGGGATATCTACCTCAGGGAACTCGCCGATGCGCTGCAGATATTCGAAATAACGGAACGACGGGCCATTGTCGGTGTTGTCGATCACGCTGCGGTCGAGATACGAGCCGGACGCCGTCACGGTTGCCCATTCGATATCGCGCTCTGCGGTCAGCGCGTAGATATTCACCTCGTCGCGGCGCTCCTCGCGGCCAATCTGGGAAACGGCGCGTTCGCCGGCAGCCGGGAAGAAGTTACCGTTTTCGGTATCGCTGGTCGGAATCCAGATGTCATAGGGGCGCGTGTAAGCACGACCGCCGGTCTTCAAATTCTGATAGAAGTACTGCCCAGTGATGGTCGTCCGGTCATCCGGCGTCAGCGCAACGCTGGCGCGGATACCTTCGCGCCGGGTATCGTTGAAGTCCTTCTCGTCGCGGTAGATGTTGTCCACGAACCCGGAGTAGTCCTCGGTGTAGCCTACGACACGCACCGCCAGAACGTCGTTCACGATGGGCACGTTGACCATGGCGCGGATCGCCAGATTCTCGCCACCATCCTTGGTCGTCGAAAGCTCACCCTGGGCGGAACCGGCCAACTCGCCGGGATCCGCCTTGTTGGTCACGAAACGGATTACGCCGGACTGCGAGTTCGAGCCGTAGAGCGTTCCCTGCGGACCGCGCAGCACTTCGATTTGCTTTACGTCGTAGAGCTGGAGGTCCGGCTGGCGGCCGCCAAAATCGGTCGCCGCGCCGCCGATACCGGTCATCGGGATATTGTCGTAGTAAACCGCCGTCTGCGCTTCACCTGCGGCATTGATGCCTCGCAGGATATAACGCTTGTCGCCGGCACCGCTGTCGATGAAATTAAGGCCCGCCACACTGCGGGCAAAGTCGGAAAACTCCGCTACGCCGCGCGTTTCAAGCTGCTCTTGACCCAGCACGGCAATGCTCGACGGCACGTCCTGGATCTTCTGGTTTTCCCGCTTTAGCGCGGTCACCACGATTTCGTTGGAATCTGCAGCTTCCGGTGCAGACTGCGCATAGGCCGGAACAGCGATGCATGCCGCACCTGTCATCAGAACGCCAAGTGACTGTCTCAAGTTCATTTTACCCCCCTTTTTTTCGTCGCGCGGTGGCGCTGGCGGTATCGTTGAAACTGGATCTGGCGATCTGCCCCACGGATGACATTCCCGTGGCTGAACCGTCACCAGATTGAAATAGATTAACACGTTATATTTTTACTGCAAGATAGTTTAACGTGATAAATATCAGGTTGTTATGAGATTTATCTCATTGATATTAGTTGTTTTTAGTGATTTCATGCCAGCTGTGGTCAAAACAGCCTGCATAAAGTGTCTTCAGCGAATCGCGCTGCGCCTAGCCTAGATTGCGGTGCCCGCTTCAAGTGCCTCAAGACGTGCCCGGTATTGACGCATGCCAACCCACAGCAGCAAGAAAGCCAGAGGCGCCACGACAGCCGACGTAAGCGCAAGCGAGAAATGGAGTGCCATTTCGTCTTTGAACACATAATCGGTGAGCACCGCCGGCAGGATCGGGCCGAACGAAACACCGACGATGCCGACCGTGAACATAAAGAAGGCGCCAAGCTGGGCTCGTAGATCGACCGGCGCAATCATCTGGATTGCGGCAGGGATAAGAACAGGCGTGAAACCACCGAAAAACTTGATCGGCACAACGAGAATGGCCATCAGCACGGGGTTGGGCATCAGCGGCATCAAAACCGCCGGCACAGCGATCGCCGCGGCTGCATAAGCCGTAAGCCGCAGACACCCGTCCACTTGCCCCCGTTCGATCATCCGGCTGGACCACCAGCCCGCGGCCAGCATGCCCAGCGGCCCCGCGACAAGCGACACGGACCCGATCACCAGCCCGGTGCGCTGCGCCCCCCAACCCCAGCTGCGGATGAAAAGTTCGGGAAACCAGTTGTCGGTATAGCTGAGAACCGAAAAAGTCGCGGCACCAAGGAACAGCGAAACCGACATTAGCGGCTGATCGGCCAGGAAACCCCAAATGCGTCGCAGAGAAAATCCTTGCGTAGCGGATTCCGGGGTTTCGTCATGTCTCAGCACGCGCTCGGGTTCGCGCAAGGTAGTCACCCACAAGGCAACCAACAGCCCCGGCAATCCAACGGCAATGAATACCAGATGCCATGACCGCATGTGGCCAAGCACGGGCAACACGATGTCCGGCGTCCGGTCGATCATTCCCACCACGGTACCACCGACGATCATCGCGATCCCCGCGCCGATATAGATGCCGATCGTGTACAGGCTCATCGCCTTGGGCAGGCGCGTCTTGTCAAACAGGTCCGACAGCATTGAATGCGCCGAAGGCGACAACGTCGCCTCTCCCACGCCGACGCCGATGCGTGCCAGCACAAGCTGCGGAAATGTCCGCGCGAGACCGCATAGCACGGTCATCAGGCTCCACGCGGCAATCCCGCCCGAGATGATCCACTTGCGCGGATAGCGGTCGGCCAACCAGCCGATCGGCAACCCCATGATCGTGTAGAAAATCCCGAACGCGCCGCCCGTCAGAATGGCAAACTGCAAATCGCTTATGCCCAGATCCGCCTTGATCGGGCCCACCATGAGATTGAGAATCTGGCGGTCGAGGAACGAGAAGGTATATGCCACCATCAGCACTGCCGTGGTATACCAACCATAACGGTATCCGGACGTGGTCTGACCGCGACCGCTGTCTGCCTTTTGTTCATTCATACCGCTTGTTCCCGGACCCTTCATGTTGCTCTACTTTTCCTTGGCTCAACCCAGCGGGTTCGGCGGAGGAGGGCTTGGCGGCGGCACGAACGGATGGATCAGCGCCCAGGGGCTGGGCATCTCTTCCACATGCACCGCGATCAGCGCTGGTCCGCCACGCTCCCGGGCAGTTCTGAGCGCATGCGCCAGCCCATCCGGAGTATCGACGGCTTCCGCCGGAATGTCATAGGCTGCTGCCAGCTTCATAAAATCCGGATTGCGTAGCTCGGTTACAAAGGTTTGTCCGAACGTACGCTTCTGGATACGGTGGACATTGCCATAGCGGCCGTCCACGAACACGATCAGCGAGAGATTAAGCTCGTCGCGCGCCAGCGTCGACAGTTCCTGCATCCCCCACGCGAAGCCGCCATCGCCGTTAAGCGAAACGACGCGCTGTCCGGGATTGCCCACCGCAACGCCGAGCGCGGTGTTGAAACCATAACCAAGCGTACCCTGATAGCCCGGCGTGATCAGCGTGCGTGCTGCATGAACAGGATACGCGATATTGGCGTAGTAACCGACCTGCGTCAGTTCGCTCACCAGGATATCCTTGTCGTCCATCGTGCTGCGCAGCGCTGCAACGTAGTCCGTCTGCGGAGCGATGGCGGCGACTTGGGTCTCGCACCATTGCCGCACCGCAGCGACAGTGTCGCTCCGGCTCGGGGCTTCGAGCCCTGCGGGGAGCGCATCGAGCAGGGCTTCGATGCCCGCGCGAACATCAGCCTCGATCGCCAGCCCCCCCTGCCTCGGCCCCGCCATGTCCTGCGCTTCGATGTTCAGGTAGACGATCCGGCAGTCCTCACTCGCGAAAGCGGGACGTGCGATCCCGTCCACGAAACGGCTGCCCGCCACCAGCAAGACATCGGTGTGCGGCAGCAACACGCGGCCACCAAGGCTGGTCAACGCCAGCGGGTGCCTGTCGTCCAACGTACCGCGCCCGCCCTCGGTCATCAGCACTGGCGCCTGAAGACGCTCGGCAAGCGCCTGCACGGCCTCCGCCGCGCCCGAAGCCATGACACCGCCACCGGCATAGATTACCGGGAGACGCGCATCGGCCAGAAGGGCAGCCGCCTGTGCGATCTGGTCCGCATCGGGCATGGTCCTGTTTTCCGGCGCGCGGGGAAGGATACCGATTTCGGCCTTCGCTTCCAGCACGTCGGGCGGCAACTCGATCGCAACGGGGCGGGGCCGCCCCGAACGCAACTGCACGAACGCTTCATGCACCAGCCCCGGAATATCCTCGGGCCGCGTCGCGATGCCATGCCACTTGGTCAACGACTTGAGCACGCCCGATTGGTCAGGCAGCTCATGCAACAGACCAAAACCCTTGCCTATCTTCGTGGACGTGATCTGGCCGGCGATCATGAGCACACGGGAATTACAGGCCAACGACGTGGAAATCCCCGAAAGAGCATTCAGCACGCCCGGTCCGGGCACGACCATGCACACGCCTTCGCGCCCGGTCGAACGCGCATAACCATCGGCCATGTAGGACGCAGCCTGTTCATGGCGCGGGACGACGAAACGAATGCGATCCTGCGCCTCGCGCAGCGCTTCCACCGCCCAATCGAGCTGGACACCGGGAATGCCGAAAACGTTTTCGACGCCCTCTTCGATCAATTGTGCGACGAGGGCCTGCCCGCCGGTTCGCTCAACGGCTTGATAATTTGTCATTCGGGTCTTTCGATATCAGGAGCTGGAAGGGGCTGCGGCTCAGCTGGCCGTGCGCAGAACTTCGTTCAGCGCGCCAAGGAACACATCGTTCTCGCGCGGGAGGCCGATCGTGGTACGGATCCAAGACGGCAGACCGTAGTTGCCGACAGGACGAATGATCACGCCACGCCGCATCAGCTCGCGGCTGACCATCGCGCCGTCGCCAACATCCAGCAGGAGAAAGTTGCCGCCCGAAGGCAGTATCCGAATGCCCGCCGTTTCGAGCGCGGCCGCAACACGCGCCCGTTCGCTGTGGTTTTCGATCCGGTTGCGTTCGGTGAAGGCAGGATCGTCAAGCGATGCGATCGCCGCAGCCTGCGCCTGGGCGCTGACCGAAAAGGGTAGCTGCAGCCTGCGCAGGATTTGCAGCAGCGCACTGTCGCCCAGACCATAGCCGACACGCAGGCCTGCCAGCCCGTGAATCTTGGAGAAAGTGCGCATCACGATCAGATTGCGGCGTATCTGGAACAGGCGCGCGATGTCGGGACGATCCTCGGGCGCCAGGAACTCGCGATAAGCCTCGTCGAGCACCAGCACGACATGCGGCGGCAGCGCCTGCGCGAACCGTTCGATCTCTGCACGCGGCAGCACCGTGCCCGTCGGATTGTTAGGCGACGCGAGATAGACGAGGTGGACATCTTCGTCGACGGCGGCGAGCATCGCGTCGATATCGGGCACCCAGTCCTTTACCGGCACGAACACCGGCGTCGCGCCGACGGACCGCACCGCGCCTTCGTACGACTGGAACCCGTATTGCGGGATGACCGCCTTGCGCGTTGCATCCAGATAGGCGCGAGCCGCCAGCAGGATGATCTCGCTCGACCCCGCGCCAGGAAGGACCTGATCCGGCTCCATGCCCACATCTGCAGCAATCGCGTGGCGCAAATCATAGCAATCGAAATCCGGATAGATGTGCGACATCGAATCCACCGCAGCCAGAGCCGCGATGACGCCGGGCGCAACGCCTTGCGGGCTCTCGTTCGATGCAAGCTTCACGATGCTCGCGGGATCGAGGCCGAATTCGCGCGCGACGGCATCGGTCGGCCGCCCGGGTGGATAGGGCGGGATCGAAACCACGTGGGTGAGCGGATTGCCATAGTCGTTCATGCGTAAACCTCGCCTCGCCGCGTCATGGACGCGTGATCGCTTTCAGATTGAAAAATTCCTCAATGCCGTGACGTCCGTATTCACGCCCCAGCCCGGACTGCTTGACGCCGCCGAAGGGTGCTTCCAGGTCCAGCATCGCGCCGTTGATAACGACCTGTCCGGTGCGAATCCGCCGGGCGACTGCAAAGGCCCTGTTCTCGTCGGCAGACCAGACGCCGCCGGAGAGGCCGTATTCACTGTCATTGGCTATGCGCACGGCGTCCTCGTCGCCATCATGGGCAAGGATGCACAGCACCGGGCCGAACACTTCATCGCGCACGATGTCCATGTCGGAATCGACGTCGCTGAGTACGACCGGAGTCATGTAGGCACCGGCGTTTAGGCCTTCCGGAAGCTCTGCGCCGTTCGAGACGATTCGCGCGCCTTCCTTCACCGCCGCCGCAACCATGCGCTTTGCCCGGCCCTGCTGCACGAACGAAGCCATTGGTCCCATCCGTGTATCCGGAAGATCCGGATCACCGGGCTGCCAGCCATCGGCAAGCTGCCCCACCAGCTGTTCGACGCGCTCCTTGTGCTGCCGCGGCACGATCAGCCGCGTCAGCGCTGCACAGGTTTGCCCCGCATTGACAAAGCACTGCTGCAGCGCGGCGGGGGCCACCTTTTCGTAATCGACATCGTCAAGCAATATATTGGCCGACTTGCCGCCGAGTTCGAGCGACACCTTCTTGAGGCTGCCGCCCGCGATCGCCGCGATGGACCGCCCGGCCCGTGTCGAGCCGGTGAAGCTGATCATATCAACGCCGGGGTGTTCAACCAGCGCCGCGCCCGTTTCAGCGCCGCCGAATACGAGATTGAACGCACCTGCCGGAACCCCGGCATCATTCAGGATTTCGGCGAACACCGCAGCATCGAACGGCGTAAGTTCGCTTGGCTTGAGAACTACGGTGCAACCCGCCAGCAAGGCGGGAACGACCTTGGCGACGATCTGGTGCAGCGGGAAGTTCCACGGCGTGATCGCAGCGACAACTCCGACCGGATCACGAAATATGCGCGACCGGCCTAGCGTCACTTCTTCTCCCGCGATTTCTTCCATCGCGGCGAGAGTCACGTCGAAGTTACGCAAGGGCAGACCGATCTGTGCCGCTTTCGAAAACGAAATTGGGGTACCCATCTGCTGCGTGATCAGCGCGGCGATCTCATCGCTGCGCTTGGAGATTCCGTCACGCGCGCGGCGCAGGATGGCGATCCGCTCCGCCACAGGAGTGGACGCCCAGCCAGCGAAAGCCCCGTGCGCGGCGACTACCGCTTTGGCCACATCGGTCTCGCAGCCAGCAGGCGCATGGCCAATTGCCTGGCCGTTGGCCGGATTGATGATCGCAATGCGGCCCGGCGCCTCGCTATTCACCCAATGCCCGTCGATGAAGCCGCCTGGAATCTCACGCATCGGCCGCTCCTGCATCCACCACTTCCGTGCCCGCATCGAGTTCCACCAGGATTGCGGCAGGATCAAACGCGGTGCCGATAGGGTCCTGCCCCTCCGCAACTGCCCGCACCTGCTGGCGGAACATCCTGCGCAGCATGCCGATACCGCGATCGGACGTCACAAGATGTTCGGCAGAATGCAGCGTGATGTCGCCCTGGCTGACGTGCGCTTCGTAGTCGCCCGGAAAGTCGCGATGCTCTTCCGGCGTGAGATCCCGCCAGAGCTTGCCGTTGTGATGCGTGCGAATGGTCTTGAGCGACCCCGGTTCCGTCACCCGGCCCGCCGAATAAATGCGGAAATGGGTATCATCGATCGGCATGACCCAGCCCAGCAGGGTACACGGTCCGTCCCTCTTGGCACGCGGGCTGGCAACGGCCCGCACCGTCGGCAACACCGCCTCCGTAACACGCCTGTGCACTTTGCCTTCGCCCAGTTCACGGCGCTGCACGCTCAGGATGCCCCGGTCGGTCTCGCTAAACTTGACCACCGGCATCAGGCCCATCTGCGCATTGAACTGCGGACCACTGAAAGACCCGTGGAGGATCGGCACATGAAAGGGGTCCATCACGTTTTCATAGTGCTGAAGCCAGTTACACGGCACGATCACCGGACCGCCGCTGCCAATGCTGGTATCGTCCGCCTCGATGATCTCGCCGGGCTCCAGATCTTCCAGCACATTGTAACGGGGCAGCACCGGCTTGCGCTCAAGCGGACCCATGTACGCGAATATCAGGCCGTAGCGCTCCTCAACCGGATAGCCGGGCTGCTGCACCTTGGAACAGGATGCCGCGCCCTGCTTCGGTTCGCAGGGCTGTTCAAGGCAGTTGCCCTCCACGTCGAAAAGCCAGCCGTGGTAGCAGCAGCGGATACCCCGCTCTTCCGTGCGACCATAGAGCAGAGACGATCCACGATGCGCACAACGGGGGTGCAGCAGGCCCGGCCGCCCGGTGCCGTCCCGAAACAGTATCAAATCCTCGCCCAGCACGCGGATCTGGCGCGGCGTTGCGCCGGCATCCTCGACCAGACCAACCGGATGCCAATAACGGCGCAACAGTTCGCCCATCGGCGTTCCGCGCCCGACCCTGGTCAGATCCGCATCGAATTGCCCCTCCGGCATCGAATATGCACTCAGCATGATCATTCCCTTCGACCAACACGCTGTATTTCTGCGGTTTTGCCCGCCCAAAAATCATTTAACGTGTTATATATTTATTTCACATGTTTTGCAAGTGCCGACCCCGATTAAACTCAGAGCCTCCGCACTGCCACTTGCTGACAGACTGCGCTTCCGCCGACGGTCATAACGCCAGACTCACGGTCTTGATTTCCAGATAGTCATCGAGCCCATAGCGAGACCCTTCTCGCCCCAGCCCCGAAGCCTTGATCCCGCCGAAAGGTGCGACTTCGGTCGAAATCAGGCCCGTGTTGACGCCAACCATCCCGGCCTCAATCGCTTCTGCCACGCGCCACACACGCCCGATATCACGGGAATAGAAGTAGGCAGCGAGCCCGAACGGCGTAGCGTTGGCCTGCGCGATCACTTCTTCCTCGGTTTCGAAGCGTATTACTGGCGCCAGTGGTCCGAAGGTCTCATGCTGAGCGGCCTCCATGCCGCCATGTACACCGGCCAGCACAGTAGGGCGGAAAAATCGTCCGCCGCGATCGGACAGATCCCCTCCGGTCATGATGCTGGCGCCCTGTGCCACGGCATCGGACACATGCGCACGCACTTTGGCCACCGCCGCGTCATCAACCAGCGGGCCGACCACAGCTCCGGGCTCGTTGCCAGGAGCGACCACAAGATCGCCCGCAGCTTGGGCAAAGGCCGCGACAAAGCGATCGTGAACGCCGGCCTGCACATAGAAGCGGTTGGCGCAAACACAGGTCTGGCCCGCATTGCGGAACTTGGAAAGCAGGGCGCCTTCCACGGCCGCATTGATATCGGCATCGTCGAAAACGATGAACGGTGCGTTGCCGCCAAGTTCGAGACTCAGCTTCTTAATCCCCGGGGCACATTGGGCATAGAGCAATGCCCCCACTTCGGTGGATCCGGTGAATGTGAGCTTGCGCACCACCGGACTATCAGTCAGCACTTTGCCAATTTCCCGCGGATCGCCGCAGACGATGTTGAGCACACCTGCTGGAACCCCGGCCTGCTGCGCCAGCACACCAAGCGCCAACGCCGTCATCGGCGTCTGCTCGGCAGGCTTCAGCACGACCGTGCACCCTGCGGACAGCGCGGGGCCAATCTTGCGCGTGACCATAGCGGCCGGAAAGTTCCAGGGCGTGATCGCCGCCACGACGCCAACAGGCTGCTTCAAAACGATGATGCGCCTGTCGCGATCGTTAGAGGGAATGACATCGCCGTAGGCGCGCTTACCCTCTTCGGCAAACCACTGGATGAAGCTGGCCGCATAACGGATTTCACCGCGCGCTTCCATCAACGGCTTGCCCTGCTCCGCCGTCAGGATTTCGGCCAGCACCTGTTCGTTGGACAGGATCAACGCGTGGAAACGCATCAGGATCGCGGCACGGTCGGCAGCCGGGCGGGCACGCCAGGCCGGCAGGGCCCGTTCAGCCGCTGCAACCGCATGCTGCGCAGCCTCCGCACCAAGCCAGGGAACGCGGCCCACGATGCTGTCATCGGCAGGATTGGTGACCGCCCGCACATCATGACCGGCGACCCATTCACCGTCGATCAGACATGCCCCAGGCTTGAGCGTATAGTCCACCTGATCAAGCTCCCAAATGCTGTAATTCGCGTGTGATATCGATGGCGAGAAGGCATAAGCGGATGCCAGATCCGCAGCTGCCTTTCCGCAAGTGCGCGCGCCCATTAACCGGCGCGAACACAGGGTAATGTCGGACGGATCAACCGCCCGAGCGCCTGGTCAGGAACGCCGAGACATCGTTGTGAACCTGCTGCAACGATTGCGGATCGAGGTAAATCATGTGGCCTGAGGCATAAGAATGCTCTGTCAGGTTTCCGCGCAGCGCTTTCGGCAGCAGCATGTGGGAAAGGTCATATTCGGTCGCGAAAAACGGCGTTGACAGGTCATAATACCCGTTCAGCGCCAACACACGCATTTCGGGATTGCGGCGCATGGCCTCGGCAAGGTCCAGCGCAACGTCGGCCATCGCGTTCTGCTTCTCGCCCCTTGGTGGTACGTGGCTCCAGTCCCAGATCCCCAACAGGTTCTTAGGGCTGGACACATGATATGGCTGGTCAGTCCGATAATTCAGATCCTTGCGCACGTAAGTCAGGAAGCTCGAAATCACCGGCCCCTTGATGGCATCACCTGCGGGATCCGTCGAAGTGTCTGACGCAGCGTCATCGCTTTCGTAACCCGTGAAGCGGGTATCGAGTTCGCCTAGCACCCTGCCCTCGCCGCGAAGCAGTTCCTTGCGAAACCGGTCCGGCATGACGCGCAGCTGTGACTGAACCAGATAATCCACCGACAGCCCCGTAAGCGCCGCCATCTGCGCGGCCACTGCATCGCGCTCGGCATCGGGAAGATCGTGGCCCTTGGCCAAAGCCAGCGTGTAGGGACCGCTTGCAAATCGCCGTGCCTTTTCGACGTGTGCGTCCAGGCTCACACCGCGATCCACTTTCCCGTGATACCACGCGGATGCCGCATAAGTCGGCACCTGGTTGATCGCCATCCGGTCGAGTCCGGGTGCATGCTGGGCAAAATTCAGGATGGAGGACATGAGGATGATCCCGTCCAGTTGCACACCTGCCTTGTGCAACATCAGCGCGGTAATCGCGGACCGCGTCGTGCCATAGGACTCGCCGAACAGGTATTTCGGAGACTGCCAGCGGCCATTGATGTCGAGATAACGACGGATCGCCTGGGTGAAGGACGCCGAATCCGGATCATGCCCCCAATAGGATTTGCCTTCCTCGGGATCAAAGACATCGGAATAGCCGGTGCCGATCGCGTCAAGGAAGACCATGTCGGTCTGTCCCAGCAGCGTTGCGGGATTGGGCGCGAGGCGTAGCGCGGTGCCAGGCCCCGCATCAATTCCCACCGGCACCCGCACCGGCGCGAACGACGCCATGTGCAGCCAGATCGACGATGAACCGGGGCCGCCATTATAGAGGAACGTCACGGGCCGTTCAGGTGCACCTTTGGGTCGATCCGCCACATAGGCGACATAGAACATGCTCGCCTTCGCCAGCCCTTCCCCATCGCGCAGGGTCAGGGTTCCGGCGCTGGCCGTATAGGTTATCGTGCGGCCGTCAACGGCTACGCTATGGCGGGTATCAACCCTGCGCTCCGCAATGGGCGGGCGGATTTCGGCCGCGGGCGTGTCGGCCTCCCGCCTGATCGCTTCCGCATGAACCGCCGCTGGTGCAAGAGCGGCGGCAAACAGCGCAAGCGCGGCGGCAGCGCGCGGGGCGAATACAGCCCCCCTCACCGCTGCATCGCCCAGCTGTAGAACTTTTCGAGATCGGCCTTCATCTCTGCCGAGGCCGTATCGTCGACATAAGTCATATGACCGGAACGGTAATGCGCGAACCGAATATTCTGACGCAGGTTGGGCGTGAGATAAAGCTGCGAGATATCGTATTCCGCGCCGGCGTAAGGCGTCGCAAGATCATAGACGCCGCCCATGACCAGCACCTTGAGATTGGGATTGCGCTGCAACGCTCCGGCCAGATCCAGCCCGGTGTTCGCGAACGGCAAAGGCCGGTCAATGCCCGGCGCCTTGTGCCGGTTGTCCCACTGCGGCTCGATCACGGCATTGTAGAGCGGACGGTAATGCAATTCGCTGGTATAGCCGATGTCGCGGACCAGATGCTGGCGGAACAGCGAAAGATGCGCACTGGTCACACCAGCCGTCGCGGCGTCGTTGGTCGCAGGATCGAAAGCGCCGTCACCGGAGGCAAATGATGCCGGGGCCGTAAAGCGCGTATCGAACCGACCGATGATGATGCCCTGATCGCGCAGCAGTTCGTTACGATACTGCTCCATGCCGACCCGCAGGCGGTTCTTCTTGAGGAACTCGACCGAAAGACCGGTGAACCCGCCGAGCTGGCGCGCGACGCTATCTTCCTCTTCGGCCGAAAGACTGTCACCTTTCAGCAGCGCCGAAGCATAAGGGCCGAAGGCGAATTCCCGTGCTTGCGCAAGATAGGCATCCAGATCTGCCGGATGGCTGGCAGAGCGGTTATGATACCACGCTGTTGCCGCCAGCGTAGGCACGAAGTTGATTGCATCGATGTCGCTGCCCTGAAAACCCGTACCAAAATTCAGCAGCGTGGACAGCAGGATGACACCGTTGAAATCAAGCCCCTGATTCTGGAGCTTGTAAACCAGCCCAGCGGAGCGCGTCGTGCCATAGGACTCGCCGAACAGGAACCTCGGGGAATTCCAGCGATCGAACTTTGTAATGTAGCGGGTGATGCCACGCGCAAAGGCGTCGATATCCTGATCCACGCCCCAGTAGGCGTTGACCGGAGTATCGCCGATGGTGCGCGAATAGCCGGTACCGATGGCATCCAGGAACACCAAATCCGATTCGCCAAGTAGGGTGAAGGGATTTTCCTGTTCGCGATATGGCGCAGGCAAGGTGGCGCGGGGCGTAGCGGTGGGCGCACGCAACGGTCCGAAGCCGCCAATGTTGAGCCAGAGGCTTGCCGAACCCGGCCCGCCATTGGTCAGGAACGTCACCGGTCGATCCTTCGCGTCGGTGCCCTCCTTGGTATAAGCCACGTAAAACATCGTCGCAGTTGGCTTGCCGGCATCATCGCTGATGATCAGGGTGCCCGCACTTGCCCGGTACGTGATAACTTTCCCGTCAACCGTAATGCGCCGCACTTTGCCGGTTTGGGTTTCCATCGCCGCAGTCTGCGCGGCCGGCCCTTCTTCGGCAGTTGGCTGCTTCATATCCGCCGCGTGGGCTGACGGCAGCGTCACGGCAAGTATCGAAGCCGAAGAGAACAAGGCAAAGGCAATCGCCCTTGCACGACCCAAGCAATTCACCATTTACGGCTCCTGTCTTCCGGATGCTGGCGCGCGGTGGCGACCGCGCGTTCGGGCAGGGAAAACCGACAATTCGTGAATCGCCGTCTGCCCTCGATACAGAAAACTTAACACATTAAGTTTTTGTGTCAAACCGTTTGCGTTTACGTGGTGAACCTACTTCTCCGCGGGTTCCAGGACCGCATCGTCGAGCACGATATCGCGTACGAGAATGGCCGACATCCGGTCGAGCAATTCGCAGAGCTGCACGATGTCAGCCTCGGGCATCTCTTCCGATATACGGTCATAGATCGGCTGAAAGCGCGGCTGAACGCGACGAACCATATCATGCCCATCTGCGGTCAGCATGTAGAAGAACCGTCGGGCATCGGTAGCATCCACGCATCGCTCGATCAGATTGCGCGCCAGCAGATCACGCAGAATGCGTGAAAGGCTGGGGCTGAGCAGAAAGGCGCGATCCGCCAGCGTCATTGTGTCGAGCTCTCCGGCAACACTGAGAGCACGCAGAACGCGCCACTGCGGATCGGTCAGATTGAAAGGATCGAACACCCGGCGAAACTGGGCCGCCAGCCTGTCGCGCGCACGCTGGAACTTAAACCAGATATGCTGTGGCCGCGGCGGGCCAGGCTTGTGCTGATCCGCACCATGCAGAATCTCAGCTTGCGGATCAGTGGTCAATGCTTCGTCCTTATTGAGCTTTTGGTGGGCTTACCCTTCCTTTTGCCCGTCGGATTTTTTTTTTGCAAAGGTATTGCCTCAAATGAAGTGCCATCAGTCTAACGCTGAACTGTCTCCGCCTGTGGAACCGGCACAAAATACATTTCGTTCGAGGAGCACCGTTTCCCGCCGGCCGTCATTCGGCTCTTCAAGCGGTTACGACGATCTCACAACATATATACCACATATATACCGCGCCGGGCGGCGATGGAGCCCGGCGCGAGGCCGGGTGGCCTGAGCAGCGAGGTGGCCGACGCGCCTCATATGATCGCCGCCAGGTCGCGCGCCACCCGGTTCAGGGCAGGCAGATAACGGGTGCGCAGTTCGGTCAACCCGACCCGCCCGGCTGCGACGCCAATGTTGATCGCGGCGTGAACGCCACCCTTGGCAATCACCGGCACTGCCACAGAGCGCAAGCCCGCCTCCAGTTCCTGATCCACGATGGCGTGACCTTCATCGGCCACTTTGGCGAGGATGGCGAGAAGCGCAGCGGGATCGGTTTCAGTGGCGCCGGTGAGCGCCACAAGATCGGTCCGTCGCAAATAGGCCTCCTGCTCCGCCCGGCTCTGCCCGGCCAGCAGGACGCGGCCCATCGACGTGCAGTAAAGCGGCACGCGACTGCCGACGCGCAACGCGATCGACATGATGCGCGAAACTTCGGCGCGGGCCACGTAGTAAACCTCGTCCTCCTCGACCACGCCTAGAGAGCAGGATTCGCCCAAATCGTCACGCAGCTGATCGAGCAGCGGCTGGGCGCGCATCGCCAGGCTGCTCGACGACAAATAGGCATGGCCAAGCGCCAGGACCTTGGGCCGCAGCGAATATTGCACGCCATTTTGCACGGCATACCCCAAGCGAACCAGCGTGTGCAGGCACCGTTTCACAGATGGACGGCTGAGCCCAGTCAGGCGGCTGGCCTGAGCGATTGTCATGGGCTGCTGCTCGTCGGCAAAGCAGCGCAGCACCGCCAGCCCGCGCGCCAGAGAGGTCATAAATTCGGGATCACCCCCAGCATCAAGCAATTGATCCATCACGCACCTGAAGTAACCGATAATCGGACAATATCATGTTTATCGGTTGACACAAGATCGAACCGGTTCAGAGATCAGATGGAAGCCGGTTGCCGGAGAGGGAGATTCGCATGGTGGACAAGACGATGGCCTCGGCAGAGGCGGCGGTTGCCGATATCTTCGACGGTGCGTCGGTGATGATCGGCGGCTTTGGAACCGCGGGGATGCCCGACCAACTGATCGACGCGCTGATCGCGCGCGGCATCGGCGGCCTGACGATCATCAACAACAATGCCGGAAACGGAGAGACGGGCGTTGCCGCGCTTATCAAGGCCGGACGGGTGCGCAAGATCATCTGCTCGTTCCCGCGACAAAGCGATTCGCATCATTTCGACGCGCGCTACCGCGCCGGCGAGATCGAGCTGGAACTGGTGCCGCAAGGAAACCTTGCCGCGCGCATCCACGCGGCGGGCGCCGGCTTGGGCGCGATCTTCACGCCAACCGGGTTCGGCACACTGCTGGCCGAAGGCAAGGAAACGCGCACCATCAACGGACGCAACTACGTTCTGGAATATCCGATCCATGCCGATTTCGCCCTGATCAAGGCGGATCGCGGCGATCGCTGGGGCAATCTGGTCTATCGCAAGACGGCGCGCAATTTCGGGCCGATCATGGCAATGGCCGCCAAGGCCACGATCGCCCAGGTTGCGCAAGTCGTCCCGCTAGGCGAACTCGATCCCGAAGCGGTGGTGACCCCCGGCATCTTCGTTCAGCGCCTGATCCAGATTGGACAGCCCTCCCCACTGGTCGCCCCCACGGCAACCGCCGCCTGAACGGAAGCATCGCCATGAACCCGCTTACCAGAGACCAGATCGCCGCCCGTGTCGCCCGCGACATTCCCGAAGGCGCCTACGTGAACCTTGGCATTGGCCTGCCGACCAAAGTGGCCGATTACCTGCCCGTCGACCGCGATATCTTCCTGCAAAGCGAGAACGGCCTTCTCGGCATGGGGCCCGCGCCCGAAAAGGGGCAGGAGGATTGGGACCTCATCAACGCTGGCAAGCAAGCGGTGACCTTGCTTACCGGGGGCTGCTACTTTCATCATGCCGACAGCTTCGCAATGATGCGCGGCGGGCATCTCGACATCTGCGTGCTTGGCGCATTCCAGGTTTCGGTAACCGGCGATCTGGCCAACTGGCATACCGGCCAACCTGGTGCGATCCCGGCAGTGGGCGGCGCGATGGACCTTGCCATCGGAGCCAAGCAGACTTTCGTCATGATGGAGCTTCTGACCAAGGATGGGCAGAGCAAGCTGGTGGAGCGGTGTAGCTATGCGCTGACCGGGATCGCCTGCGTTTCGCGGGTCTACACCGACCGGGCGGTCTTCGAACTCGGCCCGGATGGCGCCCGCGTCGTCGAGATGATCGATGGCCTCACCCTCGACGATCTGCGCGGCATGACCGGCCTGCCCCTCGCGCTCGCCTGAAAGGAATATAGATGACCCCGGCTTTCATCTGCGACGCCGTCCGCACCCCAATAGGCCGCTATGGCGGCATGCTGGCGCAAGTGCGCGCCGACGACCTTGGCGCCGTGCCGCTGCGGGCTCTGATCGAGCGCAATCCGACGCTCGACCCGGTCGCCATCGAAGAGGTGTTCTATGGCTGTGCCAATCAGTCAGGCGAAGACAACCGCAATGTCGCGCGGATGAGCCTGCTTCTCGCCGGCCTGCCGTGCGACGTGCCAGGCGTTACGCTTAATCGCCTTTGCGCATCCGGCCTCGACGCCGTAGGCGCCGCGGCGCGGGCGATCGGCGCCGGCGAACTTAACGTCGCGATCGCCGGCGGGGTTGAAAGCATGACCCGCGCACCGTTCGTGATGGGCAAGGCCGAAACTGCCTTTGGCCGCGGGCAAAAACTGGAAGATACGACAATGGGCTGGCGCTTCGTCAACCCGGCGCTCGACGCGCTTTACGGCACCGAGACAATGCCGCGCACCGGAGAGAACGTCGCACAGGATCATCGCATTTCGCGCGTCGATCAGGACGCATTCGCCTTGCGCAGCCAGGAACGTACCGCTGCCGCGCAGCGCAACGGCTTCTTCGCGGAAGAGATCGTGCCGGTCACCGTGCCGGGGCGCCAGAAGGGCGAGACGAGCATTGCCGATACCGACGAGCACCCACGCGCAGACACGACGATCGAAACGCTTGCCCGGCTAAAGCCGCTGTTCGGCCCCGAAGGCACCGTCACCGCTGGCAACGCATCGGGCATCAACGATGGCGCGGCGGCGATGATCGTCGCCAGCGAAGCCGCCGCCAAGGCTCACGGCCTCAGGCCGCGCGCACGGATACTGGGGATGGCCAGCGCCGGGGTCGAACCGCGCGTGATGGGCATCGGCCCCTTGCCCGCGACAAACAAGCTGCTTGCCCGTCTCGGCATGACCATCGGCGATTTCGACGCGATCGAACTGAACGAAGCCTTCGCCGCCCAGGCTCTTGCCGTCACCCGCGGCCTGGGCCTTGCCGACGATGCACCGCATGTGAACCCGAACGGCGGCGCAATCGCACTAGGTCATCCGCTAGGCATGTCAGGCGCGCGCATCGCATTGAGCCTGGTTCATCACCTCGAAAAGACCGGCGGCCGACGCGGCCTTGCGACCTTGTGTGTCGGAGTCGGCATGGGGCTGGCGCTGGCGATTGAGCAGGTGTGATACCGATCGGGATGATCAGGGCGAATTTGTCTGGTCGACTGGAGGCTCGAACCGGAAAGCTCACGCGGCTGTGGCAGATTCAGCATTATAGGATGACTCTTGCGCGTAAAGGGGTGAATCGAGTTGGTACAATGATCGGGCAGGGCCCGGTCTTCTGTCCGGTTTGTTTGCGCGGCGTGAGATGACCGCTGACCTTGCATGTGTTCGCGATGACACGGATGGCGGATGCGAATACTGTACGAGTGCCGGAAACGAGGATGGGTAAATAGCACGAATGCCGGACATGGCCGAGGCCACTACCGCCGCAGAGCGCGACGCAATTCAACGCAGTTCGCGCAGTGTCCGGGCCTTGGCCAAGACCTATGGCATCAATCCCAAGACAGTTGCGAAATGGAAAAAGCGCGCATTCGTCCACGATCTGAAGCGTGGCCCGGCCGAACCGCGCTCCACTTCGCTGTCGGTAGAAGAGGAAGCGATGGCGGTCACGTTCCGGCGACATGCCATGCTGCCGCTCGACGATTGCCTTTACGCTTTGCAGATATCGATCCCGCACCTCACGCGATCATCGCTGCATCGCTGTTTTCAGCGTCATGGCATCAGCCAATTGCCGAGGATCGACATCGACCACGGTGCGGAACGGCGCCCCCCTGCCGCCCGGATCGGGATGTTTCTTCTCTCTCTGACGGAAATCCGTACTGCGGAAGGCAAGCTCTACCTCTACGCAGCGACCGATCGCGTCAGCAAATTCACGTTCACTTATCTGGTGAGACGCACGAGCAAGGCGACAACGGTCAAATTTCTCGACGCGCTGATCGCCGCCATCCCGTACCGGGTCCACACCGTATTCACCAGCAGCCGCATCCAGAGCGTTTACCCGATCCGCTATCTCGAAGCGCCGACCGGCCATTTCGCCAGCCAGGCTTTCGGGGACCGCTGCGCGCACTATCGCATCGTTCACAGGATCTACCATCTTGAGGGTGGCTGGTTGACCAGTGAGGGGCGATCGCCAAGCGAATTCGGAAAGCTCGGCTTTCTTTACGATAGCCTGGAAGATGTCGAAACCTATATCGCCCATTTTCTGTTCACGCTGAATTACAAGCGCAAGTTGAAATGCCTGCGCGGGCTGACCCCGCACAATTACGTCACCCGGATGCGCGAAACCCATCCACATCTCTTTGTGTCCGACGCGTACCATCAAACCGTGGGACCAATCAGGAATAGAAAAAGAGAGCGGATGCGCGGCATATGACGGGCAACCGATCGAAGCGGCCAATGGCCAGCGCTTCGATCAACGACCATCCATATGCAGAGAGCGACATGACCGAAACTTATGATATCGTGGTGATGGGCAGCGGCCAGAACACACTGGGCGCGGCAGCCTACCTGGCCAAGGCCGGGAAGAAAGTCGCTGTGCTGGAACGCAACGACGTTATCGGCGGCGGCGCCGTGACGCTGGAACGCGATGCGCCCGGCTTCAAGTACGACAAACATTCGGTCGTGCACGCGATGGCACAAGCCAATCCGATGATCCTGAACGACGAGCTTGGCCTTCTCTCGCAGTTCGGGCTGCAATATTTCCGCCCTCCCGCGATGGCAACGACTGTCCTCGACGATTACCGCACCTTGCATCATCTGCTCGATCTGGATGCGATGTGCGATCAGATCGCGCAGTTTTCGCTGAAAGATGCCGAAACCTACCGCGAATTCGTCGTCTGGGGCATGCGCATCCTGCCGATGGTGGTGGCAGGCATGTTCACTGTGCCCCTGCCGATGTCGGTGTTCCTGGGCATTCTGGAGCAGAGCGAGGATGGCCGCCGGGTCATCGACTATATGCTGCGCAGCCCGCTGCAGATCGTGAACGAACTGTTCGAGAGTGACCTGCTGAAAATCCACCTGCTCCGGCTGACCTCCGAAGGGTTCCCGCAGTTTCCCGATGACATGGGCACCGGCATCGCCATGCTCATGACACCCGCCTTCGCGCACAAATATGGCGTGGGCATGCCGATCGGCGGCAGCGGGATGCTGGCCACCGCACTGGCCCGGTGTATCGAACATCACGGCGGCGATGTGATCACCAACTGCGAGGTTGCCCGCGTCCTCACCAGCGGAGGACGAGCAACCGGCGTGGAAACGACCGACGGGCGGCAGTTTGTTGCCAGGGATGCCGTCGTCGCCTCGATCCACCCGCACCACCTCGACAGGTTCGTCGACGGGATAGAGCCCGATGTGCTCGCCCGCGCCAAGCGCACGCTTCCTGCACCGTTCTCGCTCGTCAAGATCGACGCCGCGCTCGATCGGCCGCTCAACCGCAAGGGGCCGGACGGCACAGAGGGAACCGACGGTTTCGGCGAATTCGTCTCTGCAAATACCCTTACCGAATACCTGCAATCGTATGATCCGCTGCGCCACGGGCGAACCTCGCTCGACAATCCGCTGCTGAGCGGCGGGGCGATGGCGATGCCCGGTCGCCAGCCCGAGGGCAAGGCGCTGCTCTACGTCCTCTCGTTCCAGCCATACAATCTGGCCGACGGCGGGCCGCAGAAGTGGGACAGCATAAAGGAGCAGGTCGCGGACCGGCTGATCGAACGGCTGGACCACTTCATACCCGGCGTGAAGGACAATATTCTTCAGCGCACGGTCGATTCCCCGCTCGACATGACGCGGTGGTCGCCCAACAGCATGCTCTATGGCGACGCTGGCGGCCTGGGTTCGCAATTCTTCCACCTCAGCGGATATCGCCCCACCCCCGAACTGTCGCAATATGCCGTGCCCGGCGTGGACCGCCTGTACCTGTGCGGGCCGTTCATGCACCCCGGTGGCGGTGTGTTCGGAATCGGCCGGCCGACGGCGATCAGGATCTGCGATGATCTAGGCATCAACTTCGACAAGGTAGTCGCACAATGACCGCAAAGATTTTCGACGCCAACAAGGGCGAGCTGATGGCGATCAGCGAACTGGAGCGCGAGGGCAACGATCTTGTCATTCGCGGCAAGATCTACGGCGCAATGCCGATGACGGCGCGGCTGCGTCCCGAAGAAGTGCGCAACCTCCTGTCGCTCCTGACGCCGGGGATCATCTGGTTCGTCCTGACCATGCCGTTCCGATCGTCGACCAAGGCCGACGCGTCGAAGGCGTAGGCGGCATTGGCAGGCCAGCCACGGGCGGCCCGGGCAATGCGGACATAGGGCTGGGCCGGCGCGAGGGGGCGGTAGTGTTTCGCCACCCTGCCAGCCCGGCGATATGGCAGTGGCCGATAGCCGCCGTCGCATTGGTTTCACAGCGCGTTTCGTGAAGGGTGTTTTCATGCCGAACATGAAGATCTTCGCCGATCAGGCGATGGGCACGGAGACTATCAAGGCACTCCACGCTGCCTTGCCCGCCATGCGCGCGCTGCTTTGCGACAGGCTGGCGGTCCCTCTCGATCTTGCCCAACTGGCGATCGTGCCGGTTTCCGGTCTTGCCGATCAGGCGCAGTTCGCCGTGGAGATGCAGATTTTGCCCAAGCCGGAGCGAACTCGGGAGTCGATCGTCGCCGCGTGCGAAGAATTGCGGATGGTCTTGCGCGGGATCGCCGATGTGAAGGTGGCCGTCCGGGTAACGACCGTCGACCCGGTCAACTATCTGGTGATGCGATAGCGCGCCGGGCGGCGCCAGCCCCCGCGCCCGGCCACCTTCATCACCGCTTTTTCAAATGGAGATTTAGATGACAAACCGGTTCGTCCTTACGCTGTCGTGCGCCGACCGGCCCGGGCTTGTGGCGGCCGTTGCCGGTTGCCTTGCCGCCGGCGGCGGCAACATCGTTGAAGCGCAGCAATTCGACGAAGCGGCGACCGGCCTGTTCTTCATGCGCATCGTGTTCGATGTCGACACCGCCGCGATGCAGGCGCTGACCTCAGCATTTTCGCAACTGGCCGACAACCACACCATGACGTGGGAAATCGCACCTCTTGACGAGCGCAAGAACGTGTTGCTGCTGGTTTCGAAATTCGATCACTGCCTGGGCGACCTGCTCTATCGCCAGCGAACCGGCGAACTGGCGATGAACGTCGTGGGCGTCGTTTCGAACCATGCGCGCGATCATCTGAAGACCTCACTGCTGGGCGACCTGCCCTATCACCATCTACCCGTCACCCGCGAGACCAAGCCGCAACAGGAAGCGCAGATCAAGGCCATCATAGAGGAAAGCGGCGCAGACCTCATCGTGCTGGCCCGATACATGCAGATCCTGTCCGACGATCTCGCCGGCTATCTCGCGGGCCGCTGCATCAACATCCACCATAGCTTTCTACCAGGATTCAAGGGCGCCAAGCCTTACCACCAGGCGCACGAACGCGGCGTGAAGATGATCGGGGCGACCGCGCACTACGTGACCGCCGATCTCGATGAAGGTCCGATCATCGCCCAGGATGTCGAACAGATCAGCCACGCCGACTCGCCGGACGATCTGGTCCGTAAGGGGCGCGACATCGAGCGCAGGGTTCTCGCCCGTGCCGTCCGCCTGCACCTCGAAGATCGTGTTCTTTTGAGCGGCGCGCGGACGATCGTGTTCCAAAGCTGACCCGCCGGTGCCATGCCGCCTGCCCCACCAGAAACGAACGGATCACCGCCACATCGCTAGGCAGCGGGCTTTCGACGAGCGTGCCCTGTCGACAACTACGCGCGACACGATGACCTGCGCGAGGCGGGGGCTGGTCGTATGGTTCGATCCGATCGGCGTCTACGCCGTAGGCCGAGCCGGGATCGAACCATCGGTCATCATCGCCAAATTCTCGCCGTCCAAACGGCGCTGCGCATCGCCCGCACCGTCGCGTATGCGAACGGTCAGCCCGCTCAATCCGGTGAACCGCCGGAAAGCCACGCCTTGCCCCGCGCATATAGAGCCTGCACTTCCGGCCCCTTGAGACCGGGCATGTCCCCCTTCACTTCGTAACCGATCCCGGTCTGCAGATAGGCCAGATGCCGATACCCTTCGGGAAAGCGTTCGAGCAGGTTTCGGTCCAGCTCCAACCGAGCCGCCGGATCGATCGGGTCCATCCGGTCCTTTTCGTAAATCGGTTGGCGCAGCACCATGCCCCATTGGCCTTCACGCTTTTCAAGGAAGTCGTAGAACCGGCCGGTGCACACCACGTCCACCGCCACGCCGTGCACCAGTGCACGCTGGCTGATCGTCATCTTGGTCTGCGCGATCGCCCGATCGCCAACGATGTCGGACGCATGGCCGCCGAGGAAGTGGAGGATGCTGACACCCTTGTCCCATCCGGCACGGCTGGCTTCGATAAAACCGTCGGCGCTGGCCTGACACCAGGTGGCCATCATCCGTCCGTCGTCGTGCCACACCGTGCGGAAGCGATCCCAGTCACCGGCGTCACGCCAGACGACCCAGTTTTCGACCAGTTGCCGAACCTCGGCGCGGTCACGGTCGGCCGCGTTCACGGATAATTCGTCAATGGATGCAGTCATAATTCAGTTCCTAAAAACAAGCTGACGAGGCGCAACGGGAGTCATCGCCCGCGCTCAGCGCATGTGGATGCCGCCGTTGATATCGATCGTGGCGCCGGTGACGTACGAAGCCGCAGGCGACAGGAGATACATGACGCCACCGGCAACTTCTTCCGGTGTTGCCAGCCGGTTCAGTACCGATTTGGAGGCGATCGCAGCGCGGATCTGCTCATTGGTGTTGCGGTGGAACTCCTCGGTCCCGACCGGGCCCGGCGCCACGACGTTTACCGTGATTCCGGCGCTCGCCAGTTCGAACGCAGCCTGACGAGCAAGGCCGAACAGCGCCGCCTTGGACACCGAATAGGCCACGTCGGTCCCGTTGCCCGCAACCAGGCCAGCCGCCGATCCGACGATGACGATACGCGCATCCTCGACCGGGCTGGCCATGCGCAGCTGGGCGAATTTCTGAATGCAGCGGAACACGCCGGTGAGATTGAGAGACAGCGTCCGTTCCCAGTCGGCGATCGCCATCGTGGCCACGTTTACCGCCTGACCCAGGTGAACTACCGGACCGCCCGACGCGATCACCAGAATACCCAGAGGTGCGTTGGCCTCCTCCGCCTCGAATACGGAATCAACCAACTCGTCCTTCGTCACATCGATGTGAACCGCAACGTGACCAGCGCCGTCCAGCGTCGGCAACAGTGCCTGTGCCCGTGCAAGATCGAAATCTGCGATCACGACGCGATGACCTTCCGACGCAAGCTTGCGACAGATTTCGCTGCCCAGGCCGCCGGCCCCTCCGACAACGATTGCGCGACGACGCTCCGACATATGATCTCCTCTCAAAACCGCTCTCTCTACGGAAGCCTGATCGTATTCATGCTCAACCATGGACGATGATCGACGGCGTCCGCCATCGCCATTATCAGCCCGAACCGCTTGCCGCCCCGGCAGCTTTCCATAGCGCCGCTTCGCCAGCCCGGGATTTGCGCCGAGCAGCGATACACCCGCCCCAGCATGCTGGCAATATGGTAATGCATCCTGATTATAGGATTGTCGCCTAAAACAGCTCAATTGCCTTAAAAAACCCATCTTAAGTGGAATAAATTGATGATCGGGGCGATTGCTGCATAGACATAATAGACAGGTTTAGTTACTAGATAGCCCGGATAGACCGGTTGAACGGAGGGAAGAGGAAATGGGGATTGCGCCCAAAGCGCCTGTGCTGATTGTCGGTGGGGGGCCCTGCGGCCTGATGCTGGCGATGGAACTCGGCCGTCGCGGCGTCCAATCGATCCTGGTCGATTCGAAAAACCGGACCGCGATCAACCCTCAGGCCAATGCCACGCAGGCCCGTACGATGGAATATTTCCGCCGGATGGGCTTTGCCGACGAAATCCGCGCTGCCGGGCTACCTGCCGACTATCCCACCGACATTGCCTATTTCACCCGGTACACCGGGCTGGAACTCGCCCGCTTCGAACTGCCCTCGTCGGCTGAAGCGGGCGCTGTCGCCCGCGAATCCGGCACCTGGAACGCGGCCGAACTGCCGCACCGGGTTTCACAGAAATATGTAGAGGCGGTGATGCGCAAGCATGCCGAAAGCCTGGCGGAAACTTCGATCAATTACGGTGTGCGGCTGACCAGCTTCGAGGCGGGGGAACAGTCGGTGCGTGCCGTTGTCGAAAACGTCGTGACTGGCGAAACCGATACCATCGAAGCGGACTACCTGATCGGTGCGGACGGTGCGCGCAGCTTCGTCCGGCGCCAGCTTGGCATTCGCTATGCGGGTGAAACCGGTGTCCAGCGGGATTTCTTCGGCGGCAAGATGGTCGCGATCTATTTCCGTTCGGCCGATTTCTACGACAAGGTGCCCCATGCTCGCGCCTGGATGTACTGGGCCTTCAACCCCGAGCGGCGGTCATGGTGCGCCGCAGTCAACGGTCAGGACGAGTTCGCGTTTCACACCCAGCTCAAACCCGACGAGAGCGAGGATGTCAGCGACGAACGGGCGAAAGAACTGTTCATGCAGGCCATGGGCGTTTCACTCGATATGGAATTGCTGGCGGTCGACACCTGGATTGCGGGGCATGCGCTGGTCGCCGAAAGCTTTGGGGCGGGCCGCGTCTACATCGCCGGCGACGCCGCGCACCTGTTCACCCCGGCGGGCGGCCTGGGGTACAACACGGCGGTCGAGGATGCGGTGAACCTGGGCTGGAAACTTGCTGCGACGGTCAGCGGCGTTGCCGGCCCTGGCCTGCTGCCCAGCTATGCCTTCGAACGTCACCAACTGGCGGTGCGCAATACCGGCTATGCCCGGCAACTGGCCGAATCGATCGGCAACTATGTACCCGACCCCGGGATTGAAGCCGAAGGAGCGGAGGGCGATGCACTGCGCAAGGAAGCCGGCATTTACCTGAACGGTCATGCCCGCCGCGAATTCAACATTCCGGGCATCACTTTCGGTGGCCGCTATGACGGTTCCAGCGTGGTCTGCAGCGACGGATCGACATTGCCGCCCGACCAGATGAACACTTATGTTCCTACCGCCGCGCCGGGCGGTCGCCTGCCGCATCTGTGGCTTCGCGATGGCCGCAGCGTTTTCGACCTGCTCGGCTTCGACTGGGCGCTGCTGGCCATGCAAGGTCACGATCCCGGCGCCGCAGCCGGTTTCGCAGCGGCAGCGGCGGAACTTGGTATCGCACTTGCGACGATCGATCTTGGCGGCGAAGATGCCCGCGCGCTGTACGAAGCCGATCTGGTGCTCGTCCGCCCCGACCAGATCGTCGCATGGCGCGGTTCGGGCGAAGGCGTCAATGCCCGATCGCTGTTATCGCGCTTGATGGGCTATGAAAGTTCGGCCAACGACTCTTCGCTCCCGCCAGCCGCTGGCACGAATGTCGCGGCATAGCTTTGATACAGCGGCAAAACCAATAACCACGACAGAGCAGACCATGCGCGAATTCGTCTATGCTTCCCATCCCGCCCGGATCGTCTTTGGTTCAGGCCGTGTCGCGCAGGTCGCGGCCGAGGTCGAACGCCTCGGCCTCGGACGGGTGCTCGTCCTTGCGACTGATGCGCAAAAGGACACGGCACAGGCGGTCGCCGACCTGCTCGGCCCGCTGTGCGCGGACACATTCGCAGGGGCGGTGATGCACACCCCGGTGGCGGTGACGGAACAGGCTATGGATGTCGTCTCGGCGGGCAGGATCGACGGCATCGTCGCCGTGGGCGGTGGTTCCACGATCGGACTGGGCAAGGCGATTGCGCTGCGTACCGATCTGCCGCAGATTGTCATTCCCACCACTTACGCCGGTTCAGAAGTCACGTCGATCATCGGCGAGACGGCCGATGGGATCAAGCGTACGCAGACGACGCCCAGGGTTCTTCCCGAAGTCGTCATCTACGACGCGGATCTGACCCTTGGCCTCCCCACGGGTCTGTCGGTGACGAGCGGCATCAACGCCATCGCTCACGCGGTAGAGGCACTGTACGCCAAGGATGGCAACCCGATCATCGACATGATGGCGACAGAAGGCATCCGCGCGATCGCGTCGTCGCTACCGTCGATCGTCGAAAATCCCGGCGACGCCGCCGCCCGGACCGAGGCGCAATATGGCGCCTGGCTGTGTGGCACTTGCCTGGGCGCGGTCGGCATGTCGCTTCACCACAAGCTGTGTCATACGCTGGGCGGCACATTCGACCTGCCCCACGCCGAAACCCATACGGTCGTCCTGCCCCACGCATTGCATTACAACGCACCGGCCGTGCCGCGTGCGATGGCTGCACTGGCCCGCGCGCTGGGCCGGCAGGATCCGGCACGCGCGCTCTACGATCTTGCCGCTTCGCTTGGCGCGCCGCTTTCCCTGCGCGATCTCGGCATGCCCGCCAGCGGTATCGACGAGGCGGCGGATCTGGCGCTGGCCAATGCCTACTGGAACCCCCGCCCGCTCGAGCGGGAGGCGATCCGCGACTGTATCGCCGCCGCGTGGGAAGGGCTGCCGCCCGGCACCTGACCCGCCCGACCACCGATCCCAAGTCAGATGGAGAGAAGCACGATGCCGGCACAAGATCGATCGCAGCAAACCCTGGCCTTTTTCGATGCCGAGCATTCGGCCGATGTGGTCAACGCCCGGATGGGCACCGACATTTCCCCGCGCTTTCGCGAGGTGATGACTATCATGGTCAACCATTTGCACGCCGCGGTAAAGGAAGCGAAGCTGACCACCGAGGAGTGGATGGCGGGGATCGAATTCCTGACCAAGACCGGCCACATGTGCACCGACTGGCGGCAGGAATTCATCCTCCTGTCCGACGTGCTCGGGGTATCGATGCTGGTGGATGCCCTCAATCACGATCGCCCGGAGGGATCGACCGAAAATACCGTCCTCGGCCCGTTCTATGTCTCTGGCGTGCCGCATTATGCCAATGGCGCTAACATCTGCCTCGACGGCAAGGGCGAGCCACTGTTGGTGCGCGGCAAAGTCACCGATAACGACGGCAATCCCGTCGCCGGCGCCAGCATCGATGTCTGGGCCACGAACGACGATGGCTTCTACGACGTCCAGCAGCAGGGCATTCAACCCGAGCATAACCTGCGCGGCGTCTTCACCACCGGTGCCGACGGTGAATACTGGTTCCGCACGTCGAAGCCGCGCTATTATCCGATCCCCGATGACGGGACCGTCGGCAAGCTGCTTGCGGCGCTGGGGCGACATCCCAATCGTGCGGCGCATCTGCACTTTATCGTGACCGCGCCCGGTTTCGACACGGTGGTGACCCATATCTTCACGCCGGACTGCCGCTATCTGGCCGAAGACACGGTGTTCGGGGTCAAGCATTCGCTGATCGCGGACTTCCAGCAGATCACCGATCCGGCCGAGGCGGAAAAGGCGCAATTGCCCTCACCGTTCTGGCAGGTGGAATGGGATTTCGTGCTGGCCCGGGAAGAGGAAATCCAGCGCATCCGGGCGGCCAAGACGACAGCCTGACCGTACTTCGCCCCGACCCGCGCTCGGCGCGGTCGGGGGCGTTCGGTTCGAGCCGATGGGACAGCGCGATCTGCTTCGCGTCATCGGGCGAAAGATCGCCCCGCTCGGTCAGGACGGCGGACCATCGCGATGCGACCGGACCTTTTCATAAATCGCGCAGTTCACCGGCGGCATCGGCCGGAATCCCGTCTTGGTGGCGATGCCGAAATTACCTTGCAAGAACAGACCGTCGACAATCGGGCCGGAACGGTTCCTGAATTCTGCCGGCTTTTCGAATTGGGTAAAGCGCCGGTGCCGCAATGCGCTTCGAAGTGGTTGCGAAACCAGCGCGAGCGACGCGAGCGATCCACAGCTTGAGGTCGAGAATGACCAAGCCCGAATAAACGGGCGCCGGCGTGGCACTGTTCGGGTCGGGAAGCTATCCGGCGGTCGTCACGCACAAGACGCAGCGGTCGAGGCGAGAATCCCGCGCCGGTTGCAGCCCGTAGATCTCGCCTCGCTCATGCAAGTACCTCTTGTTCGGTACTCGTCTGCTCCGCAGGTCGCGGCGCTATCGTTTCAGGCATCGCTCCCTGTCGATCGCCCGCCGCGCACCACCAGGAAGCCGCCCATTACCAGATACCAGGGCACAACCAGCGCGGTGGGGATGATCCATCCGATCAGTCCATCCGACGCGAACGGCCCTTCCTTCGCCAGACCGATCAGGCCCATCGGAACATAGGAAAGCCCGGTAATCACGGAATAGTAACCGAGCCAGCGGGGAAACACCGGATGCGCGCTGCGGTCGGCAAAGACGGCCGCGGCTACCACCAGCGCCTCAAGCGTGGCGACGGAAAACGGCAGGAACGTGAAAAAAGTCGACAGGTCGTGGAGGAGCAGCATCGTCTCGGGTGCAATGTCCGTGCGGAACGCCGCCACGCTCATCGTCATCGCGGGTAACATAAGAAACGTGCTGGCCACGGTGCCCGTCATCATATGCAGATAACTGAGGCCGGGCATCGGCGATGCCTCGATCCGCCGGATCTCCATCGAAATACCCACCACCAGGGCGATGCTCAACGCCACACCGATGTTCACCAGAAACATGCCGATCTGAATGTTCGCCGCGTTGGCGCGAACATGGGCGGCGATCTCGGCCGCGGTGATCATGGCCGATGGCGGCGGCGACAGCTGGGCCACCGGGCCCATCCCGATGACCAGCAGAAGGATCGAGGCTATTCCGCTCCATCCACAGAATACCTGTATCTTTCGTTCCATCGTCGGTCTCTCCCTTTGATTTGGTGAATTGGCGTCGACCGGCAAAATCATCAGAACATCGAATTGCCGCTTGCGGTCGTTTCGGGCACTTCCTGGATCACGTCCCAGTGCTCGGCGATCTTGCCGTTCTCGATGCGCCACATATCCATCACCGCCATGCCCGCTCGCCCCTCGCCCATCGCAATGTGCATGTGCACGCACACATAGGCGTCCTCGGCCACGATGCGCTTGACCGAAGGGGCGAAGCCGGGCGTGGCGACCAATCCCTCGATCAGGGTGATGGCGCCTTCCCGCCCGTTGCCGCACATCGGATTGTGCTGGATGTAATTCTCGTCCGTAAAGCGTTCGAATGCTTCGCGTACGCGGTGTTGGCGATTGATAAGGTCGAGAAACTCTTCGACGATCTCGCGATTTGATGGCGGCATGATCTCGTCCGGAATGGTGGGCGGTCCGGCTGCCTTGGCAAAGCCGGACCGCCGTTGCGTCTAGAAATTATAGCGGGCACGAAGGCCGTAGGTGCGCGGCGGGCGCACAGTACCCAGCAACACGCCGTCAGGATCCGCGATCGGATTGTTCGGCGATACGAACGGCGAACGGAACACCTGATTGAACACCATCTCGTTGAAGATGTTGTGCACGTAACCGGTGATTGACAGCCCGCGGTCCGCCGTCTCGTACGTCAGATCGGCATTGGTGATCGCGAAGGCTTTCTGCCTGCCCGCTTCCAGAAAATCGATCGACAGATAGGTCGCGCTGGAAAACTGCGTGTCGACGCCTGCCCTCAGGCTACCGCTTTCGCCCATGTCAAACGTATGACTGTAAGAGGCTGTGCCGGACCATAGCGGCGCCCGGATCAGAGACTGGCCGCTGCAATCGACGGTCTGTTCTCCATCGACGACCGGCCCTACCGCGCAGCCCGTGACCGGCGGGCCGAAAACCGCCGTCAGGTTCTGGAACCGGAAGTCGTCGTAGTTGCTCTTGTTGTACTGCACCTTCAGGCTGAATTCGTCATCCAGCGTCGGACGGAACATGATGTCGGTGTCGAGGCCATAGGATTTCGCGCGACCCGCGTTGGTGGTGATGAACGCGAAGACACCCGGGATCGACGTTGGACCAAGATAGGATTCCTGGTGATCCTTGTAACGCCAGAAGAACGCTTCGAGGTTGACCTGGAGACGGTTGTCGAAAAAGCGGTTCTTGATGCCCGCCTCAAACGAAGTCAGCTTCTCGGGCCGGAACGTATTCGGCGCCGGGGCAAGCGGGAAGAAGCCGCCCGACTTGAAGCCGGTGCTGACGTTGGCATAAGCCATCGAACGGGGCGCGACATCGAATTCGACGCCGGCTTTCCACGTCACGCTGTTGTAAGTCAGCTTGCCGCTGTTCGGAATGTCGAGGCGGCAAAACAGCGGCGGCGATACCGTGTCGGGATCGAACTCGCCGTTGGCGCAAAGCGGCGGCTCCTCGTTGGGGAAGCTGTAGCTCTGGGTCAGCTCGTCGTCGGTCTTGCGCTCGTAAGTGTAGCGCAGGCCCGCAGTGGCGCGCAGGCCCTCAACGATCTCGTATGTGCCCTGCCCGAACGCCGCATAGCTGCGCGTGGTGCCCTTGATCCGGCTCTGCACCGTAGCGCTGACGCCTTGCAACACGATCAGCCCCGGCTCGGCGTCAGGATTGGTCGTCCGCTCGTCGTAATAGTAGCCGCCCAGGACCCACTTGAAGCGACCGCCGTCATTGCCCAGCCGGGCCTCGACGCTGGTCTGTTCGTTATGTTCGTTGTTGTAAACCGAGAAACCCGGCGAATACTGCAGCCCTTCGAGGGTGGCATCGCGAAAGGCCGGAAGCAGGGTGAACGTGGCAAACCCCAGATCCCAGTTCATTTCGGCCGAAAGCGAATAGATCGTCACCTCGCTGAACCCGTCTTTCTGGGGAAAGACGTTAACCGGACCCAGGAAAGGTTCGGCCTGGAAGATTTCCTGGACCAGCGGATTGTCCGTCGCACCCAGGAATTTCTCGCCTGCCGGGCGGGTAAGGACACCGCCGCCGACGCCGCGGCCATGGATGTGCTGGTAATTACCGGCCAGGATCAACGAGAAGTCGTCGCGAGGTTCGATCAGGAACTGCAAACGGGCCGCTTCCGACTTTTCGTCGTCATAGCCGTCGGAAAGGTAACCGTCGCGGTCGATGACCTGCCCGGACGCGCGCACGGCAAACGTATCGCTGACGGGCACATTTAGCGCCGCCGTCCCCTGAACATGGCCGTAATTGCCGAACTGGCCTTCGACAAAGCCGCTGGTCTCGCCAATCCTGGGCTTCGTCGAGATCACGTTGATCGCGCCACCCGAAGCATTGCGGCCATAAAGCGTGCCTTGCGGGCCTTTCAGCACCTCGACCCGGTCGAGATCGTAGAACATCCCGCGCGTCGCCCAACTGCGTGCGATGTAAACGCCATCGAAGTTCATCGCGATCGGGCTTTCCGCCAGCGAATTGGTCGCATAGTTGCCGACGCCGCGAACGTAGGGCTGCGCGTAGGGCCCTGCAGTACCGATCTGTACGCCCGGCGCGACGGCAGCAAGGTCTTCCGGCCGGCTCACGTTCGCGCGTGTAAGCGCCTCGCTGTCGAGTGCCTGGATCGAAAGTGCCGCGTTCTGCACATTTTCGGCGCGGCGCGACGCGGTCACGACGATGTCCGCAATGCCGCCAGCATCCTCTTCGACCGCTGCAGCCTCCTCGGCGGCGACGGTCTGTTGCTCCTGCGCCGCTGCATTGGTTGCCAGAGCCACCAGCCCTACCGATGCCAAAAATAGTCTCGACATGATTTCTCTCCCTCCGTGTTTGGTCACCAGATCACGCAAGCAAACACGCGTCCCGTGGCCCGTTTTGTATCTTGCCCATCGCCGGCGCTCCCTCCCCGCCGGCGATGGAGCGGAAAGCGATGCGTTGCCCGCGCCCGATGCGCGGTCTTCGCGTCACTCAGTTTGCATTCTCTAGTGGCGCATCGGCATGCGACGCGGTTTCGGCGGCGATCAGCCTGGCCTTCAATCTGGTGTAAAGCGTGACGCCGCGATCGTGTACGGTGGGCATGAACGGGCGGTCGGGCTGGCCATCGATGATCTGCTGCTGCGCTTCGATCATCGTCTTGTCTTCGTTGAAAGCCTGAAGCGTTACTTCCAGATTGCGGGCCACGATCGCCGGATCGCTTCCGCCGCCGCTTGCGGCGCGGTGCAGGCCGGTGAAGACATAGTAGTGCGACCGTTTTTCCGTAACCGGCGTGATTGCCTGAAGGTTGGTGGAAACCTGGGCGATGGCCTTCGAGAAATCGGGACGCCCATAATCGCAAGCCCGCGCCGTACCGGCCGGGAAACAGCCTACGAACATCACCAGGACGCCGGGAACGAGGTAATCATAGCCCATCCAGGTATCGTTGACGCCGATGGACAGCGACTCGATGAAATGGAAGCCGGTGTGATTTTCGACCCACCGCTCGAACCGGACGCCATTGTCCAGTTGCTTGATGGTCATCGGGGATTTGGCCCAGTCCAGCGGCGCCTGGAAACTGGCCGCGTGGACAAAGGGCAGATGGCTGAAATCGAGCAGGTTGTCCGAAATCAGTTGGGCATTTGCCTCGAACGTCAGTTCGCCATTGACGACGCCATAGTCGTCGAGATCGACGCCGTCGAACAAAGTCGGAAGCTTGGCAGGGTCGGCCAGCGCGGGGTCACCCATCCACACCCATATCCAGTCGTAATGCACTGCGACAGGATAGGCCCGCACTTGCGCATTGGGCGGGATGACATCCTGCCCCGGGATGTCGACGACTTTGCCCGCAGCATCGAACAGCAGGCCGTGGTACATACAACGAAGGTTCTGCCCTTCGCAGCGCCCCAGCGAAAGCGCGGCGGCGCGATGCACGCAGCGATCCTCAAACGCGACAACCTTGTCGGCAGCGCGCCAGATCGCCAGGCGCTCGCCAAGCACGGTGGAACTGAACGGGTGATCGGCGGTGACGTCCGCATCGGTACAGGCGACATACCAGTCGTTGCGAGTGTGCATTGCAAGCTCTCTCCACGCGGTCTTTTTTTAAAACATCCGTTTGGTGATCCGGTCGACCGACACCGATCGACAGGAGACTTCACCATAAGGACACAACTTCGACAAATCCGCAAGCGAATTTAGTTATGCTACTTTCCTTTTTTGCGCAGAAAGAACTTCTTGTTGCGGCTGCAAAAAAATCGATCGGAAAGTGCGGATATATCGAATTTTAGGACTATAAAATTGTTTTATAATGATATTTCTGATACAGAAGCACGCCAAGGCATCAAACTCAGACCGCATCGCACGCGCTATGGACGGGGAATGAATCAGCGCAGATATGGAAAATATAGACAGGTAAAATCCCAATTGTCCGATTTTATGCAGATCAGGCCGGCAGGTAGATCGACTTGATTTCCAGATAAGCCTCAAGGCCTTCCGGCCCGCCTTCGCGGCCAAGTCCCGATTGCTTGAAGCCCCCGAACGGCACCGAAGGGTCGAGTTGCAGGCCGTTGACCGAAATGTTGCCGGTGCGTACCCGCCGGGCGATATTTTCGCCCCGTTCCAAGTCAGGGGTGAAGACGGTTCCAGACAAGCCGAAATTGCTGTCGTTGGCGATGCGGATCGCTTCTTCCTCGTCGCGATAGGCGATGATCGACACGACCGGGCCAAAAATTTCTTCCTGCGCGATCCGCATGTCGGGCGTTACGCCATCGAAGATCGTCGGCTGGACGAAGAAACCGCTGTTGAACGCCCCGCGTCCGCCGCCAGTGACGATCCTTGCACCTTCCTTCCGTCCGATATCCAGATAATCGAACACGCGATCCTGCTGACGCCGCATGGCCAGCGGCCCCATACCGACATCGTCTTCCCAAGGATCGCCGACCTTGATCGATTCCACGGCCGCGCGATAGGCATCGACCACCTCGTCTTTCCGACGTTCAGGCACGAGCATCCGCGTCTGCGCAAAGCAGATCTGCCCGCTGAACGGCATGGAAACAGGCGTCACGGCGGGGATGGCGGCAGCAAGGTCGGCATCCTCGCAAATGATCGCGGCTGATTTGCCACCCAGTTCCAGGCTATAACGCGCCACCCGATCGGCGCAGACCGCTCCGATATGGCGGCCCGCCGCTGTCGATCCGGTAAAGCTCACCTTATCAATGCGGCGATCGCAGATCAGATGGTCGCCCGCCTCACGATCGGCAGGAACGACGTTGAACACACCCGGCGGCAGCCCCACCGCATCGGCGCACTCGGCCAGGATCAACGCATCTAGCGGGGTTTCCGGGCTGGGCTTTGCAACCACCGTGCAACCGGCCAGTAGAGCCGGACACAATTTCGCCACCAGCAGGATCAGCGGCGAGTTCCACGGCAGGATCAGGGCGCACACACCCACCGGCTCGCGGATCACGCGGGCGCGGCCGCCCGGTGTCGGGCGATCCTCTTCGAACGGATAGGTTTCCGCCAAACCTGCGAAATAAGTGAAGTAATGCGGGATAAGGCCGGAAATCATGCCCGAAAACCCGTTCACGACCCCCACCTGCGCGGTCCACACCCGCTTGAAGAGGTCCAGCCGCTTTTCGACTTCTTGCCCCATGGCTATCAGATAACGCGCGCGTTCTGCCGGGGTGAGCCGCGGCCAGGGGCCGTTTTCGAACGCTTCGGACGCCGCGCTAACGGCGGCGTCCATATCTTCAGGCGCGGCGGCGGGCACGGAAAACTGCACCTGCTCGGTCAGCGGTGAAATCAGGTCGAGACGGGCATCGGTGCGCGGGGAGACCCACTGACCTCCAATATAAAAGCGCGACCGGACATTCTCGCTAAGCTCGGCCGGATCGAATCTGTCCAACATGACGCTGCCTTTCTGTTGCTGCCTTATGGTGCGCACCAAGACGTTCCTGCCGCCGACAAAGTCAGCGCAGGCTTGTCAGATCGACCCGGCGGTTATCGTGCTTGTAGGGTGCAGGAGCGACTTTCGCCCGAATCTCGATCTGCGGCTCGCCGGGATTGCCCCACAGCACGCTGAGATCGTTGCCGATTCCGGCGTGATCGACATCGATCACCGCAAGCGAGATCATCTCGCGAAAATAGTAGCTGTAGCCGCGCGAGGTGGCGACACCGACCCCCTTGCCGCCGGGCCCGAGCACCTTGTCTGCATAGACGAAGCCGCGCTGGTCGCGGGGCATTTCCATGAAATGGTAAGGCTGCGCATCCTTACGGAACAACGAGGCGTAGACCCCGACGACATCGTCACTGTTCCACACCAGCGTGCGGATCTGGCGGCGGGGTGCCGCTACTTCCGCCTCCAGCGCCGCGCGTCCCTTGAAGTCATGGTCGAACTTGATGCTTTTTGCCCAGCCGAGTTCGACCGGGCTGCGATACCAGGCGCTGATATCGTCGGCTTCGAAGCTGCCCGCGATGTTGAACGTGGCCGATGCGGCCGGCATCGCCGCAAGGAATTCGCTGCGATAGACATCCATCGCGGGCCCGAAAATAGCCGGCATGTAATCGATGATAATGGTCGGGAAGCACGCTTCGAGATGGTTGATGAACACCGCCCGACCACCAAGCTTGCGCAAGCCGAATTCGCGACCGGCATCGACCACCGCTTGATAGACCGCCCCCGCATGTTCCGCCCTGCCCTGCAGTTCGAAGCCGGGTTCACCCGACATGCCCTGACGCAATGCCATCACCGGATGCCCGGCGATCTCGATCTCGGCAGTGTGCATGAATTTGGTGTCGCGCAACGAGCGGCCCACCGCCTTTTCGATCACCGCGATCGCGTTGGGCCCGGCGACCTGGAAATTAAAGCTGTCGACGCCGGTCGACACGACATCGTAGCTGCCGTGGCGAGCCACGAAATCGAGCCAGAAGGTGCCTCGACCGAACAGCACGAATTCGTCTTCGGCAAGGCGCGTGGCGATGCCTTCGGCTATGATCTTGCCATCGTCGTCGCAATGCACCACGTGCTTGGCCTGAAGGACATCGAACTTGGCTAGGCTATTGATCGAAGTGTCGCTCAACAGCCGGATGGCGTCCGGCCCCTTGAAGCGCCGCTCCCAAAGAAACGACCAGTCGCCGATCGAGCATGTCTGCTTCCACGACATGCTCTCGTCGATCCAGTCAGTATATTCGGGCAGGCCCCAGCGACTGGTAAAGTAACCCTCCGGGGTGGAGCGTAGATCATCGATGTTCACGGCACACTTCCTTTTCGGCATGGCTGGGCAGCCGCGCCGTTCGATATCCAAAACCAGCCGCCTGCGACGCGGCGTTTGCGGACACGAACCGGCGCAGCGGGCCGGCCGCCCCAAAAACTCAGCGGGTTTGCGGCAGTGTCAGGCGGGCCACCGGGAAACTGTCCTCGGCGACGGCGCTTTTCCATTTCAGTTCAATGGGAACCGCCGCTTCCATGTACGACAGGCCCATGTGGTAAAGACGCTGATCCTCTGCGGACAATTCGGTGCCCCACGCAAAACCCTCCAGATACCGGATCACCTCTTCCATGTGCGGCTTCATCGCACTGTAGAATACGTTCAGCTCTTCCAGGGTCGATCCGGCGCGACGGTCGTACCGTTCCCGCTCGGTGGGCAGGGCCCAGGCGGTAAACTCTTCCAGTTCACGAAACTTCTGCGGCAGACTTGCGTTCATGGCCCTCACCCCTCGGCTTTGTCGAACATGCGATTGCGGCTGCGGTAATGGTGCGCCACGACCAGCTCCTGAAACGACAGGAAGTAATCGGTCACCGCTTCGCTCTGCAGAGCCTGCTGCTGGCGTTCCAGAAGGAACAGATCCTCACAGGCGATCTCCCGCCCGATGACATACGAAAACTCTTGGGCAACCCGCTCGCCGTAAGTTTTCGGCGTGCGGTGATAGATATTCCACTCGTAGATCGTCTCGTCCGCTGCCGACGGCCAAGCGTAGCCCTCGATGAACCAGTCGCGACCGGTCAGCAGGATGAGGTTGGGAAAGAACTTCACGATGTCGAACGCCCAGTTCTGCAGGTTTCCGAAATCGAGGCCCGGCGGCAGTCCTTCCGAATTGGAATCAAACGACGGAAAAGCCCGATTGGTATGGCGATAGGCCAGCGTTTCGGTGTCGGCCCACTTATGCGAAGGGTTGGCCGCAACCGAATGGCGCGCGTGGAGATCCATGATATCCATTGCGGGCACGTGACGCATCTTGTTGTCGTCACCACCCAGATAATCGGTGGCAGTGTTCTTGTGCACGAACAGCGTGTGATAGGCTTCCGAAAAAGCATCCATCACGATGTTCCAGTTGCACTGGATCGTCGCGCTGTAGAGGTTTGTCTTCTCGAAGCTGTGGAAGAAGCCCTCGTAAAGGTTATCCGGCGCGAGTTCGGCGAGCCAGTCGTCGAGCGAGGCCGCCTCCGCATCGAAATTGATGAAGATGAAGCTATGGCGCACTTCGCAACGGATTTCCTTCAGCCCAAGCGCCTCGTTTCCATAGGGGGGAAACTGGTCGCGGTCGGTGATGCCGCGAACAGACCCGTCGATGTTGTAGGTCCACCCGTGATAGCCGCAGGAGAATCCCTGCCGACTGCTGCCCTTTTCCTTGCAAACCAGCATGTTGCCGCGGTGACGGCAGATATTGTGAAAGGCGCGCACACGGTCGTCTTTCCCGCGAACGACGAGGATGTTGTAATTCAGGCCCGGAATTGTCCGCGTGCGAAAGTCACCGGCGTTCGGGATATCGTAATCGTGTCCGACCGCCAGCCAGGATTTGCGAAAGATCTGATCGAGATCCCGCTGATAGGATTCCTCGCTGAACAGACCGCTCACGTCGAGATGAAAGTCGATCCCGGAAAGATCTCCGTTGATACCTTCAGGCATTTACCGCTCCATTTGAAACCAGGCCACGGCTCCTTGCGGATACGCGGCGAAAGTATTTTTGAAACCTTGCTTACGGCAGCAATTCATATGACGGGTCAGACCGGTCGTCCCCACCCCGCAGCAGCGGGCTGTTGGCATAGACGCCGTCGCTCGCCTCGATCGCCCGCCCCCAGTCCATGACCTTGGTGCGCTCGACAATCTTCCACTCGCCATTGCGGCATGCCAGCCGGTCGAGCGTGCGGGCCGCCAGGACAAGATCGCGAACCTCGCCGTTCATCGGCGTCTTGTGCCGGTCGAGTTCGTAACTTTCCGCCACAGCCTTATCGCCGTCGATGCGGATGAGGATATTGCCCACCATGTGCTGGCGTTGCGACTGTCCGCCCTGATGCCTGATCGCCACTTCAATCCATCCGTCGACGTCGCCATCATAAAGCTTGCCGAAATGCACCTTGGCATCGGGAAAGAACGCCGACCGAAGCATGTCGGCATCGACCCGATCGGTGCCGCGGCACACACGATGAATGCAATCGCGGATCGCCTCGCGAGCCTTCAGTTCGCCAATTTCGGCGAGCGCGGCAGCAAGTTGCCTTTCCAGCTTTTCGAGTGAACCGGCCTCCGCCATACCCAACCCTCTCGTCCTGATGCCTGACAGCTTTGTTCTGATGGCCCGCCCGCGTCGGCGGGCCGGCCCCGCGCCACAAGGAGCGGTATGGAGCGTGACTATCATCGCCTCGAATTTAGATCAAGTAGCTTGTCTGATTTTGCAAACGTCTTCCGTACTGTCCGGCGAACCGAAGCCTGCTTGACAATGCCAGCCGCGAGACAATTTCACTGCCGCCGCACCCAGGCGCACGGCAAAACGCCACAATCGCATAATTCCCCTGATTTCGGAGAATTTTCGCTCAATCTTTCGACCGCAACGCCGCATTGCCGACGCCCGTTCCGCAACAATCCCGGCAATGATCTCTGACAAACGGAAGCCACTTTATAGATACTATCCATTAGACAGGATACTTGACAAATATCTAACGCATTCTACGCTTCGTCGAAATATGGATGGCTGGTGCCGGAATGGCATCGGTCGTAGAAGAGACGCGGAAGGCGTTGCTGGAGGATGGCTTGAAACTCACACGATCGCTCATCGGGGCGGAAACCTCGAATCGGCCGGACGCAACTGTTTTCGATCGTATGGATGTGATGACAGGGGATGTCGCCACCCGGGTCGAGGGGGCTGACAAGAACGACGCGCGACGCGCCTGCGATGTGGCCGCGGCAGCCTTTCCCGCATGGGCCGCGCTGGGCCCCAACGCCCGCCGGCTGCTGCTATTGAAAGCGGCGGACGAAATGGCCGCGCGCAGCGAAGATTTCGTGGCAACGATGATGGCCGAAATCGGCGCCACCCGCGCCTGGGCGGGCTTCAATGTCCATCTTGCGGTCGGTATGTTGCGCGAAGCGGCAGCCCTGACGACACAGGTGCGAGGCGAAACGATGCCATCCGATCGTGCTGGATGTTTTGCCATGTCGGTGCGCAAGCCGGTGGGCGTGGTGCTGGGCATCGCGCCGTGGAACGGCCCGCTGATCCTGGGTACGCGCGCTGTTGCCGCGCCGCTCGCCTGCGGCAACACAGTCATCCTCAAGGGATCGGAAGTGTCGCCCGGAACCCATGCAATGATCGGAGAGGTGTTTCGCGACGCGGGCTTCCCCGAAGGCGTCGTGAACGTCGTCCTGAATGCGCCGGCCGATGCGGCCGAAGTGGTGGCGGAGATGATCGCTCATCCGTCGGTGCGCCGCATCAACTTCACGGGATCCACCCATACCGGCCGCATCATTGCCCGCCTTTGCGCCGAGCAACTTAAACCGGTGGTGCTCGAACTGGGGGGCAAGGCGCCGCTGATCGTCTTCGACGATGCCGACCTGGATGAAGCCGCCGCCGCCGCCGCATTCGGCGCTTTCATGAATTCGGGCCAGATCTGCATGTCGACTGAACGTCTGATCGTGCACGAGGCGGTGGCAGAAGCCTTTGCCGCCAAGCTTCAGGCCAAGGCGCAGTCCCTGAAGGCAGCCGATCCACGCAGCGGCGCCGCACCGCTGGGACCACTGATCGATCCCAAGGCAGCGGAAAGCGTCGCCGCGCTGGTCGCCGATGCGGTGGCCAAGGGTGCGAAATTACACGGCGACAATGCCCACGATCGGGCGATCATGTCGGCCGGCTTCGTCAGCGGTGTCACCCCTGAAATGCGCCTCTATCACGAGGAAAGCTTCGGCCCTGTCACCGCGATGATGACCTTTACCGACGAGGCCGAAGCCGTGCGTATCGCCAACGATACCGAATTCGGCCTGACCGCGGCGGTGTTCACGCAGAACATCTCGCGCGGGCTGCGCGTTGCCGATCAGCTCGATACCGGAATGTGCCATGTCAACGGCCCCACAGTCCACGACGAGGCACATATGCCGTTCGGCGGGGTCAAGTCATCGGGCTATGGCCGCTTTGGCGGTGCCGCCGGCATTGCCGAATTCACTGAACTGCGCTGGATCACGGTCGACACCGGGCACGTCCACTACCCGATCTGATATCCAGGTATAACGCAGGGCGACAGCTCTTTTTGAGGAGGACGGCCGTGGCCGATCAGGAAATCTCGATGTTCCGGAAGATCTGGAGCATGGGCAACTATCACAAGCTGGCTGCCGAACACCAGATCATCAGCGAGCATCTGGTAGCCGAAGCGCAAGTGCGCGCGGGGCAGAAAGTGCTCGACCTTGCCGCCGGTACCGGGAACACCGCGCTTGCCGCTGCGCGCCGCCGCGCGCGCGTCACCGCGTCCGATATCGTGCCAGAGATGCTGGAGGTGGCGCGCCAAAGGGTCGAGGCGGAGCAGTTGGACGGGGTCGACTATCATGTCGGTAATTCCTCGCCCACTATTCCTTTCGATGACGGCGCATTCGACATGGTGCTGTCCAGCCTGGGTGTCAGTTTCTATCCCGACCACCAGCAGGTGATAGACGAATTGCTGCGCATCACGCGGCCCGGCGGCACCATTGGCATCGCCCTGTGGCCCGAAGCGAGCCTGGCGTCCGACGTCTTTCGTGCCGGGCAAAAGCTGAACGCCGGCGCTACCTCGATCGACAAGATCCAGCCCGCGTACCAGATGTGCAACGGCGATTATCTTCGCGAACGGTTACAGGGGCGGCATGCATCGCTGCGCCACGTCTCGGGCACGTATGAAAGCTGCTTCACGACGCTCGATGCCTACGTCGAGGAACATTGCCGCAATCATCCCCCCGCCATTCTCCGTCTTGCCGCCTATGACGCTGCGCAGCAGGCGGAATATCGGCAGATGTTGCGCAGCATTGCCCAGCGGTACAACCGCGCCACCGACGGAACGGTCGCGATCTGCATGGACTATACCATCCTCATTATCGTCAAGGCCTGAGCGGCCACGACCATTCCAGCGCCCCGTCAGGGGCAAGCAATTTGACCAGGAGAGATTGATGGCTTCGATCACCGGCGGCGAACTCGTTGTCCGCGAATTGCGCAAGGCGGGGATCGACCGCTTGTTCGGTCTGCATGGTGCGAACATCGATACGATCTTCCAGGCCTGCATGGACGCGGGGATGCCGATCGTAGACACTCGGCACGAAATGAACGCCGGCCACGCCGCCGAAGGCTACGCACGCATTACCCAAGGTCTTGGCGTCGCGCTGGTGACGGCCGGGGGCGGCATGACCAACGTGGTCACATCGATGGCAAACGCGCTGCTCGACCGCACTCCGGTTCTCTATCTGTGCGGATCGGGCATGCTGAAAAGTCGCCAGACCAACACGTTGCAGCATGATATCGATCAGGTGGCTTTGGGCACGCCAGTTACGAAATGGGCGCACCACGTCACCTGCGTCGACCAGATTCCGCGGCTTGTAGCGCAGGCTGTGCGCATCGCGATGCAGGCCCCGCGCGGTCCGGTGATGCTGGACCTGCCATGGGATGTCCTGATGGCGAGTGTGGAGGAAGACGACCTGCCCGACACCGGAACGAACACCCTGCGTTCGTGCACGATCGATGCCGCGACGGCATGCCAGGTGGTCGACATGCTCGTCAGCGCGAAACGCCCTGCCATCGTGCTTGGTTCGGAAGCGGCGCGCGGTTCGGGCCGCGAAACCGTCGAACGTATCGCGGCGGCAACCGGCGTTCCGGTCTTTACGGAATTCGAAGCCGCCGCGCTGCTGCGCGATCTGCCCGACAACGTGAACGCAGGCTTGTTGCAGGGGCTTTACGGGTTGGGCGACCAAGCGCCTGATGTGATCGTCATGGCCGGGATGCGCTTTGGTCTCTACACCGCCCATGGCTCGGGAACGCTGATCCCGCATGATGCGCGGATCGTCCAGATCGATCCCGACGCGCGCGAACTGGGGCGGCTGCAATCGGTGGAGCTTGGCATTGTTGCCGACGTCGGTCCCGCCCTGCAGGCGCTGGCGGACGCTGCGGAGCAACCGGGTGTGGGCGAGGCAATCCCGGCAGAACGTAGCCAATGGCAGGACACCGTGCGTGCGCACGTCAAACGGCGCTACGATGCGGTGGCGGCCAACGTCACCCGCCGTGAAGGCGTCCTGCACCCGTTCACTGCATCGGAGATCGTCGCCGAGCACGTGGACACGGACGTGACGGTGGTGGCCGACGGTGCCCTCACCTACCTGTGGCTGTCTGAAACCGTCGCCGCGGCGCGGCCGCGGGCGCTGCTGTTCCACAGCCACCTGTCATCGATGGGGTGCGGTTTCGGCATCGCCGTCGGCGCCCAGGCCGGTGCCGGCGCGGACAAGCGGGTCATCCTCGTCACCGGCGATGGCGCAGCCGGCTACAGCCTTGGCGAATTCGACACGCTCGTCCGCAACGGCCTTCCGTTGATCGTCATCGTGATGAATAACCGCAGTTGGGGAGCAACGCTACATTTCCAACAGATCGTGGTCGGGGCCAATCGCGTCACCGGCACCCTGCTGGAAAACGGTCGCTACGAACAGGCGGCAACCGCCTTCGGGGTGACCGGCTACTTCGCCGACAGCGCCGAAAGCCTGCGCGAGGCGCTTGCGACCGCAATGGCCCGCAACGAACCGGCCTGCATCAATGTTCTTGTCGATCTGGACCCCATTCCGCCGGAAGAGCTGGTGGTGATGGGCATGGACCCGTTCACACCGCCCTCGGAACAGACATTCGGATAATGGCTTCGGAACCGTTTCCCGGTATCGGCCGGTCAAGCCGCAGCCCGCATGGTCGACAGCGCGGGCACGACTCTCTAAGGGCGGTGTCGAAAAGAGAAACGGGTCATGACATGGCGAGCGACAAAGCGGTAAATATCACCGGCGATATCAATGATGACACGTGGCGGCACAGCACGATCGGCCGCATCCTCGGCGACGCTTTGCGTCGTTATGAATCGCGCGTCCTGGAAATTCTGGAGCAAAACGGCCACGAACATATCCGCTCTTCGCACATCAACCTCACGCGCAATCTCGATATCGGCGGGACCATCACGACAGAACTGGCCCGCCGCGCGGCAATGACGAAGCAAGCGATGGGCGAAATCGTCGAGCAGTGCGAAAAGTTGGGCCTGGTCGAGCGCATTCCGGACAAGCGCGACGCGCGGGCCAAGATTGTGCGGTTCACTGCTGCCGGTATCGAATGGCTATCCGCCTTCCGCCTCGCGATCGAGCAGACCGAACAGGAAATGCGCGATGAGCTCGGTTTTCTCCGCACAGACGCAATTGCCTCCGCGCTTAAAACCTATGGACACGATTTCGATCAACTTGGCAGCGACAGTCGTCAGGCTCCACCCTCGCGCCGCCGCTAGGGCTGGCAGATCGCCCGCAAGTCGCGCGATGCTCGCCTGCCACCCTTTCAGTGAATTTTCTGCGCTTGTGCTTCAGGCACATTTCGTAGAGGTGCCATTGCCAAGGTCGGAACCCTGCTCGGAAAGCAGGCCTTCGACACTCCGAAGCGACAGCGGATAGCGCACGTAAAGCATCCCCACCGTTTGGATGATGTGGGGAGAACAGTGAAAATATCGGAATGAATTTTCGGCCTTGCTCATGCAAACCGGCTAGGCTCAGGACCCATTGATTAGCGTGCAGCGATATGATTCAGGCTCCGCAAGGAGACTGTGCATGAGCGATCTGTATTGGCTGACGGACGAGCAGATGGCGCGTCTGTCGCCATATTTTCCCAAGAGCCATGGAAAGCCACGGGTTGATGATCGGCGGGTCCTGAGCGGGATTATCTTCGTCAACCGGAACGGCCTGCGTTGGCGGGATGCTCCCAGAGAATACGGGCCCCACAAGACATTGTATAACCGCTGGAAACGGTGGGGCGAGATGGGTGTGTTTGCTCGGATGATGGAAGGTCTGTCCGCCCAGAGGGCCGAACCCCAGACCATCATGATCGACGCGACCTATCTCAAGGCCCACCGCACGGCTTCCAGCCTTGGGTTAAAAAAGGGGATCTCGGGCGCCTGATCGGACGGACCAAAGGCGGTATGAACACCAAGCTTCATGCCGTCACCGATGCCAATGGCCGCCCTTTGAGCTTTTTCATCACGGCTGGTCAGATCAGCGACTACACGGGCGCCGCGGCCCTCCTCGACGACCTGCCAAAGGCGAAGTGGATGCTGGCCGATCGGGGTTATGACGCCGACTGGTTCCGGGACGCCCTCGAGCAGAAAGGCATCAAGCCTTGCATTCCCGGCCGCAAATCGCGCTCCATGCCCGTCAAATACGACAAGCGCAGATACAAGCGGCGCAACCGCATCGAGATCATGTTCGGACGCCTCAAGGATTGGCGCCGCGTGGCAACGCGATACGATCGCTGCCCCACCGTCTTCTTCTCCGCTCTCGCTCTGGCCGCCACCGTGCTCTTCTGGCTGTGATCAGTGAGTCCTGAAACTACGTCATCGTTCCCGGCGACAGGAGCGCGGGCCGCCCCGCGTCCAGCACGAAAGGCGAAACGCCGGGCGATCCTCCGTCGAACCAAGCGGACATGCTCTCGCTTTCGCTTACGGACGGCGATCTCGCTGGCGGTGCTTTCACCTTCCAAGGGTTCTACAATCGTACGCAGGACACGTTCGGCGGCGGTACTTTCGCAACGTTCCAAGACCCGGACATCGATCCAACCGGTCAACTGTTCGACCAGTCGGCTAACAAGTCGCGCAAGATCGGCGGCAAGGTCAGCTACGAAAGGTCCGTCCCCGGATTTGACGATCTGGTTGTCACACTTGGCTTTGACGCGCTGATCGACAAAACTGAGCAGACTCTTGTCCAGACGGGCCGCGCATGGGTGCCCGAAACCGAATTCCGCAGTTATGCGCCGTTCGCGCAGGCGAACCTCAAACTTGCGGATGGTCTGGTACGCCTTGCGGGCGGACTGCGCCATGAAGACGTGGAGTTGAAAGTGGGTGACTACGAAACCCTGGCCTCCTACGGCGCGACGGATGCGGGCGACATTTCGACCTACGAACCCGTCTTCGTCGGTGGCGGCAATCCGTCTTTCAGCAAGACGCTGTTCAACGGAGGTGTCATCGTCGAGCCGGTTGACGGCGTTCGCGCCTACGGCAGTTACGCGCAGGGCTACACGATCGCCGATGTGGGGCGCATCCTTCGCGGGATTACCGAGGAGGGCGTCGATATCGACAACTACCTCTCGCTTGAACCGGTCATTTCCAACAACCGGGAACTGGGCGTCGAGGTGGAACGCGGCCCGGTCAAGGCCAACGCCAGCTACTTCTGGTCATCTAGCAAGCTTGGATCGCGGCTGGTCCTGACCGGTGACGGCATTTTCGAGGTCGTGCGCGCTCCGGTTGAGATCGAAGGGCTGGAACTCAGCCTCAAGACTAAAACACCCGTGACCGGTCTGGACGTGTCGGTCGCATACAGTCACCTTATCGGCAGGACCGACGATGACGGCGACGGCGTACTCGAAGCTGAGTTGGACGGAGCCAATATCTCGCCTGACCGTCTCAATCTGGCCGCTGATTACGCCCAAGGCCGTTTCAGCGCGCGGGCACAGGCACGCTTCTACCTTTCGCGCACATTCGAAGGGCAAGTGCCCGAGAGCGCATTCGACGGGTACACGCTGCTCGATGCCTATCTCGGCTATCAGGCCGGGTTCGGCCTCGTCTCGCTGGGGATCCAGAACGCTCTCGACGAATATTACCTGACCTATGACAGCGATACCGTGCGGACGTTCGACAACTCCCGCTACTTCTCAGGACGCGGGCGCACATTCACGCTTTCGTTGCAAAGCGAGTTCTGATGGCCCTTCTGGCGACGCTGCACCGATGGGCCGGAGCGACAATCGGGTTGATCCTGATCGTCATGGGCCTGTCGGGCATCGCGCTGGTTTGGGAAGGGGAATGGATCGGTCTGCCCGGCGCAGATGATCCTGTAGTAGCTTCGCCATTCAGTTTGACGCAGACAGTGGAGGCCGCATCGACGCACCACCATGGACTCACCCGGATCACCTTCGCCAGCGACGAACTGGGCCTGCATCAGGCGGCCTATAGTGACGGAAGCGGCGCTTACCTCGATCAGACCGGAGCGATCGTCGATCAGTGGAACAGCGTCTGGGGACGGCCCGAGTTGTGGATTTTCGACCTCCATCATTATCTCTTTGCCGGTGAGGCGGGCGAGATCGTCGTTGGCGTGGCGGGTATCGCAGGCGTCCTTTTTATCGTTTCGGGAGCGATCCTGTGGTGGCGCACGCGCAAGACATTCTCGTTCCGGCTCTGGCCCAAACGCATGTCGCGAAGTGCGATCGTCCGCCAGCATCGCGATCTCGGCATCGTCATGGCTCCTGTCCTGTTGCTGACAATGCTGACGGGTAGCGCCATGATCTTCGAGCCGGTCTCGGCTGCGATCGTTTCCCCCCTGCCCGAAAGGTCGCCGAAGCCCCTCTCGTTGGATAGTCGCGTAGAGCGAGGAGACTGGCAGGCTGTTTTCCGCATTGCTGAGCTGACATTCCCCGGCGCCGCGATCCGAAGAATCCAGATCGCAGAGGAGGCATCCACACTACGGGTCCGTCAACCGTTCGAGTGGACGCCCAACGGAAGGACATATCTTCGATTTGACCAAACTGGCGAAGTCCGGATCGACGCGCCCGACGCCACGCTCGACAAGCAAAGTTTGAGTGAGAAGTTTTATCCCATTCACGCGGGCAAAGTTGGTGGGCTCACATGGCAGATTTTTCTCACATCTGGTGGACTTGGCCTGATCATCCTCGGTGCATTTGCGTGCTTCAGTTTTTGGACCCTGCGAAAAGCCAATCCCTGAAACCCGCATGGACGGTATCAAGGCCTTCCGGCTTTAGCACATCGGGTCACCGATCTGGTAATTTCCCGCTGAGCTGAGAAGTCATTTCCCCCAACGACTAGACCATGTCTTGAGGCCGCACGAGGCGGGCGAATGTCTGTGCATCCACCAAGCCAAGTTCGATCCCCGCCTGCTTTAGCGTCTGGCTACTCTCCAACGCATGTTTGGCGATTTTAGCGGCGTTATCGTAGCCGATTTCGGGCGCCAGCGCGGTGACCAGCATGAGCGAACGCTCGACCAGTTCCGTGATACGCTCTTCATTCGCTTCGACTCCCTCGATGCAGCGTTTAGCAAAGCTGTCCACTCCGACAGCCAGCAGCTCGATCGACTGCAGCACGTTTGCTCCGATGAGTGGCATAAAGGTGTTAAGTTCGAATTGGCCCTGCATGCCGCCGACCGTAATGGCTTGGTGATTGCCGATGACCTGCGCGGCAACCATTGTCAGCATCTCGACCTGTGTCGGATTGACCTTGCCCGGCATAATCGAACTGCCAGGCTCGTTTGCCGGTAGCGATAATTCGCCAAGACCTGATCGAGGGCCAGAGGCCAGCAACCGAATGTCGTTGGCAATCTTGTTTAGCGCCACTGCGAGCGTGTTGAGCGCGCCCGAGTAGGAGACCAGTCCATCTCTCGCAGCAAGTTGCTCGAATGCGTTGTCGGCCGGGCGGAACCGATGGCCGGTAATGTCGGAAAGGGCCGCCACCATGTCACCCCGCCAGCCTGCGGGCGTGTTCAACCCGGTACCTACCGCTGTTCCGCCGATGGCGAGGACACTCAGGTCGCGCTCAAGCGAGTCTTGAAGGCGTTCGCGGCAACTCGCGATTTGCGCGGCATAGCCGGAAAACTCCTGTCCCAGTGTTAGCGGCGTAGCATCCTGTGTATGTGTACGCCCGATTTTTACGATGCCTGCAAATTCATTTGCCTTGCCGTCGAGCGCCAAATGGAGAGTCGCAATCGCAGGCAGGAGTGATTGGCGCGATGTCAGTACAGCAGCGATGTGAAGTGCGGTCGGGAAACTGTCGTTCGAACTTTGTGATTTGTTCACGTGGTCGTTTGGGTGGACTGGCTCTTTGCCACCTCGGCTGCCGGTGAGCTCCTCGTTGGCGATCCCGGCGATCACCTCGTTCACATTCATGTTGGTCTGTGTGCCACTGCCGGTCTGAAAGATAGTGAGCGGGAACTGCTCATCGTATTCACCCGCACGGATCTGCGCCGCCGCCGCCTCGATCGCGTCGGCTAGATTCGAAGCGAGGCCATGCTTCCGATTCACCCTTGAAGCGGCCAGTTTCACGGCGGCCAATGCATGAACAATCTGGACTGGCATGCGCTGGTGTGATGGGAATGGAAAATTCTGCAGGCTGCGTCGCGTTTGCGCGCCCCAGTAAGCGGAAGCAGGGACCTCCATAGGTCCGATGGAATCGCTTTCAGTGCGGGTGTCGCTCATCACTATGCCTCACTTCCGGTTCAACTTTCTTAGCCCGCACCTTCAACTCTAGGCCTCATTGGGTCACCTCGGCATGTGTGTCTCAATCAAGGCAAAAGAGGCCAATCAATTCCGCCGCACGGTGTTGGGCGCACCAATCGCGCCCATGTACCACGTCAATTGACGACTTTCGGAACCAATGTCCTTTTCGTGCATCAGTCAGGTATCCGATGGCGCGAAAGATGCTGCCGTCGCTGCCAAGTCGGCTACGGCTCAGACCAAATCGGAGCATCCGCCATCGTTGTCACAGGAGGACAAGATGGTCGATACTACACAAGCGAACGACGTCACGAGTCCTACAACAAAGGAACTCGGTGATGTCCGACGTCAGATAGAGAGGGACGAAGGCCATAACCTGATCGCATCCGATCGGGTGGAAGGAACCAACGTCTATCGTCCAAACGGAGAAAAGATCGGACGCATTCGTCGATTCATGGTTGGGAAAAGATCCGGCCAGGTCGAATATGCAGTCATGAGTTTCGGCGGCTTTTTGGGCATGGGTCAGGAACTGCGCCCAGTGCCGTGGGAAGCGCTGGATTATGACGTGAACAAGGGCGGCTACATCGTATCTGCAGAAGAGGAAACGCTCCTCAACAGCCCGTACATTCGCGAGGAGAAAGAGCCAGCATGGGATCGTGCCTATGGCATGCATGTCTTCGGTTACTGGGGCGTCCCGTACTGATTGATTGTTGTTGGCTCGGCCCGCACTTGGCGCTGGGCCGACGCGAGGCTCCACGATTAATGTCTGACCAGCAAGTGGAGCCGGAGGCGGTCGTCGATCGGCCGCCTCTTCGCAATTCGACATTGGAGAGGAAACACCATGCCTATTCGTCCGATCGCCCTCGCCGGCACGTTGGCTTTGGCCGCATGTACCTATTCCCAGACTGAAGATGCCTCGACCCAGTCGGCATCGGCGACCTCTAGAGATTGCTTCTTCTTGTCGGAAGTCAGCGGGTTCAACGATGCGCCCGATATCGAGCCCGGCTTCGACCGAATTTACGTCCATACCGGCCCACGCGAAACCTACCTGTTCGAAACATTCGGCAGCTGTCCCGACTTAAATTACTCGGAAACAATCGCTTTCGACCAGAACGGTCCCGGCCAGATATGCAGGGGGATCGACGTTGATCTGCTGGTACCCACCAGCATCGGTGTGCAACGCTGTCCGGTGCGAATGATCAGTCGGGTTGCGGAAGACGAATGACATTCGTCGCGGCCTGCTGGTGGCGGGTCAAACCGGGAAAGGAAGAGCAGTTCCGATCGGCGTGGCGTCGCGGAACCGAACTTATAAGGAAGCACTACGGTTCGCTGGGTTCACGTCTGCACCGAGACGATACGGGACGCTTTATCGGAGTTGCCGAATGGCCAGACAGAGACACCTGGCAGCAGGCATTCGACGCCAAAATGAAATATGATGACCCCGCTACCCGTGCGGCTTTCTTAGATTCTCTGGAGGAATGGGCTGATGAGCCGCTGCTATTGATGGAGGTCACGGATGATCCGCTCGAACATGGCGGCGATGATCCGAAACCCTAGCTGCACTGACGTAATTGGCCGATCGAAGTCCATCCGGAGCTTCTATTTCCGTCAATCAGTTAATTTGGCGGCCTCAAATTAACTGACGGTTTTCAGCGGTGTATCTGCCAAAGGTTATCTTGATCCCGCGACAGATGGCACAGCATATTGTCGCCCCGCCAAAGCTCAAACCACTTTCCCGGCGGTTCAGTCATCAGCTGTGAAAGAGCACCGGCAGCAGTATCCGCCTCGAATTGAATGTCTTCGTCGACGTCTTGACCATCGTCGTGGAAGTGTAAATGGAATAGAGTCATTTTGCCCCTCCAACAAAGTGTGGTGGGCGGATTCTTAATTTAATTACGCGGCGATCCGTCCTGACGCCGGTCGATCCTCATAGGGATATCCATCCGTACCATACACGAAACGGCATTCGCCGTAAAATGCTCGACCGATCTCTCTTTCATCAGGAAGGGCGCACAACATCGATGCCGGCAGTTCGCTTTGCCGTAACGTTCGCCAATGTCTGACGCGCGGCCTCAGTCGTAGCTTGCGAACACTTCTTGCCCGAAATCGCCAAACGCAATCACCTGGTAGGGCTGGGTGTGACCACCCATCTCCATGCCCGGCGATCCAAGCGGCATTCCCGCGACGGCCAGGCCCTTGACGCCTTTCGGACGCTCATCGAGCAGACGTTGGATGTCGGCGGCGGGAACGTGCCCTTCGATGACATACCCTTCAACTTCCATTGTGTGACACGACATGAGATCGGCGGGAACATCGCGGTCGGCCTTGACCTGCGCCATGGGGATGTCTTCGCGCATTACGACTTCGGCCTTCAGTCCGGTCCGGACATGTTCAGCCCATTTGTGGCAGCAACCGCAACCGGTGTCGCGGAACATCACGTAGGGTGCTGCCTGCGCAGCGCCGGTGCACGCTGCCAGCAAAAGGGCCAGCGCCGTAGCCGGGAGCCGGACAGTTGCGGACTTGAAAGCGATCATCGTCTTTTCCTCTGCAGCAGGTCTATAAATGTGCCGACGTTCCATGGCTACCATAGGACAGGAGTCAATTATCCCTGGCTGAACTGATACGAATGGCTGGTTGCTCTCCCGAAATCGTGTCGATGATCGGGCAATCCGGCCGATCGTCGCCATGGCACGTGCGGGCGAGATGGAGCAGGCTGGAGCGCATCGCGGCCAGTGCGTCCACCTTGCGGCCAAGTTCGTCGGCCTTTGCAAGGGCCAGCGCCTTGACTTCGGAACTGGCACGATGCTCGTCGCTCCACAATTGCAGCAGCTCGCCGATCTCGTCGATGGAAAAACCCAGATCGCGGGCATTGGCGATGAAGCGCAACCGGTTCACGTCCGCATCGGAATAATCGCGATAGCCACTTTCACGGCGTGGCGGTGCCGGGATCAGATCGATCTTCTCGTAATGCCGGATCATCCGCTGCGAAACGCCTGTCCGCCGCGATGCATCGCCAATATTCATAGCTGAGCCGCCTTCAGCCGCAAGGCATTGCCGATCACGCTGACCGAGGAAAGCGACATCGCGGCGGCCGCGATCACGGGAGAAAGCAGGATCCCGAAGTGCGGGTACAGCATACCCGCCGCCACCGGCACGCCCAGCGCGTTGTAGCCGAATGCGAAGACGAGGTTCTGGCGGATGTTCGACATGACCTTGCTGCTGAGCGCGCGGGCCCTGGCAATGCCGGTCAATTCGCCATTGAGCAGGGTTATCCCGGCGCTTTCGATCGCGACATCGGTGCCCGAGCCCATGGCGATGCCCACGTCTGCGGCGGCGAGTGCCGGCGCGTCGTTCACCCCGTCACCGGCCATGGCGACGACATGACCTTGAGCACGCAGCCGCTCGACCACCGCGCTCTTCCGGTCGGGCAGAACATCGGCCTCCACTTCGTCGATACCGAGAGACCTCGCCACGGCCTCTGCCGTGGTGCGGTTGTCGCCCGTCAACATCAGGACGCGGACGCCCTCGGCGCGCAAGGCCTTCAGCGCTTCAGGCGTTGTCGTCTTGACTGCGTCGGCAATGGCAATGACGCCCGCGACCTTGTCGCCGATGGCGATCAGGATCGCCGTTGCGCCGTCCTGACGCAGCAAGTCGGCATCGCTGGCAGCGGGATCGGGGTCGACGCCATTCTCTTTCAGGAAAGTGGCATTGCCGAGCAGGACCCGACTACCCTCGACCGTGCCGATGGCCCCTTTGCCCGTGGGCGATTCAAAACCCTCAAGGGCAGGTGGGGCGATACCGCGCCGCTCCGCTTCGGCCATGATCGCCAGCGCCAGGGGATGTTCCGAGGCCTGCTCGACGCCAGCGGCAAGCCGCATCAGGTGTTCTTCCGACAGCTCGCCCAGCGGGACGACACGGGTTACCGACGGCTTGCCCTCGGTCAGAGTGCCAGTCTTGTCGACGACCAGCGTATCGACTTTCTCCATCCGCTCCAGCGCTTCGGCATTTTTGACGAGTATGCCCTCCTCCGCACCACGGCCCACGCCGACCATGATCGACATCGGCGTAGCCAGACCAAGCGCGCAGGGGCAGGCGATGATCAGCACGGCCACTGCAGCGACCAGCGCATGGGCAAGGCGAGGTTCCGGCCCCCAGAGACTCCACGCGGCGAAAGCACTCAATGCGACGACGAGGATCAGCGGCACGAACCAGCCCGCTACCTGGTCGGCCAGCCGCTGGATCGGCGCGCGCGAGCGCTGGGCCTGGGCCACCATCTGCACGATGCGTGCAAGAAGCGTGTCGCGGCCCAGCTTTTCCGCGACCATCACCAGAGAGCCGGTCGTATTGATGGTGCCGCCGATCACCGAGTCACCCGATTGTTTGGAAACGGGCATGGATTCACCGGTCACCATCGACTCGTCGATGGCGGAGGCGCCTTCAGCCACCGTGCCGTCGACCGGGATTTTCTCACCCGGCCGGATACGCAGACGATCGCCGACCTGCAGATCCTCCAGCGGAACTTCCTCATCACCGTCCGCGCCAACCCGGCGGGCAGTGCGGGGCGTCAGGCCTAGCAGGGCCTTCAAAGCCCCGGACGTTCGTTCGCGGGCGCGAAGTTCGAGGACCTGACCCAGCAGGACCAGCACGGTGATGACCGCCGCCGCTTCGAAATAGACCGCGACGGTGCCGTCGGAGGCGCGGAATGCATCGGGAAACAGCCCGGGGGCAAGGGTCGCCACCATGGAATAGGACCACGCCACCCCGGTCCCGAGAGCGATCAAGGTAAACATGTTGAGGTTGCGCGAGGTGATCGAAGCAGCCGCCCGCGCAAAGAACGGCCAGCCTGCCCACAGAACCACCGGAGTCGCCAAAACCAGTTGCACCCAGACCGAGACGTCCATCGGGACAAGATGATGGATCGCCGGAAACAGATGTCCGCCCATTTCCAGCAGAAATACAGGTATGGTCAGCGCCAAGCCGATCCAGAACCGCCGCGTCATGTCGACCAGTTCCTCGTTCGGACCGGCATCGGGATCGACCATCTCGGGTTCGAGCGCCATGCCGCAGATAGGGCATGATCCCGGGTGATCCTGACGCACCTCGGGGTGCATCGGACAGGTCCAGATCGCACCTTCGGGCACAGGCGGTTCCTCAGCCGCGCCGTTCAACCAGCGATCCGGATCTTCGGCAAATCGCGCCTGACAGCGGGCGCTGCAGAAATGATGATCTTGCCCTGCACGCGTAGCGTGATGCGGCGTCGTCTGCGGATCAACCTGCATTCCGCATACCGGATCGGTGACTGTCGCGCTACCTGCCGCTGCGTGATCGTGGTGACAGTGCTGATGCTCGTCCATCGGCTTAATCTCCTTGCCGACGACTCATATAGGACCTGACATGATGTCAGGGTCAAGAAGGCATTTTGATCACTCGGCTAGCCTATCAGATTGCTGGCGCATCGCACCTCGACATCGGCCAGCTTTGCGATTGTGACAGACTGGCAGCTACCCACCCCATAGCCGTCATCCGGACCAGGCATCTCTCGTCCCAAGAGCCGACCGGCGGCTTCACCACATCGCTGACCGAAAGCGGAATTTCTGCTAGCGACCCTAATTGCGGACATTCCCGGTGGCGCGGCTCAGCCTCTATACCGAACCGCCTCGACAAACAGTCGGAACGCCAATGAAGCGTGCCGCCTGTTGGGATAGTAAAGGTAGTAAGGGGGGAGGTCCTCGCTCCAATCTTCCAGCACCTTCTCTAGCCGTTTCGTCTCCAGCAAGTCGTCCACCTGGTCCAAGGGCAGGTTGGCAATGCCAAGTCCTTCCAGCGCTGCATCACGAATTGGTCCGAGAGAGTTAAACGCGGCCTGACCTTCTAGGCGGACATGCACTGCCTTCTTCTCCTTGGCTAATCTCCACTCATAGAACGTCCCGCTTGTGGGCATACGCAGGTTGAGGCACCTGTGGTCCTTCAGATCGCGTGGGTGCTTTGGTGGCGGATTGCTGGCGAAGTATGCGTGGGAGGCGACTATCGCCATCTCGATTGGCGGCGATACGGCCTAACGCCCGAACAATATCGCCAACGTTGGAATTTGCCTGCGGACCACCCGCTTAACGTCAGATCGGAGAGGCGGACCAAGAATTCAAACCTGATGAACGGTGCCATCAGCCCTTCGCCCGCAAAACGCATCTCAAAGCGTCTTATGCTCGGCCTGACCGACAGATAACCCCGCCGGTCAATGGCAACCGTTTCAAAGCGAATGCGCTGCCCGCTGCGGACAAACCTAATCCCACCCGATCTCGGGGAACATTTCGTCGAACAGCCTCGCAGTTCTTTCGATCTCAGTTTCCTTCCTCGGCGTAGGAATGCGTCCACCGTCGCGTATGAAGTCCCGCCGCGCTTCTCTCATGTGGCCGAGGAAGCGTCGTGACATCTCCATCATGCCCCGCAGTTCCTGCAAACGCTCACACTGGAGGGCGTTCATTGACGAACGTGCTTTGCCTTCCGCCGTGCGCGGCCCCGTCGATTTCTCCCAAGGCTTCCACCGGTGAATGGCTTCTGCCTGCTTCGCGCGCCGTTCTAGCGTCCAACCTGATGACTTTCTCATGATGCCTTCAATAGTTCGTTCGAGGACAAGGTGTGCGGGTAAGTTTATGCGGGTGGACCGACGGACTGGTGCAACGCGTTGCACGAACGCTCTTCAGCCAACGCCATGAAACGCTGTTCGACGTTGCGGACAGAGGCGGCATGCCACTGACCACCCCGTGCGGTTGCAATACCTCGCGCAGTCAGCTTGCTTCAGCGCCTCCGCCTCCGCTTCACCAACCAGACGGTGGGCATCGGGGTCGTTCCACGATTGCAGCGCGGACATCTCCCACTGCAAATCTTCGGTAGCGGCGTCGCGTTCGTCGGCTGGGTCAGCCGAACTCCGCTGCCGGTAGTCCAGTTCCGTCTTGCGACGCTGGAAGAACTTCCGGGCCAGTGCGGCGACTTCCGCTTCGCTCAGGTGGTTCTCTGACGGCTGCGCGATCTCATCCGGTTGAAGTTCGCGTTCGGCTTCCACGAACGCGGCTGTCCAGTCCGCTGCCTCCTTGAGGTGAAGCGCCTCTGCTTCCCGGCGATCCTTCGTCTTCAGGCTCTTCAGGATTTCGCGTCGCCCGAACTTCGGGACGAGTGCCGTGGGCACGACGATGCGCGAATAGTAGGTCCGGCCACGCAGTTGCAGGCCTCTGGGTTTTGCCACCTGTTCCACTCCTGCACTGTAGCAGTTTTGTGTAGCAGGAGGAAAAGGAAACCTCCGTAATCCCTAGGCTTTTAGGAATATCTGGAGGTTAAGAACCGGATGGTGGAGCCGAGGGGGATCGAACCCCTGACCTCTACAATGCCATTGTAGCGCTCTCCCAGCTGAGCTACGGCCCCATTTTCCATCGATATCGGCAATCCCCTGGGAGGGTTTGCCCATCCGAAGCAGCGTGTCCGCCGCGTCGGGAGCCGGCTCTTTAGGGAGACGCCCTCTTGCTGGCAAGGGGGAATTTCGTCTCTTTGCCAAAGGTATCGAAAACCTTCGGAAAACAGGCGGGACCGGCCGGTAGCCCCGCCCATTTTCAGCCCGTGGGCTTCAGCGACGATCAGTTATCGTCGTCATCGTCCTTGGACTGGGCAACGCCAAGATCGTCGTCACCGCCGAGGTCGACGTCGTTGTCCGGCGAATCATCGTCGTCATCGACATCGATATCCAGATCGTCATCGCCCAGATCGCTGTCGTCCGCCTTCGAATCGGGCTTCTGCTCTTCCATCGGGATCGGCTGCTTGGACTTCAAAACCGGTTCGGGCACCCATTCGTTGCCGCATTCGATGCAGGCGACCGGATCGTCCTTGCCGAGATCGTAGAAGCGGGTGCCGCACTTCGGGCAGGTGTGCTTCGCACCCCATTCGGGCTTGACCATGAAATTCCTCGTTCGAAATAGCACCCCGCTTGCGATGCCGGGGCGCGTTGCATGCCTAAATCTGGGTTCGCAACGGGCCGTCTGCAAGCAGTCCGCCCACGCGAAGAGCGCGCGCCTTGCCATAAGCCCATGCCCCTGTCAAAAGCCGCGGCAAAACGGGCGCACCGCCAGCATCACGAGCGTTATCTTGAGCCACTCCGCAAACCCCTCTCCGCGACGCTTTACCACAGGCGCTCCGCTCACCGGTCGCATCGCCGTTCCGGGCGACAAGTCGATCAGCCACCGTTCGCTGATGTTCGGCGCACTGGCCGTGGGCCGCACCACCGCGCGTGGCCTGCTGGAGGGTGAGGATGTCATGGCCACCGCCGCAGCGGTGCGCGCAATGGGGGCCGGAGTCGAACGGGCGGACGATGGCACGTGGACGATCGACGGTGTCGGCGTGGGCGGCCTGCTGCAGCCGCAGACTGCGCTGGACATGGGCAATTCAGGCACGTCCACCCGCCTGTTGATGGGCCTTGTCGCCAGCCACGGCATCACCGCGACATTCACCGGCGATGTCAGCCTGTCGAAACGCCCGATGGGCCGCGTGATCGAACCGCTTTCGCTCATGGGCGCGGATTTCACCGCCAGCCCCGGCGGGCGCCTCCCTCTTACCATGCGCGGTGCACATCCCACCGTGCCGATCGAGTACCGCCTGCCGGTCGCCAGCGCTCAGGTAAAGAGCGCAGTGCTGCTCGCAGGGCTCAACACGCCGGGCATCACCACCGTGATCGAGCCTGTCGCCACCCGCGACCACACCGAACGGATGCTGACCGGATTCGGCGCCGACCTCACTGTCGAGGAAGTGGATGGCGAGCGCGTGATCCGCATCCGGGGCGAAGTGGAACTGAAGCCGCAGGACATCGTCGTACCCGGCGATCCGTCGTCTGCCGCCTTCTTCGTAACCGCCGCGCTGCTGGTGCCGGGGTCCGACCTGATTGTGGCCAATGTCGGATTGAACCCGACCCGCGCCGCGTTGTTCGATGTGCTGCGCGCCATGGGCGGCTATATCGAGGAACTGGACCGCCGCGACGTAGGGGGCGAACCGGTGGCCGACTTGCGCGTTCGCCATTCGGCTCTCACCGGCATCGAGGTCGATCCCGCCATCGCCCCTTCGATGATCGACGAGTTCCCGATCCTGTTCGTTGCCGCCTCGATGGCGAGCGGGCGTACCGTCACCAGCGGGCTGGACGAACTGCGCGTCAAGGAATCGGACCGCCTCTCCGCCATGGCCGCGGCACTGACAGCCGCCGGCGCGCGGATAGAGGAGCGCGAGGACGGGCTGGTGATCGAAGGCACCGGCGGCGAACCGATCTCCGGCACCGCAGGTGCGCCGGTCACGACGCATCTGGACCACCGCATCGCCATGAGCATGGCGGTAGCCGGCCTTGTCAGCCGCGACGGGGTCGAAATCGACGACACGTCACCGATCGCCACCAGCTTCCCCACGTTCGAGGCGCTTCTGACAGAGGCCATGGCGTGAACCGGGACGTTATCGTGGCACTGGATTGGGCCACCCTGATCGGTTTTGTCGGCATGGCATGCATCATCTTCGCCTATGGCTATGCGACGGTGCGTGAACGGCCCAACCCGTTCGTGCAGCACGGCGTGAACCTGGCGGGGGCCGCATTCCTGACCGTCTCGCTGATCTACCACCCCAACCTGCCATCGCTGGTACTGGAAGGGTTCTGGGCGGCCATCGCGATCTGGGGCCTGTTCAAGGCACTTCGCCAAAGGGCGCGGGCATGATTATCGCTGTCGACGGCCCCACCGCGTCGGGCAAGGGTACGATCGCGCGCGGCCTTGCCCGCCATTTCGGCCTGCCGCACCTCGATACCGGCCTGCTCTATCGTGCCGTGGGGCGACAGGTGCTGCTGGCGGGCGGCAATCCTGATGATCCGCTGGACGCGGTGCGCGCGACCGATTTTCCCGATAGCTTGCTGGTCGATCCCGTGCTGCGGCACGAAGGCACTGGCGCGCTGGCAAGCCGGGTTTCGGTGCACAAGGGCGTGCGCGCGGCCCTGCTGGAACGCCAGCGCGCCTTTGCCGCACAGCCGGGCGGTGCGGTGCTGGACGGGCGCGACATCGGCACCGTCATCGTGCCGGATGCCGACGTGAAGCTGTTCGTCACCGCCAGCGTCGGTGCACGCGCACGCCGCCGCCATGCCGAGATGTTGTCGCGCGGGTCGGATGCCCCGCTGGAGGCGATACGGACCGACCTCATCGCCCGCGACGCGCGCGACCGCAACCGGGCAGAAGCTCCGCTGGTAGAGGCGGCGGACGCCATCGTACTGGACAATTCGGACCTCGACGCGCAGCAATCGCTGGCCGAAGCGATCCGGATCGTGGAAGCCGCAGTCGCAGACAGGCCGGATCGCCCGGCCTGACACACCGCTCAGGCGCGGTTTTCCTTGCTTTCATGCCTGCATTGGCCTAAGCGCGCGACCGTCCCGGACAGCCTTGGCTCAAACGGACCTTCGCGGCGGTATCCGGCCTCGCGGGGAACACGGCCCTCTTGCCCCGCTAAACCCGCAATGGTGCGGGAGGTGGAGAAAGACCCCGGTAAAACCGGTGGCCGGTAGCAGACAGAACAGGAAGACCTGGATTATGGCCACTTCGGCAAATCCCACTCGCGACGATTTCGCGAAAATGCTCGACGAAACCCTCGGCTCCGAAGCCGATGGCGGCTTTGAAGGCCGCGTCGTCAAGGGCACCGTCACCGCAATCGAAAACGGCCTGGCCGTCATCGACGTAGGCCTGAAGAGCGAAGGCCGCGTGCGCCTCGCCGAATTCGGCCGCAACGGCGAAGATGGCGAACTGAACGTCGGCGATGAAGTCGAAGTTTTCGTCGACCGCGTTGAAAACGCCGACGGCGAAGCAATGCTCAGCCGCGACCGCGCCCGCCGCGAAGCCGCCTGGGATCGCCTCGAAAGCGAATTCGGCGAAGGCAAGCGCGTCGAAGGTTCGATCTTCGGCCGCGTCAAGGGCGGCTTCACCGTCGACCTCGACGGCGCCGTGGCCTTCCTGCCCGGCTCGCAGGTCGACATCCGTCCGGTTCGCGACATTGCTCCGCTGATGGGCATTCCGCAGCCGTTCCAGATCCTCAAGATGGATCGTCGCCGCGGCAACATCGTCGTGTCGCGTCGCGCCGTCCTTGAAGAAACCCGCGCCGAACAGCGCAGCGAACTCATCGGCAACCTGGAAGAAGGCCAGGTCATCGACGGCGTCGTCAAGAACATCACCGACTACGGTGCGTTCGTCGACCTCGGCGGCATCGACGGCCTGCTCCATGTCACCGACATGAGCTACAAGCGCGTCAACCACCCGAACGAGGTGGTGAACATCGGCGACACCGTCACCGTCCAGATCGTCCGCATCAATTCGGACACGCAGCGCATCAGCCTTGGCATGAAGCAGCTGGAAAGCGATCCGTGGGATGGCGTTGGCGTGAAGTACCCGGTCGGCGCGAAGCTGTCGGGCGTTGTCACCAACATCACCGAATACGGCGCATTCGTCGAACTGGAAGCTGGCATCGAAGGCCTTGTCCACGTTTCGGAAATGAGCTGGACCAAGAAGAACGTCCACCCCGGCAAGATCGTGTCGACCTCGCAGGAAGTCGACGTCATCGTTCTGGAAGTCGACGCCGACAAGCGCCGCATCTCGCTCGGCCTCAAGCAGGCCCAGTCGAACCCGTGGGACGACTTCGCAGAGAAGCACCCCGTCGGTTCGACCGTCGAAGGCGAAGTCAAGAACGCGACCGAGTTCGGCCTGTTCATCGGCCTTCCGGGCGACGTCGACGGCATGGTCCACATGTCGGACATCGCATGGGGCATCTCGGGCGAAGACGCGCTGGCGCTGCACCGCAAGGGCGAAATGGTCCAGGCCGTCGTTCTGGATGTCGATATCGACAAGGAACGCATCAGCCTCGGCATGAAGCAGCTTGAAAAGGGTGCACCGTCGGCTGACGGCGCTGCCTCGGCCTCGGGCCTCAAGCGCAACGACGTTGTCACCGTCACCGTTCTCGAAGTCCGCGATGGCGGCCTCGAGGTTCAGGTCGGCGACGATGGCGCCACCGGCTTCGTGAAGCGTTCGGACCTTGGCCGCGACCGCGACGAACAGCGTCCCGATCGCTTCCAGCCCGGCCAGAAGGTCGACGCGATGGTCATCGGTTTCGACCGCACCAAGAAGCCGAACTTCTCGATCAAGGCGCGCCAGATCGCCGAAGAGAAGCAGGCTGTCGAGCAGTACGGTTCGTCCGATTCGGGCGCATCGCTGGGCGACATCCTCGGCGAAGCGCTGAAGAACCGCTGAGCCGACGCGGCGGCAGTGCGAGATCCACTCGCACTGCACGGCCGCTAGGCCGTCCGGCGGGCGGCAGCGCCGCTCGTTCGACGTGACGGGATTAACTCCCGTCACGGTCCTTCAGGACAAAACCCAAAAACAACAGACCCGCCGTGGCCTTCGTGCCCGGCGGGTCTTTTGCTTTCTGCCGCCCCCGCCCCTATCTGGAAGCTTGAGGAGCATCGCCATGATCGAAGTCCACCAGTTTCCCTGCCTGTCTGATAACTACGGCTTCCTGCTGCACGACACCGACAGCAACGAAACCGTCTGCATCGATACGCCTGATGCAGAAGCCTACATGCGCGAGGCGGCTGCGCGCGGATGGCAGATCACCCAGATCTGGAACACGCACTGGCACCCCGATCACGCCGGCGGCAACGTGGCTGTCAAGAATGCCACCGGATGCCGCGTAACCGCTCCCGCCGTCGATGCCCCCAAAATCGCCGCGGTCGACCGCACGGTGAATGGCGGCGACACGGTGGCCATCGGCGATTGCGTCGCCCAGGTCATCGATGTCGGCGGGCACACGAACGGCCATATTGCCTATTACCTGCCCGATGTCGGGATCGCATTCGTCGGCGATTCCGTCTTCGCCCTTGGCTGCGGCCGGATGTTCGAAGGGACGCCGGACCAGTTCTGGGCCAGCCTGAAGCGTATCCGCGAACTGCCGGATGAAACGCTGCTCTACTGCGCCCACGAATATACCGAGGCCAATGCCCGCTTTGCGCTACACGCCGATCCGGACAATGCGGAATTGCGCGATTATGCCGAAGAGATTCGCGCAAGGCGCACGCACGGCGAGCCGACGGTGCCGACACGGCTCAGCCGCGAATGCGCGACCAATCCCTTCTTGCGCGCGGACAGGCCCGATATCCGCGCAAGGTGGGGTGGCGATACGCCCGAAGATACTTTCGCTGCGCTCCGTCTGGCCAAGGACAATTTCTGACTTAGCCGGCACAGGCGGATTACAGGCGGGTCAGGCAGCCTCCACCGCGAAGGTCACGCGAAGTCCGCTTTCGCTCCACACATGCTGTGCAGGCTCCGGCAGCATCGCCGACAGCCGGTCGATCAGCCTTCTGCCCGTCGCTGCATCGGGTTCGATGCCGGGCGCCTTGTCGAGACTTTCCGTCCAGCTGAAATGGATGTGCCCTTCGCGCGCACCTTCGATCGTCAATTCGACCGCACCACCGGCGCCCGACAGCGCGCCGTGGGTCAGGGCATTTGATTCCAGTTCGCCAAGAACGATCGCGAGAATGCGCGCCGTTTCGCCCAAGACCGAAGCATCCGCACCATTGGCGAGCGCGAAACGCGGCAAACCGATTGCCTGATCGAGAACCTTTTCAATGACAGCACCGACGGGGGCTGCCCGACCATGTTGCGCAAGCACGTCGATTGACGCCGATACTTTCCCGATCCGCTCCATCAGCCGTTCCCGATCCGACGCGCCATCGCTGCCCAGCGATATGCGGGCCAGCGCGTTGATCGCGGACAACTGGTTACGGGTGCGATGCGCCAGTTCGGTGGCGCTGCCGGCATCATGGCCGGCGTCACGCTCGTGCTCAGGCTGCGAAACGGAGATGTCCCTGGAACTGCAAAGGATATGCGTGCAGCGTCCGTACCGGTTGCAGATCGGAGAAACCGAAACCTGCCACCAGCGATCGGCACCCTTGGCAGTCGGGCAATAGGCTTCGAACTTATCCTTTTGTCCGGATGCGGCAAGCGCCAATGCCGTGGCAAGACGAGGACGGCTTTCCGTTGGCCACAAGTCCGGCAAAGCCAAGCCGGCGACATCGTCGAAATCGTCAATTTCCATGGCCGCACGGCCATTCGGGTTCATGTATTCGAGCTCACCGCTGCAACTGAGAACCTTGATGCAATCAGGACTTTGATCGAGGATTTTCCAGACAAGTTCGTCGGAATCGATGCCGCTTTCGCGTAGGCGGACGAGGTGTTTCATGCTGCGACCCCTGAAACGCGGGCTCCCAATACCCGCACTCAAGATGCTAGCATTCAACGATTTTCGAGTCGATGGCCCAAACGAAACGCCGCCCCTGTACGAAAGCACAGGAGCGGCGAAACTGTGTAACGGTGCGATATCTGCTCAGAGAGCGGAGATCGTCCTGTCGACCAGCGAACTGTCCGCACCGGCATCGTGTTTTTCGGCGATGATCGCGGCGGCAGCGGTTGCCGAAGCACGCGCGGCCTTTTGGCGAAGTTCGTCGATCGCGGCACGTTCAGCACCGGCGATCTTGTCTTCGGCCATCTTCTTGCGGCGCTCTACCATGGCCTTGCTGTCGACCTCGGCCTTGGCGACAATGGCGTCAGCCTCATGGCGGGCATGCTCGAGCATGGCTGCCGCGTCCTTCTCGGCGTTGGCAATCTTGTCGGCGTATTCGTTGCGGAGCGCCTCTGCCTCTCCGCGAAGCTTCTTGGCTTCGTCGAGCTGCGACTTGATCTCGGCGATCTTCTTGTCGAGGCCGCCGGCAATCAGCTTGGGAACGCCCTTCCACAGAAGGATGCTGATGAACACCAGCATCGCAAGGCTGACCCACGCGAACGGGCCAATGAAACCGAAGGCAACCGGCTCGACATGCTCGCCATGCTGCTCTTCCTCAAGTCCTTCGAGATTTGCCGCGTGGTCGAGATGCTCCTCGACAACGGCCGAACCGTCGGCTGCGGCAAGAACGGTCAGGATCGCGCTCATCACATCGCCTCCTTAACGGCCATGCGGGCCGCGGCAGGTGCCACTTCGATCCCGGCAAGGCGCTGGACGATCTGGGCGGCAGCCTCGCTGGCGACGTCCTCGATCTCCGCGGCGGCGCTGGCGCGTGCCTCGGCAATGCGGACTTCGGCATCGGCAAGTTTCTTGTCGAGACGCTTCTGCGCGGCCTTCAGCTTCTTGTCGCTGGCGGCAGCCGCTTCCGACTTGGCCTGAGCGATAAGGGCCTGTGCCTCTGCGCGATTGGCGTTTTCACGCGTGCGCCATGCGTCTTCCTCTGCTTCGGCCTGGGCACGGGCGGCTTCGGCGGCAGCGAGGTCGTCGGAAATCTGCTTGTCGCGCATGGCGACGGTGTCCATCACCTTGGGGACCATGCCCTTGCCGATGACGAAGAAGACCAGACCGAAGATCAGCAACAGCCAGAATACCTGGCTGGAGTAGGTCGCGGCCAACTGTTCTATCTGAGGCATCGCAAATGGCGTCCTGTTACGGGATCAAGCAGCAAAATTCTAATCTATCCCTTTTCCGGCCCGCCCGCCAATCGGACGGACCGGGAAAGGAAAACGTTCGATCAGGCGACGAAGATCAGGATCATCGCGACGACGAACGAGAGCAGGCCAAGAAGTTCGGCGGCGGCGAAGCCGATGAACAGGCGGCCCTGCTGGCCGTCGGCTGCACCCGGGTTACGGAGCGCGCCTTCGAGGAACTTGGCGAAAACGTTACCAACGCCGAGCGAGGCGAGGCCCGCACCGAGAGCGGCGAGACCGGCACCGAGCAGCTTTGCGGCTTCTGCGTCCATTGTAAAAACTCCTTTGGAAAACTTGTCGAGTTGAACAGATCAGTGAAGGTTTTCAGCGTCGTTGAGATAGACGCTGGTAAGCAGTGCGAAGACGTAGGCCTGAATGCCCGCGACCAGGATTTCGAGCGCGCAGATACCGACCATCAGGATGAAGCTCGGCACACCGGCGATCGCGAAATACTGCATGCCTGCATTGCTGGAGCCGATCACGAAGCTCGACAGCACTTCCAGCAGGACGTGCCCGGCCATCATTGCCACGAAAAGACGCAGGCCGAGGCTGAAGGGGCGGACCATGAAGCTGATCATCTCGACCACGAAGATGATCGGGATCATCGGAACGGGCGTGCCATGCGGCACGAAGAGCGAGAAGAAGTGCAGCTTGTGCTTCGCGAAACCGACGATCAGCACGATGCCGAACGAGATGATCGCGAGAATGCCGGTCACGGTGAAGTGGCTGGTGAAGGTGAAGGGGTGCAGGCCGATAACGCCCAGCGGCAGCAGGCCGAGGATGTTGCCGAACAGGATGAACATGAACAGCGAGAAGATATAGGGCACGTACTTGCGCCCGTTCTTGCCGATGTTCGCTTCCAGCATGTCGTCGATCAGGCCGGTGAAGCTTTCCACCGCCATCTGCCAGCGGCCGGGCACGAGCTGGCGCTTCATGCCGCCGGCCACGAAGACCCACAGCGCAATCGCCGAGATCGCCATCCACACCGTCGAATTGGTGATGGCGATATTGTAGCCCAGAAGTTCCAGTTGATCCGTACCGAACATCGGCTGGATCGTGAACTGGTGCATCGGGTCGACTTTGGCTTCGGTTGCCACGCGTGTTTCCCTGTCGCCTTATGAACGACAGCGCCCTTCCTGATAGTCAGTCGGGGCGCCGGTTCGAAATTCGAATAATGTTCCTGAAGGCAACAACCATTCCGAGGAACAGCATCACCAACAGACCCCAAGGCGACGTGCCTGCAAACCGGTCGATCACCCAACCGATCAGCGCGCCACCAGCAAGACCACCGATGAGTTCCGCCAGAACCTTGGAGCCGAGGCGATAGTTCGCATCGGTTCCCTGAACTTGCGGCTTGTTGCGTGTCTCTTCCCGCTCTCGCGCGGCCTTCAGCCGGGCGTCGAGCGAGTCGATGCGCGCATCCTCGCCAATGGGCTCCCTTCCGGACTGCTCTTCGTTCATGCCGGTTCCTCCGTTGAAAGGCCCTGCAAGCGCGACAAGCTGCCCGTCTTGGGCGCGGCCCCTTTAGGAAAGGGGTGCACCCAAGTCAACATGGCCCAATGGTCGAAGAAGGCGATTTATGCGGCGATGCACAAACCCGTGAAATCGGCGGGTTTTGCGCGGTTGGTGGCTGGCGCGGGAATCAGCCTGCCGAAGGGCAGCGCGGATCGACTCGGGCAGGCCCGGCACCGCGAGTCTGCCAGCTGCCGTCCGGCGCCTGGTATTTCTCTCCGGCAACGGTGCGCGAAATCAGCAGGCAACCCTGCGTGAAGGCAAATTCCTCGATCGTCACACCCTGCGAACGGGCGCGGTCGGCATAACTGGCCTTGCGGCGGATATTGAGGTCGTCGACAAGCTGCTTGAGCGTGGGCGACGGACTGCCGACGAAACCGAGATAGCCGTCCATCTTCTCTCCGATGGTGCCATTGGCGCGTGCGGCGGCATAGGCCGGGTCGCGCCCCTGTGCGGCGGCCGGTGCGGCCACGACGGCAAGCGCGCCCGCGGCAAGCAGGGCGGCAGCTGTCTTGCGGACGATCTGGCGGGTGCTGGTCATCAGAAAATCTCCGGGTTCTCTTCTATGTTCTCGTTCGCGGAATCGACGAGGCGATAGAGTACTTCCTGCTTAATGTTCACGTTCAGCTCGATCACGATCGGTTCTGCCGGTGCGTTGACGTTGACACATCCGGTCGCCGCCAGAAACAGCGGGGCGACGGTGCCTGCGCCAACCGCCCCGAACCACCCGCCATGCGCCATCCCGACCCCCTTATCCATCGTGGGAGCGGTGTTCGCATCGCGGATGCCCAAGGTCAATCGAGCCTTCCATTTGGCACAGTTCATCGCAATTACTCGCTTTCCGAAGGCTGAATGGTGTTTTCAACCGGTGTTATGTCCTGCCCCCGCACCACTTCGCCCGAGGGGACGAGGGCATTGCCCTCCACCCCGATGAGGCCCAGTTCGCGCGGATCGCGGACCGAAGCGGGATCGTAGAGCGACTTGAAGCTGGACAGGAGCTGCATGAAGGGCGCGCGCACGTTGACATCGAACCGGATCGGCAGGCTGGCAAGGCGGCGGGTGATGATGTTGCGCTTGGCGCCCTCCCCTTGCTTCACTCCGTCGATCTTCACGCGCGTGACGATTTCGCCTTCGAGGCTGCCGTCGAGCCCGATGCGCATCGCCGTGTAGTCGAGCGACTTGAGCGCGTCGAAGGCGAAGTTGGCGATCGGGCTGATATCCTCGTACGTCAGCGCACCGACGTAGGAGACATTGCCGCCGGGCGGGCGCGAATTGAGCACGCCGCCCTCTATCCTGCCGCCGTTTTCATCGAAGATCAGGGGAATCGTGCCGTCGAAAGTGCCCGTCGCCTGCAGGTTCGCCAGTTCCATGCGTTCGACAAAACGGGCCGCATCCAGCCCTTCAATCTCGAAGACGTAGCTGCGCACTTCCGTGACGCCGAGGTTCATGCGCGTGGGCCGCATCGTCAGCGTGCCGCCCATGAACGGGAAAGTCGTGTCGTTCAGGCTGAGCGCCAGTTCCGGCCCGATCTGGAAATCGACGACGCCGTCGTTGACGACGATGCCGGGGTTGATCTCTGCAATCCGCACTTTCTGGTTCGGCGCGGTGACAAGGCCGAGCAGATCGGTGAATTCCACCGTGCCCGACAAGCCGCGAACCGGACCGAAAGCAGCCGCGAAATCGAGCGAATCGGTAGAGAACGTGCCGGTGGAGGTAACGCCCGCTTCGTTCCAGTCGATCCGGCCCTTGCCGGTAACCGTCCCCTCGGCATTGGCGATGGTGCCCAGCGCAAGGCGCGTCACCGTGTCGGGCTGGAGCCGGTTGTCGAAAGTGATGCCGGGCACGTCCAGATCGGCATGGCCCGTCCCGCTGGACAAGTCATGCACGATGTCAACGTCGACAATGGCACGGTCGGTCGTTTCCTCGCGCAGCAATGCTTCGGCGATGATCCTGTTGTCGGCGAAGCGCAGCGTTGCATCGCGGGCCACCATCGGCTGGAACCGCGCGTCTGCCTGCCGGTCGGTCACGCGCAGCGCGCCGTTCGTGACGGTCAGCCCGCCATCGCGCCATGCCCATTCACCCGACGCCTGCGTCATGTCCAGCGGAACGGCGGCAAGGCGGAATTCGGCATCGGCAAAGCGGCCGGAGATATCGCGGCCGATATCGGCAACGAGTTCGGACAGGTGAAACTCGGTCGCCGTTTCGGCAGTGCCCAGCGTGATATCCAGATCGCGCGCGACCAGCGTGCCGGGAATGCCCAACCCGACAGGACCGCCACGTATAGTAGCAGGTGTATCGCCCAGCATGCCGGACAGGTCGAGTTCGGGAACGCCGCCGGCGAATCGCGTACCCGCATCGTCGCTGCGCAAGATTGCGCTGCCCTTTGGCGAGCAGACCATCAGCGACTGGTTCTGCAAGGTCAGGCTGGCCAGTTCGAGCCTGTCGAATGTCGGCGTCACACAGCCCGGCCACAGGGCCAGCCCCTGCCGCTGCCGCCAGCCACCCGAAACCGGAAGGCGCAGGTTCCGGACGTTGCCGCCCGGTATCGCTCCGCTTGCCCGCACATCACCATCAAGCGCGATTCCGCCCGACGCGTCCTGCGTGATGGTCATTGCCGGGATCGCCAGTTTCGCGTCACCCGCTGCATATTCGGCCAGCGAAAGCTGCATCACGCTCTGCCCGCGTGCGCCCTGCTCCATCCGTCCGGCCATGCGCGGCATGCCCTGTCCGCCAGTCTCGAAATGACCGGCAAAGCGCGGCGAACCGTCGCCCAGCGTCATCTGCGCGCGCGACAGGGTGAGCAGCATTTGCCCGCTTGTGCCCTGCCACTGGGCATGGGGAATGATGACCGTCTTGCGGGCCGGGCCGATGCGGGCCTGCACTTCACCGTCGATCGTGCTGCGGCTGCCTTCGCCGGCAAGCGCGCCGCGCATTTTGGCCAGCAGCGGTTCGAGCAGTGTGCCGGCAGCCGTGCCTTCATATCCGCGAAGCTGGTCGTTCAATCCCCTGCCCGGCCTTAATCCCACACCGGAAAAGCTGCCGTCGAACGCGACATTGGCAAAGCCCTCCCGCGCACGCAGCGCCCCGTCCAGACCCATGCGGGTCAGCGTCGCGCCCGCGATCGAGGCATCGGCACCGGTCAGGTCGATATCGGTGTTCAGCCCTTCCTTGCCGTAGGACAGCGCGACATCGCCCGCGATCGATCCGATGGATTGCCCCGATGCCGCCAGCCTGCCGGAAAGGAGCTTTGCCTTGCCCCTGAACGCATCGAAAGCCTCGCTACCGGTCAGATCGAGCGACACCATGGCCTTGCCAAGCGACAGGTCGGTTTCGTCACAATCTATCCCGCCAAGGCGCAAAGGCCCTTCGAATTGCGGCTGTTCGCCCGATATCGTGACCTTGCCGTAAAGGCTGGCATCGCGCGCAGTGCAATCGCCGTCGGAAAGGTCCGGCGCGACGGCGCCGATCACGCCGGAAAACCCGTTGCGAAGCGCGCCCTGCCCCGCCACCTTCACGCCTACGTTGCCATATTCGGAGCGCACCAGCGCGCGGCCGTCATCGATGGCAACCCGCATGTCGGGCAGGCGGAACGGTTCGTCCGTGCCCTCCGCATAGAACACACGGTCGAGCGCACCGAAACTCACCCGCCCGTCAACCAGCCGGCCGTAGAGGCGCGGTTTCACCAGCAGCACCTCGCCAATCACGGGCATGCCAAAGCGATAGCGGATAGTGACGACCGCGCGTTCGACCGTCATGTCCGGATTGGCCGGATCGCCGATCACGACATTATCGATCACTTGCCGCTGCGCACCGATCGAGGTGATGTCGTAACTGGCGGGCAAGTCATATTCCGCCAGCGTGTCGCGAATGATGCCGTCCGCAATGTCGATACGGCTGAACCATGCAGCCCCGAACGCGGCCACCACGATCACCGCCCCGCCGATTGCGGTACGCGCGAGATACCGCCTGCGCCGGGAAGGCACGCGGGGCATCTCTTCGCTGTCAGTGGGTTGCGTCATTTAATCCCGTTATGGCCCGCTTCGATCCGGCAATCCACTGCCCGCGGTGGGCGGAACTTGCGCAGGGCTTGCGGCAAAGGCAATGTTTTTAAAGCAGTTTGGATTTTCCGGGGAAATTCGGGATTCGAAACGAGTTTTAAACCGGTAAGGTCCCGGCAGCGGAGAATATTGCGTGACGGATCGCATTGTGGCGAGCCAGGATGAACTGCCGATGGATAGCCCGAAACGCCGCGGTGGCAAGGCTGGTTCCGCTCCGGCTGACGGGCACGATCCGAAGGGCCACCGCGCGCGCCTGCGTTCGCGGATGCTGCATGGCGGTCCGGATGCCCTCGCCGATCACGAACTCGTCGAATACCTGTTGATGACGGCGATTCCCCGCCGCGATGTAAAGCCGCTGGCCCGATCCCTGCTGAGCCGTTTCGGCGGACTGGCCGGCGTGTTCAATGCCGACGCCAAGGCACTGGCCAGCCACCCCGGCATGGGGGAGACGAGCGCCGCGGCATTGAAGATCGTGTCGATCGCGACCCGCCGCCTTGCCCGCGCCGAAGTGCAGGACAAGCCGGTGCTGGGATCGTGGGCCGCCCTGATCGACTATCTCACCATCGACATGGCGCACCTGACGGTGGAACGCGTGCGGGTGCTCTATCTCAATGCGCAAAACCGGCTGATCCATGACGAACATGTCGGCGACGGTTCGCTGGACGAAGCCGCCATCCACCCGCGAGAGGTAATCCGCAGGGCGATGGAAGTCGGCGCGGCGGCGCTCATCCTTGTCCACAACCATCCCAGCGGCAATCCGGAGCCAAGCCGCGCCGATATCCAGATCACGAACCGCATTGCGGAGGCCGGACGCCTGCTCAACATCGTCGTCCACGATCATGTCATCATCGGCCGGTCGGGCCATGTCTCGCTGCGATCGAAGGGCCTGATCTGATGTGCATCGCCGTAACCGGCTGGCGCTGCGATCCCGATTTCCCGCTGGTCGTCATCGCCAATCGCGACGAATTCCACGAACGCCCCACCGAGCCGTTGAAGCGATGGAATGACGGTAGCGGCATCATCGCCGGGCGGGACCTGAAATCGGGCGGCACGTGGCTGGGCGTTTCGGAAGAGGCAGGGCGGCTGGCGCTGATCACGAATTTCCGCGATCCCGATGACTTCCGACCCGATGCCCCTTCGCGCGGCGCGCTCGTCAGCGACTGGCTGACCGGCGACTGGCACCGGGTAGAAGACAGGCTTGGCGAACTGTCGCGATACAACGGTTTCAGCCTTGTCCTGATCGACGGGCGCGAAGGGTGGGTGGTGGACAACCGCACGATGAGCCAGCCCTTCGCCATGGACATGGGCGGCTACTATGGCCTGTCGAACGGTGCCTTCGCTAATCCCTGGCCCAAGGTCGACCGGCTGGTGGATGACATGCGCGGCGTGCTCGATCACGGTACGCCGGATACGGAGGCCTTCTTCGCCATGCTGGCGAAATCCGGCCCGCATGCGGAGGCAGACAGCGAAGATGCGCCGGTCTTCATCAGGAACCGGGCCTACGGCACCCGGTGCAGTACGGTCGTCATCATCGGTGCCGACGGAGCCGGGTCGATCAACGAGCGGCGTTTCGACGCTGAAGGCATGCCGACCGGCACGACATCGATTGCCGTGCGACTGAGGTGACGGCTACTGTTTTGCGGTGTTGGAGGGGCTGATCACATCCGCCCATCCGGCGATGACCACACCTGCAATGACAATCACGATGCCCACCGCGTGATACCAGTGCAGCGCCTCTCCCAGCAGGAGGGCCGCAAGCAGCGCGCCTACGATCGGCATCAGCGCGACAGCCTGTCCGGCAATTGCCGGCCCTGCCCTTGCGACAGCCGCATTGAATAGGAAATAGGCGATGACCGAGGGGAAGATACCGATATAGGCGACGCCGAGGATCGAACCAACGTTCCACGACACATGGTGCCCCGGAAACACCAGCGCGATGGCAGCAAGCACGAGTGCCCCGCCTGCGAAAGTCACGAACACGAAGCTGGCGGGCCTGACATCGGGCACCAGCCGCAGCAGGGCGGTATAGCTTGCCCACGATACGCAAGCGGCAAGGACGATCAGATCGCTTCCGGTCAATCGCAGCGCCAGCACTGCTTCGTGACTGCCGCGAAAAATGGTGAACGCTGCCCCGAAAACCGAAAGCAGGATGCCGAATATCTTCCACCCCGGTTCGCGTTGCGCAAACGCCACCGCACCGATCAACAGGACAAGGCCGGGTATGGTGGCCTGCATCAACAGGGCGTTGGTAGCGGTCGTGCCGTGTAGCCCGATATAGAGAAGCGTGTTGAAACCGACGATCCCTGTGAGGCACAGGGCCAGCACCGGTTTCCATCCCGCCTTTAGTGCCGGCAGGTCGGCCGCCAGCCCGCGCCATGCAAACGGCGCTATGATGACAGTCGCCGCGATCCAGCGCAGCAGTGCCAGCAACACCGGATCGATATCGTCGCGCACCGCGCGCCCGATGATGGCGTTGCCCGCCCAGAACACGATCACCAGTCCCAGCATGGCATAAGTCAGCCAATCGATACTTCGCTTTTGCATCAGGGTTCCTGACTGACAATCACACACGCGCATTCGCGCCGCGCCCCTAACAGCAAGGCGCGCGCCTGTCTTGCATCGATGCCACGAAACATGCCGCGCCCCCTTGCCATTTCGCCCCCCTCCCCCTAGCCGCCCCGTCGACACGCAAATCCTGACCGTCACGGAGTCGAAAATGGTCCCACGTTATGCCCGCCCCGCGATGACCGCGATCTGGGAACCGGAGATGAAGTACCGCATCTGGTTCGAGATCGAGGCGCACGCGACCGACAAGCTGGGCGAACTGGGCGTCGTTCCGGCCAGCGCAGGCAAGGCGCTGTGGGACTGGTGGGCGACAGATCCGAAGATCGACGTGGAAGCGATCGACGCGATCGAGGCCGTGACCAAGCACGACGTCATCGCCTTCCTGACGTGGGTTGCCGAAAACGTGGGCGACGAAGCCCGCTTCATGCACCAGGGCATGACCAGTTCCGACGTTCTGGACACGACGCTTGCCGTGCAGCTGGACCGCGCCGCCGCGATCCTGCTCGAAGATCTCGACAAGCTGCTCGCCGCGATCAGGACCCGCGCCGAAGAGCACAAGTACACGCCCACCATCGGCCGCAGCCACGGCATTCACGCAGAGCCGGTGACTTTCGGCCTGAAGATGGCCGAAGCCTATGCAGAGTTCTCGCGCTGCAAGGAACGGCTGGAATTTGCGCGCAAGGACATTGCGACTTGCGCGATTTCCGGCGCGGTCGGCACGTTCGCCAATATCGACCCGAGCGTCGAGGTCTATGTCGCCGGCAAGATGGGCCTGTCGGTAGAGCCGGTATCGACGCAGGTCATCCCGCGCGACCGTCACGCGATGTTCTTTGCCGTGCTGGGCGTCATCGCTTCCTCGATCGAGCGCCTTGCCGTCGAAGTCCGCCACCTACAGCGCACCGAAGTGCTGGAGGCCGAGGAATATTTCTCGCCCGGCCAGAAGGGTTCGTCGGCCATGCCGCACAAGCGCAACCCGATCCTGACCGAGAACCTTACCGGCCTTGCCCGCGTCGTGCGCGCAGCCACGGTCCCTGCGATGGAGAACGTCGCGCTCTGGCACGAACGTGACATCTCGCACTCCTCGGTCGAACGTTTCTTCGGCCCGGACGCGACGATCACACTCGACTTCGCGCTCGGCCGCCTGACCGGCGTGATCGAGAAGCTGCTGGTCTATCCCGAACGCATGCAGAAGAACCTCGACCGGATGGGCGGCCTCGTCCATTCGCAGCGCGTTCTGCTGGCCCTGACCCAAGCGGGCGTCAGCCGCGAGGATGCCTATCGCCTCGTGCAGCGAAACGCGATGAAGGTGTGGGAATCGGATGGCGCACTCTCGCTGCTCGAACTGCTGAAGGCCGATGCGGAAGTGACCGCGGCGCTGAGCGAACAGCAGATCGAGGAGAAGTTCGACCTCGACTACCACTTCAAGCATGTCGACACGATCTTCAGCCGCGTTTTCGGCTGAAGACGACCGGCCTTCTGGCCCACTGGTCAAGAACGTTGAACCGGCCTAGGTTCCAACGGAACTTGGGGGTCGGCGCAAAGTGGCACGAGGAGACTAGGGTTTGCAGGTATTCAGGAGCATCGTCTGGGCGGTGATCGTCGCGGGACTTGCGGTATTCGCCTATGCGAACTGGTTCCGGATCGACGTCACGATCTGGAACAATGTCGTCCTGAACACGCCGCTGCCGATGATCATCCTTTCCTCGTTCATGATGGGCTTTCTTCCAATGTGGCTGTTCCACCGCGCTGGCCGCTGGCGGCTGAAGCGGCGGATCACCTCGCTGGAAGCGGCGCAGCGGTCCTTGATCGCCACGCAGAACGAACAATCTGCCATGGGCCAGCCGGCACCGGGTGAGGAGCCGCTGGCGTGAGCAATCCCGTCTATGTCGCGATCGACATGCCGCGCCTCGATGCCGCGAAAGCGCTGGCGGAGCGCGTGAAGGGGCATGTCGGCGGGCTGAAGCTGGGCATGGAATTCTTCTACGCCCACGGCCACCACGGGGTGATGGAAATGGCCCACGTCGGCCTGCCGATCTTCCTAGATCTGAAACTCCACGACATTCCCAATACCGTGGCAGGCGCGATGCAATCGATCCACCTGCTGGAACCGGCCATCGTCACCGTTCACGCCAATGGCGGGCGCGCGATGATGGAGGATGCCAAGGCTGCGGCGGGCGAAAACACCAAGGTCGTCGCGGTGACCCTGCTCACCAGCCTCGACCAGAACGATCTTGCCAAGACCGGCGTTAACGGCTGCGCCCACGATCAGGTCATGCGCCTTGCCGAACTGTCCGAAGCGGCGGGCCTCGACGGAATTGTCTGTTCCGGCAGGGAAGTCGGCGCGGTCCACAAGCAGTGGAAGAACGGCTACTTCGTCGTGCCCGGCCTGCGCCCGGCCGACAGCGCGACGGGAGACCAGAAGCGCGTCGTCACGCCGCGACAGGCCCGCGACGACGGGGCAAGCGTGCTGGTGGTCGGCCGGCCCATAACCCGCGCAGAAGACCCGCTGGCCGCCGCCCGCGCGATAGAGGCGACGCTCTGACGATGATCGCCGCGCTGGCCCTTGCCGCCGGGGCATTGCCGCCCAACACCACCGTCCTTGCCGCCCTCGCGCCCGGTTTCGCGCTGCCCGGCTGTTCGCGACCCGTGGCCGGTCCCGTCGAGGATGGCTGGGACCCGGCCGACGAAGACGTCGCCGCGATGGAGGATGCGCTGGCCCTGACGCTGGCGTCGCTGCGCACGTTGCCGCTCTACCAGTCCGGTACCGAAAACCCCGACCCGCTGTCCTACACCGCGGGCGACCCGCGCTGGCAGCGCGAAATCGTGGGCATCGTGCGTAACGGGCGCGCGATCGTCTATGGCAACTACCTGCCTGCCGACGTTACCGTGAACCCCGCCCACCTGCCGACCGGCGTTTGCGATGGTGGCCCGGTGTTCTTCGGCGCCGAATACGATGTCGCCACCGGCACGATCACGCACCTTGCCTTCAACGGCGGGTTGGGCGGTCCGTTCTGGCCGGTCTACGCGCCATGAGCGGTGATGTGCTTATCGAACCGGCCAAGGCAGGCGACCTGCCGGCTTTGTCGTTCATGGTTGAGAATTGCTACCGCGGCGATCACGCCCGCATGGGCTGGACGAACGAGGCGGACATCCTTGGCGACACGCGGCTGGCCGATGGCGAACTGGCCGCCATGTTCGCCGATCCCGATGTCGTGATCTTCGTCGCGCGCAATGGCGACGATATCGTCGGCTGCGTAACCGTCAGCGACCAGCCGCCCGATGTGGCCTATGTCGGGATGCTGTGCGTCGATCCCCCGTTCCAGTCGTCAGGTCTCGGCTCCCGCCTGCTCAAGACGGCAGAGCTGCTTTGCCACAACCTTGGCGTGAAGCGGGCGCGCATGACGGTGATCGATACGCGCGACAGCCTGATCGCGTGGTACCTGCGCAACGGCTACGAACCGACCGGCGAACGCCTGCCCTATCCGGCCAAGCTGCCGGAGCCGCAATTCTTCACGGTGCTGGAAAAGACGCTCTCGTCCGCCTAAGTCGCGCGCCATGGCGACTCGCATCAAGATCTGCGGCATTTCGAAAGCCGACGCGTTGGAAGCGGCAATCGCCGCGCGCGCCGACTATGCGGGCTTCGTATTCTATCCCCCCTCTCCCCGCGCCGTTACACCGCGCGAAGCAGCGCCGCTCGGCGAACGCGCGGCGGGCCGGATTTCGCGAGTCGGCCTCTTCGTCGACGCGACAGACGAGGAAATCGGCGAGGCCGTCGCGGCAGCCAAGCTGGACGTGCTGCAATTGCATGGCAAGGAAACGCCCGAACGCGCGGCGACCCTGCGTTCGCGTTTCGGGCTGCCGGTGTGGAAGGCCATCGCGGTTTCCGGCGCTTCGGATCTTGCGAAATCATCGGAATATGCGGGCGCGGTGGATCTGACACTGTTCGACGCCAAGACGCCGAAGGGCGCTCTACCCGGCGGGATGGGCCTCCGCTTCGACTGGGACCTGCTGCGCGGATATCGCTCCGCGACAGAATGGGGCATTGCGGGTGGCATCGGTACGGACAACGTGGCCGAGGCGATCAGCGTGACGAACGCGCCCCTTGTCGACGTATCCTCCGGCGTGGAAAGTGCCCCCGGCGTCAAGGATACGGACAAGATCGCCGCGTTCTGCCGGGCGGCGCGCGCCACCTGATCTGGACAGACCCCGACCCTTCTGCCAAGCGCGAGTGCCATGAACGAGACAGCCCACCCCAATTCATTCCGCAACCAGCCTGACGAGCGCGGCCACTTCGGCCAGTTCGGCGGTCGCTACGTGTCGGAAACGCTGATGCCGCTCATTCTCGACCTAGAGAAGGAGTACAACAGGGCCAAAACCGACCCGGCCTTCAAGGCCGAGTTCGAGGACCTGCTGGAGCATTACGTCGGTCGCCCCAGCCCACTCTATTATGCGGAACGGCTGACCGATGAACTGCGCAAGTCGGCTCCCGATGGAATGGGCGCGCAGGTCTGGTTCAAGCGCGACGAACTGAACCATACCGGCGCGCACAAGATCAACAACTGCATCGGCCAGATCCTGCTGGCCGTGCGCATGGGCAAGACGCGGATCATCGCCGAAACCGGCGCGGGCCAGCATGGCGTGGCGACCGCGACGGTGGCAGCACGTTTCGGCCTGCCCTGCGTTGTCTACATGGGCGCAAAGGACGTGGAGCGGCAGCAGCCCAACGTCTTCCGCATGCGGCTGCTGGGCGCCGAGGTTAAGGCCGTGAAGGCCGGTGCCGCGACGCTGAAGGACGCGATGAACGAGGCACTGCGCGACTGGGTCGCGAACGTCCACGACACGTTCTACATCATCGGCACCGCAGCCGGTCCGCATCCGTACCCTGCGCTTGTCCGCGACTTCCAATCCGTGATCGGACGCGAGGCGCGCGAACAGATGCTGGCCCGCACCGGCAAGCTGCCCGACCTGCTGGTCGCGGCCATCGGCGGCGGGTCGAACGCCATCGGGCTGTTCCACCCGTTCCTTGACGATCCTTCGGTCAAGATGCTGGGCGTGGAAGCAGCCGGATATGGCCTCGACAAGGATCACGCCGCATCGCTGGCGGGCGGATCGCCGGGCATTCTGCATGGCAACAAGACCTACCTTCTGCAGGACGATGACGGCCAGATCGTCGAGGGTCACTCGATTTCGGCAGGCCTCGACTATCCCGGCATCGGGCCGGAACATTCGTGGCTGAAGGAAACCGGCCGCGTCGACTATACCTCGGCGACGGACAAGGAGGCGCTGGACGCCTTCCAGCTGCTCTGCCGGACAGAGGGCATCATCCCGGCGCTGGAACCCAGCCACGCCATCGCGGCAGTGGCAAAGGTTGCGCGCGAAATGCCGCGCGATGCCATCATCTGCGCGAACCTGTGCGGTCGCGGGGACAAGGATATCTTCACCGTCGCCGATGCGCTGGGGGTTGAACTGTGAGCCGTTTCGACGCCGCCTTCGGCAAGCCCCACCCCGCCCTCGTCTGCTTCGTCACTGCCGGTGACGGGCCGACCGATGCCGTGCTCGACGCGCTGGTCGAAGGCGGGGCAGACGTGATCGAGCTGGGCATGCCCTTCACCGACCCAATGGCAGACGGCCCCGGCATCCAGCTCGCCAACTTGCGCGCGCTCGGCAAGGGAACGAAGACCGCCGACGTTTTCCGCATTGCCGCCGACTTCCGCGCGCGTCATCCAGAGGTGCCGCTGGTCCTGATGGGCTATGCCAATCCGATGATCCATCGCGGCGCCGACTGGTTCGCCGAGCAGTGCGCGAAGGCCGGTGTCGACGGCGTGATCTGCGTCGATACCCCGCCGGAGGAAGATGCCGAGCTTGGCCCCTTCCTGCGCGATGCAGGCGTCGCCACGATCCGCCTTGCCACGCCGACCACCGATGCGGCGCGTCTTCCGCAGGTTCTCGAGACTGCGACCGGCTTTCTCTATTACGTATCGGTCGCCGGGATCACCGGTCTGCAACAGGCCGCAACCGCCTCTATCGATGAGGCTGTTTCGCGCCTCAAGGCCGGAACCGACCTGCCCGTTGCCGTCGGCTTCGGCGTCCGCACCCCCGAACAGGCCGGTGCCATCGCCAAGGTCGCCGATGGTGTCGTGGTCGGATCGGCGCTGGTCGAACTAGTCGGCAAGCATGGCGATGACGCGCCCGCGCATGTGCGCGAACTGACCACCGCACTGGCCGAAGCGGTCCACGCCGCACGAAAGGAAAACGCATGAGCTGGCTCACCCGCGTCCGCAACCGCATCCCCTTCGTCGCCAAGCGCGACACGCCCGACAACCTGTGGCGCAAGTGCAAGAACTGCCAGGAGATGCTGTTTACCAAGGACTACGAGGAAAACCTCTGGGTTTGCCCGCGCTGTGACGATCACGGGCGCATTGGCGCGGACTGTCGCCTGGACCAGATTCTCGACGCCGGATACGAAGTGCTGCCTTCGCCCAGCGTCAAGGAAGACCCGCTGAAGTTCAAGGATTCCAAGCGCTATACCGACAGGCTGAAGGCCGCGCGGCACGGCGCGCCGCACCCCGATGCGCTGACCAACGCGGCGGGCACCATCGACGGGCGCAAGGCTGTTGTCGGCGTTCAGGACTTCGGCTTCATGGGCGGATCGATGGGCATGGCCGTGGGCGATGCCTTCATCGCGGGTGTTGACCGTGCGGTGAAGGAAAACGCGCCTTACGTGATCTTCACCGCCGCTGGCGGCGCACGCATGCAGGAAGGCATCCTGTCGCTGATGCAGATGCCGCGCACGACCGTGGCGATCCAGAAGCTGAAGATCGCGGGGCTTCCCTACATCGTCGTGCTGACCGATCCGACGACCGGCGGCGTCACGGCCAGCTACGCCATGCTGGGCGACATCCAGATTGCCGAGCCCAACGCCCTGATCGGCTTTGCCGGACAGCGCGTGATTCAGGACACGATCCGCGAAAAGCTGCCCGAAGGGTTCCAGCGCGCCGAATACCTGCACGCGCACGGCATGCTGGACATGGTCGTGCACCGGAAAGACCTGCGAAAGACGCTAGCCGACGTGATCGATTACCTGATGGCGGCGAAACAGGCCGCCTGACAGGCTTCACGCCGTGCGCGATTTCGCTGTCTCCGACAGTCCGGCCGTGCAGGAACAGCTCGACCGGCTCGCCGCGCTGAGCCTGCCCCAAGGGCGGCTTGGCCTCGATCCCGTGCGCGAATTGCTGGCGCGGCTGGGCGATCCGCACCGCGCCATGCCGCCTGCGTTCCATATCGCGGGCACCAACGGCAAAGGTTCGACCAGCGCCTTCCTCGTCGCCATGCTGCGCGCAGGCGGCAAGCGGGTGCACCAGTTCACCAGCCCGCATCTCGTCCGCTATAACGAGCGGATCAGGCTGGCGAACGAGCTGGTTGATGACGCAACGTTGGCCGACCTGCTGCGCGAAGTGCTGGACGCGGGCGAGGATATCGGCGCCAGCTTCTTCGAAATCACCACGGCCGCCGCCTTCCTCGGCTTTTCGCGCGTGGAAGCCGACGCCTGCGTGATCGAGGTCGGGCTTGGCGGGCGGTTCGATGCCAGCAACGTGATCGAACATCCCGCCGCCTGCGGCATCGCATCGCTCGGGCTGGATCACGAACGCTTCCTGCTTGCACCCGAAGAGGGCACACCCGCGCATCCGATGGCCCGCATCGCGTTCGAAAAGGCAGGGATCGTCAAGCCCGGCTGTCCGGTCGTGACGCAGGCCTACGGGCCGGACGCGCAGGACCAGATCGAGCGGGCGGCCCGCATAGCCGGTGCGCCGCTACACATGCGCGGGGCGGACTGGCAGGCATCGGCGGGCGCTACCATCGAATATAGCGACAGGCACGGGTCGCTGACCCTGCCCCTGCCCGCCCTGCCCGGCGCGTTTCAGGCAGACAACGCCGCGCTCGCGGTAGCCATACTGCGGCATCAGGACCGTGTGACGGTGCCGGCGCAGGCCATTGCCGACGGGATTGCCGAAGCGCGCTGGCCCGCGCGATTGCAATGGCTGCCCGAAGGACCGCTGACCGCGCTCGTGCCGGAATCGAAAGTCCTTCTGGATGGCGGGCACAACCCCGATGCGGGGCAGGTTCTGGCCGACTATCTTGCCACGCTTGACGCGCCGATCCACGCGGTTGGCGCCATGCTGGCCGCCAAGGATGCCCACGGATTTCTTGCGCCCTTCGCGTACCGGCTGGCCAGCTACACCGCCGTGTCCCTATCGGGGCATGAGGCTTACGCCCCTGCCGATCTGGCAGCCATCGCGGCTCGGGCAGGAGTGGGTAAGACCGGCACTGCCCCGTCACTCGAAACCGCGCTTTCGGCGATCGATACGGCCGGAATCGTGCTTATCTGCGGATCCCTCTACCTTGCCGGTGAAGTGCTGCGGATCAACGGACCGTTGCCGGACTAACCCGCCGCGACGATGCCCGCGCGCTTGCCCAGACGGGCCTGCCGCCACCATTCGATCACGCAGAAAACGACCGCGATCATCCCCAGAAGCGTGGTCAGGATGAAGACAGGGTAATAACCCTGCTCGTCGATCATCTGTCCCAGTGCGCCGCGCCCCAGCGTGCCGACAAGGAACGTCAGCGATGACAAAAGCGCGTACTGCACCGCCGAATAGCCCTTGGCCGTGATCGACGAGAGATAGGCAACCAGCGCCGCCCCCGCGAGACCGCCGGCAAGATTCTCGCCCGCAATGGCGACCATCAGCTTGGCCAGCCGCTGGTCCCCGCCGAACGCCTCAACCAGCGTGGTGAAGCCGGTGAAATCCGACACCGCCGCCATCGTATGCCCGCCGAGCGCCAAATCGGCATAGAGCAGGTTCGACAGGGCCGCCGTCAGCGCACCGATAAGCATCACCGGCATACGCCCGATAAAGCTGAACAATGCGCCGCCCAGCGCGATGCCCAGCATCAGCGCGCCGACCCCGAAGAACTTGGACGCAATCGCCACCTCGTCCTTCGAATATTCCAGTTCGCCAAGGTAGAACGGATAGGCAAAGCTGCCCCAGACGGTGTCGGTAAAGCGGTAGGTGAGCACCAGCGTCAGCACGATGATCACCGCCCAGCCAAGCCGCCCGACGAATTCCGTCAACGGCAGGATCAGGGCGCGGTACCCCTGATCGACTAGGCTGTCCAAGCCGCCCTGCTTCGGCACGGTGGCGTCCAGCACGTAGCGCCCCTTGCGCCGCCAGTTTTCCAGCACGGCGGCGATGATGACGGGCACGACGACCGTCGCGATCACGATCACCGGCCCCATGTTCTGGATGAATTTCACCGAATCGGGCCGCGCCGCCGGATCGCTGGAAAGCGAGCGGAACATGAAGTCGCCCACCGTAACCAGCGCCCACGCCCACAGCACGCCGACGATGGCGAGCGCCCACCCACGCACCTTTGGCGAAAGCTGTCCGGCGGAACGCAGTTCGCGCAGGGCATCGTCGTCGGCGGTCAGCGAAGCGGTGGTGCGCGCAGGTTCAGGCGCGAAGATACTGGCAAAGGCCACCACCGCCATGACGACGCCCAGCATCGCATAGACTGCGGGCCAGCTCGTCCGCTCTGCCATGAACAGGGCAAGCGCGCCGCCCACCAGCACGGCAGAGCGCCAGCCGAGCTGGTAGACGGTGGAAAGGATGTCGATCGTCGCCACTTCATCCGCGACATCGACGCGCCATGCGTCCATCACCACGTCCTGCGTCGCACTGGCAAACGCGCCCATGCCCGCCAGCACGGACAACAGTCCGATCGCACCGGACGGGTCGAGCCGCGACACGAGGATCAGGATTACGGCCAACAGGGCCTGCGCCGTCACAATCCACTGTTTGCGATGGCCCAGCCCCTTAATCACCGGCAGGTCGATCCGGTCGAGCAGGGGCGACCACAGGAACTTGAACGCGAACGCCAGCCCGATCAGCGAGAAGACGCCCATCGTCTCCAGATCGACTTCAGCATCGCTCATCCAGGCATAGAGCGTGGAGAGCAGCAGCGTGTAGGGCAGGCCCGAAGCGAAGCCGAACAGCAGCATATAGGCCGTCTTGCGATTGCCCAGCGATGCCAGAAGCTTGCGCCACCCCGGCTTTTGCGAGGGCAGCGGTGCCGCCTCGTCCGGATTAGTTTCGGCTTCGTTGATCGTGCTCGTCATGCGGTCTTCCGTCATCGCCTGTGGAAGGACAAACTAGAAGCAGGCCACAAGGTTGCAATCGCAGCCCCACGCTATCCCCGTTTTCTTCCGGCCCCGCTTTCTCATCAGGCCCTGATCTCTCATCCAACCTTGTGCATTGAGAGCCGATGCCGCATGGCGCAGGCGTGAACAAACCGCCACGCAACCCTCCACGCAAAGGCCCCGTGCCCAGCGACCGCCGCCCCGGCAAGCGTCCGCCGTTCAGGCGCAAGCCCGCCCCTGCGTCCTCGCAACCCTCGCTAGACCTGCCGAAACGCGATGGCGACCGCATCGCCAAGTTGCTTGCCCGCGCCGGTATAGCCAGCCGCCGCGAAGTGGAACGGATGATCGAGGACGGGCGCATCGCCATCGACGGCGCAGTCGTGACGACGCCCGCCACCGTGCTGACTTCGCTGAAAGGCGTAACGGTCGACGGCAAGGAAGTCGCCGCGCCCGAACGCACCCGCCTGTTCCTGTTTCACAAGCCGGCCGGATTGCTGACGGCGGAGCGAGACCCGAAAGGCCGCGCGACGATCTACACCGCGCTGCGCAATGCCCTGCCCGCCGGAACGCCGCGCGTGATGCCGGTCGGCCGCCTCGACTACAATACAGAGGGGCTGCTGCTGCTGACCAATGACGGCGAGTTCAAGCGCGCGCTGGAGCTGCCGTCATCCGGCGTCCCGCGCACTTATCGCGCCAAGGCGATGGGCAAAGTTGGCCAGAACGACCTGGAGGCTCTGTTCGAAGGGATCACCGTAGACGGCGTCCACTATGGCCAGATCGAGGCGAACCTGGAGCGTCGCAGCGGGTTGCAGAACTGGATCGAGATGACACTGACGGAGGGCAAGAACCGCGAAGTCAGGAACGTGCTGGAACACATGGGCCTGCAGGTTTCCCGCCTTTTGCGCGTGGCTTACGGCCCATTCGTGCTGGGCGATCTGCCTCGCGGTGCGGCAATAGAAGTGCCGCAAGTGGAAGTCGAACGTTTCCGCAAGGCCATGGCGCGCGAGGCGAAGCAACGGGCCCCGCGCCCATGAAAAACACCAGACCGGGCGGAATGCGCATCGTTGCCGGTGACTGGCGCGGGCGCAAGCTGGTCGCGCCGGCAGGAGACACGACTCGGCCCACCGCGGATCGCACGCGCGAAACCCTGTTCTCCATGCTGGTCAGCCGGATCGGATCGTTCGAAGGGCTGACCGTCGCCGACCTGTTCGCCGGATCGGGCGCCCTTGGGCTGGAGGCTCTGTCACGCGGTGCTGCACAAGCGCTGTTCGTGGAGCAGGATGCTGCTGCCGTAAAAGCGCTGCGCACCAATATCGCGACGTTCGACGCGCAGGCCCGCTCCGACGTTCGCGCATCGTCCGTGCTCGCACTCGGCCCTGCCAAGGTGCAGCCGGACATCATCTTCATGGACCCGCCCTATGGCACGGGAGCGGGATCGGTCGCGCTGGACAAGCTGAACCGGCTGGGCTGGATTGCACCCGGCGCATGGATCAGCATCGAGACGAGCCGCGACGAGGATGTCGCGGTCAAGGACTTCGAAGTCGAAGCCACGCGCGACAGCGGCAAGGCGCGCATTCACCTGCTGCGCCTCGCCGCTAACTGATCGCGGGTTATTCGGCTGCTTCGGCCACCGGCGCCTGTTCGGCGGCTTCTGCCTCTGCCTTGGCCGCTGCGTTCTCTTCTGCCGTGCGCATCTTTTCCTGTGCGGTCAGCCCGCTGGCCGGCGCGCCGGGCCAGTGATCCAGCGGCGTGCTGCCGAAGTTCAGGCCCGCCTCACGCGGGTTGATGCAGCTGTCCTGCGATTCCGGTGTGCACACGGCATAGACGTACTCGCCTACCTTCACCTTCGTCGCATGGCCCTTTTCGTTGCGCTCGACCACTTCGGCTTTCGTTTCCTCGTGATGGTCGGCTAGCGCCGGTGCGGCCGTTGCCAAGGCAAGGCCCGCCGCAACGGCAGGCGTGATTGTGCGGATCATGTCAAACTCCCCAATTCCCCAAAAGTACATCGGGATTAGGCAGTATTTGATACCGTGTTGCAACCCCATGTGGTTAGCCGCGAATTAACCACGATGCGCAAGTTTGACCGATCGGGCACGGCAAAAGGGGCGGTGGCGCCATGGCACCGACCGCCCCGCCCCAACCGCGGAGATCGCAAATCCGCGGTGGTTGCCCGGCTAACTTTTACATCTCGCTCGCAGGCTTACCCGGCCAATAATCGAGCGGAACGTTGCCGTAGTTCTTGCCGGCCTCGCGCGGCTGGATACAGCTGTCCTGTATATCGCCGCCACAGATCGGGTACTCACCGGTACGCGCCGCCGGGGCCGGCTCTACCGTCGTGCTGGAGGCCATGACCGTTTCCGGCTCCTGCGACGCGGTGATCTGCGCGTTGATCGAATCCCATGCGGCCAACTGCTGTTCCGGCGTCATGGCAAGAATCTTGCCGCGCTGTTCCGGTGTCAGCGCCCACCAAGCGGCCTGCTGCTCGTCTGTGAGATCCCAGTAGTACGACTGGTAATTGCTGGGCCATGTCCAGTAGCTGGTGCGATAGTCGCTGGGCCATGACCAATAGGCCGTACGGTAATCGGCAGGCCAGCCCCAGTACGATGTGCGATAGTCGACCGGATAGGTCCAGAACTCGGTCTGATAATTCGCCGGCCAGCCGAGGTAGCTCGTCTGGTATTCCTCGGCCCAGCTGTCGTATTCAGCCTTCTGCGCGGCGTCGAGGGCGTCGTAACCGCGCTTGTCCTTCACGGAATTGACCATCGAGGGATTATCCTGCGCGGTCGCGATGGTGGGTGCGGCGATGGTAGCGGTGCCCAGCAACAAGGCGGCACCGGCCTTCAGAACGGTTTTCATCAGGTACTCCTGCATTCAATTGCATTTGCCCGATTCTACGCGCCAAACGGCGAAAACGTTCCGGAAACGGCCATGTGGCAACGCTGCAACCGGACTTGCGCCGATGACCTGCGTTCCCTACCTGTTCACCTGTGAGCCAGAGCGAATCCCCCATTTCCGTCGAGACCGGTCCAAACTGTGTAAACCCGCAGGAACCCTGGCTTTCCGGCCTGAACGAACCGCAACGCGAAGCGGTTTTGACGACGGAAGGCCCGGTCCTGATGCTGGCCGGTGCGGGTACGGGCAAAACGGCGGCGCTCACCGCTCGTCTTGCACACCTCGTCGCAACGAAGCGTGCATGGCCCAGCGAAATTCTGTGCGTCACCTTCACCAACAAGGCCGCCCGCGAAATGCGGGAGCGTGTGGTCCGGATGATCGGCCCTGCCGTCGAAGGGATGCCGTGGCTCGGTACCTTTCACGCCGTCGCGGCCCGGATGCTGCGCCGCCATGCGGAGATTGTCGGGCTGCAATCGAACTACACGATCATCGACACCGACGATCAGTTGCGCCTGTTGAAACAGCTGATCCAGGCAGAGAACCTCGACGACAAGCGGTGGCCCGCGCGGCAACTGGCCGGTTTGATCGATCGCTGGAAGAATCGCGGTCTGAATCCCGCCGATCTCGATGCGGCGGAAAACGAGGCTTACGCCAATGGCAAGGGCGCGCATTTCTACGGGCTTTACCAGAACCGGCTGAAGGCGCTGAACGCCTGCGACTTCGGCGATCTGCTGCTTCACGTCCTGAACATCTTCCGGCGCGAGAAGGAGATACTCGAAAGCTACCGCCAGCGCTTCAAGTACATCATGGTGGACGAATATCAGGACACCAATTCGGTCCAGTACCTGTGGCTGCGCCTGCTTGCCCAGCCGCGGCACAATATCTGCGTCGTGGGTGACGACGACCAGTCGATCTATTCGTGGCGCGGCGCGGAAGTGGCCAATATCCTGCGGTTCGAGAAGGATTTTCCCGGCGCGAAGATCATCCGGCTGGAACAGAACTATCGCTCAACGCCCGAAATCCTCGCCGCCGCATCGGGCCTGATCGGAGAGAACAGCGAACGCCTTGGCAAGACGCTGTGGACCGAGATTCCCCCCGGCGAGAAGATCCGCGTCATCGGCGTGTGGGACGGGCCGGAAGAAGCGCGCCGCATCGGGGACGAGGCGGAAGCGCTGACACGTCGCGACATCCGGCTGTCGCGCTCGGCCATCCTTGTGCGGGCGCAGTTCCAGACGCGCGAGTTCGAGGACCGGTTCATCCAGATCGGCCTGCCCTACCGGATCGTCGGCGGCTTTCGGTTCTACGAACGCGCGGAAATCCGCGACGCACTGGCCTATTTGCGCGTCATTGCCCAGCCGGCGGACGATCTGGCGTTCGAGCGTATCTACAACCAGCCCAAGCGCGGCCTTGGCGCCAAGACGCTGGAAAAGGCCCATGTCCACGCGCGAACGCAGGGCATCCCCCTTGCCGCTGCCGCCGTCGACATTTGCGAGACGGACGAACTGCCGGCCCGCGCGCGCAACACCTTCATCGCGCTGATGCGTGACTTCGCCCGCTGGCGCGAGGCGGCACAGACGCTAAGCCCCGCCGAACTGGCGCGAACCGTGCTGGACGAGAGCGGTTATACTGCCATGCTGCAGGCGGAAAAGAGCGCGGAAGCGGCAGGGCGGCTTGAAAACCTCTCCGAACTCGCCCGCGCGATGGAAGATTACGAAACGCTGGGCGGGTTCCTCGAACACGTCAGCCTCGTGATGGACAATGACGCGGCGGACAGCGAAGACACGATCACGATCATGACGATGCACGCGGCCAAGGGGCTGGAATTCGATCATGTCTTCCTGCCCGGCTGGGAAGAAGGCGTCTTCCCGTCGCAGCGTGCGATCGACGAAGGCGGCTTGCGCAGTCTGGAGGAAGAACGCCGCCTCGCCTATGTGGCGATCACGCGGGCACGGCGCGAATGCACGATCCTGCATGCTGCGAACCGGCGTATTTACGGCCAGTGGAGCAGCGCGATACCCAGCCGGTTTGTCGAAGAACTGCCCGAAGACATGATCGAGGCGGAAACGACGATGACCGGCGGTGCCTCGCTATGGCGCGCGCAGTGGAGCGAGCATTCCGACCCCTTCGCCCACGTCGCCCGCGCCCAGCCCGCACGCACGATGACGCGCGGACCCGGCTGGAAACGGGCTGCCGCATCCGAATATGACGCCACGCCAAAACGCATCCCCGAAGCGCGCCGCAGCGCCGCCAGCTTTGCGGCAAAGGCGCGCACCGATATCGGTGTCGGCGACCGCGTGTTTCACGACAAGTTCGGCTATGGCGAAGTCGTCGCGCAAGAGGGGAACAAGCTGGAGATCACCTTCGAGGGCGGATCGACCAAGCGCCTGATCGACAGTTTCGTCAAACCCGCCTAGTCGCGAGCATATTCGAGCACCCGAACGCCCGAGGCAAAGGATTGCGATTTGATAAAGCGGATCGCTGACGGGTGAGATCGGCTGCCTTCGAACAAGCGGGCGCCGCGCGCGGGCAGCATTGGGTGCACGAGATAGCAGAACCGCTCAATCCGGCCATCCGATGCGAGACGTGAGTGGATCGACGGGCTGCCAAGCAAAAGTACCTCACCATCCGCAACGAAATCGGTGATGTCGCTCACGAACTCGGTTCCTTCCCAATCGCTGAACGTTAGCGTTCGTGAGACGACCGTGCGTGGAATGGCGACGATGGCCTTGCCGAGAGCATATTCTAGCGGGTCATGTGCGGGATTGCGCGCGGCCTCCGGCCAGTAACTCTCGAACAATTCGTATGTCTTGCGTCCCAGCAGCAGCCTCTCGGCCGCCTCGACTTGGGCAGTTGCGAAGCGCGTGAATTCAGCGTCCGCAACCACGGCATCGTGATTGCAGAAGCCATCGGGCGTGATGTTCAGTGATGCGGTGATGCGACCCACGAGAGCCTCCTTGCCGGTTGGAGGCAGAAGCGCTCAGGAAGCGGGGATGTTCCCGTTCAGGCGACGGCCGAATGCTGCAGGAAGTCCGGCACCGGGCCGTTCCAGACGCCCGGTTCGCTCGGCTCATCCTGCTCCTCGTAGCGGCGGCGCGGCTGGCGTTCGGGGCGTTCGCTGCGGGCCGACCGTTCGGCACGGTCGCGGCGCGGGCGGCGTTCCTGCCGCTCTTCGCCATCCTCGTCCCCTGACGCATCGTCGCGGCGCGAGCGGGATTTGCGGGCGGGCTTTTCCTCTTCGACCGGCGCGCCGTATTTTTCGAAGTGCGCCTTGAAGTCGAAGGGAGGCAATTTCGCACCGGTCAGCTTCTCGACATTGTCGAGCGCTTCGGCATCGTCGGGCGCGATCAGGGTGAAGGCGCGACCCTTGGCACCTGCGCGGCCGGTGCGGCCGATGCGGTGGACGTAGTCGTCCGGATGCCACGGGCAGTCGAAATTGACGACGTGGCTCACGCCCTTGATATCCAGTCCGCGCGCGGCAACATCGCTGGCGCACAGGATGTTGATCTTGCCTTCCTTGAACAGCGCAAGCTCGGCAAGGCGGGCGGGCTGGTCCATGTCACCGTGGATTTCGCCGGTCTTGAAGCCGTGGCGCTGCAGGCTCTTGTTCAGTTCACGCACCGTGGTCTTGCGGTTGGCGAAGACGATGGCGGTGTTGACCTGGTCGTTTTCGAGAATCCAGCGCAGTGCTTCCCGCTTCTTGCGGGCGGGCACGTCCATCTTGAACTGTTCGATGTCCTTGTTCGTGGATGCGGCGCGCGACACTTCCACGTTTTTCGGATTCGACAGGAAGCGGTCGGCCAGCTTCTTGATCGGCGGCGGCATCGTCGCCGAAAACAGCAGTGTCTGGCGTGTCTGGGGCAGCTTTTCGCAGATCGTCTCGATGTCGGGGATGAAACCCATGTCGAGCATGCGGTCAGCCTCGTCGATGACGAGCAAGTCGCAGCCGGTCAGCAGGATCTTGCCGCGTTCGAACAGGTCCATCAAACGGCCCGGCGTCGCGATCAACACATCCACGCCCTCGTCCAGCGCCTTTACCTGATCGGCCATCTGAACGCCGCCGATCAGCAGCGCCATCTTCAGGTCGTGGTTGGTGCCGTACTTCTCGAAATTCTCGGCAACCTGTGCGGCCAGTTCGCGCGTCGGCTCCAGAATCAGAGAGCGCGGCATGCGTGCGCGGCGGCGACCGTGGGCAAGGATGTCGATCATCGGCAGCACGAAGCTCGCGGTCTTGCCGGTTCCGGTCTGCGCGATTCCGATCAAGTCCCGCATCATCAGCACGGACGGTATCGCCTGCGCCTGGATCGGAGTCGGTTCGGAGTAGCCGGCGGCTTCCACCGACTGCAGCAGTTCTTCAGAGAGGCCGAGATCGGCAAACTTCATGCAAATATCCTGTTTGGGCATCCGGTTCTGGCGAGACACCCGGCAGCGTTGGAATTCTATTCGGAAAGTGGCGGGCCATCAGCCCGGCAGAAAGCCGATGCGGACTGCGCAACGGCGATACCGGGTCACGACCGACCGGTACGCCCGCCCCTGCTGGGCCGGACGCATTGGCCGCTATGCGCATGGAACGCGAAAAGTCAAGGTAAAGCACCGAATCGGCACCAGATCGGCGGCCGGTTCATTCGCCGTCTTCGTCGCCAACCTCGCTGAAAGCGCTGAGCTGGCAATCGGCGCCGGAACGGGCGTGCAAGGCTTCCCGCCCGGCGCATAGCATCCCGTCGGCAGGGCGTTCGACATAGAAGCCGGAATAGAAACTGCTGACCTGGCACGATCGTTCGAGCAAGGTGCGCACAACCCGCCTGTCACGCATGTAAAGGAGCAAGGTCCGCCCCTGCCCCAGCTTCACCCCCGCCACATCCTCCAGCGGAATGCACTGCTGCGCCTCCCCGCTTGTGGCACGGCGGCGCGGCTCGGCTTTCTGGACAACGACTGGCGGTGGCGGAGCCACGCGGCTGAGCGGGGTGATGCGGATCATCACGCGCCGTCGCGTTTCCACCTGCATCCGGATTTCGGAAAACGTGGTCTCGGTACTGTCTGCGACGACCGACGTTTGCGTCACGGGCCGAATGGCGTGCACGTCCGCGCTCGCCCCGGTCAGGGCAAGCGGCAAGAGCCACAGCGCGCCAATGCCCAATCCCAAATCGATGCTCCAGCCCTGAACGGGTTTCACGGTTAGGGGATCATCCCCGATTGCCGCAAGTCCCTGTTGTCCCTGTCCCGCAACTGGACGATAGGGATTGAATGCGCGCTTAACCGGGCACCTATCGCGCGTGACCGCAGCCGGGAATGACAACCGATGAACACTGACACGACGATCGCCGACAATGGTCGAACCGAAACATTCCTGAAGGCGGCGAGCACTATTCTCGGGCCGAAGGGTCTCGTGACCGATGCTGCGGATATCGAGCCATGGCTGACGGACTGGCGTGGCCGCTATCATGGCAAGGCGCTTGCCATGGCCCAGCCATCGGACACGGCGCAGGTTGCCGCGCTGGTGAAGCTTTGCGCCGAACATGGCGTGCCCATCGTCGCGCAAGGCGGCAACAGCGGCATGGTGGGCGGCGCTACGCCCGACGAGAGCGGCAGGGCCATCCTGCTGTCCACGCGGCGGATGAACGCGATCGCGATCGATGCCGCTGCGATGTCCGCAACCTGCGGCGCGGGCGCGGTGTTGCAAACCCTTCACGAAGCGTCCGAAGCACAGGGCCTGCGCTTTCCGCTTTCGCTGGGCGGCAAGGGTTCAGCAACCGTCGGCGGGCTGACATCCACCAATGCCGGCGGCACCCAGGTGCTGCGCCACGGCGTGATGCGCGCGCTGGTGGCGGGGCTGGAAGTGGTGCTTGCCAATGGCGAAGTGCTCGATCTTTCGACTCCGTTGAAAAAGGACAATCGCGGCTTCGATCTCAAGCAGATCTTCATCGGTTCCGAAGGGACGCTGGGCATCGTGACACGCGTGGTCGTGAAACTCAGCCCCGCCGTGGCGGAACGGCGGGTGGTGATCGCGGGCGTGGAAAGCATTCACGCCGCGCGGCGACTAATGCTGGAATGCGAAGCTGCGATGGCCGACGCGCTGGAAGGATTCGAGGTCTTTCCGCAGTCCTGCCTTGATGCCGTACTCGCCTACGTACCCACCGCGCAGGCGCCGCTGGAGGGGAAGCACGCATGGTATGCCCTACTCGAATTCGTGGCCGACAAGGCCGGGGCGAATACGCTTGGCGATGCCGTGGAAACCGTGCTGGCCGACGCGTTTGAAGAAGGGCTGATCGAGGATGCCGCGATCGCCGCCAACGAAGCGCAGGCAGAGGCATTCTGGCAACTGCGCGAGACAATCTCCCCCGCCGAAAAGGCCAAGGGGCCGGCTGCCCAGCACGACATATCCGTCGCGGTCGAACAGATGCCCGACTTCATCGTCGATGCCTCGCGCAGTGTTATCGAGCGATTCCCGGGGCATGAGGTCGCCGCTTTCGGCCATCTGGGCGACGGCAACATCCACTTCCACGTGATCGCACCAGCGGGTTCCGATGCGGCAACATGGAACCGTGACGAAGGAAAAGCGATCAGCAGCTTCGTCTATCGCCTTGTCACTGACCGCGGCGGATCGATCTCTGCCGAACACGGAATCGGGCAGGACAAGTTGCAGACACTGCTCGAAACCCATGACCCGGCCGCCATCGCCGTAATGAAAGCGGTGAAGAGCGCGCTCGATCCGGCGGGCTTGCTCAACCCCGGAAAACTGGTCTGAAACGCATGCGAAAACATGGGCGACGGGGGCAGTCGCTGCTTGCGCCCCGTTCGGCAACGCCCTAAACCCCCGCGCAACCGCCGCCCCCGAAGGCGGCCAGTCCTGCAACCATCCGCATTTTTACCGGAGAGTCCCATGGCGAGTGCGCCGAACCCGAACCTTCCGCTGTTCTACAAGAACCTCGAACCGCTGAACAGCCAGCAGCACGGCACCTTCAAGGCGAAATCGACCGACAAGGCCGCATGGCTTGGCAAGGAACACGCTGTTCCGATCACCGTAGAGGAATTCCCGCTGGCGCAGCGCCACTTCCCCATCGTGTTCTCTTCGGGTGAAAATCCCGTTCCGCTGGCGCTGATGGGCCTGAACGAAGGCGTGAACACCTTCTTCGACGAAGAAGGCACGATGACCACCCCGTGCTACGTGCCGGCATATGTGCGCCGCTATCCCTTCCTGCTTGCCAAGCTGAAGCCGGAAAGCGATCAGCTTTCGCTCTGCTTCGACGTGTCGAGCGGCCTTGTCGGCGATTTCGAAGAGGGCCAGCCCCTGTTCGCCGATGGCCAGCCGACCAAGGCGACGCAGGACATCCTGCAGTTCAACGAGAATTTCGAACAGGCCGGTCACCGTACCAAAGCGTTCATCGACGAGCTGAAGAAAGCCGACCTGCTGATGGACGGCGAAGTTTCGATCAGCCGCGAGAACGAGAAGCCCTATATCTATCGCGGCTTCCAGATGGTGAATCAGGACAAGCTAAAAGAAGTTCGCGGCGACCAACTGCGCAGCTGGAACCAGAACGGGCTGCTCCCGCTGGTGTTCGCTCACCTGTTCTCACTTTCGCTGATGCGTGAAATTTTCGCGCGGCAGGCTGAAATGGGTAAAGCCCCACAGCCGCAGAACGCCTGATTTCAGGGAAATTCGCGACCGATTGCGATAAACAAGGCCTGAAATAAAAAAATTCTACCTGATGCACTCTTGCAACAGGCGGAATGTTGGCCTATTTATCTCTTATCCGGTCGCGGCTTCCCTCATGGCCCGGTCGGAGTGGCGCATTAGCGTGCGTCAACCTCCCTGAACCTTGACCACCCCGTGTTCGCACGGGGTGGTTTTTTATTTGGTATCCGGCGGGTCACTCTCCGCGCCGCAATGCCGTGGCTGCGCCCTCGCTCTATTCGGCGGCTTGCGCCCAGTCCGATTCGCTACCCGTCAGCGCTTCCGCCATGGCGATTGCCGCGTCGGCGACGATGCGCGCCTGCGCCTCCACCCCATCGCCCGGCCTGTCCAGCCGGTCATCGAGATAGAGGCTGCGCGCCAGTTCCAGCTGCACCGCGTTGATCCCCCGCCTCGGCACGCCGTGCCGGTCCAGCACGTAACCACCGGCATAAGGCCGGTTATAGGCTGCTTCGGCACCCGCGAAATGGAGCGTACCCAATCCAGCATCCACGATCGGACGCGCGCAACTTGCACCGAACCTGTCGCCAAGCACGTGCGTGGCCGGTGCCAGACCGCCGCTGCGGGCTGGCAGGTCGGGCATGGAATGGAGATCGAGCAGCAGCGCCCCGCCCCATGCTGCGCATATGTCGCCTAGTTCGCCGGCAAGGGCATCGTGATAAGGGGAGTGGACAGCAGCGATGCGGCGGCTGGCCTCTATCGGTTGCATCGGCGCGCGCCACAACTCTCCCATGCCCGAAATGCGGCGCGGAAACAGGCCCAGCCCCCGCATGGACCGCGCGCTTTGCGTTCCGCCCTGCGGCATCTTGAGTCGCATCGCCTTCTTCTCGTCCTCACCAGCGGTGAACATGCCGAGATCGAGATCAAGCGGATCGCGATTGAGGTCGATCATCGCGCGTGGTGCATGGGCCACCAGCAACGCCGCACCGCACCGGGTAGCCGCCTGCCGCGCAACTTCGTCAACAAAGCGATCCTCAAGCCGGAGCGGCGTGGCATCGGGAAAGCGCATGCGGGCAAGCAATTCCGGCGGATAGGCCCGCCCAGCATGCGGCACCGCGATCAGGACCGGGATTTGCAGGGCGGCGGGCCGCTGCAAGGTGAAGGCCGGTCGCGAAAGTCCGGGAATCGATCCGCCCGAAACCAGCCCCGCCGCGCGCGTGCCGTTCGAACCGCGTGTGGCATCCAGGCTCTGGTCGGACCGCCGATCGTTCATCGCCGGTCACGCTGGACCGCAAGCGTAAGCGCGTCAATGCCCACGCCCGCGTTGCGCCTGTATCAAAGGTGCACAGCGCTGCGATTGGTGCAGAAATTAAGGAAATTTGTTATATTCGTATCGATGCAAGCTGCTGAATGCCCGACAGGATCGGGAGTTCGGCGCAAGGCTTCCACAGCCCGCGCTATGCGGGTTTCGGGGACACGGACGCCAGGGTTATTGAGGAAGACATGATTCGCATCCTGTTGGCAGAAGACGAAGATTCGATGCGCACCTACCTTGCCCGCGCGCTTGAAAACGCCGGGTACGAGGTGGTTGCCGTCGATCGCGGAACGCACGCACTCCCGCTTCTGACCGAAGAACATTTCGACCTGCTGCTTTCCGACATCGTGATGCCGGAAATGGACGGTATCGAACTGGCGCAGCGCTGCTCGCAGGTTTCACCGACAACGAAAGTCATGTTCATTACCGGCTTTGCCGCCGTGACGATGAAGGCCAGCCGCGAAGCGCCGCAGGCCAAGGTTCTGTCGAAACCGTTTCACCTGCGCGATCTGGTGCTGGAGGTCGAACGGCTGTTCGACAGCAGCATGGCGAACGCAAACCTCTAGCGCCGCACCGCCGGCACGCGACTTTTTTCAAGTGGCCGCGAAACGGGTCTTGCCCAGCATGCAACCTGTCGCTATTGGGCAGCGCCTGCCAGCCGGAAGCAACGATGCACCGGCTTTAGCGGACCGATGGTGTGGGCGTATAGCTCAGTGGTAGAGCACTATGTTGACATCGTAGGGGTCGGAAGTTCAATCCTTCCTACGCCCACCATCGGCGCTAACTTCCCGCAAAACTGACGATATTTTGCGCTGGCAGGCCCGCCCCGACCGTTTCCGAGGCCTTGCGCCCGACCGAAGGTACAAGGTGGCGCCTTGCGCTTGCGCATCGCTTTGCTAAGACGCGCCCGAAAGTTCCCGCGCGCTGCATCCGTGGCGCGCCCTCCCTCTTAGACCCAGACCAGAGACAGGAAGCCCATGCAGAAGATCAAGGTAGCGAACCCGGTCGTCGAGATCGACGGCGATGAAATGACCCGCATCATCTGGCAGTGGATTCGCGAACGCCTGATCCTGCCCTATCTCGACATCAATCTGAAGTACTACGACCTCTCTGTCGAGAAGCGCGACGAGACGGACGACCAGATCACCGTCGACGCCGCCAACGCGATCAAGGAATGCGGCGTCGGCGTGAAGTGCGCCACGATCACGCCGGACGAAGCCCGCGTGGAAGAGTTCAACCTCAAGAAAATGTGGCGTTCGCCCAACGGCACGATCCGCAACATTCTTGGCGGCGTTGTCTTCCGTGAACCGATCGTCATCGACAACGTGCCGCGCCTCGTTCCGGGCTGGACCGACCCCATCGTCGTCGGCCGTCACGCCTTTGGCGACCAGTATCGCGCCACCGACACGCTGATCCCCGGCAAGGGCACGCTGCGCCTCGTCTTCGATTCCGAAGACGGCCAGAACGACCTCGACCTCGAAGTCTTCAAGTTCCCGGCACCGGGCGTCGCAATGGCGATGTACAACCTCGACGAATCGATCCGCGACTTCGCGCGCGCCTCGTTCAACTACGGCCTTGGCCTGAAGTGGCCGGTCTACCTGTCGACCAAGAACACCATCATGAAGGCCTATGACGGTCGCTTCAAGGATCTGTTCCAGGAAGTGTTCGATACCGAAGGTTTCGCCGAGAAGTTCAAGGAAGCCGGCATTCACTACGAACACCGCCTGATCGACGACATGGTCGCATCGGCCCTGAAGTGGAGCGGCAAGTTCGTCTGGGCCTGCAAGAACTACGACGGCGACGTGCAGTCTGATACGGTTGCGCAGGGCTACGGCTCGCTGGGCCTGATGACCTCGGTCCTCATGGCGCCCGACGGCAAGACCGTCGAAGCCGAAGCCGCGCACGGCACCGTCACCCGCCACTACCGCCAGCACCAGCAGGGCAAGGCGACGTCGACCAACCCGATCGCATCGATCTTCGCGTGGACGCGCGGCCTGATGTATCGCGGCAAGTTCGACAACACGCCCGACGTCGTGAAGTTTGCCGAAACGCTTGAGCGCGTCTGCATCAAATGCGTCGAGGACGGCAAGATGACGAAGGACCTCGCGCTCCTGATCGGCCCGTCGCAGGACTGGATGACGACCGAGCAGTTCTTCGAAGCCATCGTCGAAGGCCTGGAAAAGGAAATGGCTGCCTGGGCGTAAGCCGGGTGGCCCATCCTTTTCGCAACTGACGCGAAGAAATCGAAACACCGGCCCGCCCGCAAGGCGCGGCCGGTGTTTTCGTTTCCGGACAGGCAGGGTATCGAACGGAACATGCCCGCGCCCGGCGCGTTCGTCGAACCGGGATCCGACCACTTGAGACAAATTCACCGGAGCTGATCTGAACATGGCCAATACGCAAGCGCGCCTTGAAGTGCGCCAGGCGAAGCCCAAGGACGTGTCCGCCATCGCCGCGCTGGTGCGCCGCGCGTATGACGACATGCCCGCCTATACCTATGGCGAGATTCGCGGGCAGATGAACAATTACCCCGAAGGATGCTTTGTCGCGAAACTGGACGGCAAGGTCGTCGGCTATTGCGCCACGATGCGCGTGGCCAAGGGCATGGCGATGCGCCCGCATACCTGGGACGAGATCACCGGCAACGGCTTCGGTTCACGCCATATGCCCAATGGCGACTGGCTTTACGGCTACGAAATGTGCGTCGATCCGAAAGTGCGCGGCACGCGCATCGGTCGCCGCCTTTACGAGGAACGCCGCGCACTGGCCGAACGGCTGGAGCTTTCGGGCATCGTCTTCGGCGGCCGGATGCCGAACTACACCCGTAACCGGCGCAAGGTGACCGGACCGCAGGATTATCTGGACAAGGTGGTCGAGGGGAAGATTCACGACCCCGTCCTGCGTTTCCAGCTGGCCAACGGGTTCGAGCCGATCGGCATCCTCGAAGGGTACTTGGCCGAGGACAAGAAATCGAAGTCCAACGCCGTCCACATGGTCTGGCGCAACCCCTATGTCGATACCGACCAGCCCAAGAAGTTCCGCGTACCACGCAATGTGGAAAGCGTGCGCATCGCTACCTGCCAGCTGCAGGCCCGCGCAGTCGAAAGCTACGAAGAGTTCATGAAGGGTGTCGAATACTTCGTCGACGTTGCAGCCGATTACGAAGCGGACTTCATCCTCTTCCCGGAACTCTTCACCCTCCCCCTCCTATCCTTCGCGGACCAGGAGCTGAGCAGCCAGGAATCGATCGAGGCGCTTTCGGCCTATACGCCGCGCATCCGTACCGCGCTGTCGAAAATGGCGCTGGAATACAACATCAACATTATCGGCGGTTCGCACCCGACGCGGATGGATGACGGCGACATCCATAACGTGGCCTACATCTGCCTGCGCGACGGTTCGATCCACGAACAGGAGAAGATCCACGCCACGCCGAACGAGGCATACTGGTGGAACATCAAGGGCGGCGATTCGATCGACGCGATCCAGACCGACTGCGGACCGATCGGCGTGCTCATCTGCTACGACAGCGAATTTCCCGAACTCGCTCGCCGGCTTGTCGACGAAGGCGCGCGGATCATCTTCGTGCCGTTCTGCACCGACAGTCGGCAGGGCTATATGCGCGTTCGCTATTGCGCGCAGGCGCGTGCGATCGAGAACCAGTGTTTCGTGGTGATGAGCGGCAATGTCGGCAACCTGCCGAACGTGGGCAACATGGACATCCAGTACGCCCAATCCTGCATCCTCACGCCATGCGACTTCCCCTTCGCGCGCGACGGCATCGCGGCAGAGGCGAGCGAGAACGTCGAAACCCTGACGATCAGCGACATCAACCTTGCCGACCTGTCATGGGCACGGGCGGAAGGAACGGTGCGCAACCTCGCCGACCGGCGTTTCGATCTATACCAGATCGAATGGGCCGATCAGGTCGGCAAGGAGCAGACGGGCCGGATGGCCGTCGACGATGCCGGCGGCAAGCCGCTCGGCACGCGCACGATGGGTGGGGGCTGAACGGCGCTATCGTCCAGCGCGTGATACTGAAGTGCCTTGTCGTCGAAGGTCTGGGCACCCTCAATCCATACGAGGCGTCATGTCGTCTTCTGGGTGTTCGTCAACCACGTTGCCGATGCGCAGCAGCGACAGTGCGATCATTCCGAAGATGGCAAGGCCGATCACCGTCGTCATCGATGCGGGCCTGCCGCCAAGATCGGTGGTGTAGGCCAGTATCCATGCCCCCGCCGGTACCGGCAGGTTGGACAACGAATTGTAGATCGTGAACTGCGTGGCCGCGACGCGCTTGTCGGAAAGGCGCATGCGGATCGGGTTGGTGCAGATCGAATAGAGCAGGCTGGTCGTGTCTGTCAGCATGTAGAGGAAGATGAAGCCCGCCCAGATCAGGCCCATTTCCGGCCAGATCAGGAACAGCGAGGCCAGTACCACGTACATGCCCGCTGAAAAGACCGAGGAGCGGCGCGGGCCGAACTTTGCATTCAGGAATGCGCCCGCCCCCATGCCGAAGGCCGCGATGATCAGGCCCAGCGTTGCGGCCATCGCCGAATAGTCCTCGGTCGACCAGCCCGCCTCCTTCGTCGCGTAAAGCGGCCAGAATGCGACGAACATGCCACCGGTCGCACGCACGGCAACGGCGGCAAGCAGGTAGATAATGCTATCGCGTTTGATCATGGACTTGAACGTGATCCTGAGGATGCCGAGCCAGTTGGCACGCTCGATACTGACCGCGTCGGGCGACGCCTGCCCCGCCGTCCACGGCAACATTTTCTCGCCCGTCCGCTCTCTCAGGATCACGGCCAGCAGGAATATCCCGCCAACCAGCGGCAGGAAGCCGAGGAATGCCACTGTCGTTCCATAGCGGGCCAGCAGGAACCCGCCGAGCGCCGCACCGATCGAGATGCCGAAAGCCTGCCCTGCGAACATAAAGGCGCTGGCAGTGCCCTGTTCTTCGTCCGGAAGGATATCGACGGCAAGGCCATCAACCGCAACGTCCTGCATCGCACTGCCAACGAAGATCGCGAACCCGACATAGGCGAGCAGTTCGATATCGCCCGGCCCCGGCGACGCGGCGGCAGCGACGACCAGCCCGATCACCATCAGCGCCTGCGACCCGATAAGCCATATCCGCCGACGTCCCATGGCGAGGTAGGTGTAGCGGTCCATCAACGCCGCCCCGAAGAACTTGAAACTCCATGGCAGGTAAGTCGTGGTAACGAGGAACGCGACATCGCTGGCCGAAGCCCCGTTTTGCGAGATCCATGCAGCCACAGCGGTGAGGTAAAGACCGATCGGCAACCCTTGCGCGAAATAGAACACGGTCATGCTGAACAGCCTGAGCCGCTTGCTCTCGCTCAGCACGAACCGTGTGCTGCCATGCGTTTCCGATGATGCCAAAACCGATGCTCCCCGAATTGCGCGACTGCCCGGATCGGAGAGATGCAGTGTTCCCCGCCCGGGCAATTCGACCCCGTCGTTCCTGTTCTGCCGCCCCGAAAGGCGACGTTTCGCCATTTCTTCACCGCCAATCGACGAACGGTCAACTGGTTTCGACAGAAACCGTGTTCAGGCCATTGTCATCCTCTCCCGCTAGTCTAGCGTGCGTGACATCGAACGCGCGCCGCAATCGGCGTGCCTTTCATCTTGTTTTATCGGGACTTACAGATTGCATGCTTGAGACAGACCGCCGTAGTTTGCTCGCCATGAGCACGATTCTACCCTTCGCCGGCGTTGCCGCCGCCCCCGCCACCGCACTTGCGCAGGCAGCCGACGGAATCATGGGCGAGTGGGACCTGACCGAGCTCTACCCCGACTGGACGGCGTGGGAGGTCGCGCGCAAGGCATCGCTGGATGCCCTGCCCCGCCTCGCCGCCTACAAGGGGACGCTCGGCAATGGGGCGGACGCCATGGCCGAGGCACTGGTGGACATTTCCGAAACCTCGAAGGACGCGGTGCGCGTCTACATCTTCGCGCATCTGAACGCCGATGCCGATGTGCGCGTGGGCAAGAACCAGGAACGCGTCGGCCAGGCAAGCGACCTGCTCACCGCTCTGGGCGAAGCCGTGGCGTGGCAGGCACCCGAAGTGCTGGCGCTGGGCAAGGACAAGGTGGAGAGCTTCATCGCCACCAACGCCACCTTGCAGAGGCGGTTCGCTTTCGGCCTGCGCGACACGCTGCGCAATGCCGATCACGTGCTCGACACGCAGGGCGAAAGCCTGCTTGCGGCGGCCAGCGCCCCGCTGGGTGGGCCGGAGAGCGTACGCAGCCAGCTGACTGCGTCGGACATGCCCCGCCCCACCGTCAAGCTTTCTGACGGGACCGAGATTCGCCTGGACGATCAGGGCTACTCGCTTAACCGCGACGCCGCGAACCGCGATGATCGCAAGCTGATCTTCAAGGAATTCTGGGATGGCTACGGCGCGTTCAGCAATTCGCTGGGCGCTGCCTATGCGGCGAAGCTGAAGGGCGACGTTTTCCGCGCCAAGTCGCGCAACTATCCCAACACGCTGTCGTGGGCGCTGGACGGGCCGAACATTCCCGAAGGAGTCTATCGCACGCTGGTGGAGGAAGTGAACAAGGGCCTGCCCGAACTTCACCGCTATTTCGATTTGCGCCGCCGCATCCTCGGCCTGCCCGACATCGGATACTACGACATCTATCCGCCGCTCGTATCGCTGGACCGCAAGTTCACGCTACCCCAGATGCGCGCCATCACGATCGAGGCGCTGAAGCCGTTCGGCAAGGAATACGTCGACCTGCTGACAGATGCGACGACCAAGAAGTGGATGGATCCGCGCCCTCGCCCCGGTAAGGATTCGGGCGCCTACATGCAGGGCAGCGCATATGACGTGCACCCCTACCTGCTGTTGAACCTAGGCGAGGACTATGAGTCCATGTCGACTTACGCGCACGAGTGGGGCCACGCGATCCACACGCTGCTTTCGCGCGCCAACAACCCTTACGAGACATACGACTACGCGACCTTCATCGCGGAAATCGCCTCGACGGTGAACGAAGTGTTTCTCAGCCACTACATGCAACAGCGGGCGAAAACGCGCGAGGAGAAGCTGTTCTACCTCGGCACCCAGCTTGAGGCTGCGCGCGGCACCTTCTTCCGCCAGACCCAGTTCGCCGAGTTCGAGCTGAAAGCCCACGAACTGGCCGAAGCCGGCGAAGGCCTGTCGGGCGAGAAGTTCAACGCCGTCTACATGGACATCCTGCGCCGCTATCATGGGCCGAAGATGATCCTTCCCGACAACGTCGCCAACGAATGGTCCTACGTCAGCCACTTCTTCCGTTCCGACGCATACTACGTGTTCCAGTATGCCACCTCGATCTCCGCCGGCACCTGGTTTGCCGAGCAGATCCTGAACGGCGGCAAGAAGGAGCAGACGGCGATGATCGACGTGCTGAAGGCGGGCGGATCGGACTATCCGGTCGACATCCTGAAGAAGAAGGCCGGGCTAGATATGACCAAGCCCGACGTCTACCGCAGCTTCGTCGCCAATTTCAGCAAGACAATGGACGAGATCGAAAAACTGCTTTGATCCGAAAATCCTGAAAATCATAAGGCCGGTCGGGGCAGCTCCCGACCGGCCATTTTCATGCCTGCCGACAAGTTCTTGCACCAACCTTCCCGACCTTTGGCAAGGTCATGGTTCTTTCCTTCGCCCTCGCTCTGGCCAATTGCCGCATTGCAACCTAGGGTCGTAACCAATGGCGAGCGAACTGCATTTCTCACCCGTACTTTCCGATGCCCTCGTCATCCTTGGCGCCGCCGGTATCGTGATCCCCGTCTTCGCACGGTTCCGCATCACGCCGATCATCGGATTCATTCTTGTCGGGATGCTGGTCGGTCCGTTCGGGCTCGGGCGGCTCGTCTTCGACTATCCATGGCTGCAATATGTCACGATAACCGATCCACAGGGGCTGGAACCCTTTGCGGAGTTCGGCATCATCCTGCTGCTGTTCACCATCGGCCTTGAACTGTCATTCAACCGCCTGTGGCAATTGCGGCGGATGGTTTTCGGCCTTGGCGCGATGGAACTGACCATCTCGGCCGCCCTGATAGCTTTCGCGCTGATGACGATGGGGCAATACTGGACAGGCGCCCTCGGCCTCGGCCTTGCCCTCGCGCTTTCCTCCACCGCCCTCGTCCTGCCGATTTCCGGAACCAAAAGCCCTGTTGGCAAGGCCGCTCTCTCGATGCTGCTGTTCGAGGATATCGCCATCGTGCCGATCATCTTCATGCTCGGCGCGATGGCGCCTTATGCCAGCAGTGAAGGGATGGAGGGGCTGTGGCACACGATCTGGACGGGCGGGCTGACCGTGATCTTCCTGATGGTCGGCGGGCGCTTCCTGCTGCCGCGCCTGTTCGCACAGGCGGCTCGTACGAAAAGCCCCGAACTGTTCCTTGCCGCCAGCCTGCTGGTCGTGATCATCGCGGCACTGGCGACCGCAGCGGTTGGCCTTTCACCCATCGTCGGCGCGCTGCTTGCCGGCCTGCTGATCGCCGAAACCGAATATCACACGGAGGTCGAGGGGATCACTGCGCCGTTCAAGGGTCTTGCGCTCGGGATTTTCCTCATCACCGTGGGCATGGGCGTCGATCTTGGGGTGATCGCCGCAAATGCATGGCCGATCGCTGCGGCCGTGACAGGCGTGCTGCTGGTAAAGGCACTGGTGACGGGCGCGTTACTGCGCATGATGGGCGCGCGCCGTGGCACTGCGGTGGAAACCGGCATCACCATGGCCAGCCCTTCGGAAACGACGCTGATCGTGCTTTCCGCGGCCGCCACGGCACAGTTGATCCAGCCCCAAACCGCCCAGTTCTGGCAGATCGTGACCGCCATCGGCCTGACGATCACGCCGATCCTCGCCCTGTTCGGGCGCAAGGTCGCGCGCCATGTCGATGCCCCACCGGCGCCTGCGGTAGAGGATAGCGAGGATGATCCTTCACAGGGGCGTGCGATCATTCTGGGATACGGGCGTGTCGGGCAGCTAGTCGCCGACATGATGTCGCGGCACGACCAACGTTTTCTGGCCATCGACTCCGATCCGGAACTGGCTGCGGTAGCGCGCCGCCGCAAGCACCCGCTGCTCTATGCGGACGCGCGCGGCCCCGCGCTCGACCGGATCAATCTCTCGAACGCCTCGGCCATTATCCTGACGATGGACGAACCCGTTCTGGCTGCACGCCTGCTGCGCAAGTTGCGCTCGCGCTACCCCGACCTACCGATCGTCGCCCGTGCGCGCGATTCCAGCCACGCTGCCGAACTCTATCGCGCCGGAGCAACCGAAGCCGTGCCGGAAACGCTCGAAAGTTCGCTGCAACTGTCAGAGGCAGTGCTCGTCAACGTCGGCGTTGCCATGGGGCCGGTCATCGCCTCGATCCACGAAAAGCGCGATGAATTCCGCGAACAGATCATGCGCGACGGCGAACTGACGCGAAAGCCGAAGCTGAAGACGAGCCTGGCTGACAGGCGAACCGAAGCGTCGGGCGAAGCGGCCTGAGCCGCACACGCCCTGCTCGATCAGGCCGGCGCCAGCTCAGTCCGCCAGTGCTTCCTTCACCGCTTCGATAGCTGCGCTGGCCTTCGAGCCGTCGGGCCCGCCGCCCTGCGCCATGTCGGGACGGCCACCGCCGCCCTTGCCGCCCAGCGCCTCGACCCCCTTGCGGACGAGATCTACGGCACTGAAGCGCTCGATCAGGTCATCGGTCACGGCGACAGCGAACGCCGCACGCCCTTCGTTGACAGCGGCAATCGCGGCCACACCCGAACCAAGCCGCTTCTTGGCATCGTCCAGAAGCCCGCGCAGTTCCTTGGGGTCCATGCCTTCCAGCACCTGCCCGGCAAATGCCACACCGCCGACATCCTCGTCAGCCGGTGCTGTCGTTGCGCCGCCCGACGCACCTGCCAGCGCAAGCGCCTTCTTCGCGTCTGCCAATTCCCGCTCCAGCCGCTTGCGTTCATCGATCAGCGCGATGACCCGGCCAGTAACTTCATCGGGCGCAGCCTTCATGGCAGCGGCAATCGCCTTCAACGCATCTTCGCGCCCGACCAGCCAAGCGCGAGCGGCTTCACCCGTCAGCGCCTCGATACGGCGGACGCCAGAGGAAACCGCGCTTTCGGCAACGATGCGGAAAACCGCGATGTCGCCAAGGGCATTGACGTGCGTGCCGCCGCACAGTTCCACCGAGTAGGAACGCGTTTCCGGGTTCCGGCCCATGGAAAGGACGCGAACCTCATCGCCGTACTTTTCGCCGAACAGCGCCATGGCGCCGGCCTCGATCGCATCGTCCGGGCTCATCAACCTTGTCGTGACCGGTTCGTTGCCGCGGATCTGGGCGTTTACTTCAGCCTCGACCGCGCGGATGTCTTCTTCGGTCAGCGCCTTGGGGTGGGAGAAGTCGAAGCGCAGGCGATCGGCAGCAACGAGCGACCCCTTCTGCGTGACATGCCCGCCAAGCCGATTGCGCAGCGCTGCGTGCAACAGGTGCGTCGCGGAGTGATTGGCACGAATGGCATCGCGCATCTGCGCATCGACGACGAGATGGACCGTATCGCCCACGGCAATCGTGCCGCTCTTGATCGTGCCGTGGTGTGCGTGCAGGCGCCCCAGCGGCTTCGAAGTGTCGGACACCTCGATCTCCAGCCCGTTTGCCGTGATCGTTCCGGCATCGCCGGTCTGCCCACCGCTTTCGCCGTAAAACGGCGTCTGGTTGGTCAGCACGACAACGTCCTGCCCGGCGCTTGCCGATTTCACTTCCGCCCCGTCGACAAGCAAAGCGACAACGTTTCCTTCACCCTGGGTGGAGGTATAGCCGGTGAATTCGGTCGCACCTTCGCGCTCGGCAATGTCGAACCAGACCTCGCCCGAAGCCGCATCGCCGCTTCCCTTCCACGCCGCGCGCGCCGCCGCCTTCTGCTGCGCCATTGCGGTATCGAAGCCTTCACGGTCGACCCCGATGCCGCGCGAACGCAGCGCATCTTCGGTCAGGTCGTAGGGAAATCCGTATGTGTCGTAGAGGCGGAAGGCCGTCTCGCCGGGCAATTCATCGCCCGTCGCAAGATCGACGGTCGCTTCGTCGAGCAGACGCAGGCCCTTGTCCAGCGTCTGGCGGAACCGCGTCTCCTCACGCTCCAGCACTTCACCAATCAGGGCCTGAGCACGCGCTAGTTCCGGGTAGGCCTGCCCCATTTCAGTGACAAGCGCTGGAACCAGGCGGTGCATCAACGGCTCGCTCGCGCCAAGAAGATGCGCATGGCGCATGGCGCGACGCATGATCCGGCGTAGAACGTAGCCGCGCCCTTCGTTCGAGGGCAGAACGCCATCGGCAAGCAGGAAGCTCGTCGAACGCAGGTGATCGGCGATTACTCGGTGGCTCGCCTGGGTTGCGCCTTCGGCCTTCACACCAGTCAGGTTTTCCGATGCGGTAATCAGCGCCTTGAACGTGTCGGTGTCGTAATTGTCGTGCACGCCCTGCATGACGGCGGCAATGCGTTCGAGACCCATGCCCGTATCGATCGAAGGCTTGGGCAAGGGATCACGAGTGCCGTCCGCCTTCTGCTCGAACTGCATGAACACGAGATTCCAGATCTCGATGAACCGGTCGCCATCCTCTTCGGGTGATCCCGGAGGACCACCCCAGATATGCTCGCCATGATCGTAGAAGATTTCGCTGCACGGCCCGCAGGGCCCCGTATCGCCCATCGACCAGAAATTGTCCGATGTCGGGATACGGATGATCCGGTCATCGGAGAGACCCGCGATCTTCTTCCAGAGATCGAAAGCCTCGTCGTCAGTGTGATAGACCGTGGTGATCAGTTTGTCGGCGGGGATCCCCCACTCTTTGGTCAGCAGGGTCCAGGCATGTTCGATCGCTTGCTCCTTGAAATAGTCGCCGAACGAGAAGTTGCCGAGCATCTCGAAGAAGGTGTGGTGCCGCGCGGTATAGCCGACGTTGTCGAGGTCGTTGTGCTTGCCGCCTGCGCGCACGCACTTCTGCGATGATGTCGCCCGTGGCGGATCGCGTGTTTCGAGCCCGGTGAAGACGTTCTTGAACGGGACCATCCCTGCGTTCACGAACATCAGGGTCGGATCGTTGTACGGCACCAGCGGTGCCGAGTGGACTTTCTCGTGCCCGGCCTTGCCGAAATAGTCGAGGAAGGAGGCGCGGATTTCGTTCGTCGAGGTCATGGCATGGCAGTTAGGCGACAGGCGCAATTGCGACAAGCGGTGAAGTGGCCGGAAATTGCGTTCAGAGCGATCGTCACGCCCGATTTTCCGCTTGGCGCAATACTGAAAGGGCGGATCCGGCCATCGCCGAACCCGCCCCAACAGCAAATTTCATCGAATCGGATCAGGCAATCATTCGCCGTCGTCTTCGCCCGGGCCGACCATCATCTCTTCCGCAACCTCGTCGGTCTTGCCGCGGATCGCATCTTCCAGCTTGGCGCAAAGCTCGGGATTTTCCTTCAGGAAGGTCTTCGCGTTTTCGCGCCCCTGCCCGATGCGGATCGAATCGTAGCTGAACCACGCACCCGACTTTTCAACCAGCCCGGCCTTCACGCCCAGATCGAGGATTTCGCCGATCTTGGAAACGCCCTCGCCATACATGATGTCGAATTCGACCTGCTTGAACGGCGGCGCAACCTTGTTCTTCACGACCTTGACGCGCGTGGCATTGCCGACAATCTCATCACGATCCTTGATCTGGCCGGTGCGGCGGATATCGAGACGGACCGAAGCGTAGAACTTCAGCGCATTGCCACCAGTCGTCGTTTCCGGATTGCCGTACATCACGCCGATCTTCATGCGCACCTGGTTGATGAAGATCACCAGGCAGCGTGAACGGTTGATCGAGCCGGTCAGCTTGCGCAGCGCCTGGCTCATCAGGCGGGCCTGCAGGCCGACGTGGCTGTCGCCCATCTCGCCCTCGATCTCCGCGCGGGGAACCAGTGCGGCGACAGAATCGACCACCAGCACGTCGATCGCATTGGAACGCACCAGCGTATCGGTGATCTCCAGCGCCTGCTCACCCGTATCCGGCTGCGAGACGATCAGTTCGTCGATGTCGACACCAAGCTTCTTCGCATATACCGGGTCGAGCGCGTGTTCGGCGTCAACGAAAGCGGCGGTGCCGCCCGCCTTCTGCGCCTCTGCAATGGCGTGCAGCGCCAGTGTCGTCTTGCCCGAGCTTTCCGGCCCGTAGATTTCCACGACGCGCCCGCGCGGCAGGCCGCCGATGCCGAGCGCGATGTCGAGGCCAAGCGATCCGGTCGAAATCGCTTCGATCTCGATCTTCTCCCGGCTACCCAGTTTCATTGCCGAGCCCTTGCCGAATGCCCGATCGATCTGTGCCAGAGCGGCGTCCAGCGCCTTTTGACGATCCACGTTGCTTTCCTTGTCCACCAGCTTCAGATTCGCAGCCATCGCTTCGGCCTTTCGCATCGTTTGTGCCTGTCGGCCTATCGACCGTCCTGCAATGATGTATCCCATTTGTTCTCATGGAACAAGAGGGGAACGAAAATTACCGAGAGTGCCTTGCGGCCGCTATAAGTGTGGTACGCCTATTGCCGGCTCGCGCCCAGCACCGATGCAACCTTTTCCCCGATCTGTGCGACGGAAAAAGGCTTTGGCAGGAAATACATGGCCTCGATATCGATCTCGCGGCGCAACTGCTCCTCGGCATAGCCGGACATGAACAGCACGGGCAGATCGGGCTTGAGCTTGCGAATCTCGCGCGCCATGGCCGGACCGTCCATCGTGGGCATGACGACGTCGGAGATCACGAGGTCGAATTCGCCGCCCTCCCGCATCGCTTCCAGCCCTTCCTCGCCATCAGCCGCCGTTTTCACGACGTAACCCTGCCGCACCAGCGCACGTTCGGCCACCGCGCGAACGGTGTCTTCGTCCTCCACCAGCAGGATCTTGCCCGTTCCGCCGAAAGCAGCGCGCGGCTCCACCTCTTTGCGCGGTTCTGCGACGATTTCGCCTGCCACCGGCACGTGCACCGGCAAATAGACCGTAAAGCGCGCGCCCTCTCCCGGCTCGCTCTCTGCAAAGATGAAGCCGTCCGACTGCTTCACGATGCCGTAGACGGTGGACAGGCCGAGGCCCGTCCCCTTCCCGGTCTCCTTCGTTGTGAAGAACGGTTCGAAAATCTTGCCGAGGCTGTCGGTGGGAATGCCGTCGCCCGTATCCTCGACAATCAGGGCGGTGTAGTTTCCTTGCGGCAACACCTCGTTCTTCAGCGCCCGCACATCGCGCGGCGTGATCTTGCGGGTCGAGATCGTAAGCGTGCCGGATTCGCCCTTGGCAAGCATGGCATCGCGGGCATTGACGGCCAGATTGACGATCACCTGTTCCAGCTGGCTGGGATCGGCCCGCACTGCGCCCAATGCGCGATCATGCTTCACCTCAAGCCGGATCTTTTCGCCGATCAGCCGCTTGAGCAAGGCGGAGACTTCCGACACGACATCGGGCAGCTGCAGCACCTGGGGCCGCAACGTCTGCTGGCGCGAAAAGGCCAGCAACTGGCGGGTAAGCGAGGCGGCGCGGTTCGAATTCGCCTTGATCTGCTGAATATCGTCGTAATCGCTGTCGCCCGGCGCGTGGCGCAGCAGCATCAGGTCGCAATAACCGATGATCGCGGTCAGCACGTTGTTGAAGTCGTGCGCCACACCGCCTGCCAGCTGGCCGACGGCCTGCATCTTGGTCGCCTGCGCGACCTGGCGCTTCAGACGCGTTTCCTCTGTCGTGTCCTTCAGGCTCAGCAATACGGCCGATTCGCCAAGTCCGCGCACACCGGCAAGACTGAGCGTGACCGGTTCTTCCGGACTGGCGTGCAGGCGCACCGGCATCGCGCCGGAACTGGGCGTGCCTGCTGCATGGCGCCGGATCGAATCGGCCAGTGCACTCTTGTCTTCCCGCACGACGAGATCGGACGGAAACGGTGGAATCTCGCCATGAGTTTCAAGGCCCGCGGCACGGCGGAACGCCTTATTCGCAAACAGGAACCGCCCGTCCCTGTCCGTCATCGCAAGACCGAGCGGCAGCAGGGCGAGCAGGCTCTCGATCTCTGGCAGGGCGGCGGCGTTACCGGCATGCAGCCCGCCTTCGAGGATCAGGAACAGGACCGGCGAACTGCGCCCCTTGCCCGGCGCATCGTCGGGATCGACAACCGGCAGGTGGATGAGGCGCAGATCCTCGCCACTCGTACCTTCCCGCGCATAATAGATGCGATCGTAGTCATCCGCGGTCAGGAACTCGACGAATTCCCGGCCGACGAGGTTTTCAGGAGCATCCCCCGCAGCCCGCCGCGCGAATTCGGCGTTTGCGCCAAGGACTTCGCCTTCGGCGCTGACCGCCACGGCCTGTATGCCCGCAGCACCCAAAGCGCGACCCAGCTTGTCGTCCAGCTGGCGTACGACCCGCGCACCCAGATCCACCGTTTCGACCGGCGCGAATTCCCAGACGAGATGATTTTGCCCCCGCCCCGCGCGCCGCAAAACGGCGTGCCAGCGGCCATTGGTGCCCACCAGCGACTGGACCGTCGCTTCGCCAGCGCGCCACGCCTCTCGCGATGCATCGGACAGGCGGGCCTGCGAATCCTCGTCCAGCGCAAGCTGGGGCGGTGTGTTGTAGAACCCGAACCACTCGCCATAGCGCGTGTTCGCACAGACTACCCTGCCGCTGCGCTCGGTAATGACGGTGGCGACGTCCGGCCTTTCGATCGCCGCGACGGTCACCGACCAGTCAGGCGGGGCAAGGCGCTCTTCACCTTCGGTCGGCACACGCTTCATCGCCGCACGCATCACGGCGGTGAACACTATCAGCGTGCCGGCATAAGCGATCGTCAGCTGCCACAGGTCTGTCATGACCTGTATGGCAACCGCACTGGCAAGAACCGCCGTGCCGATCAGCAGCCAGTCGGGTACGCTGCGCCCCGGCGTTTCCCTGAGCAAGCCCAGCATCAGCTTTCGGATTCCGCGTGGCGCGCACGTTCAAGCCTCTCGCGGCGATGCCGGATTGCCCGCATCCGCTTGCGCGCGATCCACCAGCGCCAACCCCAGGCCGAAACCACGTAACCGACGGCGCTGGTAATGGACGCAAGCGCGACCAGCCCGAACGCGGTCACCAGCGTTTCACCGGTCAGCCATTCGAGAAACTTGTCGAATTCGGTCTGCTGCATTGCGGTGCTGACGGGTGCGACGATGGTCACCTCGTCCACTCGAAGCAATACGCCGCCCAGCCAATTGGCAAACCACCAGACAAGCGGCGTGGTGGCCGGATTCGTCACGAAAGTCAGTGCAGCAGCAACCGGCACATTGGCGCGCACCGGCAATGCCAGCATGGCGGCAACGAAGATCTGGCCAAGCGGAATGATGATTCCCGCCGCGATGCCAAGAGCAACGCCGCGCGGCACTGAGCGGCGGGTGAAACGCCAGAGTTCGGAGCGCAGGACGCGATGCGCATAGGGACGGATGAAGCGATTGCGCTCCATCTGTTCGCGGGTCGGCATCTTCGACCGCGTCCAACCTGCGATGCGGCTGGCAATGCCCTGCGCCATGAGTCTCTTTCTAGCCTTCGTGACCGGCTGAAACCCGGCCCATGCCCCCTGTTAGCGCGCATCAGATACACAGCTGGTGAACGCCGTCACACTTCCTAGCCGCGATTGACGGAATTTGTCATCAATATCGCGCGGCCAGTAAACTCGATTTTCGATAACTATCCGTGCTCGCGCATCACGCGAGCCTTGTCCCGCTTCCAGTCACGCTCCTTGATGGTCGCGCGCTTGTCGTGCGCCTGCTTGCCCTTCGCGAGCGCGAGCTCGACTTTCGCCCGGCCCTTGGAATTGAAATAGACCGACAGCGGCACCAACGTCATGCCCTTGCGCTCCACCGCACCCAGCAGCTTCTCGATCTCGCGCGTGTGCAGAAGCAGCTTGCGCGGGCGCTTCGGCTCGTGGTTGTAGCGGTTGCCATGGCTGAATTCGGGCACGTTCGCGTTCACCAGCCACGCCTCGCCATCGCGAATCTCGGCATAGGCCTCTGTAATCGAGCCTTCGCCAAAGCGCAGCGACTTCACCTCCGTACCGGTCAGCGCGATGCCGGCTTCGAAGGTGTCCTCGATGAAATAGTCGAACCGCGCGCGGCGATTTTCCGCGACGGTCTTGGTCTTTTCGAACGTAGAGGGCTTGGGACGTGCCATAGCCGCGCCATGTAGGGAGCCTGAGCGCGCTGCGAAAGCCCCCTGTGCAGATCGGGCCGGTTACTGCAGTCCGGCATGCTGCAGCGCTTCGTCGACCGCCGCCTTCGCCTTGTCCGAACACTTGACCATCGGCAGGCGCAGATCGTCAGTCATCCAGTCATGCACGCGCGACAGGGCATACTTGCACGGCGCGGGGCTCGCATCCTCGAACATGGCGTAATGCAGCGGATAAAGCTTGTCGTTGATTTCCCGCGCCTTGGCGAAGTCGTTGTCGACACAGGCCTGCTGGAATTCGGCGCAAAGCTTCGGCGCGACGTTCGCGGTGACGGAGATGCAGCCCGAAGCACCGGCGGCATTGGCAGGCAGCGAAAGCTCGTCATCGCCCGAAAGCTGGCAGAAGTCCGGCCCGATGCCCATGCGGTGATCGACGACTCGCGACAAGTCGCCGCTCGCGTCCTTAATGCCGATGATCCGGTCGGGAAAACGCTTGGCCAGTTCGCACACCGTTTCCGGTTCGATATCCGTCACCGTGCGGCCCGGCACGTTGTAGAGGATGATCGGCAGGTCGCAGTTTTCGGCCAGATGCGAAAAGTGCGCGATCAGCCCCGCCTGGCTGGGACGGTTGTAATAGGGCGCGACGACAAGTGCCGCAGATGCGCCATACCGCTTCGAAAAAGTCATGTGCATCAGCGCATTGGCGGTATCATTGGAGCCGCAGCCCGCAATCACCGGAACGCGGCCTGCCGTATGTTCGACACAAATTTCGATTACACGGTGGTGTTCGGCGTTCGTGAGCGTCGAAGCCTCGCCCGTGGTTCCGCAAGGGACAAGCGCCTTCGATCCGTTCTCGATCTGCCAATCGATGAGTCGGCGAAACGCGGCTTCATCGACGGCACCGTCGCGAAAGGGTGTCACAAGGGCGGGGATTGACCCAGAAAACATTGCGAAAGGCTCCAGGATTATTGCTATTTTTGTTCGTAAGTCGCGCGTGGTTAAGACGGAACACTTTGGACGGGTTAACCGTTCACCGGCTGATAAGGAGGGTTCCCCTATAATGTCCAGCATGGGAAGTCGTCGAGAATCTTTGCCAAAGGCGCTGCCAAAGTCGCTGATCGCCCGCGCCAGTGTGATCGCGATTGCCTGTTGCGGGCTGTCAGCCGTGCCCGCCATCGCTCAGGATGGCGGCACTGCCGAAACGTTCGGCCAGATCCAGTGGAACCCGTCGGACTGGGACAAGGCGCGCATGCGCAACATGGCTTCTCGCCCCGGCCCGATGACTTACGCCGTTACCCGCTGGAACCAGCTGATCGCGCAGAATGGTGGTTCGTTCGAGGAATATGCCGGCTTCATCAGCCAATATCCCGGCTTTCCGCGACAGGACTACCTTCAGGGCAAGGCCGAAGCCGCGCTGGCCGACAAGTATGTCGAGCCGGGCCGGCTGGTCGCATTTTTCGACAAGTACCCGCCGCAGACGAACGTGGCCCGCGCGCAATACGCGCTGGCACTTCGCGCACTGAACCGGCCCGAGGCAGGCAAGATCGCGTTCGAGGCATGGCGCGGCGGTTCGATGTCTCCGGTGGCCGAAGCGACGCTCGCCTCCATGTTCGGCGCACAGTTCAGCCAGGCCGATCACGAAACGCGGATGAACGAATTGCTGTGGCAGGCCGATGTAGAGGGCGCGCAACGCCAGATCATGCGCGTCAGCGGACCTTCGCGCGGATTGCTGATGGCGCGACTGTCAGCGCTGCAGGGGCAAGACCCGCTGAGCGTGGGTCTGTCGGTGCCGGTGACCGCAGGCAGCGATCCCGGCTGGCTTTACAACCGCGTTCGCCAGTTGCGCACCAGCGGACAGGGCGCGGTTGCACGCAGCCTGATCGCCAATACGCCGGCGTTCTCCCACCTGCCCAACGATCAGGAAGCATTCGTCACCGAAATGCGCCTGCAGGCCAATGACGCGCTGACGATGGGCGATGTCGGCACCGCAGTGCGCATCGCGCGCCGTGCGACGCAGGCCTTTGCGCCGGACGCCGACGTGTCGAAATTGTCGAGCAAGATCCGCGACGATTACGAAAAGCTGTTCTACCCCATCGGCGAAGCGGCACTCGCCCGCGGCGATGCGCGCAGTGCGGCTGACATGTTCGAAATTTACGGCAAAAGCCAGCGCACTGCCCCCGCCCGTACCAAGGGTTTCTACTTCGCAGGGCTCGCCGCGGACCGTGCCAATGCGCAGGATGTCGCGCGCCGCAATTACGAAGCGGCAGCCGCCTATCCCGACCAGTTCTACGGCCAGCTCGCGCTTGAAAAGCTGGGTCGCCCTCTGGAGGTGCCCGCAGGTGTGCTGCCAACTCCATCGATCGCGGCCCGCTCCGCCTTCAACGCCCGCCCGCTGGTGCAGGCCGCACGCGAAGTCGGGCGGGTCGGCGACTGGCGAACGGCAGTCTATTTCTTCCGCGAACTGGGCCAGCAGGCCGAAACAGCGGAAGATTTCGCCCTGATCGCCGAATTGGCGCGCGAAACGGGCCGCCGCGATCTTGGCGTCATCGCCGGGCGAGAGGCTTCGACCGGCAAGTTCTACGCATTTTCGACTTACGCCTTCCCGCGCATCGACGTGCCGACCGGCACCGACAACGCGTGGTCGATGATCCACGCGATCAGCCGCCAGGAGAGCCAGTTCGCCACCGATGCGCAAAGCCATGCCGGTGCGCGCGGCCTGATGCAGTTGATGCCCGGCACCGCGCAGGAACAGGCGGGCAAGATGTACCTGAGCTACAACCGCGATTCCCTGATCGCGGACCCGCAGTACAACATGCGGCTGGGCGCAGGCTATTTCTCACGCATGATGGATGTGTTCGGCGGTTCCTATCCGCTGGCCGTAGCCGCATACAACGCTGGCCCCGGCAATGTGGGCAAGTGGCTGCGCGCCAACGGCGATCCGCGCAAGGGCGAGATCGGATGGGTGGAATGGATCGAACAGATCCCGTTTACCGAAACCCGCCGCTACGTCGCGCGCGTGCTTGAAAACGCGGCATATTACGATGCGCTCTATCCCGGTTCCGGCAACCGCAGCGGGCAATATCCGCTCAGCTACTATCTCGGCAAACGACCGGGGCAATAAGCTCCCTCACGCGTTGGCATGATGGCATGCCGCGCGCTAGGAACGCGGTATGAGCGAGCCGGCAAAAGTAAAGGGCAACCCGATCACGCCTGCGGGCTATTCCGCATTGCGCGCGCGTTATGACGTGCTGTTGGGGGACGAGCGTCCGAAGATCGTCGATATCGTCAGCTGGGCCGCAGGCAACGGTGACCGGAGCGAGAACGGCGACTACATCTACGGACGCAAGCGCCTGCGGGAGATCGACCGTGAACTGGCCCACCTCTCCCGCCGGATGAAGGCTGCCCGCGTCGTCGTCCCCTCCGAACAACCCGATAAAAGCCGCGTATTCTTCGGCGCGGCCGTAACGATTGCGGACGAGGATGACGAGCATCGCACGGTCACGATCGTGGGGGACGACGAGGCCGATGCCGGCAAGGGCCTGATCGGCTGGGGCTCCCCACTCGCGCGCGCATTGCGCGGTTCCTCCGTGGGTGATCTGCGCACCGTGCGGCTTCCGGCAGGTGACAAGGAATGGGAAGTGATGGCCATCGCCTATGACTAGGTGGCTGCCATTGCTGCTGGCGACGCTGGCCACCGCGACGGCTGCTTCCGCGCAGCCTGAAGCGGTATCTGTTCATTCCGGCTGGGGCGCGTTTCGCGACGGGCGAACCTGCTACGCCATCGCCATGGCCGAGCCTTCGCCCTATTCCCGTGAACGGCAGCCATTTGCCAACATCACTGTTGCGCCGGGCGCGGAACGCTTCACCATGCGGCTTTCACGCACTCTCGCCCGCGATGCCATCGTCACGCTCGATGTCGGCAACCGGCGTTTCCGGCTTGAAGGCGGAGGGGACAGCGCATGGGGCAAGGACGACAATGCGGCAATCATCGCCGCCATCCGCAACCGCGATACGATGACCCTGGGCGCGCGGGACAGCCAGGGCCGTTTCTTCCGCGACGCGTACAAGCTGACAGGCGCGCCGACAGCCATCGATTCCGCGATCGTCGCCTGCCGCTGATATGAAAACGCGGGCCGGTTTCCCGACCCGCGCTCTCTTGGGACTGCTTTTCGCTTAGAAGCGCATGCCCACCGATGCCACGATCTGGTGACGGTCGGTATCGATGTCAAAACGGTCGCTGTCGGGCAGGTCGCCATTCTCGAATTCCGCCTCGCTATAGTTCGAATAGCGGTACTCGAGCTTGGTGAACGTGTTGCTGCTCATCGCGTACTCAAGGCCCGCACCGGCGCGCCAGCCGTCGACGTTGATGTCCTGATCAAGCTCGCTTTCGCCATCGGCTGCCAGAACGTTGTAACGAGCGTTGGTGTAACCGCCCTTCACGTAGGCAAGCAGGTCCGGTGCAACCTTGGCACCAAGGCGCGCACCGATGTAGAGATCCCGACCGGTATCGACGCTGCCAAGGCCGAAGCCTTCGTAGTCACCGCCATCGCTGAACTCGGTCTTCGCAGTCGAGTCGGTGTATTCACCTTCGACACCGAACACCATGCCGCCCATGTCGATGTCGTAACCGATGCCGACACCATAAAGCAGACCATCGATCGACTGGTCGTCAGCGTCGTTCAGGTCATTGTCGGCGTCCGACCCTGCCTGAGAAATGTCGTAACCGACAATGGCTTCGACGCGCGGGCCGCTGAAATCGTAGTCCTGCGCAGCTGCGGGCATGGCCATGGCGCCGAAAGCGGTACCGGTGGCGAGAATTGCAACGATCTTTTTCATAATAACTCCAATCATTTCCCTCATTGCCCCCATCAGTGGGGTGCGATGCCCCACGGCGGGGTGTGGACCACGGAAATGATCGAGGGGCGAGCGTTGTTTCATGAACGGCAGACAACGTCCCAACTCACCGAAAAAAGGGCACAATTTGCCGTTCTGACGTGCCGATTTCGCGACGAACACCATCGTGATACCAAATGGTGCGGAACCACATCTTGAAAGCGGTGTTCACGCGCCCTTTGCGCACGTGCGGTTCCTCTCTATATGGCGCGCCATGCACATGAACATGCCTGTCCCGGGCCACATCGATCCCGTTCCCGTTCCGCGGGAGGTTACGCCGCGCGAAGACGGGCGCGTCGACCTGCTCGGCCTGCCGCGCAAGCAGATCGCCTCTCTGTTCGAACAGGCGGGGCTCGACGCGAAGGCGGCCAAGCTGCGTGGCAAGCAGGTCTGGCACTGGGTCTATCATCGCGGCGTATCCGATTTCGACGCGATGACCGACATTGCCAAAACGATGCGCCCTTGGCTGGCCGAACGGTTCGTCATCGCCCGACCGGAAGTGGTGGAGGCCCAGCATTCGAGCGACGGCACCCGAAAATGGCTGCTGCGCACGGCGGACAACCACGATTTCGAGATGGTGTTCATCCCCGATGCCGATCGCGGCACGCTCTGCGTGTCGAGCCAAGTGGGCTGCACGTTGAATTGCCGCTTCTGCCACACCGGCACGATGCGCCTTGTCCGCAACCTGACGCCTGGCGAAATCGTGGGACAGGTCATGCTGGCCCGCGACGCGCTGGGCGAATGGCCGAAGGGGCGGATGGACGGCCTCGACGATGCCGAGGATGAGGGTACCTATACCTCCGACGGGCGCCTGCTTACCAACATCGTGATGATGGGCATGGGCGAGCCGCTCTATAATTTCGACAATGTCCGCGATGCGCTGAAAATCGTGATGGACGGCGACGGACTGGCCCTGTCCAAGCGGCGCATCACGCTGTCCACCAGCGGTGTCGTGCCGATGATGGAGCGCTGCGGCGAAGAGATTGGCGTGAACCTCGCCGTCTCGCTCCACGCGATCACCAAGGATATCCGTGACGAGATCGTGCCGATCAACAAGAAGTACGGCATCGAGGAGCTGCTGCAGGCCTGTGCCGACTATCCCGGCGCATCCAACGCGCGGCGCATCACGTTCGAATACGTCATGCTGAAGGACAAGAACGACAGCGACGACGATGCACGCGAACTCGTGCGCCTGATCAAGCAGTACAAGCTGCCTGCCAAGGTGAACCTGATCCCGTTCAACCCGTGGCCCGGCGCGCCCTATGAATGTTCATCGCCCGAACGCATCAGGGCGTTTTCGAACATCGTTTTCGAAGCCGGAATCAGCGCGCCGGTGCGCACCCCGCGGGGGCGCGACATCGATGCTGCCTGCGGACAGCTGAAGACTGCGGCGGAAAAGAAGAGCCGCGCCGAACTGGACCGGATCGCCGCCGAAAAACAGGCCGCGCTGGAGGAATGAGCTAGATTTCGCGCGTGTCGTATGCGCTGCGCGAAGCCTCTATCTCCGAACGGTTTTCAAGCACCCATGTGCTGAGCCGCATGACCGGCCCCCACAACGAATGGCCCAACGGCGTTAGCGCATAGTCCACGCGCGGCGGGACCGTCGGCGTGACGGTGCGACTGATCAGCCCGTCCCGTTCAAGGTTCCTCAGCGTTCGGGTGAGCATCCGCTGGGAAATGCCCTCAACCGCGCGGCGCAGTTCGTTGAAGCGGCGCGATTTCTCGCCAAGCTTCATCACAACCTGCATCGACCACTTGTCGCCAACGCGTGACAGCATGTCGGTCACCGCGTCGCACGCACCGCTCGCCTCAATCACGGCGGTTACACCGGTGTGCCTTCGGGACTTTGCTGTGCCTTCTTGTGCATCTGCGAGGTTCGTAACCATATGCCGGTAGTTATCATTTGATACCGGAGAAATGCAAAGTGAATATCCTGCACATCGACAGCGCCACCACCGGCGCGGCATCCGTCAGCCGCGCACTGACCGCGAAGATCGTTGAGAAGCTGAAGGCCGACAATACCGGTGCGGACGTTGTTTATCGCGATCTCGGCACCGAGCCGCTCGCCCACCTCAACCCTGTCCTGACCGGCGCCATCCGCTTTCCCGAAGAAGACCGGACCGACGATATGAAGGCGGCCGCCACATCGGAAAAGAAGGTTCTGGACGAATTTCTGGTCGCAGACGTCGTGGTGATCGGCGCGCCGATGTACAATTTCACCATCCCCTCCAACCTCAAGTCATGGATCGATCGCCTCGGCATTCCGCGCGTCACGTTCCGTTATGGCGAGAACGGTGTCGAAGGGCTTGCCGGCGGTCGGCGCGTGATCGTCGCATCGGCGGCGGGCGGCCGTTACCAGCCGGGCGAACCGCCGCTGACCTATCACGAAGGCCTGATCGAGGCTTTTCTGAACTTCATCGGGGTCACCGACATCACTTTCGTGCGCGCCCACGGCGTTGGCGTGCATGGCCCCGACGGTGCGGTAGAGGCGGCAGAGGAGCAGATCGCCGCGCTCTAGGCCGATCGCAATGGTTTAGAACGGGTTAAGCGCGTTTCGTCGCATTCCGGAAACGGTTCGCCCGCTACTCTTTTTCTGAAGGATCGGTTCATCGCGCGTTCCGGTTCGCGGATCCATTCTCGGCTTCAAGCACTGCCTACGGGTAGTCGAAAGACAGAAAGGGACAAGAGATGAAAAAGGGTTTGATCGGAGCCGTGCTGGCAGCCGCCGTCGCGCTTCCCGCCGCCCCCGCAATGGCGGACCCGCCGCCATGGGCCCCGGCCCATGGCGCGCGCGCCAAGCACAAGGGCGACCGTTATTACGAACCGCGCCTGATGCGCCGTGGCGACCGTTACTGGCGCGGCGACGACGGGCGCTATTACTGCAAGCGCAACGACGGCACGACCGGCCTGATCATCGGTGCCGCCGGCGGCGCGCTGCTCGGCCGTGAAATCGACGGTGGCCGTGACAGGACGACCGGCACCATCCTTGGCGCCGCTGCCGGTGCCATCATCGGTCGCGCAATCGACAAGGGCGACGCCCGCTGCCGTTAATCGCCACCGTTGAGGAATGTTAGGAAAGGGGTCGGAAATCGAAAGATTTCCGGCCCCTTTCCTATGCAGCGCATTTGCGGTGCCGGGGCAAATATGGTCCAAGCATCTCCATGTCCTCACGCACTCTTCCATCGGTACTGGTCACAGGCGCGGCAAGGCGGCTGGGCAAGACGATTGCCGAGCGATTCGCCGCCGCGGGCTGGCACGTTGTGATCCATCACCTACACTCCGACGACGATGCCGAATCGCTGGCAGCGGCCTTGCCGAGCGCGGAAGTGGTGAGTTTCGACCTTGCCGACAGCGATGCGATCGAATCATGCGTCAACGATCTCGCGGCGCGGGTGGAGGGCTGGTGCGCACTGATCAATTGCGCCTCGATCTTCGAATTCGATGATGCTCGCCTGATCGATCACGACACGTTCGACCATTCGATGAAAATAAACGCCGAAGGGCCGGTCCTGCTGGCGCAACGCTATCTGGCAAAGGCCCGTACCCAAACGGGGCGGTGCGTCATCAACGTGCTCGACCAGAAGCTGGCCAACATGAATCCCGATTTCTTCAGCTACACGATGGCCAAGGCGGCGCTCGCCTCGGCAACCGAGATGCTGGCCATGGCGCGACGGGGTACGCCCGATCGCATCTATGGCCTGTGCCCCGGAGCAATGCTGCCCAGCTTCGACCAGGTGGAGGCAGAGCACGAGGCAAGCGGGCGCATGAACCTGCTGCACCGTCTGACCGATCCCGATGAACTGGCCGATGCCGCGCTTTTCCTCGCCAGCGGCGTAGCAGCGAGCGGACAGGTGCTCTACGTCGATTCGGGCCAGCACCTGATGCAGCAGGAACGCGACGTACTGTTCCTCGCGCGCGGGGACAGCCAGACCGATGCGCGATTGCCGCTTGCGTCCGATGGCTGACAAGCGTCTACATTCAGCGACATGAGTGCTTCCGACCGGATCATCGCCCGCTTTTTCGCGAGCACCGTCGAACAGGGAACGCTGGAGGTTCACTTCGAAGGCGGAGGGATGCAGACCTTCGGCACACCGGCCGCAGGCTTCGAAGACCTGTCGATCACCCTGCGCAAAGGGGCCACGCGCCAGATCCTGACTGACCCTCGCCTCGGCGCGGCGGAAGCCTACATGGACGGCAGGCTGGTCATCGAAGGCGGCGGGATCATGGAACTGATCCACATGCTGCGCGCCAACCAGCCGTGGGACAAGGGGCAGCGTTTGCGCCCACCCACGTTCCTGCGCCGCATGAAGGACCGCGTCGCCTATCTGCGCAGCGCGACCAACCGCGCCTCCAGTTCCAGAAGCAATGTCGCCCACCATTACGACATCGGCAACGATCTCTACGAACTGATGCTCGATGCCCCGCACATGCAGTATTCGTGCGCCTACTGGCCGCGCGAGGGCATGACGCTGGAGGAAGCCCAGCACGAGAAGCTGGCCCACATCGCCGCCAAGCTCGCGCTCGAACCGGGGCAGCATGTGCTCGACATCGGTTGCGGCTGGGGCGGCATGGCGATCTTCCTTGCGCAGAAAGCGGGCGTGCGGGTTACCGGCATCACGCTTTCGCAAGAGCAGCTGGCGCTTGCCCGCAAGCGTGCGGAGGCGGCGAGCGTGGCAGACAAGGTCAGTTTCGAACTTGTCGATTATCGCGATCTGGCCGCATCGGGCCGCCGGTTCGACAGGATCGTTTCCGTCGGCATGTTCGAACACGTCGGCCAGCCACAGTTCGAAACGTACTTCCGCTCCGTCGGCAATCTCATGCATCAGGATGGAGTGGCGTTGATCCACACGATCGGCCGCATGGGTGCGCCGGGCATGACGGACGCCTTCACGCGCAAGTACATCTTTCCCGGCGGCTACATCCCCGCCCTGTCCGAAACCGTCGCGGCGAGCGAGAAGGTCCGCCTGATCGCCAGCGACGTGGAAACCCTGCGCATCCATTACGCCAAGACCCTGCGCTGCTGGTACGACCGCTGCATGGCGCACCAGTCCGAGATCGAGGCGATGTATGATCCGCGCTTCTTCCGGATGTGGAGTTTCTACCTTTCCGGCGCGACTGCCGCTTTCGAAAGCGGCGGCATGTGCAATTACCAGATCCAGTACGTGCGCGACCGCCGCGCCCTGCCCCTGTCGCGCGATTACATGGCAGCGGCAGAGAGCAACCTGATCAGCCCGGCTTGATGCGCACGCCGCGCCGGTCCATCTGCAGCCGGTGACCACTTCGCCAGACCTGCCGCTGACCCGCCGCGCGATCCTTTCTCAGGCATGGCCGATCATGGTGGGGCAGGCATCCGTCCCGCTGGTCGGCATCATCGACACGATCGTCGTCGGCCGCACCGGGGATGCAGCCGCACTCGCCGGCGTGGCGCTGGGCGCGACGATCATCACCCTTGTTTTCTGGACATTTGGCTTCCTGCGCATGGGGCTGACGGGCCTTACAGCGAAAGCGCAGGGCAGCGGCGATGATGGCGAGGTCAATGCCCTCCTCGTCAGGGGCATCGGCATCGGGCTTGCCATCGGGTTGGCCCTGACACTTCTTCAGATACCGCTGTCCACGCTTGCGCTTGCCGTGATGGCGGGGGGCGAAAAGGTCAGCGGCGAGGCGGATGCCTACATAACCGCACGCTTCTTCGGCGCGCCCGCCGCACTTGCCGTATTCGCGATCACCGGCTGGCTGCTGGGCCTTGGCCGCACCCGTTCGGCGCTGGTGCTGCAACTGGTGATGAATGCCTGCAACGCTGCACTCAACGTAGCGCTGGTATGGGGCGCGGGTCTTGGTGCCGGCGGGATCGGTGCCGGAACGGCAGGGGCGGAATGGATCGCCGTGTTTACCGGGATCGCGCTTTGCTGCCGGATTACGGGGTTGGGCCCGGTCTCGCTATTGCGCCGCACTCCGCTTGATGTGCTGCTCGACCGGACGGCGCTTGCCCGTCTGTTCGCCATCAACCGCGACTTGATGATCCGTACAATCGCACTCCTGCTCGTGTTCACATGGCTGGCAAGTTCCGGCGCGCGGATCGGCACCAGCACGCTCGCCGCCAACCACGTCCTGCTGCAGTTCGTGAGCGTATCGGCGTTCGTGCTCGACGCCTTTGCGTTTACGGCGGAAGCACGTGTCGGTCAGGCGATCGGTGCCGGTTCGCGCGCGCGCTTCCTGCGTTCGGTCCGGTTGACCAGCGAATTTGCCATTGCTGGCGGTGCCTTGCTGTCGATCCTCTACTGGCTGTGCGGCCAGACGATCGTCGACGTTATGGTGACCGATGAGGCAACGAACGCGACTGCAGTTACCTTCCTGCCTTTCGCCGCCCTGATTCCTTTGCTCGGCGCGCCGTCGTGGATGCTCGACGGAATTTTCATCGGCGCGACTCGCGGAGCAGCCCTGCGCAATGCCGCCATAGTCACCACGTTGGCCTACATCGCGCTGGACCTCGCGCTGCGACCGTATGGCAATTACGGTATCTGGACCGCTTTTACGGCCACCTACATTCTGCGCGCAGCAACGCTCAGCGCGTACGTTCCGGGCCTCCTTAGGTCGATCAAACCCGCAGAGACACTTGCAGGCGGCGCAAGTCCCGCCTAACCGGCGCGCATGAGCGATTCCATCAAGAAAGTTGTGCTGGCCTATTCGGGCGGCCTCGACACCTCGGTCATCCTGAAGTGGCTGCAGGTCACCTACAACTGCGAAGTCGTGACTTTCACGGCTGACCTCGGCCAGGGCGAGGAACTCGAACCCGCGCGCGCCAAGGCGAAGCTGATGGGTATCCCGGACGAACACATCTACATCGATGACCTGCGCGAGGAATTCGTGCGCGACTTCGTCTTCCCGATGATGCGCGCCAATGCCAAGTACGAAGGCGACTACCTGCTCGGCACCTCGATCGCGCGTCCGCTCATTTCCAAGCGCCTGATCGAGATCGCGCACGAGACCGGCGCTGACGCCGTCGCCCACGGCGCGACCGGCAAGGGCAACGACCAGGTCCGCTTTGAACTGTCTGCGTATGCGCTTGATCCAGATATCAAGGTAATCGCCCCGTGGCGTGAGTGGGACCTCAATTCCCGCACCGCGCTGATCGCATGGGCCGAACAGCACCAGATTCCGGTGCCGAAGGACAAGCGCGGCGAGAGCCCGTTCTCGACCGACGCGAACCTCCTGCACACCTCGTCCGAGGGCAAGGTGCTGGAAGATCCGTGGGAAGAAACCCCCGACTACGTCTATTCACGCACCGTGAACCCCGAGGACGCGCCCGACACGCCCGAATATATCGAAATCGGGTTCGAGAAGGGCGACGGCGTTTCGCTTAACGGCAAGGCAACCTCGCCCGCAACGCTGCTGACCGAACTCAACGAGCTGGGCCGCAATCACGGCATCGGCCGTCTCGACCTTGTCGAGAACCGTTTCGTGGGCATGAAGTCGCGCGGCATGTACGAAACGCCGGGCGGCACGATCTATGCGGCTGCCCATCGCGGGATCGAGCAGATCACGCTGGATCGCGGCGCGGCGCACCTCAAGGATGAGCTGATGCCGAAATACGCAGAGCTCATCTACAACGGCTTCTGGTTCGCACCAGAGCGCGAGATGCTGCAGGCCGCGATCGACCACTCGCAGGCTAGCGTGAACGGCACCGTTCGCCTGAAGCTCTACAAGGGTTCGGTCTCGGTCGTCGGTCGCAAGTCGCCCAACTCACTCTATTCCGAACGCCACGTGACGTTCGAGGACGATGCCGGTGCCTATGACCAGAAGGACGCGGAAGGCTTCATCAAGCTCAACGCGCTTCGCCTGAAGCTGCTTGCCAAACAAGGCCGCTGACAAGCCGCGCTGCACCTGCTCGAATCATTCGCGGGTGCGGCGAAACCGCGCCGAATGACGGCTTTGTCCACCGTTGTCCACCGCCATTTGCGCATTCTGTGGATAAGTTTCCGTTCGCCTGCTTGAACGACTCGCCCAGCGGAGTCACCTTTGGCTTGTCGAACGGGGAAGGAACCCCGCCGGACCGGATCGAAGGGTCTGAAACGGCAAGGGAATTTCCGAAACCGATCGATATGCCGGTGAAGGCCGCGCGACATACCGACGGACCAGCGTGCCCGATCTTCGGATCGGGGATGAGGAAAGACGGAAAGGCGCGAAAGGCAGCTTCGGCATTGGCCGGATTTCCGGACCGACGTGGACGAAATGGCAAAAGTTCTCATGAACGGCGCCAAATCGGGTGAAGCGACGGGCCAGCATGGAAATGCGGCTTCGGATCCGGAAGAGAACGGAACGGGAGAAGGGAACGCCCTTCTGAGCCGAACCGACCCCCCGGATGGATCCGGATGCCGGCGCGAGCGCCGGGCGACATAGGCACTCGAACCCCATGGAACGAGAGCCGAAACGCCGGGCGCCAAGTTCCCCCCTGGGACCACGCGCAGGTGAGAGTGGGGCCGGCAGCGATGCCGGCCCCATTTGCGTTGCGGCTGCTGTTTTCGATTCGGCTCGCGAGATCACGCGACGCAGTGACCGTTCCCATAACCCGGTTCGATTGTGGCGGAAGTAAGACGGGCCGAAACCAAACGCTTAACTTCCCGTGTTATAAGCGGCGCATGGACGGGACATCTCTGAACCGCTTCGGACGCCAGATCCGCTTGACCGATCGCCGTCGGCGCGTGTCGCGACTGGCAATCGGATTCGCGCTGGCGACCCTCGTTCCGGCAACGGCGGCGCTCGCCGTTTCGGACGATATGAAAGTCGTCGGCCCCGGCTTCGATACCGATATCGCTTCGCCGGGCAGCACACTCCCCGGCATGGGCAGCGAAGACATCGATTTTGCCCAGCCAGAAGTTGCCACTGACGAGTTCGCCGACATCGCCGAGGAACTGGGTATCGGCAACGCCAGCTGGTACGGAAATCGCTTTGCCGGCCGCCCCACGGCCAGTGGTGAACGTTTCGACCCAACCGAATTCACGGCTGCCCACCGCACCCTGCCCTTCGGCAGTATGGTGCGCGTCACGTCGCAGCGCACCGGGAAAACCATCACCGTGCGCATCAACGATCGCGGCCCGTTTCACGGCAACCGCGTGATCGATCTGTCCGAAGCCGCCGCCGACGCCATCGGCATGAAGGCGCGCGGACAGGATCGTGTCTCGCTCGCCCTTCTGAACGATTAGGCCTTATTCGGCTGCGACCGCACCCTCGGCCTCGACCGGCGCATCCGTTGCCTCGCTTTCAGGCTCGGCCTGTTCATCTGACGGCGCTTCGCTGACTTCAGCTGCAGGTCGCTGAACCTTCCGGCCAAGCCCGACTTGCGCCAGACACCAGCGGAGCTGTTCCATAGCGCGGTCCTGCTTCGCCCCTGACAGGTCCGCCACAGTCAGCCCTTGCGATGCCAGCTTGGCCGTCGTGCATTCGCAAAGCTGCTCCTTCTTGCGCTCCGTCGGCGCGAAATGGCCGATCGCATCCTTGCAACTGACGACTTTCTCCACCCGCACCTCGTCTTCAAGGCCCGGCTTGGGATCCTCGCAACCCGTCAGCGCCAGCGAGACCAGCACCACAGTACCTGCGCCCAACAATCCGATCCGCGCCATTCCCGTCTCCAAAGTACCTGATCCGATGCGATCCCTAGCGCACGTTGGTAAAGTCCGTCTTACCTTGCGCACCGCTCATACATTGCCCGATTGACACCGCCCATCAAGAGGCGCTTCCTCCGCGTCCCCGGGTCGCGCGAGGGAGAGCATGCAATGTTCCGTTCCAAGCACTTGATCGTTCCTGCGATCGCACCGTTCCTGATCCTCGCCGCCTGCAATCAGGAGCCGCCAGCCGCACCGGCGGTCGACACCGCGGCCGAAATCGACGCGATCAAACAGGTACAGGCAGCGCAGGAAGCCGCCTTCGCCAGCGACGATGCCGAAGGGGCAACCGCGATCTATGCCAGCAATGCGACCTTCGCCGGCGGCGGCATGCCTGTTCTACACGGGATCGAGGCTATTCGCGGCGGGTTCGACGCGATGATCGCCGACAAGGCGAGTTCGGTGCAAATCGCGATGGCAGATGGCTGGGTTTCGGCGTCCGGCGATTATGCCACGACCATTTCGAACTACACCTATACCCATACCGGACCCGATGGCGCGGTGCAGAGCGAGGCAGGATTCAACCAGTCGCTTTGGCACAAGGAAGAAGGAACCTGGAAGCTGCTGGTCGATTCCAACACGGCAGTGGTATCGGATGCTGCGGCGGATCCGGAAGGGGCAGACGCCGCGACCTGATCGACAGCACCTGACACAGGTGCATTGGGGATGCCGGAAGCAGAGGTGGCAGCCGGCGGCATCCCCATACGAAAGTCACACCCTGAGGGCCGTGGTGCTTTTCCCGCTGCCGATGCTGGCTAACTCAGGAAGCCATCGCGATGCAGGAATCGGCGATCTTCTGCATCTCGGGCCGGTCGCCCGTCAGCATGTCGGTCAGTTCCAGCTTACGGCGCTTGAATTCCGTGATGGTGCATTCGCACGCGCTTTCCGCAGCAGTTTTGCTCGGCAGACGCTTTTCGAATTGCTTGACGCACTGCACCATCTCGATCCCGTCAGTGCCGCCGCCGTACTTGTCCGCTTCATCACGAAGCATCCGCGCGTAAGTGAAAGAGATCGTCCCTGCGATTACCGCGAAGATGAGGAACACGATCACTTTCTTGGCAAAATCACTCACGGCTACGCCCCCTGCATGCGAAGGGGCACCGTGCCAGCCTGTGGTTAAAGGCCCGTAAACCGAGAATAAAACCAGTTCAGGTGGGTATTGCTACATGCCGTGGCTCATCAACTGGCCGCGGACTGCACCGCCGGGAAACTCGGCATTATGGACGTTGATATAGAAGTCTCCCGGTGTTGCAGTCATGGCGCCCAGCGTCGCAGCCGGAAGCGCCACACAGCCTTCCGACTTGCCGCCTGCCGGAGTGGTCAGAGGAACGATGACGGGCCCGTTCACACCCGCCTTGCCCGCATGGATGTGGGCCATGGTCGCCGTGGCGACATTCGTCACCATCAGGCGATAGCAGAGCTGACCTTCGGCATTCGGCCAGGCCATGAACTGGCCCCGGCCATCGGTGTCACCGGCGGGCACTTCATTGGAGCCGAGCAAGCCGGCCATCAGCATCTGTGAATGCCCGTCGGCCATTGCTGCACCCTGCCCCATCGATTCGTGGTGACCCGCGAATGCCGGAACGGCCCCCGACAGGGCGATGGCGGCGACAATGATTGCGGTTTTCATGACTTGGCGACTCCGTTTTCCGACCTATGGGCCTTTTTCAAGAGGACATCCTAACACGGACTGCCTCCCGGCCCTATTCCGCAGCCTCACTGCTCATTCCCCGGTACTGGTTGTTTCCCCAGCATCGGCGCGAGATACTGCCCGGTGAAACTAGCCGGATTCTCCGCGACCTGTTCCGGCGTGCCCTCGGCCACGATCTCGCCGCCACGAACTCCGCCTTCCGGACCCAGATCGACGATCCAGTCGGCAGTCTTGATCACATCGAGGTTGTGTTCGATCACCACGACCGAATTGCCCTGCTCCACCAGCCGGTGCAGCACTTCGAGCAGTTTCCTCACGTCTTCGAAGTGAAGGCCCGTCGTAGGCTCGTCGAGGATGTAGAGCGTCTGTCCGGTCGACCGGCGCGACAGTTCCTTGGCCAGCTTCACGCGCTGCGCCTCGCCGCCGGAAAGTGTCGTCGCCTGCTGTCCGACCTTGACGTAGCCGAGGCCGACTTCGTTCAGCATGTGCATCTTGTCGCGGATCGGGGGTACGGCCTTGAAGAACTCTTCCGCGTCCTCGATCGTCATGTCCAACACGTCGGCGATGGACAGCCCCTTGAACTTCACCTCCAGCGTCTCGCGGTTGTAGCGCTTGCCGTGGCACTCCTCGCACGTGACGTAGACGTCAGGCAGGAAGTGCATCTCGATCTTGATGAGGCCGTCACCCTGACAAGCCTCGCACCGTCCACCCTTTACATTAAAGCTGAAGCGGCCGGCCTTGTACCCGCGCGCCTGCGCTTCCGGCAGACCGGCAAACCAGTCGCGGATATTGGTGAACGCCCCCGTATAAGTGGCAGGATTGGAACGCGGCGTGCGGCCGATGGGCGACTGGTCGATCTCGATCACCTTGTCACAGTGTTCGAGGCCGGTGATCTTGTCATGCGCGCCCGCCACGACGCGCGCGCCGTTCAGTGTGCGCGCAGCCCCGGCGTGCAGCGTGTCGATCGTGAAACTCGACTTGCCCGAACCTGAAACCCCCGTGATGCAGGTAAAGGTACCAAGCGGGATCGAGGCGGTGACATTCTTCAGGTTGTTCGCCCGCGCGCCATGCACGGTGATGTCCTTGCCATTGCCCTTGCGCCGCTTCTTCGGCACCGCGATTTCGCGGGTGCCGTTGAGGTATGCCGCGGTGAGCGATTTCTTCGATTTTAGCACCTGTTTCAGGGTGCCTTCAGCCACGACCTCTCCGCCATGCACACCGGCGCCGGGGCCAAGATCGACGACATGGTCCGCCGCGCGGATCGCATCCTCGTCATGTTCGACGACGATGACAGTGTTACCAAGGTCGCGCAGCCGCTTCAGCGTTTCGAGCAGCCGGTCGTTGTCCCGCTGGTGCAGGCCGATGCTCGGTTCGTCGAGGACATAGAGCACACCCGAAAGCCCCGAGCCGATCTGGCTGGCAAGCCGGATGCGCTGGCTCTCGCCCCCTGAAAGCGTGCCGCTGGTCCGGTCCAGATTCAGGTAATCGAGCCCGACATTGTCGAGGAAACCCAAGCGCTCGTTGATTTCCTTCAGGATCGCACGCGCGATCTGGTTCTGGGTGTCGTTCAAGCTGTCCGGCAGCGCTAGGAACCAGTCCTTCGCATCGGCAACGCTCATCTTCGTGGGCACCGCGATGTCGGTTGTCGCAACCTTCACCGCCAGCGCCTTCTCGTTGAGGCGCTTGCCTTCGCATACCTCACAAGGTTGCGCCGTCTGGTACTTGCTCAACTCCTCGCGCATCCATGCGGATTCCGTCTGGAGCATACGGCGGTTGAGATTGCCGATCACGCCTTCGAACGGCTTGTTGACCGTGTATTCCTTGCGCCCGTCCTTGAACGTCAGCGGGATCGCGCGCCCCTTGGTGCCGTAGAGGATGATCTCGCGGATTTCCTTGTCGAAATTTTCCCACGGCGTCGTCAGTTCGAATTCGTATTCGCGGGCAAGGCTGGCCAGCACCTGCATGTAATAGGGCGACGGCGGGTTCGACTTGGCCCACGGCACGACCGCGCCCTTCTTCAGGCTCAGCGCCTCGTTCGGGACGACGAGTTGCGGATCGAACAGCAGCTTCTCACCAAGCCCGTCGCAGGCGGCACAGGCCCCTTGCGGCGCGTTGAACGAGAACAAGCGTGGCTCGACTTCCTCGATCGTGAAGCCGGAAACCGGGCAAGCGAACTTTTCGGAAAACACGATGCGATTGGCGGGAATGCCGGCGCCCTTCATCTGGCCACCGGAGACATTCGCGCCCTTTTCCTCGGCCTCTCGCCCCGGAACCACACCATCGGCCAGATCGACATAGGCCAGCCCCTCGGCCAGCTTCAGCGCCTGCTCGAAGGAATCCGCCAGCCGTGTCTCGATACCTGGCTTTACCGCGATACGATCAACCACGACCTCGATGTCGTGCTTGTACTTCTTGTCGAGAGCGGGTGCCGCCTCGATCGCGTACATCTCCCCATCGATGCGCACGCGGGTGAAGCCCGCCTTCTGCCACTCGGCCAGTTCCTTGCGGTATTCCCCCTTGCGCCCGCGCACGACGGGCGCGAGCAAGTAGAGCCGCGTACCCTCGGGCAGCTCCATCACCCGGTCAACCATATTCGACACGGTCTGCGCCTCGATCGGCAGACCGGTGGCCGGCGAATAAGGCACGCCGATGCGCGCCCAGAGCAGGCGCATATAGTCGTAGATCTCGGTCACGGTGGCGACGGTGGAGCGCGGGTTGCGGCTGGTCGTCTTCTGTTCGATCGAGATGGCAGGTGACAGCCCGTCGATATGCTCGACATCCGGCTTCTGCATCATTTCAAGGAACTGGCGCGCATAGGCCGACAGGCTCTCGACATAGCGACGCTGCCCTTCGGCATAGATCGTGTCGAAGGCAAGGCTGGACTTGCCCGAACCGGACAGCCCGGTGATCACGATCAGCGCGTCGCGCGGCAGATCGATGTCGATACCCTTCAGGTTATGTTCGCGCGCGCCGCGCACGGAAATCGTGGTCAGTGCCATGATCTGACGTGTTCCATTTTTGTTCCGGCATGTAAAGAGGCGCGTGCGCCCGCTTGGCCATCGACGCCATGTGGGGTCAGCGCCGTGCGATCTCAACCGCCCCGCTAACTGCTTAGCTCATCCGATAGAACCAAAGGCTCGACTTTCGTCTGCAAACTATTACTTATGAATGACTAATTGGGGCGCTCAGTCGACTTGTGAACGAACTTCACGATTTCCTGTCATTTCTGCACGGCGAAAAATCGCGCACCATGTCGCCGCTGGATTTTGGCGAACATGCCAAGTCGGCCTTCTTCAGCTTTCTTCAGAACAAGGGCATCGAATACTGCAATTTCGGCACTTTCGTAGTGCGGGACGGAATGATCGATTCGGTCGGCCATCACGCAACCAACATGTCTGACGAATGGGCGGAGGAATACTACGCGCGAGAGCTGGGTCAGCATGACTACATCCTCAAGGGGTGGGATTTGCTACGCGACGGTCGGGCCGTTGCCCGGTTCGTTCAGGATGAAAACGTCGCCCGGATGCTGCGGGACATTGCCCCTGAAACGGCTCACGTAGTCGGGCGTCATATGCATCATGGCATGGAAAGCGCGCATGTCATCCTCGGTTCCAGCGACTTGCCCGCTGCTCCCGGCAGCCACCGGCACTTTGCATTCCTGTTCGGCGGCAAAGCGCAAGACACCGCCATCGTTCGGAACGAGATGATGAAACTTGAAATCGCGGCGATGGCGCTGATGGACAGACTTCGGCCTGCCTTGCTGGCCAAATTCGAAGCCGCAGACATTGCCTTGTCCTCGCGGGAGCTTGATTGCCTGAAACACGCTTCGGAAGGCAAGATGCGCGCCGACATCGCACATCATCTCGGCGTCTCGCTGCCTACCGTGGATCTGCACCTTGCCAGCCTGCGACGCCGGCTTGGCGCGCGCACGATTGCAGAGGCTGTTGCCAAGGGGTATCGCTACGGCCTGATCTGATACCGTTCTACGCATTGCCGCCATGAGCCACCGCCTCTTCGTCGCCATCCGCCCGTGTAGTGCCGCAATCAATGCGATGCTCGACATGATGGACGGTATCGAGAACGCACGCTGGCAGGACGAAACGCAACTTCATCTGACCCTGCGCTTCATCGGCGAAGTCGATACACCGCTGGCCAACGATATTGCCGATGCGCTGGGCGGGCTGGACATGCCGGGCTTCGATCTTGTCTTTCGCGGCGTCGGCCATTTCGAGCGGAAGCACTGGCCCAGCGCCCTTTGGGCCGGTGTCGCCCCCTGCCCGGAACTGGCTGTCCTGCAGAAAAAGGTCGAGCGCGCCTGCGTTTCGGCTGGACTGGAGGCGGAGACGCGCCGCTTCACCCCGCATGTCACGCTGGCCCGCCTCAATCGTTCAAGCGGCGATCCGGGCGGATGGCTGGCCCGGCACGGGGACTTTGCCGCGGGGCCGATGCGGGTCGATCATTTCACGCTGTACGAAAGCACCCTGACCCGATCAGGATCGTATTACGAACCGGTGGTGCGCTTCACCCTTGCTTGAGATCGACGTCGGCGACCAGCCCGTCGCGGTAGTGGCAAGTGTAGCGCAGCACATAGACCGCATCGCGCATCGAAACGACCGCATCTTCGGCAAAGCGTGCGCATGATGCCTTGCACGCATCGGGAGAGAAGGTCGTATCCTGCATCAGGATGATGTCCTGCACATAATCGTTGGTAAGCCGGAACGTGCAGTCGAGCGCATTGCGTTTGCGGATATCGGCGACGCTGGGACGCGCGGGATCGGAACGCGCAAGCTCACCCGCCTGCACAGGGGGCGCAGCAATCGCAGGCACCAGCGCCAGCAAGGGCAGAAGACGTTTCACCACCCGCAATATTGCCGCACCATTGCTTGCGGTTCAAATGACAATCAGCGCGCGGTGTCCGCTATCCCCTGTCCACTGTACCCGGACCTGCCATACCTCGCTAACGAGCGTTTCGTTGAGTGCGACATCCGGCACGCCGTTGCCGACGATCCGGCCACGATCCAGCACGATAACCCGGTCCGCACGGTTCATCGCCGTTGCCAGATCGTGGACGACAACCGCGATGCCGCGACCGGCATCGGTCTCTGCCCGCAACTGACCCATCAGGCGTTGCTGGTGCGCCAGATCCAGACTGGCGAGCGGTTCATCGGCCAGTATCCATGCGGGCTGTCCGGCAAGGACACGGGCCATCATCGCTCGTGCCCGCTCTCCACCCGAAAGGTGGGAGACAGGCCGCTCGGCAAGGCTTTCAAGTTCCATCACCTGCAGCGAATGTTCGATCGCGCTCTCGTCGGCTTGCCGGTCCGCGCGGGCGGGCCTGCCGGGAACGGAGCGCCACGGCAGGCGTCCCAGCCCGACCAGCGTGCGCACCGACACGTCCCACGCGGCCTCCGCCTGCTGCGGCAGGAAACCGATCGTCCGTGCCCGCTCGCGTGGTGCGATTGTCGTTATGTCGCGACCGTCCAGCATGACCTTGCCGGACGCCGGCAACAAGCCCGCCAGCGCCGCCAGCACGCTGGACTTGCCCGCACCGTTCGGTCCGACAATGGCCGTCAGGCGACCGGGTTCGAGAGCAAATGATGCCTCCGTAACGACTTTGGCAGCCCCGCGCCGGACAGTCAGGTTTTCGGCCGAAAGCATCATGCCAGAGTCCTGCGCAGGCGTAGTAGAAGGGCCAGAAAGAACGGCGCACCCAGAACCGACAGCGCAATGCCCAGCCGCAGTTCGGTCGCCATCGGCAGCACCCGGCAGAACGTATCCGCGACCAGCACCAGCAAGGCACCCGCCAGCGCGCTCGGCAGGATCAGGCTGGATGGGCGGCGATCCGTGAACGGGCGAACGATGTGCGGCACCATCAGACCGACGAAACCGATAATCCCCGCAACCGCCACACCGGCACCGACAACAAGCCCGATGCCGAGCACGATGCACCACTGCAGCCGCTTCGCCTGTACGCCCAGCGACAGCGCCGCCTGCTCACCCAGCGTCAGCGCGTCCAGCGAGCGCCCCGTACTCCACAGCACGACCAAACCCGCCAGTGTCAGCGGCCCTGCGATCCAGACATCGGCCCAACTCCTGTCCGTCAACGCGCCCATCAGCCACGTCACGATCTCGCTGGTGGCAAAGGGGTTCGGTGACAGCGATATGGCAAGGCTGGTGAGCGTGCCCGCAAGACTGGCGATCATCAGGCCCGCAAGCGTGAACAGCGCGATCCCGCCGCCCATGCCGATACCGCCCCGCCCCGCGATTACCGCCAGCATCGCCATCGCCCCGCCCGCACCGATCAGCGCGAAGGCTGGCAGCACCAGCGGAATGCCTGCAATGCCAAGGAACAAGGCCATGACCGCACCGAATGCAGCGGACGGCGCAATGCCGAACAGACCCGGATCGGCCAGCGGATTGCGCAGGTAACCCTGCATCGCCGCACCCGCGCCACCCAGCCCGGCGCCGATGACGAGCGCAAGAGTACCGCGAGGCAGGCGCAGTTCGGCAAGAATGGTCGCGGCATGGGGCACCGGCTCCGCCCATGGCGCGATCCAGACGCGACCGGCCAGCAAAGAAAGCGGCAGGGCCAGCGCGATCAGGCCCGATAGTACGAGGCAAAGGCGGCTCATCTCAGGCTGCTCCGGATCTGCGCCAGGCGCGCGGCGGCGGCGGGAATTGTCGGCCCGCCACACCATGTCAGCCGCGTATCGAATTCCGCGCGGTCTGCACCCATTGCCGCCAGTGCCGGATGATTCTGCATCCGCCCGTCACCTGCGCTCAAAATCACCGGCGGCGGGTCGGCGAGTACGTCCTCCAGCGGAAGGATCGCCCCCTGCCCCAATCCGCGCCCGGCAGAGAAGTTGGTAAAGCCTGTGCGCGAGAGCAGGTCGGAAACCAAGGTGGCTTCACCCGGAACCAGTCCCCCTGCCTGCCAGACAAGTGCGGAAACAGGCGCCTCACCGTCTGGCGGAGCGGCAGCGGCGAGAGCCGCGTCGATCCGGGCGATCAAGGCCTCACCCGCCTTATCGCGCCCGGCAAGCGCGGCCAGATCGCGCACTTGCGTTCGCGCATCCCCGACCGAGGCGATCGAACCGGTTTTCACAACGCGCAATCCCATGCGGCGAAGCGCGGATTCGGTCGCGGGCGGCAGAAATGTGCCTGCAACCACCACATCGGGAGCCAGGGCGGCGACTTCCTCCGCACTGCCCGACGTTGCCGGATAGCGACGCGCGACTGCCACATCCATCGAAGCGCTGTGCGGATCGCGGCTGAAGTGCGAAACCGCGACGAGATTTTCCGGCGCGATTTCGGCAAGTATCGCATCGACACAGGGGTTGAGCGAGACGATGCGCAAAGTGGGGGATGGCACCGCCTCGCTCTTCCCGTCTGATGGCGCGGGGGCGCAGGCGGACAGCAGCGCAAAGGCAGCCAACCCCGTCATCGCACCCGTGCGCATCGTCAGGAACCTTGCATCAGATCTTGAACCTCGCGCCGACATAAGCACTGCGCCCGGCGTTCGCGTAGCCTGCTGCCGTCTGGTAACCGGCGTCGAACAGGTTTTCGACCCGGCCATACAATTCCAAAGGTCCGAAAGGCAGCGATGCGCGCAGGTCGACCGTCGCAAAACCGTCGAGACTGGTCGAATTGTAGACATTCTCGTAACTGTCGCCAACCAGCCGCGCGTCGGCGCCAAGCGCGAGAAGCCACGGCGACTGCCAGTCGATCCAAGCCGCAACGGCGTGGCGCGGACGGCGACCGAGGTCGTTGCCCTGCGTAAAGCTGCCCTCGGTCCGGTCCACCGCCTTGACGTAGCTGTAAGTCGCACCGGTGCGCAGAGTTGCCGACGGACTGGCAGCCAGTTCGACCTCGAACCCTTTGGCGCGGGCGCGGCCGGTGTTATCGTAATAGCCAAAGGGCCGCGTCGCGCACAGGCCCGTGGTTATGCCATAGCACGAGGCAAAGCCGATCAGGTTGCGACTGTCGCGCCGGAAGGCGGAAACGGCAATGAACAGCGGTCCGTTGCGATCGCCCTTCTCCACCGCGATATCGTAGGCGCGGCTCGTCTCGGGCTCGACCCCCGGATTCCCGTAGTCCGAGAACAACTGGTAAAGCGAGGGAGCTTTGAACCCTTCGCCATAGGCCGCTCGCAAGCGGATGTCGGACACCAGATTGAGCGAACCGTTAGCGCCAAAGGACCATTCGCCGCCAAAGCGCGAGTGATCGTCATAGCGCGCGCCGGCCGCGATCGTCCCCCTCTCGCCATACCAACCCAGCAGCGCGTGGCCGCTGGTGGTGCGCGCCTTGGCGGGCGCGTCGAAGGTGCTGCTGAAGCGCGACCATTCGCGTTGGGCCCCGAAATCGAGCGCGACATCGCCCATCGGAGTGACGCGTCCGAACAACTCGGCGCGCTCGTTCCGGCCCTTGTAGCCATACTGGAACGGCTCGGCCTGTGCGGCATCGTAATAGCGCCGGCGCGTGTCGGACAAAGCATAGCCTGCGTCGAGCGTGAGCAGGTCGGTCACGTAATGCAGCCCGGTGCGCCCCGAATACTGGCGAGTACGCGAATAATCCTGTGTGTCGATCAGGGCGTAGGGCGGCGCTGGATCGTAACCGTCGAACTCGCTCTCACCGTCGGCAAAGCGACCGCTCGCCACGATGGCGAGGTTGGGAGTGAGGTCGTAGCGCGCACGGCCCGTCAACTGCCACTGTTCGAACCCGTCGGCCTCAGTGCCGGAAGCAGCCCGGCTGAAACCGTCACTGTCATAGTAGGTACCTGCAAGACCCGCCGCCAGCGCGCCCTGCACCACTCCGCCCGACAGCGTCGCGTATTTCGTGTCGTCGCTGCCGTATTCGGCGGAGGCCGCGATGCCGTTGTCGATGCGCGACACGATATTCATCACACCTGCGACGGCGTCCGAGCCCCAGACCACCGAGTTCGAGCCACGCAACAGTTCAACCCGTTCGATATTGCCGGCGAGCAGGTTGCCGAAATCGAACTGGTTGTTGATATCCGCGGCATCGGCAACGCGTACGCCGTCGATCAGGACGAGAAGATCGTCCGCCTCTCCGCCGCGTACGCGTACCGACGTCAACGAACCCACGCCGCCCTGGCGGCTTTGCGCGACGCCCGGCAGACGAGACAACACTCGGGAGAGGTCCGGCCCCTGGATTTGCTTGATCTCGTCAAGTCCGATGACGCTGACAGGCTGGCCTGTGCGATTGATCGGCAAGGGCAGACCGGTCGAGACGACGACGATATTGCCAGTCGCGCTGCCCAGCGGCGCGGCCTCTGCGTATTCGGAGGCGGAGTCGGTTTCATCCTGCGCGAAGGCAGGCTGGGCGATAATGACGGAACTGATAAGAAACAGGTACTTGCGCATGGGTACTCCCGACATGGACGAACTTGCCGTCCATGGCGGGAAAGCGCGGAATTGCGCCTGTCCTCGCTGCCTTCGGTACACCCCGCCCGCCGACTCGAACGACCGTTGCGGGCAGGTCTCCTGGCTCCCGGATCATCGCGCGCCCTCGCCTTCCCGAACGGATCGTCCAGTGGCATGTCAAGAACGCGCTACCCGGTTACAGTTGCGGGGGCAGCGCCGGGATGGAATACCCCGCAAGGAGGCGTTCGCACCGGACTTCCCTCTTAGCGCCAGCCGTTTGCACGACAAGCGAACCCGTAACGTCGCGGCGGCATTAGGTGCAACGCAGCGAAGTGGCAAGCCCGCCCGATGACAATTACTTATTGCTATTGCGAACTGATTGCAAAGATAGTTTGCAACCCTGTTCTTTTGGCGGTTGCAATCGGCAGAAACGGGCCTTAGGGCCTTCCCCCGAACCCGCCCACGTACGGCAAATGCGGGCTGTCGTCGTGTGCACGAAACAGGTTTTAAAGATCGCCCGCTGCGCGGAAATATCGCGCGACCATAGGGAGCCCTTGAATATGGCACGCAAGAAGATTGCCCTGATCGGTTCCGGCATGATCGGCGGAACGCTCGCCCATCTCGCCGCGAAGAAGGAAATGGGCGACATCGTCCTTTTCGACATTGCCGAAGGCATGCCGCAGGGCAAGGCACTGGACCTTAGCCAGTGCGGCCCGATCGAAGGTTTTGACGCCAACATCACCGGCACCAACGATTATGCCGACATCGCGGGCGCGGACGTCATCATCGTCACCGCCGGCGTGCCGCGCAAGCCGGGCATGAGCCGCGACGACCTCCTCGGCATCAACCTGAAGGTGATGAAGTCGGTCGGCGAAGGCATCCGCGATCATGCACCCGACGCATTCGTCATCTGCATCACCAACCCGCTCGACGCGATGGTCTGGGCGCTGCGCGAATTCTCCGGCCTGCCGCACGAAAAGGTCGTCGGCATGGCAGGCGTGCTCGACTCGGCCCGGTTCGCGACTTTCCTCGCCTGGGAATTCGGCGTGTCGGTGAAGGACGTGAACGCTTTCGTTCTGGGCGGCCACGGCGACACCATGGTCCCCGTCCTGTCCTACTCCACGATCAGCGGCATTCCGGTCCACGATCTTGCCAAGATCAAGGGCGTCGACGCGGCGAAGCTCGACGAAATCGTGCAGCGCACCCGTTCGGGCGGCGGCGAGATCGTCGGCCTGCTCAAGACCGGCTCCGCCTACTATGCGCCCGCCACTTCGGCGATCGCGATGGCCGAAGCCTATCTGGGCGACCAGAAGCGCATCCTGCCCTGCGCCGCGCACCTTACCGGTGAATACGGCGTCGACGGCCTCTATGTCGGCGTTCCCGCCGTCATCGGCGCCAACGGCATCGAGGGCGTTGTCCAGATCGAACTTTCGGACGAGGAAAAGTCCAACCTGCAGGTCTCGGTCGACGCGGTGAAGGAACTGCTCGAAGCCTGCAAGGGCATCGACGGCTCGCTGGCCTGACACCAAACCGTGCTCCGCTTCTCCCTCCCTTTCGGTGCTGCAATCGCGGCGCTGGCTCCGCTTCCGGCGACGGCAGCGGAAGGGGGGGGTGTTGCGTCCTATCCCATCGAACCCGTCTTCACCGCTTTCCGCGACGCCTGTGGCCCGGTCCCGTCATGGGAAGAAACGGTGGCGCATGTCACGGCGGCGGGATGGACCGACGTTTCGGAAACCGGCATCCCTGAACTGGCCGAATTCATGGCCTTTGCCGAGGAAGCGGGTCAGGAAGCTGTGGCCGAACTGGGCGGCGCGATGTCCGCTCCGGCCCTGTTTTCCAAGGCGGTCGCAGGTGAAAATCTGGCCATCGTCGTGACCGAAGTGGTCGCCGAAGGTGAACGGGTTACCGGTTGCCGCCTGTTCGATCCGGGTGAAACCCGCGACGCGGGTGCGGCAACGGTCTCCGCACTGGTCGGATCGGAACCGACTCGCTTGCTGGAGCGTGAGGGAAACACCATCGCGAAATACGATGGCCTCGACAGCGCGCACGAGAGCTTCGATTATTTTTTCATCCCTTCGGGCAGCCCGCTCGAAGCCATCGTTCAGTTCAACGGCCTGGCCATGAAGATCGATAGTACCGGTCCGGTCAGCGTCCAGTGATGCAGCAAGGGGAACTCTAAATGTCCATCCTCGTAGACAAGAACACCAAGGTCATCACCCAGGGTATGACCGGTGCCACCGGCACGTTCCACACCGAACAGGCACTGGCTTACGGCACGCAGATGGTCGCGGGCGTCACCCCCGGCAAGGGCGGCACGACCCACATCGGCCTGCCCAACTACAACACGGTTGCCGAAGCGAAAGCCGCCACCGGTGCGACCGCATCGTGCATCTACGTTCCGCCGCCGTTCGCTGCCGACTCGATCCTCGAGGCGATCGACGCCGAGATGGAACTGATCGTCGCCATCACCGAAGGCATTCCGGTGCTCGATATGGTGAAGGTGAAGCGCGCCCTGCAGGGTTCGAAGTCGCGCCTCATCGGCCCGAACTGCCCCGGCGTGCTGACGCCTGGCGAATGCAAGATCGGCATCATGCCCGGTTCGATCTTCTCCAAGGGTTCGGTCGGTGTCGTCAGCCGTTCGGGCACACTCACGTATGAAGCCGTGTTCCAGACCACGAACGCAGGCCTTGGCCAGACGACGGCTGTCGGCATCGGCGGTGACCCGGTCAACGGCACGAACTTCATCGACGTTCTCGAACTCTTCCTTGCCGACGATGAAACCAAGTCGATCATCATGATCGGCGAAATCGGCGGTTCGGCCGAAGAAGAAGCGGCGCAGTTCCTCAAGGACGAAGCCAAGCGTGGGCGCAAGAAGCCGATGGTCGGCTTCATCGCGGGCCGCACGGCACCTCCGGGCCGCCGCATGGGCCACGCCGGCGCGATCGTCTCGGGCGGCCAGGGCGGCGCCGAAGACAAGATCGCGGCGATGGAAGAAGCGGGCATCCGCGTCTCCCCCTCGCCCTCGCTGCTTGGCGAGACACTCGACCAATTGCTCAAGGAAACTGCCTGAGCTTTTGCGGCATAAGGGTGGCGAGAGGGAGCGCCGCCCGGCCTGCCGCACATACATGAGCCGCTAACAGCGTCCAAAACGCGGGTGACACGAAATGGGTAAAGAGAACCAGTCCTTCCTCCCCGAGCTTGAGCCGGATGGCCCGCAGCCGGGTCCGTCATGGGCACGCAGGGGCTGGCCCCTCGATCTGGGCGGCAGCGATGACCTGACGGCATCAATGGACCCCACCCGCATGAAGGCCGACATCAAGGCTGCTGCCGAGAAGAAGGGCGCCAAGCTCGACGAAAAGGCGGTCGAGGCGGCTTGCGACGATTCGGTTCGCGCAATGCTGCTCATCCGCACTTATCGCGTGCGTGGGCACCTTGCCGCCGATCTCGATCCGCTGGGCCTGTCGCAGCACGAACTTCCCGCAGACCTTACGCCCGAATGGCACGGTTTCGGCCCCGGCGATCTCGAACGGCCTGTGTACATCGGCGGCAACCTCGGCCTCGAATGGGCGACGGTGAACGAGATCGTCGACATCCTGCGCGCGAATTACTGCGGCAAGGTCGGCCTTGAATACATGCACATCGCCGACATCGAAGAACGCCGCTTCCTGCAGGAGCGCATGGAGGGCAAGGACGCCTCGATCGATTTCACCCTGCTGGGCAAGAAGGCGATCCTGTCCGCCGTGATTCGCGGCGAACAGTACGAGAAGTTCCTCGGCAAGAAGTACGTCGGCACCAAGCGCTTCGGCCTCGACGGCGGCGAATCGATGATCCCCGCGCTCGAAGCGGTGATCAAGCACGGCGGCGCGGCCGGCGTGAAGGAAATCGTCTTCGGCATGGCCCACCGTGGCCGCCTGAACGTTCTCGCGAACGTGATGGGCAAGCCGTACAAGGTCATCTTCCACGAATTCTCCGGCGGCAGCGCCAACCCCGACGATGTCGGCGGCTCGGGCGACGTGAAGTATCACCTCGGCACCAGTACCGACCGCGAGTTCGACGGCACGAAGGTCCACATGAGCCTAGTGCCCAACCCCTCCCACCTCGAGGCGGTGGACCCTGTCGTACTGGGCAAGGTCCGCGCACAGCAGCAGTTCCGTGACGACATCGGCAAGGGCAAGCACCAGACCGTGCTGCCGGTGCTGATCCACGGCGACGCGGCCTTCGCCGGCCAGGGGATCGTCTGGGAATGCTTCGGCTTTTCCGGCATCCGCGGCTACAATACCGGCGGCTGCATCCACTTCGTTATCAACAACCAGATCGGCTTCACCACCAGCCCGCAGTTCGCGCGCTCCTCGCCCTATCCGTCGGACGTGGCGAAGGGTGTCATGGCGCCGATCCTGCACGTCAACGGTGACGATCCGGAAGCGGTGACCTTCTGCTGCAAGCTGGCGATCGAATATCGCCAGCGCTTCGGCCGCGACATCGTGATCGATATGTGGTGCTATCGCCGCTTCGGCCATAACGAAGGCGATGAACCCAGTTTCACGCAGCCGCTGATGTACAAGGCGATCCGCAAGCATCCGGGTGTTGCCTCGATCTATGCCCAGCGCCTGCGCGAGGAAGGTGTCATCGACGCCGACTTCGAGAACGAGACCGTCGCCGGCTTCAACGACCTGCTGGAGCAGGAATTCGAAGCGGGGAAAACCTACAAGGCGAACGAGGCCGACTGGTTCGCAGGTCGCTGGACCGGCCTCAACAAGCCGGTCGACCCGGAAACCGCGCGCCGCAACATCGTGACCGGTATCGAGGGCAAGCTGTTCGACAGCCTTGGCCGCACACTGACAACGGTTCCCGGCGATGTCGAGATCCACAAGACGCTGAACCGCGTGCTAGATGCCAAGCGCGACATGTTCGAAAACGGCACCGGCTTCGACTGGGCGACGGCGGAGGCACTGGCCTTCGGCTCGTTGCTGGCCGAAGGGTTCGCGGTACGCCTGTCGGGTCAGGATTCGGGCCGCGGCACGTTCAGCCAGCGCCATGCGGTCTGGACCGACCAGAACACCGAGGCGAAGTATATCCCGCTTTGTCAGGTGCCGCACGGCCACTTCGAGGTCTATGACAGCCCGCTGTCCGAATACGGCGTGCTCGGCTTCGAATACGGCTATTCGCTGGCCGATCCGAAGAGCCTCGTGCTCTGGGAAGCGCAGTTCGGCGATTTCGCCAACGGCGCGCAGATCATGATCGACCAGTTCATCGCCGCGGGCGAGGCAAAGTGGCTTCGCGCCAACGGCCTCGTGATGCTGCTGCCCCACGGCTACGAAGGCCAGGGTCCGGAGCATTCCTCGGCACGTCTCGAACGCTTCCTGCAGCTTTGCGCGGGCGACAACATGCAGGTGTGCAACATCACCGTGCCGGCGAACTACTTCCACGTGCTTCGCCGCCAGATGCTGCGTTCCTTCCGCAAGCCGATGATCATCATGACGCCCAAGTCGCTGCTGCGTCATCCGCTCGCGAAATCGGAAAAGGCCGAATTCCTTGGCGACAGCCACTTCCGCCGCATCGTTTCGGATACGACCGAAATCGCGGACGAGAAGATCCGCCGCCTCGTGCTGTGTTCGGGCAAGGTCGCCTACGACCTGATCGAAGCGCGCAATGCCGCCGGCCTCGACGACACATCGATCGTGCGCATCGAACAGCTCTACCCCTTCCCGGGAGAGCCGCTGGCCCTGCGCCTGTCGCGGATGAAGAACCTCGAAAAGGTCATCTGGTGTCAGGAAGAGCCGAAGAACAACGGTTCGTGGTTCTTCGTCGAAAGCCAGATCGAGCAGGCCCTGTCCGAAGCGGGTTCGCCCGTTTCGCGTGCCCGCTATGCCGGCCGCGCGCCCGCAGCCTCTCCGGCGACCGGCCTCGCCAGCCGCCATGTCGAACAGCAGAACGCGCTCGTCGCCGACGCCCTTGGCCTTTCGGTCGAGGATGTCATCGCCGCGCGCCAGAAATAATCGGGTAAGGATACCAAGCCCATGAGCACTGAAGTCAAGGTCCCCGTTCTCGGCGAATCGATCACCGAGGCCACTGTCGGTGAATGGCTTAAGAAGCCCGGCGACGCGGTGAAGCAGGACGAACCGATCTGCAGCCTAGAAACCGACAAGGTCGCCATCGATGTCGGCGCGCCGACTTCCGGCGTGTTGGGCGAGCAGCTCGCCGCCGCTGGCGATACGGTCACGGTCGGCGCGGTGATCGCCACGATCACCGATGGCGCAGGCGCCGGCGATACCGGCGTTGCCCCGCGCAAGGACGAAACCGCATCGGTTCCCGCACAGGACACGCCCGAAGCATCCGATGACGATGCCGTCGTCCTCTCTCCCGCCGTGCGCCGCGCGGTGCTGGAGCATGGGATCGACCCGACCACGGTCAAGGGCACCGGCAAGGACGGCCGCCTCACCAAGGAAGACGTGCTCGCTGCCGCAGAGGCAAAGAAGAGCGGCGCTGCGGCCCCCGCACCGGCCCCCGCACCCACTGCCGCCCCGGCAGGTGCAGACCGCAATGTCGAGCGGGTAAAGATGACCCGCCTGCGCCAGACGATCGCCAAGCGGCTCAAGAGCGCGCAGGACACCGCGGCCCTGCTGACCACCTTCAACGACGTCGACATGACCGCCGTGATGGAGGCTCGCAACAAGTACAAGGACCTGTTCGCCAAGAAGCATGACGTACGGCTCGGCTTCATGGGCTTTTTCGCCAAGGCGGCCTGCCTTGCGCTGAAGGACGTTCCCAGCGTGAACGCCCAGATCGAAGGTGACGAAATTCTCTATCACGATTTCGTCGACATCTCGGTTGCCGTCTCGGCCCCGAACGGCCTTGTCGTCCCGGTGCTGCGCGATGCCGACAAGAAGAGCTTCGCACAGATCGAGGGCGGCATCGCCGACTTCGGCAAGCGCGCCAAGGAAGGCACGTTGACGATGGAAGACATGAAGGGCGGCACCTTCACGATTTCCAACGGCGGCGTCTTCGGTTCGCTGATGTCGACCCCGATCATCAACCCGCCGCAGAGCGCGGTTCTGGGCCTCCACCGGATCGAGGACCGTCCGGTTGTCGTCGATGGTCAGATCGTAATTCGGCCGATGATGTACATCGCCCTGTCATACGACCATCGGATTATCGACGGACGCGAGGCAGTTACGGCACTGAAGATCATCAAGGAAGCGATAGAGGATCCGACCCGCCTCCTGATCGATCTTTGATCGGCCGCACCCGCACGGTTTACGGAAAACGAGAGCAAGATAATGGCTGAATTCGACTTCGATCTGATCGTCATCGGTGCCGGACCCGGCGGCTACGTGGCCGCGATCCGCGCCGCACAGCTGGGGCTGAAGACGGCCTGCGTGGAAAGCCGCGAAACGCTTGGCGGCACTTGCCTCAACGTCGGTTGCATCCCGTCGAAGGCCATGCTGCACGGCTCGGAACTGTTCGAGGAAGCGAAAGACGGTACGCTGGCCAAGTTCGGCGTGAAAATCCCTGCTCCCGAACTCGACTTGTCCGCACTACAGGGCGAGAAGGCGGCTGCGGTCAAGGAACTGACCGGCGGGATCGAGTACCTGTTCAAGAAGAACAAGGTAACCTGGCTGAAGGGCAAGGGTTCGTTCGTCGACAAGCACACCGTCGCAGTGGGTGACGCGCAGCACACCGGCAAAAACATCGTCATCGCCACCGGCTCATCGGTCACACCCCTGCCCGGCGTCACGGTCGATAATGAAGCCGGCGTGATAGTGGACAGCACCGGCGCACTGGCGTTGGATCGCGTGCCGGAAAAGATGGTCGTCATCGGCGGCGGCGTAATCGGGCTTGAGCTTGGCTCGGTCTGGCGCCGCCTCGGTGCGGAAGTCACGGTCGTGGAATTCCTCGACCAGTTGCTGCCCGGCATGGACGGTGCGGTGCGCAAGGAAGCGGCCAAGATCTTCAAGAAGCAGGGCATGGAGCTCAAGCTTTCGACCAAGGTAACCGGTGCCGCAGTCAAGAATGGCAAGGCAACGCTGACGCTTGAGCCTGCCGCAGGCGGCGACAGCGAAACTCTCGAAGCCGACTGCGTCCTCGTCGCGATCGGCCGCAAGCCCAACACCGACGGCCTCAACCTCGAAGCCATCGGCCTCAGCACCAACCAGCGCGGCCAGATCGAAACGGACCACGACTTCCTGACGAAGGTCGACAGCGTCTGGGCCATTGGCGACGTGATCCCCGGCCCGATGCTGGCGCACAAGGCAGAGGATGAAGGCATTGCGGTTGCAGAAAACATCGCGGGCGAAACCGGCATCGTGAACCATGCCGTGATCCCCAGCGTCGTCTATACGATGCCGGAAATCGCCGGCGTGGGTCTGACCGAGGAAGCCGCCAAGGAAGCGGGCCACACCGTCAAGGTCGGCAACTTCCCGATGATGGCCAACAGCCGTGCCAAGACCAACCGCGAACCGGAAGGTTTCGTCAAGGTGATCGCCGACGCGGAGACCGACCGGGTGCTCGGTGCATGGTGCATCGCTTCGCTGGCGGGCACGATGATCGCCCAGGTTGCGCAAGCGATGGAGTTCGGTGCCACGTCCGAAGATATCGCCTATACCTGCCACGCGCACCCGACCCATTCGGAAGCGGTGAAGGAAGCGGCGATGGCCGTTCGGGGCAAGCCGATCCACATTTGATGGCCATCCACACCTGACGTTTACCTCGATTTGACAGAAATCCCTTCGCCTGCGCGAAATATGCGCGAGCGGAGGGATTTTTCGTATGCGCATACTTAAAAGCATCCACACTTGGCTGGGCTGGCTCATCGCCGTACCGCTGCTTTTGTGGACGATAAGCGGCCTTGTCATGGTGGCGAAGCCGGAAGCTGAGACAAAGGGCGAGCATTACCGCCTCAATGCCGCCGCCCGTGCCCTGCCCCCCGGCTGGCTTGCCGCGCAGCTGATCGAAGGGGAAGACCGTCCCGTAGAGATGCGCACCCGTATGCAGGGTAACTCCGCCGTGACCAGCGCGATTTACTCCGATGGCAAGATCGAACGGTATTTTGCGAAATCCGGGGAGCCGGTCCCCGAAATAGACCTTGCGGCCGCGCGCACGATTGTCGCCATGGAAATTGCCGGAGGCGACAAGGTCGATTCCGTCCGCTTCTTCGAGGCAGAGAACACGCCTGGCGATTTCGGCCGGAAGGTTCCAGTCTGGCAAGTCGTTTTGAGGGACGGCACAAATGTCTACGTCGGCCGGGAAAGCGGTGACATCGAAGCGATCCGCACGCCGTGGTGGCGCACGAACGAAACGTTCCGGAACCTCCACACGTTGCGTGGGAACGTCGGGAACATAAAGGGTCTCGCCTATGGCCTGCTTGCCGTGCTGGCGATCTTGCTCCTCACCTCCTTGACGTTGAGGCGCAGGGAAAAGTCACAGCTGAAAGCTGATGCTCCGATAACGGCACCGGAAAGTTCCGTTTGAGAGCGGGTGCCAACCCCGACTACTGTACCAGCGCGTAATCGGGGCCTTTGGCTGTGTCATAGCGGTCATCGGGTGCACCACGCTCCCACGTATCGTCAGCACTTTCGGGCGAAGGCTTCACGCCGGCGTCCTGCGCAGGAAGGTCGGGAGCACCCTCCCCGATACGCTCACGTGCGCTGGCGTAGTAATCTTCGTCCCGCGAATCCGCAGCACCCCAGCGATCGTCATCATCATCTCGGTCATCATCGTCATACCGTTCACTGCGAGAGGAACCGCTCGCGATGTCGATATCCCGGATACGCCCGTCCACACTGAAGGAGCAGGAGAACCGTCCGCCGCGCGCAAGATCGCCTTCGACCTCCCAGCCCGACCCGTCGCGTTCTGCGGTATCGACAGTCGCGACGCGTTCGCTGCGTTCAACTTCGTAGACGCAATCCTCGATCGCTCCGTCTATGCCGCGACGGGCATAATCGTCGCGAGGGTAGTTCCGATCGCGGTAATTGGCATCGGCATCGTAATCGGGCCGGTCGCGATAGCGATAATCCCGATAGCGTTCGTCACGTTCTCGGTATTTGCGCTCATTCGAGTTGTCGATGGCCTTGGCCACCGCGACTGCACCGCCAAGGATCAGGATCCCGGCAAGGATACCACCGCCATCCGAGTGGCGATGACCACGACGGTGGCGCTCCCAACCGTGCACCGTCTCGTCCTCTATGCTCCATGCATTCGCTACCGGGTTGATACCGGGAACACCAAGGGAAGCGGCCTGCGCCGGAATTGCGAGCGAGGAAGCCGCCAACAGGGCAGCCGCATCGGCGAGCTTGTTGATGCGAATGGTCATAGGTTTGCGATCCCTGAACCGGCGCAGGAAGCGCCAATATGAGCGTTGGATACGACGAGTCGGGTTACCCAAAGCTGAACCGCCAACATGCGAATGACCCCGGCGGGAAGGGGGAACCGCCGGGGCCAAACCTGTTATCAAGATGCAAATCAGTGAACGGTCAACGCAGACCGCGGATACCGGAATAGTCGATGTCGCGGACACGGCCATATTTGACGTCGCAAGTGAACTTTCCGCTGTCCCATCCACCCATGCGATTGTTCCAGCCACGATAGTCGTTATCCCAGCCGCGACCGTAGCGTCCGCCGCGATAACCGGTATCGACCGCAATGCGGCCCCTGATACGATAACCGCCATTCCTGCGGTCGACATCGCGGATGTCAGTCACGTCCGCATCGCGGAAACCGCGACGACGGGCATCGCGCTCTGCCGCACGTACGCACTGTTCAACAGCGCTGCGAGCGCTGCCACGGCGATCATAGTCACGGTAACGGCCATCGTAATCGCGGTAGCGACCGTCGCGGTAATCGCGATCGTAATAATAGTCGTCACCGCGGCGATCCTTGCTGGCGGCGCTGGCGATGGCGGCAATGCCGCCGATGATGAGTGCGCCGGCAATCACGTCGCCGGCATCGATGCCGTCATCGTGGTGGCGGTCGCGCGCAAATGCGGGAGTGGCAGAGGCGAGAGCCATCGCGCCGGCCGCAGTAGAGCCAATCACGGCTTTGGTAAGAGTGTTCATCGGTGCGATCCTTTGCTCTGAACGGACAGAATAGCCCGGACAAGACAAGGGATAGCGATTCGGCCGTGAGACCAAGCTGAATTCCGGCGTCAGCAGTTGTTCATTTTTATGGCAAATTTTATGAACGCTGATGTGTCGAAAGAAAGGCGCCGCCTGCATCACAGCAGGCAGCGCCTTGTGCTTTTCGTCACGCGCGAACCGGTCGCGCGCAGTTCGAACGAAGCCTATCAGGCCTCTTCGTGTTCTTCTTCTTCGCTCATGACCGGACCGGAATCCTGGCCCTTGGCGTCGACATCACGGTCGACCAGCTCGATGATCGCAATCGGAGCGGCGTCCGAAGCGCGGATGCCGGCCTTGATGATGCGGGTGTAGCCGCCGTCACGGTCCTTGTAACGCTCTGCCAGAACGTCGAACAGCTTGGCCAGCTGCGCATCGTCGAGCAACTTCGAGTTGGCGAGACGACGGTTCGAGAGACCACCGCGCTTGGCGAGCGTGATCAGCTTTTCTACGTAGGGACGCAGTTCGCGAGCCTTCGGCGTCGTGGTCTTGATCTGCTCGTGCTTGATGAGGGCGGCTGCCATGTTGCGCAGGAGGGCCTTGCGGTGGCCGGTCTTACGCTGGAGCTTACGCCCACCCATCTTGTGACGCATAGTTTTTTCCTTCGTTCGTAGGGGGCCCGTGTAAGGTAGCCCGATCCTGGCTGTTGTCTGGGGTCAGCCATGAACCCCGAAATCCGTCCCGGCGTTAACCGGGACGGGAATTCGATCAGCCCAGAAGTTCCTGTTCGAGCTTCTTGGCCATCTCTTCGATGTTTTCCGGTGGCCAGCCGGGGATGTCCATGCCGAGGCGCAGGCCCATCGACGACAAGACTTCCTTGATCTCGTTGAGCGACTTGCGGCCGAAGTTCGGCGTGCGGAGCATCTCGGCCTCGGTCTTCTGGACCAGGTCGCCGATGTAGATGATGTTGTCGTTCTTGAGACAGTTGGCCGAACGGACCGACAGTTCCAACTCATCGACCTTCTTGAGAAGGTAGCGATTGAGCTGGTTCGCGTCGTTCTCTTCCGGAGCAACGGCAACGCCGGCGACCTGCGGTGAGCCCTGCGGAATACCTTCCTCGAAGTGGACGAACAGAGCCAGTTGATCCTGCAGAATGCGCGCTGCGTAGGCAACCGCGTCTTCCGGCGTGACCGTACCGTCGGTTTCAACCGTCAGCGACAGCTTGTCGTAGTCCAGTTCCTGGCCGACGCGGGCATTCTCAACCTTGTAGGAAACCTGACGGACCGGCGAGTACAGCGAGTCGATCGGGATAAGGCCGATTGGCGCATCCGCAGTGCGGTTCTGTACGGCCGGGGCATAGCCCTTGCCAGTGTCGGCGGTCAGCTCCATGTTGAGCGTCGCACCTTCGTCGAGGTGGCAGATCACAAGGTCCTTGTTCATGACCTCGATGTCGCCAGAAACCTGAATATCACCGGCCGTGACTTCGGCGGGGCCAGTGGCGGACAGGTTCAGGCGCTTAAAGCCCTCGCCTTCCATCTTCAGCGCAACCTGCTTGATGTTGAGGACGATGTCGGTGATGTCCTCACGCACGCCTGCCAGCGAGCTGAACTCGTGCAGGACATTGTCGATCTTGATCGACGTAATCGCAGCGCCCTGCAAGCTGGAGAGCAGCACGCGGCGCAGCGCATTGCCGAGCGTCAGGCCAAAACCGCGCTCGAGCGGTTCAGCAACGAAAGTAGCGCGCAGCTTGGCATCGCCCTGCGACTTGATCTCGAGGCTGTTGGGCTTCTTCAGTTCCTGCCAGTTCTTGATATTGACGGACATGGACTTCCCCTAGGGTTTGTCGGTTCTTATCCGGGGTGCGTATGGAGGGAATACGCCTTCCCCACAGTATCGATCCGAAACAGGCGAGTGGGTGGACGGGCCGTGGATCCTTCGGCCCGCCCCTCGCCTTTTTCAGATCAGACGCGGCGGCGCTTGGACGGACGCACACCGTTATGCGGGATCGGGGTCACGTCGCGGATCGAGGTGATGGTGAAACCCACCGCCTGCAGCGCACGAAGCGCGCTTTCACGACCCGAACCCGGCCCCTTCACCTCGACCTCGAGCGTACGGACGCCGTGTTCGGCTGCCTTCTTGCCCGCATCGTCAGCCGCGACCTGCGCAGCGTAGGGAGTCGACTTGCGGCTGCCCTTGAAGCCCATCATGCCCGCGCTGGACCAGCTGATCGCATTACCCTGCGCATCGGTGATGGTGATCATGGTGTTGTTGAAGCTGGCGTTCACGTGAGCGACGCCACTGGAAATGTTCTTGCGTTCACGGCGCCGAATGCGCTGGGGTTCGCGTGCCATTGTCTTGGTTCCTGTATCCTGAAGGAAGGGTCAGCCTGCTGCCGGAAAGGCGCGGCTTACTTCTTCTTGCCGGCGATGGGCTTCGCCTTGCCCTTGCGGGTGCGCGCATTGGTGTGCGTGCGCTGTCCGCGGACGGGAAGACCCTTGCGGTGACGCAGGCCGCGATAGCAGGCCAGGTCCATGAGGCGCTTGATGTTCATCGCGGTATCACGACGAAGGTCGCCTTCGACGAGGTAGTCTGCGTCGATCGTTTCACGGATCTGCAGTACCTCTGCGTCGGACAGATCCTGAACGCGGCGGGTGTGATCGATGCCCAGCTTGTCGGCGATTTCCTTGGCGGACTTCGGACCGATTCCGTGGATATAGGTGAGCGCGATGATAACGCGCTTATTGGTGGGGATGTTTACCCCGGCAATACGAGCCACTTAATTCTCCATGCTCCACAGGGGTGGCTTTGAACCAGACCCCTATCTCAACGCTTGCGAACGCCCGTCGGGCGATCGGGATATGCCGTAACGGCAAAAAGCCCGGGTGGCACGCGACTTGCCGCGAACCTGCCGGACCAACCCGATTTATGACGAGCGAAGGGCGCGCTTACGGTGATTCGAGCACAGTGTCAACGGCGCAAGAGGAAAGCGCTGCCGGGCCAGCAAGAGCCCGGAAGAGGTCAGCGCCAACCAGCGCCCTCCCCGGCTTCATAAACCATGTCGGCGGACCGGTCAAAAGTATCGTCAGAAATTGGTTGTGGCGCGCCGCCACGCCGATGCCGACGGTATGGCAGCGCGCGTACCAGCTCAGACCACCCCGAAGGCAAGCATCGCATCGGCCACTTTCTTGAAGCCAGCGATGTTCGCGCCGCGTACGTAATCGGTATAGCCACCGCCCATCTCGCCGTACGTCAGGCAACGCGCGTGGATGCCATCCATGATATCGCGCAGCATGGCCTGGAGCTCCTCTTCCTTCCATGCACGGCGTTCGGAATTCTGGCTCATCTCCAGCCCGGATACGGCGACGCCGCCCGCGTTGGCCGCCTTGCCGGGCGCGAACATGATCTTTGCGTCCTTGAAGGCATGCACTGCATCGAGGTTCGATGGCATATTGGCGCCTTCGGAAACCGCGATGCATCCGTTGGCGACAAGCGCTTTGGCATCGGGGCCGAGCAGTTCGTTCTGGGTCGCGCAGGGCAGCGCGACGTCGCACGGCACGTTCCACGGCGTCTGCCCTTCATGGAAAGTCGCGCCCTTGAACTCTTCGACATATTCACTGATCCGCCCTCGCCGATGGGTCTTGTGCGCCTTGACCCAGTCGATCTTATCCTGCGTCAGGCCATCGGGATCATAGATGAACCCGCCGGAATCGGACAGCGTGACCGGCTTGCCGCCCAATTGCACGATCTTTTCCGCAGCGTGGGTCGCCACGTTGCCCGATCCGGAGATTACGGCGACTTTCCCGTGCAGGTCCTGCTCCTTGTGCTGAAGCATGTTGAGCAGGAAATAGACCGCACCGTAACCGGTCGCCTCCGGCCGGATCATCGAACCGCCATATTCAAGCCCCTTGCCTGTCAGCACGCCGGTGAACTGGTTAGTGATCCGCTTGTACTGGCCGAACATATAGCCGATCTCGCGCCCGCCGACGCCGATGTCACCCGCCGGCACGTCCACATCAGCGCCAATGTGCCGGTAAAGTTCGGTCATGAAGGACTGGCAGAAGCGCATGATCTCGCGCACGCTCTTGCCCTTGGGATTGAAGTTCGATCCGCCCTTGCCACCACCCATGGGAAGGCCGGTCAGCGCGTTCTTGAACGTCTGCTCGAAGGCGAGAAACTTAAGGACGCTCTCGTTCACACTGGGATGAAAGCGAATGCCGCCCTTGTAAGGGCCGATCGCATTGTTGTTCTGAACGCGCCACCCGCGCTGGACACGGATATTGCCGCTGTCGTCTTCCCAACACACGCGGAAAGAAACGATGCGATCCGGCTCCGCGATACGGCGCAGGATCTGTTGCTCGTGGTACTCTTCCTTGTCCGCGATGAACTCGAAAATATCCTCGGCCACTTCCTGCACGGCCTGGACGAATTCGTCCTGATGCGGATTGCGACGTTTCACGCCCTCCATGAATGTCGGCAGGTCGACGTGATCGGAAATGGCCATCTGATATACTCCCCCAGTTGGTGTCGAGGCGCGAGTCACCCCGTATCGACTTGAACCATACGCTGTTTGCGAAAGCGTGAAAGGGGAGCCGTCAGCGCGTATCGAACTCGTCTAGCGGGCCGGCCACCTGGGCTTCATTCTCCGTGCGCTTTTCTGCCTCGTCCGTACTGTGGTCCACATCGTCGAGGAAGTCGGCGCCGAAATTGCGATCGTCAGCTGCCGGGCTTGCCGCGGGAACTTCGTCCGCGGGAGTGGCAGTTGCGTCGATCGGATCCTCGGCAACGCTCGACGCTGGCAGTTCGATCGATGCGGGCGGCGTATCCAGCGGGCCGATCTTCTGTGCAAGACGGGAAAGTTGCTCGCCAATGACACTGTCCACTGCGGCGCCGATCTTGTCACGATCGAAACGAATGGTCCCGCCCACCACGTATTCGAAGAGGATGCGGGTCCCGCCGTCGACGGCCTTCAGGGTGATCGTCATCACTGCACCGACCGGTTCACTCTGCAAAGGGCCAAGCGTTCCGGAAAGCCGCATCGCTGTGCCGGGATCTGCAAAGATCACTTCCATGTGCCGAACGCTGCCCGGCACCGGACGATCCTCTCCGGCGGGCAGCATTTCGCAAAAGCATCCCCCTGCACGTGCATCGAGCGTAAGGTTCTGGGCATCGCCGGAAAATGAATGCGCGCCGTTCCACCAAGAGGCCGGCTCGACCAATACGGCCCACACACCTTCAGGGGGTGTGGCAACCAGAGCGGTATGGCGGGTGACGAAGCCGTTATCGCCCACCGGCACCAACTCGGCATGAGCGGACGTTGCCGCCAAACCGATACCGGTCGCTAGAATGGTTGCAATTTTGCGCATGGTGCCCTTTCCCTGTTCAGGAAAGGGCTAGCACAGCGAACCGCGCGGTCAATCAGCGCGTTTCGCCGACCGCACCCGCTCAGTCGTCGAGGATGTCGTTGATCGCGCTCGTGACATGGTCGATGTCGGCCATGCCATCGACCCGCGAAACGATGCCGCGCTGTTCATAGAACGGCAGGATCGGCGCGGTCTTGGCACGATATTCGGCCATGCGGGTGCGCACGGTTTCCTCGTTGTCGTCCGGACGGCGCTTGAACTCCGTCCCGCCGCACTTGTCGCACGCGCCTTCCTGCTTCGGGCGCTCGAACTTGTCGTGATACCCCTTGCCGCAGTTGGCGCACGTGAAGCGACCGGTAATGCGTTCGACAAGCGCGTCCTCGTTCACTTCCAGCTCGATAACATGCGCGAGCGTGCGACCGTGGTTCTGCAGGATCTCGTCCAGCATCACGGCCTGCGCTTCGGTGCGGGGATAGCCATCGAAAATCGCACCGACGTTGGCACCCATCGATTCCAGCTCGTCACTGATCAATGCAGAGACGATCGTGTCGGAAACCAGTTCGCCCGCATCCATCACGGCCTTGGCCTGGATGCCGACCGGCGTCTGGGCCTTGACCGCTGCGCGAAGCATGTCGCCGGTCGAAAGCTGACGCATGCCGTGCTTTTCGACAAGGCGCTGCGACTGAGTACCCTTGCCAGCGCCCGGAGGGCCGAGGAGGATGATGTTCACGTGAAGACTCTCCCTGTTGCCACGCGATCTATTGATCAGCGGAGCCGCCCTTTCAACTTAGCCTTTTTGATAAGATCGCCGTACTGGTGCGCCAGCAGATGGCTCTGGATCTGCGCGATCGTGTCCACGGTCACGTTGACGACGATCAGCAGGCTCGTCCCGCCAAGGAAGAATGGCAGGCCGGTCTGGCCGATAACGTATTCGGGCAGGACACAAACGAGAGCGAGGTAGGCCGCACCGATCACGGTAATGCGCGTTAGGACATAGTCCAGATAATCGGCTGTCCGCTTGCCGGGACGGATGCCGGGGATGAACCCGCCATTCCGCTTCAGGTTATCCGCCGTCTCTTCCGGGTTGAACACGACCGCTGTGTAAAAGAAGGCGAAGAACACGATACCGATTGCATAGAGCGAGAGATAGATCGGCTGACCGTGCTGCAGGTACTGGTTCAGTGTCACGAGGACGCCGCCCATCGTGCTGTCGGGCGAGATCGAGTTTTGTGCAAACTGCGTGATCGTCAGCGGCAGGAGCAGCAAAGACGATGCGAAGATCGGCGGAATTACGCCAGCGGTGTTCAGCTTGAGCGGCAGGTGCGAACGATCCGCCTGCATCATGCCGCGCTGGCTGGCGCGCTTGGGATACTGGATCAGAAGACGACGCTGGGCACGTTCCATGAAGCAGATGAACAGGATCAGGCCGACAATCACGACGATCAGCGCAACGATCAGGAACGGAGAGATCGATCCCGAACGACCGCCTTCGAACAGCTGGGCCGTAATGGTCGGGAACTGGGCGATGATGCCCGCCATGATGATCAGCGAGACGCCATTGCCGATGCCGCGCGAAGTGATCTGCTCACCCAGCCACAGCAGAAACATGGTGCCACCCACGAGGCTGATAACGGCTCCGATGCGGAACATGTAACCCGGCGCCACGACCGCGTGCAGACCGCTGGACGCCGCAAAGGTTTCGAGACCGACGGCGAGGAAATACCCCTGAATGGCGGTCAGGCCCACAGTGCCGTAACGGGTGTACTGGTTCAGCTTCTTGCGACCGCTCTCACCTTCTTTCTTCAGCGCGGCCAGCGCGGGATGTAGCGCGGCGGCAAGCTGAACAACGATCGATGCGGTAATGTAAGGCATAATGCCGAGCGCGATGAGGCTCATACGCTCGAGGCTGCCGCCCGAGAAGGTATTGAAAAGGTCGAGCACGCCGCCGCGCGTCTGCGCGTAGAGATCCTGCAGGATCAGCGGGTTCACGCCGGGAAGCGGAACGAAGCTCAGGAAGCGGAAAACGATGAGCGCGCCCAGGGTGAACCAGATACGCTGCTTGAGCTCGGTCGCCTTGCCGAAATTGGCCAGGGACATGTTGCTCGCGATGTTGTCGGCGCGTGAAGCCATGATCTTGATACTGTCGCCTTGCGGGGAACGGAGGCGGTCATCCGCCTGCCAGTCAGGAACAGGCCATATAGGGAGAGGGCGAGGATGCAAACACCCCCGCCCTGCCCTATGTCCCGATTATTCGGCCTCGGCCGTTTCAGCCTTGGCCGCGACGGTCGTCTCGACCGAGCCGCCGAGCTTTTCGACCTGCGCAACGGCGCCCTTCGAGGCACCGGCGACCTTGAAACTTGCCTTCGTGGTCAGTTCACCCTTCGCGAGAAGGCGGACACCATCCTTGCCGCCGCGAGCAAGACCTGCGGCTTGCAGCACTTCATGATCGATCACGCCCGATGCATCGAGCTTGCCGGCATCGATGAACTTCTGGATCATGCCGAGATTGACCTGTGCATAGTCCTTGCCGAACGGATTGTTGAAACCGCGCTTCGGCAGACGCATGTGCAGCGGCATCTGGCCGCCTTCGAATCCGGCAATCGAAACGCCCGAACGTGCCTTCGCACCCTTCTGGCCGCGGCCACCGGTCTTGCCCTTGCCCGAGCCGATGCCACGGCCGATGCGCATGCGGCGATGACGGGCGCCTTCGTTGTCACGGATATCTGTCAGTTTCATAGCAACACTCGCTTTCGCTTTGATTCGCGTTGGAGGGCCCAGCAGGCCCGGGAAGGGGCGCGCTTAGGGCATAGAGCCGCGCTTGTCGACCCTCACTTGGCTCGATGCGCGGGCGCCCAGTTTCCGGGGTAGCGAAAAGAACGCTGAAACAGCGAATTGCACTTGGTATGTCGAACATTTAGAAGGATTCAAACGAATAGTATGGGGCATATGGCCGTATCGAGATCAATCCTGCTTGCGGGGACCACGCTCATGCTCGTCTCATGCGGTGGAGGCGATACCGCATCGGCACCGCCCGTCACCGTCACGCCCGGTCCCACGCCGTCGCCGACACCGACGCCAGCACCCTCCTCCGCGCCATCACCAACACCTGCCCCGACTCCAAGCGAGGCGAGAGAACGCCTGAAATACGCCCTGCAGTTCGGTGCTGTACCGATCGTCGAGGCGGTTACGACACAGATCACGAGCAGCCTCGATCCGATCATCGAAAACGCTTACGAAATAGACAAAAGCGATAGCCGCGTGCGGTTGATCGGCGGGCGGTATGCCACCGCCGCCACATATCCCGGCAACCAGTTCCGCCTGCCACAGGCAATCACGCTGACGACACCGACATTCGATGCCAACGGCTATGCATCGCAAAGGCGCGGCAACCTTACCGGCGTCGAATTCATACTCCCCGCAGGCCAGTCGACTTTCGAACTAGTCAGCATGGACGACGGCGCATTTGGTGGAATTCTCATCGAGATCGACGGCAAGCGAACCAGCACGGCCTCGCTGGATTTCGGCCATACCGGATTGGGTCGGAAGCGCTATACGCAAGTCGTGCTGCCAGCAGCCTTGATCGATCGGCGCATCACTATCACTTCCGGCTATCTGAGCTTCTCTGGATTACGGCTACCGGCCAGTGAAAATATCGGTGCAGCACCGGATATCTGGGACTATGCGGCTAGCGTCGTATTCGTCGGCGATTCCATCACGGAGGGCGTCGTTGCGACACACAAATCGAACGGGTGGCCAGCGCAAACTGCAGAGCGACTCGGCATTGCCAATCCCATCGTGTCCGCAATCGGCGGGACCGGTTATATCAAGCGCCGTGGCGAGCAATTCAATTTCCTCGACCGGCCGGACGACGTTCTGATGGCCGTCGATGGAGGCCCACCGGACATGGTTGTGATTGCCGGCGGGATCAACGATTGCGGCAGTTATACGCCCGACGAGATCGGGGCTGCGGCGGAGCAGTACTTCACGACGCTAAGAGCAGGCGCACCCGATCTTGCCATCGTTGTATTCGGTCCCTTCGCCGGCAGTGCAGACTACACGGAAAGCCTTGCGGCATGCCGCGATGCAATCTTCATGGCAGCCGACAGCGTCAGCGGAACCTATAAGGTCGACGTTACAGATTGGGTAACCGCGGATAACGAGGCAATCGTGTTCGACGCGACATCGGAAGGCCCTCACCCCGGCGATGCCGGGCACGCGCTGTATGGCCAGAAAGCAGCCGTAGCCCTACGGGAAATCATCAACGCACTCTGATCGAGTTCCGGTCGGGCGTTTGCAACAAAAGAAAAGACCCCGCGCTAGCGTTAGCGCGGGGTCTTTTCATGTTCGATGTCCGGCTGGCGCTCAGTCCACGATCTCGACGAGATGGGGAACCTTGGCTACAGCGCCGCGAACTTCAGCTGTGTCCTGCAGCTCGACAACCTTGTGCATCTTGTTCAGGCCCAGGCCGATGAGGATCTTCCTCTGGCTTTCAGGGCGACGGATCGGCGAACCGATCTGCTTGATCTTGACGGTCTTCGCTTTCGCCATGATTGCTTACTCCACCAGAGCGGCGGCGTCGGCTTCAGCCTCCGCCTCGCTCGCGCCGCCACGGCCCAGAAGGTCTACCACCTTCTTGCCACGACGCTGTGCCACCGACTTCGGCGAAGTCTGGTTGGTCAGTGCGTCGAAAGTGGCGCGGATCATGTTGTAGGGGTTCGACGTACCGACCGATTTGGTCACGACGTCGGCAACGCCCAGCGATTCGAAGACGGCGCGCATCGGGCCGCCCGCGATGATACCGGTACCGGCCGGCGCTGTGCGCACGTTGACCTTGCCGGCACCAAAACGGCCCTTGCCGTCATGGTGCAGCGTCCGACCTTCCTTCAGCGGAACGCGAAGCATCTTCTTCTTGGCAGAAGCAGTGGCCTTGTTGATCGCCTCCGGAACTTCGCGGGCCTTGCCGTGGCCGAAGCCGACGCGGCCCTTGCCGTCACCAACGACGACGAGTGCTGCGAAACCGAAGCGCTTGCCGCCCTTCACGGTCTTCGACACGCGGTTGATGTGGACGAGCTTCTCGATGAGCTCCTCGCCCTCTTCCTCGCGGTTGCCGCGACGATCGTCACGACGGTCGCGGCGACCACGGCCACCACGCTCACCGCGTTCGCCACCACGATCGTTGCCGCGACCACGGCCACCACGACCACCGCGACCTTCGCGGGGCTGCGACGGATCGCCGGCTTCGGTCGACTGGTTGTCAGCCGCTTCGGTGCTGGCGACAGTCGGGGTCGGGGTCGAACCTTCGTTGTCGACCACGGGGGTTTCGTTGTTGTTTTCTTCAGCCATCATCAGAACTCCAGCCCGCCTTCACGAGCGGCGTCGGCCAGCGCCTTAACGCGGCCATGGAACAGGAAACCGCCACGGTCGAACACGACGGTCGTCACGCCGGCCTTCTTGGCGGCGGCGGCGATGTCCTTGCCAACCTGCTGGGCGGCATCGACGTTCGCGCCCGAAGCCTTAGAGCCCAGGGTGCTGGCGGCGGCAACGGTCTTGCCGGAAGCGTCGTCGATAACCTGAGCGTAGATGTGCTTGCCGGTGCGGTGCACCGACAGGCGAGGCTTGCCACCAGAACGCGCGCGGAGCGCGGTGCGCACGCGGCGACGGCGGCGTTCGAAAAGAGAAAGCTTGGCCATCTTACTTCTTCTTCCCTTCCTTGCGGAAGATATACTCGCCGCGGTACTTGATGCCCTTACCCTTGTAGGGTTCGGGCTTGCGCCAGCGGCGGACTTCGGCGGCAAACTGGCCAACGGCCTGCTTGTCGATGCCCGAGATCTCGACGGTCGTCTGGTCCGGGGTCTTCACCTCGAGACCCTCGGGAACGTCGAGGTCGACGTCGTGCGAGTAGCCAAGCTGAAGCTTGAGCTTCTTGCCCGATGCCGATGCACGATAGCCGACGCCCGAGATCTCGAGGACCTTGGTGTAGCCTGCGGTCACGCCTTCGACGAGGTTCGAGACGAGGGTACGCTGCATGCCCCAGTGGCTGCGCGCGGCCTTCGTGTCGTTCGCCGGCTGGACCGAGATCTCTTCGTCTTCGACCTTGTAGGTGATCAGGTCGGACAGACCCATCGAGAGGGTACCCTTCGGCCCCTTCACGGTGATCGTGTCACCTTCGATGTTGGCAGTCACCCCGCTCGGGATCGCGACTGCCTTCTTGCCGATGCGGCTCATCAGAACACCTCCGCCAGCACTTCGCCGCCGACATTCTGGCTACGCGCTTCGTTGTCCGAAAGCACGCCCTTGGGCGTCGAGACGATGGTGATGCCAAGGCCGTTGCGGATCGTCGGAAGTTCCTTGGAACCCGAGTAGACGCGGCGGCCAGGCTTGGAGACACGAGCGACATGCTTGATCGCAGGTTCGCCCTCGAAATACTTCAGTTCGATCCGCAGCGCAGGGTGCTTGCCGGTCGAGTCCTCGCTGTAGCCACGGATGTAGCCTTCGCGCTGGAGAACCTCGAGAACATTTGCACGCAGCTTGCTAGCGGGCGAGAGGACGGAGTCCTTCTTCGCGCGCTGGCCGTTGCGGATACGGGTGAGCATGTCACCCAGGGGATCGGTCATAGCCATCTATCAGATCCTCACCAGCTCGACTTGGTCACACCCGGGATCATGCCCTTGTTGGCAAGATCGCGGAGCTCGACGCGGCAGAGGCCGAACTTGCGGTAGTAACCCCGCGGGCGGCCGGTGGTGGTACAGCGGTTGCGCACGCGGGTCGGGTTGCCGTTGCGGGGAATCTCGGCCAGCTTCAGGCGCGCGACCCAACGCTCGCTTTCGTCGACGCTCTCGTCGTCGGCAATCGCCTTCAGCTTCGCGTACTGCGAAGCATACTTCTTGACGAGCTTCTTGCGACGCTCGTTCTTGTTCACGGAACTCAGTTTCGCCATGGACTTAAGCTCTCTTTCTCAGCGGCTCACGCCGCCTCCTTCTGTTCCGACTCTTCAGCCGGGAACGGGAAACCGAAGAGACGCAGCAATTCGCGCGCTTCTTCATCGGTCTTCGCGGTGGTGGTCACGATGATGTCCATGCCACGAACCTTCTCGATCTTGTCGTAGCTGATCTCCGGGAAGATGATCTGCTCCTTCAGACCCATGGCATAATTGCCACGGCCGTCGAACGACTTCGGGTTCAGGCCACGGAAGTCGCGGATGCGAGGCATCGCGATCGTGACGAGACGGTCGAGGAATTCGAACATGCGGTCACGGCGCAGGGTAACCTTGCAACCGATCGGCATGCCTTCACGCAGCTTGAACTGCGCGATCGACTTCTTCGCCTTGGTGATAACCGGCTTCTGACCGGCAATCAGCTCCATTTCCGCAGCTGCGGTCTGGACCTTCTTCTTATCCTGGCTGGCTTCACCCACACCCATGTTGAGCGTGATCTTTTCCAGCTTGGGGACCATCATCGGGTTGGCATAACCGAACTTCTCGGTCATCGCCTTCGCGATTTCGGCTTCGTACTTGGCCTTGAGGCGCGGCGTATAATCAGCCATCGATCGTCTCCCCGGACTTGACGGCGACGCGCACCTTCTTCCCGTCCTTCTCCTCGAAGCGGACGCGGGTGGGCTTGCCATCCTTGGGATCGGCAACGGCGACCTTGCTGATCGCCATCGGTGCAGGGTTGCGTTCGATGCCGCCCTGCGGGTTCAACTGGGTGGGCTTGCGGTGGCGGGTCGCGACGTTGACGCCTTCGACCACGACCTTGCCATCCTTGGGAAGAACCTGGGTGACCGTGCCGGTCTTGCCCTTGTCCTTGCCCGAAAGCACGACGACGCTATCGCCCTTCTTGATCTTCGCGGCAGCCATTACAGCACCTCCGGAGCAAGCGAGATGATCTTCATGAAGCCCTTGCCGCGCAGTTCGCGGACAACGGGGCCGAAGATACGGGTGCCGATGGGCTCTTCGCTCTTGTTCACGAGAACTGCGGCGTTCGAGTCGAAGCGAATGACGCTGCCGTCTGCACGACGGACGTCCTTCTTGGTGCGCACGATCACCGCGCGGTGAACGTCACCCTTCTTGACCTTGGCACGCGGCTGCGCCTCCTTGACGGAGACCACAATCACGTCGCCGACGCTGGCAGTGCGCCGCTTCGATCCGCCCAGCACCTTGATGCACTGGACGCGCTTGGCGCCGCTGTTGTCAGCAACGTCAAGGTTTGATTGCATCTGGATCATCGATCCGGTTCCTTTTTACTCGGCTTGCCAGAACCAGTCTGGCAGTTCCAAAAAAGTCTTGTCACTCAGCCGTTGGCGGCTTCGACCTCGATGTCGGCTTCCAAGGCGGTATCGGCCTGGCCACCGACGCGGTCGAGAACCTTCCACGTCTTGAGCTTGGAGATCGGAGCGACCTCCTCGATGCGGACCTTCTCGCCAGTGCGGAACGCGTTGTCCGCATCGTGAGCGTGGTACTTCTTCGAGCGACGGATGATCTTCCCGTAGAGCGGGTGCTTCACCTTGCGCTCGACCTTGACCACCACGGTCTTGTCGGTCTTGTCGGAAACCACGGTCCCGATCAGGATACGCTTGGGCATGGTCTCTTCCTTACTTCGCTGCGCGGGCGCGTTCGCCCTGCAACGTCTTGATGCGCGCGATCTGGCGGCGGACTTCCTTGATGCGAGCGGGACGCTCGATCTGGTTTGTCGCGGCCTGGAAGCGCAGATTGAACTGCTCGCGCTTGAGATCGGTGAGATCAGCGGTCAGCTGATCGTCGCTCTTAGCGCGAAGGTCTTCAGCTTGTGCCATCATTCACCTCCCAGGTGCGAGGAGTCGCCGAGACGGGCGACGACCTTGGTCTTGATCGGCAGCTTCATTGCAGCGCGGCTGAACGCCTCTGCAGCGAGCGGGCCCGGAACACCGTCCAGTTCGAACAGGATGCGACCCGGCTTCACGCGGGCTGCCCAGTATTCGACCGAACCCTTGCCCTTACCCTGACGGACTTCGGCAGGCTTCTTCGAGACCGGCACATCGGGAAACACGCGGATCCACAGACGGCCCTGACGGCGAATGTGACGCGTGATCGCACGACGAGCAGCCTCGATCTGGCGAGCGGTAATACGCTCCGGTTCCATCGCCTTCAGCCCGTACGAGCCGAAGTTGAGGTCCGTGCCGCCCTTGGCGTTGCCATGGATCTTGCCCTTGAACGCCTTGCGGAACTTGGTTTTCTTCGGTTGCAGCATTGCTTTTACCTAACCCTTTGCCTCAGCGTGCCGGTCGCACACCGGAGGTCTGGGCCTCCATCATCAGACGGTCCTGCGCCATCGGGTCATGCGCCATGATCTCGCCTTTGAAGATCCAGCACTTGATGCCGATGATGCCGTACGCGGTCAGCGCTTCGGCTTCGGCGTAGTCGACGTTTGCACGCAGGGTGTGAAGCGGAACGCGGCCTTCACGGTACCACTCGACGCGGGCGATTTCCGCACCGCCGAGACGGCCACCGCAAGTGATCTTGATGCCTTCGGCGCCAAGACGGAGGGCCGACTGAACGGCGCGCTTCATCGCGCGGCGGAAAGCCACACGGCGAACGAGCTGATCGGCGATGCCCTGGGCAACGAGCTTGGCGTCGATTTCCGGCTTACGGATTTCAACAATGTTCAGCTTCACTTCGCTGTCGGTCATCTTGGCAAGCTTCAAACGAAGCTTTTCGATGTCCGCGCCCTTCTTGCCGATGATGACACCGGGGCGAGCCGCATAGATAGAGATGCGGCACAGCTTGGCCGGACGCTCGATCACCACCTTCGAGATCGCTGCCTGGGGCAGCGTGTCGACGATGAACTTGCGGATCTCAAGGTCTTCCTTGAGCAGACCCGCATAGTCACGCCCTTCGGCGTACCAGCGGCTGTCCCAGGTGCGGTTGATCTGGAGACGCAGACCGATCGGATTGGATTTATGACCCATGGATCAGGCCTCCTCGACTTCGCGGACCACGATGCGCAGCCGGCTGAACGGCTTCAGGATGCGCGTGGACTTGCCACGGCCCCGCGTGTGGAAACGCTTCATGGTGATCGACTTGCCAACCGAGGCTTCAGCCACGACGAGCGCGTCGACATCCAGGTTGTGGTTGTTCTCGGCATTGGCGATGGCCGAGGCGAGGACCTTGCGTGCGTCCTGTGCCATGGCGCGCTTCGAGAAAGCGAGGATGTTCATCGCTTCCTCGGCCTTCTTGCCGCGGATGAGGCCGGCGACGAGGTTCAGCTTCTGGGCCGAGCCACGGATCGTGGTCCCGACTGCCAGTGCTTCGTTCTCGGCGACGCGGCGCGGAGCTGCCTGCTTGCTCATCAGCGCTTACCCTTCTTGTCAGCGGCGTGACCCGGGAACGAACGCGTGGGCGCGAATTCACCGAGCTTGTGGCCGACCATGTCCTCGTTAACGGACACGGGGATGTGCTTCTGGCCGTTGTAGACGTTGATCGTCAGGCCAACGAACTGGGGCAGGATCGTCGAACGGCGCGACCAAGTCTTGATCGGCGCACGTCCACCCGATTCCTGGGCGGTTTCTGCTTTCTTCAGCAGGTGGAGGTCAACAAACGGACCCTTGCGGAGCGAACGAGCCATTACCGCTTACCTCTTCTTCTTCGCGTGGCGCGAACGGATGATCATCTTGTCCGTCTGCTTGTTGTTGCGCGTGCGGGCGCCCTTGGTCGGCTTGCCCCACGGGGTAACCGGATGACGGCCACCAGAGGTGCGGCCTTCACCACCACCGTGCGGGTGGTCGACCGGGTTCTTCGCAACACCGCGGGTCAGCGGCTTCACGCCCATCCAGCGACGACGACCGGCCTTGGCCAGCGTCTGGTTGGAATTGTCGGGGTTCGACACGGCACCGACGGTGCCCATGCAGTCACCGCGAAGGTAGCGCTGCTCGCCCGAGGAAAGACGCACGATCACCATGCCGCGGTCGCGACCGACGATCTGGGCGTAGGTGCCGGCCGAACGCGCAATCTGCGCACCCTTGCCCGGCTTCATTTCCAGGTTGTGAGCGATCGTACCGACCGGCATCTGCGACAGGAGCATCGCGTTGCCCGGCTTGGTATCGGCCTTTTCCGACGCGACGACCGTGTCACCGACCGCAAGACGCTGCGGCGCAATGATGTAGGCCTGCTCGCCATCCTCGTACTTGAGGAGCGCGATGAACGCGGTGCGGTTCGGGTCGTACTCAAGACGTTCGACGGTAGCGGGAACATCCCACTTGCGACGCTTGAAGTCGACGTAGCGGTACTTCTGCTTGTGGCCGCCACCGATGCCGCGCGAAGTCACGTGGCCCTTGTTGTTGCGGCCACCCGTCTTGCGCTTGCCTTCGGTCAACGCCTTGACAGGCTTGCCCTTCCAGAGGCTCGACTTGTCGACCAGCACCAGGCCACGGCGGGCCGGCGAAGTCGGTTTGTAGTTCTTCAGTGCCATCAGTCTCTAGCCTCAGATACCGCTGGTGACGTCGATGGACTGGCCGTCGGCCAGCGTCACGATCGCCTTCTTCACGTCGACGCGCTTGTAGGGCTTGCCCTTCCAGCGCTTCACCTTGCCCTTCTGGACGATGGTGTTAACGCCGGTGACCTTGACGTCGAACAGCGCTTCGACAGCCTCCTTGATCTGCGGCTTCGTCGCGCTTTCGACGACCTTGAAGACGACGGCGTTGTGTTCGGAGAGAAGCGTCGACTTCTCGGTGATGTGCGGGGCAACGATCACGTCGTAATGCCGCACGTCGATTTCCTTGGCTTTAGCCATTGAACCGTGCCTCCAGCTTTTCGACCGCATCCTTGGTAAGGATCAGCGTGTCGTGCTTCAGGATGTCATAGACGTTCGCGCCGACGGCCGGCAGGACATTGACGCCCGGCAGGTTGCCCGCAGCCTTGCGGAAACCGTCGTTGACGCTGTCACCATCGATGACAAGAACCTTGCCGCCAAAGCCGAGCTTCTCGAACTGGGCCTTGAGCGCCTTGGTCTTCGCGTCTGCGAGTTCCAGCGAGTCAACGACAACGAGGCCGTCCTTCGCCTTCGTCGACAGGGCCATCTTCAGACCGAGCGCGCGGAGCTTCTTGTTCAGCGAGATGTCGAAATCGCGCTTGCGGGCACCATGAGCCTTACCACCGCCGATGAAGACGGGAGCAGCACGGTCGCCGTGACGAGCGGTACCGCCACCTTTCTGGCGACCCCACTTCTTGCCGGTGCGCGCTACATCCGAACGCTCACGCGTCGGACGGGCGGTGCCGCGACGGTTCCACAGCTGCCAGGTGACGACGCGGTGCAGGATGTCCGCACGCGGCTCGATACCGAAGACGTCGTCGTTCAGCTCGATGTCGCCCGACGCCTTGCCGTCGAGTTTCTGGACCTTCACCTTCACGGATCAGCCCTCCTTGTTCTCGCTGCCATCGGCAGCGTTGTTTTCGGTGTCGGCACCGGCTTCCTGCCCGTTCAGCAGAACTTCCTGCTGCTCAGCGGATACTTCCGGCTGCACTTCGTGCTCGGCAGCTGCCTCGACCATGCCGGCGGGGGCTTCCTCGTGCTCGGGCAGAGTGCTCTTCTTCTCGAGCAGGGCCGCCGGGAACGGCAGACCTTCGGGAAGCGGCAGCTTCACGGCGTCGGTCACGACGAGCCACGAGTTCTTCGCGCCCGGAACCGAACCCTTGACGAAGAGCAGGCCGCGATCGGCGTCGGTGCGCACGATTTCGAGGTTCTGCTGTGTGCGCTGGCGATCACCCATGTGACCGGCCATCTTCTTGTTCTTGAAGACGCGGCCCGGATCCTGGCGATTACCGGTCGAACCGTGAGCACGGTGGCTGATCGACACGCCGTGGGTGGCACGCATACCACCGAAGCCCCAACGCTTCATGGCGCCGGCGAAGCCCTTGCCCTGCGTGTGACCGGTGATATCGACCTTCTGGCCAGCGATGAAATGTTCCGCGCTGATGGTGGCACCGACCGGCGGGAGACCGTCTTCGGCCTCGACGCGGAATTCAGCGACCTTCATCTTGGGGGTCACTTCAGCCTTCGCGAAATGTTCGCGCTGCGGCTTTGCGACGTTTTTAAGCTTCGCCTCACCCGCGCCGAGCTGGACGGCGACATAACCGTCGCGGTCCATCGTGCGGTGCGAAACAACCTGACAATCTTCCAGGGCAAGAACGGTCACGGGAACGTGACGTCCATCCTCCTGGAAAAGGCGGGTCATCCCGACCTTCTTGGCGATCACGCCAGTGCGCATGATCCAATCTCCTAACAGAGGCACCGAAGGCCCATCCCACGGTGCTTGTCAGCCCTGATTTATCATGCGTCGCCCCGTCCGGGCTGATAATGCCCTCCGCCTTTCGGAAGAGAGCGAGACGGGGGACGCAGCCCGGAACGAATTCCGGCGGTATCCCTAAGTCTTCGCCGCCGTTAGCGGCAGCCGCGAAGACCGGAGCCGGCTCAGGCCAGCTTGATCTCCACGTTTACGCCGGCAGCAAGGTCGAGCTTCATGAGCGCGTCCACCGTGGCGGCGTTGGGCTGCACGATGTCGAGCAGCCGCTTGTAGGTACGAACCTCGAACTGCTCCCGCGACTTCTTGTCGATGTGCGGACCGCGGTTCACGGTGAATTTCTCGATACGCGTCGGCAGCGGAATGGGGCCCCGAATAAGCGCGCCGGTGCGGCGTGCGGTTTCGGCGATCTCGCCAGTAGCCTGATCGAGAACGCGATGGTCAAACGCCTTGAGGCGAATGCGGATATTCTGAGCTTCCATGTCCAATACCGATGCGAAAGAGCCAAGGAAAAGGGAAACGACCCTTCTCCAAAAAAGAAAGAACCGCCCCGCCTCACCATCGCAGCTGCGTTTTCGAGCTGCGCGGGGAAGGGGCGGCCCTTCCGGAAATTCCGGCCGGCGGAGTGAATCACCCCGCCGACGCGCGTGCCTATATTACTTCGTGATCGTGCTGACAACCCCCGAACCGACGGTGCGGCCACCTTCGCGGATTGCGAAGCGCAGACCTTCATCCATCGCGATCGGAGCGATCAGCTTCACGCCGATGGTGACGTTGTCGCCCGGCATGACCATTTCGGTGCCTTCCGGCAGGATCACTTCGCCCGTCACGTCGGTCGTGCGGAAGTAGAACTGCGGACGGTAGTTGGCGAAGAACGGCGTATGACGGCCACCTTCGTCCTTCGAAAGGACGTAGACTTCTGCGTTGAACTCGGTGTGTGGGGTAACAGAACCGGGCTTGCAGAGGACCTGACCACGCTCGACTTCTTCACGAGCCACGCCACGGATCAGAGCGCCGATGTTGTCGCCGGCTTCACCCTGGTCGAGCAGCTTGCGGAACATTTCAACGCCGGTGACGGTCGTCTTCTTGGTGTCCTTGATGCCGACGATCTCGACTTCTTCACCAACCTTGATGATGCCAGTTTCGACGCGGCCGGTAACAACCGTACCACGACCCGAGATCGAGAACACGTCTTCGACGGGCATCAGGAAGGGCTTGTCGGTCGGACGCGGCGGCTGCGGGATGTAGTCATCCACGGCCTGCATCAGTTCCTTGATCTTGTCTTCACCGATTTCGGCGTCGCGACCTTCGAGAGCGGCAAGAGCCGAACCTGCGATGATCGGAATATCGTCGCCCGGGAAATCGTAGCTCGACAGGAGCTCGCGGATTTCGAGTTCGACGAGCTCGAGCAGTTCGGCGTCGTCAACCTGGTCGACCTTGTTCATGAACACGACGAGAGCCGGAACGCCAACCTGGCGAGCGAGCAGGATGTGCTCGCGGGTCTGCGGCATCGGGCCGTCAGCAGCGTTCACAACGAGGATCGCGCCGTCCATCTGGGCGGCACCGGTGATCATGTTCTTCACGTAGTCGGCGTGACCCGGGCAGTCGACGTGCGCGTAGTGGCGAGCGTCGGTCTCATACTCGACGTGCGCGGTCGAGATGGTGATGCCGCGCTCGCGCTCTTCGGGAGCCTTGTCGATGTTCGCGAAGTCGACGGGAGCGCCGAGGACCTTGGTGATGGCCGCGGTCAGCGTGGTCTTGCCGTGGTCGACGTGACCGATGGTGCCGATGTTGCAGTGCGGCTTGTTCCGCTCAAACTTAGCTTTCGCCATTTTAAAAACCTCTGTTCGTCTGGATCAATTGATCGTGTTTGATTTTAGGCGGGACAGAGACGGCACCCGCTGAATCAGGCGCCGCCCCTAGACCGTTGGAGAGGCTTGTGCAAGCTTCTCCGTTACCCCTGCTCGCGATCAGGCGAGCTTTTCTTTGACTTCGGCCGCGACGTTCGCCGGAACCTCGTCATAGTGGCTGAACTGCATCGTGTACTGCGCACGGCCCTGGGTGAAGGACCGCAGCTCGTTCACGTAGCCGAACATGTTGGCCAGCGGCACGAAAGCTTCGACCGCCTGTGCGTTGCCGCGGCTGTCGGTGCCTTGGATCTGGCCACGACGCGAGTTGAGATCGCCGATCACGTCGCCGAGGTAATCCTCGGGCGTGACGACCTCGACCTTCATGATCGGTTCGAGCAGTTTGATGCCCGACTTCTGCGCGACTTCGCGCATCGCACCGCGACCGGCGATTTCGAACGCGATCGCGCTCGAGTCGACGTCGTGGTACGCACCGTCGTAGAGGGTGACGGTGAAGTCGATGATCGGGAAGCCGACAAGATAGCCGCTCTCGGCCTGCTCGCGGAAGCCCTTCTCGATGGCCGGGATGTATTCCTTCGGAATGTTACCGCCCTTGATCTGGTCTTCGAATACGAAGCCCTGCCCGCGCTCGCCCGGTGCGATCTTGACCTTCACGCGACCGAACTGACCCGAACCACCCGACTGCTTCTTGTGGGTGTAATCAACGTCGACCGGCTTCGCGAGGTACTCACGATATGCCACCTGCGGCGCACCTACGTTCGCCTCGACCTTGAATTCGCGCTTCATGCGATCGACCAGAATGTCGAGGTGAAGCTCGCCCATGCCCTTGATGATCGTCTGGCCCGATTCGTGATCGGTCGAGACGCGGAACGAGGGATCCTCGGCCGCCAGGCGGTTGAGCGCGATGCCCATCTTTTCCTGGTCGGCCTTGGTCTTGGGTTCGACCGACAGCTCGATGACGGGTTCCGGGAACTCCATACGCTCAAGAATGATCGGCTTTGCCGGATCGCACAGGGTGTCGCCCGTCGTCGTATCCTTCATGCCCGCCAGAGCGACGATGTCGCCGGCGAACGCTTCGTCGATGTCCTCGCGGTTGTTGGAGTGCATCAGCAGCATGCGGCCGATCTTTTCCTTCTTGTCCTTCACCGAGTTCAGGACCGAGCCCTTGGTGAGCTTGCCGGAATAGATGCGGGTGAAGGTCAGCGAGCCAACGAACGGGTCGTTCATGATCTTGAACGCCAGCGCCGAGAACGGAGCCTCGTCGCTCGAAGGCCGCTCGGCCTCCTCGTCGCTGTCGGGCAGGACGCCCTTGATGGCCGGGACGTCGAGCGGCGACGGCATGTAGTCGACAACCGCGTCGAGCAGGGGCTGCACGCCCTTGTTCTTGAACGCCGAACCGCAGGTCACGGGAACGAAGTCACGCGCCATCGTACCCTTGCGGATCAGACGCTTGATCGTCGCGACGTCGGGTTCGTTACCTTCGAGATAGGCTTCCATGACGTCGTCGTCCTGTTCGACGACGGTCTCGATCAGCTGCTCGCGGTATTCAGCAACCTTGTCGGCCATGTCCTCGGGGATGTCGACGAATTCGTATTTCGCACCCAGGTCTTCGGCCTGCCACACGATGCCGCGGTTGTTGACGAGGTCCACAACGCCCTTCAGCTGGCTTTCCGCGCCGATCGGGAGGTAGATCACCAGCGGCTTGGCGCCGAGGCGGTCCACGATCGACTGTACGCAGTAATAGAAATCTGCGCCGGTGCGGTCGAGTTTGTTGATGAAGCACATGCGGGGAACGCCGTACTTGTCGGCCTGGCGCCACACGGTTTCGGACTGGGGTTCGACGCCAGCTACACCGTCGAAGACCGCAACGGCACCGTCCAGCACGCGCAAGCTACGCTCTACTTCGATGGTGAAGTCGACGTGGCCGGGGGTGTCGATGATGTTGATGCGGTACTTCGGCATGTTCGCGCGCAGAGCGTCAGGCTCCGAACGGGGATCCATCGTCGCGTCTTCGGGCGTCCAGAAGGTCGTGGTCGCAGCCGAGGTGATGGTGATGCCGCGTTCCTGCTCCTGCTCCATCCAGTCCATGGTGGCGGCGCCGTCGTGGACTTCGCCGATCTTGTAGGACTTGCCGGTGTAGTAGAGGATACGCTCGGTCGTGGTCGTCTTGCCGGCATCGATGTGGGCCATGATGCCGATGTTGCGATAGCGTTCCAGCGGATATTCGCGCGCCATGGAAAATTCCTTAGGGGCTTCTGGGTGGTGTTCGGAACAGGTCCGGTCCGGACCCGCCCCATATAGTGACTAATATGACCATCTGAAGACGCGGCAGGCATGCCCCACCGCGCCCTTGATGCATCTTACCAGCGATAGTGCGAGAACGCGCGGTTGGCGTCTGCCATGCGGTGGGTGTCCTCGCGCTTTTTCACGGCGTTGCCGCGGTTGTTCGAGGCATCCAGCAGTTCGCCCGACAGGCGTGCAGCCATCGTCGTTTCCGGACGGTTGCGCGCAGCCGTGATCAGCCAGCGGATGGCCAGCGCCTGTGCACGTTCCGGACGGACTTCGACGGGGACCTGGTAGGTCGCACCACCAACGCGGCGGCTGCGGACCTCGATCTGCGGCATGACGTTGTTCAGCGCGTCATGGAACAGCTGCACAGGATCGCTCTTGGCCTTGGCTTCGACAGTGTCGAGAGCGCCATAGACGATCTTTTCGGCAACGGCCTTCTTACCGTCGAGCATGAGATTGTTCATGAACTTCGACAGGACCTGATCTCCGAACTTCGGATCAGGCAGGATTTCCCGCTTCTCGGGACGACGACGACGTGACATGTCGCTAATTCCTTCTTTCTTGTCGCTGGATTTCCCGGTTCGTCATCCCCGCGCAGGCGGGGATCCGGAGGGAAAAACGCAGCGATTGAAACTCAAACCATGCTTCCGGTCCGCACTGGATCCCCGCCCCAAGATTTTCTGGCGCGGGGATGACGGATGGAAGCGGGTGCGCGTTACTTCGGACGCTTGGCGCCGTACTTCGAGCGGGACTGCTTGCGGTCCTTCACGCCCTGCGTATCGAGCACGCCGCGAAGGACGTGGTAGCGAACGCCGGGAAGGTCGCGAACACGGCCGCCGCGGATAAGCACAACGGAGTGCTCCTGCAGGTTGTGGCCTTCGCCCGGGATGTAGCTGATGACTTCGCGGCCGTTGGTCAGGCGCACCTTGGCAACCTTGCGAAGTGCCGAGTTCGGCTTCTTCGGGGTCGTGGTGTAGACGCGGGTGCAAACGCCGCGCTTCTGCGGGTTCTGCTCCATCGCAGGGACCTTGCTCTTGGCCTTCTGCGGAACGCGGCCCTTGCGGACCAGCTGGTTGATAGTTGGCATTATGCTTCCTTCCTTGGCCGCCGGGTTTCCCCGGTCGGGTTGCGCCCTCCCCCGCGCTCCGGAACAGGATGCGAATGGGATCGGGCCAAAAAACTTGGCCGAGCCGTTTGCCAGCGATGGAAGGAATGGATCGGGCGAATGCGGCGAGCGGCCCTATATATAAAGGCCGCATCATCGGGCATCGCACGAACCGAAACGCTCCACCTGCAAGGCAGGTTACTTTGACGGATAACCGAGGGGCTGGCCCTCAACTCACCGGCAATGTTCAGCTCTATGGTCAGCGGCGTTGGACAAATCCAACACCGAGATTGGGCGCGCCCCTACGCGGATTCGGGGGTGGGGTCAATGTTTGCTTTTTGTTTGGCCCCTCAGACGCCGGGCGCGGGCCATCCGGCCCGCTTGGCTTCGCCGCATAAGCGGCGGCGCGCGTTCGCGCTTGCGGGAGTCACCTGCGGTGCCCCGAGGTGCTGGCCATAACACCTGATCTCTGCGCCGCAAGCTGGTCGGGGCGCGAAGCGACACCCGCAAGGCCGAACGGCCGCCCGAGCTTATGCGAGGAAGCCAAGCGGCGCGGACGCGCCGCGCCCGGCGTTTGAGGGGCTAAAACAAAAAACTGCGGAGCCAACTATGGCTGGTTAACCAACTTTCCCAAACTACTCTTGATCGTCGCCAAACGAAATAATTTCGATCTCGCCTTCGTCATCATCATAAACCAATGACCAACTCGCAAAGGAGACCCAAGCACCCAGCTCATTGGCATTAACAATTTTACCAGTGAACATATTCACTGCAGCCCAGCCCCAGCCTCGGCCTGTGCCAGCAATCGCGATTGGCTCGTTGCCGGCAACGATCAGCAAATCCTTTCGTAAATTCGTAGAAAATTGAGTACCCGAAAATGATGGGGGATCAACTCGCACCGCAACAGGCAGTAGTTCCGCAAAAACATTCGTACCAGGAAATCCTCCTACAAAGAGTCGATTTTCATTTATCCTGTCGAAATAAAGCGCCAAAATTCTATCGCGATCTTCTGTGGCACGCTCATTCTCAACACATTGGATGATGAAACTTTCGTCACCGCCAAATGAGGTCAGATAAAATCTCCCAACCTCCAATTGATCGGCCGATACAACTCTGGATATCCCTCTGATCATTGGCTTACACTTTCACGATCGTCGACCTTGCTTTCAACCTCGATCAACGACTCATTTTTAACGCTATCCGACTGCACCTGCGACGCTGTGAGCGCTTCTTGCGCCAACACCTGCGCCACGTCTGCCTTGCCCGATATAAAAAGAATTATAGCAACTATCGATATCGATATTAGCCACGCAAAAATATTTGCAATCAACGCATTTTTAAAACTTGTCTTATCATCGATATGTGTTTTTACACTATTTGCAGAACTTATTATCGCACTAGCAGTCGCATTCTGCTCGATATCGGGAGTAGCTTCCAAAATAGCCCTCTGAACGATATCAGCTATTAAAATTTCAGAATTACTCCTGAATGCCGAAACAACTGTAATTTGAGGATTTCTAGAGTATCCGGGAACATTCTGACCCCGCATAATATCCTCTTTTATTGACCTTTTATAAAGAGCATAGGCCAACAAACCCACGACATCATCAGGGTTTTCGACGAAATTCTCGAACGCCTTACTGTAGGGTGGAGCAGAGGTAGGCTTGACATCACCTTTTGGCTCTTGCTGACCAGAACCGCTCTCTTTGTCACTATTTTCCACCAAATAACCCTATAAGTTACTTGTTCTTCTCATCACGCGACACAGCTTTATCAAGAATATCGCGCCGTAGTGTCGTGATCGTTCGGCCATCTGGTAACGACACACTTCTAGACACTTTTTTATTGAAAAGGTACTTTGAAGGTGCGCCGGATTCGGAGGAGAACATTCCAGTCTTCCTATCGCGGTATGTCACGCCAGACTTTGACGCATCAGTACGACACTCCACGCTATTGGAGGTCGTGGAGCCCCTTTTTGTCGAGGACCAGCTTGAAGGCTTCCGTGCTTTCCAACCCTTGCTCATGGTCTAAAGATAGGCGGTTATAGCTTCGCACGCAATCTGCTGTGGAACCTACTCCCATCATTTCGCCGACATTTTATTTTCCTACACCCCCATTTCCGCACTATCTCCCCGCGCCCCAGCAATTCCCCCGCACCGGAGCGCGCCCATGTCCGATCCCTTCCCCTTCACGCCCGTAGAGCGGGCCGCCCATGCCCGCCTGACACCGGAAGTCCAGCGGGCCTTCGTAGCCGCTCTGGCGCAGACGGGGCTGGTGTCGG